>DAOUMV010000012.1:0-285774 GCA_034408935.1 Dehalococcoidia bacterium
CGACGAGGACATCCACGCAGCGACGGCCTCGCAGGTGTTCGGCGTGCCGCTGGGAGAAGTCACGCCGCTGATGAGGCGCCGCGCCAAGGTGTTCAACTTCGGGGTGCTGTACGGCCTCAGCGAGTACGGCCTCTCGGCCCGCGAGAGGATTCCGCGCGAGGAGGCAGCGGAGTTCATCCGCACCTACTTCGACAAGTATCCGGGCATCAAGCGCTACGTAGAGGATACGGTGGAGCGGACGCGCAAGCTGGGCTACGCGGAGACGCTGTTCGGGCGGCGGCGCTACCTGCCGGAGATCACCTCCGGCAACCATAACGTCCGCCAGGCGGCGGAGCGGGCGGCGATCAACATGCCGGTGCAGGGCACCGCCGCCGACATCATCAAGATCGCCATGAACCGCATCGCCGCCGAGATGGAGCGCCGCCAGATGCGCAGCCTCATGACCCTCCAGGTCCACGACGAGCTCATGTTCGAGTGCCCCGCCGACGAGCTGGAAGATGTGCGATCTCTAGCGCTCGACATAATGCCCACGCCCGTGGAAATGACCGTCCCCCTGAAGATCGACACCAAGGTCGGCAAGAACTGGGGAGAGATGGAGTACACTGGGGAGGGGGATGTAGGGGAGCTGGGGTAGCCGTCCGCTCGTCCTGCCTACCCGCCTCTGGTGGGAGCCCGTCGAAGGATGAGCGGAAAGAAAGGGGGCCCTCATGAAGCTGCCAGCAACGATAGCGGTTCTTCTCATAATGCTCCTGGGCACCGCCTGCGGCGACGGGCTCTCAGAGGCGCAGCAACACCATGACAGGGGACTTGAACTCTTAGAGCAGGGGCGGTGGAGGGAAGCGATCGAGGAATACGACAAGGCGATTGAACTGGACGCAGGGTTCGCTTTGGCCTACTTCTACCGAGGAAACGCATACGAAGGCCTGAGGGATTCCCAGCAGGCCATCGCCGACTATCGCACGGCTCTATCGCTCACCAGCGACCCCTACTTCGCCGCCGTAATTGAGACGCGAATCGAGAACCTTGAGATCCCTGAGGGGATGAGAGCCCAGTAGTAGAGCGGTTCCTCATCTCCCGGAACCAGAGACCCTCGCCGTGACCTGACGCCCGACATCGTGCGGCGTACAATCGTACACACATGAGCGGTGAGCCCACGCATACCTCCGGCGGCTACGACGACCTCGAATTCGTCGCCGAGCTCTACGACCACGTCGGGCCCTATAGGGACCGGCAGGACGTGGCGTTCTATGTGGACGCGGCCCGGCAGTTGGGCGGCACTGTGTTGGAGATCGGCTGCGGGACGGGTCGCGTCCTCATCCCTACGGCGCAGGCGGGTATGGAGATCGTCGGCCTGGACAGCTCGCAGCGGATGTTGGCGGCCTGCAGAGACAAGCTCTCGCACGAGCCCGCGGAAGTACAATCGCGAGTGCAACTGGTTGGCGGAGACATGCGCCAATTCGACCTCGGCAGGACGTTCAGTCTCATAACGACCCCGTTCCGCCCGTTCCAGCACCTCCTGACCGTCGAGGATCAGCTATCCTGCCTTGCCTGCATCCACCGCCATCTCGCCGAAGGCGGAAGGCTCATCCTTGACCTCTTCAATCCGGATCTGGGGCGCCTCGTCGACGACAAGTATCTCTCCGAGCAAGAGGAAGAGGAGCCGTTCTCCATGCCCGACGGTCGCAGGGTGATCCGCCGCCACCGTACGGTCTCGCGCGATCCCTTCAACCAGGTCCAGCAGAACGAGCTGATCTACTACGTCACGCATCCCGACGGCCGCCAGGAGCGCCTTGTGCATGCCTTCCCGTTCAGGCACCTGTTCCGCTTCGAGGCGGAGCACCTCCTCGCGCGATCGGGATTCCAGGTGGAGGACGTCTACGCGGACTTCGACAAGTCCCCCTACGGGTCGAAGTACCCGGGAGAGCTGATCTTCGTCGCGCGGAAGACGTAGATGCCTGAGCTCCCCGAGGTAGAGACCATCCGCCGCGACCTCGCGCACCGCATTATCGGGCGGCGGGTGGCGGAGGCATGGGTCTCGCCGGACGCGCCCCGGCTGGTGCAGGGCGAAACAGCGGACTCGTTCTGCCATCTCCTGGCCGGACGGGCCATCGAGGAACTGGCCCGGCGGGGGAAGTACCTCCTCCTGCGGCTCGACCGCGGCTTCACCTGGATCGTCCACCTGCGCATGACCGGCGGCCTCGTCCACTCGCCGCAGGGCTGCCGCGACGACCGTTTCCTCCGCGCCCGCTTCCGCCTGGACGACGGCAGCGAGCTTTGCTACGTGGACATGCGCAAGCTGGGCACGATGTGGCTGGTGGAGGACGAGTCGGAGGTCGTCGGCAAGCTGGGGCCGGAGCCGCTGGGCGAGGCGTTCGGGCCGCAGGATCTGCGGGAGCTGCTGGCGAGGCGGTCGGCGCCGGTGAAGGCGGTGCTCATGGACCAGGAGGCCGTCGCCGGCATCGGCAACATCTACGCCGACGAGGCGCTATTCGAGGCAGGCATCCGCCCGAGGAAGGCCGCGAGAAGGGTCTCGCGCGTGGCGGCGGAACGGCTGCATGGGGCGATCCGCCGGGTGCTGGTGGAGGCGCTGGGCGACCGCGGCTCCAGCTTCCGCGACTACGTGGACGCGGAGGGCGAGCAGGGAACGCACCAGCTACGCGTCAAGGTGTTTCGCCGGACGGGGGAGCCCTGCTACGTCTGCGACACGGCAATCAAGCGCGTCAAGGTAGGCGGCCGCAGCACGCACTACTGCCCGAAATGTCAGAGCTGAGGACCAAGCGGGTAGTGTGCTGGTTACCCTAGAACTTGCCCTCGGGTGACCCGAACCCCTGGAAGGGTTCCTCCCGCTGCTCCCACCGCTTCGATCGCAGAACCGCCGCAGCGGCAGGGTGGATCTCCTCGGACTCCCAGCGCGTCTGCTCTGCGACACCGGTGGCAGCTTGCTGCCGGACACCAGCCAGTTCAGTCGTACCTGTGTTTGCCATCTGCCTGCCCTTTCCCTCCGAAAGCCATCACCTGAATCAATTTTCGCATCTCCAGGTGAACGTAGCGGTTAACGAAACGGAGACAAAGGTTGACGAAGGGTGAAGACACACTTGCCGTTGTCAGCGTGCGCGCGGCACGGTAACAGGTCTGTGGCCTCAGCACAACGCCCTGTGATAAACTGCGGCTGGCTGCCGTTAGCGTTAACGTAAGGAGGCCGCAGATGCAAGAAGCCGTTGTCGTCGATGCCGTGCGCACGCCCTTCGGCCGGGCCGGCGCAAGAGGGATCTTGAAGGATATCACCCACGTGGACCTGGTGGTGCCCCTGCTCAAGGCCATCGTCGAGCGCAACAAGCTGGACCCTAACCTGGTAGACGAGATCAGCATGGGCTCGGTGGGCTTGGTGGGCCCGCTGGTCCGCGCCCGCACTTACCTGTTCGAGGCGGGCTTCCCCGATACCATCTCCGCCACCGACATAAACAAGCAGTGCGCTTCTGCGCTTCAAGCGATAGTGATGGGTGCCCACGCCATCATGACCGGCATGTCGGATGTCGTCCTGGCCGGCGGCGAGGAGACCATGGATCGCATCGGGCCCATTCCACCCGGCGGCGACGCGCTATCCATGGACAATCCGCAGGTCATGATGGAGTTCATGAAGCGGGAAAGCTGGCAGATGTACCCGGACAAGCAGGCCAAGCTGTTGCCCCAATGGTTCAGCATCAAGGCGCCCTGGATCATGAACATGGGCCAGACGGCGGAGAAGCTGTCCGAGGTGTACAACATCCCCCGCGAGGACTCCGACAAGTTCGCCCAGGCGAGCCAGGAGAGGGCGGTGGCCGCTCAGGATGCGGGCAAGTTCGACAAGGAGATCGTCCCTATCACCATCGAGTACCTCGATGGCCGCACCGAGACGATAGACAAGGATCAGAACCCGCGCCGCGAGAGCAGCCTGGAGAAGCTGTCCACTCTCAAGGGAGCCTACAAGCCTGACGGCTTCGTGACCGCGGGCAACTCCTGCCCTCGCACCGATGGCGCCACCCTGGTGCTGCTCATGTCCAAGGAGAAGGCCCAGGAGTTGGGCTACAAGCCTCTGCTCACTTACCGTGCCGCCGCCACCATCGGCGTCGACCCTGAGGTCATGGGCATCGGGCCGCTGCCCGCCACTCAGAAGCTGCTCGAGCGCACCGGCATGTCCTTCGACCAGTTCGACCTTATCGAGCTTAACGAAGCATTCGCCTGCCAGTGCGTGGCGGTGATGCGGGGGCTGGGCACGAGCGAATGGGACGAGAGACTGAACGTCAACGGCGGCGCTATCGCTCTCGGACACCCCCTGGGGGCCACCGGCGGCCGCCTGGTGGGCACCCTCGGCTACGAGATGGAGCGGCGTGGCGCCCGCTGGGGCCTGACCACGTTGTGCCTGGGCAGCGGTATGGGCATGTCCGTAGCCTGGGAGCGCGAGGGCTAGGGCCCGCGAGCTGCGCCTAGCGCAAGTTTGAAGGCCCCGCGGTGCCGCGGGGCCTTCTTCATCTCCGGCCTGGTATCCGGCTAGCCTTCGTTTGTGGCGGGCGCGGCGAGGGTAGGCTCCATCAGCCGCGCCTGCACTATCGTGCGGTTGGTGTAGCTGCCCCCGAAGCGCTCGCTGGCGTCCGGTACCCAAGTACCGCCGCAGGTGATGAGAGTGACAGTGTCCGTAGGCGTGGGTTCCATCACCTTCAGCGACTCTGCGTCGTACGGGTCCACGGGGAAGCTGGCGAACACCTCGTACGTGTATTCATGCCCGTCGTCCGATATCACGCGAACCGTGTCCCCCGGCACAAGCTGATCCAGATTGCCGAATACGCCGGTCGCTCCCCCCCAGTTGATGTGCCCAGCGAACACAGCGTTGCTGCCAGCGCCGGGCGGGGACGAGAAGGTATACCAGGCGACATCCTGCCCATTGAGAGGCACCTGCGGGATGCCCTGTTCGTCCAGCCCCATCTCGACCACGGGAGCGTCCACCCCGAACCTTTCGACCACCAGTCGCAGGGGAGCGGCCACCGGCTCTGGCGTCGGCTTCGGTGTCGGCTCCGGCTCGGTGGCCAGGGGTGGGACGGGGTAGGGCACAGCGGGAACGTACTGGACTTCCTGGATGCTGGGCCTCTCGCGGACAACGTTCTTGGCGCCCTCACGCTGGTCGAAGTAGCCGACGAGCCCGATGCTGAGGATGACGGCGCCGACCGCAAACAACGCGGCGCCCAACCCAAGAAGGAAACGCTGCCGCAGATGCTTCGGATGTATCATGTCAGAAGGACGGCCCAAACTGTCCTCTCACCTAATTATAACGAGTCGGTGGCCTGCCGTGTTACCATCACCGTGAATACGAGGTTAACTGCCGGCATGGTTCCATGATCTCTGACGACAACGACACGATTACCGCTGTCTCGGGCGTCCTCGTCGGTCACTGGACCGATGATAGTGCAACCACCGGTTGCACGGTCGTGCTCTGCCCGAATGGAGCCGTGGCGTCGGCGGACGTGCGGGGCGGCGCCCCCGGCACACGGGAGACAGACCTGCTGCGACCGGGAAGCCTCGTCGAGCGCATCCAAGCCGTTCTCCTCACCGGGGGCAGCGCCTACGGCCTCGATGCCGCCGCAGGCGTGATGCGCTGGCTGGAGGAGCGCGGCAAGGGTTTCCCGGTGTTGACGGGCGTCGTGCCCATCGTCGTGGGAGCGGTGTTGTTCGACCTTTCGGTGGGACGCGCGGACGTGCGTCCAGACGCGGCGGCGGGCTACGCCGCCTGCGAGGCCGCCTCCGCGGGGCCACCTGGCGAGGGCAGTGTGGGGGCGGGCACGGGCGCCACCGTGGCCAAGGCCCTTGGAGGGGAACGCGCCCTCAAAGGGGGCATCGGCAGCGCCTGCGAGGTCAGCGAGGACGGCGTGAGCGTCGCCGCCCTGATGGCCGTGAACAGCTTCGGCGAGGTGGTGGACCCGGACAACGGCCGCGTCGTGGCGGGGCCGCGCGCAGAGGACGGCGGCTTCGCTGACACCCTTGCCGTCTTGCGCTCGCGGCCAGGGCCGTCGCCCTTCACCGGGGACCCCAACAGCACCATCGGCGTGGTGGCCACGGACGCCGCTCTGTCCAAGTCGGACTGCTACCGGCTGGCGGTCATGGCCCAGGCTGGCCTGACGCGGGCGGTCCGCCCCGCCCATACGCCGGTGGACGGCGATACGATATTCGCGCTGGCCACGGGCGCCAAGGAGCCTCCGGCTGAAGTGATGCGGCTGGGGGCGCTGGCGGCGCGGGCCGTGGAGCGCGCCATACTGCGCGCGATAACCGAGGCCACAGGCCTGGCGAGCGTGCCCTCAGCGCGCGAGTGGACTCGCCCTCCGCAGTAGGGCCTAGCCACTTCCGCGTGATCCACTTCTTGGGTGGTCTCAAGGCCACCCTTGGGCGGGGCGGGGTCGAGCCTGAACGGAGTTCAGGGGCGGGCTGGGCGGGACGGACAACCTTGGGGTGGGGAGCTTCACTATTCCCGCTCCCTCGGAGCAGCCACCCGCTCGCCCGCACCGGTGGGGCCGACAACACTGAATAGCGCCGCCCTTGAGCCTCCCTTGAGCCCCCCTTGACACTGCTGCTATACTGATGCTGGCAACCGACCCGGAGGGGCGGCAAGCCTGCCTGCCAGGGAGCAGGCCTGACGATAGGCCAGCACCCGCTTGGATCCGCCGTAGGCGCACCAAGACGGCACATAGGTGGACGCTCAGTGCCCTTTCGGCAGCGCGCCGGAGGGCTTTTTTGTGCCCCGGCGAAAAGGGAGGTGTGAGGACCAGTGCGGACGATGCTCAAAAGCAAGATACACCGGGCCACGGTGACTGACGCCAACGTCAACTACGAGGGCTCCATCACCATCGACCCGGTGCTCATGGAGGCGGCGGACATCCTGCCCTACGAGCAGGTGGACGTGGTGAACATCAACAACGGCGCCCGGCTGACCACCTACGCCATAGAAGGTGCCCGCGGCGTGGGCGAGCTGGCGATCAACGGCGCCGCCGCCCGTCTGGTTCACGTCGGCGACACCGTCATCATCCTCAGCTACCAAGACACGGAGGACGAGGCGGCCCGCAGCCACCAGCCAAGGCTGGTCTACATGGATGCCGAGAACCGCATCCACCACACCGTCGGCGTGGCGCAGGAGGCGGTCGAGACCGCGCCCTGAGCGTGGGCCGAGTCTCGGACGTATAGGAGATGGAGCAGCAGTTGCCATACACCGCTCCGGACTTCGCGTCGATGGCCCTGATCACCGTCGACATCCAGCGAGACACCCTGGATGGAGGGACGCTGGAGATCCCCGGGACTAGCGGTATCCTTCCCCGCGTGCGGATGCTGCTTCAAGCCTTCCGCGGAGCTCAGATGCCCATCGTCCACATGATCCGGCTGTACAAGGAGGACGGGAGCAACGTCGATCTGTGCCGTCGAAGCATGGTGGAGAGCGGCGCCGCCATCCTGCGTCCAGGTTCCCCCGGCAGCGAGCTGGCCGAGGAGCTACTGCCCGAACCCCACATTCGGCTCGACGCCGAGCTGCTTCTGTCCGGAGGCATACAGCAGATCGCGCCGGGGGAAGTGGCGATCTACAAGCCGCGCTGGGGAGCTTTCTTCGAGACGGCACTGGAGGCACATCTTCAAGGCCTGGGTGTCTCGTCTCTGGCCTTCGCGGGCTGCAATTTCCCCAACTGTCCTCGCACTTCAATTTACGAGGCCAGCGAGCGCGATTATCGCATCGTCTTGGTTGAAGACGCCGTGTCTGGTCTCTATGGCCGCGGCACACAAGAGATGCGCAATATTGGGGTTCGGCTAATGAGCAGCAACGAACTGGAGAAAGCAATTACCGAGGCCAATGCGGTCGGTGTCAACCGAGTCCGTAGAGGGAGGTAGACATGATGGAGCGACGCGTATCCATAACGGACCTGAAGGCGATGAAGAGGCGCGGCGAGCCCATCGCCATGCTGACCGCATACGACTACCCCAGCGCCCGGCTGGTGGAGGAGGCTGGCGTCCCCATCATCCTCGTCGGCGACAGCCTGGGGATGGTTGTCCTGGGCTACGACTCCACCATCCCGGTGACGATGGAGGACATCCTGCACCACGTGAAGGCGGTAGTGCGGGGCACGGGGAAGGCGCACATCGTTGCCGACATGCCGTTCATGAGCTTCCAGGCTGGCCCCCAGGACGCCCTGCTCAACGCCGGGCGGCTGCTCAAGGAGGGCGGCGCCCAGTCCGTGAAGCTGGAGGGCGGCCAGCGAGTGGCCGAAACAGTCCGCCTGCTCGTGTCGTCGGGGATTCCTGTCATGGGCCACCTGGGCCTGACCCCGCAGTCGGTTAACCAGTTCGGCGGCTACAAGGTGCAGGGCAAGACCCCAGCCGCCGCCGTCAAGCTGATCAACGACGCCGCCGCGCTGGAGGAGGCGGGGGCCTACGCCGTCGTCCTGGAGACGATACCCGCACAGCTCGCCCAGGTGGTCACGGAGAAGGTAAGCATCCCCACCATCGGCATCGGCGCCGGGCCCCACTGCGACGGCCAGGTGCAGGTGTTCCACGACATGCTCGGCCTGTTCCAAGACTTCGTACCCAAGCACGCCAAGCGCTACGCTCGACTGGGGGAGGCCATCCAGGAAGCGGTGGGGCAGTACGTCGCGGAAGTGCGGGACGGCGCCTTCCCCACGGAGAAGGAGAGCTTCTTCATAGATGAGTCAGTGCTCTCCGAGCTCACGCAGCTCGGATAGTCAACGCACCCCTCCCTATGCTGTATATCGCCCCGAGTGCATCGGGGCGATATGCTTAGGCGGGTCGGGCCGCACACCGTGATGAGAGTCATCGAGACGGTCTCTGAGATGGAGAAGGCGCGAGCCGCCCTGGACGGCAGCGTCGGCCTCGTGCCCACGATGGGGGCGCTGCACGAGGGCCACCTGTCGCTGGTGCGCCGGGCCCGCGCCGACAACGATCACCTCGTGACCAGCGTCTTCGTGAACCCCACCCAGTTCGGCCCACGCGAGGACCTGGACGAATACCCCCGCGATCTGGACCGGGACCTCCGTCTCCTGAAGGCGGAGCGCGTCGATATCGTCTTCGCGCCGACGGCGGAGGAGATGTACCCGCCGGGCTTCGACGAGTGGGTGGAGGTACGAGGGCCGCTCACATCGCGACTCGAGGGCGCCTCCCGGCCGCAGTTCTTCCGCGGCGTGACTACGGTGGTGGCGCGGCTGTTCCGCATCGTCGAGCCGGACAGGGCCTACTTCGGGGAGAAGGACGCCCAGCAGCTTCGCGTGGTGCGACAGATGGTCCGGGAGCAGCGACTGCCGGTGGAGATCGTGGCCGTGCCCACAGTGCGCGAGCCGGATGGTCTGGCCATGAGCAGCCGCAACGCCTACCTCTCGCCCGAGGAGCGGCAGGCCGCACTTGTCGTACCGCAGGCGCTGGAACTGGCAGGCGTAGTGGTCCGGCACCGGGGTGTCCGCCACGCGCACACGCTCCGGCACTCCCTGGAGGAGCACATCCGCCAGGAACCGCAGGCCCAGATCGACTACGTAGCCATCGTCGACCACGAGACGCTGGAGGACCTGGAAGTGATCGACCGGCCGGCGCTGGTGCTGCTGGCCGTGCGGGTCGGCTCCACCCGCCTGATCGACAACGAACTGGCGGTTCCGCCGGGCGTCGAGCCGCCGGAGGGGCTGCGATAGACCACGGAATACTACGGCCGGCTATCGCCGACCCCGACGGGTTTACCTATTCGGGCCTCACCACTTCGTAGGCCTTGCCCGTCGCCACCACGGTGCAACCGGCCTGGTCCCCACAACCGGCGCACGCCGGAGGCATCTCTCCCATCTCTACCTCTCGCAAGCGCCCCTTCCGCACCAGCGTCTCGATCATGCCGTCCAGGGCGCTGCGCTGCACCCCCAGGCGCCGGCTCAGCTCGCTCAAGTCGATAACCCCACCGGCGCCTTCCAGCTCCTTGATGATCTGCGACAGCATCTCTCACACGGCTTCCACGTTAGCCAAGGCCCAGCAGCCCGGCCCCCTGGTAGGTGATAAAGGCGGCCACCCAGGCCAAAGCCGTGTAGTAAACGGCGGCAAATCCCGTCCACCTCCAACCGAACTCCTGACGAAACGCCGCCAGGGCTGCCACGCAGGGCACGTACAGTAGCACGAAGACGAGGAAGGCAATGGCAGCTCGCTCGCTGAAGACGGGCTTCAGGGTCGCCTGCAGCTCCGTCTCCTCCTCTGGCGCCGTCTCGAAGGCGCCGGGCACCAGCGCCGGTACGTTCTTGGCCGAATCGCGCACCGCTCTACCGCCGCCCTCGAAGATGTCTCCTACCTCCTGGCCGAAGGAGGGAAACTCCTCCTCTTCCTCCGCGCCCCCGACGTAGATCTCGCTCATGGTGCTCACCACGACCTCTTTGGCGACGAAGCCGGTGATCAGAGACCCCGTGGCCTCCCATTCGCCGAAGCCTATCGGCTTGAGAACGGGCGCGATAGCAGCGCTGGCGTTGCCGAAGTAGCTGTCCCGCTGGTTATCCACGCCCCAGGGCAGGTTGAGCAAGAACCAGATGACGACTGCGGCGGCCAAAATGTAGACGCCCGCCTTGCGGATGAAGGCGCTGCTTCGCTCCCACATGTGTGTGCCGAGCCCTCTGAGGGTGGGCAACCGGTACGGCGGCAGCTCCATGACAAAGGGCGCCGCCGGCTTGCCCCGAAAGAGGGTGAACCTGAACACGATGCCCGTCACGATGGCGATGCCGATCCCCAGGAGGTACATCGAGATGAGAACGATGTCCTGGTTGCTCGCGAAAAGGGCGGCGGCGAACAGCACGTAGACCGGCAGACGGGCGCTGCAGGACATGAACGGGCACAGGAGCGCCGTCAGGAGGCGGTCTCTCCGGCTCTCCAGCGTCCGCGTGGCGTAGATAGCCGGCACGTTGCAGCCGAAGCCGATCAGCATGGGGATGAACGACTTGCCGTGCAACCCCAGGCGATGCATCAGTCGGTCCATGACGAAGGCCGCCCGCGCCAGGTATCCGGTGTCCTCCAGCAGCGCGATGAAGAAGTACAGGAACAGCAGCAGCGGAATAAACACCAGGACCCCACCAACGCCGGCGACTATTCCATCGAGGGCCAGCGACGCCAGCCAGTCGGGTGAATTCACGAAGTCGAGGAAGCTATCCGTCCAGTGCGTAATCGGCCCGGCGATCACGTCATCCAGCCAGTCCATGTAGGGCGCGGCGATGTCTGTTGTCACCTTGAACAGTAGCCACATCATCGCCACGAATATGGGGATGCCCAGAAGCCGGTGAGTGACGATGGCATCTATTCTGTCCGACAGGATGCGACGAGTTACCGCCGGTCGCTTCAACACCTCCTTGACCAAGCCGGTGATGAAGCCGTACCTGCGATCGGCGATCACCGTGTCCGCATCCTCGCCGTAGATGCTGCGAAGGTGATCGACGCTCTCCTCGGCCGCTTGCAGGAGCTTGGCGCCGCCGTGGCAGGCGGCCACCCTCTCACGGATGTCCGCGTCTTCCTCCAGGAGCTTGATGGCTAGCCAGCGCGGCGGGTACTGATCGACCCGGATCGTCTCCCCCTCGATCAGATCGTACAGCTTGGCGATCTCCGTCTCCACCTCGCGGCCGTAGTCCACAAGAGGCTGCCCCTTGCGGGGGTAGGTCATGTCGTGGGTTGTCACGCGGTTGCTCCGCTTCCAGGGGACGGGCGCATCGCCGCGATTCTCAGGCCGCAGCTGCCTGTCTTCTCGACCGCGATCTCACAGCCTGAACGATCTTCTCCTTCAACTCCTCTATGCCCTGACCTCGATTGCCAACGGTAGGCACCACAGGGACCCCACCCAGGCCCTCGGACAGCTTGGCGATGTCTATCTTGTAGCCGCGGGCGGCGGCCATGTCGCACATGTTCAGAGCGATCACTAGACGCGCGCCGAGCTCCAGTACCTGCACCGCCAGATACAGGTTGCGCTCCAGGTTGGCAGCGTCCACCACGTCCACCACCACATCCGGCCGCTCGTCGACTATGTAGTCTCGGGCGATGACCTCCTCCATGGAGTAGGCGCTGAGGCTATAGGTCCCGGGCAGATCCACCACCCTGATCTCCTGCCCATCGTGGCGCCAGACGCCCTCTTTCTTGTCTACTGTCTTACCGGGCCAGTTGCCCACGTGCTGACGTCCACCCGTCAGGCTGTTGAAGATGGTGCTTTTGCCGCAGTTGGGATTGCCAGCGAGCGCGATGGTGTATTCTTCGGCCACGCCTTCTATCTCCCGTCTAGATGGGCTCTACCATGATCTTGTGTGCCATGCCACGCCCAAGAGCGAGGCGAGAATCGCGCACCGCCACCAGGAGTGGCCCTGAAGAGTCTCCCTGGACTATCCTCAGCACTTCTCCGGGCGTGAGCCCCATGTCGGCCAGTCTGCGCCTCACCCTCCATCCTCCGCGAACACCTACCAGGCGCACTTCCTCTCCGGCGCCCGCCATGGCAAGGGGCATCAAGGCGTTCCCTCCTTGTCAACCAGGATCTCCCTCGCCTCTTCCTTGCGCAGGGAGAGGTGGTAGCCTCTGATCAGGAGGTCCACCGGATCACCCAAGGGAGCCACCTTGACCACCTCGACCTCCGTACCGGGCACCACGCCCATGTCAAGGATGCGGCGACGGATAGGCCCATCGCCGCCAATCTTGACGATGGTGCCCCTCTCCTTGGGCTTGAGTTGGCTCAGGGGTATCACTCCATTGCCTCCCGGTCTGGATCGTCACGCGCGCACGCCCTCTCCTTGAGTGCGCGGCGCGTGAGAGGGGTGTGAGGAAGAGCCATGCGGGGAAGGGGAATCGTTACGGAGAGGACGCCAGCGATCGGGGGGAGTATCGCCCTAACAGTTGGGCGACACGCCATCGCGATTCTCCTCTCTGGCAGCTCGCCTTAGGATAGCACTTGCTTTACAATTAGCCCATGCATAATCTATCGCTGTGTACTGACAGATGTCAAGGGGGATTGGGAAAATTTTCTCAAATAGTCGGTAGATATTGCGAGCTGACGTCTGTTGCTCTGCCCCCTGCGCGGCCCCTTCCCACGTGAGGTACCCGAATCACCTTGGCCGTCCCGCCTCTGCGCCGGGTTGTGCTAAAATACGACGGAGCGTATGGGCGGACATTCGCACTGGTCCACGATCAAGCGTCAGAAGGGCGCCTCCGACGCCAAGCGAGGCCAGCTCTTCACCAAGCTCTCGCGCGAGATCACCGTGGCCGCCCGCGAGGGAGGCGGCGACGCCAACATGAACGCGCGCCTGCGCCTCGCCATCGACAAGGCGCGCGAGAACAACATGCCCGCCGACACCATCAAGCGCGCCGTCGAGCGAGGCGCAGGCGGCGGCGATGCCGCAGCCCTCGTCGAGGCCACCTTCGAAGGCTACGGCCCCGGCGGCGTCGCCATTATCGTCCAGGTCGTCACCGATAATCGCAACCGCACCGTGTCCGGCGTCCGCACCACTCTCACCCGCGGCGGTGGCAGCATGAGCGAGGCGGGAAGCGTGGCCTGGCAGTTTGATAGCGTCGGCTACATCGCCCTCGAGGTCGGCGACGGCGACCCAGAGGAGATTGCCCTCGCCGCCATCGATGCCGGCGCCGAGGACGTCCGCACGGAGGACGACCGCGTGGAGGTGTATACGGCGCCCACGGAGCTGGTCAAGGTACGGCGGGCGCTGGAGGAGGCCGGTCTCGCCGTGGCCACAGCTGAGCTCTCCATGCTGCCCAAGAACGTCGTCACCCTGGACGACAAGTCGGCCGGCCAGGTCCTCAGGCTTCTGGACACCCTCGAGGACCTGGATGACGTCCAGAAGGTGTTCTCCAACGCCGATTTCCCCGATTCCGTCCTTATGGAGTACGCCGCCGCCCGGTAGCGCAGCGATGGGCGCGTGAGCGACTCAGACGCCCTCGTAGTCCTCGGCATAGACCCCGGCATCGCCGTCACCGGCTACGGCGTCGTTCGGCTGGAGGGCCGCGACCACACCTCGCTGGGCTTCGGGGCCATTCGCACGCAGGAGCGACTGTCGCGCGGCGAGCGCCTCATGGCGATCCACCGCGGCCTCCTCGACGTCATCCGCCGCTCTCGCCCGCACGAGGTGGCTATCGAGGACTTCTACGCCGGGCACGTGCGCGCGGCGGTGGCCATCGGCGAGGCGCGGGCGATGGCCCTGCTGGCGGCGGCCCAGGCTGAGCTGCCGGTCTCCCTTTACAAGCCCCTGGAGGTCAAGCAGTTCGTCACCAGCTACGGCCAGGGGAGCAAGGAGCAGGTGCAGCAGATGGTGCAGGCGCTCCTGCGTCTGGACGAACCGCCCCAGCCAGCCGACGCCGCCGACGCCCTCGCCGTGGCTCTCTGCCACTGCCTCAAGCGCCAGGGCAGGCTGGCCGGGGTGTCGCCGTGAGCCCCATCGCCCGCCTCAAGGGTGTCGTGGCCGAGCGCGGCCCAGACTGGCTCATCGTGGACGTAGGCGGCGTGGGCTACCTGGTCTACGGCCCCGCGGGCACCGTCGCCCGCGCCAAGGTCGGCGCCGAGATGAGCCTCCACACTCATCTCGCCGTGCGCGAGGACGATATGACGCTCTACGGCTTCGCCTCCGCAGAGGAGCGGCGTCTGTTCCAGACCATTACCGCCGTCAACGGCGTCGGCCCCAAAGCGGGACTGGCCCTGCTTTCCGTCATGGCCGTCGACGAGCTGTCCTACGCCATCGCCTCCGGCAACGCCGCTGCCCTCGCCCGCGCCCCCGGCGTCGGCCCCAAGCTCGCCAGCCGCATCGTCCTAGAGGTGCGCGGCAAGCTGGCCCCCGAGGCCCCTGCCGCCCTGCCCGGCGAGGCGTCGGAGGTGGTGGCCGCCCTCGTGGGCCTGGGCTACACGCAGGCGGAGGCGACGGAGGCGGTGGCCAAGAGCGAGCTGCCCGCGGACGCCCCTGTCGAGGATAAGGTTAGGCTCGCCCTCGGCTACTTCGCCCGAGCCAGGGCACCCGAGTAGGCACTGCCAGCCGCGCACACATCATTCTGAGCGCCGACCGCGCACCGCCTCGGCTTTCCCTTTTGCTTTTCGGCTGATTTGACCCTAGACCGTACATCCTGGATCAGGCCGCCCACCGTATGGTCATTAGAGTCTTCCTAACGCTTCCTATCAGGATTGCCGCTACTGACCTTAAGTGGAGGATATCGGTGTCAGTCTTTGGTGACGTAGAACGATTCGTTGCGGATCTCTATCCGTATCGGTGGCCCCTTACGATCGGAGCCCTGATCTTCCTCGCTGCGGTGATCGGCTTCGGCTACCGGCGGGGCTGGCACATGGTGATCCTGCGGCACAAGTTGGCCTCAGGACTGGTCGCGGCCGCAGTGCTCGCTGTGGCGATCCCGGCCGGGAACTACTTCTTGTCGCCCCTTTGGGAGCGTTCTTTCCTGGAGGAGGAAAGCCCGCTTGCGATGGCCGCCGAAGTCAGAGTGCAACCCAACATCACCCCCGACGCCGCATCGCCCGGCGTCGGGACGGACCCTGAAGTCATGGAGCAGCCTGCCCTCACCCCCGAGACGCCATCGCCCAGCGTCGAGACGGACCCTGAAGGCATGAGCGCCGAGAGCCAGGTTGATGACGCCCCCGAAGAGGCAGCCCCGGACAACGCGGCTTCAGAGTTCACACCCATTGCCATCGCAACAGGGGAGTTCATGGGCGCTGACGACTTTCATTTCGGCCGCGGGCAGGCTCTGCTGATCGAGACGGCACCGGGCCGTTACACCTTGCGCTTCGAAAACTTCTCCGTGCGCAACGGCCCAGACCTCTTCGTCTACCTGTCGCCGGACCCGCACGGCTACGGCGAAAACGCCCTCGAGCTGGGAAGGCTGAAGGCGACCGATGGCTCGTTCAACTACGAGATACCACCCGGCACTGACGTCTCCCGGTTCAAGAGCGTCATCGTGTGGTGCAAGCCTTTCTCTGTCCTCTTTGCATCCGCTCCCCTGGCGGACGCATCGCCGACCGCAGTCATGTGATCCCAGGCGCTACGGTTACACCGACTGCCCCTGCTCGTCCTGCCTGTCGAAGGGCGAGCCCCCCGCTACCACGGGCGTCTAGCCCGAGGGTTCCTCTTCTTGCTTTGGCTCCGTCCCGGAGCCGTCATCGACCTCTCAGCAGCCGGGCTCGCCCGGGTGGCCGCAGCAGTTGCTCAGGGTTCGAATCTTGGTCCAGTTGTTGACGACGATCCGCCCGAGCTTCCGGCCCAGGGGCATGGGGGCACCCATGTTCGAGAACACGGATCTGAGACTTGGCATTGCATACTCAGTATAACCCTCGGGAAGAGCCGCAGTTCGCCAGCAGGCGGTGCTCCGGCGAACGCATCCAGCCTTCGACCGCCGCACCAATCCGCCCTCCCCATGATCCACGTACTAGAGACAGACCCGATGCTAGGAGGTCGGGAGATGACCATGGATGAGAAAGAGCTTCAAGAGCCGCACCAGCGGGGAGACGAGATGCTCGATGGCAGGCTACAGCCGCAATCCTGCAGCGAATGCAGGACGCAGATGTCGTGGGGGCCGGAGCTTTGCTCCCGCTGCCTGTCGGAACAGGTTGAATGGGCCTCACCCGGGCCGGAGGGCCTCGGCCTCGGATACTCACGCAGGCCGGTGTAGCGCTCGGTCCATTCGGGCTCTAGGAGGCATGACAGAGATGGCAGGCTCAGCCACGATAGACGCACGCCCGAACGTCTGCCCTAAGTGTAGCGGCACCCTGATCGAAGACTTCGACGGCGATGCTCAGTGTCTGCAGTGCGGATTCGTCGCTTACGCGCGCCCGCCGCACCCAGTAGACCCCACCAAACGGGAGCGGCCCCCGACCTATAAGGGGCTCAAGATCTAGCAGGCGCATATCCCCCGCTTGCCCAAGTAGAGTTAGCCACTTATAATCGGTGCACCCAACGCGAGTAACGGCGCGCGATGCGCCGGGACAGGATGGAACGCTCGTGAACAAGCCCCGATACACCCTCGTCCTTGCTCTGCTGGCGATGCTCGTGGCGGCCATGCTGCTCACCGCGTGCGGGAACGGCGATGGCGACGAGACGACCACGGGCGGCGAGACGCCCACAGTGGGCGAGACGGCGGAAGCGGACGGCGAGGCGACGCCTACGCCTGAGGGGGTTACGCCGCAAGCCGCCGCGTCCCCCGCGGCGGAGATCAACTGGTGTGACCTCGTGACGCCGGAGGAAGTAGAGGAGGCGGTGGGCGAGTCTGTCATCGAGACAGAGGAGCGTGGTGACGTCGCCTGCCGGCACGCGATTGGGCCGGCAGATGCCGTTCAGATCGAGCAAGGGACTCAGCAGATCTACGAAGAAGGGATCTACGGCGAATACGCCGCCAGCGGGCGGGAGCCCGTGTCGGGTATCGGTGACGAGGCCGCTTGGTTCGGCCTGGTCGCCCCGTTCTTCCTGGCCGTACACCAGGGCGATGTCTACTTCCAGGTCGCGCTGAATCTCGACGAAGTGGACAGCGCAACCCAACTGGAGATCGCCAAGGAGCTGGCCGCCAAAGCCGTCGAGCGACTCCCGTGAAACCAGTCGTGGCTTGGGCCATCGGGGCGGCCGCCGGGCTGGTTCTCCTTTCGGCATGCGGAGGCGGCGAGTGGCCCTCGAAAGGCGAGTGGCCCACGGTAGTCGAGACGGAGGAGCCGGCGGCCACGACCCCTGGGACCGAACTCTCCGACGTGCCCCCACTGGACTGTCCCCCCCTGCTCCCCACCGACGCCGAGATCGAGGAGGCTCTGGGTGAGGAAGGCACGTGGGTCCACGGGCAGGGCGAGGTCTGCACCGAGGAACTCGTCACCGACGAGCGGTTCTTCGTGCGGATGGAGCCGGGGGCGCCGGGGGACTTGGAGCCAGGCGCCGAGCTGCTGGGCGTCCCCGGCGAGCCGGTGAGCGCCGTCGGCGACGACGCTCGCTGGTTTGGCGGCACCGGCGCGGAGGGCGGCGGCACTTCTGGGATCCTGAGCGTACGTCAGAGCACGTCTCTCGGGGCACTGCACTTCCGGATCACACTGGGACGCCCCGATGTCGATAGCGCCGAGCAGCTCGATATCGCCAAGAGCCTTGCTCTGGGCGCGCTGCCTCGATTCCCTGGGGTGGAGCAGCCAGAGCCTGAGCCGGTGACCTTCGAACGGGAGGAGGTGGACCGCTCCAACGCGAGCTTCGTCGACAACCTGCTGGCGAAGGAGGAGGCGGGGGAGTGGACGCGCGGCGAGGGCCTCGTGGCAACGCTCGGTCTGTTCGCGGGAGAGGTCGAGGCGGCGCAGGTACTGCGGCAGCCGGAGCTGATCGACTACTCGGGGACGGGCGTGATCCGATTGGCGCGGGAGTACCTGGAGGACGGACCCGACGCCGAGGCGAGGGCGGAGATCGAGCGCCTGCTGGAAGTACTGGTTCCCTCCCGCGAGCAGATGGAGGCGTCGGCAGGGGAAGGCCCCCCGATGGCAGCGCGGGGGTTTCAGGCGATCTCACACGGCATGGCGCAGGGTGCGGACGACTGCAAGACCTTCTGGTTCGGGACGGACGTGTGCGCTTCTGACGCGGAGTTCCCGGAGCTGGACGAGGCGTTCGGCGAGGGGAAGTACAAGGGGATTGTCCCTGAGAAGCCGACGCATGGCTGGACTGACAATCGCATCCTCTGGGCTATGCAAGCCGTGAAGGACTCTGCCAAGAAGTATGAGGCGATGGGCGAGATGCCCAAGGTCTTCTTCATGCTCACACCGTTCGACACGCCGGCCTCGTTCACGGACAGTGAACTCGAGGTGTGCTCCGTCCTCCTCAACAGGCCGATGCAGGGGCTCCAGGAGGACCACTTCAAGCAGTGGATCGCCTACGAGATGGCGCACTGCATGATTCCGAAGACGTTCCCGGCGCAGGTGAGCGCGGGACACGCGGCCATCAGGTGGTGGTACGACAGCCTCGCGGTCTGGCTCAGCACCGTGGTGTACCCGGCGGCGAACATCGAGTGGGTCGCAATGCTGGGGGAGCGGCCGCTGCCGGAGGAGCTCGCCGCCGTGGAACTGCAAACCACGCTGCTGGACCGGAATCAAGAGAACTGGCTGTTCTTCGAGCACACGGAAGACCTGATCGGGTTTGAGCTGGACGGCAACCTCGACCTCATCTCGAGCCTGTCCTCGAGTGGCGGCCGGGCAGCGCAGGAGGACGCTCTCGCCGCGTACGACGGTATCGAGCGCATGGTGCAGACGTTCGCAGAGGGGCTGACGGATGAGAATATCCCCGACAGCGGCGGCGGGACGGTCCCGTACGAAGCGCGGGCCGATGAGGTCCCAATCAGCGGGCGCACCGTGATTTGGGCGGAGCCGCAGCGGTTTGGCGTGGAGCGGCTGCACCTCATCGTCGATCCGGGCAAGTACGCCTGCGTCGAATACGATGAGAAGGGGGAGCTTCGTTCGTCGTGGCGGACGGGCGAACCCGGTGCGCCCGGCGGTTCATGGTCTAGCGATCTGCCCGAGTCGTTTGACGGCGAGGCCGTGTTCGTGGTGACGACGACCGAGAAAGGCGCCCTGCTGGAAATCGATGTGACCGACGTCGACGACGACCCGGAGTGCGAGGACGAGGAGGACGAGGTTCCGACGCCCGAGCCGTGCCCATTCGACTGCCCGCCGTCCGACTACTACTACAAGGAGGGCTGATCGCCCGGAGCGGGGCCGAGGTGGAGGCAGAGGCGCCCTTCACCGTCCCGTAGGTCCGAGCGCCTGCCGCCCCACCAGCGCGACGCCTCGCTGTCCGCCTGCCCCATTGACAGCCCCCCCGGCTCAGGCGCACAATGCCCTTGTCCAATCGCCTAGCCGAAAGGGGGCGTCATGGGATTTCTCGACCGTCTACTGGGCCGCAAGCAGGTGCAGCCAGTCGAGGAGGCGGAAGCACCCGCGCCGGAGTGCCCCCACGCCGTCCTCCTTCCCCAATGGGACAGCGCGGACGATATGGGCAAGCCGGAAAGGGCAACGTCATACGCCTGCGAGGCATGCCACGAGACCTTTTCCCGCGAGGAAGGGGAACGACTGCAGGCTGAGCAGGCCGAGCGGGTTCGCAAACTTGAGGCTGAACGCCTCGAACAGCAATAGGCCAACGGCGACCCCCACCGCCCGTTGACATCCGCCTAGCCCAGGCGCACAATCGCGGCAGCTCGCCCCTCCCGTAGGGCGAGGCCCCAGCCTCGACCGCCAACCCCCGCACATCCTGCCTGTCCGCCCTGCCTACCGGCAGGCAGGCCCGCAACCGCGGCCCCTGCGCACGCGCTGTCTCATATGTGGTGAACGAGTACACCGCCGTTGACACCCGCCCCGCTTGGAGGCACAATCCCCCGAGGGAGCAGCAAGCTATGCACAAGAAGATCGGCATCCTGGGCGGCATGAGTCCGGAATCAACGGTGGCGTACTACGAGCACATCACCCGCACCTACACTGAGCGCTTTGGCAACCATGGCTACCCGGAAGTCATCATTTACAGCGTTAGCTTTCAGCCGTATGTGGATTGGCCTCAGGAGGATCGGTGGGACCTAGTGGCACAGGGGTTGAGCGAGGCCGCTCAGAGACTCGAGGCAGCCGGCGCTGATTTCATCGTCATCGCCACCAACACCATGCACCTGGTCATTGACCAGGTCCAGGCCAGCGTCCAAGTACCCATCCTTAGCCTGCTGGACGCGGTCGGCGAGGCCATCCTGGCGCGGGCAATGAAAAAAGTGGGATTGCTTGGCACCCAATTCACGATGGAAAAGACATTCTACCAAGAGGCGCTGGCCCGGAAGGGCATCACCGTGCTCGTGCCCGATGCCAAGGACCGCCAGTACGTTAACGCTGTCATCTACAACGAACTGGTTTCCGGCCAGATCCGCGACGAGTCGCGGGCGGGACTCGTGGCGATCATCGACAGACTGGTAGCCCGCGGAGCAGAAGGGGTCATCCTAGGCTGCACCGAAATCCCTTTGTTGGTCAGGGAGACGGATGCCGCCATACCACTGCTCGATACGACAGTCATTCACGCTGAGGCAGCCCTCCATTCTGCAGTGGAAAGATGAGGGCCGAACCTGCCATATGAATTCCGTGCGTGGAGGCAGTCATTCCGCCCCATTGACGCCCGCCAACGGCCGTTCACCCTAGCCTGTCCTGAGCCTGCCGAATGGCGGGCGGCTGCCGGCCAGGCCGCGGATGCGAGGTGTGGGCTACATTGTGGGGCCCCGTCACTCCTAGAAACCATGGTCTCGGAGGAGCTTTGCCAAGAGCTGACGACCTTGCTCGCGTTCTTCTGCGGACAGCGACTGCGTGAGTTCGCGCAGCCGGCGCTCCGCCCTTTGTACCCACCGGGCTCCACCACCGCCGGGCTTACGGCTCTCCACCTGCTGTCGCTCAAGCGAAGCCGCAGCGAGGGCAGGCTGCTCCCTCAGCAAGAATACCCTATGGAGCAACTGGAACCCAGTCGACAAATTCCTGGGACGTCGCAGTCGCACGAGCGATGCGACTATGTCCTCCAGAGCCTTCTCAGTCACGTCCGTCGAGACCGTAATGCCTCGCCGTTTGTCGGACTCAAGCTCAACTATCCGAAGAGACGCCCTCGTATTCAACACCTTAGCCTCGCCGTGTTTATCCCCTATCTCTCTCTCCATGGCGAGGCTCCTGTCTAGGTCCCGCAGCGCCCCGTCCTTGTCATCCCACCTGCCTCGTAGCTGGCCTCTCGTGTGCAGCACCTGAGCTTCGCCGTGTTTGTCCCCTATCTCTCTCTCCATGGCGAGGCTCCTGTCTAGGTCCCGCAGCGCCCCGTCCTTGTCATCCCACTCGCCTCGCAGCTGGCCCCTGGTGTGCAGCACCTGCGCAACATGGAACCGGTTCCCGATGTCTTCCCCCATGGCGACGCTCGTGTCGAGGTCCCCCAGCGCCCCGTCCTCGTCATCCCACTCACCTCGCAGCTGGCCTCTCGTATGCAGCACCTGGGCCTCGCCGAACCTGTCCCCAACTTCCCTCAGTATGCCAACGCTCCTGTCGAGATCCCCCAGCGCCCCGTCCCTGTCATCCCACCTCCCTCGCAGCTGGCCTCTGGTGTGCAGCACCTGCGCAACGTGGAGCCGGTCCGGGATCTCGTCCCCGATGGCGATGCTTTCGTCGAGTGGTTTTCGATCCTGCGAGAGAAGGCCATGCAAGTGAAGAGCTATGGCAATCAGCCGAGTCCGAGGCCGATTCCTCATGCGCCATAGCTGGCGAAACGCCCCGCGTGCCTCAGGAAGTCGTTTCTCCCGGTAGGCATCCAACCCAACCGCCGCAGCAAACTCCGGATCTCGACGTTCTGCCTCAGGTTGCGCCTCGCGAACGATGTGAACGATTGCGCTTGAGTCCCCCACCCACCCCTCGTCATATGAACGCTCGAACTCAGAGGTCGCCACCTCAACACCGTCAGCTCCAGCGTTGACGTGATGGTACAACCAACGAAGGTGATCTAGACGCTCAGCCAGACCCGCTGCCGCCGGAAGAGCACCGCCTCCCAGGTGTTTGGCGACCGCAGTGTGGATTCTCGCGAATTGACCGTTCCCGCTCGACTTGACCCGCTCGACCAGCGCCTGCCGAATCCCTTCCACTACTGTCCACCGATGATCCTCGACGTGTCGCACGGCCGGAGAACCGCTCACGGCACCAAACACGTCCTGACCCTTGAGGTCAGGTGCCTCAAGCGCAGTCAAATGCTCCAAGGTGCCTCGGTCGAATGTCCCCGCCACAGCGGCGATCTCCAGCACTCGCAAAAACCGCGGAGCCCTAGATCGGAGTTCGTCCACGAGGACATCTGTGCTTGTCAAGCTGGAACCTCGAATCGCGAGGCGGCCAGACTCACGGCCGTTTCGAGCGCCTCTCGCTGCGTCAGGACATCGCGATCCCGCAGCTTGTCGTTGATCCACGCGTGCAGCGAGCTCGCGCTCTGCAGAGTCCATGCCTCAAGAAACTCCACCAAGTCATCTCGCCCGATCCGTGGGAGGTCGCAGCGACGAGCCAACGGATGTGGCGGCGTACCCAGCACGACGGTAGGGTCGTGAACAGTGGCGATGAGCGCCAAGCGACCTCCTGAGCCCGCCGCGATGTCAAACAGCCCTTCTCGTACGAGCGCTATGGTGGCTTGAGGAAGCCTGTCAGCTTGCCTGAGTACGACGATCTTCCTCTCGCCCCCTTCGACGCCGTGACGAAGAGCCTGCAGCCACCTCTGCCGTCGATACCATTCGGAAGCAGCTTCGTCCGCTTCTCCATCCCCGCTTGCCTCAGCCACGCCATGACCCGACACCAATCGGACCAACTCCATCGGGTCCGTACCTGCTTGCCCGTACTCGGGATGGGCACCATCCAGCGTGACAACCGGCGGCTCATGTCCGTGTTCCGCGATCGCCCGGCTCACTAGCCTGCCGGCAAGCACGGAGGCAACATCGCTGGCACCATCCTCACCTAGGCCACTCGGCTCAACGAGAACGATGGGGCTGCCGCTCAGTAGGGCGTCCCAAAGCTCCTGCAGCTCGCGCTGCACGTCTGCCAACTGAGATCGCGCCCTCTCTGACAACAGGAGCGGCGTTATGCGATCTGGTATCCGTTCGACAGGTATAGGCGACGCAGACGATTCATGAACTGGGCGATCGGCGTCCCAGTGCACTCCCAAGTGCTTCCGCATCACCGGATCCGCAGCTCTCATCTGGCGCAGGAGCTTTCCTCTTATCCAGAGTCTACACGCCACCGCCTCGACGTCCTGGCTGTCCGGCCAATTGTAGACTATTTCCAGCTGCCTCCCGTTGACGTCACTACTTGACCTGCAGATTGTGCTTCTCTGAACGTATCGATGCTTCAGCATGTGAAGAAGGCTTTCACTGTCGATCCTCTCAATGCCGTACTGTTCCACGCCGTGCGCCCGAGCGTAGGACAAGTCGCACTCGTCAGCGATAAGGAGCAGGGCTCCGAGTAGCTTGTACCGGAAATCCCGAGCTTCACCTGGACCCTGATCCACGATATCTCCGAGAGCCGCGAATCCATTCGTCGAGTGCGCCCCGACGACCACCCCCACATGGCGCCAGTACCCATCCATGACTTCGACGCGCACGGCACCATCCCTACCCCTCAGCCGGACACATCTCAGCGTAGGCTCAACGAGTATGTCCTGGCCGCGGGCGGCATGCATCTCCCTGATCAGACGTCTCTCCGACGGGTTGAGTGGCGCCGTTGCCCTTCTAGAATGATCCCTGTCCTCAAGGAGGCCGTAGTCCTGCATCCCTATATCATGAAGCCAACAAGCCGCATGGATCACATAGGCCTCGTCAGCACTCAGACTCTCGCCTCCCAAGATCTCGTCCACACGCTGCGCAACGCGGTCTGAGTGCGCAGGTCCATGGTCCGTGAATCCCTCTAGGAGAGGACCATGACTCCATATCTCTTGGACGGCCGCTTGGATCTTGGCTATGGATTCGACAGCGGCCCTATGGGACTCATATGCTTTGGCGAATTGGGGGGACGACATGGCCTATGAACCGAGATCGTAGCGGACATGGTTACGGTTGGCGCCTTCGCGGTGCCTCAAGGCTGTGACTGGAACCACCCTCACGGTGCAATCACTGTACCGGCCAGCAACCCTCCAGTCAACATCCGGCCTCCCAGTGGCATCCGCCACCACCGCCTCGCCCAACCCAAGGGTGGGCTAGGCTGGACAGAGAACTTCGGAGGTGCGCCCGCCGCTCCCCAAACCCGCTACAATGGGTACGATATGACCTCGCCCACCACCGACTTCCGCCTCGTCGCCGACTACGAGATGACCGGCGACCAGCCCCAGGCCGTCGACAAGCTCGTCGAGGGGCTGGAGGCGGGCCACAAGCACCAGACCCTGCTCGGGGTCACCGGCAGCGGCAAGACCTTCACCATGGCCAACGCTATCGCCCGCTACAACCGGCCCACGCTGGTCATCTCGCCCAACAAGACGCTCGCCGCCCAGCTCTACTCCGAGTTCCGCGACTTCTTCCCCGACAACGCCGCCGAGTACTTCGTCTCCTACTACGACTACTACCAGCCGGAAGCCTACATCCCGCGCACGGACACCTACATCGCCAAGGACGCCGACATCAACGAGGAGATCGACAAGCTGCGCCACGCCGCCACGCGCGCCCTGTTCGAGCGCCGCGACGTGGTCATCGTCGCGTCCGTGTCCTGCATCTTCGGCCTGGGCGAGCCGTCCGAGTACTACAGCTTCGTCCTCACGTTCAAGAAGGGGGATCTCTCCAACCGACACCGCGCCCTGCGCAAGCTGGTCGACATGCAGTACGAGCGCAACGACCAGAACCTGCTGCGCGGCCGCTTCCGCCTCCGCGGCGACAGCCTCACCGTCGTCCCCGCCTACGAGGAGCTGGCGGTGCGCGTCGACTTCTGGGGCGACGAGGTGGAGCGCATCCTCCAGCTCGACCCGCTGACCGGCGAGGTGCTGGCCGAACGCGACTCCATCGACATCTACCCGGCGAAGCACTTCGTGACCAGCGGCGAGAAGCTGGAGCAGGCGATCACGGACATCGAGGCGGAGCTGGCGGAGCGCCACCAGTGGTTCCTCGACCAGGGCAAGCTCGTGGAGGCGCAGCGCCTGCTGGAGCGCACCCGCTACGACATGGAGCTGCTGCGGGAGCAGGGGTACTGCTCCGGCATCGAGAACTACTCCTGCCACCTGGCGCGGCGGCACCGCCCCCACGACGGCATCGCCCAGCCCTGCGGCTCGCAGCCCTGGACGCTCCTGGACTACTTCCCCGACGACTTCCTCCTGTTCATCGACGAGTCGCACATGGCGGTGCCCCAGATCCGCGGCATGTACCACGGCGACAGAGCCCGCAAGCAGACGCTGTCGGACTTCGGCTTCCGCCTGCCCTCGGCGCTGGACAACCGGCCGCTGAACTTCGACGAGTTCCTGTCGCACGTCAACCAGGTGGTGTACGTGTCGGCGACGCCGGGGCCCTGGGAGCACGAGCACAGCGAGCAGGTGGTGGAGCAGATCATCCGGCCGACCGGCCTGCTGGATCCGGAGGTGGAGGTCCGGCCCACGAAGGGCCAGGTGGACGACCTCATCGACGAGATCAAGGCGCGGGTGGAACGGGGCGAACGGGCGCTGGTGACGACGCTGACCAAGAAGATGGCGGAGGACCTGGCCGACTACCTCGCCGAGATGGGCGTCAAGACCCACTACCTGCACTCGGAGATACAGACGCTGGAGCGGGTGGAGATCCTCCGCGACCTGCGCCTGGGCGTCTACGACGTAGTCGTCGGCATCAACCTGCTGCGGGAGGGGCTTGACCTGCCGGAGGTGAGCCTGGTGGCGATCCTGGACGCCGACAAGGAGGGCTACCTGCGCTCGGAGTGGTCGCTCATCCAGACGATGGGCCGGGCGGCCCGCCACGTCAGCGGCAAGGTGATCATGTACGCCGACACGGTGACGGACTCGATGCGGCTGGCGATCGAGGAGACGGAGCGCAGGCGCGACATCCAAGAGGAGTTCAACCGAGGTCACGGCATCGAGCCGGAAGGGATCCGCAAGACGATACGGGACATAACGGACAGGGTGAAGCAGGTGGCGGAGGAGAAGCCGGTCTACGTCACGGGCGCCATCCCCAAGGACGAGATCGCCCGGCTGATCAAGGACCTCGAGAAGCAGATGAAGGGGGCGGCCAGGAACCTGGAGTTCGAGAAGGCGGCGCTGCTGCGGGACCGGATCGTGGAGCTGCGGCGGGAGCTGGTGGGTGACGAGGAGGGGCTGAGCGTGATCTCGGAGATGCGGCGGGGAACCTACGCGCGCCCGCGGCGGCGGCGATAGGGGGCCGGATTGACGGCACGGCAGGCTCGACCTAGAATGCTATTCACGATGACGCGGACAATGTGTGGTCTCATCCTTATCGTAGCCCGCCTGAGGCGGGAGGGCCGCACCTAGCTCGCATCGCGCATTTCGAGCACACATCGGGCCCACCGCTGGCGAAGGCGGTGGGCCCGAACCGTTTCGGGGGTGTGACATGACAAGACGTCAGCGCAAATGGTACGTGGATTTCTTCCGCGAGGGGTTCTACCAACGCGCCTGGGCCCCGGAGCGCTTCCAGCGAGCGGAGCACGAGGTGGACTTCATCGTCGAGGCCGTGGGCCTAGCCGCGGGGGCAAGCGTCCTCGATCTCTGCTGCGGCGAAGGGCGCCACGCTGTCGAGCTGGCCCGTCGCGGCTGCCAGGTGACCGGTCTCGACCTCTCGGCCTTTCACCTCCGCCTGGCACGACAGGCGGCGAAGGAGGCCGGTGTGAGCGCGCGCTGGCATCGGGCCGACATGCGAGACATCCCCTGGGAAGGGGAGTTCGACGCTGTGATAAACGTGTTCACCTCCTTCGGCTACTTCGAAAGCGATGACGAGGACTTCCAGGTACTGGCAGGCGTAGCTCGTGCCCTCAAGCCCGGCGGCCGCTTCCTTCTGGACACCATCAACCGTGAGTGGCTCGTCCGTCACTTGGAGACGCACGGCTGGCAAGAAGGCGCCGACGGTACCCTTAGCATCGAAGACCGGAGCTTCGATCTGCTGACCGGCCGTCAGCACAACCACGTCCTCAGCATCCAACCCGACGGAACCCGGCGCGAGCGGGAGATCGACCTGCGAATGTATACGTTGAAGGAGATGAGAGACATGCTGGCTCGGGCCGGCCTCACGGTGCGCGGAACGTGGGGCGGCTTTGACGGCCGAGACTACGGGCTGGACAGCCGCCGGATGATCGTGCTGTCGGAGAAGGAGGGATAGAGGGATCCCTCCCTATGAGAAGGCCCCGGCACTGAGCCGGGGCCCGTTCTCTTTCTGTCTTTCGTCCCGCACCCAGTCCTATCCTTCGGCGGATTACCCGCTCGATAGGCCAGCCTTGTGGCTTCAGCCGTTCGCTACGGACCGGGAAACGGTTGTCGCCTCTCCCCGCGCTTCCGCTACGGGGAGCTTGCGGCCTCCACCTGGAGCACCGCGAATCGAGCATGAACTCTGATCAGCGGCTATCACCTCCAGTCGTCTTGGCTTCATCTAAGTATAGCACCGGGAGGTGCCCTGTCAAGCCATGGCACGAATCATAAGTGGCGAATCTGAGTTCAGGTTGGGTTCAGAGGGGAGCAGGCTAGTCCGTCTGCTCCGCGTCCTCAGTGTGGCCAACGAGGATCTGGCGGGACTGGCCACCCTCGGCCGGGCCGACGATCCCTTCCTCCTCCAGCAGGTCGATGAGGCGGGCAGCGCGCGGGTAGCCGATGTGCAGCCGGCGCTGAAGGAGGGAGGTGGAGACACGGGTATGCTGGAGGGCCAGCTCCTTGGCGGCGTCGTACAGCGGGTCCTCCCCCTCGTCTCGCTCCACCTCCTCGCCGGCGGCCTCCTTCGCTTCGGCGATGAGGTGATCCTGGGCGTCGGGCTTTAGGTGGCGGAAGCGGTCGTTGGTCCACCAGGCAACGACGCGGTCCAGCTCGGCGTCGGAGACGAAGGATCCCTGGAGGCGCTTGGGCTTGGCGGCATCGGTAGGCATGAACAGCATGTCGCCGCGGCCCAGGAGCTTCTCGGCGCCAGCGCCGTCGAGGATGGTGCGAGAGTCGACCTGGGAGGAGACGGCGAAGGCGATGCGGGTAGGGAAGTTCGCCTTGATGAGGCCGGTGACAACGTCCACCGACGGCCTCTGGGTGGCGATGACCAGGTGGATGCCGGTGGCGCGGGCCAGTTGGGCCAGGCGGCATATCTGGCGCTCCACCTCAATGGGAGCGACCATCATCAGGTCGGCCAGCTCATCGATGATAACCACCCAGTAGGGGAGCTTGTGGGTGGCGCGATGGCTCTTGTTGAAAGCCTCGATGTTGCGTACACCGATAGAGGCGAAGCGCCGGTATCGGCTCTCCATCTCATGGATGACCGCCTGCAGGGTGCCCACCACCTCCTCAAGATCGATGATGATCTTGGAGAACACCAGGTGGGGGATGTGCTCGAAGTTGGCCAGTTCCACGCGCTTGGGGTCAATCAAGACGACGCGCACGTCCTCCGGGGCGTTGTGCATGAGCAGGCAGCCGATGATGGAGTTGATGCAGACGCTCTTGCCGCTGCCCGTGGTGCCGGCGATCAGCAGGTGCGGCATCTTGGCCAGGTCGGCGGCGACGGGTTCGCCGGAAACGCCTTTGCCGAGGGCCAGGGCCAAGTGAGAGCGGGCAGTCACCCGCTGGAAGGCGGAGCTTTCGATGACGCTGCGCAGGGCGACTAGGGAGGTGCTCTGGTTGGGCACTTCGATGCCGATGACGGGCCGGCCGGGCACCGGCGCTTCGATGCGGATAGTGGGCGCCGCCAAGGCCAGAGCCAGATCGTTGGCCAGGGCGGTTATGCGGTTCACCCGCACCCTGGTTCTGGAGACCACTTCGGTGCGGTACTGAGGCTTGCCGTCCTTATCGTAGATGGGCTTGCCCTTTTCGTCGCGGGCGATGACGGTGCGGGTCTTAGTCTCCCAGCCGGGCTCCACCCCGAACTGGGTAACCGTTGGCCCCTGGTTGATGTTGACGACGCGTGCGTTAACGCCGAAGGAGGCCAGGGTATCCACGATGAGTTGGGCCCGTGCCTCGTTGTCCACGGGCCGCAGTTCCTCCTCAACCGCCTCCACCAGGAGGTCGACGGGCGGCAACTCCCAGCCGCGGCCGGCGGGGCGGCCCATGGGCAGGCGGCGCTGGTAGGACGAGGGTGTTTCCTCCGGGTGGGAGGTGACGAGGATGGAGTCCTCGCCCTCGCTGGGGGTTAGGGGTGCAGGTGGCTCTCCCTCGGCCGCCTCCTCCTGCTCGGCCTCGGGGGCAGCAGGGGGTGCGCCTGCGGCCTCCGTCGTCGCCTGCGGGGGGCCGGACCACTCCTCATCCAGAGTTGGGACGTAGGGAGCGGTCTGCTGCCCCTCCTCCTCTTCCTCGGTCTCAGGGAGGAGAGCAGCGAAGAAGGAGCGCAGGGCGTCGCCAGTGCGCTGGGGAATCTCCAGGCTGGCCAGGCCGCGCAGGAGGGCCATCCCGGCCCGGCCCGTCGCCCGGGCGCCCGGCGGGTAGAGCAGGCCTAGGCTAGTCAGCGACAGCGCTACCCAGAAGAAGATGCCCAGAGGGCTGCCGGCGAACAGGCGACCCAGGCGGCCGCCGGCGCTCACCTCCGCCAGGGAGACGTCGCCGACTTCCCACCCCGGCCGGACAAAGCCGAGGAGGCCAAAGACGAACAGCAGCATGAGGTGCAGGCTGCCCCAGATGCGCAGGAACGTGCGATTCAGGGAGAGGTTGCGCTGGAGGGCGAACCTGATATCGACGAGGAGGGCGGCGAGGAGGAGGGCCAGGCCGAGGCCGAACAGGGAGAGGACTTCCTCGAAGGCGTCAACGATGAGGGGGGCAAGCCAGGGCATGGAGACAGCCAAGCCGGCCACGGCTATGAACGCCACCCAGGGGATCAGAGTCTGCCCGCGACCGGTAGCTAGCCTAAGCCCTGGCCGGGACGGCGAGCGGCGTCGCGCAGCCGGCCGGCGGGGCCGGTAGCTGACAGAGCTTCTCTTAGGACGGGAGCGGGTCTTTACAGGCATCCAGCTTCGGCTACACCTCGACGCACAGAGGGAGAACCATCGGATGGCGGCGGGTCTCGTCGTACAGGAAGCGCGAAAGGGCATCGCGGACGCGGACGTTGAAGTCGCTCCTCTCAGCCACGTGCTCGGCGCCAGATAGGGACGTCAAGATGACCTCTCCGGCCCTTTCCATAAGACTGTCCGACATCTCCGCTTCGACAAACCCCCTAGATACAACGTCGGGGCGGCCGATAGGTTTACCCGTGTGCTTGTCGACGGTAACGATGGCGACGATGACACCGTCGGTGGCCAGGTGGCGGCGATCGCGCAGAACCACTCGGTCGACGCCCACAGCCAGGCCATCCACGTAGACGTAGTCGGCTGGGACCCGACCTACCACTTTCGCGCCGCGGCGGTCGATCTCCAGGATATCGCCATCCTCCAGCACGAAGGCGTTCTCCTCCTCCACCCCCATGGCGCGGGCGAGGCCGGCGTGCATCACCAGGTTGCGGTACTCGCCGTGGACGGGCACGAAGTGGCGGGGCTGCACGAGGCTCAACATTACTTTGAGCTCCTCTTGGGCAGCGTGGCCGCGGACGTGGACGTTGGCGATGCGGCTGTAGAGGACGCGCGCGCCCAGGCGGTACAGGTTGTCGATGGTGCGATTGATGAGGAGCTCGTTGCCGGGGATGGGCGAAGAGGAGAGGATCACGGTGTCTCCATCCTGGATCTCGATGTGGCGATGGTCGCGGTTAGCCATGCGCACCAGGGCGGACGTGGGCTCGCCCTGGGCACCGGTGGTAATGATAGTGATTTGCTCCGGCGGCAGGCCGCGCATCCGCTCCAGGGGGGCGAGGATATCCTCCTGGGTCTCCAGATACTTCTGCTTGAGGGCCATCTTTGCGTTGTCCATCATGCTGCGGCCGGTGATGAACACGCGCCGGCCGGTGGCGTAGGAGGCATCGATAACCTGCTGAACACGGGAGATGAGGGAAGCGAAGGTGGCGACGATGACGCGCCCCGCGGAGTGCGCCATGATCTGCTCCAGAGCGTCGCCCACTATGTACTCGGATGACGTATAGCCAGGTATCTCCGCGTACGTCGAGTCGGAGAGCATAAGGAGAACTCCTTCGCGCCCCAGTTCCGAGATGCAGTGGAGATCGGCCGGCTCGCCCATTGTGGGGGTGTGATCCAGCTTGAAGTCGCCGGTGTGGAAGATGTTGCCGATGGGGGTTCGGATGGCCAGGCCGACGGAGTCCGGGATGCTATGGGTGACGTGCACGAACTCCACCTGGAACTTGCCAAGGCGGACGGATTCTCCCGTCTGGATGAGGCGCAGGTCGGCGTCTTTGTGGAGCCCGTGCTCCTGAAGCTTTACGGAGACCAGGCCGTGAGTGAGGCGGGTGCAGTAGATGGGCGGGCTCTTGCCTTTGGGCGGACGAAGCTGGGGCAGGATGTAGGGAAGGGCGCCGGTGTGGTCCTCATGCCCGTGGGTGATGACGATGCCGCGCAGCTTCTTGATGCGATTGGCCACGTAGGAGATGTCGGGGATCACCAGGTCCACTCCCAGCATCTCCTCCTCGGGGAACATGAGGCCAGCATCGACGATGATGAGGTCTTCGCCCAGTTCGAAGACCATCATGTTCTTGCCGATTTCCCCCAGGCCGCCCAGGGGGATAACGCGCAGCTTGTCAGCCATCTGGCTAGAAGAGGCGCATCTGCTCCGGCTCAAGATCCGGAGCGGCCTCCAGCGGCGGTTCCCGACGGGCCTGTTCCAAGACCGCGGGTATCTTGCGGAAGTCTTCTTCGATGATGTGGCGCATGTTAGCGGCGTGGAGGGCAGCGGCCGGGTGGTACATGGGGATGAAGTACACGCCGTCTTTCACCTTGGCCTGGCCGTGGACCTTGCTGATGGCATCGCGGGGGGAGAACCAGGCCAGGGAGTAGCGGCCCAGGCTGACGATGACCTTGGGCCGGATGAGTTCGATCTGGCGCTGGAGGTGCTTTCGGCAGGCCTCAATCTCCCCAGGGAGGGGGTCACGGTTGTCGGGCGGGCGGCACTTGACGACGTTAGTGATGAACACCTGGTCCCGCCGCAGGCCGATGGAGGCGATGAGTTCGTCCAGGAAGCGGCCGGCGGGGCCGACGAAGGGGCGTGATTGCTGGTCCTCGTAGAAGCCTGGCGCCTCGCCCACGAAAAGGACCTCGGCGTCGGGCGGGCCTTCACCGGGGACGGTGTGGCTGCGGGTGCGGCAGAGGTCGCAGTCGGGGCAGGAAGCGATGCGTTGGTGCAGCTCTTCGAGCTCGCTCATGCGTTGTGGGGATGATAGCACCGTGGCGCGAGAAAGGTCAATGAGGCACGTTCTACCGTCTGGGCCGCACGAGAACGGCCAGGACGATGCCCAGGAAGTAGAGGACGATGATGGGCCCGGCCACCAGCGATTGGGTCACCGGGTCGATCGTGGGTGTGACGATGGCAGCGATGACGAAGGCGGCGACTACGGCGAAGCGCCACCAGCGCAGGAGCTGGCCGGCGCTGACGATGCCGAAGCGGGAGAGGTACATCACCACCAGGGGCGTCTCGAAGGCCACGCCGGTCCAGAACAGCAGGCGGGTAACGAAGTCCACATAGCTCCCGACGCGGATGTTGGGTTCGGCAAGCTCTCCACCGCCGAAGTCCAGCAAGAAGTCCAGGGCCGGCGGCAGAGCTATGTAGAAGGCGAAAGCCACACCAGCCAGGAACAGCACCGTCGCTCCAAACACGGTGCCATACAGCCAGCGGCGCTCGCTGCCCTTGAGGCCGGGGGTGACGAAGCGCAGCCCCTGGTAGACGATCATGGGCATGCCCAGGATAAGACCGCCCAGCAGCGAGACGCGGAAGTAGGTGACGAACAGCTCGAACGGCTCGATGAACTGGAGCTGGAAATCAGGGTGCCGCTCCTCGGCGGGTTTCTTCAGGAAGTCGATGATGTCCTGGCCAAAGTACACGGACACGCCGAGCCCGATGATCACGAAGACCGCGGAGATAAGCAGACGGAAGCGGAGCTCCTCTAAGTGCTCAAGCACCGTCATGTAGCGCTCGCTGGACGGCCCTTGAGACGCTTCGCTCGGGGGTTCCGGGGGGGCGGCGCGGGTCATGTCGGCTCTGTCGGGAGAGGGGAGCGCGGGAAGGCAGTGTTAGGAGCCGTCATCCCCGGGGGGCTCCTCCCTGGGGGACGAGGGACGCTTCCTCGGCTCCGGCTCGGCGCTGGACTCGATGATGGCCGGCGCCTCGCGGACGGTGCGGTCGACCTCGCGGGAGAGGGAGTTCAGGTCTCGGGTGGCGGCCTGGCGGAACTCCCGGAGCTCCTTTCGCACCAGCTCGTACTCGCGGGTCAGTTCGTCCATCTCCGACCGCATTTGCGCCGTGACATCGGTGGCGTAGCCTCGCAACTGGCGGATGGCACGGGCGATCTGAACGGCGACCTCGGGCAGGCGCTTGGGGCCGACCACGACGACGGCGACGATGAGAATGATGATCAGTTCCGGTAGACCGATCCCCAGAAAATCCATATCATTTCGCCCCTGGCGAGGGCTGTCATCTTCATTATACGGGAGAGAAGGAAAAGGCCCCACTCAGGTGGGGCGCTCTGCGTGTGGAGAGTCGGCGGCTATGGTTCGTCCTCGGCGATGCCGTGCTCGACGATATAGTTGACGGCATCCTGGACGGTGGCGATCTTCTCAGCATCCTCGTCCGAGATCTCCATGCTCTTTCCCGCCTGACTGAACTCCTCCTCCATCGCCATGATGAGCTCCACCAGGTCCAGGGAGTCCGCGTTCAGATCGTCAACGAAGGAGGTCTGCGGGGTGACATCGCCCTCCTCCACGCCCAGTTGCTCCACGATGATCTTGCGTACTCGCTCAAAGACGGTTGCCACCTGTTACCTCCTTATGCCCGTCGCAGCGACGGAACCGAGAACTCCATTGACGAATTTGGGCGATGCCTCGCCGCCGAACTCTTTGGCCAGCTCGACGGCTTCATTGATGGCTGCCCGCATCGGCACCATATTATCGATGACGATCTCGAAGATGGCAAGCCTGAGGATGTTGCGGTCCACGGCAGCCACCTGCTCCAGGGGCCAGGCGGGGGCGTTCTTGCGGATGATCTCGTCCAGGCGCCGGCGGTTGGTCAGTACCCCGTCGACGAGGTGGCGGGCGAACTCGGCGGCGCCTTCGGGCAGGGGCGATTCCTCCAACAGGCGGTCCATAATCTGGTCCGGCGAATGGCGCACGGAGTCCACCTCGAACAGAACCTTGAGGGCCGCGACGCGGGCCTTGCGCCTCTTGCCGGCCATGGCTAGTTCCCCAGCCCCCCGTCCACCGGCAGCACCTGTCCACTGATGTAGGAGGCCTCCTCCGAGGCGAGGTATGCGACGCAGGCGGCGATGTCTTCCGGGGTGCCCAACCGCCCCACGAAGATGCGCTGCATGGCCAGATCGACCATCTCCTGGGGCACGTCCTTCGTCAGCTCAGTCCTGACCAAGCCGGGCGCCACCACGTTGGCGGTGATGCCACGGGAGCCCATCTCGCGCGCCACGGCCTTGGTGAAGCCGGTAAGCCCAGCCTTGGCGGCGGCGTAGTTGGCCTGACCGGCGTTACCGGCGATGCCAGCCACGCTGCCGATGTTGATCACGCGACCCCAGCGCTGGCGCAGCATGTGTCGCAGGGCAGCCTTGGTGCATAGGAAGGCACCCCGCAGGTTGATCGCCATCACCTCGTCCCAGTCGTCCACGGACATGCGCAGGAGGAGAGTGTCCCGGTTGAACCCGGCGTTGTTGACCAGGACGTCCAGCCGCCCGAATGCCTCGTGGGCTGTGTCCACCACTCGCTCCGCCTGTTCGGGCACGCTGATGTCGCCCTGAACGAGGACGGCCTGTCCCTCATTGGAGCGGATCGTCTCCTGGACCTGCTTGGCCGCTTCCTCGTTTCGAAGGTAGTTGACAGCGATGGACGCCCCCTGTGTTGCGAGGTGGAGGGCGATGGCGCGGCCGATGCCGCGGGAGGAGCCAGTGATCAGGGCGGCTCGGCCAGTGAGGTCAAACATGGCGCAGGGCGTCCAAAGAGTCCACGCTGTCCAGGCTTGCGGCGGTGAGCCCGCGCCCGGCCCGCTTCACCAGGCCGCTGAGGACCCGTCCGGGACCGGTCTCGATGAAGCTAGTGACGCCGGCCGAAACCATCTTCAGCACGGACTGGTGCCAGAGGACGGGGCGGATGATCTGCTGACGCAGTTCCTCGCGGACGGCGGCGGCGGCGGTGAGGGGTTCGGCGCTGGAGTTGGCGACAACGGGGATGGACGGGTCGCTGATGGGACAAACGTCGACGGCGGCAGCGAACTCCTCGGCGGCGGGCGCCATGAGGGAAGTGTGAAAGGCACCGGAGACGTTGAGGGGCAGGGCCCGACCCCCCCGCTCCGAGACGAGGCGCGAGGCTTCCTCCACGGAAGCCAGGGAGCCACCGACGACGGCCTGGGAGGGCGAGTTGTAGTTACACGGCTGCACGCCGGACCGGCGGCAGACCTCGTCTACGGACTCGTCGTTGAGGCCGATGATGGCGGTCATGGTGCCGGGCTGCCGCCGGGAGGCTTCTGCCATCAGGCGGCCGCGGGTGGCAACCAGGGAGACGGCATCCTCCAGATCGAGGGCGCCAGCCGCCGTGAGGGCGGTGAACTCGCCGAGGCTGTGGCCTGCCATGAACGCCGGGCAGCGCTGGAGGGCGCCGCTCTCCAGGCCGGCGGCCAGGCAGGCCAGCGAGACGGCCAGAATGCCCGGCTGGGCGTTGGCGGTGTCCCGCAGCAGTTCCTCGGGGCCCTCAAAGCAGGTCTGGCTCAGGGGGAGGCGCAGGGCCTCATCGCAGCGCTGGAAGACCTCCCTGGCCGAGGGGAAGCTATCGTAGAGGTCGCGCCCAGCGCCCACCTGGTGGGAGCCCTGGCCGGGGAAGAGGATTGCCATGCTGCCGTCTGCAGGTGCGGCGCGGAGCTTTCGATCGAGGTGAGCGGAGAGGGCTGAAGCCTGGGGCATAGGGAGTCTTTAGGCCTCCTGACCCTCCAGCTCTTTGGTGAGCTGGCCCAGGTGGCAGTCCGGGTTGGGACAGCGGCCGAATTCATCCAGCCTCTCACGGCAGAACGTGCAGTGGGTGGCGTCCCACCAGACGAAGTAAGTGACGGCGGCGGCCCCGGCCAGGATGAGGCTCAGTGGCAGGAGGATGATGGCTAGCCTACGTCTCATGTTCAAGGTCCATTCTGTGCGGCCAGGCGAAGTATAGCATGCGCCCTGGACGGGGAGAAGTGGCTGGTTACTGGCGGCCGGAGCGGCGGGCGGCGCGGGCCGCGACGTCCAAGACCTCCCGGCCGCGATAGGTTCCGCAGACGGGACAGGCCTGGTGGGCGGGCCGCGGTGAGCGACACTGAGGACAGACAACCAGGTTGGGCGTGGCTACGGACAGATGGGCACGCCTTCGGCCCCGGCGGGACTTGGAGGTCTTCTTTTTCGGTACCGGAGACACCAGTCAGCTCCCTTCTCGGTTCTCGCTGTTGAGGGCGGCCAGCGCTCGCCATCGCTCGTCGCTGAGAGATTGGCAGGAGCAGGGGCCGTCGTTGAGATTGGCGCCGCAGGTGGGACAAATGCCGGCACAGTCCGGCCGGCAGAGCGGCTTGCTGGGGGAGGACATGAGAGCATACTGGCGCAGGGCCTCCCCCAAATCCAGCATCAGGTCGGCATCGATGACGAAGCTGTCCTCTGCCTCGGCGGCGCTGATGTGGGCGCCGGAAACCGGGTCTACTACCGGGATGAACTCCTCTTGAAAGTCGACCTCGATGGGCACCCGCACGGTGGCAAGGCAGCGGCTGCACGTTCCCTCGATGCAGGCGCGCGCGCGAACGACGACGAGAAGCCCGCGGTCCGTTCTCAGCATGTCGGCGCTCCCCTCCAAGTCGGAGAGGGCGACATCGTCGTCCAGGAAAAGGCTGCGCTGCCGCAGTTCCATGGAGAACTCGGTGCCGACGGATTGGCGTAGCTCCTGGGAGACACGGAATCGCATGGTTGCGGGCCTCGAAGGCTAGCATCGTGCGGGTCAGAACTGGGCCGACATGTTCACGCGAAACCCGCTATTTTCGCCTTGCCAACGCCCAGAGCTAAGTCTATAATCCCGTCGCAGGCATTGTCCACCCGCCCGACCGCCCCGAGAGATCGCCCATGCTCTTGCGCGATGACCACTGCTGCTGAGTTGTTTGCCCTCCAGGAGACTGACCTAGCTAACGATGGAGCCGTGGCAAGACTAAACGAGGTAGAGGCCCAATTGGGCGAGACGGAAGAGCTGACAGAGGCTCGCCAGCGGGTGGATCTGTGTCGGGAGCAGATCCGTCCTCTGGAGGAGAAGCAGAAGGGGCTGGACTTGGAGGCAGAGGAAGTGCGGGGAAAGGCCGCCGCCATCGAGCGTAAGCTGTACGGCGGTACTGTGCGCAACCCCAAAGAACTGGAGGACTTCCAAGCTGACCTCACTTCCCTGCGGGGGCAGTTGAGCAGGCGCGAGGACGCGCTCCTAGAGGTGATGCTGGATCTGGAGGACGCGGAGGCGAGCCTAAGGCAGGCAGAGGCGACGCTGGCGGAGGTGGAGGAGTCATGGAAGGCTCAGCAAGCGTCCCTCCGGGAGACCCAGGCGAAGCTCAAAGAGGAGATCGCGGGGCTGGAGGCGAAGAGCACCCGTCAGGCGGATGGGATGGACTCGGGGGCGCTGAGCCTATACCATGCGCTCCGGGAGCGCCGCCAGGGAACGGCGGTGGCGGTGGTGGAGCGGGGCCTCTGCCAAGGTTGTCGCATCAGCCTGCCCATGTCCGTCGTCCAGAAAGCGCGGGCCGGCGCCGGCCTGGTGCAGTGCGTTAGCTGCGAGCGGATCCTTCTGGTGAGCTAGTGTGCGTGCCGTAGGCTATTTCCGAGAGCGAAAGGGCGACAAGCCCCTCGCGGAGCAGAACAAGGCGTTTCTGGAGTTCTGCCAGGGCAACGGCTATGAGGCGGCCGCGGTCTTCTTGGACGCGTCCCCGACACCTGACGACGGCCCCGGCTTCCGGCAGATGGTGGAGTTCCTCCGCAGCCAGCGCCAGCGGGGGTTCCTACTGGTGGCCGTGCCCGATCTGGGCGGCTTGGGGAACAACCTGACGGAGTCAGCGCGGCGGTATTTCCAGCTCTCCAGCCTAGGCGTGGGCGTGGTGGCTATGGATGGCAGCGACGATCTCGGGGATGAGCTGCTGAAGCGGTGGGCGGCGGCGCGCAAGGACGGCCGCCTCGGCGACCGGGTGCGGGCGGCGATGCGCAAGAAGGCGGTCAAGGGCGAGGCGTTGGGCCGCCCTCCGTACGGCTACCGGGTAGGGCCCCGGGGCCGGCTCCAGGTGGTGCCGGAAGAGGGATCGGTGGTGCGATACCTCTTTCGGCTGTACCTGAAGGATGGCCTGGGAATACGGCGCATCGCCCGGCGGCTGAATGAGGAGGAGATCCGCACCCGCCGCGGCCTGCTCTGGAGCATGGTGACGGTGCGAGACCTACTGCGCAACCGGGCCTACCTGGGAACGTACAGCCGGTTCGGGGTGCGGGTACCGGCCAGCCATCCGCCTCTCATCTCGCCGGAGGACTTCCGCCGGGTGCAGGAGCGTCTCGATCAGCGGCGGCCCAAGCCCTCTGATCGCCAGGCCACCCGCTTCCTGCTGTCGGGCCTGGCCTACTGCGGGTATTGCGACAACAAGATGATCGGTGTGACCCGCCGGCAGAGTTGGCGGCGGCGCAGCGACGGTGAGGTGCGCTCCGCCCTCTACCGCTACTACCAGTGCGAATCGCGGACGAACCGCAGCCTGTGCGACTACCACACACACCGCGCCAAAGCGCTGGAGGAGGAGGTGCGCCGAGCGCTGCTAGACGGCCCGCCGCAGGCCGCTGCCGCGGCGGAAAAGGCCGAGGAGTCCACCATCGAGGCGATGGGGAAGCAGCTTCGCGACAGGATGCGACGACTGGACCGTCGGCTGGAGCAGATCCTGGACGCCGCCGCTAGCGGTCGTCTCAACGGCGAGCGGCTGCGCTCTCTCAGCGTCGAGGTGGCCAGCCAGCGGCTGGCCTCGGAAGAAGCCCTGGTGGAGCGGCAGCGGCGGGCGCAGATGCAGGCCACGGAGGCGGAGCAGCGACAGCGACAGCGCGATGCCCTAGCCCGCTGCCGGGAGCAGTGGGACCAGCTAACGTTCCCGGAGCAGTACGAGCTGCTGCGGCAGCTCCTGGAGCGGGTGGTGGTGCGGGATGAAGGCATCCAGGTCTCGCTGAGGGCGTAGCGGGAGTGGCTGGCGGCAAGTGGGTCGTCTACGCTGACGGCGCCTCGCGCGGTAACCCCGGTCCTGCTTCCACTGGAGCGGCAGTCTATGACGACTCCGGCCGAGAGGTGCACACGGTGTCCCGCCGCATCGGCCGGGCGACGAACAACGAGGCGGAGTACCGCGCCGCCATCGCCGGCTTGGAGGCGGCCCTCGCCCTGGGAGCCCGCGATGTAGAGCTGCGGATGGACTCTGAGCTGGTGGTGCGGCAGCTCGACTCGCGCTACAAGGTGCGCAACCCATCCCTGCGACGACTGTTTGGGCGGATCAAGGACTTGCAGTGGCGGTTCGCCTCGTTCCAGGTGCAGCACGTGGGGCGGGAGCAGAACCGGCGCGCCGACAGACTGGCCAACGAGGCGCTGGACCGCGGCTAAAGCGGGCCCGTCAGAACTCTTTGGTTTTGCCTTAGCCCTTGCTGCGGGGGCAGGCTGACGCCCGGCTTCAGGTGCGGTGGCGATGGTATACTGGGACTGGCCCAGTAGACCGGGTGACCGCCGCTCGCCTCAGGCGAGGGGAGGAAGGTCCGAGCTCCACCGGGCAGCGCGCTGGGTAACGCCCAGGCGGGGTGACCCGACGGAAAGTGGCACAGAAACATACCGCCCGTCTCAGGCGGGCAAGGGTGAAATGGTGGGGTAAGAGCCCACCGGCTCCGGCGCGAGTCGGAGGCCGGCCAAACCCCGCGCGGAGCAAGGCCAAATAGGAGGGCTCCCGCCATTGGCGGGGAAGGGTGCCCGGCCCGATGCTCTCGGGTTGGCCGCTGGACCCCGTCGGCGACGGCGGGGCTAGATTGATGGTCACCGCCCGTACGGGTACAGAACTCGGCCTATAGGTCTACTGGGCCGTCGAAGGAAACGGAACGGCCGCAAGGCCGTTTTCATCTTTGGCGATGCGATTGAACGACCTGGCGGCTCATCTTCCCGCAGCGGAGCTCTTCGGCTCCGCCGAGGCGCAGTTCAACGCCGTCGAGTATGACTCGCGCCGGGTGAAGCCGGGGGCGCTGTTCGTGGCGGTGCCAGGGGACCGCCACGACGGGCACGACTACCTGGCCCAAGCGGTGGAGGCCGGCGCGGCGGCCGTCCTTGTGCAGGCCGACCGACGCTCCAAGTGGGCAGAGCTGGGCGTGCCGGGCCTGGCTGTGCCCGACAGCCGCAAGGCGCTTGCGGAGGCGGCGGCTGCCTTCTTGGGCCGGCCTGCCCAGAAGCTCACCGTCGTAGGCGTCACCGGCACCGACGGCAAGACCAGCCTCTGCCATCTCATCACCCATCTACTGCAGTCGGCGGGTGAGAGCGCTGGGTTGATGAGCACCGCCGAGAACCGGGCGGGCGGGCGCCTGCTGGCGGACAGTGGTCGCTTCACAACGCCGGAGCCGCCCGAGGTGCAGTCGTTGCTGGCGCAGATGGTGGAGGCGGGCTGCCGCTACGCCGTACTGGAGGCGACCTCCCACGGGCTGGCCCAGCACCGGCTCGACGGCTGCGAGTTCGATCTGGCGGTGATGACCAACGTGGGCAGCGACCACATGGACTTCCACCGGTCGCGAGAGGGGTACCTGGCGGCCAAGGGTCGCCTGTTCCAGATGCTGGATGAGGCTTCGGAAAAGAGGGTGGCCAGGACTGCCATACTGAACGCCGACGATCCCGCCCACAGCTACTTCCGCTCGCTCACGCGGACGCGGGTGGTGACCTACGGGCTGGATGCCGCAGCGGACGTCTCGGCCGTGGATCTGCGGCCGGAGGGATGGGGTGCGCGGTTCCGGCTGCGGACGCCCGCCGGGGAGACAGATGTCCGGCTGGGGCGGCCAGGAGCATTCAACGTGGCCAACGCCCTCGCCGCCACCGCGGCCGGTCTAGCGCTGGGCCTAGACCTGGCGTCCATCGCGGGCGGCCTGGAGTCCTGGCCAGGAGCGCCCGGCCGCATGGAGCGGGTTGACGAAGGGCAACCGTTCGATGTCGTGGTGGATTTCGCCCACGCGCCGGATTCGCTGGAGCGGGTGCTCAGGGAGCTGCGTGCGGGCAGGCGAGGCCGCGTCATCGCCGTGTTCGGTTGCATCGGCGAGCGGGACAGAGAGCGGCGCTACGCCATGGGGCGGGTGGCAGCGGAGCTGGCCGACTACACCTACGTGACCGACGACAACCCCTACTCCGAGGACCGGGACGCTATCCTGGCCGAGATCGCCCGCGGGCTGCACGATGCCGGCAGGAGGGAGGAGCACGACTTCGCCGTGGTGCCGGACCGGCGAGAAGCCATCGCCCAGGCACTGGCCATGGCGGTGGATGAGGACGTGGTGCTCCTGACCGGGAAGGGCCCCGAACGCGAGGTGGTCATGGCCGGCGGCTCCTACGACTGCCACGACGGCGAGGTGGCACGCCGGGTGTTGCGGGAGCTGTTCCCACCGTCGGCGTAACGGCTTCCCATATCCTTCACAGTTCGCGGATGGGCTTGTAGGGCCTTGACGCGCATGTTACCATGCGGAGCAGGAAAGGAGGTGATGCGAATGGGCGATAAATCTAGCGATGGCCGTAGGCCTGTCTATTCGCACCGTCACCTCTCCGAGGTGCAGGTGTAGAAGCTGAAAGGCGCGTGGACAGGTCTGCGTGCCTAGCGCAAAAAACCAGCCCACGGGCTGGTTTTTTGTTGCCCGCGTCCGCTATTCTCGGCTGCGATGACTGTTTTGCTGAACCTAACACTTATTGAGGAGCGCCTGACGACTCGCTTCGTGGGCAGGAACCTCCTGCACCTGATACAGACAACCTCCACTCAGAACGCCGCTCGGGCAGAGGCGGAGCGTGACGCTCCCGAGGGCACCGCCGTAGTGGCCGAAGAGCAGACGGGCGGACGAGGTCGCCTGGGACGCTCCTGGGTATCGCCGGCGGGAAAGAACCTGTACCTCACCCTGGTCATGCGCCCGCCTGCCAGGCACCTCCGGGTCCTGAGCATCGTGGCCCCGCTGGCCATGGCGGAGGCGCTGGAGGGAGCCGCAGGACTGACCTGCCGCATCAAGTGGCCCAACGACGTGCTCGTGGGAGGCCGCAAGATCGCCGGGGTGCTCATCGAGACCGACCTCGCGGGCGCGGCCGTGAAGTACGCCCTGGTAGGCATGGGCGTGAACGTGAACTTCGACGCGGCGGGGGTGTCCGAGATCGCAGACATCGCCACCAGCGTGCGGCGGGAGCTGGGCCGAGAGGGTTCGCGGGAGGAGGTGCTGGCAGCGCTCCTCAACGCCTTCGAAGCACGCTACACCGACGCGCAGGAGGGCGACGCCGCCTTCCGCGCCTGGCGCTCCCGCCTGGAGACCCTGGGCCAGCGGGTGCGCGCCACCCTGGGTGAGCGCGTCGAGGAGGGGACAGCCGAGGACGTCGACGCCGAGGGCAGCCTCCTTATCCGGCGCGATGACGGCTCCCTGGTGACCGTGGAAGCGGGTGATGTCACCCTAAGGGCATAGACTCGGCCCTTTAGCTCTTCTTCTCCTCTCCCTCCAGCGGCACCTGGCGACGGGCGCCGCCCTGACCGCCGCCGCTGTCACCACCCCCACCACGCATGAACATGCCGAGAATGTCGATGGGTACCGGGAAGATGACCGTGCTCTGATGCTCCGTCGATATCTCCGTAAGGGTCTGGAGGTAGCGCAACTGGAGGGTGGTGGGGGTGGCCGCCATGATCTTGCCGGCGTCCGCCAGCTTCTGGGACGCCTGGTACTCACCCTCGGCGTGGATGATCTTAGCGCGGCGCTCCCGCTCGGCCTCGGCCTGCCTGGCCATGGCTCGGATCATCTCCGGCGGCAGGCCGACATCGCGCACCTCGACGATAGTGACCTTGACCCCCCAGGGTTCCGTGGCCTCGTCGATGATCTGCTGCAGCCGCTGGTTGACCTGCTCACGCTTGCTCAGGAGTTCGTCCAGATCCGACTGTCCGAGGACGCTGCGCAGGGTGGTCTGCGCCACCAGAGAGGTAGCGCGGATGTAGTCCATCACCTTCACGACGGCCGCGTCCGGGTCGGTCACGCGGAAGTAGACCACGGCGTCCACCTTGACGGTGACGTTGTCCTGGGTGATGACGTCCTGGCGGGGGACGTCCATGGTCACGATGCGCAGGTCTATCTTCACCATCCGCTCCACTATGGGGATGATAAAGAACAGCCCCGGCCCACGGGCGCCGACGAGCCGTCCCAGACGAAAGATGACCCCGCGCTCGTACTCCTGGACGATCTTGATCGCCATGGGGAACAGGGGGATCGCCAAGAAGTATCCGAAGACCGTTAGCAGCCGGGCCAACCAGTTGGGGCCTGGGGGCCCTGTGGGTGTCGATCCGCTAGACATAGCTAGCCTCCTTCCTGCGGTTCCTTTTTGACCTTGAGCCTCAGCCCTTTGACTTCCGTGATAACCACCCGCTCGCCCTCCTCAATCGTGCCCTCCTCCGACTCGGCCGACCAGCGCTCCCCGTCCAAGAAAACGAATCCCTCCGGGTCGAGGGTCGAGCGAGTGACGGCCTCGCGCCCGACGATGCTCTCCATCCCCATCTGGGCGGGCATCATGCGGATGCGCATAATATTGACCAGCACGAAAAGGACTATCGCGCCCATGGCCGCGGCCAGCCCAATGAGCAGCCAGCGGGACACCTGGAACTCCGGCGGGTTGCCGCTGGTGAGGAGGAGACCGCCCAGGACAAGGGCGACGACACCTCCCACACCTAATATGCCGCCGCTGGGGACGAAGATCTCCAGCCCGAACAGAATGAAGGCCACGAGTATCAGGGCCACGCCAGCCCAGTTGAAGGGCAGGACGCTGAGGGCGAAGAACCCCAGGATCAGAGCGATGACCCCGAACACGCCGGGGAAGATCACGCCGGGGTGTACAATTTCGATGAAGATCGCCAGGGTGCCCAGAGACAGCAGTAAAAGGGCGATGTTGGGGTCGGCGATGATGTCCAAGAACCGCTCGATGAGGTTCATGTCGTTGAATACCACCTCAGCGTCGGCCGTCTGGAGGGTCACCTCACGGTCTGGGTATAGCGTCACCCGGCGCCCGTCCACGGAGTCCAGCAGTTCGTCCAGATCGCTGGCCACCAGGTCGACGACGTTTTCCTCGAGCGCCTTGCTGGCGTTGGCGGATTCGGCGTCGCGGACAGCCCTCTCCGCCCAATCCTCGTTACGCCCGCGCAGCTCGGCCAGACCCCTGATCTGCTCAGCCGCGTCGTTCGTCACCTTCTTGCCCAGAGGCCCCTGGATCTCCTCGCCTCCGCTGCCCACCGGCGTTGCGGCCCCGATGCGGGTGGCGGGGGCCATCGCCGCTACGTGCGCCGCCATGGTGATGAAGGTGCCGGCGGAGGCGGCCTGACCTCCCTGCGGGCTAACATAAACGACAACAGGCACCTCCGACGATAGGATGCGCTTCACGATGTCGTTCATAGAGGTGATCAGGCCGCCCGGCGTGTCCAGTCGGATCACCACCGCCTGGCCATCCTCATCTTCAGCGGCGTCTATGCCGCGGTCCAGGTAGCGCTCCATCACCGGCCCCACGACGCCGTCGGCGGTGAGGACATGGACGGCGTCCGGCGACGCCCCCGGCCCGCCGCCACAGGCGAAGCCCACCACCCCCAGGACGAGGAGCACGGCAGCGATAGCCAGTCGGAGGGGTCGGATGCGCGGAGACGCTGCAGTGCGGAGAACGGTCATCGGCGGCCTCGTGATGCAAGGCTATTATACCGTGAGCCAGGGCGGATATTGGTGGCTCGTTGAATGGGGGACAGGGCTGCGCTAGAATGAGGCACACTCCGCAGGAGATGCAAGCTATGGACCGTCCTTTGCGCTGTCGCGGCATGCGGGACATGCTGCCGGAGGAGATGCGGCGTTTTCGCCGGGTGGAGGAGGCGTTCCGCGCCGCCTGCCAGGGCTGGGGATACGAGGAGATCCGCACCCCGATCCTGGAGCACCTGCACCTGTTCACAACCGCCGGGACACTCTCGCCCCAGATGCTGGGGCGCGTCTACTCCTTCCTGGACTGGGACGGTTGGAGCGGCGAGCGGGTGGTGCTTCGGCCCGACTCGACGATCCCGACGGCGCGGTTGTACGCCGAGTCCCTGGAGCGCGGCGGGGCGGCCAAGCTGTTCTACGTGCAGAACGTATTCCGCTTCGCTGAAGGCGATGAGTCGCGAGAGGACTGGCAGTGCGGGGTGGAGCTTATCGGTGATAGCCAGCCCCAGGGCGACGTGGAACTGATCCTGCTGGGCCGCGAGGCGCTCGCCCGCCTCGGCCTGGAGGCCGATGTTAGGCTCTCCCACCCCGGGCTAGTGCGGGCCGTGCTGGAGCAGGCCGGGCTGGACACCTCAGAGCAGCTCGCCCTGTACGATCGCATCCTTGACGGCGATGAGTCGGCGCTGGGAGAACTCCAGGCCCGGCTGCCGGAGCTGGGGACGTCTCTAGAGATGTTGCTGGCGATGGAAGGGGAAGGCGGGGCCTACTTGAAGAACCTGCGCAGCGCCTTCATCAAGGGCGTGCCTGAGATGGAAGGGCCGCTGGACGAGCTGGCCATCGTCGTCAGGACGCTGGAAGGGCTGGGCTGCCGCTGCCCAATATCGGCAGCGATGGTGCGCAACTTCGAATACTACACCGGGCCTGCCTTTCGGTTCGAGACGGCGGGCCGCCGGGTGGGCGGCGGCGGGCGCTACGATGCCCTCGTCTCACTCATCGGGGGTGAGCAGGTACCGGCGTCCGGCTTCGCTTTCGAGGCCGGTGCCCTCGTGGCTCTGCTGGCGGCGGAAGAGTCGGAGCGGCAGATCACTACGGTGGCCCTGGAGGACCGCGAAGGGGTGTCGCTGGCGTCGGCGTTTCGTTTGGCCTCAGCCCTACGGGCGCAGGGGCTCGCCGTACAGGTGACGGGGAAGCCGCCGCAGGGCAGCCCGGTGGTGAAGGTCGCCGGTGAACGGTACGTGCTCGTAGGGCCGGCGGGAGGGGAACGCCGTCTGGCCAGCGTGGAGGCGGTAGTGGAGGCGCTGCGTGAGTCCGGCCGTGATTAGGCTGGCGCTGCCAGCGGGTGACCTGCGGGGCCCCACGGCTCGCGCCATCGATTCGGCCGGCCTGAAGGTCGAAGGCTATGGCGAGGGTTCCCGCTCCTACGTCCTCAGCATTGCCGGACGGGCAAGCGTAGTGGCGCGGGTCTTCCGCGAGAAGGACATCCCGATACAGATTGCGCTAGGGAACTACGACCTCGGCGTGTGCAGCCTGGCCTGGGTGGAGGAGCTGCGCGCGCGGTTCCCCCAGCACCCGGTGGTGCTGCTGGGGAACTTGGACATCGGCCGCTCGGCGTTGTACGTCGCAGTGGCGGACGGGGCGCCGGGGCTGGGCTCGCTGCGCGGCCGTCGGGGCCTCCGCATCGCCAGCGAGTTCCCAAACATGGCGGAGGCGTTCGCCCTGGCGGCGAGGTTGCCAGCCTACCGGGTGCAGGCCGTGTGGGGAGCCGCCGAAGCGTACCCCCCGGAGGACGCCGACCTGGCCGTGATAGCGGCGGCCGATGAGGCGGCGGTGTCAGCGCATGGCCTATCGCCTCTGTTCTGTCTGCTGGAGGGCTCCGCCTGGCTCATCGCCAACGCGGAAGGACTGGCCAGGAAGGACCTGAGCCCCCTGCTGGGCCCGCTGACAGGGGGCGCGGGCGAAGTCGAGGCGCCGCGGCTGCGCTTGCCGCCGCCGCTGCCGACGGAGGGTGAGGCAGACGTGTCGCCCGCGCTGCCGCACGGCGACACGCTGCGGATGGCACTGCCGGACGGCCATCAGCAACGCCACGCGGTGGCCGCCCTACGGGACGCCAGGCTCCTGCCCCCTGAGGGCTACGGGGAATCCGAGTGCGTGCGCCGCCCCAAGAGCCCCCTGCCCGGGCTGGATATGAAGGTCATTCGCCCGCACGACATGCCCCAACTCGTCGCCACGGGGGAGATGGACCTGGCGATAGCCGGCCGCGACTGCCTGACGGAACACCTGAGCCGGTTCCCATCCAGCCCGGTGGAGGAGCTACTGGACCTGGGACGGTGTCCATTCAATCTGGCCGCTGCGGTGAGCGAGGAGGTGCCAGGATCGGACTTACGAAGCGCCCTGGAACACTGGCACGGGCAGGGACGGCAGGTGATTCGCGTCGCTTCGGAGTTCCCTGGCATCGCCGATTCCTACGCACGGGGCCAGCACCTGGGGCGCTATCAGGTCATCCCCATCGCCGGGGCTTCCGAGGGGTTCGTGCCGGAGGACGCCGAGCTCCTCATCGAGGGCACCGAGACGGGCAGAACCCTGGCCGAGAACAGGCTGAAGCAGATCGACTCCCTGTTCCGGTCCACTACCTGCGTCATCGCGGGAAGGGGGCGGGAGCTGTCGGGCCGACGGCGGCGGACGTTCGATCAAGTCGTGGCTGCCCTGCGCTCCGCGGCGGAAGCGGCGCAGTCGGTCTGATACAATGGCGCCGAGGGTAGAAGTGAGATGCCATCGCTGGCTCTGCACACTGTCGTCGCCAAGGAGGTGGCGGACCGGCTCCGTCACCCCATCCTGGAGGAAGAGAGGGGAAACCTCTACTTGGGCTGCACCGCTCCCGACATCCACGTGATCACCCGCTGGGAGCGCAGACGCACCCACTTCTTTGACCTGTCCAACTTCGACGAGCAGAGCAGCGTGGCCGGCCTGTTTAAGGCCTTCCCGCGACTGCGCGAGCCCAGCAATCTGAGCGTGGGGACGAGCGCGTTCGTGGCGGGCTACGTGACGCACCTAGTGATGGACGAGCTGTGGATCAACACGATATACCGCCCCTTCTTTGGGGAGCGCTCCCCTCTGGGCGGAGACGTACAGGCCAACATCAAGGACCGGGCCTTGCAGTTCTCCCTGGATCGCCGTGAGCGCATCGATGGGGGGGTGATGCGGCACGTCGTGGACGAGATCGCGAGCTCGGACCCAGCACCGGACATCGGAATCATCGACGGCGACACGCTCAGCCGCTGGAAGGCCATCATCCTAGACATGGTGAACCGCCCTCCGGATTGGGAGCGGTTCCAGTACGTCGCCAGCCGCCACCTGCGAGCGGCCGGCATCGAATCACCGGAGCAGTTTCAGGAGTTCGTCCGGTCGCTGCCGAACCTGGTGGAGGAAACGCTGCGCTACATCGGCGAGAGGCGGCTGCGGGAGTTCATGCAACGCTCCCAGGAGGAAGGCGTAAGAGCCGTGAAGGAGTATCTGCAGTGCGCATAGCCCACGGAGCGGAGGAAGCGAGAAGCAGCGTGCTGCACCGGGCGCCGCTGGAGGCGGTTGAGCTGCCGGCGGCCGTGCGCGAGGCGATACGCCGCGCGTTCGGGGCGGAGTTGGGCGTGGGAGAGGTCGTCGACCGTATCCTGCACGACGTGCGGGAGAGGGGCGATGCCGCCGTCGCCCACTACAACCAGGAGATAGACGGCGTCCACGGTGGGCGCGCACGCTCCCTCGAGATGTCCGCCGAGGAGGTGGAAGCCGCCTATGATCGGCTGGACGCTGGCCTGGTCAAGGCCCTTCGTGAGGCGGCCGACCAGGTGCGACGCTTTCACCAGAGGCAGATGGAGCATGCCGCGCGCGACTTCCAGAAAGACGGTGTGGGCCAGCAGGTCCACCCCCTGGCTAGGGTAGGGATGTACGTGCCCGGCACGCGGACGATCTATCCATCCACGGTGCTGATGACCGCCGTGCCGGCCAGGGTGGCCGGGGTGCGGGAGTTGGTGATGGTCACGCCCGCCCTGGCGGACGGCAGCGTATCGCCGCTTAAGCTGGTGGCGACGCACATAGCGGGTGTGGACCGGGTGTTCAGGGCTGGCGGCGTCCAGGGCATCGCCGCCCTGGCCTACGGGACGGAGTCCGTGCCTCGGGTGGACAAGATCTGTGGTCCGGGTAACGTCTTCGTGACGGAGGCCAAGAAGAGGGTCTACGGGGAAGTGGGGCTGGACGGGGTGTTCGGGCCGTCGGAGACGATAGTCATCGCTGATGATGGGGCCGATGCGGAGTGGGTGGCGGCCGACCTGCTGGCGGGGGCGGAGCACGACGAGCTGGCAACGGCGATCCTTATCTCCACCTCCGAGGGGCTGGCCAGCAAGGCGCTAGGCGAGCTCCAGGCGCAGATGGACGGGCTTGAGCGCAAGGACGTCGCCCGCGCATCGCTGGAGGCGCGGGGCGGCGTCGCCGTGGTGGAGAACCTGGCGCAGGCGCTGGAGCTGGCCAACGAGTTCGCGCCGGAGCACCTGTGCCTGCACGTGGAGCGGCCGGAGCGGCTGCTGGAGAAGGTGCGCAACGCGGGGGCGGTGTTCGTCGGTGCTGCGTCGGCGGAGTCCATCGGCGACTTCACGGCGGGCCCAAGCCATGTGATGCCCACCGGAGGCAGCGCCCGCTTCGCCTCGCCCCTGGGCGTGCAGGACTTCCTCAAGGCCACCAGCGTCGTCGCCCTGGACAGCAGGGCCTTGGAGAGGCTAGGACCGCCGGCGGCCACCATCGCGCGGGCGGAGGGCTTCGGCGGCCACGCGCAGGCGGTGGAGCGACGGCTGGGGAGGCGTCGCTAGCGTGGGCGCATCCCCCGACGAAAGCCTCCTGCGGCTGGCGCGACGGGACCTGGTGGAGATGCCCGCCTACGAGCCCGTGGAGCCGCTGGACATCCTGGCCAAGCGGCTGGGCATCCCGGAGGACCGTATCGCCAAGCTGGACGGGAACGAGAACCCGTATGGTCCTTCGCCCAAGGTGCGGGAGGCGCTGGCCCGTTTTCCCCACTACCACATCTACCCCGACCCGGAGCAGCGACAGGTGCGGGAAGCGGTCGCTGACTACGTGGGGGCCACGCCGGAGCAGATAGTGGTGGGCAACGGCTCGGACGAACTGCTGGACCTGACGGGGCGGCTGTTCCTCTCACCGGGGGATAGGGCGGTGAACGCGCCCCCCACCTTCGGCATGTACGAGTTCGTTATCCGCACCTACGGGGCCGAGCTAGTAGAGGCACCGCGCCGCGAGGACTTCGCCCTGGACGTGGACGCCGCGGAGAGGGCCCTGGCAACGGGTGCGAAGCTAATGTTCCTCGCCTCTCCCAACAACCCGACGGGCAACGCCGCCTCTGCGGAGGAACTGGAGCGGCTGTTGGCGCACGGCGCGGCGATCGTGGTGGACGAGGCGTACGCGGAGTTCGCAGGCGACAGCTTCATACCACTGGCAGCGGAGCGCGATAACCTATTCGTGATGCGGACGTTCAGTAAGTGGGCGGGGCTGGCCGGGTTGAGGGCGGGGTACGGCGTGTTTCCCCCCGCCGTGGCGGAGACGATCCGCAAGATCAAGATGCCCTACAACATGACCGTGGCGGCGCAGGCGGCCGTGCTGGCATCGCTGGCGGACAGGGCTGCGCTGTCCGAAAACGTGAGGCTGATCGTGGGCGAGCGGGAACGCATGGCGAACACGCTGGCCGCGTTCCCCTGGCTGCGTATCTATCCCTCACGGGCGAACTTCCTCCTCTGCCAGGTCCAGGGCCGGCCGGCCACGGAGTTGCAGGCGGATCTGCGAGAGAGGGGCGTCCTGGTGCGCCACTTCGACTCACCGGGCGTGCGCGGCTGCCTGCGCATCAGCGTAGGCCGACCGCAGGACACGGACCACCTCGTGGAGGCGCTGTCCGAGATCGGAGCTACCGTTGCCTGAGAGCGCAGCGCGCAGGGCCAGCGTGCGCCGGAAGACGCGCGAGACGACCGTCTCGGTGGAGCTGACGCTGGACGGGAGTGGCCGCTACGACGTGTCCACCGGCATCGGCATGCTCGACCACATGCTGGAGCAGCTAGCGCGGCACGGCCTGTTCGACATAACCGTTGAAGCCAGCGGCGACATCGACCGCGATCCGCACCACCTCGTGGAGGACGTGGGGCTGGTGCTGGGCCAGGCGCTGAACGAGGCGCTGGGCGAGCGGCGGGGCATCTCACGGTTTGGGGACGCCGTCGTGCCCCTGGACGAGGCGCTGGCCCTGGTGGCAGTGGACCTGGGTGGCCGCGGTCACGCCAGCATCCAGTTCGGGTTCGAGCGGGAGATGGTGGGGCAGCTTCCTACGGAGAACGTCCATCACTTCCTGTCCGCCTTCGCCAGCGAGGGCCGGCTCAACCTGCACGTGCGGGAGCTGGCCGGGGAAAACGACCACCACCGGGTGGAGGCGGCGTTCAAGGCGCTGGCGCGGGCGCTGCGCCAGGCCGCGGCCATCGACCCGCGGCTAGCGGGGGAGGTCCCGAGCACCAAGGAAACGCTGTAGGGGACTCGCGTCCGCGCGTGGTGAGCCTGTCGAACCAGGAGCGGAGCCACCCCACCCCAACGTTGTTCGTCCCACCCAGCCCACCCCTGAACTCCGTTCAGACTAGGCCCCGCCCCAACCAGGATGATCCTTCGACAGGCTCAGGATGAGCGGTTGGGGGGCGGCTAGGCCCTCGCCGCGTCCTCCAACTCGAACCGGTAGTCTTCGATCACGGGGTTGGCCAGCAGCTTGCGGCACATCTCCGCAAGCTGCTTCTCGGCCTTGCCCCGATCATCGTCGGCGATGCGCACTTCCAGGTACTTGCCGGCGCGCACCGACTCCACGTCAGCGAAGCCCAGGGAGTGGAGGGCACCGCGGATGGTCAGGCCCTGGGGGTCGTTGACGGTGGGCTTGAGGGTCACGTAGACACGAGCGAGGTACATGGCACTAGTCCTTTGGGTAGTCCGGATGGGCCTTGATCATCTCGATCTGCTGGATGTGGTCCATGGCATGCAAGCGCTGGAAAACGATCCACTCTTTGCCGTTCAACGGACCGAACCAGGGGTGCTCCGGCATCGGCTTGTAGCCCGCCTCCTCCGATAGCGAACGGACCAGCTTGACACTCCCTTCCCACTCATCGGCGAGGGCCTGTCGCAGTTCCTCGAAGGGCCGTTCGCCGCCGGAGGTCCCGCCGACTCCGTACGCGGGGCTCGGCTCTTTGGCCTCGGCTATGCGGGCAATGTCGCTGTTCACCAGCGCCACCGAGCCCACTAGGTGGCCCAGCACCTCCTTGACGGACCACTCCTGCTCATACTGGAACGCGGCCTGCTCCTCGCAGATGCCCTCCAGGCAGCGGGCGCATTCGGCAGCAGTGCGCTCCATGAGGGTGGCAAGATCGTCCGAATCCTTCGCGGCCTGATGGCGGACGTAGGAGAGAACCCGTTGCTGGACATCCGGCTCCAGCGTCATGATGTCGCTCCCTCAATCTCTTCGAAGCCAGCGCAGGCCCAGCGAAGGGGCCGGATGTGGATGGCGATGACATCCCAGTCGGCGGTCTCCTGGACATAGACGCGGCCAGCGTGCTCGCCCAGATAGCGGGTGGCCAGACGTTGCCGCCATACGTTGTCCAAGGGGCTGCCGACGCGGGCGGTGCCCTGAACGATGACGTTTCGATAGGGCGGCTCGTGGGTGAAGATGCAGAGAGCGGCGAACCCCTTGTGTGAAACGTTCTTCAGCTTCTGGGTGGTGCGGAAGGTGGACACGGTGAACTCCCTGCCGTCGAAGTCGTACCAGACGGGGGTAACGTGGGGGCGGCCGTCGGGGCGGGCGGTGGCCAGGGCGGCCACGTGAGGGTGGCGGAGGAACGCTTCGACGTCTGCGGAGATCGGTGCGGTCATATCGAGTCTCGGGTAGCGGGAGCGCCCGCATTCTATCGCGTAGGCGGAGGGGCGTCAAACCCGCCTGAGGCGGGCAGGCGCGGCTAGGACCGGATCAGCTCGCGGCCGGTGATGCGGTGAAAGGCCTCACGGTACTTCTCGCCGGTCCTGGCAGCGACCTCCGGGGGGATCTCCGGCGCTGGGGGCGTGCGGTCCCACCCTATCTCGGTGAGGTAATCGCGGACGTACTGCTTGTCGAAGCTGGGCTGGGTCTGGCCGACCTTGTACTGGTCAGCGGGCCAGAAGCGGCTCGAGTCCGGCGTCAGGCACTCATCGATGAGGATCACCTCGTCGTCGAGCCAGCCGAACTCGAACTTGGTGTCGGCGATGATGATGCCCCGCTCGCGGGCGTAGTCGCGGCCGAAGCGGTAGACGGCCAGAGAGCGCAGGGCCACGGCGTTGCCAGCCCGCTCCCCGACGAGGTCCACCACCTGGTCGAAGGTGATGTTCTCATCATGGCCCTCTTCCGCCTTCGTTGTCGGCGTGAAGATGGGCTCGGACAGCTCCTGCGCCTCCTCGAGGCCCCTGGGTAGCTGGATGCCGCTGATGCTGCCGCTCTCGTGATACTCGGCCCAGCCAGCGCTGCCCAGCACAGCGTAGCCGCGAACGATGCACTCCACGTCCAGCCGCCGCGCCTTGCGGACGAGCATAGCGCGGCCGATGAGGTCGCGGGGAAGCTCCACGGGCACGCCCTCGATGCGGGTGCCGTCGACGACGCCCAAGAAGTGGTTGGGGACGATGTCTCCCGTCTTCTCGAACCAGAAGGCGGAGAGCTGCGTTAGAACCAAGCCCTTGTCCGGGATGCCGGTGGGCAGGACGACATCGAAGGCGGAGATGCGGTCGGTGGCGACGATGAGGAGCTTATCGCCGAGGTCGTAGATGTCGCGCACCTTGCCGCGGGCGGCCAGGGGCAGGTCGAGGGTGGTCTCGGTGAGGATGGCGGTCATAGCCCTATCCTCCGGAAGCTCTCGTCCAGGTGTTGGAGGAAGAAACCGTAGTCGAATAGCGGTGCCAGTTCGTTGCGGGAGAGGTGGCGCGTTACCCCTTCGTCCTCGCACAGGAGGTCGAGGAAGGGCGTGCGCTTCTGCCAGGCGCGCATGGCGTTGCTCTGCACGAGCTTGTACGCTTCCTCGCGGGCCAGCCCCTTATCGATGAGGGCCAGGAGGACGCGCTGGGAGAAGATCACCCCCTGTGTGGCCTCCAGGTTGCGCTGCATATTCTCCGGGTAGACCTGCAAGCCGCGGACGATCCACGCGAACATGTCGAGCATGTAGTCCAGGAGGATGCACGCGTCCGGCAGGATGATGCGCTCCACGGAGGAGTGGGAGATGTCGCGCTCGTGCCACAGGGCGACGTTCTCCAGGGCGGTGGAGGCATAGCCGCGGAAGAGGCGAGCAAGGCCGGAGATGCGCTCGCACTTCTCCGGGTTGCGTTTGTGGGGCATGGCGGAGGAGCCGGTCTGCCCCTCGGCGAAGGGCTCTTCGGCCTCGAGAACCTCGGTGCGCTGGAGGTGGCGGATCTCCGTCGCGAACTTCTCCAGGCTAGCGGCGATGAGGGCCAGCGTCGACACGTAGTGAGCGTGTCGATCACGGTGGACGATCTGGGTCGACACAGGCTCCACCAGAAGGCCAAGGCGGCCACAGACGTCGGCCTCCACGTCCGGAGGGACGGTGGCGTGGGTGCCCACGGTGCCGCTGATCTTGCCGACGGAGACGGTCTCCTTAGCCTGGGTGAGACGGTGACTCTGGCGACGGAGCTCGTCCCACCAGGCGGCGAGCTTGAGGCCGAAGGTTGTGGGCTCGGCGTGGACGCCATGGGTGCGGCCGATGCATATGGTCTCCTTGTGCTCCAGGGCCTTCTCGCGGACGGCGTCCATGAGGGACCGCAGGTCCTGCTCCAGCAGTTCCGTGGCCTCGATGAGCTGGAGAGCGAGGCCGGTGTCCCAGACATCGTTCGAGGTGAGACCGACATGGATGTGGCGCGATTCGGCGCCTAGGGAGTCGGCGAGGGAGCGCAGGAAGACGGTCATATCGTGGTGCATCTCGGGCAGGTAGCGGGCGATGTCATCGAGGTTGTAGCGGGCCTTCCGGAGCTTGGGCAGAGCGTCCTTGGGGATGACGCCTCGCTCTGCCCAGGCCTCGCAGACGGCGAGCTCCACCTGCAGCCACTTGTCGTACTTGTTCTGCTCTGTCCAGATGCGGCCCATCTCGGGCCGGGTGTAGCGCTCTATCATGGCAGCGGGCGATACGTTGACGAGGGCAGGGAGGAGTCTGCGGGTTGGGCGCGGGCGACGGCAGGAGCCGAGGCGACTAGCACGGCATTATGTTAGAGCATGGCGGGGCGAGGGGGAAGCGGGTCGACGACGCGGATAGCATCTGGCCGATTCATGCTATTGCAGGCCGAGGCCACACCCTTATGGGTGTGACCTCAATCCCTACCGAATGCCGCAGCCTACAGGCTGCAGTCCCGTATCATCCGCCGTTCATACCCCAAAAGCATGGCCAAATGGAACGCAATCGCGGCGCCACCCCCTCGCAAGCTCAGGGCGTGCACGAGGTGCCGAACACCGGCGGCAGCACCATGAACACGTCCCCCAGATTGATAACGCCGTCCGGGACTAGGTCTCGCCGGGGGCTCCAGTCGGCAACGCCGTCACCATCTGTATCGGGCATCCCTGGACTGGAGCCGAAGTGGGGCGGGAGCACGTTGAACACGTCACCGAGGTTGATCACCCGGTTGTCATCGAAGTCCGGCGGCCACGCGTCCGGCTCCTCGTCGTCGCCGATGGCTGTGAGAGGGCAGGCCAGAGCCGGGTTCGTCCCGATGTCCAGCGCCTCCAGTTCGTCCGTCCACCCGTCGAGATCGTAGTCGTCCCCCGGGGAGTCGTGGCAGCCGTCGATGTCGAGGACACCGTCGTAGTCCTCTTTCGTCTGGATGGGGACGGACAGCTCATTCAGCGGCTCGTCGCCGCTATCTGCGATACCGTCTGGGCCAGCGGTCCAGTCGGTGCCTGGGCACTCGTCGGTGGCGTCGGGGAAGCCGTCCCGGTCGTTGTCGGGGTCAGGGCAGCCGTCCCAGTCGTGGTAGGAGTCAAAGTCCTCCGGGATGTTGGCGCACCAGACGCCGGTGTCCGTCCACTGCTCCTCCCAGTCCCAGATGCCGTCCATGTCGTTGTCGTTGTCGGGGCAGCCGTCGGCATCCTCGAATCCGTCCCAGTCCTCCGGGTTGTCGGGACACGCGTCGAAGGCGTTGACTACACCGTCGTCGTCGACGTCGCAGCCCGGGTCGTAGCCGTCGACCAGTCCATCAAGGTCGTTGTCTACGCCGTCGGAGCACTTGGCCGGGTCGGCGCGCAGGTGCTCCGGGTAGCTGTAGGGGTTATTGGGATCGGAGCCGACGATTCTCTCGAAGGCGTCCGACCAGTTGTCCATGTCGCTGTCGCCCGAGACCTCAACCCAGTAGTCCCACCAGTAGTCGTCGCCGGGGCCATCGACGCTGCCGAGGTTGTCATCGCAAGCGTCGCCGATGCCGTCGCCATCGTCGTCGGCCTGGTTGTCCTCGCTGAGGCCGTTGGCAACCAGCGGACAGTTGTCGCCGCGGTTGACGTACCCGTCGCCATCCTCGTCGTCGTTCGTAACGTCCCAGAACGGATCGCAGGCGCTGTCCAGGCCGTCGCCGTCGGGCCCGCTGCCGTCACTGGGGTGCTCGTCCCAGTTGGGGTCGTAGGGGCAGGTGTCCAGGTGGTTCTCGATGCCGTCGCCGTCAGCGTCCGGCCGGTCGCGGACAAAGGTTCGGAAGGGGTAGTTGCCCCAGTCCGCAGGGTTGGTGCGGACGGCAATGCCGCTTTCGTCGGCCGCGGTGCCCGGGTTGTCCCCGCTATATGCCCAGAAGTTGTCCTCACTCTGCCACGGGGTGCAGATGTCAACGGTGTGGCTGTGGCCGGGCTCGGGCGGGGCCGTGGGGTCGTTATCGACGATGAGGGCAGGGTAGCCGTCGCCCGGGTCAAAGGGAGGAAGGCCGGGCAGGGCCGTGCCCGGCTCGAAGATCAGGTACTGGGAGATCGTCTCGCCGCCGCCGGTGGTCGTGTGGACGTAGTAGCGGGCCCGCGGTGTGATTCCCGGGAACATGGTGTTGAGGAAGTCGGGGTATTGCTCCACCGCCCTCTCCAGGCCGCTGCCCATGATATCGTAGCCGGGCCAGGTGGGATCCCATATCGGATTGATTGCCGGGTCGTAGCCGAAGGAGTTGCCGGGGCTGTTGTCAGTGGTGGCATCCAGCCACTGCAAATTGTGATTGGTCTGGAAGTTGCAGGGAGGGTTGTCGCCCCACCCGACCCCGATGTTTCCACTGACCCATGAGTCGCCTACCTGCGCGCCGTCGGGTATGTCAGCGTCGGCGGCGAGACCCCACTGGGGCGGGGTAAACTGCACCCAGGCTTCGAAGTACGGGCCCTCGCCAAGGCTGGACTGGATGCGGACGTTCTCGGGGTTGCTCACCCAGTAGACGTCGAGTTCCACGCTCACGGATGGCCCCCCCGCCCCCCCCTTCTGGGCGGCACTGTCTCCAGCGCTCCAGAAGGCTGACAGCAAGATCGTCAGGATGCCGAGCAGAATCGCTGCAGCCGGGTATCTCATGGCTCACCCCCGCGAACTGCCGGGACGCAGCGTATCATCGCCGCAATTCCCGCGAAAGCATTGTCGCCGCCCCCTCAGCGTGCCCCCGCCACCGCCAGCACCCTAAGCGAACAAGCAGGGGTTTGTCTGTCGGGTGAGTTATGTCATTTGCGTGGGGTTTTACCCCACACTCACACGGACGGCCGGAGGAGTCGAGGCTCAGATGCCGCCGCGTTCGGCCAGCCTTGGGGCCTCCTAGCGGTAGTCCTCCCGCGGCGGGGAGAAGATGTCCAGGGCGAGGGAGCGCTCCAGGGCGGTGACCTGGTGGGGAACGTTGGAGGGCACCAGCCAGCAGTCGCCCGGCCCGATCTCGCGCTTCTCGTCGCCCAGCTCGAACAGGAAGCGGCCGGAGATCAGGTAGCCGGTCTGCTCGTGGGGGTGAGTGTGCATGGGGACGACGGCGCCCTTTTCCACGGTGACCTCGATGAGCATGAGGCGGTCGCCGTCGGTGAGGGTGCGCCGGACGACGCCGGGGAGCATCTCGACGGGGGTGGCGGAATCGTAGTCGATGAGGGGCATGGGTCCTCCTTTGAGGCGAGCTAGGTCTGAGACTGCGCGCGGCGAAACCGTTCGAGGGCCCGGCCGACGTCGGGGTGCTTGAGGGCGAGGATGGCGGCGGCGTAGAGGGCGGCGTTCTTGGCCCCGTTGACGGCCATGCAGGCGACGGGCACGCCGGGGGGCATCTGAGCGATGGAGAGGAGGGCGTCGAGGCCTGACATGCCGGGCTTGCCGACGGGGACGCCGATCACGGGGAGGGTGGTCCAGGCGGCGACGACGCCGGGGAGGTGCGCGGCCATGCCGGCAGCGGCGATGATCACCTCGAAGCCCTGGTCAGCGGCGGCCGCGGCGAACTGCTGCACCTTCTCCGGCGTACGGTGCGCGGACATAACGTGTAGCTCGTGCTCGATGCCGAGTTCGCTGAGGGTTTGGAGGCAGGGCTCCAGGACGGAGACGTCGGACTGGGAGCCGGTGAGGACGGCTACGCGAGGCATGGCAGTCAATCCGAATGGAATGAGGGACAAGTCGCAACTTTGCGAATTGCCCTAGGCATCTGGCCAACGACAATGGACCTGTTCACGTGGCTCCTCCACTGTCCTCTACGAAGACTTCGGACCGTAGATCGAAGGAGGGGGTGTGAACAAGGATCAAGACGGCGGTCCGTGCTGTTCTGTTCTCGTAGCAGAAGCGCTGGTTCCGAGGTATCAAACAGAAGTCGCCACGAACAAGGTCATGTTCGTCCCCATTGAGCGTGAATCGAATACGTCCGGCCACGACATAGTAGTACTTGTCGGAGCGCGTGGAATACGCTCGGCGGTGTCGAACGCCGGGTGGAACCTTGATGACGGCCAGCGATGAACCAGCGTCTTGTCCGGCCGTGTAGTCGCGTATCTTCAGCCCATCGAAATTAACGGGCTCAACTGAATCGTGCTTGACGATCATCTGCGCATTCTATCACAGGTGACCGGCTACTCCACCCGCGCCTGCTGGGCGGGGGCGGCGATGTCGCGGCGGTAGTGGCAGCGGGAGAAGTGGATGCGCTGGACGTTGCGGTAGGCCGTCGTCCGGGCATCGGCCAGGGTGTCCCCCAGGGCAGCGACGGTGAGGACGCGGCCGCCGCTGGTCACCACCGAGCCGTCGTCGGCGAGGGCGGTGCCGGCGTGAAAGACCATCACGTCGGGCTCCACCTGGGAGAGGCCGGAGATGGGGAAGCCGGTGTCGTAGTCCTCCGGGTAGCCGCCGGAGGCGAGGACGACACACACGCACGCCTGCTCCGACCACTCGATCTCGATTTCGTGGAGGCGGTTGCCGGCCACGGCGAGGCAGATCTCGAGGAGGTCAGTCTTGAGGCGAGGGAGGATCGCCTGCGTCTCCGGGTCGCCGAAGCGGCAGTTGAACTCGAGGACCTGGGGGCCGGTGGGCGTGACGATGACGCCGGGGTAGAGCAAGCCGCGGTAGGGCACCCCTTCCGCCATCATGGCTGAGACGGTGGCGGGCGTGATCTCCTCGTCGATGCGGCGGGCGGTTTCGGCGTCGAGCCAGCCGGGGGGGCTGTAGGCGCCCATGCCCCCCGTGTTGAGGCCCTCGTCCCCGTCCATCGCCCGCTTGTAGTCGCAGGAGAAGGGCGTCGACAGAGTGGTGCGGCCGTCGGTGAAGGCGTGGGCAGTGACCTCGCGGCCGCTGAGGCGCTCCTCAATGACGACGGTCTGGCCGGCGGCGCCGAAAGCGGCCTCTTCGCCCAACATCTGGTCGATGGCGCGGAGCGCTTCCTCCTGGGAATCGCAGACGATGGCGCCCTTGCCCGCCGCCAGGCCGTCGGCCTTCACCACGGGCGGCTGGCTGAGGCCCTGCACGTAGTTGCGGGCGTCGGTGCGGTTGGTGAAGACAGCGAAGGCGGCGGTCGGTATGCCGTGACGCTGCATGAGGTCCTTGGCGAAGGCCTTGGAGGACTCGATACGGGCGGCCGCCTGGGTGGGGCCAAAGGCGGCGATGCCCTCCACCGTCAGCCGGTCGACGAGGCCGCGGGCGAGGGGGTCCTCCGGGCCGACGACGACGAGCTCGCAGTGGTTGTCCTTGGCGGCACGAGCCAGGCCATCGATATCCGACGCCTTGACGGGCAGGTTGGCGCCCAGGGCGGCGGTGCCGGCGTTTCCGGGGGCGATGAAGAGGTCGGTGAGCCTGGGGGACTGGCGGAGCTTCCAGGCGAGGGCATGCTCACGGGCGCCAGAACCGACAAGGAGGACGTTCACGACGGCGCCATCGTAGCCCGTGGCGCCGCCCAGCCGCAAGCGGCGGACGATCAAGGGTGTTTTCGTATCTGGGGTTTGATCGATGGGGGCGGGCCAGATACGGGGTTTGATCGTTCGGGCGCGAAAGGATTCGCGGGGGCGGGTTCCCGTATCCGGCGCGGAAGCCCACGGAGCCCGTTCCGTTGATTGAGCGACGTTCGACAGGAAGCGGGGAACGGACAATCAAGCTCGTCAGATAGGGAAAAGGCGCCGTTTGGCGGGCGGGACCGCGACGCACGACGACGGATGGGGTGAGGGTGAGGGTCATGAGGCAAGGATACCGCGAAGGGGAGGGAGGTGTGAGGGGGAGGTGGCATGGGAGAGCAGGGGAGTCAGCCGAGTAGGCCGTGTTGGATGCGAGGCTCCGTCAGCCTCCTCCCCTGACCACGAACTGAGGGCCCGACGCCAGGTTACTTGTCGCCCTCAGCGGCCATCTCGTCCACCTCCTGGGCGCCCTCCGCGAGGAACTTGTCCTCGTTCCCGGTGAGGATGCTGAGCAGGCGGGCGAATTCGCCGGCGTGAACCCGCTCCTCATCGGCGATGTCAACGAGAACCTTCTTGGCCAGGGGATGGTCGGTGGCGTCGGCGTGCGACATGTAGAGGTGAACGGCCTCGTGCTCGGCAGCGAGGTCCAATCGGATGGCGCGGATCAGCTCTTCGAGGGTGAGCTTGCGCTCCGGCACCTTGCCGCTGAAGGGATTCATGAACTCGGGCATTGCGTGACCTCCTCAGGCTGCAGTTCCTCCACGGCGCGCACGGCTTCTCGGCGCTGTAGGAGGCTGTGGGGCTGTCGTCGGCAAGGATAGCGCCGCAGGGGGATGAGGTCAAAAGGGCGGGGGAGACGCGAGCCGGGGGCGACGGCGGTCAGCCGATAACGGCGACGGCGACGACCACGAGGAGGACGACGGCTCCGGCGAGGCCGATGGTCCACTTCTGCCAGGCCAAGAGCCGCTCCGATTGGCGGGAGTGGTGCTCCAGGGTGCGCTGCAGGCTATCGGTCTGGGCGGCGATGGCGCGCTCGAACTGGCGGAAGTGGGTGCGGCGGCCCTTGTCGAGCTGGCGGAGGAGCTCCCGCTGGAGGTCGGCGACTTCCGTGAGGAGGCGGACGAGGGGGGCGTGGACGGCGGGAGCGGTGCCGTTGCCGCCGAGCCCGGTGCCACAGTGGGGGCAGAAGCGGACGCCGCGGAGGTCCTCGGCGTCGCAGTTGGGACAGGTCACGGTGTCAAGCATGGCGATTCCTTTACCGGTTATTCGTACCGAGTAAGGACGCAGCAGGGGGCGGGATGTTACGGTAGGGGGGCCGTAACGGAATCCGCGGGAATGCATCCAATAGAAGTGGGGAAGCTCACAGCCTGAGAGGAGAGCGATGATAGAGCTGTACGACACACTGGCGGAGCGGATGATAGCGGAGGACGCGCAGACGGGCGGCCGCAGCTACGTGCCGGAGCAGCCGGACGCCGAAGCGCAGGGACGGCTGGCGGCTCGCTTGAGAAGGGCGTGCGAGGCCGAGTTCAAGCGGTTCAAGGCGGAGGACAAGAGCTACAGACAGAGTTAGGGGAGCCGTTTGCGGCCGCGTCTGGCAGGCTGCGAGCGCGCCGCCAAATTCCTCGCTGCGCTGGGAACGACGGGGGGTAGCCATGCCCGGAACTGCAAGTGTGGACGCAACTGGGACTAATCGGACGCTTCCTCGTCGCCTCCAGCGACCTGCCGGACTCTATCTCCGCGCTTTACGAAGCTTTCCTCCTCAGCCAGGGGTGGCGGTAACTCGGAGTCCTCTACTCTCAGGGTCCTAGGTCGTGCTGGGTAAGAAGCGTAGATAGACTCAAAGAGGTTAAAGGGGTGAGACGACGTCGGCTGTGTCTCATAGGTTCGGGCTAGGGCCCACTTCCTCCTCACCTCGGAGACCTTGACACGTACCTTTACTCGATCCATTTTCCCGAGGGTTTTTTCTGTCTCTGGATCAGTGATTTCGAAGGGAGACTCAGCGAGGATGGCAAAGACCATGCCCTCAGTAACGCCGTGCTCTGAGCCTCGGTTGATGGCAACCTCCCTGATGCTGACTATCGCAGATACACGCCCTTCAATTAGCTCAGCCATCTCTTCCTTCCTCCTCTCCTAGCTGGTGTGCATATTGCTCTAACTTCCGCCGCATGGAACTCACGCTGTACACAACGGTTCCAGGAGGTACAGGTAGTCCCAGTGGGGTTATGTTCTTGACGAACCACCCCCTGGCTAGGGGATCGGAGTACCACGTGAGGGACGCCTCAGCCTTGGCACCGTTGACGAAATCCACTCGTGCTCTCGCTTGAGGGCCACGTTCATCTACCAGGAGCAGAACATCGGATAGGTGGACATCAACGCCACGACGAAGGGGGACCACTAACTTGATGGCCTCGCCATCCTTGATGAGCTTGGAGACCGGCAGTCGGGTGACCCCCAGCGCTAGAGCTATTCGAGTCTCAACCTCGGCGCGCTCGCGTTGTTCATGATGGATCGACTGCAACAGCCCGTCATAGGCCAGGACTCGGCGGCCCACGGCGTGACCCCACCACACGACAAACCGCACGAAGTAGAGCACGGTGAGCGCCCCCACGATACTTGCGACGATCGTGAACACCGCAACGCGCGACCTCAGTGAAGCGTCCGGCAGAAGGAAGGCCGCGGTGCTAATCGCCACTCCGATTGCACCCAGGCCGAGAGTCACGAGGCTGTTCTTAAGACGAAGCTGCGGGAGTTCAATCTTAGACATACGCGCCCACTGCCCCCTAGGTGGATCCCTACGCCCTAAGAATTATAGCGCAAAGGCCGGAGGCTGGCAGGCGGGGTTGTCAGCACTACTCCCACTCAATCGTCCCCGGGGGCTTCGAGGTGATGTCGTACACTACTCCAGCACCGCGCACTGAAGTACGCGGCATGGAGCGCGGGTCTGGCGACCCGCGCCTGCGGGCGTTGGGCGCAGACGGGGTGGAGACAGGTTCAGACGATGCGCTTGCCACCGTCATTCCCACTCGATGGTGCCGGGGGGCTTGGACGTGATGTCGTAGACGACGCTAGCACCGCGCACTGAAGTACGCGGCATGGGGCGCGGGTCTGGCGACCCGCGCCTGCGGGGGTTGGGCGCAGACGGGGTGGAGACAGGTTCAGACGATGCGCTTGCCACCGTCACTCCCACTCGATGGTGCCGGGGGGCTTGCTGGTGATGTCGTAGACGACGCGGTTGACGGCGGGAACCTCGTTGACGATGCGGTTGGCGATCCTCGCCAGCAAATCGTAGGGGAGGCGGGCCCAGTCGGCGGTCATGGCGTCCTCGGCGGTGACGGCGCGCAGGGCGACGACGTGGCCGTAGGTGCGGAAGTCGCCCATGACGCCGACGGAGCGGGAGTCGGTGAGGACGGCGAAGGCCTGCCAGAGGTCGTTGTAGAGGGCGGCCTTCTTCACCTCGTTCATGACGATCCAGTCGCAGGAGCGGAGGGTCTCGAGCTTGTCGCGGGTGACCTCGCCGATGATGCGGATGGCGAGGCCGGGGCCGGGGAAGGGCTGGCGGCGGACCATCTCCTCGGGCAGGCCGAGGGCAATGCCGACCTGGCGTACCTCGTCCTTGAACAGGAAGCGCAGCGGCTCGATGAGGGTGAAGGTCATCTCCTTGGGCAGACCGCCGACGTTGTGGTGGGTCTTGATCTTGGCAGCGGCGCCCATACGGGCGCCCGAAGGGGCGCTGTCGGTGGCGGCGCTCTCGATGACGTCGGGGTAGGTGGTGCCCTGGGCGATGAAGTCCATGCGTCCGAGCTTGTCGGCCTCCTCCTCGAACACGCGGATGAAGGTCTCGCCGACGATGCCGCGCTTCTCCTCGGGGTCGATGACGCCGGCGAGGCGGTCGAGGAAGCGGTCGGTGGCGTCGACGTAGACGAGGTTGATGTTGAGGTGGCGGCGGAAGGTGTGCTGGACGCGGTCGGGCTCCTCGCGGCGGAGGAGGCCGTTGTTGACGAAGATGCAGACGAGCTGGTCGCCGACGGCGCGGTGGACGAGGGCGGCGGTGACGGCGGAGTCGACGCCGCCGGAGAGGGCGCAGAGGACCCTGCCGTCGCCCACCTGCTCGCGGATGCGGAGGATGGAGTCGGCGATGAAGTTGCCGGGGGTCCAGTCGCCGCGGCAGCCGCAGAGGCGGAGGACGAAGTTCTCGATGAGGGCCTTGCCCTGGGGGGTGTGGACGACCTCGGGGTGGAACTGGAGGCCGATGATGCCGGCGTCGTTGCCCATGACAGCGATGGGGGAGTTCTCGGAGTGGGCGAGGGAGCGGAAGCCGGGCGGGGGCTCGATGACGCGGTCGCCGTGGGACATCCAGACGGGCATGGAGGGGGGGAGGCCGGCGAAGATGTCGGTGGGGGAGTCGCCCTGGTAGATGACGGCGTGGCCGTACTCGCGCTCGCCGGAGGGGGCGACGCGGCCACCGAGTTGGTGTGCGACGAGCTGCATGCCGTAGCAGATGCCGAGGACGGGGAGGCCGGAGTCGAAGACGTAGGTGGGAGCGAGGGGTGCGCCGTCGTTGTATACGGAGGCGGGGCCGCCGGAGAGGATGAAGCCGCGGGGGTTCAGCTTCTGGACCTGCTCCCAGGGGGCGTCGGCGGGGACCAGTTCGCAGTAGACGCGGCACTCGCGGACTCGGCGGGCGATGAGCATGCTATACTGTGAGCCGAAATCGAGGACGACTACGGTTTCCGGCTGGGCAGGGGGTTGCCCCTCGCGGGGCTCTTCGCCCTCTCGCTGGCGAGCGATCTCCAGGTAGGTAGAGACCTCCAAGTCACCGGAGGTGCGAACACGGTGGGTGGATTCGGGGCTGGCTTCAGTATCCGGCACGGGGCAGGTCGCCCTCCCTTCGACAGACTCCCGCCAGAGGCGGATAGGCAGGGCAGGCTCTTTCGCCGATGGTAGCATTAGGACGGGCGGCGGGTCAAGTGTGTAGGTGGGTTAGCCGTTTCCCCGGGTTGTTTAGCGCTGTGATTAGGTTCTCCCCACGCGATTTGAGTTGAGCGAGACAAGGATAATCACCGCTACGGACCGCGCCTGCATCGAGGAGGCGGTGCGCATCCTGCGCAGCGGCGGACTGGTCTGCTATCCCACCGACACCGTCTACGGCATCGGGGCAGCGGCAGGCGACGACGCGGCCGTGCGGCGGCTGTTCGCCGTGAAGGGACGGCCTCCGGACAAGGCGCTGCCCCTGCTCCTGGCGGACACGTCGGACGCCGCTCTGGTAGCGGAGTTGACGCCGCTGGCGAAGGCGCTGGCGGCCCGGTTCTGGCCGGGAGCTCTAACGATCGTGATGCGAAAGGCGCCGGAGTACCGGAGTCTGGCGCTGGCGGGCGGGGAGACGGCGGCGCTGCGCGTGCCGGACCACGAGGTCGTGCGCGCCATCGTGCGAGGGCTGGGCGAGCCGCTGACCGGTACGAGCGCGAACCGGGCGGGGGCATCGCCACCGGTGTCAGCGCAGGAGGTCGCGTTCCAGATGAGGGAGATGGTCGATCTCGTGATCGACGGGGGGCCGTGCCAGAGTAGGGTGGAGTCGACCGTAGTCGACATAACGCACGATACAATCGAGGTGTTGCGAGAGGGCCCCGTGAGCAAGGAAGAGATCGAGGAGGCGGTGGGGGGAGCGACGAGGGGCAGGACATAGGCAGATAGGAGGACTGGAGATGGCGATGGCGAGGACACTGAGGACGATGGCGCTGGGGCTGCTGGTGACCGCCGGGGCGGCTTCGGCGGGGGCGTACTACTTGCTGCAGCGGCCGGTGCCGCGGCGAAAGGGGCGGGCGAGGCTGCGCGGTCTGCAGGCGGGTGTGGAGGTTCTGCGTGATCGCTGGGGGGTGCCGCACATCTACGCGAGCAACATGCGCGACCTGGTGTTCGCGGTAGGGTACACGCAGGCGCAGGACAGGCTGTGGCAGATGGAGTTCAACCGGAGGGTGGCATCGGGGACGCTGGCGGAGGTGCTGGGGGAGCCAGCGCTGGAGTACGACCGGCTGACGCGTCGGATCGGGTTCCGTCGGGTGTCGGAGGGGGACTGGGCGAAGCCCGAGGCGACGGAGAGAGCGGTGCTGGAGGCGTTCAGCGCCGGCGTCAACGCTTATCTGGAGAGAGGCCCCCTACCCATCGAGTTCAGCATCCTCCGCTACCGGCCGCAGCGATGGCACCCGATAGACACGATAACGTTCGCGCGGTTCATGAGCTGGGCGCTGTCCGGGAACTGGGACACGGAGATCCTGCGCTCGTGGACGGTGGAGCGGTTCGGAGCCGAGGTGATGGCGGAGCTTGAGCCGGGGTACCCCGTGGGCAAGCCGCTGATCGTGCCGCCGGGGACTGCGGCGAAGGGCGCGGGGCCGTCGCTGGAGGAGGACTACGGCATCGTGGCGGAGCTTGCGGGGGCGCTGACCGGCCCCGGCATGAGCAATAGCTGGGCGGTGAACGGGAAGAAGTCCGCTACAGGCAAGCCGCTGCTCGCGAACGACCCTCACCTGCCACTGCAGATGCCGTCGCTGTTCTGGGAGTACCATGTGGACTCGCCCGAGATGAAGGCGGCGGGGGCCTGCCTGCCGGCGACCCCCGGTGTGCTCATCGGGCACAATGACCACATCGCGTGGGGACTGACAGCGGCGATCGTGGACGGGGACGACCTGTACGTCGAGAGGGTGAACCCGGATAACCCGTCGCAGTACTCCTACGAGGGGCAATGGGTGGACGGCAAGATGGTGCGGGAGGAGATCAGGGTGCGGGGGGGCAAGAGGCCGGTGGTGGAGGAGGTGCTGGTCACCCGCCACGGGCCGGTGATCAGCCCATGCATCAAGGGCGAGACGCGAACGCTGTCGCTGCGCAGCGTCGTGCTGGAGCCAGCGCACCAGATACAAGGGATAACGATGTTGATGGGCGCCCGCGACTGGGAGGAGTTCCGAGACGCGCTGCGCATGTGGCCAGCGCCCTCGCAGAACTTCGTTTACGCGGACGTGGACGGGAACATCGGATACCAGTTGGGTGGGCTGGTGCCGGTGCGGGCGAAGGGACACGGGGTGCTGCCCGTGCCCGGCTGGAGCAGCGAGTACGAGTGGACGGGATGGATACCATTCGATGAGCTGCCCTCGGCACTCAATCCGTCCACGAACTGGGTGGCGACGGCGAACAACAAGATCGCGGACGACGACTATCCGCACTTCCTGAGCGCGAACTGGGCCGACAGCCCCCGCCAGGAGCGCATCATCGAGATGCTGGAGGAGAAAGAGAGGCTCTCCATCGAGGACTTCCGGCACATGCAGAGCGATCTGCTGTCGCTGCCAGCACGGGAGCTGGCGCCTCGGATGCTGGAGTTGGAGGGGAAGGACGAGTGGTCAAAGCGGGCGCTGACATTCGTGCGGGCCTGGGACCACACGGTGGCGGCGGACAGCGTCGGGGCCTGCGTGTTCGAAGTGTTCTTCACCCACCTGGTCCGGAAGGCGCTGGAAGAGAAGCTAGGTTCGTGGTCCGAGTTCTACATGGGCCGCGGGATGCATCCCCTGCGGCCCAACGGCAGCTTCTTCCAGGTCGCGCCTTCGTGGCTTCTGGGGAAGATGCGCCAGAGAAAGAAGTGGTTCGCGGGGAAGAGCTGGAAGGAGGCGATGCAGGAGGCGCTGGCCTCGGCGGTGGGGGAGCTGCGAGGGCTTCTGGGTGATGACGTGTCGCAGTGGCAGTGGGGAAGGCTGCACCGGCAGGCGTTCAACCATCCGCTGGGGCAGGCCCGTCCCCTGTCCCGGCTGTTCAATCGAGGGCCGGTGGCTGTGGGCGGCGACCCCAACACGGTATGGCAGACGGCCTACGCGCCGTACTATGACTACGAACTGAGGGGCCCCACATCGTGCTACCGGCAGATCATCGACATGGGCAACTTCGACAACAGCCTGGCGGTGATCCCTTCCGGCCAGTCGGGCCACCCGGGTAGCCGCCACTACGGCGATTTGATCGGCCTGTGGCAGCGTGTGGAGCACCACGCGATGCCGTGGGAGCGGGCTTCGGTGGAGAAGCAGGCACGAGGCCGGCTGGTACTGGCGCCCGCGGGAACCGACGGCGCCGAGGGGGCGTAGGACAGCGGTGGTGCCGGAGGCAGACTTCGAGCCGGTGGAGGTGGCCGAATACGACCCGTCGTGGCCCGCCGCATTCCAGCGGGAGCGTGACCTGATAGCCAGCGCTCTCGGCGATCTGGTCGTCGCCATCGAGCACGTGGGGAGCACGGCGGTGCCCGGGCTGGGCGCCAAGCCGATCATAGACATCACAGTGGGCCTACGCCGACAGGCCGACAGCGAGGAGTGCGTACGGCCGCTGGAGGAGCTGGGCTACCAGTGCAAAGGCGAGTTCGGGATACCGGGGAGGCTGTACTTCCGCAAGTACACGGACGGAACACGGAGTCACCAGATCCACCTAGTGGAGTACGGGAGCGAATTCTGGGAGCGGCACCTGCTGTTCCGCGACTACCTGCGCGAGCACCCAGAGGAAGCACGGGACTACTACGAACTCAAGGCGCGACTGGCGGCGGAGTTCGGGACGGACAGAGAGACCTACACCGAGGCGAAGACTAAGTTCATTCGGTCAGCAGAAGTGAAAGCGAGAGCGGCGAAGAAGGAGTGAGGTGAGCGATGACGAAAGCAGCCATCGTGGGATCGGGAATGGCGGGCTTAACGGCAGGGGCGTACCTGGCGCGTGAGGGGTGCGAGGTGGACGTGTACGAACAAGGCGACCAGATCGGCGGCGTGACGGCCAACCTGGAGAAGGAAGGGTTTTCGTGGAACCTGGGCCCTCTGATGACGGAGGGCGAGCCGCTTGTGAAGGTCCTGGACGAACTCGGCTGCCTCGACCGAGTGGAGCTGGAGCACGGCGATCGAGCTCTCGTCTTTCCGGACTTCAGCCTGTTCCGGCCGCCGGAGTACTCGGGCCCGTACTGGCGGCGGGAGAAGCTGAAAGAGATCTTTCCGAGCGAGGCGCAAGGGCTGGACCGATACTATGAGTTCCACGATACGTTGCTGGACGTGATGATCCTGGTGCAGCGAGCCGAATATGAGAAGGGGCTGCCGGCGCTGCTCCTCAAGCTGCGGGCGGCACGGCTGTTCCGCCGCGTCAAGAAGTACGAAACGTGGAGCGCGCAGCAGTTGATGGATCACTTCTTCAACGATGCCAAGCTGAAAGCGGTCTTCCTGGCGATACTGGCGGACATGACGGTCCTGCCATCGGAGTTTCCGGCGCTGGCGGTTCCCGTCTTCAATCCGGATGCCTACTTCGATAGCCGACTGCCCGCCAAGCTATCCTCCGCCGGGCCGCGACTCGCCTACCCGTACGTTGTGGGCGGCTACGGCAAGCTGGTCGAGGCGGTGGCAGGCGTCATCCGGGAGAACGGAGGCCGCATCCACACGAAGCGACCGGTGCAGCGGATCCTGATCGAGGAAGGCCGGGTACGGGGCGTGGAGCTGGGGGATGGGGAGCACAGCGACGCGGACCTGGTGATGATGAGCGGAGGCGCCCGAGAGTGCTTCTTCAACCTCGTTGGCCGCGATGCTCTGCCCGACGACGTGGAGGCGGCCGTGGACGACGTGCCGCTGATGGAATCGGTATTCATGGTGCATCTGGGAGTGGACATGGATCCCACCCCTTACCAGGACGCCCCTCTGGTCTACTACTACGGCACGTACGACATAGAGGAAGGGGTGGCGCGCACGCGGCGTGCGGACTACCACGAGGGGAAGGATGGGTTCCTGATCGACATCCTCTCCTACCGCTCGCCCAGCATGGCACCTCCGGGACAGCACGCGATCACGGTGTACACGATCGCCCCCAACAAGCTGGAGGGAGGCTGGGAGGCGCGGCGACAGGAGATGACCGACAAGCTACTGCACGAGGCGGAGAAGATCATCCCCGGCCTTCGGGAGCACGCCAAAGTGATCATCCCGCTGACGCCGGAGGACTTCGGCCGCCTGACACACATGCGGGAACACCACTCGTTCGGCGGTTACCGTCCCGTGATGGGCAAGAGTGGGGCGCCGCACCGCACGCCGATCAAGGGGCTCTGGTTCATCGGTGCCCAGAGCGAGTCGGGGGCGGGCGTGGGGGGCGTCATGCGGGGCGCGCGCAAGGTGTTCAACATGGTGCGGAAGGAGCTCTAGCGGGGTAACGGAGAAGGCCCGGAGGCCGCTCGCGGTTCGACAGGCTCACCACGAGCGGAACTTCGAAGCCGTCCGCCCTTCGACAGGCTCAGGGCGAACGGATAAGACTTCCAGCGCCCTGCAAGAGCCGTAGTGAGGGCCGCCAAGTGACGGGAGGTGAGCGATGCGCAAGAAGACGATCCGCGACGTAGACGTTGAAGGCAAGCGGGTGCTGGTGCGGGTCGACTACAACATCCCCCTGGACCCCGAGTCGGGGAAGGTGCTGGACGACACGCGCATCAAGGCCACGCTGCCCACCGTCGAGTACCTGCGGGGGAAGGGCGCGAAGTTGGTCCTCTGCTCGCACCTGGGGCGGCCCAAGGGGAAGCGTGACCCTTCGATGAGCCTGTGGCCCGCGGCGGAGCGACTATCGGAACTGCTCGGCTCGCCGGTGAAGACCACAGGCTGCTGCTGCGGGCCGGTGGTGCAAGAGATGGCGCATTCGCTGGAGGCGGGCGAGGTACTGCTGCTGGAGAACGTGCGCTTCCACGAGGAGGAGACGAAGAACGATCCGGACTACGCCAAGGCGCTGGCTAGCCTGGCCGAGGTGTATGTAAACGATGCGTTCGGGTCGGCGCACCGGGCGCACGCCTCGACGGAGGGGGTGGCGCGCTACCTGCCTGCGGTGGCGGGGATGCTGATGGAGAAGGAGCTGGAGTTCCTGGGGCAGGCGGTAGTGGATCCGCAGCGCCCGTACGCGGCGATCATCGGGGGGGCGAAGGTGAGCACGAAGATGGGGGTGCTGGAGAGCCTGCTGGGGCGGGTGGACAAGCTGCTCATCGGCGGCGGAATGGCGAATACGTTCCTCAAGGCGGAGGGGATCGACGTGGGCGAATCGCTGGTGGAGGACGAGTTCTTGGAGCAGGCGCGACAGGTGACAGCACGGGCGAAGGAGAAGGGGGTGGCGCTGCTCCTGCCAACGGACGTCGTAGTGGCGGACGAGTTCGCGGCGGATGCGAAGTCGAAGCAGGTGCCGGTGCGGGAGGTGCCGGAGGGCTGGCGGATCATGGACGCGGGGGAGGCGACGCTGGAGGCGTACGCGAGAGCGCTGGAGGGGTGCCAGACGGTGGTGTGGAACGGGCCGCTGGGAGTGATCGAGTTCGACGCGTTCGCGCGAGGGTCGCGGCGGCTGGCGGAGGTGGTGGCGGAGCTGAAGGACGCGACGACGATCCTAGGGGGCGGCGAGACGGTGGCGGTGGTGAAGCAGCTCGGGATGGGTGATCGGTACTCGCACGTGAGCACGGGCGGGGGAGCGTCGCTGGAGTTCCTGGAGGGGCGGGAGTTGCCGGGGGTGGCGGCGCTGGCGGATGCGTGAGGCGCCTCGGCTTGGCAACGCGCGTCGACATGCTAGGGACGGAGAGGATCCCGTTTGAGTCTCTTTGACGGCCGCTCGACGGCGGCCCGGTACGCCAAGGGACGTCCCTATTACCACGACCAGGTGATCGGACGCGTGAAGAAGCATGTGAAAACGCCAATTGCCAGGGCGCTGGACGTGGGGTGTGGCACCGGTCAGTCTACGACGGCCCTCAAGGAAATCGCTGACCGCATCGTGGGCATCGATGTGTCGGCTCACATGATCGCCAAAACGGAAGCTGGTGAACGAACCGAACACCTCGTCGCATCGGCGGAAAGCGTCCCTTTCGCCGACGACAGCTTTGATCTGGTGACTGTTTCGTCTGCCTTTCACTGGTTTGACAGGGAACTGTTCCTGTCGCAAGCCCGGAGAGTACTCAAGCCCCGCGGATGGCTTGTCGTGTACGAGAACTGGTTCACCGGCCGCATGCAGAAGTATGCCGAGTTCGAGAGATGGTCGCGGGAGGTCTACGCGAGCCGGTATCCTATCCCTCCCCGCAACCCGCCGTTCAGTGGCACAGCGGATGACCTGGGAGATTTTCGCCTGGTGGGCTCTGAGGGCTACGAAAACGTGGTTGCCATGACGATCGAGCAGTTCGTCGACTATCTCCTTACACAGACGAACGTCACCGCAGCCACCGAGAGCGGCAAGGAGGACATCGCCGGAATCCGAGCGTGGATCGAGAACGAAGTTGAACCCTTCTTCCGCGGTGGACCGAAAGGCACAAGCTGGGAGCCGCGTCACTTTGTCTTCAGAGGCGTGATCTGGTGTTTGGAGCGTCAGGCGGACTAGCGCACAGCGGGGCGTCGCTGGAGTCCCTGGAGAGTCGGGAGTTGTCAGGGCTGGCGGCGCTGGCGGACGTGTGAGGGGACGGGCTGGAGAGGAATGGGCCACCTACGGCTTGTCGGCCTGGCCGGAATCGCGCTGGCCGTTGCATTAGCGGCGTGTGGCGCTGACGAGGGCTGGTACGTCCGCGAGAACGAGCGCATCTTGGAGGCGCTGCCACAGGTTCCTGGCGCTACGCGGGTGAGGGTGGAGTCGAGCCCGTACTACGAGGGGGACAGCGCGTGGTCGCCGGTCAGCGGATACACCACAAACGTCGTCTATCAGACGCCGCCGGAGATGACAGACGAGGAAGTCATCAACTTCTACGTTGAGAACATGAGCGAAGATTGGCAGGCCGACGTGGAGGAGATACCCATCGTCGAGATCGGCACTGGGGAGCGCAAAGGCACGGCGCTAATGCTCCACTTTACTCGTGGGACGACTATGGTGTCGGTGAACACTGATAACATGTACGCGGGCGGGCCCCACACGTTCGAGGTCGCTGTAGACCACCGGGGCGCGAAGTAGCGCTAGTTCGGCCTGGAGGGAGCCCGCGATCCATGATTCGCCTTGCCATACTTGCAGCCCTGACGGTCGCGATGGCCGCAGCGGGCGCGTGCGGGGATGGCGGGGGCGGCGCGAGCCCGGAGCCGAGGCCGACCGTCACGGCTGGCGCGCCGTCGCCTGCGGCCACCATCACGTCGCCGGCGGCCACACCGGTCGCCGGAGCCTACGAGCTAGCGCCGGCCCTACCTGCGGCCACGTTCGAGCGGATGCTGGGGTTCGCGCCGATACCCGGTCCGGCAGATGAGGCCGTATTCGTCACGCAGGGGGGAGTCGTCCAGCGGGTGCCGCTGAGCGGGAGCGGCGCTACCTCCGTCTACGGCGACATCTCGGGGCAGCTGATCAGCGATCCGGGCAACGAGGAGGGGCTCCTGGGGCTGGCGTTCTCGCCGGAGTTCGAGTCGGACGGGAGGGTGTACCTGTACTACACGGTGGGGGACCCCAGGCGCAGCGTGCTGTCGCGGTTCCAGGTCGTCGGCGATGAGATCAATGTGGAGAGCGAAACGGTCCTGCTGGAGGTGCCGCAGCCGTTCTCCAACCACAACGGGGGGCAGATCGCGTTCGGGCCGGACGGCTACCTGTACGTCGGGCTCGGCGACGGGGGTTCGGGCGGCGACCCGGAGGGGAACGGGCAGGACGTTTCGACGCTGCTGGGGTCGATACTGCGGCTGGACGTGTCAGGCGAGGGATATGCCGTGCCGCCGGACAACCCGTTCGTGGACACGCGGGGCGGGCGGCCGGAGATCTACGCCTACGGGCTGCGCAACCCCTGGCGGTTCAGCTTCGACCGGGCGACGGGCGACCTGTGGGCGGGAGACGTCGGCCAGAACACGTGGGAAGAGGTGGATCGGATAGCGGCGGGCGGCAACTACGGCTGGAACGTGATGGAGGGCTTCGAGTGCTACGAGTCGGAGAGTTGCGACACGACGGGGCTGGAGGCGCCGCGGGCGGCCTACGGTCACGACGAAGGCTGCTCGGTGACGGGAGGGTACGTCTACCGCGGCCCGTCGATGCCGGAGCTGGACGGCTGGTACGTGTATGGCGACTACTGCAGCGGCAAGGTCTGGGCCGTGAACACGGTCGACGACAGCGCGCCGATCCTGTTGGCGGACAGCGGACTGCCGATCGCCTCCTTCGGGGAGCTGCCGGACGGGGAACTGCTGGCGCTGACGTTCGAGAACGCGATCTATAGGCTCCAGCGTGGGCCGTAGGGCGCCGCAAACGCAGAAGCCGTCAACTGGCATCGCGGGCGGGAATGCCGGATAATCATCGGCGATGGAGCTTGAACTCGCGCAGCAGCTTTCGGTGACCGGCCAGTCGAAGATCCTGCTGCTGGTGATGGACGGGCTGGGGGGGCTGCCGCACCCGGAGACCGGCAAGACAGAGCTGGAGACGGCGCAGACGCCGAACCTGGACGCGCTAGCGGCGGAGAGCGCCTGCGGGTTCACGCTGCCGGTGGCGCTGGGGGTGACGCCGGGCAGCGGGCCGGGGCACCTGGCGCTGTTCGGCTACGACCCGCTGAAGTACAACATCGGCCGGGGGGCGCTGGAGGCGGCGGGGATCGACTTCGATCTGCAGCCGCAGGACGTGGCGGCTCGGGGCAACTTCTGCACGGTGGACGGCAAGGGGCATGTGACGGACCGGCGCGCGGGGCGGATCACGACAGAGCGCTGCGGGGAGCTGTGCGCCGAACTGAGACAGATCGCGCTGGAGGGCGTGGAGGTGTTCGTGGAGCCAGTGCGGGAGCATCGGTTCGTGTTCGTGCTGCGGGGGGAGGGCTTGTCGGACGCCGTCGCCGACACGGACCCGCAGGCGGTAGGGGTGGAGCCGCTGGCGCCGCAGCCCACGGAGATCGAGGGAGAGGGAACGGCGGGGCTGGTGGCCCTGTTCGTGGAGGAGGCGCGTCGCGTCCTGGCGGACAAGGGGCCGGCGAACATGCTGCTGCTGCGGGGGTTCGCGCGACGGCCGGACTGGCCCTCCATGTCGGAGGTGTTCAAGCTGCGGACGGGGGCAGTGGCCCACTACCCGATGTACCGGGGCCTGGCCAAGCTGGTGGGCATGGAGGCGCTGCCAGCGGGGCCGGGGATCGACGACTCGATCGCGACGGTGAAGGAGAACTGGAACCGGTTCGACTACTTCTTCGTGCACTACAAGTACACGGATACGGCGGGAGAGGATCGCGACTTCGAGCGGAAGGTGGCGAAGGTGGAAGAGGTGGACGCGGCGATACCGTCGCTAGTGGCGCTGAAGCCGGACGTGCTGATGGTGACGGGGGACCACTCGACGCCGGCGGTGCAGGCGGCGCACTCGTGGCACCCGGTGCCGTTCCTGATGCGGGCGCCGTGGACGCGGTCGGACCGGTGCGACGCCTTCAACGAGGTGGCGCTGGAGAAGGGTTCGCTGGGGACGTTCCCGGCGGTGGAGGCGCTGCCGCTGGCGATGGCGCACGCCGGCCGCTTCACGAAGTACGGCGCATAGGGGTCGACCGGGCACCTGCCCGGCCCCAGGCAGATCAACATACGGAGACGTTAGTTCCGAGGGGAGTCACGTCCATGCGAGTACCGATGGCGGCAGCGAACTGGAAGTGCAACACCCGGCTGGAGAGCGCGACGGCGCTGGCGAAGGAGCTGCGGGAGGCGACAGACCGCGTAGAGGGAGCGGAGATTGTCCTGTGTCCGCCGTTCGTGTACCTGGCAGCGGTAGGGGAAGCGCTATCTGGTTCGTCGCTAAGGTTAGGGTCGCAGAACGTACACTGGGAGGACAATGTAGCGGCGACGGGGGAGATCGGGCCGCAGATGGTGGCCGAGCTGGCCCAGTACGCCATCATCGGCCACTCAGAGCGGCGGCACAAGTTCGGTGAGACGGATGAGATGGTGAACCGCAAGGTGAAGGCGGCGCTGGCGGTGGGGTTGCACCCGATCATGTGCGTGGGCGAAACCTGGGATGAGCGCAAGGAGGACAGAACGGAGGAGGTGCTGGTGTGGCAGACCCACTGCGGACTGTTTGGCGCGGAGATCCCGGACGACTTCATAATCGCCTACGAGCCGGTGTGGGCGATCGGCACGGGGGAGGCGGCGACGGCGGAGATAGCGGAGAAGGCGATCGCCGTCATCCGGCGAGAGGTGGCATCGGAATTCGGCGCGGGCAAGGCGGAGACGGTGCGCGTCCTCTACGGGGGCAGCGTGACACCGGATAACGTCGGCGAGTTCATGTCGCGTGAGGGGATCGACGGATCGCTGGTGGGGGGTGCCAGCCTGAAGGTGGACGCCTTCACGAAGATCGTGCGGGGGACGGCGCGGGCGAAGGCGCAGGCCGCTCATGGTTCGACAGGGTCACCATGAGCGTTCCTCAAGTCCGTTCGTCCTGAGCCTGTCGAAGGGCGAACGGTTGCATGAATGTTATGACCAGGCGAAAGCTCGTCGCCATCGTCGGGGCGACGGCGACGGGGAAGACTACGCTGGCGGTGGAGTTGGCGGGAAGGCTTGACGGCGCCCAGACGGGCGGGCGTCCGCCCGAGATCATAGGGGCGGATTCGCGGCAGGTCTATCGCCACATGGACATCGGCACGGCCAAGCCGACGGCGGAGGAGCGTTCACGGGCCCGGCACCACCTGATCGACATGGTCGACCCGGACGAGGGGTTCAGCCTGGGACAGTGGCTGGATCTGGCCCACGCGGCGCTGGAGGACGTGTGGTCGCGGGGCAGACAGCCCATGCTGGTGGGGGGGACGGGGCAGTACGTGTGGGCGCTGCTGGAGGGCTGGCGAGTGCCTCGGGTGACGCCGCAGACGGAGTTCCGCCGCCGCATGGAGCAGCGGCGCGCCGAGGAGCTGTTCGAGGATGTGCGCCGCATCGACCCACACGCGGCGGAGCGTATCGGCCCAACGAACCGGCGGCGGCTGATCCGGGCGCTGGAAGTGTTCGAGGCGACAGGGAGGCCCATATCGTACTGGCAGGCCAAGGAGCCACCGAGGTTCGAGACGCTGGTCATCGGCCTGCGGCTGCCCCGGGACGATCTGTACCGGCGCATCGATGAGCGGGTGGAGAGGATGATTGCGGGGGGGCTCATCGAGGAGACAGAGCGGCTGCTGGCGATGGGGTACTCGCGGGAGCTGGCGTCGATGTCGGGGATCGGGTACAAGGAGGCGTGCGCGCACCTGGCGGGGGAGATGACGCTGGCGGAGGCGGCGGCGCGCATCAAAACGGAGACGCACCGGCTGTCGCGCCACCAGAACGCGTGGTTCAAGGCGGACGACCCGCGCATCCGCTGGTTGGAGGCGGGCGAAGACGTCCTGGAGGAAGCGGAACGGTTGGTGGAATCGCAGATCAGTCTTGGAGGAGTTGTGACCCATGAGTCCTGAGATAGAGGAGTACAGCGAGCAGATCCAGTCGATCCTAGAGCGGGTGCTGGCGAGCCTGGAGGGGCTCAGCGAGGCGCAGATCAACTGGCGGCCGCCTATCGAGGTGGCGAACAGCGGCTACGTGATCGTCGAGCACACGTTGGGGAACGCGCGGGCATTCGTATTAGGGATCGCCTGCGGACAGCCCCTCGGGCGCGACCGGCCGGCGGAGTTCCGGGCCACGGGGAGCTATGCGGATCTCGCGGACGAGGCGCAGAAGCTTTCGCGGGAGATCGAGGCGGCGCTGGCGGGCCTCGACGCGTCGACCCTGGATCGGCGGCTGGTGCCGTCGCAGGAGCTGTGGGGCGAAGGCGAGCCGAGGGAGATATCGGTGCGTGAAGCGCTGCTGCACGTGATTGAGCACGCCTCCATCCACCTGGGCGAGCTTCACGTCACGCGCGACCTGGCGCTGCGAGAGGCGTGACGGTGCGCTTCGTGAAGATGCAGGGCACGGGGAACGACTTCCTGCTAGTGGAGGCGGCTGGCGGAGAGCATGACTGGGGGGAACTGGCGCGGGCGATGTGCGACCGCCACTACGGGGTGGGGGCAGACGGGCTGATGCTGGTGCTGCCGTCGCAGGAGGCGGACGTGCGGATGCGGCTGTTCAACGCCGACGGGTCGGAGGCGGAGGTGAGCGGCAACGGGGTGCGCTGCCTTGTGAAGTACGCCGTGGAGCGCGGTCTGGCGCGGCCGTACGACCGGCGCGTGCAGGTAGAGGCAGGCTCGGGGGTGCTGGAGGCCGAGGTCTTCGGCGACGAGGGACGCATCGAGCGAGTACGACTGTCGATGGGCGCTCCGCGCTTCGCGCCGGAGGAGGTGCCGGTGGTGACCGACATGGCGCCGCCGATCGTGGACATGCCGCTGGAGGTGGAGGGGCAAACGCTGGCGGTTACCTGCCTGTCCATGGGGAACCCACACGCAGTCCTGTTCGTCGACGGTCCGGTGGATGAGTACCCCCTGGGGGACATCGGGCCGAAGATAGAGCACCATTCGGCGTTCCCGGAGAGGGTGAACTTCGGGGTGGCGCGGGTGCTATCGCGCGAGCGGATGGAGCTGCGGGTGTGGGAACGGGGAGTGGGAGAGACGCTGGCATGCGGGAGCGGCTCGAGCGCCGCCATGCTGGCGGCGCACCAGAAGGGTCTGGTAGGGGAGACGGTTGACATAAATCAGCCAGGAGGGCCGCTGACCGTGGAGTGGGGAGGTAGGGGAGAGGTGTACCTAACGGGGCCGGCGGAGTTCGTGTTCGAGGGGGAGTGGCCGGACCCTTCGACAAGCTCAGGGTGAGTGGGAGGGGGGAGTGGTGGGATGACCAGGCCTGACTCGGCAAACCCGAAGCGCGTCAGTCGAGCAGCAAGGCCGGAGGAACTGAACGACCTGCTTGAACGCCCGCCACGAGCGAGTCTCGCGTTCGCCAAGGACGGGGGTGTCGAGGCCGCGCCCGTAGCTTTGCGCTTTCGTGATGGGCGGTACTGGGTTGGGATTCGTCGCACCGACATCAGTTCGGCACCAGGGGAAAACGCCAGCGTACGACTGCTCATCGATGACGGATGCTACCACACCGAACTGCGAGGCATGTGGATCCGAGGTCGGACCCTGCCAGCGGAGCATAGGCCAGAGGGCGCATCCGAGGACGTGGACTGGTTTGAAGTGCTGCCTGAGAAGGTCGTCGGGTGGAACTACGGCGCGATGCGGGAGGCGAAAAGGAGATGAGCCTCCAAGATCGCCAAGTGCGCGACTTTCTTGACCGGACCATGGTTGTACGGGTGGCCACCTTGTCGTCGAAGGAGCTGCCTCACATCACGCCGCTGTGGTTTGTCTCGGACAGAGGAAGGATCTACATAAACCTGAGGGCCAAGTCGCCCGCTGCTCGCAACATCGCAGCGAACCCCGCGGTGGTTCTCCTCCTCGATTCCGAGGGCCGCCCGCCCGCCCGCATTTTGCGAATCCGCGGCCAGGCTCGCGTACGACGAGAGCGCCACATCAAGCGGAGAATGATACTTAAGAGCGCACTGAAATATCATTTTTCGCTCGGCGGGCTCCGAAACCTGTTTCGGCATCTTCGTACCCTCCCTCTCAGAGTGCGCTACTATGCCGAGCGTGGCGGCGAGGCAGCCGTCATCGAGGTACTACCGGAGGACGCTGAGTTCCTGCCAGGATACCCCTGACGGGCAAAGGGGAGGAGCCGCCATCCCCCTGTCGGCGAGGGAGGGGCCGGGGGAACCTGCGGGCTACCGCTCGTCCTGAGCCTGTCGAAGGACGAGCGGGTGGGTGAACGGAGGCCGGGTTTGGAGATCGGGCCTGAATTCTCACTGGCTCGACTGAGTTGGACGCGGATGCCTATACTTCGATTTGAAGATGCAGTTTCCCGCCTTGAGAGGGAGGCTTTCGAACCTTGGCCTGCAAACTCTGGGTCCTAGGATCGAGCCTCTTATCCCGTACGCCCTCGCCATTCTGGTGGGCGTGGGCGCGGGCGCGGGCGCCATCGTCTTCCGCGAGCTGATCTCCGCATTCGACTGGCTCTTCTTCGGCCAACTGGCGGACAACGGTCTGAGCGCTCTGGGTGACTGGCGGGTCGTGCTGATCCCGGTCATCGGCGGCCTGTTCGTTGGGCCGATCATCTATTTCCTGGCCCGCGAGGCGAAGGGACACGGCGTCCCAGAGGTGATGCTAGCGGTGGAGACGGAAGGGGGCCGCATCCGTCCGCGAGTGGCGGTTGTGAAATCGCTGGCCTCCGCCCTCTGCATCGGCAGCGGTGGCTCCGTGGGGCGCGAGGGGCCCATCGTGCAGATCGCCTCCGCCATCGCCTCGACCCTCGGACAGGTGGCCGGACTGAGGGAGGACAACGTACGGCTGCTTGTGGCGGCCGGGGCCGCCGGGGGCATCTCCGCCACCTTCAACGCCCCCATCGCCGGCGTCTTTTTCGCTCTGGAGGTCATCCTCCGCCACTTCAACGTGCGCAACTTCAGCGTCGTCGTTCTCAGCTCGGTGGTGGCTGACGCCATCGGCCACGCCTACTTTGGGGATAACCCGGCGTTCCTCATACCCGAGTACCGACTGGAGAGCGCGCTGGAGTTCCCGCTGTACGGGTTGTTGGGTGTCCTGGCCGCCCTAGCCGCGCTTGTGTTCGTGTGGGTCCTCTACGCGAGCGAGGACGCCTTCGACCGACTAGCCCTGCCGGAGTGGACGAAGGCCGCCATCGGTGGCATCGGCATGGGTCTCCTGGGCCTCTGGTTCGTCGACCTGTTCGGCGTGGGCTATGGATCGGGGCCCGGCGAGCACGCCATTCCCAGCGCCCTGGCGGGAAGCCGGTCACTGCAGGTGCTTGTCGCCCTCGCTGGGCTGAAGATACTGGCCACCTCGGTGACTATCGGCTCGGGAGGCTCCGGCGGTGTGTTCGCGCCGTCGCTCTTCATCGGCGCGATGCTGGGCGGTGCTTTCGGGGACGTCGTGAACCGCATCTGGCCGGACGTCGCGGCGCCGTCCGGCGCCTACGCCATGGTGGGCATGGCGGCGGTGTTCGCCGGCGCGGCGAGAGCGCCCATCACCTCAATCATCATCATGTTCGAAATGACGCGAGACTATTCCATCATCCTGCCTCTCATGATGGCGGTTGTGATATCTACCGTGGTGGCCCAGGTCATCAGGAGAGACACGATCTACACTCTGAAACTGCGTCGGAGGGGGATCGAGATCACTGAGCGGCGGGAGCAGCCACGGTTAGCTTTCATCTCCGCGGGCCAGGCGATGAGCCGCAAGTTCGAGGTCATCCGCAATGACATGCCAGCACATGAGCTGCTCAAGGTCTTCTCGACAAGAGCCGCACGAGAGGGCGCCCTCCCGGTGGTCGATTCAAACAAGCGGCTGGTCGGCATCGTCACGCCGACCGACCTGGAGCGGACTCTTGACAGGGACCTCTCGGGGTTGACCGTCGGGGATATAGCCACCAAGAGCCTGGTTACGGTGCACCCCGAGCAGACTCTGGACGAAGCGGTGCGGCGCATGAGCGCGCAGTCGCTGCGGCAGCTTCCGGTGGTGAGCCGAACCGATCATTCTCTGCTGCTGGGGATGATCCGCCGGAGCGACGTGTTCGCCGCCTACGGACGGGCTGTGGCCAGGCGACCAGCGGGCGCGAGGCGGTTATCTCCGCTGGCGAGGCTGGAGGCCTATGGGACGGAAGTTGTGGAAGTTGCCGTTTCCGGCGACTCGCCGGTGGTGGGAAAAGCCCTGAAGGAGATCGATATGCCCGACGAGAGCATTATCGTATCGATCGTCCGGGATGGCGCAGCAGTCATTCCACGGGGCCATATAGTCCTAGCCGAGGGGGACAGGCTGGTGGTGGTCGCTGTCCCGGCCGTCAAGGAGACGGTGCTTGAGCGGCTGGGGGATCGTGCGACCGGGCCCGAGAAGGGGCACGAGCGCTAGCAGGGAGGACCGACCGCCAGTGGCAAGTGGTTGGCGCGACGAGAAAGAAGCATGAAGTTCGCGAGTCGCATCGAGAAGCTACCGCCGTACCTGTTCGCGGAGATCAGCCGCAAGATCGCGGAGAAGCGGTCGCAGGGGGTGGACGTGATCTCGTTCGGCATCGGGGACCCTGACCTGCCGACGCCGGAGCACATTATCGAGTCGCTGCGGGAGGCGTCGCTCGATGCGGCGAATCACCGCTACCCGGAGACGGAGGGGCTGCCGGAGCTGCGGCAGGCGATCGCCGGCTGGTACGAGCGCCGCTTCGGGGTATCGCTGGACCCGGAGCAAGAGGTGCTGCCGCTGATCGGCTCGAAGGAGGGGGTAGGGCACATCGCGCTGTGCTTCATCGAGTCGGGAGACGTGGCGCTGGTGCCGGACCCGGGCTACCCGGTGTACGCGATGGGGACGCTGCTGGCCGGGGGCGAAGCGTACTACCTGCCGCTGCGGGAGGAGAACGGCTTCCTGCCGGACCTAGAGGCGGTGCCGGAGGAGGTGCTGCGCAGGGCGAAGGTGCTGTGGCTCAACTACCCGAACAACCCCACCGGTGCCGTGGCCGACATCGCGTTCTTCGAGCGGGCGGTGGCGTTCGCCCGCAGGCACGGGCTGGCGGTGCTGCACGACGGCCCGTACTCGGAGGTGACGTTCGACGGCTACCGGGCACCGAGTTTCCTGGAGGCGGAGGGCGCCCGCGAGGTGGGGGTCGAGTTCCACTCGCTGTCGAAGTCGTACAACATGACGGGGTGGCGGATAGGGATGGCGGTGGGGAACGCGGAGATCATCGACGCGCTGACGACGGTGAAGTCCAACCTGGATTCGGGGATACCGCAGGCGATCCAGCGGATGGCGATAACGGCGCTGGAGGGCCCGCAGGACGAGATCGATGAGCACAACCTGGTGTACCTGCGGAGGCGGGACCGGCTGGTGGCGGCGCTGCGAGGACTGGGGCTGCGAGTGAGCCCGCCCAAGGCGAGCCTGTACGTGTGGGCACACGTGCCCGAAGGAACCACGAGCGTGGAGTTCGCGACGCGGCTGCTCGACGACGCGGCGGTGGTGGTAACGCCCGGCATCGGGTACGGGCCGAGCGGCGAGGGGTACGTGCGGCTGTCCCTCACCCTGCCCGACGAGCGACTGGAGGAGGGGGTGCGGCGGCTGGAGGGGCTAGGCCGGTAGCAGGGATGCCGATGGGCAAGGGAGAGAGGTGGCGACGGCCCGGTCCTCTGAGGCGCTGGTTCTTCCGCACTCCGCTCGCGCTGTTCCGCATGGGCCTGGGCGGCCTGATGCCAGGGCAGGTCATGCTGACGACGGTGGGCCGCAAGAGCGGGCGGCCGCATCGGGCGGTGGTGGACCTGCTGAAGCGCGATACCGCGACGGACACGTACTACGTGGTATCGGCCTATGGAGCGCACTCGGACTGGTATCGCAACCTGGAGGCGAACCCGGAACTCGAGGTGCAGGTGGGCCGGCGCCGGTTCCGCGCTCGCGCGACTACTCTGCCGTCGGATGAGGCCGAGGAACTGGCGTCGGGTCTGTGGCGCGAGCACGGCCGCCTGTACCGACTGTATTTCGATTGGGGGCTGCGCCTGGTTGGCCTGAAGGCACGTACCGAGGAGGAACTACGGGCGGCGGTAGCAGAGATGAGAGTAGTGACGATCCGGCGCGAAGGTGAGGGGTAGGCGACGGCAAGAGCCGCAGCCGCGGCCAGCAGCATAGGCGCCCGTGTCCTGGGCTATACTGAGGGGTGGAGACCGGACAGCACCTGCCTGCCCCGCCAGAGGCGGGCAGGCGGCAGGCAGGACCGGAGGTGAAGCGGAGATAGGACGCAGGCTGTACGAGACGGCGGAGCCCCCGGAGCGGGCGTTCCTGGTGGCGGGCGAGGTGAAGCGCGGCGACGGGCGCTGGAATACGCAGGCATCGCTGGAGGAGCTGGCGCTGCTGGCGGATACGGCGGGAGCGCGGGTCGTGGGGTCGGCGGTGCAGCGGATGGAGAGGCCGCACCCGGCGACGTACATCGGCCGGGGAAAGGTGCAGGAGATCGCGTCCCAGAGGAGCGCTCTGGACTTCACGACGGTGATCTTCGACGATGAGCTTTCGCCCTCGCAGCAGCGGACGCTGGAGAAGGAACTGGGGGTGAAGGTGCTGGACCGCACGGCGCTGATCCTGGACATCTTCGCCCAGCACGCGCAGACGTGGGAGGGGCGGCTGCAGGTGGAGCTGGCGCAGCACGAGTACATCTTGCCGCGACTGCGGGGCCAGTGGTCACACCTGGAGCGGCTGGAGGGGCGGATCGGCACGCGGGGTCCGGGGGAGACGCAGCTTGAGACGGACCGGCGGCTGATCCGCAAGAAGATCTCGGCGCTGAAGGGGCAGATCGAGCAGGTACGGCGGCAGCGGGCGCTGCACCGGCGGCGGCGGGCGAGGCAGGGGGTGCCGGTGGTGTCGCTGGTGGGGTACACGAACGCGGGCAAGAGCACGTTGATGCGGGCGCTGTCGGGCGCGGACGTGCCGGTGGAGGACAAGCTGTTCGCGACGCTGGACCCGGTGACGCGGCGGGTGCGCCTTCCTTCGGGGAACGTGGCGCTGCTGACGGACACGGTGGGGTTCATCCAGAAGCTGCCGACGCAGTTGGTCGCCGCGTTCCGGGCGACGTTGGAGGAGCTGACGGAGGCGAGCCTGCTGCTGCACGTGGTGGACATCACTCACCCGGACGCGGTGCAGCAGGGCGAGACGGTGGAGGCCACGCTAGCCGATCTGGACCTGGCGGAGAAGCCGCTGCTGACGGTTCTGAACAAGGCCGACCTGCTGGCGGGCAGCGATGGGGAGTCGCTGGAGGAGGCGCTGGAGGGGGAGGCACAGCGGGCGCTGCTGGAGCCGTGGGGGCCGCAGGCGCTGGTGATCTCGGCAGCGGAGGAGTGGGGACTGGAGGAGCTGCGGCGGAGGGTGGAGGCGACGCTGGCGGAGGCGAACTAGCCGAGGGCGTCGGCGGCGTCCCGGATCAGCTCCCAGGCACGCTCCACGTGCTCGCGGCGGGTGTTCTCCCGCATGATCGACATCCGGAGAGTCAACCTGTCGTCCAAACGCGTGTGCGTGAGGTAGAGGCGGCCGGAGCGGTTCAGGCGATCCATGATCCGCTGGTTCGTCTCGTCGCCGCCGAGGTTGCGGAAGCAGACCAGGCTCAACGGTACCGGCGCGGCGAGCTCGAACCGTGGGTCCGCTTCCACCCAAGCCGCGAACTCCCTCGCCAGCGAGACGTGGCGTCGCACGATCTCCTGCAGGCCCTCGACACCGTAGGAACGAATCACGAACCACAGCTTGAGGGCGCGGAAGCGCCGACCCAGCGGCACGCCCCAGTCGCGGTAGTCTATGACGGCGCCGGACTCCGTGGCCACGTTGCGGAGGTACTCCGGGAGTACGCTCATGGCGCGGACGAGGGTGGCGCGATCGGCGACGTAGAAGGCGCTGCAGTCGAGGTTAGTGAGCATCCACTTGTGGGGGTTGAAGCAGTAGCTGTCAGCCAGCTCCAAGCCTTCGTGGATGTAGCGGAATTCAGGGCATAGGGCAGCCGTACCGGCCATGGCCGCGTCCACGTGGAGCCAGACGCCGTGTTCGCGGCAGACCTTGCCGATATCCCGCAGGGGGTCTAGTGCGGAGGACGACGTGGAGCCGACGGTGGCGCAGACGAATGCGGGGAGTCGGCCCGCCGCCTTGTCAGCGGCGATCATGTCCGCCAGGTGATCGGGCCGCATGGCGTACGCTTCGTCCACGTCAACCAGGCGGAAGTTGTCGCTGCCAAGGCCGGCGATGCGGACGCCCTTCTCGACGGAGGAGTGAGCCTCGCGGGAGGCGTAGGCCACGAGGCCGCCCTGGAGGCCCTGCTCGTTGCTGCGGTCGCCTGTGGCACGTTCGCGGGCGGCGATGACGGCGCAGAGGGAGGCGCTGGAAGCGCCGTCCTGGATGACCCCGCCGCCGGCGGAGGTGGACTTGAACTTGGCCGGCAGGTCAAGCATGTCGACGAGCCAGTCGAGGACGTGGGTCTCCAGTTCGGTGCAGGCCGGGCTGGTCTGCCAGAGCATGCCCTGCACGTTGAGGCCGGCCGCCAGCATCTCGCCGAGGACGGCGGGCGCGGAGCCGTTGGCGGTGAAGTAGGCGAAGAAGTTGGGCGACTGCCAGTGGGTGATGCCAGGCATGATGATCTCGTCGACGTCGCGGAGGATGGCCTCGAATGGTTCGCCCACCTGCGGGGGCGAGTGCGGCAGCCTGGACCGCACCTCGCCGGGGGTTACCTGCGATAGGACGGGGTACTGCTCCACTCGACCCATGTAATCGGCGATCCAGTCAACGACTTGGCGCCCGTATCGGCGAAACTCTTCGGGGTTCATCAGCTCACCTCGACCGAAACACAAATGCTCTCGCTCAACGTAGCACAAAATGGCGGCAAAATCGCCCAGGAAGTATATTGACAAGTTTCGATATAGCCTTTATCATGGGGTCATGGCTACGGAACTGAAGGCGATCAACAAGGCGGCCTGCTGCGACGCGGAGGAGTCTATTTCAGAAGCCACGGCGCCGGAGGGAGGCATCGCGGACGCGGCGACGCTGTTCAAGGCGCTCTCGGACGAGACGCGCCTGCGCATGGTGCAAGCGATAGCGCGTTCGCAGCAAGAGCTATGCGAGTGCGAAATCGTGCCGCGGTTCGAGCTGTCGCAGTCCACGATCTCCTACCACCTGAAGGTGCTGCGAGAGGCAGGTATCGTGGAGTGCGTGAAGCGGGGACTGTGGACGTACTGCAGAGTCAACCCACGAGCTCTAATGGCCGCAGTGAAGACATTGGCCGATCTGGCATAAATCGAGAGGCATCGATGAAGGAGGAGAGCCCATGACGACGGAGCGAGAGATCAAGGATACAGTGCGCGAGCGCTACGCCAAGAGCGCACGCCAGGTCGCGGCGGCAGGGGAGACGTCCTGCTGCGGCTCCGGTTCCACCGAGAACGTGATCAGCTCCAAGCTGTACACGACGGACGAGCTGCAGGGGCTGCCGCAGGAGGCGGTGGTGGCGTCGCTGGGGTGCGGCAACCCGGTGGCGATGGCGGCGCTGCGCGAGGGCGAGGTGGTGCTGGACCTGGGGTCGGGAGGGGGCATCGACGTGCTGCTGTCGGCGCGACGGGTCGGCCCCACGGGAAAGGCCTACGGGCTGGACATGACGGATGAGATGCTGGACCTGGCGCGAGAGAACCAGCGCAAGGCAGGCGTGACGAACGTGGAGTTCCTGCGAGGCGAGATGGAGAACATCCCGCTGCCGCGCAACACCGTGGACGTGATCATCAGCAACTGCGTGGTGAACCTGTCGCCGGACAAGGACAAGGTGCTGGCGGAGGGATGCCGGGTGTTGAAGCCGGGCGGGCGCCTGTCGATCGCCGACATCGTGGTGCGGGGCCGCATTCCGGCGGAGCTGCGACATAATCTGGAGGCGTGGGCCGGATGCCTGGCGGGTGCGTTGGAGGAGGGGGAGTACCGCTCGAAGCTGGAGTCGGCCGGGTTCAACGACATCGAGATCGAGCAGGTGCGCGAGTACACAGGGACAGACGCCGAGGGCGCTGGCCTGGGCGAGCTAGCGCGTCAGTACGGCAAGCAGGGAGATGAGCCACTGGGCTTCGCCAGCGTCATCGTGAAGGCGCGCAAGCCCGGCGAGAGCGGCAGGGCATCCGACCAGCCGCTAGAGGTCACATCCACAGAGGGCCCCTGCTGCGGCCCGAGCACCTGCTGCTAGCTGGGACCTCATCTGGAAGGAACGAAAGGAGATCGTGATGTGCACCAAGGAGCCGAAGGGTGAGGGCAAAGGGGAGGCGAAGGCGGAGTGGCCGCAGGGAATGGTGGAGATGTGCCGCCGGATGATGTCCGGCGGGATGGCCGACTGCTGCGGGCCGGACATGCGGGGGATGATGTCGCGGTGGACGGCCGGGTTCCAGGCTGAAGCGAAGAAGTAGACCCCGCATCGAGGGGGAGAGGTGGGTCATGACCGTCCTCAGTGGTAAGGAAAGGGAGTACGTGGCCATTGGAGCCGCTCTGGGGGCCGGTTGTCATCCTTGAACCCGCCATCACGTCAAGGCCGCCCGTGAGGCCGGCCTGAGCCGGGAGGAGATAGCACTAGCCGTGAAGGAGGCGGAGGCGGTGCGGGTGGAGGCGGCAGCGCACATAGCGGACTACGCCCGAGGACTGCTGGACGACGATGACAAGCGGGCCCGCGGGCTGGGCGAACCGAGCGAGCGAGTACGGGCCCTCGTGCAGATTGGAGCCGCTACCGGCGTAAACGCCGGCTATATGCTTGACCGTCTGCTGCCGCAGGCGCGCGGCCTGGGCCTGAGTAACGACGCCCTCAGAGAGGCCGTAGAAGTGGCGGGCATGGTGAAGAAGATGGCGAGCACCGTCTTCGACAGGGACGCGGAGCGCGCCCTGGGGCGAGAAGGTGACGTCGCCGCCGTGGCGGAAGCCGGCTGCTGCCCAGGGGCAGCTCCGGCGGACGCAGACACGGTCCAGAGCGAGCCCGGCCGCTGCTGCTAGGGGAGCGGCAGGCCGGTGGGCGCTAGCCTCCGGCCTTGGCGCGCTCCTGGTCGATGAGGTCGCGGCGGAGGATCTTGCCGGACAGGGACTTAGGGATGGCGTCCACGAACTCGACCTCGCGCACCTTCTTGTAGGGCGCCACACGTTCGGCGACGAACTGGATGATATCGTCGGCGGTGGCTTTCTCGGTGGGCTTGAGGATGAGGAACGCCTTGGGGATCTCGCCGCCTTCGGGGTGCGGCTTGGGAATGACAGCGGCGTCGGCGACGGCGGGGTGCTCCATGAGAAGGGCCTCCAGCTCCGCGGGCGGCACCTGGTAGCCCTTGTACTTGATCAGCTCCTTCTTGCGATCGACGACGTAGACATAACCATCCTCATCGAACGAGCCGATGTCGCCGGTGCGCAGCCAGCCGTCCTGGGTGAGAGTATCGGCGGTCTCCTCCGGTCGGTTCCAGTAGCCGCGCATGATCTGAGGGCCGTGGATCAGGATCTCACCGGTCTCGCCGGGCCCCAGCTCGCGGTCGTCGTCGAGGGAGAGGACCTTCTCGACGGTGTCAGGGATGGGTGGACCGACGGACGTCTGCTTGACGCGGTTGGGGGGACTGACGTTGGCGACGGCGCTGGTCTCGGTCATGCCGTAGCCCTGGACGACCTTGCAGCCGTAGAGGTTCTGGGCCTGCTGCGCGACCTCCGGCGGCAGAGGAGCGGCGCCGCTGATGATGAACTCCAGGGAGGAGGTGTCGAACTTCTCACGGTCGGGGAAGTTAGCAAGGGCGAGGAGGGCCGGCGGCACCGCGAACATGTTGCTGACCTTGTGGCGCTCAATGAGCTCAAGGCAGAGCTTGGCGTCAAACCGGGGCATGAGCACCTGGGTGGCGCCGCAGGCAAAGCCACCGCTGACGAGGACCGTCAACCCGTAGATGTGGAAGAAGGGCAGGAAGTCCAGGTAGACGGAGTAGGCGGTGCTGTAGCCTGTGATGAGGATCTGGCGGGCGTTGGAGATGACGTTGGAGTGGCTGAGCATGACCCCCTTGGGCAAGCCGGTGGTTCCGCTGGAGTAGGGCAGGGCGACGAGGTCGGTGTGAGGATCTATCTCCACGAAGCAGGGGTCCGGCGGCGAATCCTTCACCATCTCCCAGACATCCTCGAGGGCCCACACGTTCTTGAGGTTGGGCAGGTGCTCCTGGAGACCCTGGACCGGCGTCAGGAGGAAACGCATGGTGAAGATGGCGGTTGCGTCGCAGTCCTCAAGTTGGTGCAGGAGCTCGCGCTGCTTGTACAGGGGGTTGAGGGTGGTGACGACGGCGCCGACATGGACGATGCCCTGGAAGGCGACAACGTATTCCGGGATGTTGGCGGAGAGGATGGCGACGCGCTCGCCCTTCTGGATGCCTTGATCCTGGAGGAAGCGGCCCAGGCGCTGTCCGGCCTCCCAGATCTGGCCGAAGGTGTACGTGGTGCCGTCCACGTTGATGAGGCAGGTCTTGTCCTTGAATCGGTGGGCGGAGTGCTCCAGGTACTCTGGGAGTGTGACATCGGGGTAGGGCTGGAGGCTGGCGTAAGGGCTGTGGATGAGCACGCGGTGGTCTCCTTTCTCAGGGGAACAGACGCTGAGTGAATTCGGCGACGCGGCGGCCCAGTTCGGCGGCCTGGGCGAGGTCCCCCGTCTCCCACAGGTCGCCGCAGTGATCCATCGAATCCTTGAGCCTGCCGGTGACGCCGCTCCAGTTAGGCGATCCCAGGACGAGCGCGTCGCACTGCCTTAGGTCGTCGATTTGGGTGTCGTCGAGGCGGCGGAAGCAGAGGGTCACGCCGGGCACCGAGCGCACGCCTTCAGCGACCGCCTCGGCCAGACGCTCGGTGAGGCCGCCGCGGGAATCGAAAACGAGGAGGACCGTCGGCAAGGCGATCCGTTAGCAGCTAGTCCCCCAGCAGCGTCTTGTAGCCGCCGCCGATGGCGTCTTCGACGTATTCGGACCGCCACCCAGGGTTGGGGATCGGGATGTTGTGCTCACGGAGCCAGGCGTGCACGTACAGATATCGTTCCTCGACATAACGGCGCCAGGAATCTTCCTCCTGGAACAGGTCGGGCTCGATCTCCTCAAAGCGCTTGTCCATGTCCTGAGGGTCGATGTCCAGATCCTCGCGCCAGTAGTCGGTGATGTAGTCGAGGGACTCCTCCAGGCAGCGGCGGCACTCGTCCAGGAGGGCGAGCATGAAGCCCTGCTCGTTGACGAGACGCCCGCGGAGGCGGGTGTGGACGGCGCAAGAAGGGCAGAGGATCACGAGCTTACGCGTGTCGCAGTTGTCGCGCTTGGCGCAGCCTTCGCAGAGGGGAGCCCACTCCGCAGCCTCCGCGCTGCGCAGGTAGCCCACCATCGCCTCGTCCGCGAGGGTACCACAGCGCGGGCAAGAGAGCTTGCTAGCGAGGATATCGTTGATCGCCCGTTGCCAGTCGATCTGCATTTTGCTATTGGGGCGCCTCCGCAGTAAGAGGCGAGGAATGCACCTTCGGTAAGCAACATGATAGCCGTTTTGCAGGATGTGTCAACTGCGCTGCCCCGCCGAGCCACCCAGGGAAGGGGAAGCAGGAAGGAGGAAGGGGGGAAACTGATCTGGGTCAGTCCCTCTTCCTTCTACCTCCTTCCTTCTTCCCTGGCGGGCCAGGGGCAAGGGACAGGGTGAACGAGGCGGACTGGCCGGGCGCCTCCTCCACGGTAACAGTCAGGGAGGAGAGGTTGGCAGCACCACGGGAGCGGAGTTCTCCGGCAAGCCGGCCGGCGAGCCACTCAGCCAGACGCTCAGCGGTGGAGTTGTCGATCGGAAGGGGGCGCACGTCAGCCTCCGGGATAACATAACGTCGGTCACCGAAAGCCACTTGGTAGTGTCCCTCCGCCCGCTCTACCTCCAGCCGCCGGTTCTCGGTAGGTAGAAGGAACGCGTGGTCCAACTCACCACACAACCCCGCAACGAGGCGCCGCATCTCCACGAAGTCGAACAGCCACGAGTCGCGGCTCAAATCCCCCTCGACCTGCGCCGCGAGGGCATAGTTGTGGCCGTGCAGAGGCTCACATCTCCCTGCGAAGGTGACGAAGTGAGCGGCCGCAAACCGCAGCTCCGACCCCGATACGTCAATCCGTCTCACGCCGTTCCTCACGCCGTTCGATGATATCGCCCCCCTCCCCGTCAGGGAAGAGGGCTTCGTCGGTTGAGATATGTTCGCACTATATATGTTACGTAGAGCCCACAACCTGCACGTCCTCTTCTCCTCCGGACTCGCCGTCACCGAGAAGAGGCCCTGTAACAGCACCGGCCAACACCGGTCTGGCCCTCCAGCGAGAAATTGCCACCCTCGCGCAGCCGGTGCTACACTGGAAGCAATGCAGTTCCCGCCAAAGCGATTTGGGAGGAATTGAGGCCGGTTGATCACCGCACCGCTCACCCAACCGGTCGGTCGTACGATCGGACACGGGGGCCTACAGGAAGTGGTCGCCGTTATGTCCATTACCAAAGTCGAGGTGAAGCCGTCGTGACCATGTGGAAGGCGTTGAAGTGGGGAACGTTCTCGTTGGCGGTAGCGCTGGCCATCGTGCTGGCCGGTGCAGTGGGCTACACGCTGGGCGAAAACGGCGGCGGCAGGTCGTCCGTCATCACCACCGCCGACGATTTCGGCATCTTGGACGAGATAGTCGATGTCCTGCGGGAGGACTTCGTCAATCCGGAGGCGGTGGATCCGGAGATCATGAAGTTGGGCGCCATCAACGGCATCCTGCAGTCCTTAGGCGACCCACACACGGTGTACATCGACCCCGAATCGTACGCGCTGGGGATCGACGTAATCTCAGGGACGTTCGAAGGGATAGGCGCCCAGGTGGAGCAGGACCCCACTTCGGGGGAGATCGTCATCGTCACCCCGTTCCGGGACTCTCCTGCGGAGAAGGCCGGTATACGCTCCGGTGACATCATTCGGACGGTGGACGGCGAGTCGACCGAGGGGTGGTCGGTGGCCCAAGCGGTGAGGGGCATCCGTGGGCCGGAGGACACCGAGGTGGTGCTAGGAATCGAACACGCCGACGGCATGACGGAGGACGTGACCATAACCCGCGACACGATCACGATACCGACGGTATTCACTCGGGATATCCAAGACGCGGCGGGAAACGAGGTCACAGAATTCGCGTACATCGAGCTGCAACAGTTCACGGACCAGGCGGTCAGGGACCTGCGCGATGAGCTGCAGCGGGTGGTGGACGAGGGATACCAGGGGGTCATCCTGGACCTGCGTCGGAACCCCGGCGGCAGCCTGGAGGCGACCGTGGCGGTCGCGGACCTCTTCCTGGACGAGGGCGTTATCCTAACGCAGGTGGGGCGCAGCGGGGACGAAACGGTGTCCCGGGCCGAGGCGGGCGGAGTGGCGACAGAAATACCGTTGGTGATCCTCGTGGGGCCTGGCTCCGCCAGCGGCTCCGAGGTCGTAGCCTGCGCTCTGCGGGACAATGGCCGCGCTACCCTCATTGGCGAAAAGACCTTCGGCAAGGGGTCCGTCAACCACCTCCGGGAGCTGTCCGACCAAGGTGCACTCTACGTGACCATCGCCCGTTGGGAATGCCCCAACGGCGAGCAGATAGAAGCGGTAGGCATAGAGCCGGATAGGCAGGTTGCCCTCACCGAGGAGGACATCGAGGCCAACCGCGACGTCCAGCTCTTCGCCGCCATCGACTACCTTCGCGAGAACCTCACTCAGGCAGCGCCTTAGGGGTTATGTAAAGCCTTCCCCTACTGGGGGCAGCGTGGGCGAGAAGACCATCACGCTCAACCGAAAGGCCCAGCACGATTACCACATCCTGCGTACGCTGGAGGCGGGTCTGTCTCTGCTGGGCACGGAGATAAAGTCCATCCGCGAGGGACGTGTGAGCATCCGCGAGGCGTACGTGCGTCCGGAGGACGGAGAGATGTGGCTGGTGGGAGCGCACGTCGCCCACTACGCGCCGGCGGCCTCCATGAACCACGACCCGACGCGCAGGCGACGCCTGCTGCTGCACAAGCGCCAGATCGCCGAGCTGGCCCGCGCCGCCGACCCGGAAGGCATAACGCTGATCCCTCTCCGTCTGTATCTGAAGGGTGGCCGCGCCAAGTTGGAGATAGCGCTGGCGCGGGGCAAGAGGCGTTATGACAAGCGAGCCGCCGTCGCCAAGCGAGAGGCGGAGCGGCAGATGCAACGAGCGATGCGCCGCAGGGCGTGACGCTGCCCGCCCCGCGCTAGCTGAAACGTATGAACCTGGGCCGACGACGGCCCTGCTGTCGTGAGTCTGCCTATCGCGGGCTTGCCGTTCGGGCGCCGAACCATCGGCCCAAGTCGCTGAACAGGCTGTAGATCACGGGGATCACGACCAGGGTGAGGAGGGTGGAGGTGAACAGCCCTCCGATGACCACGGTGGCCATCTCCTCAGCGATGATTATGCCGCCGCCGCTGAGGCCCAGCGACAGGGGGATGAGGGCGAAGATGGTAGCGAAGGCGGTCATGAGTATGGGCCGGACGCGGCTGCGTCCGCCCTGAAGGAGAGCCTCCCTGGGCGCGAGGCCTCGCCCCTTGAGCATCTCCACGAAGGTTATGAGGACGATGGCGTTGGTGACAACGATGCCGATGAGCATGAGCAAGCCGATGAGGGCGGAGAGGCCGATATCGCGGCCGCTGATGAATAGGGCGAAGAAGGCACCGACGGAGATGAAGGGCAGGCTAAAGAGGATGATGAAGGGGTTCATTAGGGACCCCAGGGAAGCCACCATGACGATGTACACGACTATGACGGCGATGCCCATAGCGAGATAGAGATCGGAGAAGGCCTCCTCCTGCTGCTCGAAGATGCCGCCGACGCGGATGTCCACGCCGGGCTCCCTTTCCACCGCGGCCACGAGGTCATCGACACGGCCTGAGACGCCTCCGACATCGCTGCCGGTGATGTTGGCGGTGATGGTCGCCGCACGCTGCTGATCGACGCGGGTGACCGTGGCCGGGCCCTGGGCCAGGCTAACGTCCGCGATCTCATCCAGACTGGGGCCACCGAAGCCGCCCAAGACGAGCTGGCCGACGGCCTCCATGGGAATGGCCGGCTGGCTGCCCACTTTGAGGACGAGTTCCGCCGGCTCCCCATCGATGTGGAGCTGGCCGAGATCCTTTCCTACCAGGAGCTCGCGCACCTCGGTGGAGACCTCCTCAGCCGTGAGCTGGAAGGATGACGCCTTGGCCGGATCCACCAGCACCAGGAGTTCCGGCTCGGACTCGGCGATGTCGTTATCGATGTTCTCCAGGTCGGGGATTGTGCCCAGGTCTTCGGTTAAGCGCTTGGCGGTGGCCGCGACGTCTTCGTAGTCGCCGTCGCTGACGACGATCTCCACCGAGTCGGATTCGATGCTGGAGCCCACGACCTCAATGTTGGCCTTGACTCCGGGGAAAGCGGTCACCAGCTCTCGCATCCGCTCCGCCTCATCCTCGATGTTAGCGCCATCCTCGAAGACCATGACGACGTCTATCGTGTTGGTGCCGGGGACGCCGCCGCGGAGAGCGCCGGGGGTCGAGGGATCGATCCGGCCGATGATGAGCTCGCTGGTCTCCAGGGAATCGATTGTGTCCAGCTTCTCCTCGATGCCCTTGGCGACCTGATCGGTCACGGTCAGGGTGGTGCCGGAGGGGAGCTCGAGTCTGCCCACGAGGATGTTGGCGTCGATGGTGGCGAGGAAGGTGACGTTGATGAAGGGGAGCAGGGCGAAGCTGGCGGCGAACAGCGCCCCCGCTCCTACCAGGGTCATGACGCGGTGGCCGAGGCACCAGCGGAGGATGGGGGTGTAGAGACGCTGCAACCAGGTGTCCCCCTCCTGAACCTTGAGCACGGGGATGAGAACGAGGCTGAGGGCGGGCACAACGGTCATGGCGACGACAAAGGAGGCCAGCAAGGCGAAGGTGACGGCCAGGGCGAAGGGGAGGAAGAACTCCCCCACGAGGCCGCCTATGAATGCCAGGGGCAGGAACACGGCTACGGCGGCGAGGGTGGAGGAGAGGATAGCCGTCGCCACCTCTCGGGTGCCGTCCACGGCCGCCCGGAAGAGGGGTTTGCCACGCCGAGAGTGGACGTAGATGTTCTCCAGGACGACGATGCTGTCATCGACGACGCGGCCGATGGCGACGGTGAGGCCGCCGAGGGTCATGACGTTGAGGGTTACGCCCTGCCAGTTGAGGACAAGGATAGACGCCAGGAGGCTCAGGGGGATGGAGACCGCCGTCACCAGGGTGGCCCGCACGCTGGTGAGGAAGAAGAGGATGACGAGCACGGCGAAGATGGCGCCGTAGAGTCCCTCGCCGAGGAGGGCGTCGATAGACTCCTCAATCCAATCAGACTGATCGATGAGGACGGCGGTCTGAACGTCCTCGGGAAGGCTCTCCCTCTCCAGGCGATCGAGGGTCTTGGTGACCTCGTTGGCCACCTCTACGGTGTTGGCGTCCTGGGCCTTGAAGACGCCGAGGGCCAGGCTGGGCTGGCCGTTGGTGCGGGCGATGGCGGCGAGGGGCGAGGGCTCGAGGGTCACATCGGCGACATCGCCGATGCGGAGGGCCGCCAGCACCGCAGCGGCCTCTTCGGATGCGGACGAGTCGGCGGAGACGAGGGCGAGGTCGGCGACATCGTCGGTCGAGGCGAGGCGGTGTTCTGTGCGGACGGGCAGGATCTTGCCGTCCTCGACGGCGAAGCCAGAGGGAGTGGAGAGGTCATTCTCCTCCAGCGTCTTCTCCACATCTTCCACCGTCACGCCCAGGGGGGCCATGCGCTCCGGGTCCAGGGCCACCACGAGGCGCGTCTCTGCGGCGCCGGTGACGGTCACAGCGAAGACGCCATCGATCCGTTCGAGGGCGGGCACCACGACGTCTTCGGCCAGGCCGTCGATCTCGGCCTGGCTGCGCTCCCCGTACATGGTGAACGCGAGGATGGGGAAGTCAGCCAAATCGATGCGGTTGACGACCGGCTCTTCCGCGCCGGCGGGGAAGGTGAGGTTGGAAACGCTGGCGGCGATCTCCTCCTCTCGCTTCTCCAAGTCAGCACCGTAGTCGAACTCGGCTTCCATGATGGAGATGCCGTCGGCGGAGGTAGACTGGAGCCGCTCCAAACCCTCCACGTTGCTGACGGCGCCTTCGATGGGCTCGCTGACCTCTTCAGCGACGGCGTCGGGGCTGGCGCCGGGAAAGCGGGTGACGACGGTGATGGCCGGGAAGTCAATGTCGGGGAAGAGCTCCTGGTTTATTTGGGTGGCAGCGAAGACGCCCACGAGGGCAACCAGACCGGCAGCCAGAAAGACGATGGCGCGCTTTTGCAGCGATAGGCGGGTGATGCCACCGAGCAGGCCCAGGGGTTCGTCGCCGATATCTTGAGGTTGTCGACTCGTCACCTACGTCCGCCTTCCTGAAATCTCTCTGGCTGCCGGTGGGGCTGGATGGGCCTCAACCGATTGGCAACGCTCCAGCGCCCCGATGAGCAGAGTGAGAGCCTGCTCCACTGTCACCAGATCCTGAGCGGGGATGTCGTCGAGGACCGCTGCCAGTTCCTCCCTGCCCGACGCCCATATGCGGTCTATCAGATCCCTTCCGCGGCGGGAGAGGCTAGAAATGACCCGCCGGCTGTCCCGGCTGTCGCGGCGGCGGCGCAGGTAGCCTCGGCGCTCCAGCCGGGCGAGGACGCCGGTCATGGTGGGGAGGGAGAGGGCCTGGGCAGAGGCGAGGGCGCCGCAGGTCTGAGGGCCGTCTATGTATAGAGTTAGGAGCACCTTCAGTTGGGGCATGGTGAGGTCCGTCCGAAGCCAGTCCAGGGGCACCCGGTGGCGGGCCAGGCGGAAGAACTCGTCGGCCAGGTCGAGGATGCGTTCGGTAGTCATGGCAATAGTTTGTGTCAGGCGAAGCATATCTCCTGGGTCCGTGGCCGTCAAGGGCGTGTCCGTGGCGTTCACGGGGTCGTGCTATAATCGATGCGCGGGGACGAAAGGGTTCGACAGGGAAGGTTGATCCCGGAGTGCAAGCCGAGGTCGTCACACCCTCGTTAAACAGGTGGCGAAAAATAACTGGCGAAAACCAGTACGCACTAGCCGCCTAATAACGGTGGCTACGTTGGGCCCAGCGCCTCTCCTCGACGGGCCGGGCCCGGCGCCGCGAAGCCGAGGTGCGGTTCCTCCGACGCCGATACGGGGGGCCCAAGACTAAATCGGCTGGTCCGTCGGTGACTCCGTCGGTGGAGGTACGGCGGACGAGACACAAACGCCGACTAAGCTTGTAGGGGTCCGGGTGGGTCTTCCTCTGGACGAGGGGTTCAATTCCCCTCCGTCTCCACCAATCTGCACGCACTGGGGAGCCTCCGGGCTCCCCTCTACGTTTGCCCAGCACCAAGGCCATGGCAACACTAACATAGTGAGTGGTACCGTTTACGGGGGCAGGTCACGATGGTTAGGAGTATGGCCTGGAGTATGCCCTTATGAGCAAAGCCCGCTGCGAGCCAGACACTTCATTGACACAAGCAGAGAAGACAGTCTTTGCTGGCCATCTCAAGCGACACGGATTGTCCTACAACATCTGGGATCTGTTCGCAGAATGGGTGGCCAGATCAACCCCACAAGTGACCTTCTTCTACTTGAAGGTATACCTGGACCATGAACTGATAGGTCTTGCACTCTTCGTCAAGATGAAGCCATATGATCTGCGGGCTTCCTACTCGAGAGTCAGAAACAACACATATCTGAACAAGCTGTTCTCAGTCCTCTCCACACTCATCAATAACTGTGTCTACGTATCTTTCCGAAATCTGGTGACTGCAAACATCACCCGGCCATTCTTCTACCGCGAGCCTGAGCTGGAAGACACGGTCATGGACTCGATTCTGACCCACCTGAAGCGAGAGAAAGCGGTAAACATGGTCACCATCCTCGATACTTCAATAAACGACCATCATTATCAAAGGGCGGGCTTCGCGAAGCACCCATCTCCGTCCGAAGCGTGGCTCGATGTGACGAAATACAGCGACATATCCGAGTATCTTGACGAACACCGAAGTCTCCGCAGGAATCTATCGCGAAGGAAGAGCACCGCCACAACCGAGATCCAGCAGGGTCCTATATCGGATATCGATCGAGGCCAGATGAGAGACTGCCTTGATTGCTCGGTTGAGAACAGCAGAATCCGCACTCCTTGCCAGGGTTTCTTTGAGGACAACATCTTTGAAACCGAGGTCTTCGATTCAAGGAAATACGTTCACATTGTCGTCCGCGTTGACGGCACAATCGCTGGATTCCACACCTTTCAAGTCTCGGGTTCGAATATGGGAGGAGTTGTTGGTGGGTTCCATCGCACGTATTCTCGAAAGAACTTCGCTTATGAACGCGTCATCGTCGCTTCGCTAGATTATGCAATCCAAAACCAGATAGATCGCGTCAACTACTCCGTAATCGACAACTATACAAAGCTGAGACTTGTAACCTCTCTCGAACCTTGCGGTCTCTATTTCTATTCGCGATCTCCTCTAAACAGATTCGTGTTCGAGTCTACGTTCAGATTCAATGACGTACATGAACTCCATTTGTTGGAGAAACGCGGCCTCCCGACGTAGACCATTACTGCGACGCTCGCAGACAAGCTCGGAGCAGAACCCAGACTAAGATGCCGTCACTGAGTGCTGCCGATAGAAGGAAGCATGTCAGCTCAACAGGAACGCTGACCTTGCCCCCGAGAACACGTCCAGGCCCAATGTTGGTGGGGATGGGTTTGGTCGTGCCCCCGTTTCTGATCCATGTCATCTGCGACTCTGGCAGCCTGCCCGCCGTGCACGAGCCGGTGCGGCTGCACGAGGCGAGGTGGAGGGGCGCGGACTAACCGAGCCCCACACCCCCTACCTCACAGCTCTCGCCACCACAAACGCGCCCCACTTCAGCGCTAGCTTGCTGGAACGGGGGTTAAGACCCCTCCGCCTCCACCATAGTGCACGCGTCGGGGAGCCTGCGGGCTCCCCTTTCGTTTTCTGCGGCGGCGATGCCGCTCTCGTCGGGTCTTCTCGCTTCCGTATGGCTTCGGAAGTATGTGCAGATGGTCACGGTTTCGTTTTGCGCTCTGCGCAGATCAGCGCCTCGAGAGATCAACCAGCTTGCCCCTGTGTGCTTCAAGCTTCTCCTCGTCGAGCTCCATCCCGATGCCGGGCCGGTCCGGGGGGATGAGATCACCATTCTCCCACTCGAAGGGCTCTTTGACGAGTTCGTCGAAGAAGTCCCGGGACTTGTAGATGCTCTCCTGGATCAGGAAGTTGGGGATGTTCGCGTCGATCTGAAGCGCCGCGGCCGTGATGATCGGTCCGCCCCAGACATGGGGTGCCATGAGCACGTAGTTCGCCTCCGCCAGCGTGGCGATCTTCTTGCAAGCCGTGATGCCGCCGCAGCTTCCCAGGTCTGGCTGGGCAAAGGCGCAGGCGCGCTCAGCGAACAGATTCTGGAACTCGTACGGGGTGACTAGTCTCTCCCCGGTGGCGATGGGTATCGTCGTGCTGTGGGCGATCCTGCCCATCTCCTTGTAGTTCTCCGGTGGGCACGGCTCCTCGAGCCAGAGGGGATCGTACTTCTCGACCCTCCGCGCGAGGCGCCGGGCGGCCGACGGTGTGATCTGTCCGTGCGTGCCGATGAGGATGTCGGCCCGATTGCCCACTGCCTCGCGGACGGCGGCGACGGCCTTCTCGGCGTGGTCGTACTCAGAGAGCCTGATCTCCCAGGGTGCGGTGGGCAATCTCCTGGCAATGGCCTGCATCAAGGGGTCGAACTTGACTCCCGTGAATCCCTCGTCGACGATCCGAGCCGCGTGCTCGGCCAGTCGTGTCGGGTTGCTCCACCAGTCGACGACGGCCTTGACAAGGCTATCTCGCGCGTCCAGATCGTAGATGTAGGTGTAGGTTCTGACCCGGTCCCTGTACTTCCCCCCCAGCAGGTTGTAGACCGGTGTGCCATAGTGCTTCCCGCAGATGTCCCACAGGGCGATGTCAAAGCCGCTGATCAGCCCCATGGTGACATAGTCCGGGTGCTGGGCCGTCAGGCTCGAGTACATGATGTGGTAGAGCGGCTCCCTCTCGATAGGGTCCTTGCCTTTCAGGTAGAGATCGAATACCTCCCGTACCATCGACTCGTAGCTGTCTTCGAGCCCGGCGAGGCAGCTGAGCACCGCGGTTTCGCCCCAACCCTCGATTCCCTCGTCGGTTTCGAGCTTGACGAAGAACCAGATGTGCCCGCCCCAGTTGGGCGGATCGGTCTTCACGACATAGGTCTTAGCGTTTGTGAGTTTCATCGCGTGCCCTCCGAGTGATGGTTACGGCCCGTGAGCGCCCTAGTCATCGCGACCTGGCCGCTTGCCCCTGCTGAATAGTCCGTTTGGTCCTTCCGGTTGCTCGCTGGCCTGCGCGGCTGTGGGTCTCGGTCCCTTTCCTTGCGCCTGTCGCCGCTTTCTGTCAGTCGCGATATCGTCCCTGAACAGTAGGTCCAGGATGTGCTGGCCAGGCACAACGAGCGCGATTCCGGCATTGACCAGCGCCTCCCGCTCTGGATCGCGGCCGCGTGGGGCATTCTTCATCTTGACGGGGCTGGGCAAGTCCCAGTGGCTTGAGACTAGGCCCAGCAAGGCCCAGGAAGTCCGAGGGTCGTCAGTAGGGACTTGGATGCGGGTTACCCCGTCCATCCAGCGATCAAAAGGAAACAAGACAATCGCCGGAGACCCGCTGTGGCCTCCCCATGAATGGGCCTCAACCATGATCGCATCGATTTCCTCGATGTCACCGCTTGGGCTTTCGGTCTGAACGAGTTCCTCATTCATTCGGGCGATGTGGCCCCACCGTACTATCGGTAGATTTCGGGATTCACCAGCAGCACCCTGAAATAGACCCGTGAACACTACCTCATCGCCGGGGCCAACCTCTCTCACCACCAAGAACTCATCGTCGGCGATCTGGTTAGGGCGTACCACAGTAGGTTTGAAATCTGGTTCCGCGGGCAGGAATGCAGATGCTACGTCTGCCGTCGGATCATGGGAGTGCCACCAATTGTCGGGAGATGTCTGGATATGGATTGCTTCCCCAGAGACGGAATTCGTGCGGATGATTGGTGAGGGTATGCCCTGAACGACGTGGCGAGCCGTCACGATGTAGTTCCACACCGCGCTCGTCGGTTCATCCGTTTCGGGAATCCCCACACAGAAGCCCGTGCCCAGCAATTCGTCGCCATCGTACAGGTAGACGACACAGTCGCGAACAGCCTGTGGAACGCGCATGGGGCTTGACTCTCCTGCGGCCTTGCGACGGCGGCTCCTGCCGCCAGTATAGCCAGTCTCAGGCGCCGCGACTACGGTTTCCGAGGGGCGTCTGCAATCTGTGGCTGCTCTCGCACGCTCAGGCCGACGCCGAGTCTGTCCCCGAGCATCCGCCTGGGAGGCAGAGGGCCGTGGCCTTCGCACACTGGTGCCGGACTATGCTGCCATAGCGAGCCACAGCGATGGCCAGGGTCCGTTGCGCTCAGCCCCGAGGCCGCGTCAACACTAGCATGGTGAGTAGTACCGTTCATGGCGGCAGGTCATAAGGGACCTAGGGAACGCGCTCTATGTCTCTAGAAGCTATGACGTCTACGCCAAGATCAAGTAGATTCGGGACAACGACGGTTCCCATTTTTATCGGAGCCCGGAGCGCGATGTGACTGACATGCTCAACCGCGTCGAAGATCCGCTCCTTGGGTAGTTCTTTGTTCGAGCGAACCGGTACTACCGCAAGCGTCCCTCCATCGACCCGCATAGTGGTAATAAGCATGCGTTTTGGCTCGCGGTATTCCTGATCGGCGTATTCCGTGCCTCGCTTGCAGGTCGTGCCTATTATTTCGAGGGGGCCGCCCGGACGCTCAGCAACGGTGATTTGGCATCCGTTGGGACAGATTATGCAGGTAAGATGGGCGACCTTCTCTCGCGCCATTCTACTGCGCCTTTTTCTGCGGCTGTGGAACGATACGCACGGTAATCTCTTTGTTCTTCACGGCCGCCGGATCCAATTTCGTAATCACGTTGATCATTTCGCTGGGAATCACGTGCGGGCGCTTGCGTCGAGAGAGCACGGAGCCGCCTGACTCGATCTGAGCTTGCACGTTCTTGTCCGGCGCTTTCGGACGGAATGAAAACTGAATCCTTGTGTCCGCCGTCAAGTGATCGACAAATTGCGGAACCACGTATCCCACGTTATCTCCCGGGATAACCTTGATACGTTCCCGCTCCGTGGTGACCTTGGCCAAGTTCTTAACATACTGCGCCGCGTTGTTGCCCGCGCGTTGAGCCTCAAGCGTCACCCAATCCACCAGGTCGTGTACCTGAAGTACATTGCCGGCAGCGAAGATTCCGGGCACCGAGGTCTCGCAAAGCTCGTTGACCACAGGGCCTCCGGTAGATGACAGCGCCACTCCCGCCTTCTGAGAAAGCTCGTTTTCCGGAATCAACCCGACGGAAAACAGCACCGTGTCGCACTCGATGTAACGACTGGTACCCTGCAAGGGACGCCATTTGTCATCCACTTGCGAAATGGTGACCCCTTGTACGCGGTCCTTGCCGTGAATATGGGTGACGGTATGGCACAAGTACAAGGGGATATTGTAGTCGTCGAGACATTGAACGCGATTTCGGATCAGGCCTGCGGCATACGGAAGCACTTCTACCACGGCCTTCACTTTCGCTCCCTCTAGCGTCAATCGGCGGGCCATGATCATGCCGACGTCCCCGGAGCCGACGATCACCACGGACTTCGCGGGCATATAGCCTTCCATGTTTACGAGGCGTTGGGCAAGGCCAGCGGGAAAGATTCCGGCGCAACGATCGCCCGGGATGTTTATGGCACCTCGGGCACGCTCGCGGCATCCCATCGCCAACACGACAGCCTGACTCTTTATCGTTATCACGCCGTCGCTCTTGTTGACCGCGGTGATGCTCCTGTCCGGTTTGAGGTCAATAACCATCGTCTCACACAGGACTTCTATGTTGGTTTCCGCGAGTTGGTCGATGAAGCGCTGAGCGTACTCGGGTCCGGTCAGTTCCTCCTTGAAATACCGGAGTCCAAACCCGTTGTGAATGCATTGCTGTAGGATGCCGCCGAGCTCGAAATCCCGCTCTAGGATCAGAAGTCGCACGCCGTTCTTGGCAGCTTCGAGAGCCGCCGCGAGGCCGCTCGGCCCGCCGCCGATCACCGCGACGTCCGTAGTGACTTCCTTCACTCCTACAAAGCCTCCGACGGAAGGTCCTTGGTCCGTCCGAACAGCAAATGAGAGCCTTTGCCCTTGAGCGTAACTTGCTCAACGGGTATTTTCAGCTCGCGCGCGAGGATCTTCATCAGCTTGGGAGTGCAAAACCCCCCTTGGCACCGTCCCATCTGGGCCCGAACGCGCATTTTTATGCCGTCGAGGGTGCGCGCGCCCACCGGGCGCTCGATCGCCTCCACGATTTCCTTTTCCGACACCGTTTCGCACCGACACACAACATGGCCTGCGCGCGGATCATGTTTGATAGTCCTGTCCATTCTGTCCGGCGCGGTGTCGCGCAGGCGAAACGTTTCGGCGATTTCCCCCCGGTATTCTTGCCTTGGCTTGAGCGGCAAACCCGCTTCGCCGAGCATACGCGCGATATCGACACCGATAGCCAGGCACGAGCTCAGACCGGGAGATTGAATGCCTGCCGCATTGAAGAAACCCCGAACTTCGCTGGGACCGACGATAAAGTCATCGCAATCGGCCTTGGCACGTAGCCCTGCGAAGTTCCGGATTGCTTTGCGCAGCGGCAGGTTCGGCACCAACTTGTCGCCGCCTTCGATGATTTCCCAAATGCCGCTGGTCGTAGTGGCGACATCCTCGCGGTCTTCACAGAAGACGTTGTTCGGACCCACGATGATGTTGCCGTGGGTGGTAGGGGCAACGAGAATGCCTTTGCTTAGTTTGGTTGGAATAGGGAACAAGACATGATTGAGGTTAATCGCGCCCTTGTCCAGCAGAATGTATTCGCCCTTCCATGCCGAGATGGCGAAGGTATTCAGCCCGACCATCTGCTCTACCTTGTCGGAGTGTAGTCCCGCGGCGTTGACCAGATAGCGAGCCTCGAGCTGTCCCCGCGCTGTGTTGACAGTGAAGCGATCGGCGTGCGTGTCGATGCGCAGTATCGGCGATTCCAGCAAGAACGTCGTGCCGTTCATCGCGGCGCACTCGCACAAACGGATGTTCAGTTCATAGGGGCTGACAATACCCCCGGTAGGAGCATACATGACGGCCTTGACGTCGTTGGTCAACTCCGGCTCCATCTCGTGTACGCGCTTGGAGTCGGTGATGAGTTCCACCGGGACCTTGCTTCGCGCCGCTTGCGCCACCAAGTTGTGGAGGTAGCCCATTTCGTCGTCTCGCACCGCGACGACAAGTGTGCCGCACCGACGGAAGGGAACCTTCAAGTCGGCGCACACCTTGTCGAACATCGGATTGGCCATGACGTTGTACCTGGTCTTCAGGGTATCGGTGGGCGCCGCGTATCCCGCGTGTAGTATTCCCGAGTTGGCCTTGCTCGCACCCATCGCCACGTCGGCTTCTTTTTCGATCACCGCGACGCGCAGGTCGTACTTCGCAAGTGCCCACGCCACGGACGCTCCCACGACTCCCGCGCCAACGATGGCCACGTCAAACATCTGCTGATCGCTCATGATTCCCTATTGAGATATGCGAGTCCTAAGGCTCCGGAAGAGGCCGTACGCCACGGCTTCGAGTTACTTCGTTGGGCATGTGCCGAAGTCCGTCGAGATTGACGTGGCCGTAGATTCTGAGGCCTACCGACCCAAATATATGTAAGATAGGCCCGACCGGCAACTCGTCCATCCACAACAAACAGCCATTACACATTGACGGCACCACCCGCTCCTTCCCTCGACGAATTTCGAAAATCTCCCCGGCGAAACGAGACTCCCCAGTAACTGCATGTCAGCCTCGACGTTCTCACTGATGGAAAACGAAATCTAGTCGCCAAATTCCCTCTTGGGGAAGCGGGCGAGGGCAACTAACACGCGGTGAATCTCGCTTCGGCGAGTAGGGCAAGCCTTTCAGCCCGAACCGGTAGCTAAGTCCGCAGGCGTAGGAAAGGCCTCACATCCTAGAGGAGTGGGGTTTTTTGATTCCCCACCCCATCGGACACCGAGGTGCGGAATGGTACCGGTCAATCTAGAGGTGGGACGCCTGCAGGACTACGAGCCCCTGGTCGAACCTTCCCTGCGAACCCGCATAGCACTGGCAGCGGATCGCCTGAGGGGCCTCCGCGTCGTTCATATGAACGCTACTCCGTTTGGAGGGGGCGTCGCCGAGATCCTTCGGTCGTTGGTGCCGATGATGAACGACCTCGGCCTCGAGGCGAGCTGGCACGTCCTCGATCCTGACGAGGCCTTCTTCGACGTCACCAAGAAGCTCCACAACGGCCTTCAGGGAAAGCCCGTTTCGCTCGCCGCCCACGAGATCGAGCGCTACTGGCGGCACAACGAGCTGACGGCTCGCCAGATCCAAGAGCTCAGCGGAAGGACGGACCTGCTCATCCTTCACGACGCCCAGGTGCTGCCGGTGGCGATGTTCATGCCACCCACGATTCGGATGATATGGCACTGCCACGTAGACCTAACGTCACCTGACGAGGGCGTGTGGGATCTCGTGGAGCCGTTGACCAGCCTTTACTCCCGTTGCGTTGTGAGCATGCCTGAATACGCATCCCCGAGCATGACGGCTGATCGGCTTGCGGTGTTTCCTCCCGCAATCGATGTGTTCACTCCAAAGAACGAGCTTCTTTCCGATAGCCTCGCCCGAACCCTCTTGGCTGGACTCGGGATCGATCCCAGCCGACCGGTCATCACTCAGGTCTCCCGATTTGATCCCTGGAAGGACCCCTGGGGAGTGATCGAGGCCTACCGGCTGGCGCGGTGGGAGGTACCGGGCCTCCAACTCGCCCTTGCAGGCGCCCTGGCGGCGCAGGACGATCCGGAGGGAGCCGCCGTCCTGGAGAGCGTGATCCTCTACGCGGGCGATGATCCCGACATTCATATCATCTCTGACCCGGAGGTAGCCACCGATCAAGTCGTGAACGCTCTCCAGCGGCTCTCAGCCGTCGTTCTTCAGAAGTCCACCCGCGAGGGCTTCGGCCTAACGGTGTCCGAGGCCATGTGGAAGGGTAGGCCGGTCATCGGCGGGGATTGCGGCGGCATTCGAGCACAGATTCGAGACGGCGAGAACGGGTTCCTTGTCGGCGACATCGAGACCTGCGCTCAGCGACTACTCTTCCTGCTGAGCACCCCTGATGAAGCCCAGCGCCTCGGGGCCAACGGCCGGGAGACGGTGCGCCGCGAGTTCCTGATGCCGCGACTGCTGGCGGACTACCTTTCGCTGTTCGAAGAGGTGTTGGGTCTCCCTGATTCTCAGCGTGGAGAAGGTGCGAAACCCGGCCGCCCAGACGCCAACGAACCAGAACCTCTGAGGGCTCACCCCTCGTATCCCACTAGTATGGAGGTCACAGCGAGATGAAGATCCTGCAGGTCGCGCCGCTCTGGGAAAGAGTGCCACCGCCAGGCTACGGCGGCACGGAGGCAGTAGTCAGCCTGCTGACGGACGAGCTAGTTCGTCAGGGGCACGAAGTGACCCTCTGCGCGTCTGGGGATTCGTTGACCCTGGCTGCATTGCGTTCGGTCCATCCGAGAAGCCTGCGCACCGCCGACGGGATGAAGGATGGGACGCCCTACGACTGGGTGCACGCGGCTGAGGCTATCGCCGCCGCCAACGCGTTCGACATCATCCACAACCACGCGGGCGAGCCGGTCATGGCCCTGGCTGGTTTCACGGATACACCGATGCTGACCACCATGCACTGTCTCATCACACCGGACACGCAGATCGTCTGGGAGCACTACGACGGGTACTACAACACGGTCAGCCACGCTCAGGCCAAGACGGTGCCGCCGATGGAAAGGCCACGTTACGTCGGCGCGGTGTACAACGCCGTTGAACTGGGTAGCTTTTCGTTCAACGAGTGGAAGGATGAGTATCTTCTCTGTCTGAACAGGGTGGCGCCCGAGAAAGGCACACATCTCGCTATTGAGGCCGCGCGCAAGGCGGGCCGCAAGCTGATCATCGCCGGCAAGGTGGACAGGGTCGACCGCGAGTACTTCGAAGCGATGGTCAGACCCCTACTGGATGACCGTGATGTACTGTTCATAGGCGAGGCTGACCATCGCGGCAGGAAAGAGCTCTACGCTAAGGCCGCCTGCGTCTTGATGCCCATCTGCTGGGAGGAGCCGTTCGGGCTGGTGATGGCGGAGGCGATGGCCTCCGGCACGCCGGTGATCGCCTTCGCGCGCGGGGCGGCGCCCGAGGTCATCGTGGATGGGGAGACTGGCTTCTTGGCACACGATGTTGAGTCGATGGTGGAGGCTATCGGCAGGATCGACATGATAGAGCCAACCCGCTGCCGCCAGCACGTGGAGGCCAATTTCGACGTGCCGGTGATGGTTGAAGGTTACCTGCGGCTGTACCGGAAGATCGTCAGCGCTCCCGCTGACTTGGTCGGCGCTCGGCCGCTGGCTCCGGTCCCATCCTTCCTTCGAAAGGATGGCGCGGCGGCAGACGCGGCAGTTGCGAAGGAGGGGCGACAATAGGACGCTCACACGTCACTGATGCGTCCCTGAGCCCCCTCGCCCGAGAGCTGGAGCCTCTGCGGCAGGCCCAAGACTAGACAAGAAGCCTGAGGTGGAGCAGCCGTGCAAGGCTCTTCCTCCGGAGAGCATTTTGGTGAACCGTCTGCACGTTGCTGTTTCCGAGCGACCGCGAGTATCATAGTTGCATGATGAATCCTCGACAGAGCGCCCTAGTCCATGGTGGCGAGGATCGAGTTGCCGCTCTCGGAGAGTCCTAACCTGATCCTGACAACGTGATCCGGCCCTGTCGAGCGACTACCCCGTGTTGGCATTCGCGGGCTTGCGTCTGGCCCACGCCAATTGTCTATCGTCCATTCGCTCGACGCCAGCCAAAGCAAAGCGCTGAAGGCCCTCCGCGATACGGCAGGCACCCTTCGCGGCAAACGGGCATCGAGGGGTAATGCCTTATGGCATCGCCGGAAGGCCTCTGCGCAAGTCACGGTCTCGCGATTTCGGCGCCATCGCCAGGCCGCACTCGTGGTGAATCGCTTGTAAGGTGGGCCGAGCAAGTACTGGCCGATCACGAGGATTCCGCCTGGGTTCTGCGAGAAGAAGGCTACGACCCGACCTGCGAACGTAGCGTAGAGTCACGGTTCGCCGTCAGCAACGGATTCCTCGGCCTCCGTGCCTCCATCGAGCAACCTACCAGTGCTTCGGCACCCCGAACATATGTGGCCGGCTTCTTCGGCATGACCAGGAAGGACAAGGTGGGTCCCAGGCTGATTTCGGGCCCTCATTGGCTTGGCCTTGGTCTCACCGTGGATGGCGAGACGGTCACCATCGATGCTGGCGAGACACTGAGCCACAGGCGTGCCCTTCATCTATGTTGCGGCCTTCTGGTAAGGGATTGGCGTCAGCGGCTGCCCTCCGGCAAAGTGGTGCGTCTTCGCACGGGGCGGTTCGCATCGCTGGTCAATCGCCCCCTGGCCGGCCACTTGGCTCTCGTTGAGGTCGACCAGCCCGCCCAAGTTGTCCTGGAGTGTCAACTCGCTGCCGCCACCGAAGACCTCTTGTTCGTCCGTAGGGACGGCGAACTGACGTCGTGGCGAACGGCCGCTGAGGGGCGACGACTTGCAGTCGCCACCTCGTGTGCACTTCTCCATGCAGGCCGCTCATCGCCCGATCGCGGTGTCGGTGACGGTATGGAGCGACGATGGGAGTGGCAGATAGGACCGGGGCAGCAGGCGTTGCACTGCCAGGTGATGGCCGTGGCTCGAGGAAACGGAGACGGCAGTCCTGAGCGGGAGGTTGGGGCCGCTTGGGGACGGCTCCGGGCCACCGATGTGTCAGCTCTTCTGAAGATGCACGCCCGCGCATGGGAGAGGCGATGGACTGCCAGCGACGTGGTGATCGAAGGGGACCCGGCGGCGCAGGAGGCGATGCGGTTTGCCCTGTATCATCTCATCTCCACGGCGAATCCGCATGACGAACGCGTCTCCATCCCTGCGCGGGCGCTGACAGGCGACGCCTATATGGGGCACGTATTCTGGGATACCGAGATCTTCGTGCTCCCGTTCTACACGTTCACGTGGCCCGAGGCGGCGCGCGCGCTGCTCATGTATCGATACCATACTCTCCCGGCCGCTCGCGATAAGGCAGCCCAGTTCGGTTGCCAGGGTGCCCTCTACGCCTGGCAGTCCGCCGAAACCGGAGAGGAAGTGACTCCCACTTTTGACATCAGTGGAGATGGTCGCGTCGTCCCCATCCGCACCGGCATGCAGGAGCACCATGTCAGCGCCGACATCGCATACGCGGTCTGGCAGTACTGGCAGGCAACGGGAGACGTTGACTTTCTCCTGGAGGCGGGATCGGAGATCATCCTGGAGACGGCGCGCTTTTGGGCCAGCAGGGCGATGCCGGAAGAGGACGGGCGCTACCACATCCGGGGCGTCATCGGGCCGGACGAGTACCACGAAGGCGTCGATGACAACGCCTACACCAACTTCATGGCCCGATGGAATCTTGAGTGCGGCCGGGAGGTGGCGCGGCTGTTACAGGCTCGCTGGCCGCAGCGGTGGGCGGAGCTCCGAGAACAACTGAATATCTCCCTTGATGATCTCAGCTTCTGGCACGAGGTCGCTGAGCGGTTGGCAATTGATCGCGACCCGGCAAGCGGACTTCTGGAACAGTTCACCGGCTTCTTCCAGTTGGAGCCTCTGGATCTGGCGGCCTACGAGCCGCGTTTGGCCCCGATGGACGTCCTCCTGGGTCGCGAGCACATCCAGCGGTCGCAGATCATAAAACAGGCCGATGTCGTGATGCTCCTCGCCCTGCACTGGGACCGCTTTGCTCCCGAGGTTCGCGAGACCAACTTTCGCTTCTATGAAGAGCGCTGTGACCACGGGAGCTCCCTCAGCCCAGCCATGCATGCACTGGTAGCAGCTCGCCTCGGTGATGTGGCGCTAGCAGAGCGCTACTTCCACGAGGCCACCGCCATCGACCTCCATGATGCCATGAGAAACGCTGCCGGAGGGGTGCATATCGCGGCTCTGGGTGGGCTCTGGCAGGTCGCCGTCTTCGGCTTTGCAGGCATGACCATGGAGCCACGGGGTCTGGCCTTCGATCCTCGGCTTCCCGAAGGCTGGTCAGCGATGCGCTTTCCCATCCGATGGCACCACAGGCTGATTCTCGTGAGCATCGAGCGAGACCCCCTGACAATCACCGTGACGCTGGAACATGGCAAGCCGTTCACCGTTCGCATCGGTAACGTCAAGCGAAGACTCCGACGCGGAGAGGCGTGGACCTGTCGGGCCGATCCCCTCGCCGGCGGCTGGAAGGAAGGCGCGTAGAAGAAGCGCGGAGTGAGAGCAGCGCAGCCACATACGCCCCGGAATGACGATCGCCAGAGAACAGTTCGACGCCGTGACGTTCCACATGAGAAGCGCAGTGACACAAACCGCCACCATCCACGCTGCCGCCCGATAGAGCGCCAGCCCACCCGGCCGACGCTCCGGGATCGTCTCCCCGCGGCGCTGACGAAGGGAACACCTCGGCCCTGCAAGCTGCTACTATTGTCACGAGTACGCCCGGTGGCGAGGCGTCCCCGCAGAGCGCTGACTTATCAGGAGGGTTTGAGGATGGAAGAGCGGCTTCCGGACGCGGAGCTCCTCAAGCGAGTCGAGGAATCGGCCTACAACTATGAGAGGGCCTACCATGGTTGCTCTCAGTGCGTGCTGCAGGCGATCCAAGACCACCTGGAAGTGGGCAACGAGGCCACATTCAGGTCGGCTAGCGCCCTCGCAGGCGGTGTCGCCCTCATGGGCGATTCCTGCGGGGCGCTGGTTGCGGGGATGATGGCGCTGGGCCTGGTGTTCGGCCGTCAGAAGATCGAGGACTTCCCGCAGCTCGCCAGTTCATTCGTCCCCGCGCGAACGCTCTACGCCCGATTCCAAGAGGAGTTCGGGAGCTGCCTCTGCCGGGACGTGATGACGGCGCAAGTAGGTCGGTTCTACGACCTGGCCACCGAGTACCAGCAGTTCCAGGAGGCCGGCGGGTATGAGCAATGCTCAACGGTTGCGGCGAAGACCGCCCGCATGGCCGCTGAGCTGATCCTGGCGGCCAAGGTCTAGCGTGGGGAACCGGCGCGGGGAACCGCGGACAGACGGACTTCAAGAAAGGTCGCTGTCATGAGGATGCCTCTGGAAGGGATCAAGGTGGTTGAGGTGTCCACCTGGGTGGCCGCCCCCGTGTGCGGGGTCCTGCTGGCCGAGTTCGGAGCCGACGTGGTCAGGATCGAGAACCTGCAGGGCGATCCGGTCCGCGGCCTGGTGCCGCGGGGATCGTCAGGCACTCCCGCGTTTAACTGGTGGTGGGAGATGTGGAACCGCAGCAAGAGGGGGATGGCCCTGAACCTCGGTGCGACTGAAGGGCGCGACATCGTTCATAGGTTGGCGGCACAGAGCGACATCTTCCTCACGAACCTCCGGCCCAGCGTACTGACACGCGCGGAGCTGGACTACGAGAAGATAAGTGAGCTGAACCCGGGGGTCGTCTACGCCCACATTACGGGGTACGGAGCCAGAGGCCCCGAGACGGAGCGGCCCTCCTTCGACGCTCTCGCTTTCTGGACTAGGAGCGGATTCGCCTCCATCCTGGGTGAGCCCGATGGCCCTCCCGTTGGCCTTGAGGGAGCCATGGGGGATCATCCCACGGGCAGCATCGCGCTGGCTGGCATCATCCTGGCCCTCTATGCGCGAGAACGAACCGGAAAAGGTCAGAAAGTCGATGTCTCTCTCCTGGGGAGCGGATGCTGGATGAACGGTGTCGATCTCCAGTGGGCTCTGGCCTTCGGGGCAGACCCTCCCAATCTCTCCCGAAAGAAGGTCCCCAACCCCTTGTCGAACTCCTACCAGGCTCGATGCGGGCGGTGGCTTCGCTTCTGCATGATGGAGAGCGACCGGTACTGGCCTGCCTTCTGCCAGGCGTTGGGAAGACCAGACCTGCAGGACGATCCCAGGTTCACGTCGTTCGTCGAGAGGATGGCCAACCGGGAAGCTCTCATCTCGATTCTCGAGGAGATCATCACCACCAAAGACCGTGATGAGTGGGCGCCGATCTTCGACAAGTACGACCTGCCCTGGGACCCGGTCCAGACGATGACGGAGGTGGCGCAGGATCCCTCCGTCCTGGCCAACGACTACATCACGGAGTACGAACACTTCTCCGGGCAAAGCGTGAAGAGCGTGGCATCTCCAGTACAGTTGAGTGAGACGCCGGCCGGCGTTCGCTACGGCGCTCCAGAGCACGGCCAGCACAACGAGGAGATCCTGATAGAGTTGGGGTTCGACTGGGATGAAATCGCGCGCCTCAAAGAGAAAAGGGCGATACTATAACGGACGGTCTCCCGTGAGTCCCACGATATCGGTGAGTCTCCTGTCTGATTCTGAACCGGCGAGAGGCGTGCATTGGAGATGTCCCAAGTCATAGACCTGGACCTTGACCTGCCCGCCACCAGCGAGAATGAGGTTGTCGGGCAACTCCGCGTGCTCCTGCAATCCCGTGGCCAGAAGGGCGTGCCCAACTACCTGAACATCTTCGGCCCGAGAATGGCGCGCGCCCTGGGTCTGACACTCGAAGAGGTCGAGCGAATGGGGAATGAGCTATCCCCTCAGGAATTCGAGAGCGCCCTTCGGGAAAGGGCGCGTGGGCTGGCACCGTCCCTGCCGGATTTCGTTCGGCAATTGGATGACATTGGAGTCCAGTGGGGGCTCATCGGGGCCGGCAGCAACGACAAGACCGCCGAGATCGTGTCGCAGTTTCCCGGCAAGTTCATTGGCGAGGCCATGGTCAATCCACACGACGGCATGAAGGCGGTCAGGGAACTGGAGAGGGCCGTCAAGGAACTGGGCCTGAGAAGCTTCTACGCGTCGCCCTTCAGGTATGGCATTCGACCCAACGACAAGAAGTTCTATCCTCTGTACGCCAAGGCGGTAGAGCTGGGCGTCCCCGTGTTTGTCTACTGCACCATGAACTACCGCACCGACTTCCCTATGGACTTGGCGCACCCTCTCAGCCTGGACGAGGTGGCCAGGGACTTCCCCGAGATGACGATCATCGCCAATTGCGGTGGCTGGCCGTGGGTACCCGACATGATCGGGGTGGCCCGCAGGCATCAGAATGTGTACATCGACACGTCAGCCCACCGGCCGAAGTACTTCGCCACCCCGGGCTCCGGATGGGAGATGCTGATGCAGTTCGGCAACACCCTGCTCCAAGACAGAATCGTCTTCGCCTCGGGTTGGAGCAACTACCAGATGCCGATTGCTGAGGTCGTCGAGGAGATGAAGGCGCTTCCCCTGAAGGACGACGTCAAGGAGAAGTGGCTCTACGGGAACGCCACCAGGCTCTTCCAGGTTTGAGGAACCCGCCCTTGACCGCCCAGGCGCAATCTGGCACCGTAACGGAGTCGCAATCGCACAGGCAGGAGGACCCCCATGGATGACATCGCCTTGCTAGACGCCACCGCCCAGGCCGATCTCGTGCGCCGCAAGGAGGTCAAACCCATCGAACTCGTCGACGCCGCCATCGACCGCATCGAGCGCCTCAACCCCACCCTCAACGCCGTCGTCACCCCCATGTACGACGAGGCCCGCAAGGTCGCCTCGGGGCCCCTGCCCGACGGCCCCTTCGCTGGCGTACCCTTCCTCCTCAAGGACCTCGAAGCTCAGTACGCTGGCGTTCGCCTCACCGAAGGCTCGGCTCTGCTCCGCGACTACGTGTCAGACCACGACACGGAGCTCGTCGTTCGTCACAAGCGTGCCGGCCTCATCGTCGTGGGCAAGACCAACACGCCGGAGTTCGGCCTCATGCCCACCACCGAGCCCCGCCTCTTCGGCCCCACCCACAACCCCTGGGACCCCGACCGCATGCCTGGCGGCTCCAGCGGCGGCTCGGCTGCCGCCGTGGCCGCCGGCATCGTCCCCATGGCACACGGCAACGACGGCGGCGGCTCCATCCGCATCCCCGCCTCCTGCTGCGGCGTCTTTGGCCTCAAGCCCACCCGTGCCCGCATCCCGCTCGGCCCGGATCTTGGCGATGACTGGCGCGGCCTGGTGATCGCCCACGCCCTGACCCGCTCCGTCCGCGACAGCGCTGCCCTCCTCGACGTCACCTCCGGCCCCGACGTCGGCGACCCCTACTGGTCGCCGCCGCCGGAGCGCCCCTTCCTCCAGGAAGTCGGCGCCGACCCTGGAAAGCTCCGCATCGCCTTCAGTATCGACGCTGGCGACGGCGTTCCTGTCCACCCCGACTGCGTCGCGGCCGTCAAGGACGCCGCCGCCCTCTGCACCGACCTCGGTCACGAGATCGTGGGGGTCTCCCCCGCCCTCGACAGGGAACGCATCACGCAATCCATCATCAGCCTCATATCCGCCTCCACCACCGCCCAAGTGGACGACTGGGCGGGCCGCTCCGGCCAAACGCCCACGGCGGACCTCCTCGAACCCTACACCTGGGCCCTGTACCAGATGGGGCGACAGAAGAGCGCCGCCGAGTACATACTGGGCGTCCAGGAGCTCCAACGGCTGAGTCGTGACATCGCTCGCTTCTTCGTAGACTACGATGTTTGGCTCACGCCCACCCTGGCCGAACCGCCGCTCCCCCTCGGCAGCTTCGACCCCACTCCGGAAAACCCGCTCCAGGGCTTGATGCGTGCTGCGGCCTTCATGCCCTTCACTCCCATCTGCAACGTGACCGGCCAGCCCGCCATGTCCGTACCCCTGTACTGGAACGCCGAGGGCCTTCCCGTTGGGGCCCACTTCATCAGTCGCTTCGGGGACGAGGCCACCCTGTTCCGCCTGGCCGCCCAGTTGGAAGAGGCCCGGCCCTGGGCCGACCGCCGTCCGCCCGTCTCAGCCACAGCCGTGTCCGCGTGAAATCGACTTGTTCGGATCGCCTCTAAGAGCGTCAGCCATTACGGCGCGGAAGGGCGCTCCGATCGTCCGCGCTCCCCTGGAACAGCCAGGCTTTGCCTTCCTGGAAAAGGGACTCAGCGACGGTTACCTGGTCCCCATCTTCCCTGAGAATGGCAGGTCATGACGCACCTGCCCACTAGGCCGCCGCTCTCGGCAACAGAACTGCCCCCCAATACCCGACGGACGCGCGCGGGAGTTTTGAGGTGGAAGACCCTCCGTCTCCACCAACGCGTAGATGCCGGGGAGCCTTTGGGCTCCCCGTTTTGCCTCCTGATTGTTGCCCGTTCCTAGAAGAACACGGTCCTGTCGCTCTCCACCACCCAGTTCACCAGGTCGACCATGGAGCCGCGCTCGACGCCCTCCGTGACCTCCGCCAGCGCGATTCCTCGCTCCGCGGTGCAGACCGCACAGGCCTTGACTTCTAGTCCCTCCTGAATCGCTGCCTGCAGCATCTCCTCGCAGTTGGGCATACTCGTATCACCCACTGGCATGTCCATTGGCTGCTGTCCCCTCTTGGCTGCGAAGACGGCGTCTTCCAGGAGGAACAGGTTCGCCTGGTGCCCTTCGTGCAGGGCCACCAGCAAGAACCTGAGCGCCGTATATACTCGCTGTCTGCCATAAGGCGGATCGCCCACCACAACCGTTATCGTCACCATCGATTCCTTCTCCTTTCGGTTCCGAACGCCAGCGGGCTACAGGCCACTGGCCAGGAGCGCCGCTCCTAGCGCGCCGACCACCTGCGGCTGCTGAGGTACGGTCATCTCCAGTCCTATCTTCTGACTCAGGAGTCGCTCGAGGCAGGGATTGAGAGCCCCACCCCCGGCGAACACCACACGTTCCTTCGGGCCGAGCCGACGCACCATGCCGGCTATGCGGGTGACGATGGCATCGTGCAGCCCGAGGGCTATGGCCCGGCTCTCCTCGCCGCGGGCGATGAGGGAGACCACCTCCGATTCGGCGAAGACGGTACAGAGGCTGTTGATGCGTACCGCTTCGGTAGCGCTCAGGGCGTGATCACCGAGCTCGTCGACCTCCATCTCCAGAGCCCGGGCCATCACCTCGAGAAACCTGCCAGTGCCGGCGGCGCAGCGGTCGTTCATCTCGAACTTGCGCACCTCACCACTATCGGAGAGCAGGGTGACCTTGCAGTCCTGACCGCCCACATCGATGACCGTGCGACAGTCGGGATAGAGGTCTCGGGCTCCCATCGCATAGGCTTTGATCTCCGACACGACCTCGTCGGCGATGGTAGCTGCGGCCAGATGGCGACCGTAGCCGGTGGCCACGAGGCGCGAGTAGCGCTTGCCCGCCAGGAGTCGCTGACAGCGGTCCAGGGGGTTGGGCCCGGTATCAGCGATAACGAAGTCGTTCCGCTCCCCGTCGAGCTCCACCAGCACGATGGTGCGGGAACCGATATCGAGGCCAGCGCAGGTCATCGCCGGATCATCTCCAGGAAAGCGTCCACCCTGGTCTTGAGCTGGCCGATGTCCTCATCGCCGTAGTCGGTCTCGATGCGAAGGAGGGGGATGTCCTTTTCCGCCATGGCCTTCTCCACCTTGACCGCCTCGTTGGCGAAGGTGTGGCAGAACTGGAGGCTGTAGTGCACGACTCCGTCCACCGCCCACTCCTTTGCGAGAGTGAGGATGTCCTCCGTCCGCTCGTTGTTAGGGGTGAAGCAGGCGCAGTGGGTCTCAAGCTGGCGGTCAGCGATGGCCTCAAGCTGAGCGGGGAGGCTGCCATCGTTCTCAGGTGTGAGGTAGCTGAAGTAGCGGCTGCCGGTGCAGGACTCCTCGCCGACCACGACCGCTCCGCTCTCCTCAAGGATCTGATGGAGCTTCCAGTTAGGGATGGCCATGGGGCTTCCGCTAACGAGGACGCGGGGAGCGTCCGCTGCGGCGACGCCTTCGCCTCCAGCGATCCTGCCCTCCAGTTCGTCGCAGAGGGCGTTTACCTTCTCGGTGAAGCGAACGGGGTCATCGTAGAAGGAGATCTGAGTCACCAGGAGGGCGTCGAGGCCACTGATGGGAACCGGACGCGCCTTGCGGATATCGCTAAGGCGCTGCAGGGCTCGGCGCTTGGCATCGATAGCGGCGGTGGCCTGTGCTAGCTTGTCGGCAGTGATGGCCACGCCTGTCTCCGTCTCCAGTTTGTCCTTCAGGCCGCGGAGCTCCTCAAGAAAGAGCTGGCGCCCGAGGGGGGTCTTCTTCTGAGGCACCTCCATCACGTGAGTGGGGTGATGCTCGGCGAGGATTTCGTACATCTTCTTCTTGCCGTCGCAAGTGGTTTCGCCTATAACGAAGTCGCTGGCCTGCACGTAGGGGCAGGTGCGGCCGACCTTGAAGCCGAAGGAGGACTTGATGAGGGCGCAGGTGTTGCGCGGCAGTACCTCCTCGGCATCGGGGATGGAGAACTGGGTGCCCGCGCAGAGCCCCACGGGGATGGCGTCGGCGGCCAGGATCAGGTCCTCGGGGACGAAGACGCAGTAGAGCCCGACAACCTTGCCGCCGCCGGCCTTGTGGTCCATGAGCTCTTTGACTCGCAGGCCGTGGATCTCCCCAACGACGAAGTCGAAGTAGTCCATGGCCTCGGGTCTATTCTCCTGGCTGAGAAAGGTGCTCTCATACATGCCGGGCAGCGCCTGCAGCAGCATGTCGTGCTTTTCCAGATCGAGATCCAGATCAGTCCACAGCGGGTGGTAGTCAACCATCAATCTTCCTCCACAAGATAGAAGCCAGCGGGTAGCGTGACTCGTTCTGATTCGAGTTGGGGATGGCCCCAGATGGAAGGAGGCTGCGGACAGCAGCCGGTCGCCTCACGGCCTCGCGGGGACATGTGGACGCGGCACCCCGGCCCTAGTGAGAGATCAGCGTGCCGTTATGCCGGTAGCGTACGAACCTGAACGGGAATCGTCTCTAGAGGGTCGGGGGCCGGCCGGGGAGGGCGGATGCGGAGGCCGTTCGAGCGGATGACTGGCGCAGAACCTGCGTCATGCCCGTGGGGCGCATCCGTCAGGCTCAGGTGAAGCCGGGACGCCGCAGCCAAGTCATCGCTCTCACCTCCTTCCCTTTGTCGCTGAAGATATTCGCTCGAATACCAGGCTCCAGTCGGGATTATCAGTGCCGCGAGCGCTCTGATCAAGCGTCGCACTGGCGAGGGTGGTCAACGTGGAACGCCAAGTACCGGGCCTGCCGCGGCTCGGCGGGTGTACTGACGTTGAGGAGGCTGAGGTGACGCGGGTGATGGGGGACAACCGATCCGCTAGGGCGAGAGGACGGTCTTGAGGACGGGCGGGAGCTGCTCCTCAAGGCTGTCCTTGGCCACGCAGAAGTGATCCCCTTGCTCCCGTACGGCTGCGCGGTACTCAGGCGTGTCATCCGAGAGGAGGACGGCGACCTTGACGTGGGGCAGCCGCTTGGCGAGGCGGTTGAGCTCCTCCAATCGGTCCTCGGTGACCATGTCGACGTCCAAAAGGAGGAGGTCGACGGGCGAGGTGGTGACCTGGTGAATGACCTCGGCGATGGTGGCGGCTTCGCCGCAGACGGCGCAGCGGCCGATGCGGACGAGAACGCGGCGCACGGTCTCGCGGAAGTGGGCATTCTTGTCGGCCACCAGTACGCGCAGGCGACGCTGCTGTCGGGGCGGCTGCTTGATCTGAGGGACGGTCTCGTTCATGCGCAGTTCATGCTGTTTCCCCTGGGCCTACCATTACTTTGGGGGATGTGAGCCGGAATGTCTGTCGGGCAGACTAAGGATGGTGGGTGGGGCCTTGCCCGACGCCGAAAACAGGGCCCATGCTATAATCGATTTGCCAGAAGGAAAACGTCTTGGCGCTGGATATCGCTTCGGACATTAGTCACGCCCTCGCCCCCGTGGTACGGGTGGTGGGCAGCAAGAACCGCCTGGAGATTCTGTACGTGTTGGGCGGAGGCGCGTCCACCGTGAGCCGGATCGCCGAGGAGACCGGCTTGTCGCCGCGGACCGTCAACCGGCACCTGTCAGTGCTCCGCGAGTACGGTCTCGTGAAGCTGCAGCCGAACACTGGGAACGGCCGCCTCTTCAGCCTAGATCGAGACCAGGCCGCGATGTTGAACGCGTCGTTCATCTCCGTGATGGCGCGCGCCGGAAGCGTCGATGCTGCCGCGGCGGAGGGGTCGGTTGCTGCCCCGGAGGCGGCCGCTCCGAAGGTGGCGCTGCAAACTCCGGAGGCGTGCACGCGCTGTCAGAACGCGTCCTTCGTGCAAGATGTACTGGACGAGCTAGACCAGTCGCTGGTGAAGGCGCAGGCGTACCAGGTACGGTTGAGGCAGATGTCATCGCAGGTGCTCACCGCCCAGGAGGAGGAGCGCAAGCGCATAGCGCGCGAGCTGCACGATGACACGGCGCAGGCCCTGACATCAGTGCTGGTGCGGCTGCGTCTGCTGGAGCGGTCGCTGGAGGACGAGCGGCTGGGGCGGCGGCTTGGGGAGCTAAGGGATCTGACCGGAGCGACTCTGGAGGGAGTGCGTCGACTGGCGATCGATTTGCGGCCTCCGATGCTGGATGACCTGGGGCTGGAGGCCGCCCTGCAGTCGCTGGTGCAGGACTTCTCTCAGCGATGGCCGGTGAAGGCGACGTTCACCAGCGGCCGACTGGGGCGCCTGCCAACGGTAGTGGAGCTGGTGCTCTACCGGATCGTCCAGGAGGCACTCTCCAACGTAGCGAAGCACGCCAACGCGTCGCGGGTGGTGGTGGGCCTGTCCCGGAAGGGGCGGGCGCTGCGGCTGCTGGTTGAGGATGACGGTTGCGGGTTCGACGTGGAGGCGATAAAGCATTCGCGCGAATCGGGGCTCGGCCTGTTCGGGATGGAGGAGAGGCTGGCCCTGGTGGGCGGTACCTTGGAAGTTGAGTCAGCGGCAGGAGGGGGCACGCGGGTATCGGCGGAGGTGCTTCTGCCGCGCGACGGCAGGCGATAGGCCCAATGACCGCGAAGATTCGGGTCCTGCTGGCCGACGACCATGCGGTGCTGCGCTCCGGTTTACGCGCCCTGCTGAACCTAGAGCCGGATATGGAGGTTGTAGGGGAAGCGTCGAACGGCCGGGAGGCGATAGAACTGGGCCAGACCCTGAAGCCGGACGTTATCGTCATGGACATCTCGATGCCGGAGATGGACGGGCTGGCAGCGGCGAAAGCGATTCATGAGATAGGGATTCCCTGCCACATCGTCATACTGACGGTGCATGCGGAGGAGGACTACTTGTTCCAGACATTGCAGATGGGGGCCTCGGGCTACGTGCTGAAGAGCTCAGCCGATACGGAGTTGATGGACGCGATCCGGGCCGCCCAGCGGGGGGAGGTGTTCCTCTATCCGTCGGCGGTGAAGAAGGTGCTGGGCGAGTACCTCAAGGGAGCCCGCGGCGAAGGGGGGAAAGGGGCGCTGGAGGCGCTGACCAACCGGGAGAAGGAGGTGCTCAAGCTCACCGCCGAGGGGTTCACCAACCAGGAGATCGCCGAGAAGCTGGTGATCAGCCCCAAGACGGTCGATACCTACCGACAGCGGATCATGGAAAAGCTGAACCTGCATCATCGCTCGCAGCTGGTGCAATACGCGCTGAAGACGGGGCTGCTGACGGCCGCCGAGTGAGATGCGATGCGTGGGGAAAAACCCCACGGTATATAGTGGTAATGCCCGACAGACAGTGGTTGGGCGGTGGACTAGATTATAGCTGCTACTGCGGGGAGTCCGGGTTCGAACTTCGAGGTGGCCCGCCCAAGGTCCGGATACCCCGCAGTCGATTTATTTCTGAGACGGCGGGGGCTGACGCGTCTGGCCCCGGGGGCCACCCTCCTTTAGGGCGCTGATGGAGCCTCTAGACGGGCTGGTGCTGGCCGGCGGCCGCGGCCACCGCCTGGGTTTCGACAAGGGGCTGGTGCGGTTCGGCGGCGTGCCGCTGCTGCGAATCGTGGTGGAGCGGGTAGCCCAGGTGTGCCGGGAGGTGGTGGTGGCCGTGAACCTGCCGGACCGATATGAGGGCCTGGCGCTGCCAGCAAGGTTGGTGACGGACGAGTCGCCCGGGCTGGGTCCCCTCTCAGGCCTCCAGGTCGGCCTTCGGACCTGCCAGACGACGCACGTGCTGGTGGCCGCCTGCGACCTCCCTTTCCTCAACGTGGAGTTGCTGCGCCACATGGCGAGGCTCCCCCGCTCTTACCAGGCGCTGGTCCCCTGGCGGGACGGGCGCTGGCAGCCGCTGCACGCTATCTACGCCCGCTCTTGTCTGGAGGCGGTAGACGCGATGGCGGCCGCCAGCGGCGGCAGCATGGAGGAGCTCCTGGGACTGCTGGAGGTGCGGCGGCTCAGCGAGGAGGAGATGAATCAGTTGGACCCGGACGGCCTCAGCTTCCTCAACGTCAACGATCGGTCTGAGCTGGACAGGGCGCGCGTGCTCTGGAGAAGACTACACGGACAGAAGGCGGCCCGGCAGTGATCTGCCGTCAACAGCCCGTGGCGGACTGAGGCGTCCCGCCCTCTTCCCTCCTCCCCTGTAGCCTTTGGGCTCAGATTAGCCAACAGCATTACCCAACCCGAACCGCCCGTTCACCTTCCGTTCACCAAGACCCGATAGGCCGGTACGGCGCACGGCGTCCGTATTTCGACAAATCCGGTCACCCCACAAGGAGGAGCGACATGTTCGGCGGACGCAGGAAGTACGGCTGGCTAGCGCTGGCGCCGCTGCTTCTGGCGCTGGCGGCGCTGATGCCGACGACGGCCGGCGCTCATGAGGGCGCCCGGCAGGACGTGCATCCCGCCGTGGATGTCTATGCGGAACTGTTCCCCGGGGAGAAGATCCCCGTCATCGTTCAGTCGGACGATCCTGAGCTCGTCCAGTGGGTCGGGGAGCACGGCGGCACCATTACCCAGGAGTTCGATATCGTAGAGGGCTTCCAGGCGGAGATGCCCATCGAGGCCGTGAAGGCCCTGGACTATGCCGATAGGGCGGAGTGGATATCGCTGGACGCCCCACTCATGACATCGCGCCGGGGTGGCGGTAAGCTGGACGCCTCACGTCTCGCCACGGCCTACCCCTTCGCCGCCAACGCCGTCCCGGCCTGGGAGGAGGGTGTCAGGGGCGACGACGTCACCGTAGCGGTGATCGACACCGGAATCAACCAGAGGTCCGACTTCCGCAACCGGCTAATAAGGGCCCACAACTTCAGTGGAGAGAGGTCCACCAGAGACCGCAACGGACACGGCACCTGGGTAGCAGGGATCATCGCCGGTAAAGACCGAAAGGGCCGCTACGTTGGCATTGCGCCCGGGGCTGATCTCCTCAACGTGAAGGTGGCCGGCAAGAATGGATCTGCCCACGTGGGTGATGTCATCGAAGCCCTCCAGTGGCTGGTCGACCGCAAGGACCGGTACGACGTAAGGGTAGTCAACATCTCCCTGAACTCCGCCATCGCTGACAGCTACCTGAGAGACCCGCTTTCGGCAGCGGTGGAGCAAGCGTGGTTCCAGGGCATGGTGGTGGTGACGTCCGCGGGCAATCTGGGGGCAGGCTCGTTCGCGGTGGACCACGCACCGGCCAACGACCCGTACGTGATAACCGCGGGTGCCTTTGATGACCGCGGAACGTCGGACCGCGCGGACGACGTGTTGGCCAACTGGTCCAGTCGCGGCGTCACCGTGGACGGCTATGCCAAGCCTGAGGTCACGGCGCCGGGCGTCGACATCGTGTCCACCTCGGGCGGCAAGCGGTCATACCTGGCGAAGGAGTCCCCGGAAAGCGTGGTGAACCGCCGCTACATGCGGCTGAGCGGCACCTCGGCGTCGGCGGCCATCGTCTCGGGCACGGTGGCGTTGATGCTGGAGGAGGACCCGGCGCTGACCCCGGACGAGGTCAAGTTCCGGATGATGGCCACCGGAGCGGCTATAACCGGCTCCGACGCGCCTGGCATCGACGCCTTTGAGGCCGCCTTCACCACAATAGATGGCGCGGCCAACGGCGATGCCTTGCCCAATGAGTTCATCGACCCGGAGACGGGCGAGATCATGGAGGACAGCATCCTCTGGCGCCGCATCCTTTGGCGGAGAATCCTTTGGCGAAGGACCCTGGAGGATGCCATCCTTTGGCGCAGGTAGGTGACTCCATGGGGTGAGATGCCCTGCATTACCTGAGCGAGCGGAGGAGGGCAGCGAACGGCCGATTGGCCTTGCGGATGATGAGGAGGAGACGAGGGCGCTGCCCTCCCTCGCCAGACTGTACCTAGGGGCCGTCTACGCCTGTGCAATAGGCTTGGGGGGCCTTACCGTCTTCGCGGCGGGCGGTCGGCCCAGCGGGGAGGAGCTGGCCGCCTTCGCCGTGCTGACCGCGCTGGCGGCGGCGGCCCAACTGTTCAGGGTGGACGCGCCCAGCCGACATTCCTACCACACGACGCCCGCGTTTCTGCTGGCAGCCACCCTCCTGCTGGAGCCGTCTCTCCTGGTGCCCCTGGGCCTGCTCATCTTGCTGCCCGAGTGGGTGCGTTACCGGTACCCGTGGTACATCCAGACTTTCAATATCGCTACATATCTGCTCAACATGCTGACCGCCTGGGCTGTGTTCCACCTGGCGGCCGGCGGTGCCGGTCTAGTAGTGAGCTGGCGGGTAGCCCTGGCGATTGGGCTGGCGGCGGTGACGTTCAGCCTGGCCAATCACCTGATGGTAGGCCTGGTGCTTCGGCTGGCGAGCGGCATCACCTTCCGAGAGTCGTGCGTCCTCGCCTGGGACAGCCTCGAGACGGACATCACCCTCCTGCTCCTGGGCGCGGGGATGGCCGTGTTCTGGACCATCCACCCCTTCCTCCTGGCCCTGGGCGTGACGCCCCTGTTCCTCTTCTACCGCGCCCTGCACGTGCCGCAGCTCCAGGAGGAGGCCTACTTCGATGTGAAAACGGGACTGCTGACCGCGCGACGGTTCACTGAACTGCTGCGAGAGGAGGTCGCGAAGGCGGAACGGAGCGGCCAGCCTATGGCGGCCGTCATGGCGGACCTAGACCTGCTGAGGAACGTCAACAACGTCCACGGACACCTGGCGGGCGATCAGGCGCTCCAGGCCGCGGCGCAGGCCATCAAACGCTACCTGCGGCCCGGGGACATCGCCGGACGGCTGGGCGGCGAGGAGTTCGCCCTCCTGCTGCCTGGCACCGACCCTGACTCGGCCTTCGCCCTGGCGGAGCGCATCCGTGAGGAGCTGGAGGGGGTAGCGATCCCCCTGCCCGATGAGGAAGAGCCGTTGCGGGTAACGATGAGCCTGGGGGTAGCGACGTTCCCGGAGCCCTGTCCGGAGCCCAGGAAGCTACTGCGCCACGCCGATATGGCCGTCTACCGCAGCAAGCTGGCCGGGCGGAACCGCACCAGCGCCGCCATCCCCAGCCTGGATGAGGCAGGCAGCTCCGAGGCAAGCTACAGGGGCTCGCTGGATTCCCTTATGTTTGCCCTTGACGCCCGCGGCAGCGGGCTGGACGGCCGAACCTTGCGGGTGACGGCGCTGACCCTCGCGCTCGCGGCAGACCTTGGGATCGGCGAAGGATCGAGTGAGTGGAACGACCTTGAGCGGGCGAGCCTGCTGCACGACTTCGGTCAGTTCGCGATCCGGAGATCGATCCTCTACAAGAAGGGGAGCCTCACGGAGGAGGAATGGCAGGAGATAAGGAAGCACCCGGACATCGGCTGGAGCATGCTGCGGCAGGTAGAGAGCCTGGAGGGTGCCGCAGAGATCGTGCGCGCCCATCACGAGCGCCACGATGGTAGCGGCTATCCAAGGGGACTCCGGGGCGACGAGATCCCGCGTGGCGCCCGCATCTTCGCCGTGGCCGATGCCTTCGACGCCATCACATCGGACCGGCCCTACCGGGACGCCCACTCCCAAGCGGTGGCGGTTAAAGAGATCATGGCCAACAGCGGGACGCAGTTCCACCCGGAGGTGGTAGCGGCGCTCCTGCGGGTGCTGGGCTACGAGCCCCGCCAAAGGCGGGCCGCCAGCGGGGCCGGGGTCACGGCTGGTACGAATCGATGATCTTGCGAGCCCCTGCCAGGGTGAGCACCTCGTTGGTGCCGTCCTCGATCATGGAGGCGCGAGCGTCGCGGAACAGTTTCTCGATGAGGAAGTCTTTAGCCAGACCGTAGCCCCCATGGAGCTGGATGGCGTCGCTGGACACCTCAAAGGCGGCCTGGGTGCAGTACACCTTGGCGGCGATGGAGTATTGAGTGGCTGGAGGTATCGTGGTGGCGTTGTAGGTCATGGCGCCGCGGGATAGGGCGCGGGCGCTCTCTACCTTGATGAACATATCGAAGAGCTGCTTCTGGACGAGCTGGTGCTCGCAGATGGGCTTGCCCCCCTGGACCCGCTCCCTGCAGTAGGTGAGAGCCTCTTCGAAAGCGGCGCGGGCGACGCCGGTGAAGATGGCCGACATGCCAGCGTTGGCTGTGGCGAGGATGCCATCGATGATGAAGGGATAGGCGACCGGCTGGACCACCATACAATGCTTGGGCAGGCGGACGTTGTCGAAGTAGATCTCTCCCTGGTTGAGGGCGCGCTGGCCCAGCTTGTTGAGGGGCTTGCCCCTGGAGACACCGGGCAGGTCGAGGGGGATGATGGCCACTCCACCGCCGGCCACCCCCTCGCCGGGGTCGACGGAGAGGAAGGCGCAAGCGTGGGTGGCGATGGTGCCGTTGGAGACCCAGGCGGCCTTCTGGCCGTTGATCACGTACTCGTCGCCGTCCAAACGGGCGGTACAGTCGAAGGACACGTCGAGGTCGCCGAACTCCTTCGAGCCGACGAGAAGGGAGTCGGAACCGTGCTGGGGCTCGGTGATGGCCCAGCAGCCGATGTACTTGGCCTCGGTGTCCTTGCAGAAGGGAGCAACCACCTCCTGCATCAGCTCTTCGCTGCCGCTCCTTGAGGCGAATGTGAAGGGGAAGGGGCTGACACCCAAGGCGATGGCGAAGTCGGCGCTGCCCCAGCCCATCTCCTCGGTGCGAATTTGGCTGGAGAGGGGCGAGAGCTCCACGCCGCCGAACTGCTCCGGCATGCCAGCAAGGTGGTGGCCCTGCTGATAGGCCATGCGGAAGACCTCCCACATGGGGGAGCCATCGGCGATGACCTCGTCGGGGGAGAGCTTGTCCAGTTCGATGCTGGCGGGGCGCAGCACCTCTGCCGCGAATCTGTGGGTCTCCTCCTTTATGCTTTTCTGCTCGTCAGTGAGCTCCTTGTTGAGGTCAAGGTACATGAGGGTGCTCCTCCTCTCTAGGACACAGACGGCTTCGCGGGGTTTCGTCTTTCATAGCGCTTAGTCGAGTTTGGCCACGGCAACCCGGATGCCGCGGTCGAAGGGGACGGGCTGCCACTGCAGGGGCCAGTACTTCAGATGGCCGTAGCCGCCGGCGAAGTGCAGCCACTTCACCATCCCCGTCTCCACGTCGGAGGCCCCCTTCCAGGTCCGGTACTGGTACGGCTCCCAACCGTTGTAGGAGACCACCTGCCCGGGTTGTACTGAAGGCGATAGCTTGACGGGAGTGATGAACACGCCCATGTCGTTGTAGACTTGCACCTCCTCCTCATCCTCGATGCCCAGACGGAGGGCGTCGTCGTCGTTCATCACGATGTGGGGCGCCCCACGGTGGGTCTCCTGTATCACCTTGTTGACGATGTTCATGGAGTGGATGCTCCAACGGTTGTGGCCGCTGGTCATGTGGAAGGGGTAGTCGCCGCCCTGGGGCGGGTTCTCCTTGTGGCAGGGGAACTCCTCCCCCGCCTCCAGGAACCACTCGTGATCGAGGTAGAACTGGGCGCGGCGGGTATGCGTGGGGTAGGGGACCTTCTTCTCCGTGTGCCAGCGGAAAGCCGAGTGGGTCTCGTCCGGCTTGATGTCCGACGCCTGGCTGTAGGCCATGGCGCCGATGCCCCAGTTCTGGAACCGAACGTAACCCTTCTCGCGCAGGGTGTCCAGGGTGACTCCCTTGGGGAAGTTGCCTGCCTCCACGCTGTCCTGCACCCACTCGCGGGCGATCTTCTCAGCATCCCGGAAGGCGCCGCCGATCGTGTACTGGTCCACCAGATTGTCGAGATGCCGCACCGTCCCTTGCGCATCTCGAGACTGCGTGATGCCCCGCGCCTTGGCCCGCTCCTCGATCTTCTCCGTTAGCATCAGGGCGATGTCCGTCTCAGGCTTGGTGTCGGGTGGCGGCTCCACCGCCTTGTCGGAGTAGGTGAGGTTCATCAGGTGAGGGACGGGGAACATGAAAGCGACCTTCTCGTAGTGGTGGGCGACCGGCAGGAAGTAGTCGGAGAACAGCCCTGTGGTGTTCATGCGCCAGTCCACGGTGACGATGCACTTGAGCTTGGGCCAGAAGTTGGGCAGGAGTTGGTTCTGGCCGCCGCGGGTGCGCCGCAGGGTGTTGCCGCCGATCTCGAAGTAGACACGAGGGGGCTTGTCGGGCCCGGGCCGCTCCATGCCCTGCCACCAGCCCTTCTCGCGCGACTCCTCGAAGTACTCGTCGAAGGGCCGCTGCATGGTGGGGTCGTTCCACTCCCGGCGGTTCCAGTTGTCGCTGTAGCCGCAGTGGTAGTACCAGAGGTAGGCCGGGGGCACCATCCCCTGCTGCGGTGACATGCGGGCCAGCATCTCGATGTGGGCCATCTCCTCCGTGCGGGTGGGATCCTCGCTCTTCATGGCCTCGATGAGGGCATCTCGCATGTTGAGGATACGGCGGGTCTCCTCCACCCCCTCCTTCTGCTTGGCGGCGTAGATGAAGGGGCCATCGAAGCCGCTGACCGACCACTCCACCGGCCCCGTCCCCTTGCGGCCCCAGTTGCCCGTCAGCCCCAGCACCAGCAGGTACGCCCGCACCATCAGATCACAGTGGTAATACTTGAAGGAGGTGCCGCCGCACCAGATGGCGCTGCGCTTGGAGGCGACCTTGCGGGCCAGCATCCGGATCACCTCCGGGCTCACCCCGCACATCTCCGACGCCTTCTCCGGCGTGTACTCAGCCAGCCGCTCCTTCAACAGCTCCATCGCCGGCACCACCTCCACCCGGCGGCCGTTCTTCAGCTTGACCGAGTAGGCTCCCTGACCGGCCTTGATCTCGAGCACCGGCTCCAGCTTGCCCAGGGCCAGCGTCTCCAACGGCGCCGGGGCCAGCCGGTCCGCCGCCCCGTCCCAGCAGTAGAACTGGTCGTCACGGCCGTCGTCCTCCAGATCGGACTGCCTGAGGAAGCGACGGTTATCCAGCCGCACCAACAGCGGCAGGTCCGTCTGGTCACTGACGAAGTCTCGCTTGTAAATCCCCTCCTCGATGATCACCTGAGCCATGCCCAGGGCCAGGGCGGCGTCGGTGGCGCCCTTGATGGGCACGTAGTAGTCGGCGTGGATGTGAGAGGGGCTGCAGTCCGGAGCCACGAGCGCCACCTCGGCGCCGTTGTAGCGCGCCTCGGCCGCGAAGTGGTAGCCGCCGATCATGGTGTAGATGGGATTGGCGTGGGTGTACATGACGAACTCGGTGTGGAAGAGATCATCGAAGCTGCTGGCCGGGTCGAACTTGCCGAAGGTGAGGTAGAGGCCCGGCGAAAAGTCGTTGATCACGGCGTTCACATCAAGTCGGAGCGCACCTATGAGCTGCCCGATGCGCTGGAAGGGGAACCCGGACAACATGCCTCCCTGCCCCGGGGTCCCTTCCTCAATTATCGCCTCCGGACCCACCTCCTCGATGGCGTCCAGGATGTGGTCGGCGATCTCGGTCAGGGCTTGGTCCCAGGAGACCTGCTCCCACTTCCCCTCACCCCGCTTGCCGGCCCGCTTCAGGGGATGCAGCACTCGCTCCGGCGAGTAGAGCATGCGGCTCCAGGCCGCACCCTTCTGGCAGCCCATGGGGTTCAAATCCGGGACGCCCTTCTCGATGATGGGGAAGGTGCCGGCCTGCTCCTCGTAGAGGATTACGCCGTCCTTCACGTAGACGCGGTACGGACAGTTGCCGGGGTAGCAGTCCACGCAGTGGGTGGCAACAAAGGACTTGTCCCAGCGCCAGCGTTGGCGGTAGAGGTCCTCTGTTCCCTTGTATTTACCACCGGCGGGCCCTTCGCCTTTCTGGAGGGCTTCGAGGGAGAGCGAGGCTGTGAACATGAAATATCTTCCTCCTTGGTCCAAGACCAGGCGACGACCTAATTCTGTACGGAAGAGGCGCCGCTGTCAGTCGGGCAGGGGCAGTGTTTGGGTGTGGGGCAAAGCCCTACGGTGCCGCCTTGGGCCCGAGACGCCTCACGCGGCGCAGCGGCTATCTACTGAACGTTAGGGAGAAGTCAGAGGTGCCGGCCGAAACGGTGGCAGGCCAGGATGACCGGCAACAGCAAGACTATCCCCCAAGCGTACCCGCCGAGGACGTCGCTGGGCCAGTGGACGCCTAGCCACACGTTGGCAGGCCCGGTGAGGACGAGGACGGCCCAGGAGAGAACCGCCAGGGCAGCGCGAGCCGGGGTGGCAAGAGGGAGAACGGCGGCCAGGTAGGCCAGGAAGCCGTAATAGTACGTGGAGCTCATCACGTGGCCGGAAGGGAAGCTGGGACTGTTGAAGGAGCTCCGCAGCTCCACTATGCCCTCCGTCGCCTCGGTGGGCCGGGGCCGGTCCACCATCTCCTTGATGCCGAACTGAAGCAGGGGTAGGATGATAAGACCTGCGGTGAGGATAAGGGCTTCCCGCCGGAACCCGCGCAGCCAGAGGAGCAAAGCCAGCGCGCCGCCGCCCGCCAGCATGAGCTGGGTGAATGTTATGGAGCGGACGGCGTCGGCCAGGGTCTGGCCGGGGAAGGCAAGCCCCTGGCCCCAGGAGGCGATGCGGGTATCAGCGGGGAGGGTGTCGTGGACGGTGGCGAGGACCGAGAGGGTGATGGACAGACTCAACAGAACGAGCCAGAGGAGGACGGCGGAGGCGGTCAGCCGGGTGGACATCGCAGCCAATTATAGGTAGTCGTGCTGCAACTGGTCGATGTCGGCGTCCAGAATCCGGATGCCTATGAGGAATTCGTAGGCCACGGGGTGATGGACGAGCTGAGGGAGCTGGCTGAGGGGCTTCGGGGTCGGCGAATCCTGCACTTGAACAGCACCGGGTATGGTGGCGGTGTCTCTGAGTTGCTGCGATCGATAACGCCTCTCTACGTGGGGCTCGGGATGGACGTGGAGTGGCGGGTGATCACGGGGGATGAGAGGTACTTCGGCGTGAGCAAGGCGTTCCACAACGCATTGCAGGGCGCCGACTACCGCCTCTCGGCGGAGGACCGGGAGATCTTCGAGACGTACGGCGAGCGCAACGCCTCGCTCTTGGAGAGCAGATACGATTTCGTGATCGCCCACGATCCGCAGACTCTGGCCATGCGCCGTTTCCATGGCCGGGACGGAGCGATGTGGGTGTGGCGCTGCCACATCGACACCTCGGAGCCGGAGCCGGGGCTGCTCGGCTACCTAACGCCGTTCATGCGGGATTATGACGCTCTGGTGTTCACGATGGAGGACTTCGTACCCAAGGCCCTGGACCACCCGCGGGTGACAGTGATGGCGCCGGGCATCGATCCCCTCAGCCCTAAGAACATACCGGTGTCCGAGAGGATGTGCCACCAGATCGCCCGCTGGATTGGAGTGGACCTTGAGCGGCCCGTCTTGACCCAGGTCTCGCGGTTTGATCCCTGGAAGGATCCGGAGGGGGTCATACGGGTGTATCGCCGGGTGCGGGAGGAGATGCCCGGGCTGCAATTGGCCCTGCTCGGCTCCCTGGCGCAGGACGATCCGGAGGGCTGGGGCATATACCAGAGGATCCGCGAACAGACGCAAGGAGACCTCGATATCCACGTGGCGACGAACCTGACAGGGGTCAGCAACGTGGAGGTGAACGCCTTCCAGCGGCACTCCGATGTGGTGATCCAGAAGTCGATCCGGGAGGGGTTCGGGCTGGTAGTCTCGGAGACGCTGTGGAAGGGCACACCGATGGTAGCGGGGCCAGCCGGGGGCATACCCCTACAGATGGAGGACGGTGTAGGCGGCTTCCTAGCCGAGGATGACGACGAGTTCGTGGAGCGGGTGCTCTACCTGCTGCGTACGCCCGGGGAGGCCGCTCGGATGGGAGCAGCCGGGCGCGAGCGAGTGCGGGAGGGCTTCCTCATCGCTCGCCTGATGCGGGACGAGATGCGGCTGCTGTCCTCCCTCTAGGCCAGCGCCACCGCTTCGCCGTCCGCGGCGGAGGAGCGGTAGATTGCCTCCACCAGCCGGTGGGCTTCCAGGGCCAGCCCGAAGTCGGGGAAGGGAGCCTCACCCTCGGCGAGTGCCTGCAAGAAGAAGAAATCCTCCAAGGCGTACTGGGATAGGACGTCCTCGTACAGCTTGCCCGGAAGGCCGACGATCTCCAGGTAGCGCCGGCGAACTTCCTCCCCGGAGATGGTGCGCGGTGGGTTCGCACCTGTCTGGAGCTGAATGGGCCCGAGGAAGTCGTAGTCAGTGGCGAAGAAGCCGTTCTCGAAGAACAGCTCCAGCCGCCTTGTGGACGGACGGCCCAGCACGTTGTGCCAGATGGACACCAGCTCCGCCTGGGCGCCCTCGACGAACTCCAGATGGCTGATAGCCAAGTCCTCCACGCCGGCGTGGCCGGCGAAGTTCCGGACCGTGCCGCGTACGGCGCGAACCTCACCCCCGAACCAGCGCAGGATGTCCACGTCGTGGATGGAGTGCTCCAGGAGGGTTCCGGAACCCGCTTGGCGGCGGTCCTTACGCCACTCGCTCTGATAGTGGCCCTGGATAGGGAAGAACTGGTCGTCCCGAAAGATGATGGCCATTAGGCGGCCCAGGCTGGGATCGTCAGCGAGGGACCTGAGGACCGTGTAGACAGGCGAGTGGCGGAGGACGAGACCAACGCCCGTCTTGACCTCGGCGACGGCGGCGACCATCTCCTCCACATTAGCGAGGTTGGTGGCCAGGGGCTTCTCGCAGAAGATATGCTTGCCGCGCTGGGCCGCCCGGAGGACCATCTCCTTGTGCCCGACGGTGGGCACGCAGATGTAGACGATGTCGATGTCAGGTGAGTCGATCACCTCCGCAGGGTCAGTGGTGACGATGGGCACCCCAGCGGTTTCGGCGAAGGATCGGGCGCGCTCTTCCACGGCGTCGCAGACTGCGGCGTACTCCGCGTCGACGAGGCCGTGATGGATCAGCCCGCTCAGGGCGCGGGAGTGAAAGCGGCCGATGAAGCCGCAGCCGATTAGACCGACACGGAGGGAGGACACAGGCTATCTCCAGCCCCTTATAGGGCAGGCAGGAGACTGCGTCAAGCGGGCGCGCCGACGAACTCCGCCAAGGCCTGCCGGCGCCATTGCACCAACACCGCGGGCCCACGGTTAACAGCGACATCGGGAAGCGACTGGAGCCAGCGCCGATCTGCTGGGGGTACCGCCAAGCCAGACATCAGACAGTCACTGCAGGCGAAAGGGCCCAGGATGCAGGATCGGGGGGGCGATCTCTGTAACATTCCTGCGAACCACCGCCTCTTACCTATTGTCAGGAATCCATCGACAAGTGTGCCTCAGGCACTCGCCAAACAGGGTCTGATGGTCAGAGATATCTCTTTGGGAACGCTCGGCCGGGCCTGGTCGTGGTTCGTTACCGGTCTTACAGAGCCTCCTGTCACTACCACCGTGGACGCCCCCTACCTGCGGAGGGTGGTGCTCTTCCGCTGGGGTCTGCTCGTCGTCTATGCCACTAGCATGATGTTGACAGACACCATACTGGGAGTGGGATGGGAGCTGGCCACGGTAGGCATCACCCTTGCATTCAATGTGAGCCATACTGTCCACGCAGTGGTCGCCATTCGCAGGGGCAAGCTGGTCCGCGGGTTCTAGTGGGCGGCTCCCTTCACAGATATTGTGGTCATCTCCCTGATCATGGCCACCGCTCCCCCCATGATCTTCCTGGCGTGGGGGATCGCCATCATGCCGATGTCGTTCTTCACCGCGTCCGTGTCATGGCGAGGCTCCTACCTGTGGGTGGTGCGAGCAGCCGCCGCGGGCGGCTTTGCCGGTGCGGTGGTGGCTCACGCCCAGGCGGGCCTTCCCATAGCGGCGGAGGACGTGGCCATAGCGGCCCTGCTCCTGACCGTGGGCACCTGGGTCACGGGCAAGACAGCGATGGATCAGAGGAGACTGACGCTTCGCCTCGAATCGCAGTCGCTCACGGACTCCCTGACGGGGTTGATGAACCGTCGGGCTCTTGCCCGGGAGGTCAGCCATCCCCTGATCGAGGCCGTGTCAGGAGGCCGTGCGCTGGCGGTGCTGGTCGCCGATCTGGACGACTTCAAGCGGGTAAACGACGACTACGGGCATGAGGCGGGCGACCTTCGCCTCTGTGAGGTGGCGGCGGTATTTCGAGCGAACGTCCGTCAGGAAGACCTAGTCTACCGCTACGGCGGCGATGAGTTCGTGGTGCTGGCACCGGTCAAGGAGGACGGGGAAGCGTCATCCCTGGCCAAGCGGCTGGAGAGGGCGATTCGTCAGGAGGCGAAGACACAGCTCAGCGTGGGCTACGCCTTGGCGCCATCCGGTGAGGGTGACCTTTCTGAGGCGCTGCAAAGGGCGGACCGAGCCCTGCTGGAGGCCAAGCGCCGGGGCAAGGGATGCGTGGTGCCTGCCGACGAGATGGACACAGCCATCAGTACGGCATGACGGATCTGGTCGGGGGCAGATCCGTATCCGCCGATTGTGTTGCCAGCAAGGATTCCGAGCAGCGGTCGCAGTAGGTGCCGCCGATCTGGTCGCTCTCAGCAGCGAACCTGAGAACGGATCTCTGTTGCCCGCTACGAGGTTGGGGCGATCTTTTGCGCCATGGTCTCCGCCAGCGGCCGACTGGCGGGCGCAGCGTCGTCCAAGGCGAAGGTCACGACCGCGCCTAGCAGGGAGCCGTCCATGAACATCACCATCTCCATGTCCATTGCGCTGAACTCCGGCGCCTCTCCGCCCAGCGGCTCCCCATCAAGCTCATCCACCAGCGCCGAAAAGTCAACCGTGTACCCGAAGCCGAGGCCGTCGTCGCCCAGGCCGGAAGCGTCTACCAGCCGCACATCCGTGATGTCGATGCCGAACAGCTCAAGGGCGCCGAACGCCTCCTCGATCTCTGCCAAGTCGAACCCCCTGACCTCGGCCAGGGCCTCCTGCAGCACGGTTTCATCCTCCGCCTCCATGGCCATCGACATGATCATGTGCTCTTCGTCTTCGTCAGCGAACATCGACATCGCCATCGTCACCTCGCCCGGCGACGGTTCCCCGAAGCTGGGCTCCATGTCGAAGCTGGTGGAGCCGGCGAACAGCTCCTGGTAGCCCGACGGCACGTCCTCCGAGGAGAGCACCAGTTCCTCTAGCGGCCCTCCCTCCGTCAGGGACAGGTCCGCTGGGTCGCTCACCGGCTGCAGAGCGCCGGCCAGACCGAGGGGCTGCAGGAACCCTTCTGCCACGCTGACCGCCTCCTGCGGCACGAGGGTCGCCTCGGCTGCTTCGCCCCCAGCGGACGCCAGCCCCGCCTCCATGCGTTCGGTCATGGCCTCAGCCAGGGACACTACGTCGGTCACATCGATCTCTCCCGCCGACCCGACTACGATGAGCAAGCCTAGGACGCGGTCCATCCGGACAATGGCGTTGACGGCGTCAAAGGATCCCAACGGCGTGTCGAAGGATATCACCACCGCGAAGGACTCATCGCCCAGATCGGGAACAACGGCAGGTTCAGCTTGAACGTTGGTGGCCTCGAAGTCCGATCTTTCCGCGAAGCCGGACGCGAAAAGCTCCGCGCCAGCCTCGCTCGTGTATAGCGCCTCGAACGTGGTGAAGAAGGCTGACGCGTCGGAGGCACCCTCAAACAGGTCGATGTCGTTTTTCAGGGAGATTAACCGCGAGCCGCCGATGCGTGCCTGGCCCGGGTCGAACTCGCGCTCGTAGGAGGCGACAGTGTCCTCGTCCTCCACATAGCCTTCGCGATCGATGGAGACGGTGGCGGGCAGGTCATCAAGGCTGAGGGCCATCGCCGCCAGGTCGGGGATGCCCTCCGGCGGCGGCACGGCCGCCTCTTGGTCCTCCTCCGGCTCCGGTATCGGCACAGGCGTCCCGGTGATCTCGCCCAGAAGGACACCCTCGATCCGCCCTTCGAGCGCCCGGGTGATCTCCTCGACCTGCGAACCGACGTCGGCATCGTCGGCTCTGGCCAATGTGGCCGCGCCCACAAGCCGGTCGAGCCTAAAGGCGACGACAGTCCCAAACATCTCCAGGTCAGAGAAGTTGATTTGCTCTCTGAGCCCTATCGCTTCGTCGGCCAGCCCATCAACCGCAAACGTTTCCACTTCCTCCAAAGTGACCCCATCTCCAACCTCCTCACCCTCCAACCGCTGGAAATCGTCGACCTGTTTGGCGATGAAGCCTGAGGCCCCGTCGACGTCCTCGAACAGCTCGACTTCCGTGCCAACGGATAGGAGTCCCTCTCCTGCGTCCAGCGCCGACAGAGCCGGGTCACCGTACGTGAGCTCGTATCCGTTGATCCGCCCCGACTCTTCCAGCTCGTCTCCCGTGTCATCGGGATCTACAGTGTCATCAGCGGCCTTTTCGTTGTCTGCGAAGCCGGAGTCGTCGTCGACCTCCAGGTCAGCGAACTCGTCGCCCAGGTCTTCCTGAGGCAGCACCATGATGGCGAGGTCGCTGTCCCCCAGGGCCTCCAGGGCTTGCTTCAGCTTATCGTCGTCGCCGCCGCAGGCCGAGGCCATGGCGGAAAGCGCTAGGAGCATGGCGGCGAGCGAGAGGATGAGTAGTTTGGACTTCATGATGAACTCCCTAGGCTACTTGTATCGCTTCCCCATTCTAGCACCCGCGCCGGTGTCAACCGAGCATCTCCCGCAGGGTTGCGACGACCTCGCCGCGGACCCGGTCACGGTTCTCCGGGCTCAGGTGGATCAGGTGGACGTCGTCCCGCGCCTTCAGAGCGTCAGCGAAGGGGTGACGCGAGAGCATGATGGTGGCGAGGACCAGCCCGCCGACGTCGAGGGCCCGCAGCACCGCCTCGCGGAAACGCGGCGAGAACAGCTCCATCTTGCCGATCTCGTCGACGACGAGCAGCTTCGCTCCCGCCGTGGCCTCCTCCAGGGCGGGCAAGCCGACGGACTCCAGCGCCTGCACGTCGACGCCGTACCTGGACACGCGATGCAAACCGCGTATCCGCACGGAGGCGAGGGTCGCACGGCGGCCGTCCAGGGTAACCAGCGCGAAGCCCTCGCGGCGGCCGGCAGGGCGGATCTCCTCGGTGTAGAAGCCGGCGGCGGGGACACCCAGCTCAGCGACGGCTCTGCGGACGAGGGTCGTCTTGCCGCAGCCGGGCGGGCCGGTGACCAGGACGGCTGGCATCAGGCCTCCGCCCGGCTCACCACGAGCAGCTTCGAGGCGTGGGGCGGCAGGCGAGGGAGGGTGACCTCCCCCTGATGGGCACCGCAGTCCTCACCAGTCCAGAAATCGGCCAGGCGCGCCGCCGGCAGGGGGAGGCGCACGGTGACGTCCGCCGCTTCGTCCGCCCAGTTGACGACAGCCAGGAGGCTATCGCTCTCCCGCCACAGCACCTGCGGCGGGTCCCGCTCGAACATATCGAGGGGCAGCGCGGCCCCACCCCGAAGCGGTAGCACCTGGGCCAGCATCCTTCGGCGCTCCGGCGACAGCCGGGTCAGATCGTCGCTGTCGAGGACGATGCCACCGGACATGGCGACGACGGTGGCCAGGGTACGCACCTCGTCCGGGGTGAGATCCGTGTCCGAGTCGCGCAGAAGCAGGCAGTCGGGGTCGCTGAGCCAGAGACGGTTGTGCGTCCAGAAACGGGCGATGGCGGTGCGCAAGGCGTTGGCGGCCGCTGGGAGGGAGAGGGAGACGCGGCGACCGAGGGGTGCCTGGGGGTGCCAAGAGGGCGCCACGTCCGGGCTCGTGCGCATGCCGTTAACCAAGCCGACGCTGGGGCCCATAGGCGCACCGCAGCCGAGGACGAACCGATCGCCGACGGCCCGGCGTATCGCCTCCAGGCCGCGGCGGTAGGCCTGGGCGCGGGTGACGCCGGGGTCGTGGCGGCAGCCCTCCAGCGCGGCCGCGTATATGAAGTCGATCTTCATGTAGTCATAGCCCCAGTCATCGGTGACCGTGCGAAACACCCCATCCAGCCAGTCAATGACCTCAGGGCGAGTGCAGTCCAGGGCATAGCAGAGCTGCTCCCAGTTTTGGATAGCGACCACCGGCGCGCCAGCCTCATCGCGGACGAGCCAGTCGGGATGCTCAGCGAACAGGCGCGACCGAGCCCCGGCGAGGAACGGGGCCACCCATAGGCCCGCTTTGAACCCGCGCTCGTGGATTCGCCGCGCCAGCCAGGCCATGCCGTGTGGGAACTTCTCGTTCACTGTCAGCCAATCCCCGATGCCCGCCTGGTAGCCGTCATCCACCTGCACGTACTCCATGGGCAGCTCATCCCGTATCTCGCCGAGCCGCTCCAGGTTCGCGACGATGTCCTCCTCAGTCACACCCGTGAAGTACTGATACCATGAGCACCACCCGCTTGGGATGTGGGGCCAGGCGAGGGCGCCCATCTCGCGGCCCAAGGCATCGCCGCAGCGTAGCAGGGCCGACAGCGGGTCTGGGGTTATGTCAATCGCTGCCCTCTCGGATGATAGCCCTGCGCCGGGAGCGACCTCGATGCCGTCGGCGTAGGACGCGGTGGTCAGGGTGGCGGCCTCGCGTTCTAGCCAGACCTGAGAGAACTGATCAGCGGTGGAGAGGAAGCCGGCGGTGATGGTCTGGCCGGAGGCGGGCTCATGCAGGGAAGTGACGAGCTCGCTAACTAGATGGCCCTGTCCCAAGGGCCGCGTTGCCGGGTCGACCACGGGCGAGAACGGCGGGATGTCATCATCGTCGGCGCAGAGGGTCAGGGCTGGACTGAAGGACTGCCAGCCGTGCTTGTAGAAGCGCCAGGCGGTGGGCTGAGCCTTCAGAACCGGGAGCGTCGCCTGCACGACATGGAAAGCCTGCACGCTCACGGACTGCCCGGTGGTGTTGCTGAGGTGCGAGCGGAGGGCGGCGAAAGGCTGCTCCTCGTATAGGGTAAGGGTCAGGGCAAGATGCGGCTCACCGGGGGCGACCCGGCGGCGTAGGGTAAGAGCCCGGCCGCGGCCGTGGGCATCGTCGACCGGCTGTACGCTCTCGACATCGAAGCCGGCACCGCGGGAGGTTAGCGATATCCCGTCGGCCAGGACGACGCCGGTGCAGGCGCTGGGGATGAGATCGTCGTTGCCGTCAGCGTGGCCCAGTGAAAACGTGCCCTCATCGAGGCGAACGGCCAGCCGCAGGAACCCGTTCTCCAGGACGGGCCCGGCGGCGCCCCGGTGGTGGCGTGCCTCAGACATCGGTCACCTGGAGCCCCTGGCTGGCGCGGACGATATGCATCTGGGCGGGAAGGCCCGTGCGCTGCCGGTAGGTCTCGAGCACCGCGCGCCCGAAGGCCTCCAGCGCTCCCGTGTGCACCAGGTTGAGCGTGCAGCCGCCGAAGCCGGCGCCGGTGAGACGGGCCCCCAGGACACCTTCCACCTTTCCGGCCAGCTCCACCAGCAGGTCCAGCTCGCGGCAGGAGACCTGGAAGTCGTCCCGTAGACTCTCGTGCGAGTGGCACAGGAGGCGGCCCAGCGCCTCCAGGTCGCCGCGCCGAAGGGCGCCCACGGCGGCGGCCACGCGGGCCTCCTCCGTTACCACGTGACGGGCACGGCGGTACAGCTCCGGCAGGAGCTCGGGCCTGCGGGCCTCCAGGTCGTCCGAGGCGACATCGCGCAGGGCAGGGACGTCCAGCGCTGCCGCCGCCTGCGCGCACTCCCGTCGCCGCTGGTTGTAGGGGGAGTCGCCAAGAGCGCGTCGCACCGCGGAGTCGACGATGATGACGGCCATCCCCTGCTCGTCGAGGCTCAACGGTACGGGCTCGACGTCAAGGGTCCGACAGTCGATAAGTAGGGCGTGGTTCGACTGTCCGAAGACGGCGGCGAACTGGTCCATGATGCCGCACTGCACGCCCACAAAATCGTTCTCCGAGCGCTGGGCTAGGAGCGCCAGCTCGCGGGGGCCCAGGGGGATTTCGCTGGCGGCGGCGAAGGCCGCGGCAACGGCCACCTCCAGGGCCGCCGAAGAAGAGAGCCCGGCGCCCAGAGGGACATCGCCGGTGATCGCCAGTTGGAGGCCGCGCAGGTCGTGTCCTGCCTCTCGCAGGGCCCAGGCCACGCCGCGCACGTAGTTGCACCAGCCGCCGTCGGCCAGCGGCCGGAGATCCGCCAGCGAGAAGGAGTCTTCTTGGTCGTAGTCCAGGGAGTAGGCGTGGACGGCGTCCGGCTGCGGCGCGGCGGCCACCGCTACGGTGCGGTCGATGGCCAAAGGCAGGACATGGCCCTCGTTGTAATCGGTGTGCTCGCCGACGAGGTTGACGCGCCCGGGCGCCTCGGCGATGAGCCGGGCGGGCCGGCCGAAGCGGCGGCGAAAGGCATCGAGGAGGGCGATGCGGTCGGCGGTCATGTTCGCCGCCAGTATACGAGCCTATCGAGGCTGGGCAAACAGGACGCTGGGGCCGTGGCGCAGGAACTGCTCGTGCGCCTGGCGGCTAGCGCACACCGTCACCGCTGCTGGCATCTGGCTTGAGGTTTGCACCCCAGGAGCAAGCCGAGGCAAAAAGGATGAGCGCTCCCGAGTCGGTAGCTCACAGGGGGTGCGGCGATGAGACTCAAAGAGCGCCTATTGAAGATACGACCATGCCGGTGCGGCGGATCTCCGGGGGCATCGCGCCTTCCTCGGCCCTGAGGGGGAGGGCGAGGCGAAGCTGGCGACCAAGTCAGGCATGACGTTCCGCTGTGGGATACGTGACATCAGGGTCGGGAGATGGGCTGGGGGAAAAAGCGCTCTCCGAGTGACCTTCGCTGCTGCGGTTTTCGGTTCTCGCTAGGGCTTCCGGTTGCCCTTCCGCTCCGCGATCCCCTTCCGCCGCTCTCGCTACTTGACCGCTCGGAGAGCATCGTCATTTTCCCTCTATTGACGGACGTTGTCAAGACCATGAGCGGCATCCACCACCGGTTGGGGGCAATAATGGCCCTTGAGGGCGTCCATGCTCGCTGGAGCTGCTCACAACGCCATCGTCCTATCCATGAAGACGGAGACTGAAGAGAAAGTGAACCCTTCAGTCAGCGCAAAAGCGCTAGGGCAGTAGATCGTGCTTGAGCAGAGCGATGAAGGGCAGGTTGCGGAACCGCTGGCGGAAGTCCAGGCCGTAGCCGACGACGAACTCGTCAGGGATCTCAAACCCCACGTACTCCAGGGGCACGTTGGCGATGCGGCGCACCCGTTTGTCCAGCAGGGTGCACACCTTGAGGGAGGCCGGCCGCTTGGACCCCAGGTACTCGAGGACGTGGTTGAGCGTCATCCCGGTGTCAACTATGTCCTCGACTAGGATGACGTCGCGGCCCTTGATGTTCTCGTCCAAGTCCTTGATGATGCGCACGGCGCCGGAACCGTTGCCCTCATAGGAGGTGACGGCCATGAAGTCCACGGCGGCGGCGGGAAGCGAGATGTGGCGCATGAGGTCCGACATGAAGCAGATGACACCCCGCAGGATGCCGATGAGCACCGGCTCCTTGCCGGCGTAGTCGTGGCTGATGCGGGCACCCAGCTCACCGACGCGGCGCTGGATTTTAGTTGCGGTAATGAGCACACGGTCGATGTCGGGCACCTTCTCCGCGGCTGGCGGGCCGTAGCCGTACTTGGCCAGCAGGCGGAGGTAGTCGCGCTTCTTGAGCAGCTTGATGTTGACTTCGGGGTAGAGCTCCTTGAGGAGCCTCATCTTGCGGTTCTTTTCGCCGGTCAGACCGGTCTTGAGGGTGGTGACCTCCACGTACATGTTGAGGTCCGGGAGGTAGAAGTCCGGCGTGAACGCCTCAACGACGTGGCCGTACTCCCAGCGGAGGGGGAAGGAGCGAGGCTCGTACTGCCATTCTATGCCGTAGAAGTCGAGGATGCGGGCGAACTCGTACTCCGCGGGGTGGGCGAAGGGGGCGGGGACATCGCCGGTGGGCGCTCCTGTGACGGGGACAATAGCCCGTCTGGTAGTGAGGGGCGGCGTGGCGGCGACGGTGGAGGGGGCAGCTTCTGAGGCAGACTTCTTGCTGCGGCTGCGGCGCTTGGGTTTGGGCTTGGCCTCCGGCTCCGGCAGCCGCTCCTCGACGGCGACGGTCGCCTGCCCCGCCTTCTTGCGCCCCTGTCCACCCCTTGTGCCCCGCTTGCGCTTGGGCTTCGCCTCCGGCTCCGGCTCCGGCGGCTGCTCCTCTACGGCGGCGGTCGCCTTCCCTGCCTTCTTGTGACGGCGTCCACCCCGTGTGCCCCGCTTGCGCTTGGGCTTCGCCTCGGCCTCCGGCTCGGGCTCCGGCGGCTTCTCCTCTACGGTGGCGGTCGCCGCGCTTGCCTTCTTGCGCCGCTGTCCGCCGCGGGTCCCGCGCTTGCGCTTGGGCTTGGCCTCAGCCTCGGCTTCAGGCTCCAGGGGCCGCTCCTCTACGGCGGCGGTCGCCTTCCCTGCCTTCTTGTGACGGCGCCCGCCCCGGGTGCCGCGCCTGCGCTTGGGCTTGGCTTCGGCTCCACCATCCCCCGGCGAAGCGGCAGGCTCTGAAAGCTCGACTCGCGGTGCGGGAAGGGGCGGGAGGACGGGGTGGAGGCGGCGGCGGACGCTGCGCCTGGGGGCGACGGCGGTTCCAGGGGAGAGGTTGAGCGTATCTCTTGCACCGTGTGCCATTCACCGCCATTGTAGGGCATCTCACGCTCATGCGCTATAGCGATTTCATAGAAAGTTATCCACAAGTCCACACCGCAGCATCCGGTTGCCACCTCGCAGGATGTCGTATAACATCGGGCCAGGCGGCGATGGCTTCAGCAGCGGTCAACGAGACCAGTCTGTGCAGCGAGGGGCTCGTCACGGGGCACGCAGTTTACTACGAGCAGCCGAACACGTTTAACCGGATAGCGCTGGAGTTCTTGGGTGCTGCGAGATAGGCCCTGGAACGTGGAGGCTTACGTGACTCAAGAGAGGATCCGAACCATACACTACGGGATCGGGGCCATAGGGGCGGAGGTCGTTCGGCTCTGCCTCAACCGGCCGGAGATCGAGATCGTGGGCGCCATCGACACCCACCCGTCCAAGGCCGGTGTCGACCTTGGGGAGGCCGCGGGTGCCGGCCGCACCCTGGGCATCAGCGTGGCCTACGATGCGGAGCCGCTGCTGAAGGATGCCTACGCCGACGTGGTGGTGCACACCACCGGCTCTTCCCTGACGTCCGTCTACCCCCAACTCCTCTCCATCGTCTCCTCCGAGAAGAGCATCGTCTCCAGCTGTGAGGAGCTCGCTTTCCCCTGGGTGCGCTACCCGGAGATATCGCGCAGGCTGGATCGCCGTGCCCGCGAGACGGGGGTGCGAGTGCTGGGGACGGGAGTGAACCCGGGGTTCGTGATGGACTTCCTGCCCCTGGTCCTGGCCACCGCCTGTCACCAGGTGCGCTCCGTCCGTGTGGAGCGGGTGGTGGACGTGGCATCGCGGCGCATGCAGCTCCAGCGCAAGGTGGGCGTGGGGCTTAGCGTGGAGGGGTTCCAGCGCGGCGCCAACGATGGCACCATCGGCCACATCGGGCTGAGGGAGTCCCTGTTCATGATCGCCGACTCTATCGGCTGGCGGCTCGACGACGTAGCGGAGACCATAGAGCCCATCGTCGCCCGAACCCGGTACCGGACCGAGTACTTCTCCGTAGAGCGGGGCTACGTGCGGGGTCTACGGCAGTCAGCGCGGGGGATTTCGGCAGGACGAGAGGTGGTACGGCTGGACTGGGAGACCTCGATCGCGCCCAAGGATCCGCGCGACGTCATCCGCATCGATGCGGAGCCGCCGGTGGAGGTGCGGATGCCGGGAAGCCTCCAGGGCGACCGGGCTACGGCGGCGATCATGACCAGTTGCATACCCTCCGTGGCTCGCAGCCGCGCCGTGGGCCTGCTGACCATGCGGGATATGCCGGCCCTACCCTATCTTCGCCCACAACCCCAGCCGCGAGAGGACATCGAATGACGACGATCCAGGAGACGTACCGCCACCTGCATGCCGGTTCGGCCGGGCTGCATGAGGAGGCGATGAAGATATTCCCCTCCGGGGTGACACATGATACGCGCTATCTGACCCCTTTTCCCATCTACATCGACCACGCGCAGGGGAGCCGCAAGTGGGACGTGGACGGAAACGAGATAATCGACTACGTGATGGGGCACGGGGCCCTGTTCCTTGGCCACGCCTACCCGGAGATCACACGGGCGGTCCAGGAGCAGGTCGCGAAGGGTACCCACTACGGTGGCAACCATGAGTTGGAGCTGCGCTGGGGAGGGCTGGTAAAGCGGCTCATACCCAGCGCGGAGATCGTTCGCTTCACCAGCTCCGGCACCGAGGCGACGCTGATGGCGATCCGGCTGGCCCGCGCCTACACGGGGCGGGACAAGCTGCTGAAGTTCGATTTCCACTTCCACGGCTGGCACGATAGCGTCGTGGGGGCACGCTATGGAGAGTCGGATCACCCACGCTCGGCAGGGGTGCCGGAGAGAACGCTGAGCAACACTATCAGCGTACCTCAGGGCGACATCGCCCAGGTCGAGAGCAGGCTGGCGGAGGGCGACGTAGCAGCGGTGATCCTGGAGCCGACAGGGCCCACATGGGGCACATTGCCGCTGGCGCCCGCCTTTCTCCATGAGTTGCGGGAGGTGACGACGCGGTACAACACCATCCTCATCTTCGACGAGGTGGTGACGGGCTTCCGGGTGTCGCCGGGGGGCGTTCAAGCCCGCTATGGGGTGACGCCTGACGTAACGGCCCTGGCCAAGATCCTGGCTGGAGGCCTGCCCGGCGGCGCCGTGACCGGCAAGGCCGACATCATCTCGCTTATCGAGTTCCGCGACGACTCGGCCTGGAATTACGAGCAGCGGGTGTTCCATCCGGGCACGTTCAACGCCAATCCCCTCTCGGCGGCGGCGGGCACAACCATGCTCTCGCTGTTGGCCGACGGCGGCTTTCACGCCCACGCGGAGGCGCGTAACGAAAAGCTGATTCGCGGCCTTAACGAGGTATTGGAGCGGCGAAAGGCGCTCGGCTGCACCTATGGCTTCTCCTCTTTCTTCCATATAACGCTGGGACAGGAGTGTCCTCGTCCGCATAGCGGGGTCGAATGGCCCTCGCAGGATGGTTCACCGCCACCGCGAATGACGCCGGAACTCGCTCTGACGCTCCGACGGGCGATGCTCAACCACGGCGTCGACTTCATGGCGGGAAGAACCGGCCACATCTCCGGCGTGCACAGCGACGAGGACATGGACCGCACCCTGGAGGCGTTCGAGGCCGCCCTGGCCGAGATGCAGGCGGAGGGTCTGCTCTAAGGGCTCTGGCTCGCGCTTCTGCACGCTGGCGGCGGCCCGAGAGAGCACCTTATAATCGGCGGTGCGCCCATGAACGCCGCCGAACGTCGCCTCCTAACGTATGCCGCATTCGCTCACGCTCTCACCCACATCGTTGAACTGACGTACCCGGCCCTCCTGTCACGCATCGAGGACGATTTCGGCGTGAGGGCTGTCGTCCTGGGCACTATCGCCTCCATCTTCGCCTGGGCGTTCGGGGGCAGCGCCATCCCCGCCGGCTTTCTCACCGACCGGCTGGGCTCGCGGCGGGTGCTGTTCTACGCTTTCACCGGGGCGACCATTTCGCTGGTGCTGGTGGGGCTCTCGCCCAATGAGTGGTTCCTGGCGGGGACGCTGGCCCTCCTGGGGTTCTGCGTCGGCCTGTATCACCCGGCAGGGCTGTCGCTGATAGCCCAGGGCATACGGCAGCGCGGCCTGGCGCTGGGGTTCCACGGGGTGGCTGGGAACGTGGGCCAGGCGCTGGCGCCGGCCCTGGCCGTGGGGCTGGCGATAGCGGTGGACTGGCGGCTGGCGTTCTTCGTCCTGGCGGGGGTGTCCGCGGTCATGGCGGTGGTGCTCTCGGTCACGACGCTGCCGTTGTGGGGGGAGGCCGAGGTGCTGGTGGCAGGCAACGAGTCCCCACGGCCCGGCGCAGGCGCATCCGCCCAGACGAGCGGGGAGCCCAGCGAAGCTGGTTCTCGGTCAGCCCCACGGCTCCTGATGCCGCTGCTGCTCGTGTACGCGGCCTTCGTGCTCAGCGGTATCGTGTATCGGGGCGCGATAACGTTCCTGCCTCAGCACATGGAGGAGTTGGTGAACAAGGACCTGGGCGGCGCCTTCGTCACTGTGGCTCTGCTCATGGGGGCAATAGGCCAGGTCATAGGGGGCACGCTGTCGCAGAAGATGCCGCTGGAGCGCCTGTCGCCGGTGCTGGTGGCGCTGGCGGTGCCGGCGCTGGTGCTGACGGGAGTGGCGAGCGGCGCGCTGCTGGTGGTGATAGCCTCCGTATTCGTGTGCTTCTACTTCGCTAACCAGCCGGTGTTCACGGGGCTCATCGCGGATTACGCGCCGCCGGGGGCGGTGGGGCGAAGCTACGGCGTGTCCTTCTTTGCCGGCTTCGGTCTCGGGGGCACGGGCGGCGTCATCGCCGGAGTGTTCGTGGACCGCTGGGACACGGGGGCAGCGTTCCTGGGCCTGTCGGCGTTCATGGCGGTGACGCTGCTGCTCACCCTGGTCATCTGGGCGACATCCGAGCGGCGGTCTCGGACGATGCGGCCGGAGATGGCCGGGGGCGGACGCTAGGGCCGGAGCCCGTGGTTCGGCAAGCGCACGGACGGGTGGGCCAGGAAGAGATACGGGAGGGTCGCATGGAGTTCGAGCAGATCCGATACGAGAAGACCGACGGCATAGCCACCATCACGCTCAACCGGCCGGAGCGGATGAACGCCTTCACGCCCAAGATGCTGGACGAGTGGCTGGCCGCCCTCCAGGACGCCCACCTGGACGCCGAGACCAGGGTGATCGTCCTCACCGGAGAGGGGCGCGGCTTCTGCACGGGGATGGACGTGCAGGCGCAGGCCGCCGGGAAGGGGTTACTGCCGCAGGACCGATCGCTGGCGGAGGGGCGCAACGAGCTGCGCGATACGGTGCAGCGCATCCCTCGTTTCGTAGCCCAGATGGACAAGCCGTACATCGCGGCGGTGAACGGGGCAGCAGTGGGGGCAGGCATGGACATGGCCTCGATGTGCGATATGCGCATCGCTGCCGACACGGCGCGCTTCGGCATGACATACGCGCGCATGGGGCTGATCCCCGGCGACGGCGGCTGCTACTACCTGCCGCGCATCGTGGGGGTGGCGCGGGCGCTAGACCTAATCTGGACGGGGCGGCTGTTCGACGCCCAGGAGGCGCTGCGCATCGGCTACGTCAGTGAGGTGGTCCCAGCCAAGGAGCTGACGGCCCACACCCGCGAGTACGCGCTGAGGCTGGCCCAAGGACCCGCGGTGGCGATCCAGCTCGCCAAGCGGCTGGTCTACCGCTCCCTGGAGGTGGGCGTCGATCAGGCGCTGGAGATGGCGCAGGGGGCGATGACGATCGCCCGGAGCACGGAGGACGCGCGGGAGGGGCCGCGGGCGTTCGTGGAGAAGCGGGAGCCCGAGTTCAAGGGGAGGTAGAAGGCTCCCCCAAGATCGCCGCAAGCTCGTCGCTGGCGGTCTTCATGCCGTCCAGCACCGCCTGCGCCTCCGCGCCCTCCATGGGCACCGGCTGAGCGTAGTTCTCGATCAGGGTGGGGATGAACTCAACGCCCACCAGGACGTCGTCGTAGAAGGTGTATCGGCCGAAGACGCCCACGCGGGTCTCGTAGCTCCACATCTGGTCGAAGATGAAGTTACCGTGGGCGTAGGCGATGAACTTGCCCTTGTACAGCTCCACGGCCTGCACCCAGTGGGGGTGATTGCCGATGATGAGGTCGGCGCCGGCGTCCACGGCGAGGTGGGCGAGCTCCACCGGGTCGTCCTCGGCGACGCCGGGAGCGGCCTGCGGGACCGACACGTACTCGGCGCCCCAGTGCAGGGCGACAGCGAGGACATCCACGCGCGGCCGGAGGGCCTGTATCTGCGCTTTCATCGCCCCGCGGTCGATCGTGTCTTCGACGCCGTTAAAGGCGAGGAAGCCGAATTTGAGGCCGCGGACCTCCCTCACGGCCGGCGTGTCGCGGTCGGCGAAGTCGATACCGGCGGCGGTCAGGCCCTCCTCCGTCTCGGTTATGCCGGCAAGGCCGTAGTTCCCGATGTGGTTGTTCTCCAGGCTGACCACGTCCACGCCCGCAGCCGCGAGGGCGGCGGTGAAGCCGGCCTGGCCGCAAAACAGAAGGCCGGAGTCGTGATAGGGGCAACCTTCGATGAGGGGCGCCTCAAGGTTGATGATAGTCAGGTCGGCGGCAGCCGTGATGTCCTTGGTAGCAGCCACCGGGTACAGGAAGTCGTTGCCCAGGGAGCGGATGGTGACGTCCGTGTAGCGGGCGGGTATGACGTCGCCGGTGGCGATTAGGGTACGGATGCGTGACGGGTCCAGGCCGAGAGCCGAGAGGTTTCGTGGGGGGAAGATGTCATCGAGGGTGAGGGGCGGCACCTGCTCGGGGTCGAAGAACGCCGGAGTCGCGGTCGGGGTTGGCGTCGGGATCAGAGTAGGCCCAGGCGTGGGAGTGGAGGTGTGCCCGGGGGCCACGGCGGTGCCGGCGCAGGCGGCGAGGGCCAGCGAGAGCAACAGCGGCGGGAGCAAGACGGAGCGCATATCGAAGTACCCGATGGCTGTAGTATATACTGACGCCGTCTGAACGGAGGTAGGCGCATGGAGTTTCGCTTCAGCCCCGAAGAGGAGCGATTCCGAAGCGAGATACGGGAATTCCTGCGGCGGGAGCTGCCAGCCGACTGGAGCGACGTGGGCGCCCTGGGCGAGGCGGGCGTGGAGCAGTGGGAATTCCTTCGCTCTTTCCAGAAGAAGCTGGCGGAGAAGAGATGGCTGACGCTGGGCTGGCCGGAGGAGCACGGCGGCCTGGCAGCGAGCCACATGATGCAGGTCATCTACAACGAGGAGATGACCTACTTCCGCGCGCCCACACAGCTTGGCGTGGGCCCGGACCGGGTGGGCCCCACGATCATCCTCTACGGGACGGACGAGCAGAAACGGCGCCACCTGCCCGGGATCATGGCCGGGGAGACGGTGTGGTGCCAGGGCTTCAGCGAGCCCGAGGCCGGCTCCGACCTGGCCTCTCTCAAGACCGCCGCGGTGGCGGACGGCGACTATTTCGTCATCAACGGTCAGAAGATATGGACTTCCCTCGCCCACCGGGCCGACTGGTGCGTCCTGCTGGCCCGCACCGACCGCGAGGCCCCCAAGCACAAGGGGATCAGCTACCTCCTGCTGGACATGAAGACCCCGGGCGTGGAGGTGAGACCGCTAGTGGACATGCTGGGGCGCAACACCTTCAACGAGGTCTTCTTCGACAACGCGCGTATCCCCCGCGATTGCCTCGTCGGGGAGCTTAACCGCGGCTGGTACGTGGCGGCGGCCACGCTCGACTTCGAGCGCTCGGGCATCAACCGCGTAGTCACGGGCTTCCGCATGCACGAGGAGTTGGTGGAATACGCGGCGCAGGCCCGCAGCGACGGCGGGCGGCTCCTGGACGACATCCGAGTGCGGCACAAGCTGGCGGAGCTGGCGATCGAGTTCCAGGCGGGGCGGATGCTGGCCTATCGGGTCGCCTCGATGCAGGAGAAGGGTCAGATCCCCAACGCCGAGGCCTCCATGTCCAAGCTGTATGGCACCGAACTCCAGCGGCGGCTAGCGGAAGCGGGGATGGAGATACTCGGCCTCGGCGGTCAGATCGAGCCGGGGTCGCGGGGAGCATCGCTGCAAGGACGGGTCGAGCAGTTCTACCTGCTCGCGTCAGCGTTGACCGTAGCCGCGGGCACCAGCGAGATAATGCGCAACATCATCGCCACGCGTGGCTTGGGGTTGCCGCGGGGCTAGAGAGCACGCGTCCGTTGGTCATCACCCCGGAGGTCGCCGAGCCCGCGTAGATGAACGACCTGGCCGGCGCCCTCCTCCTGAGCACTCTGGCTGGCCTGGCCACCGGCCTGGGCGGTCTCATGGCGATCTCGCGGCGGCCCAATGAGAGGCAACTGGGCTTCCTGATGGGCTTCACGGCCGGGGTGATGCTGGCCCTGGCCTCCGTGGGCCTCCTGTGGGAAGCCTGGGACGACGCCGGGTTCGGCACCGCCACCATCGCCTTTGCAGCGGGGGCGCTGACCATGTTCGCTATCGACGTCTTCCTCCCCCACATACGCTTCGCCGTACAGGAGCCGGGCGTGCTGGACCAGCGCCTTTTCACCACGGGCCTGCTCATCGCGGTGGGCCTCACCCTCCACAACATCCCCGAAGGGGCAGCCGTGGGCGCTGGCTACATCCACACTCCCGAGCTGGGCGCCATGGTGGCGGCAGGCATGGCTATGCACAACGTCCCCGAGGGCGTGGCTACCGCGCTGCCCATCTATGCCAGCGGCGCCTCCAGACTGGCAGCCTTCAGGCTCAGCCTTCTGTCCGGTCTGGTGGAACCGGCGGGAGCCCTGGTGGCGGCCCTGCTGCTATCAAGCCTCCAAGGCATGGTACCAGCCGCTCTCGCCTTCGCCGCGGGCGTGATGACTTTCATTACCCTGGATGAGCTGATTCCCGCCGCCCGCAGGGAGGGCCACGAACACTACACAGCCCTGGGCATCATCATTGGTGGCGTCTGTATGTTCCTGGTCATCGGGGGATTCGGGTCCTAGGGAGAAGAGTCAGCGTTCACTTCGCCCTCGCGCAGCCGTAAGAACTCCTCGCCCACGATGCGCCACACCACGTCCGGCCGGGCACAGCGGACTCGCGACATGTTGGCGGTGCCCTCGAAGCTCCAGGCGGCCACGTGGCTGGCGCCCACCTCCTGGGCCACCCGCAGGCCGGTGCGAAGCTCCTCCTCGCGGCCCTTGGGAACGGAGAACGCCTGCACCCAGAGCTCGAGCTGGCGGTTGTGACGCCGCGCGGCCTCGGCGGCGGCCTCGCCGTAGGCGCGCACGAACGGCTCCGCCTCCGTCCCCAGCAGGTACCAGTAGGGATCGCAACTGAAGATGTCCAAATCCGGGATGGCGGCCGCAGCCTCGAAGTCGCCGACGCCGATGTGGAGCATCGCCTCCACGCCTCCCGGGTCGGCCCCCGTCGAGCCCCGCTCCAGGACGCGAGCCAATCGCTCCTGCTGCTGAGGGAAGCCGTGAGCGGCCAGATCGGTCGGCATCAGACAGAGGGTGTTGCGCATGCCCTTCTCGTGGCCGTAGCGGCACATCTCGGTTAGGAGCTCCAGCAGGCACGACTCGCGGAAGGCGCGCACCTCGGGGGTAAAGCGGGCGGGCATATCGCCACCGTAGCGCTCGCGGAAGAGGCGGAGGCAGACGTCGCAACGACAGGCCCAGGCGCCGGAGAGGTCGCCGCGCCAGAGGCCGACGTAGAAGTGAGGCTCATCCCAGAAGAGGACGTCGCCGTGGGCGGCGGCGCAGGCGTCGATCCAGCCTCGGAGGAAGGCGCGCGTCTCGGGGTGGTTGGGGCAAGCCGCGCCCAGACAGCGCCCGTCCGAGAGGACCTGCCACGTCTCCGGGTGGTCCAGAGGGAAGCGGGTGAACGCCTCGCCGGAGAAGATGCCGAGCAGGCCCCAGGGATCGAGCCAAGCCTCCAAGCCGGCCCCGTGGGTGGCGGCGACGACGTCGTGCATCGTGTCGCGGTAGAAGGCGAGGTCGGTCTCCGTGAAGCAGTGGACGACGTAGGTGCAGCCGTGGTCAACGATGTCCTGAAGGTCGTCGCTGACGTGGCGCAGGGTGCGAGACGAGAAGTAGGCGACTCCGGTCTCCATGGCGCGCCTCCCGGAACCTTGAACGCATCACCGATGTGAGTATAGCCTATGCTCCCAACGCTGGTATCGAGGAGGCCGACATGGAGTTCGAAGAGCTTGTCCGCACGCGGTGTATGGTGCGCGCATTCCGGCCGGACCCGGTGCCGGAGGAGCTGATCGAGAAGCTGCTGAGCCAGGCCGTGCGGGCACCCAGCGCGGGGAACCTCCAGGCCTGGGAGTTCGTAGTAGTGCAGGAGCCAGAGAGGAGGCGGCGTCTGGCGGAGGCGGCGGTACGGCAGACGTTCGTGGCCGAGGCGCCGGTGGTCATCGTCGCCTGCCGCAACATGGAGCGCAACGCCGCGAAGTACGGAGGCCGCGGCCGCGACTTCTACAACGTGATCGACGTCTCGCTTGCCTCGATGGTGATCCTGCTGGCAGCGCACAACGAGGGCCTGGGCGCGTGCTTTGTGGGCGCCTACTTGGACAGGGAGGTGTCGCGCATCCTGGGGCTACCGGAGCACGTACGCCCGGTGGGGATCATACCGATCGGCTGGCCCGCCGAGTCGCCCACCCCGACGGAGCGCATGGCCCCGGCGCAGGTGGCGCACTACGAGCGGTTCGGACAGCGGCGGTAGAAGGCTGTCGCGGACGCGAGTCGCTCGCCCTTCGACAGGCTCAGGGCGAGCGGTGTCCGGAGCGGCTGAGCCTCCGTTCGTGGTTCGACGAGCTCACCACGAACGGCCCACGGGTAACGTTTGGCCGGGCACACACGAATCGCGTATCATTCGGCTTGGAGATGAGCGCCCAGCCCGAATCCGAGCCCCGCGGCGATCCTATCGCCTCCTACTTCCGCGACCTGCTGCTCATCGGCGGCGAGGCGACGCGGCTGTACCTGGTGCGCCACGCCCAGTCCGAGGGGAACCGCGGCGAGTACGACGGGCCGGACGAAGACCCGCCCCTGAGCGAGGTGGGGCGGGAGCAGGCGCGCCGCCTGGGCCAGCGGTTCGCCCGTCAGAGGGTCGACGCCCTGTATTCGAGCCGGATGCGGCGGACGCTGGAGACGGCGCAGGCGATCGCCGAGGCGACGGGGCTGCCGGTGCGCACGGTGGAGAACCTGCACGAGGTGGACCTGGGCCAGGCCCAGCACGACTACGACGCCTTCTCGGAGGAGGAGGCGCTGGCACTGCGAGAGCGAGTCGCGCGGCGGCCGACGTGGGACTCGTTCCCCGACAGCGAGGGGAGCGCGGCGGCGCGGCGGCGCATCGTGGCGGCGCTGGACGGCGTCATCGAGGAGTGCGCGGGCAAGCGGGTGGCGGTGGTGGCGCACGGGGCGGTGATCATGAGCTACGTGAGCCACATCCTGGGCGTGGAGCGCGACATCCTATTCTACGCGCTAAACGCCGGCATCACGTCGATACGGGCGCAGGGGGAGCGGCGGGTGCTCTGGCGGCTGAACGACGTGGCACACCTGGACGGGATGCCGCCCGGGTTCGGGGGGATTTCTTAGCAGGGTGATGGAGAAGTCATCGCGAGGCCCGCGTGAGCGGGCCGTGGCGATCTCTGCAGATGCGAGATTGCCACGTCGCTTCGCTCCTCGCAATGACAGTTCGTCCTTTTTCAGGACCCTGCTAGGGCGCGCGGGCGGAACGCTCAGTCCTGCGTTAGCCCCCGAAGGTCGCCCTTGGGTATGCCGAGCTTGGAGCGCGGGTCGAGGGCGCGGAGGAGCTGCTCGAATGCTTCCTCGTACTTGGTGGCGTCCTGCCACTCCCGGAAATCACCTATGTGCTTCTTCTTCACGTCAGCCGCCCTTGGATAATCCCAAGCGTCGAGCACGTAGTCATCCAGCCGCACGGGCACCAGGACATCCGTGTCCATGTCCGCGTTGCCCTTCTCAGCCTGCTGTCGCTTGAGCTGCTCCTCCTTCTGGAGCGCACGCTCGATCTCACCCAGGACGCCAGGCCGTTCCAGGGACGACTGAGAGCAGATCACGATCATCTTCTCGTGGAGGACGATGGCGCGGCTGATGTTGCCCCATACCTCGCGTCCCACGATCGCGTCCACGTCGTATTTCCAGCACCTTATGTCGCGGCTTCGGAGATCGTCATAGAGCCGCTGCGCGAACTCGCCGTCCTCCCCGCCGTAGCTGATGAAGCAAGAGAAGAACTGGATGGGCTCGGTCTCGAGGAGATCAGGCAGGTAGTCCAGCAAGGTCCGGGGTACGCCGGCGTTCTCGAAGAACGTGCGCTGCGCGGCCGTGAACTGACCTCCGGCGCCTTTCAGTGTCAGGACGAGAGTGTCCACGCCGATGGTGCTGGGCATATCGTGCTGAACAGTCTCCAGCCCCTGAACGCGGCTGAGGTCGCAATCGGCGAAACATGTGCTTGCGCACAGAGCGGCGGTGAGGTTGGCCCCAGTCAGGTTGGAAAAGCTGAAGCTCGCGACCGTAAGGTCAGACCCGGTGAGGCACACCCCGCTGAGGTCGGCCCCACTAAGGTTGGCCCAGCTGAGGGTAACCTCGCTTAGGTTGCCGCCGCAAAGGTGTGCGTAGATGAAGTCCGCACCGTCGAGGAGGGCCCTAGTGAGGTTGGCCCCACTAAGGTCGGCGTCCCTGAGGATGGCCCTGACGAGCCTAGCCTGGTCGAGGACGACCCTCCTGAGATCGGCCTCGCTGAGGTCAGCCCTGTTGAGAGCCGCCCCGCTGAGGTCGGCGCCGTGAAGGTCCGCGGTGCTGAGGTCGGCCACGTTCAGGTTGGCCCCGCGCAGGTGGGCCCTGCTGAGGTTGGCGCCGCTGAGCTCGAGTCGCTCGTCCGGGTGCTGCCGTCGCCACTGGTTAATCGCGGCCGCGCCGCGCTTGACGACCCTGAGATGATCGCGATTAGCCATGGCCGCTCGCCCCCTTTCCTGCGGCGCAGTTTCCTAGATCAGGCGGGTGGTGTCCGCCTGCTCGTACTGCTTGAGCTTGTCGTCGTCCAGATCGAGGCCGAGGCCGGGCCTCTGGGGCAGGAGGACGTAGCCTTCGTCGTCGATGCGCAGCGGCTCGGCGAAGATGAAGTCGCGGGTCTCGGGCGTCCAGTTGGGCGGGTCGTACGGGTACTCGATGTACGGCACGCGGGACGAGGCGGCGGCGACGTGCATGTTGGCCAGCAGGCCGATGCCGTTGGTCCAAGTGTGCGGCGTGAACACCTTCCCGGCCGCCTCCACCATGGCCGCGATCTTCTGCGCGCCCGCGATGCCGCTTACGAACGTACAGTCCGGCTGGTAGACATCGAAGCAGCCGTTCTCGAGGTAGGCGCGTATCTCCTCCGGCCCGCGGTTGAGCTCGGCACCGGCTAACCTTAGCGTCGAAAGCGTCGATCGCAGCTCGGCCAGGCCGTCGTAGTCGTAGGCGTCCAGGGGCTCCTCCAGCCAGTAGACGCCGCAGCGCTCCATCTCCCTGCCGGCGGCGACGGCGGTCTTCAGGTCCCAGCGGTTGGGTTGAAGATCGGGGGCGATGCGCCAGCCCCAGTTGGCGTCGACCATGATGTCGATGTCGTCGCCGACGGCGTCGCGCACGGCCTCCAGGGTACGGATGTCGTCTCGCCAGTCGGCGCTGTGGAAGCGCAGCTTGAGCGCCTTGAAGCCCTCGGAGACGATCTGCTGGGCCGACTCGACCCGCGCCTCCACTGGGCGCAGCTCTCCGGTGGAGGCGTACGCCTTCAGCTTGTCGGAGCCGCCGCCGAGGAGGCGGTAGATCGGCTGGCCGGTGGCCTGGCCGATGACGTCCCAGAGCGCGACCTCCACGGGCCAGGGGCGGCCGACGAAGAAGGCCATGGAGCGGAGCTGGGCGACGTGGCGGTCCATGTCGAACGGGTCCTGGCCCATGAGGAACATGCCGGCGATCTCCCAGCGCACGGGCACGCCGCCGGAGCCGACGCCGACGATGCCCTCGTCTGTGTGGACTTCCACGACGTGGACGCGGGCGGAGGTTGTGGGCAGCGGCTGCCAGGTGGGATAGAAGGTCTTGGACATGGGCATCTCGAAGAGGCGGACCTTGACCTGCGTGATCTTCATCGCTGACTCCCGGAACCTAACGCTGGGCGGCCGCCTGGCCGCATCTTAGGTTGGCGGCGGCGTCCGAGTCAACGCGGCGCGTTGACAGGGCCTGCGGCTCGCGAATAGCCTAGGTGACGCCAGTCGATGCGAAGGAGGCCTAACATGGGCGGACCGCTGGAGGGGATCCGAGTCCTCGACTTCACCATCGCGCAGCAGGGGGCGTACGCCACGCTGCTGATGGCGGACATGGGCGCGGACGTGATCAAGGTGGAGCCGCCGCGCGGGGGCGAGATCGGCCGCTTCCTGGCGATGGACCGAAGGACCGGGTACAGCGTCTACTTCCTGGCGATCAACCGGGGCAAGCGCAGCCTCACCATCGACCTGAAGTCGGAGAAAGGGCGGGAGGTGGCGCTGCGGCTGGCCCGCGACTGCGACGTGGTGGCCCACAACTTCCGGCCGGGGGTGATGGAGAAGCTGGGGCTGGACTATGAGGCGTTCAAGCACGTCAACCCGCGCATCATCTACGCCGCCGCCTCCGCCTTCGGCACCAAGGGCCGGCTGGGCCAGAAGCCGGGGAACGACATCCTGGCCCAGGCGATGAGCGGGCTGATGAGCACGACAGGCGAGGACGATGTGCCGCTGCCCACCGGTGCCGCCATCGCTGACCACATGAGCGCGCTGACCATGGCCCTGGGCATCGTCACCGCCCTTCTCGTCCGCGAGCGGACGGGCGCGGGGCAGAAGGTGGAGACCTCGCTGCTGGGGAGCACGCTGGCGAGCCAGTCCTGGGAGCTGACGCACTACCTGCTGACGAGGGAGAAGCAGCCCAAGGCCGGACGGGGCAACGCCCTCCTGCCGCTCATCTGGTACACGTATCGAACGGCGGACGGCTACTTGGCGGTGGGCGGGGTGCCTCCGGACCGCTGGCACGCCTTCTGTGAGGGCATCGACTGGCCGGAGCTGGAGCGGGACAAACGGTTCGCCGGCGTGGGGGGGCGCATCCGCGGCAAGGAAGAGTTCAATCGCCTGCTGGACGACCACTTCTCGACCCGCACCACGGAGGAATGGCTGCAACGGCTGGAGGCGGCCGACATCTTCTGCGCGCCGGTGTACGACTACCCCCAGCTAGTCGAGGAACCCCAGGTGTACGACAACGATTACCTGGTGCCGGTGCAGCACCCGCGCCTGGGAGAGATCACGATGGTGAACTGCCCCATCCAGTTCAGCGAGACGCCGGTGGAGATCCCGGCGGCGGAGCCGCCGCTGGGGGAGCACACCGACGAGGTGCTCCAAGGCTTCGGGTATGACGCCGATGAGATCGAGCGGCTGCGCGAGGAGGGCGTGGTCTAGCGTTCACCCGGCCACAGTACTCCACCAACGCGCTCTGCCTCACAACCAGAGAACACCCTATTAGGGCGTGGGAGACGAACAACGCCTCGATTTGAGACCATCGCGCACCCTCATGTCCCTTTGGCGTGGCTGTCGAGGAAATCGTTGGCAGCGTTGATCCAGTCGCCATACATCTGCCACAGAGTGAAGCCACCATGTGAGGTGTCTTCATCTTTGCACTCTTGCTTTACCTTCGTAACCGTCTTAGCGAGCTTGTCTGCGACGGAGTCATCTAGGTCGCCGACTGCGATGAGAAACCGGATAGCCTCTGCTGCCAGGTCTGGATCTGTGGGCCACACACCTCCCGGCCCAGAAAATCGCACAGCGTAAGAACGGAGCCAGTCAAGACGGTCGGCTTCGAGTGCAGCTATGAGAGGTGCTTCGCGTCTGAACGGACGTCCCTTAAGCTCGGCCAGCACCCGGCTCGCTGTCTTGCTGACTGCGGGCACAGGATCGTTGAGTGTTGCCACGAGAGGTGGAATTGTCCGTAGCCAGTCTGTGGTACCAACCATCCCTAGCGAATTGACCGCAGCCATGCGCACCGTCTCATCAGCGTCTTTCAGGGCAGTGACAAGAGGCTGCAAGGCATCGCCGCGATCACGGATGCAGACGCAGCCCAAAAGGTCTGCCGCCCGCAGCCGGACATCGCGATCGCTATCGTTGAGGTCTGCTATCAGGGACGCCTTAAGGCCCGGCATGCGCTCCAGCGCCCTCGTTGCTTCCTCTCTGACCTCGACGTCACTCCTGATGACGGAGGCAAGCTCATCCGCGGCCGCAAGGTAGCCGAGGTCTCCCAACGCCGCCGCTGCCGCTGACCGAACACGCGCGTACTTGTCCCGAAGCGCAGCAACAAGTGCCTGTCCAGCGCGAGCATCCCCAATCCTCCCCAGGGCTATTGCGGCTGCTTCACGTGAAGGGAATGCATCGTGTTCCTCTAAGATCGTGATTATCTGGTCCACAGCGCCGACGTCCTTCACTTCTACGAAAGCCTGGATGGCCCTTTCACGGACCCGCGGGTTCTTACTCGCCAGACCGATGATTGCGCTGTCCACGTTAGCATGACGCTGCCGCACGGATGCTTGGGGAGAGACCCTCTCCCCGTCCTCGGCAGGAAGCGTCTTCTGCAGGGCCGTCGCAGCCGCGGCCCGCACAGACCGGGCGCTATCCGAATCTAGGGCGATGCGTAGAACCTGCTGGGCCGCATGGCTTCCCAGCTCCCCGAGTGCTGCTGCGGCTGCGCCACGCACCTCGGCCTTGCCGTGCGAGTAGAGAAGAAGATTTCCGAGGGGTTCGACAGCCCGTTGGTCGCCCAGCACGCCCAGGGCCCTAGCGGCGTCACGCCTTATCGCCGCATCTTTGTGGCTGAGAGCTTTGATGAGCCCATCTACATTGCGCCTTTCCTTCAGCTTCTCGATGTTGGGTGAGCCAAACAAGGGCATCGCACACCTCCTCGCGGCTCCACGATTGTATGACCACCCATCGCCGCTGACAAGTGATTTGAGTGCAAAGAGGAGCGGGTCTAGCAGAGCTATGCTGTCGTTGTTCGACAGGCTTCCGCCAGAGCCTGCCTGCCGGTAGGCAGGGCGGGCAGGGAACGACGAGCGGCTGGTTAGCCCTGGGCCTTCTGCTCGCGCTCCAGGATCCACGGTACGGGGCTGGGCAGGGGTCCGTACACGACCCCCTCCGCCCGCAGTTCCGCGATCTCCTGGTCGGACAGCGCCAGGAGCGAAGTGAGCACCTCGTCCGTATGCTCACCGAGGGCCGGGGGCGGGCCCTGGACGCCGCTGGGCGTGCGACTCAGCCGGACGGGTGAGTTCGGAATCTTGAGGCTGAACCCGGCCGGGTGCTCCACCTCCACCAGCATGTCGCGGGCCTTCACCTGCGGCTGGTCAGCGGCGTGGGGGATATCGTTGAGGGGGCCGCAGGGCAAGCCGATGGCGTCGAATTCACGGAGCCAGTCCTCGGTGGTGCGCTCGCGCAGCGCCTCGTTCAGCATCGGCTCCAGCTCGGCGTGGTGGCGCGTGCGCAGGCCGGGCGTGTCGAAGCGGGGGTCGTCGATGAGGTCCATGCGACCGATGGTGGCGCAGAAGAGCTCCCACTGGTTGGGCACTCCCCAGGAGAGAGCGAGGACGATCCAGCCGTCCTTGGTGGGGAAGGCCTGGAACGGCGTCGCTAGGGGATGGCGTGTGCCGATGGGCTTGGGCGCCTCGCCGGTGGCGAAGTAGCGCATGAAGGCGTTCTCCTGGATGGCGATCTGGCAGTCCAGCATACTTATGTCCAGCATCTGGCCACGGCCGCTGCTCTGGCGCTCGTGGAGGGCAGCGAGGATGCCGACGGCGGTGTAGAGGCCGGCGGCGATATCGCCCAGGGAGATGCCGGGGCGCACCGGCGGACCGTCCGGCTCGCCGGTGATGCTCATGATGCCGCCCATCCCCTGGACGACGATGTCTAGGGCGGGCCGGAGTCGCTCCGGCCCCGTCTGCCCGAAGCCAGATGTGGCGGCGTAGATAAGGCGGGGGTTGCGGCTGGAGAGGGTATCGTATCCCACTCCCAGGGACTCCATCGTCCCGGGCGTGAAGTTCTCCATCACTACGTCGGCCTTATCGACCAGGCGGAGGAACAGGTCTCTGCCCGCGGGCTGCTTCAGGTTCAGGCAGATGCTCTTCTTGCCGCGGTTGACGGAGAAGAAGTAGCCGCTTTCGTCTTTGACATACGGGTGGGTCGCGCGGGCGACATCGCCGAACGGTGGACGCTCCACCTTGATCACCTGCGCGCCGAGGTCGCGGAGGATCATGGAGGCGTAGGGCCCAGCCAGGACCCAGGTCAGGTCCAGGACAGTGACGTCTGCCAGGGGTGTGACGGCCTGCTTGGCGTCGGGCATGGCAGGCCTATGATAGCGAGCGGGCGCGTTCTGGGGCTAGGTCTTGGCTTCGGGTTCGGGCTTGGCCTCCGCCTCCGACTTGGTCTCCTCCTCCGCCTCGGGCTGGGGTTCGGCTTCAGACTCGGCCTCGGACTTCGACTCGGATTCGGACTCAGGCTCGGTCTCAGGCGTACCGGTTGCCGCGAGGGTAATGCGCGTCCCCTGGGGCGACTCCTGGACATCGAGGGTGGCGTCAGACAGAGCCTCGCCCACTTGAGCGTCCAAGAACAGGTAGCTCTGGCCGTCCTGCTCGAAGACCTGGTCGCCTTCCTTGGTGTCGTCGAGGGTTAGCTGGTAGCCCTCCTCGGTGTAGACGATGCGAAGGGCTTGTGGGGAGCCCTCCGGTTTCCGGGTCAAGGTCTCGCAGAGGTACTGCGCGGCCTTGTCGGTCACGGTCAGCATGAGGCCTCCCTTCTAAGAGGAATACGGCAACAGGGTTCTGCTACCAGCGGGGGCGGGACGGCTTCTGCTTGGAGAAGCAATCGCTGCAGTAGACGGGCCGATCCTGCCGGGGCTGGAAGGGGACTTGGCACGCCGAGCCGCAGCTAGCGCAGGTCGCGTCGTACATCTCGCGGGGGCCGCCGTAGCCGCCGCCTCCATATCCGCCTCCTCCACCACCGCCGCGCCTGGCCTGGCGGCAGGACGGGCAGCGCTTGGGGTCCTGATAGCCTCGGCTGGCGTGGAATTCCTGGTCGTCGGCGCTGAAGACGAACTCGGAGTTGCACTCGACGCAGGTCAGGGTACGATCTTCGTAGGTCACTCGATGACCCCCTTTCTACTTACCCTGGGCTAAGGTCTGGTCATCGAGCTCGGAGCGATTGCGGGGAGCCGACGCGCAGAACTTTAACCTCGTCTATGACGCGAAAGGGCCGGCGAACGCCGGCCAACACATCATAGAAGGTTCCAACCATCGCACTAATGGTAGCACGACGGTCAGGCGCCAACAAGGGGCCAGACTAGCCCCGCAGATGGCGCGGGCCTCACCCAGGCTTGAAATCCGGGTTGCCGTCACCAGCAGGAGCGATTACGGTGGGCTTCTCTGCCAGTCGCTCAGCCAAGGCTGCCGTCAGCGAGTTCAGGTCCGCCTTGCCAAAGCCCGCCGTCTCCTGGACGACGTCGCCGCTGCGGTCGATGAGGAAGAGGGTGGGTGTCGCCGGCGGGTCGTAGGCTTTCGACACCGCGTAGCCTTCAACGTCAGGCAGGACGGGGTAGGTCATGGCGTAGGTGGACGCGTAACGGCTGGCCTCGGCCGGGGGGTCCTGGGCGACGGCCCACAGGCTCCAGCCGTCGCCGGGGTAGGCGTCGAGGAGGCGACTAACGTAGGGGAAGGTCATGTCGCAGGTGCCGCAAGTGGTCTTGAAGAACACCAGCAGGAGGGGGCCGCGACTCAGGGCATCCGAGAGTGAGTACGTTTCGCCGTCGATGCCCCGCAGGGAGAAGTCCGGCGCTCTGGCTCCCGCTTCGATGGTCATGGTGATCCGCTCCTGTGGGCGATGAGGCTGCAGCCCATGATAGCGCAGGTCGGCGACGTCGTGCCCTAGCTCCCGAACGTGACCAGGAGCGCCTGGCGGTAGGCCTCCGTCTCCGCGGGGTCGATGAGCTGGTCCGGCGGCACCAGGCAGATCGAGTCCGCCAGCTCCGCGTACGCCTCCAGCTTACGTCGCGCCTCCTCCGGTGCGCCGGCGACGGCGAAGGCATCGACCATCGGGTCGGAGACGGCGTCCACCATGGCCGCGGTATCGTCCCTGAGGGCCGCCTCCCGGATGCGTCTGTGCTCGCTGGGGAAGGGCGTGAACAGCGGCTCGTAGGTCTTGACGGTGGCGTAGAAGGCGATAGTGGCGGCGGCGGCGCGACGGGCGGCCGCCTCGTCCTTGCCGACGGCGCAGCAGACGGAGAGGCAGAGGTGGAACTGGCCGCGCTCCCGCCCGGCCTGGGCGAGGCCGCGGGCCACGGCCGGGAGCACCGTCTGGCGCACCCAGGGGAGGGAGTAGATGGCGTGCCCCAGGAGGCCGTCGGCAACCTCGGCAGCGGTGCGGATCATCCCCTCGCGCACGCCGGCCAGGAAGATGGGGATGCGCCGGCGCTGGGGGACGTAGGGGCGCTGCCAGCCCTGGATGTCGAGATCGTAGTACTGGCCGGAGAAGCGTATGGGCCGCCCCAGGTGGGCGTTCTCGATGATCAGGCGCACCACCTGGACGCACTCCTTGATGTGGGGCGTGGGCTTACCGTAGGCGACGCCGTGCCAGCGCTCGTTCAGCCGCTTGAGGCCGGTGCCAAGGCCGAGGGTGAAGCGGCCGCCGGAGAGCAGATCCATGTCGAGGGCCGAGAGGGCGGTGACCCAGGGGCTGCGCACAAAGGCAAGAGCGATGGACGTGCCCAAGCGGATGCGGGAGGTGGATGCGGCAGCGGCGGCCAGGGGCAGGAACGGCTCGTGGGACATCTCCGGCGCCCACAGGGTGTCGAAGCCGGCGTCCTCGGCCTGGCGGGCGAGCCGGGCGATCTCCTCAGCCGGCGCGATGCCAACGGCCAGGGAGTAGCGGCTCATCGATCCGGTTTCATCGTGTATACTCGCTGTGATTAGCCTATCCCAGAGCCCTTCGGGGCGCCAGAGGAGGAGCGATGAAGGCGCTGATCACAGGCGCTACCGGCTTCATCGGAAGCCACCTCGTCGACCGCTTGCTGAAGGGGAACGATACGGTGCGGGCGCTGGTGCGCGGCAGCAGCGATGTCTCGTACTTGGAGGAGCGCGGCGTGGAGCTGGTCAGCGGCGATATCACCGACCCGGCATCACTTCCGGCGGCCGTGGACGGGGTCGACGTCGTGTACCACACAGCGGCGATGGTCAGCGATTGGGACCCCTGGCGGGATTTCGAGGCCGTGACCATCGAGGGGACTCGCAACGTCCTGGAGGCCGCGGCCGGGGCAGGCGTGTCGCGCTTCCTGCACGTGAGCACGGACGGCGTCTACGCCCACCGATACCTGGGCAAGCGGATAACGGAGGAGACGCCGCTGGAGACGCGCTTCGCCTTCTGGGACTACTACCGTCGCTCCAAGGTTGCGGCGGAGCGGCTGGCCTGGCGCTATCACAAGGATGGACGGCTGGCCGTGGCGGTCATCCGGCCGGGCGTCGTGCTCGGCGAGCGGGATCGGGTAACGCAGCCGGGGATCGCCACCTACCTGCGGGGGAAGGGGGCCACGTACCTGGGGAGCGGCCACAACCGGCTCCCGTATGGCTATGCGGGAGATGTAGCGACGCTTTGCCGGCTGGCCGCCACCGAGGAGGCGGCAATAGGACAGGCCTACAACGCGGTCTCGCAGGAGACGGTGACGCAGCGAGACCTGTTCGCGGCGATCGCTGAGGAAGCGGGCCTGAAGCTGCCCCGGCGGGCGGCGCCCGTTACTCTCGCTTACGCCGCCGCCCTGGCGATGGAGACGATCAACGTCCTCGGCGGGCGACGGTCGCGGCCGTCGCTGACGCGCATGGCGGTGACGATGGTGGCCGCGGACTACCACGAGGACGCCGGCAAGGGGGAGCGCGAGTTGGGCTGGCGGGCGCAGACGCCGATGCGGGAGGCGGTGAGGCAAGCGGCGGAGTGGGAACGGGCAGCCGAGACGAGAGACGCAGTATAGAGCAGGCCTGCCCTATTCGTGCAAGGCTAAAGCCCTGCAGCTACGAAAGCCACGCACTAGCGCGAGAGTATCTAGTCCCCCACAGAAGCAGCCGCGGTCATTTGACCGACTCCACGATCATGGCGATGCCCTGGCCGCCGCCGATGCAGAGGGTGGCCAGACCACGCTTGGCCTGACGCCGCCGCATCTCGTGCAAAAGCGTCACCAGGATGCGGGCGCCGCTGGCACCGATGGGATGGCCCAGGGCGATAGCGCCGCCGTTGACGTTGACCCGCTCCCAGTCCCAGCCCAGCTCGCGGCCCACCGCCACGGACTGAGCGGCGAACGCTTCGTTGGCCTCGATGAGATCGATCTCGCCCAGGGATAGACCTGCTTTGGCCAGGACGTTGCGAGTGGCGGGCACGGGGCCCAGGCCCATGACCCGCGGGGGAACACCAGCGGAGGTGTAGGCGCGGATGGAGGCCAGGGGCTTAACGCCCAGCTCCTCGGCCTTCTTGACGGACGTGACGACGACGGCGGCGGCGCCGTCGTTGATGCCGGAGGCGTTGCCAGCGGTGACGGTGCCGTCAGGAGTGAAGGCAGGCCGCAGCGCCGACAGCTTCTCGACGGTGGTGTCCGGCCGCGGGTGCTCGTCCTTGTTGACGAGCACCGTCTCCTTCCGCTGTTTGACCTCCACCGCCACGATCTCCTCGGTGAAGGCGCCACTCTCCCAGGCGCGGGCCACCCGTCGCTGGCTCTCGGCGGCGAAGGCGTCCTGATCAGCGCGGGATATCTCGCGCTCGAGGGCGATGTTCTCGGCGGTGTTCCCCATGTGGCAGTCGCCGAAGACGCACCAGAGCCCTTCGCTGATCATGTGGTCGATGATCTCCCCGTGCCCCATACGATAGCCGTAGCGGGCCTTGGGCAGGAGGTAGGGGGCACCGGACATCGACTCCATGCCGCCGGCGACGACGATCTCGGCGTCGCCGAGCATGATAGCGCCGGCAGCCAGGGCCACGGTCTTGAGACCGGAGCCGCACACCTTGTTGACGGCGGTGGCGGGGGTGGTGTCAGGAATGCCGGCGGCCAACTCCGCCTGACGGGCGGGGTTCATCCCCAGGCCAGCGGAGAGAACGTTGCCCATGAGCACCTCGTCCACCTGATCCGGCTGGACGCCCGCCCGCTTCAGGGCCTCGGCGATGGCGATAGCGCCGAGGCGGGTGGCCGGGACGTCCGTGAAGGCACCGCCGAAGGTGCCGACGGGGGTACGGGCGGCGCCGACGATGACGACTTCGTTCATGGTCTCCTCCTGTCCAGCGTTAGGGACGTGTAGCATCGTATCCGGTGGGCGAGCAGGGGGTCAAGGAGCGGAGGGGGTGGCGCCGCTGCGCTGGTGGACGAGATCTCCTTCGTCTGAGGGCCCGCCGCTCACTTCTTGGCGAAGGTGATCCTGTCCACGATCTCCTGGCACTCGGCCTCGACGTTCTGCCCCTTCGTTACCCTCTCGCCGTTCCTGTCGGTGTACTCGGGGTAGATGTAGAACTTGGCGCAGGTCGCCTGCCACTCCGGGACGTAGCGCATCCAGAACGAGCCGTTGTAGGTCAGCGGGTGGAAATCGTCCACGGGATGGGGAGCATCGTCCGGGACGCGGCCGTAGCCGGCCTCGGACCGCCAGTGGCCACCGGGGCTGGTGCCACGATGATAGGCCGACCAGGTGTCCGCCTTGCCCTCCAGCTTCCACCAGCGCTCGCCGCCTGACTCGACCTCCGCAGCCGTCATGTCGCCGATGAGCCGCACGAAGCGACCGTCCGGGAATCGGTGCGGGCACCCCGCGCCGCCGAGGACGAGCCGCTGGTCGGCCTCCAGGACGTCGAGCGCCTCCTGCTGGACGGGCTGCCCCTCATCGTCGAAGCCGAAATGCTGTCGCCGGTCGTTGTCGAACACGACGTAGGCGCCGAGCCAGGCCTGATAGTAATCGGAATCCGGGTTGACGAAGTCGGCGTAGATGCGGCTGACGTTGAAGCCGCCGAAGTGGGAGTAGGCGGCGCCCTCCACCGGATAGCCCACCACTTCCGACAGGGTGCCGCTGAGGCTCGCCCTGAGGGTGAACCGTATCCACGCCCCCCGGTCGACCGGGATCTTGATGTCGAGGGCGTGGCTCTTGGCGGGATTGGGGACGGCGGCGGCCAGACGGCGGATGGCCACGCTCTTCACGTGGCCGCGCCGGCGCCAGCCGAAAGTGGCGGCCAGCGCCGCCAGCAGTACCAATACCAATCGCTTCATGATGCTACTCCCTTCCTTCCCCGGCCTCATTCTCCCACAAACCGGTGGCGTTACTGCTACCGCCCCTCCTCCGGGAGGGCGACGCCCAGGCTGCGCCACATGTACCAGGTACCGACGCTGCGGTAGGGCCGCCAGGGCTCAGCGATGCGGCGCATCTCCTCCGGCGAAGGCAGCTCCGGCAGTCGGTATGCCTGCTCGAAGGCGCGGCGTACGCCCAGATCGTCGACGGGCAGCACGTCAGGGCGACCGAGAGAGAAGATGAGGAACATCTCGCCTGTCCAGCGCCCGATCCCTTTGACGCAGGTGACCCTGCGGATCACCTCCTCATCGTCGGCATCGGCGAACTCTCCCTCGTTAAGCTGGCCGGAGGCGAACTTGTCCGACAGGTCGCGCAGATAGGCAAGCTTCTGTCGGGAAAGGCCCGCGGAGCGGAGTTGGTCGTCGCCGACCGCGAGGAACTGCTCCGGCGTGAAGAAACGCTCGGCATCGGTGCCAAGGAGAGCGAGGACACGGTCGAGGATGGCGCGGGCAGCGGGGCCGGCAAGCTGCTGGAAGAAGATGGCGCGGGCCAGCATGCGGTAGCTGCCGTCGCGAGGCTGGAGGGTGAACGGACCGACAGAATCGATGATACGCGCGAGGGTGGGATCAGCGCGGCGCAGGTGGGCGAGGGCCGCATCGGGGTCATAGGCGAGCACGGGACGGATTGTAGCACGGCGCTGCTAGGGCACCAGGGCCGCTCACCGGACGGTGCACGGGGATGTCGGCCAGGAGACAGCCTTGCCCTGGTTTGACACTCAGGCCGTACCGCTGTATGAGTTCGTCCTAGGACTAGAGCAACAATGGTAAAACACCGCCTTCGATCCGCCGCAGGATTCCTCCTGAGTTGGTGCCTCGTTGGACTGACGATGGCGTGCGGCGCGGGCACGCCCTCCTCAGACATCGCCGCCACCGAAACTGTCGAGACCACGGAGAGCGCCGCCGAAGCTACGCCCTCGCCCAGCCCTGTGGACGGCGACGGGGGCTCGCTGGGCCCCACCAGGATAGCCGTCAATCCCACCACGGATCGCATCTACATCACGAATCAGCTGGGCGGCAGCGTGTCAGTAATTGACGCCGCTACGAACCAACCGTTGGCGAAGGTCCCCGTGGGCGCGGCGCCGTCCGGCATAGCAATCAGCCCAGCAACCAATCGCGTGTACGTGGCCAACACGGCCGACAACAACGTTTCCGTCATAGACGGAGTCAGCAATAGTGTCATAGCGACGGTGACAGTTGAGGCCTCTCCCCGGGGTGTTGGCGTCGATACTGAGGCCAACCACATATACGTGACAAACTTCGCCAGCGAAAGCGTGTCGATAGTGGACGGATCGACCAACGAAGTCATCGGGTCGCTGGCCGTGGAGACAGCTCCGTCGGCTGCGGTAGTGGATCCCCCGCGGAATCGTGTTTACGTGGTGAATACGGCCAGCAACACCGTGTCGTTCATAGACAGATCCCAAGCGACAACTCTTGCCACAGTGAAGGTCGGTGACTTCAAGGTCGATCCTTCCAGCGTCGCCCTGAACGCTGACACGAACCGACTGTATACGTCGAATCCCTTCACCGACGAGGTCTCAGTCATCGATGCGGCCGATGCAACGGTTGTTAGCTCGGTGGAAGTGGGAACCGGCCCACGGGATGTCGCGGTCAATCCGAAGACCAACCGGGTCTACGTTACCAACTCCGGCGACGACGAAGTCTCTATCATAGACGGCTCTACGAACTCCATCCAAGCTACAGTACCGGTAGGCGACAGACCCCTTGGTATCGCCGTCAACCCGGAGACCAACCGGATATACGTGGCCAACTTCCTGGACGACACGGTATCGGTGATCGACGGCACGACCGATTCGGTCATCGCTACGATAGCGCTATGACCGATGAGGCCAGTAGGGCAGACGACCAGGGTGCGATAGGGCGCTGGCTAGCAGCAGCTAGCGGCGGGCTTTCCTCGCCTTCCGTCGTCGCGGCTGTGCCCTGCCCTTTGAGTGGGCGGAGCAGTACTCGCCCCCTTGGGATACCGGCTCCTGGCACCCCTCAGCGGCGCACGTCTGGCCGCCCTGTGTAGTTTGCTTGAGCGCTTCCAGGTTCAGCGATGCTGTGAACACTTGAACGTCCTCCCAACTCGCTTGCGCATGGCCATGTCACGGGCCGGAAGCGGAGAGGCGTACGCGCGGGGGCCTGTCCCTGCGTCCTCGTCAAGCGAGGGTGCCTTCTCTCCGCCCCAACGCACCACAATAATTGTACACCGGGGCCGTCGGGAAGTCAGTCAGGCAGGAACCGAAACCACGGTAGGGCTTTCCCCCACACACCCCCGCCGCGGCACGGTGTATACTATCGCCTGCGGGCCCCGGACAGCGAAGCCGTGGCAACGGCGGCCGCTAGACATCTCCAAGGTGCGTGCGTCTGAGGACACCAGAATGGGCGGCGTAGCGAGCCTGCGCCGCGTCGCTGTCTTGTCTCTGCTCTCGATCCCCGTCGCGGCGGAGGTGATCTTCGGCGAAGTCCTGTTCGTCGGTCATATCGTGCTACTGGTGGAGGGCCTAGGGTTTGTCTGGGGGCTCCTCGTGTTCGTCGCCGCGTGGGCGGCGCTGGGGCTGATCGTCCTCGCGGTCAGAGACCTCGTGTGGCCCCGCATGGGGCCGCTGATTGGCCCGCTCCTGGCGCGGCTCACCAGCCGTGCAGCCGATGCCAAGGCGATGCTCACCGCTCTCGCGGTCGCCGCCGTGCTGGTGGGCGTCGCGGCAGTGGTCGCTCTCGCGGGCAGCGAGATCAGGGACTGGGTCTCCGACCACCGCGGTGACATAGCGACGTTCCTCGTAGTCGCCGCCGTCATCCTGCCGATCCTCCTGCTGATCACGCAGGTCGGCCGCCGCTTCGAGAGGTGGGTGCGCAGCATCGCGGCGACGGCCAGCCCGGCGACGCGCTCGTTCGCGGCGCTGGTGTCGATGATGCTGCTGGGGCCGGCGTTTGCCTGGCTGCTGTTCGACCTGCTGGGCTACTCGGGCCGGACGACCTACGCCCTCACGGTAGCGTCCGCGCCGGTGTTCGGCGCCGTCTGGGTGCCGGTCTACGGACTCGGCGTCTGGGCAGTGATCGAAGGCCTACTTTGAGCGGGAAGTAGCCGCGCGGCAGCGAGTCCTATCCAAGCGCCGACCCCAGGATGAACAGCGCCACCGCTACTATCGCCGCCAGGCGCAGGCGGCCGCCCCTCGGGTAGGGGCGCAGGCTGAAGTAGACGACCGCGGCGGCGGCGATCGGGACGAGCAGGAGGGTCAGGGTGCCCGCCGCCGGGGCGTCGATTGCGGCCAGGACGGCCTGAATCGCGAAGGCGAAGGCCGCCGTGGGGAGCGCGAGGAGCAGCAGGCGTCGCAGGGGTACCTGCGGCCGGACGTTGGGTGGGGACACTGCGCGGGGCTCACCGGACATTACCGCGTAACCGGCGACCGCCAAGGTACGCGGCGGATGCTCCCGCGCCAACCAGGCCAGCCAGCAGGACGGCTAGCGCAACAAGGCCGGCAATACCCAGCACGGTGACGCCGACCTCCGCTGGCAACGGACCATCCGAAGCGAACTCTCCCGGGTGCTTGGCGATTACGGTTAGCCAATAGACGACTATCGTCGGAATGGAGATCAAGCTACTCCCCATCGCGCTAGCGGATGGACGGCCTATGATCCCGAGCGCGCAGAGCGCGGTGATGTCGAGCGCACAGAAGGCCAGGAGGGCAACGGGGTTGCTCCAATATGCGTCCAGGTTGCCGTCCCGGTCAACTCCTGTTGCGAGCCCCAGTACCAGCGCAAGCGCGAGCACCGAAGCCACACACGCGCTCGCTATTGCCGGCCGCGCCGCGCGCGTCATCATACCGCGGTGGGGGCGCGGTAGTCGCCGAAGACGTCGCGCATGACGCCGCAGATCTCGCCCAGGGTGGCGTAGACCTTGACGGCCTCCACGATCGGGGGCAGAAGGTTGTCGCTGTCGCGACATGTCCCGTCCAGCCGTTTGAGCGCCGCACGCACGGCGGCGTCATCGCGCTGCACCTTGAAGGCCTGTAGCTTCTTCAACTGCGCCCGCTCCGTCTTCGGGTTGACACGGAAGATCATCTGCGGCTCCTCGTCCTCCACCTGGAACCGGTTCACGCCGACGATGGTCTTCTTGCCCTCGTCTACCGCCCGCTGGTAGGCCCAGGAGGCTTCTTGGATCTCCCGCTGGACGTAGCCGGACTCGATGGCGGTGACGGCGCCGCCCATCTCCTCGATGCGATGGAGGTACTCCCAGGCTCCCTTCTCCAGCTCGTTGGTCAGCCACTCGATGAAATAGGAGCCGGCGAGCGGGTCGGCGGTGTCGGTGACGCCGCTCTCGTAGGCGATGATCTGCTGGGTGCGCACGGCGATGCGCTGCGCCTCCTCAGTGGGGAGGGCCAGCGCCTCGTCGTGGCAGGAGAGGGCGAGGGACTGGACACCACCGAGGACGGTGGCCAGGGCCTGATAGGTGGCGCGAACGATGTTCAGCTCCGGCTGCTGGGCGGTCAGGGTGGCGCCGCCAGTCTGGACGTGCGTGCGGAACATCCATGAGCGGGGGTCCTTGGCACCGTAGCGCTCGCGCATGATCCTAGCCCACATTCGGCGCAGGGCGCGGTACTTGGCCGCCTCCTCCAGGAAGTTGTTCTGGGTGTTGAAGATCCAGGAGATGCGCGGAGCGAAGCTATCGATCTCCACGCCCCGGTCAATGGCCGCGTCGATGTAGGCGATGGCGTTGGCGAAGGTGAAGGCCATCTCCTGGACGGCAGTGGCACCGGCCTCGCGGATGTGGTAGCCGCTGATGCTGATGCTGTTGAACTTGGGAAGCTCCTTGGCGCAGTAGCCCATCAGGTCGGCGGCGAGGCGCAGGGAGGCGCGGGGTGGATAGATGTAGGTGCCGCGGGCCACGTACTCCTTGAGCACGTCGTTCTGGACGGTGCCGTCGATCTTGTCGCCGGGCACGCCCTGCTTCTGGCCGACCACGGCATACATGGCGACAAGGACGGCGGCGGGAGCGTTGATGGTCATGGAGGTGCTGACCTGATCCAAGGGGATGCCGTCCAGCATCGTCTCCATGTCGTTCAGGGTGTCGATGGCGACGCCCACCTTGCCGACCTCGCCCTCGGACATTGGATCGTCGGAGTCGTATCCCAGTTGGGTGGGCAGGTCGAAGGCGGTGGAGAGGCCGGGCTGGCCCTGCGAGAGGAGGAACTTGAAGCGCTGGTTGGTCTCCTCGGCGGTGCCGTAGCCGGCGTACTGGCGGATGGACCACAGGCGGCCGCGGTACATCGTAGGCTGCACGCCCCGGGTGTAGGGGTATTCGCCGGGAAAGCCCGCATCGCGGGCGTAGTCGCTGTCCTCGACGTCCAGGGGGGTATACAGGCGCTCGCTGTCCGTGGAGCTGGTGCGGAAGTCGGTGTCGGAGCGCTCGCCGCTACGATCCAGGGCCTTCTTGAGGGTGGTCTGCTCCCACCGCTCCTTTTCCCGGGCTATGCGCTCCATCTCGTCCTTGTCCGCCATACGATACCTCCCCAGAGCCGGGCTACTTCGGCCTCCTTGGTGGACGAATCACGTAGCGGCCTAGATCCTCTCAAGCTTGAATACGATGGCCCTTCGTGGAATCCTGTCGCCACCGGGAGCAACCCTCACCTCATGGCCTTTGCACTTCATGTGACCAATGTACTCTACAAGCCCGCCACCAAGGCCCTCGAACAGGTGCAGGTCCTTCTCTTGTCCTTGCTCAGCGTGGTCCTTGATCGCCTTGTTACCCCTCTCCATCGCCATGTCGCCGCACTGCCCCTCGCCGTAGTACTCGAAGACTCCTTCACTCGTCCAACGATCAGGAAAACCGACCTCTGGCCCTCGTGGGGTGCTGAAGAGCAGAATCATCGGATGCTTCCTGGGTGTGCTGATCCCATTTTGTCTCTGGCCACCGTAGCGATCGTGCAGATCGCTTCGGACGTATTGTTGGCCCCGAACGAACATGGCGGCGTCCACTAGCTAAGCTCCGAATCCTTGCCCTGGCTGCTCCCCTGCATCAAGGCTAGCAGACTAGTCCGCGTACAGCTTCAGCAGGTTGCGGGCGATGACCAGCTTCTGGATCTCGTTGGTGCCCTCACCGACGAGCATGAATGGGGTGTCGCGGTAGTAGCGCTCCACCCGCAGCTCCTTGGTGTAGCCGTATCCGGCGTGGATACGCATGGCCTGGAGGGACACCTCCTGAGCCACTTCCGTGGCGAACAGCTTGGCCATGCCGCCCCAGAGGTCCACGCGCTCGCCGGCGTCCTTCTTGGCGGCGGCGGCCCGGGTCAGCAGGCGCGCGGCCTCGATCTTGGTGCCCATCTCCGCCAGCATGATCTGGATCGCCTGGTGCTCGGCGATGGGCCGGCCGAAGGTGTAGCGCTGCTTGGCGTAGCGGATGGAGTCCTCCAGGGCGGCGCTGGCGACGCCGACGGCGCGGGAGGCGACGTTGATGCGCCCGATCTCAATGGTGGACATGATGTGGAACCAGCCTTGTCCCTCTTCTCCACCCATCAGGTTGCCAGCAGGGACGCGGGCGTCCTCGAAGAAGAGCTCCGTGGTCTCGACCCCCTTGTAGCCCAGCTTCTCGGTGAGGCGGCCCACGGTCATTCCCGGCGTGGTCTCCTTCTCCACGATGAAGGTGCTCATCCCCTTGTACGGCGGCTTGGCCTGCGTGTCGGTCTTGGTGAGCACGGCGAAGACCCTGCCGTGCACTCCGTTGGTGACGAACATCTTGGTGCCGTTGAGGACGTAGTCGTCGCCGTCGCGGACGGCGGTCATGGTGATGGCCTGGAGGTCGGAGCCAGCGTTCGCCTCGGTCATGCAGAGGCCAGCCCGCCGCTCGCCGGTCGCCATCTCGGGCAGGAGACGGGAGCGCAGCTCCTCGCTGCCGTAAGTCTTGATCATCCAGGAGACCATGGTGTGGGTGTTGAGGATGCCGCCCAGGCTCATCCAGCCGCGAGAGATCTCCTCGACGATGGCGGCGTATGTCGTGAACGGTAGGTTCAGGCCGCCGAACTCCTCGGGGATGGTGGCGCCGAACATTCCGAGCGCCTTGAGCTGCTCGAGAAGGTCAACGGGGTATTCGTCGCGGTGCTCCAGTTCGGAGGCAACCGGGATCACCTCCTTGTCCACGAAGCGGCGCACTTCGGAGACGATGAGCTGCTGCTCTTCGGTCAGGGTGACGAGAGATGGTGCGGGCATGGGCTACTCCTTCGTGCTGATTCCGGCGGCCTCCGCCCACTCAAGAAGGCGCTTGGCCTGCCAGTACATGGGCGTATCGATCATCTTGCCATCTACGGGGATAGCGGCGCGGCCCTCCGCGATCCCTTCCTTATCTAAAAGGCGAACGATCTCCCTGGCCTCCGCTATCTCTTCCGCGGTGGGAGAGAAGATGCGGTTGACCACCTCCACCTGGCTCGGGTGAATGCAGTACTTGCCGCGGAAGCCCAGGCCGCGGGCGAGGCTGGCATCGCGCTCAAGGCGCTCCAGGTCCTTGAAGTCGGGTTCCGGGGTATCGATGGGGACGAGCCCGGCGGCGGCGGCGGCGGTCGCGAGCTGGGCTCGCGGCCACTCGATCTCCCTCGCCCCTTCGCTGCGCCGGAGGCCCATATCCGCCGCCAGGTCCTCGGCCCCCAGGGACAACCCCGCCAGACGCGGCGACGCAGTCGCTATCCCTTGAGAGTTGAGGATTCCCTCGGCCGACTCGACCAACGGGAGAATGCTCACCGCGCCCGCCTCCATTCCCTGCTGCCTCTCTAGAATCGTCAGGTAGTGGTCGGCATGCCTGACCATCTCGGCGGAGTGGGTCTTGGGGAGTACGATGCCGTCCAGGCCGGGCCTGGCCACGGCCAGGAGGTCGTCCTCCAGGAGGCCTGTGTCAAGGCCGTTGACGCGCACGAATACGGACTGGCCGCTGCGGGGCATCGTAGCGATAGCCTCCGCCGCCATTGTGCGCGCCCTGGACTTCTCCGCCGGGGGCACCGAGTCCTCCAGGTCGAGGCACACGACGTCGGCGCCCGCCTCCGGCGCCCGCGAGACGAATCGCTCCACGATGGCGGGCACAAACAGGACGCTGCGCGAGATCGGGATGCTGCGCCTTTCCTCTTCCATCTGGTCTGGTCCCAACCGTAGGCTTCAGCGGGCGTGTTCAGCGCTTGGTCTGGGGCGCGCGCCCTAGTTTAGTGCCAGTCTACAGCGGACTGCAAGTTGACCCGCAGGCGGCTGGCCCTGCCGCCATTGCTTGACCCTATATACCAGCGGTGACTATAATCGCGTCCGACCCCCGCCATCGATGCTGCAGACCATCTTTCCGGTCAAGGGCGGGCTAGGGAAGGAGCTATTCGACATGCGAAACCCCAGGGCGTTCCTCGGGCCACTGGCGGTCGGTGCTCCGCCACCGCCGAGCGAGCTTCCCGCGCGGCCCTCTCGGATGATCCACTTCTTTCCCCCGCAGATCGAGAAGGTGCGCACGAAGATCCCGCAGATCGCCCCTCAGGTGGATATACTGCTTGGCAACCTCGAAGACGGTATCCCGGCAGAAGACAAAGAAGCGGCGCGCGAAGGCCTCATCGAGGTCGCACTGAACAACGACTTCGGTGGCACGTCGCTGTGGACACGCATCAACAGCCTAGACAGCCCCTGGGTACTGGACGACCTCCTGGCCGTCATCCCGAAGGTCGGCCACAAGCTGGACGTGGTCATGGTGCCCAAGGTGGAAGGGCCGTGGGATATCCACTACCTTGACCGCCTGCTCGCCCAGCTAGAGGCGAAGCACGGGATCAAGAAGTGCCTCCTGATCCACGCCATTCTCGAGACCGCGCTGGGAGTCTCCAATGTGGAGGAGATCGCCGCCGCGAGCCCCCGCATGCAGGGCATCAGCCTCGGGCCGGCCGACCTGGCCGCTTCGAGGCGGATGAAGACGACGAGAGTCGGTGGCGGCCATCCAGGGTACCAGGTGATCGGTGACCCCGATCCGGATAACCCCGAAGCGCAGCGACCATCGGCGCAACAGGACCTCTGGCACTACACGCTGGGTCGCATGGTGGACGCCTGCAACTCATCGGGCATTCTGCCGTTCTACGGCCCGTTCGGCGCTATCGACGATCCGGCGGCATGCGAGCTTCAGTTCAGAGCCGCGTTCATTATGGGCTGCGTCGGCGCTTGGACACTGCACCCCAGCCAGATCGACATCGCCCGGCGGGAATTCAGCCCCCCAGTCGAGGAGGTGAAGCTGGCCAAGCGTATCATCGAAGCCATGGGCGATGGCACCGGCACGGCGATGCTCGACGGGAAGATGCAGGACGACGCTACGTTCAAGCAGGCGCAGGTGATGGTGCAGACTGCGCGCCTGATCGCCGAGCGCGATACCGAGTACGCCGAGCTCTACGGTCTGTGACGCAGCGGGAGGACCAGATCGCTCGGATGAAGGACTGTTAGAGGAAAACAAGATGCGTTTCTACGAGTTCGAGGCCAAGAAGCTTCTGGCCAAGCGCGGCGTCCGTCTGCCCCAGGGCGGCACCGCGGAGACGGCGGAGGAGGCGGCACGGCTAGCGTCGGATGTCGGCGGGCCGGTGGTGCTGAAGTCGCAGGTGCTGACCGGGGGCCGCATGAAGGCTGGCGGCGTCAAGTTCGCCGACACGCCGGAAGAGGCAAAGGGCGAGGCGGCCGCCATCCTGGAGCTGGAGATCCGCGGGCAGCGCCCCCGCTGCCTGCTGGTGGAGGCGAAGGCCGCGGTCAAGAAGGAGTACTACGCCGGCGTCACCTACGACGCCATCGCAAAGCTGCCGGTGATGATCTTCAGCGACATGGGTGGCATCGACATCGAGCAGGTGGCGGAGGAGCACCCGGAGCACGTGGTCAAGGCCAACTTCTCGGCGCTCACTCCCTTCTCGGACTTCCGGGCGAAGGAGATGATCCGTTCCCTGGGCATCGGAGGCGGTGAGCTGGTGCGGTTGACGGACGCGATGGCGCGCCTGGCGAGGGCGTTCACGCAGTACGGCCTGACCTTGGCGGAGATCAACCCGCTGGCACAGCTCGAGGACGGAACGTTCGTGGCGCTGGACTGCCACATCGACATGGAGGACGAGGCGCGGAACCGCCAGACTGCGATCCTGGAGGAGCTCGGCATCGGCGAGGGCGAGGCCCGGCAGGCGCGGCCGCCCACGGAGTTCGAGGTGAAGGGCTCGCTGATAGACCAGCAGGACCACCGCGGCGTGGCGGGGCGGGTGGTGGAGTTCGACGGTGACCTGGGGCTGGTCATCGGCGCCGGCGGCGGCAGCCTGGCGATCTTCGACGCCATCCGCAAGCACGGCGGCAAGCCCGCCAACTACTGCGAGATCGGCGGCAACCCCAGCGTCAACAAGGCGAAGGAGCTCGCCAAGCTGATCCTCAGCAAGCCGGGCATCGACAAGATAGCGGTGATCATGAACGTGGTGAGCAACACGCGGGTGGACATCGTGGCCCGCGGCGTCATCAAGGCCGTGGTAGAAGCAGGCCAGGACCCGGCGGAGAAGATCGCCATCTTCCGCATACCGGGCTCGTGGGAGGAGGACGGGTTCAAGATCCTCGCCAAGTACGGCGTGGAGTACTGCGACCGCACGGTATCCATGTCGGAGGCGGCCCGCCGGGCCGTGGAGAAGATGGGAGCAACAGCAGAACAACAGTAGCTAGGGGGGTAGCAATGGACGTCCTGTTCTTGATCCTGCCGATATTGATCGCCATCCCCGGAGCCGTTGCGTCGCTGAACCAGCCCATTTGGCGCAAGATCCTGACGCGGGTTCGCCTGATAGCTTGGGATCAGTGGCTCACACGCCTATCTCAGGTTGCAGCGATTGTGGCGGTGGTCTTCCTCATCTGTTACGCCGTTATCTCATTGAGCGACTGCAATGGGGAGAACGGGCCTCCGGCGTCTCCAACTCCAGCCTCGCCGACACAGACGCCCACGCCTGAGCCCAGTCCCACGTCTACTCCCGCCGCCACACCTCCCCCGAGTCCAGCCCCCACACCCCCCAGTCCGGCCTCCACACCTGCCCCCAGTCCGACTCCCACGCCTACACCGCCGACGCTTTCGGTCAGCATTACTGCACCGAGTGATGGGGACTCGGTATCCATGCGGGTGACAGCTCAAGGAGAGTCCAGTGGGATAGCGGCCGGTCAGATGCCGGACACCGAACCGCCATGGATATATGTTCTCGTTCGGCCGATCCCCGGCGACCCGAACCAGTCCTGGTGGGTGCAGCCGTATCCGCTGATTGGAGATGACGGTAGTTGGCAAGCCTTCATCGGTGTGGGATCGGAAACCGATGCGCCTGGAACACCGTTCGACATCTGCGCCATGGTCAGCGACGAGGAGCTTGAGGTGGGCCGCTACGGCCCTGAGCCACCGCTGGCGCCGTCGCCGCCGCCGTCCGCGCTGGTGCGCGACTGTATTTCGGTAACTAGGTAGTACCTGCGATGGAGACTGCTCTCACGGGAGGGGCGTCGTGAGACATTTCGTGGTAGTCCTGATAATCATAGCGCTCACGGGGGCCGCTACTGTTGCTACAGAAGTAGTCTTGGCTGCCCCGGTTGGAGGCAATGACAAAGACGGTGCCGCGCGGGCTGATGCTCCTTCCGCGGTCCGGGCGTGGATTGAGAAGCCAGTGAAGCCTCGGCCTTGCTCAGCGTTGGTCAGGGGCGGCAGCACAGGAGCTCCTCCTGGCACGGGAGACCTGCGCACGGCCGTAGTATCTAACCTGCTTGGAAGTGAGATGTACGACGTCAAGTGGGTCGCTCAGGAGCCTGTGTTCGTCAATCCGGACGGCAGTTGGGATACTCAGATCACTTTCAGACCGTGTGAACACATCTTCTTCACAACGTTCAGGGTCTGCCCGACCCTGTACGACGGTGAGTCCGGAAGCGAACATGGGTCCCTTCCCGGCAAACAGGTGGGAGAATGTGTGGAGGTACCCAGCTTGGACTGGAACATTCGGCCTACCCCTGCGGATGGGTGGTGGGAGGACGTACGCGGCTGGGTCTGGAGCAAACTGGACATTGCAGTTACAGCCGCGATTACAGCCGCGATCACGCTAGTAGTGACCGTTTGGGGGCACGCGGTGATTCGTAGGCTATGGCGGGCATTCATGGCGGTCTAAGAGGCGTCACCGTCTGTACCGGGGCACGACGAGGAACGGGAGCGGCCAGTTTCCAGACGCAAACGGATCGCCCACCGATCCGTCGACTCGACCCTGGCTCGCTGTGCAGCTATACTAGCGGCGCTATGTCAATACTGATCGACGAGAACACAACTTTCATCATCCAGGGGATCACCGGCCGCGAGGCGGTGAACATGACCCGCGAGTGCCTCAACTACGGGTCGAAGATCGTCGGCGGCGTGACGCCCGGCCGCGGCGGCCGCGACGTCTACGGCGTGCCGGTCTACGACACCGTCCGCGAGATCACCTCCCGCGAGCGGGTGGACGGCTCAGTGCTCACGGTGCCGCCCGCCTTCACCCGAGACGCGGCATTCGAGGCGCTGGAGAACGGCATCAAGCTCATCGTCATCGTCACCGAGCGCATCCCCCGCGGCGAGGTCGCTCAGATACTGGAGCTCGCCCGCGCCCAGGAAGCCCGCGTCATCGGCCCCAACTGCCTCGGCATCATCTCCCCCGGCAAGTGCAAGATGGGCGGCGTCGGCGGCCCGGCGGAGGACACGCGCAAGGCGTACGAGCCGGGGCCTGTCGGTGTTATGTCGCGCAGCGGCGGCATGACCACGGAGATCGCCAACACCTTGCGCGCCGCGGGCCTGGGCCAGAGCACGGCGATCAGCATCGGCGGCGACGCCATCATCGGCTCCACCTATGCCGAGCTGATGCCGCTGTACGAGGCCGACCCTCAGACCAAGGCGATCGTCGTCTACTCGGAGCCGGGCGGGCCCATGGAGGCGCAGTTGGCCGCCTACGTGGCCGAGAGCCGCTCCCGCCTGCCCATCGTCGCCTTCATGGCGGGCCGGTTCATGGACGCCATGCCCGGCATGAGGTTTGGCCACGCCGGAACCATCGTCGAGGGCAAGCAGGACACCGCGGCCGAGAAGATCCGCCGGCTCACGGAGGCCGGCATCTCCGTGGCCGAGGAGATATCCGAGATCCCCAAGCTGGTGAAGCAGCGCCTGGAGGAGGCCGCCTGATGCCTTCCATGTTCATCAAAGTCGAGGTCGAGCCCGCGGCGGCGGCGAACCCTGAGCTGGCCAAGAAGCTGGCGGAGGTCTGCCCGGTAGACATCTTCGAGCTGGACGGGGACGGCAAGGCCCGCGTGGTGGAGGAAAACGAGGACGAGTGCGTCCTCTGCGACCTCTGCGTGCAGGCGGCCCCGCCCGGTCAGGTGCGCGTCGTTAAGCTGTACGAGTAGCCGGGCTACGACGCTAGGTGCCCGCTGAAGAGGCACTTATCAGGCTGGCCAGCAACTCCTTAATAGAGGCACCATGCTGCAACACTCGGGCAACAGGCAGCGTGGTTACGGTGTCTTTGAGATTCTTTGCCTTGACTGGTTCAGATCCCTCCAGCTGACGCGCTCCGGCCAAGTACTCATCCAGCGCGTGTCTGGCTGAGGGAGTCTGATTCGCACTCCAGGCGTCATAGCCAAGATTGACATCGGTGAGCCCCATCCATCCGGAGCGACCGGGTTGGAAAACCCAGAGGATGGTTATCGGTTCCGCACGATCGGTGGTTGGTAGTCGAATAGAGACACCGGAAACGCCCCATTCGAAACGGTAGCCTAGGCCGCGACAGACCTCGAACAACTCTCGCAAGAACTCCTTGTACGAGCCGTCGGTAACCCGCTCGTAGAACTTGCTTTCATCAAGGTACTCGGCTGGGCTCGTCGCCTGGATACTGGGGCGCACGATGGTTCTGGTTTCGAAGGCACTGATGCCGTCTCCATCGAAACGCACCAACTCCACGGCGTATGCCCTTGGCCCCGCCAAGACTTCATTGAGGTATTGTGCTGTTCGTTGAATGGTTTCCGTGAACCTCTGGGCGACCAAGATGTAGCTAAATGATCCCGAAGCGAGCTGCTTGACCAGGCGCTCGCGCACGCTTCCGAACTCGTCTTCCGTCATGTCCGGCCAAACGGCTGTCGCCGCTTCCTGAACCGAATGCATGTGTTTCACGCGGTCGTCGTTGCAGTGGGAGCTCTGGAAGTATCGAACTGCCACAGCAGCCTCGAAGTTCTCGTAACTCATGCTCCAAATGTCCGAACCATAGTCCAGCAATTGAGCGAGCGCGTGGCGGAAGTCTGTGTTCTGGGGGCCCGTCTTGAACTCGACGATCAACAGTTCACCGCTTCGTGCAATGGCGACCAAGTCAATGGCGCCGGATTGTAGGCTGGTCTCCCGGCCTACCACGAGCAGCGGCCCTGTCATGTCGAAATCCTCTATGGGTAGGAGGTCCGGATGCTCCTTAATGAGCTCCTGCAATTCCAACTCGTCAGTGGCACGACTCTCAGCCAAGATGGTTTGGGAGGAATCTGTCCTGACTACGATCTTCCGTGCCGTTGTCTATGACCTCCGCCGGGGCATGAGCACAGTGTAGTCCAGGTCCAGCACCACGTTCTGGTGGTACCCCTCGCGACCGCTCTTAGGGTCCTTCACCTTGACCTCAACCTCTTCCTCGCTCGGGTCCTGGTTCTTCACGGCCACCAGTCGTAGCCGCAGGGCGCCCGCATCGTCGCGGCCGAGATCGATCCGCTCCACGACGTCCGTCATCGCGAACAGCGTGTCGCCAGCGACGGTGGGGTTGCTGTGCGTCCCTCCGTTGAAGCCGAGGACACGGATTGCGTTCTCCAAACCATCGAAGGAGAGCGAGTGGGCCAGCGAGATGATGTGCCCACCGTAGATGATCCGCGTCCCCAGGCGCGACTTCTTCTGCAGCATCTCGTTGAAGTGCACGCGAGCTGTGTTCTGGTACAGGCGCGTGGCCGACTGGTGCTCCGCGTCCTCGATCGTCATCCCCTGGGGGTGCAGGATTCGCTCGCCCGGCTCGTAGTCCTCCCACAAAGCTTCACCTCCCGTGGCCACGGGGTCGAAGCGTGATAGGTCCAGCTCGGGCGGCACGAACAGGTCATCGACGCTCACCTGAGAGGGCAGCTTGGGGGCGTCTTCGGCGCCGCTGTTCGTCTCGGGGTCACGCTTGTTCACCATCGCCCAGCGGTAGAACTGGAGCACCGTCTCGTCCCGCTGGTTGTAGCCGCGGGTGTGCACCCAGACGATGCCGACATCGCCTCTGGACGTCTCTCGGCGACCGATCACCTCGGTCTGGGCCCGCAGGGTATCGCCAACGTAGACCGGAGCGAGGAACCGCACGTCGGCGTAGCCCAGGTTAGCCGGCGAATTGAGCGACACGTCCGGCACGGCCCGCCCGAACACTATATGGAAGACGAGCAGGTCGTGCGCGACCTCCCGCTCGAACCCGAGCGAGCGCGCGAACTCCCTCGCGCAGTGCAGCGCCCTGCGGTCGCCGGTGAGCGCTATGTACAGCGCCAGGTCGCCCTCCATCACCGTGCGGGGGACCGCGTGGTGGAAAACCTGGCCCACCGAGAAGTCCTCGAAGAAGTTGCCGGCGCGTGTCTTGGTAGTCATAGCGTGATGTTTCTCCCTCTGGGGTGGCCAGCGGCATTGTAACGCAGGGAGTCTTGTCGGAGAAGTGCTGACCCACTCATGCCCCCAAGACGGTGATACAATCAGCGGCAAATGGCTCAGGCCGAGACAGGCAGCCCTAGGCCAATCGTCCAGCCGCCGCTGGTGTTCTTCGCCACGGTCGTCACTGGCTTGGCCCTACACTCTGCGTTTCCGAGACACGTCCTGCCCCGAGGCTGGCCGCGACTTGCCCTTGGCCTGCCCCTCATCGGCATCTCGCTCATCCTGTTGGAATGGGCACACCGCACGATGCGTGAAGCCGGCACAAACGTGAGCTTCCGCAAGCCGACAACGAGGATTGTGACGCACGGCCCGTACCGGATCTCGCGCAATCCGCTATATCTGGCCTCCACCTTGGGCATCATGGGAGTCGCAGCCGTCGTCAACACGCTTTGGATAGCGCTACTCGTACCAATACAGATCGCCATTCTCAGCCTGCAGATCAAGCGCGAGGAGCGCTACCTGGAGCGGGAGTTTCCCGAGGAGTATCCGCGATACAAGGCGAGGGTCCGGCGGTGGCTCTAGGCGCGACGTAGCTGGCCTAGGCCCAACGAGCCGCAACGGGGTGAGGTGGATTCGACCATGGGCGCACTACGTGTCGCCAGCGCTTTCAAACGAGGCCAGCCACTCCTTCTCCTCCGCCGTCAGCTCCAGCGAGGCCAGCAGCTCCGGCCGCCGACGCGCCGTTAGCAGGAGGTTCTGCCGCCGACGCCACTTCGCCACCTCCTGGTGGTTGCCCGACACCAGCACCTCCGGCACCGACCAGTCGCGGAACTGGGGCGGCCGAGTGTAGTGCGGCGCCTCCAGCAACCCCTCGGCGAATGACTCCTCGGCCGCCGACTGGGGCGAGCCGATGGCCCCGGGGACCTGGCGCACCACGGCGTCCACCAGCACCATCGCCGCAAGTTCCCCGCCCGACAGCACGTAGTCGCCGATGCTGATCTCGTCCGTCGCCAGGTGCTCATGCACGCGGGCGTCGACCCCCTCATAGTGGCCGCACAGCAGCACCAGCCGCTCCTTGGCCGACAACTCCATGACGACCTCGTGGGTCAGCCTCCGCCCGCTGGGCGTGAGCAGGATGACCGGCTCCCGTTGCGGCGCCAGCCCCAGCACCGACTCCGTGGCCGCGAACACCACGTCCGGTTTCATCACCATGCCAGGCCCGCCCCCGTAGGGGTAATCGTCCACCGTCTTGTGACGGTCTTTGGCCCAGTGCCTGATGTCGTGCAGATGGATCGACACCAGGCCGCTCTCCGCAGCCCGCTTGACGATGGACTCGTCGAAGGGGCCGCGGAACATCTCCGGGAAGATGGTCAGGATATCGACGCGCACGACAGTAATGATACCTCCATGTTCCCGTGAGTCCTAACCAGACCCCCGCCTGAAGCCTGCCCGCCTTCGGCGGGGCTAGGGCATCAATACGATTGGCTGGACGGATTCCTCCCCACTTTTCCCCACCCGCGGCGACGGCGCGCCGACATCTAGCCCCCGTGCTCTGTCTGCCCTCGCAGGATCTCCAGAGCGTGGGGCAACACGGGCAGCAGCACGGAAAGGTTCTCACGGACGCCGCGAGGGCTCCCGGGCAGGTTCACGATCAGCGTCCGGCCGCGCACGCCAGTCACGCCCCGGCTCAGCATCGCCATCGGGGTGTGCTTCTGGCCCTCAAGTCGCATCGCCTCCGCTAACCCAGGCGCCTCGTAGTCGATGGCGTCGCGCGTCGCCTGCGGTGTGACGTCGCGGGGGCCCAGGCCGGTGCCGCCGGTGGTGACGATGAGGTCGAGGCCGTCATCGTCCGCCCAGTCGATCAGTCGCTGCGAGATGGTAGCGCGGTCGTCTGGGACGACCTCGAAACGCTCCACTACGGCGTCGAGGGTGGAGAGCATCTCACGGATGGCGGCGCCGGAGGTGTCCTCGCGCTCACCGCGGGCGCTGCTATCGGAAATGATGAGGATGCCGACCCGGAAGGACATACCTGAGGAGAGATGAATTCCCAAAACGGTGGGGAAAGTATTGCATAAGCGCTTGACAAGACCCCCGCCGATGGTATGCAATGGGACGAAGTGGGGAGGAGTGGGGTCTTCTCCCATTTTCGGTTCGCCCACGCCTGCCCGGCAGCGGGCAGGCCCATAGTAGCACAGCCGTCCCTCTTAACAGAAGGGGAAAATCGGGGTTATGGCCTTTAGGGGCACCTACGAACACACAGTGGACGACCGCGGTCGGGTGGCCATACCCGCCCGCTACCGTCACGAGTTCGCCGAGGGGATAGTGCTCACCCTCAGCCCGGAGGTCTGCGTGGAGATATACACCACGCAGGGCTTCAACGACATGGCCAATCTAGTTACGGCGAAGCCCGCGACGCGCCTCAAAGGTCGGCGGTTGCGCCGCGGGTTTTTCGCCCGATCCTGGGACGCCGAGCTGGACCGTCAGGGTCGCATCCTGATTCCGGCACAGCTCCGTGAGACCGCCCAGCTCAACGGGGCGGTCATCATCAACGGTCGCCGCGAATGCCTTGAGGTATGGAACCGCGATCGTTGGGAGGAGGAGCTGCAACAGGTGGAAGAGGCCTACGCCGCCGAACTGGAGTCGTTGGAGTGAGGGAGGTGGTTGCAATCTTGCCCCCCAACGCGACTCAGAACCACGCTCCGGTCATGGCGGAGGAGGTACTGCATTACCTGGCTGTCCAGCCCGGCGGCCGATACGTAGACTGCACGGTGGGCGGCGGTGGCCACTCTCTGGCCATTCTGGAGGCCGCCGCCCCCGGTGGTCTGCTCCTCGGCATCGACGCCGACGCCGCCGCCCTGGAGACCGCCCGCGCCCGACTCCAACCCTTCGCCGACTCGACACTGCTTGTGCAGGCCAACTTCCGCGACCTGGCAGCCGTCTGCCAGAGGGCGGACTTCGTGCCCGTACACGGCGCCCTGTTCGACCTAGGCCTGTCGTCCTACCAGCTCGCCGACCGGGAGCGCGGCTTCGGCTTCCAAGTGGAAGCCCCCTTGGACATGCGCTTCAACGACAGCCAGACCCTCACCGCCCAGGAGGTGATCAACACCTACAGCGAAGCGGACCTTGCCAACGTCATTTGGCGATTCGGCGAGGAGCCGGCCAGCCGGCGCATCGCCCGCGCCATCGTCGCCGCCCGTCCACTCGCCACGACGACGGAACTCGCCACAGTGGTGTCCCGGGCCATCGGCGGCCCCCGCCGCCGCATCCATCCAGCCACACGCACCTTCCAGGCCCTGCGCATCGCCGTCAACGACGAGCTCGGCGCCCTGGCCTCCGCCTTGGAGCAGGCTATCGAGGTTCTGGGCCACGGCGGTCGCCTGGTCGTCATCGCCTTCCACTCCTTGGAGGACCGCATCGTCAAACAGTTCATCCACCGTGAGTCCCGCGATTGCGTTTGCCCGCCCGAGGCGCCGTCCTGCGTGTGCGGTCACCGCGCCCGCATACGGCGGGTCGCCCGGGGCGCCGTGCGACCCTCGGCAGAGGAGATCGCCACCAACCGGCACAGCCGCAGCGCCCGTCTGAGGGCGGCCGAGAAGTTGTAGGAGGACCGGTGGCCACCGTACAGAAGACGGAACGACACCTGCTGCCAGAGCTCCTGCGATCGCCCAGCCTGCCTATGCTGCTCATCATCAGCGCTCTGGCCATCGGCGTCGCCGCCCTCCTGCCGCTGGTGCAGTCCAGCATCGCGACCAGTACCAACGGTAACGTCCACCACCTAGAGCAGGAACGGAACGACTGGCAGGCGCGCATCGAGGAGACGGAACTGGAGGTCGCCACGATGGCCAGCCTGGAGCACATCGAGGCAGCAGCCAGGACCGATCTCAAGATGGTGGAGCCCAAGGAGAGCCGCTACATCACTGTCGCGGTGGAGCCGCCGGAGCCGCGCAGGCTGCCCAGCCGTTACCTGCCACCCGCTGCGGAAGAAGGACAGAGTGAGCCCGCCATCTGGGAGCAGATACTGGACTGGCTGCCCTTACCGTAGGGAGGAGTAGAGTGGCGTCGCACAAGGGAGGCGTGAACTGGCGTCTGGGGGCCGTGGTAGCTCTCATCGCCCTGACCGCTCTGGCCCTCGTCGCCCGCCTGGTGCAGCTTCAGGTCGTGGATCATGAGCGCTACGCCGCGGAAGCCCGCAACATCCACATGGCCCGGGAGACGATGACCGGCCGCCGCGGCGCCCTGCTGGACCGCAACGGATATCCCCTGGCCGCCAGCAAGGAGACCTACGACGTCATGGCTGAGGTAAAGGCCTGGGCGGATCCCGTGGAGGCGAAAAAGGCCGCTGCCGCCATCGCCGCCGTCACGGACGGCGACCCCAAAGAGATGGTGGCGGCCGTACGAGGAGCCAGTATCTACGAGATTGCTGTCGCCCGTGGCCTCGGCTACGAGCAAGCATCCCGCATCCGGGAACTGAACCTCCCTGGCGTGCGCCTCCTGCCGAGTAGCACCCGCGTCTACCCGGAAGGCAACTTGGCCGCCCAGCTCATCGGCTTCGTGGGGCGGGACAACGTAGGCCTCACCGGGATGGAAGCGGATCTGGAGGGGATCATCGGCGGCTCCCGCGGCACCGTCGTCTTCGAGCGCGACGGGCGGGGCGATCAGATCGCCCTGGGCGATCGCAGCGAACGCCCCCCTCTCCCCGGTTCCGACGTCGTCCTCACCATCGACCGGTTCATCCAGCGCTTAGCCGAGAAAGAACTGGACCGTGCCATCAAGGAGCACAAAGCCAAAGGCGGCACCGTCATCGTCATGCAGCCGGAGACGGGCGAGATCCTGGCCATGGCCAGCCGCCCCAGTTTCGACCTCACCACGCTCGACCTCAGCGACGAGTCCAAGCTTGCCCTCTTCCGCAACCGTGCCATAACCGACCAGTACGAGCCGGGTTCCGTGTTCAAGCTGATCACGACCTCCGCCGCCATCGACCTGGGCCTGGTCAACCCGGACACCTGGTGGTACGACGAAGGCGCCTTCCGCTCCGGCGGCTGGGTCATACACAACTGGGACATGAGCGCTAACGGGTCGCAGACCGTGACCCAGATCCTGGCCAAGAGCCTCAACACCGGCGCCGCCTGGCTGGCCCAGCAGGTGGGAGCCGAGCGCTTCTATGACTACGTATACAGCTTCGGCTTTGGGGAACCTACGGGCTCCGGGCTGAGCGGCGAGGTCGGCGGCCGCGTCCGCACACCCGACAACGACCCCGACAACTGGCAGCCCGTGGACATGGCCACCAACAGTTTCGGCCAGGGGATCAGCGTCACGCCCCTCCAGATGGCTATGGCCATCGCCGCCATCGCAAACGACGGCCAGTTCATGAGACCGATGCTGGTCAAGGAGGTCATCAGCCCTAACGGCACCCAGGCTACCCAACCCCAGGTGGTCCGCCAGGTGATCAGTCCGGAGAGCGCCCGCACCCTGCTGGACATGATGGGCGTTGTAGTCGAGGGAATCCCGGCCATCTCCATGGACGTCCAGGGCTACACGGTGGGCGCCAAGAGCGGCACCGCCAACATCGCCTCCGGCGACGGCGGCTACAAGGATAGCGCATACATCTCCTCCTTCATCGGCGTCGCCCCCCTGGAGGACCCTCAGCTTCTGGTGATGGTGAAGATCGACGAACCGAAAGGCGTGCCCTGGGGCACCGTCGTCGCCGCCCCCGCCTTCCAACGTCTCGCCCAGGCGGCGCTGGCCTACTTCAAGATCCCGCCTCAGGAGCCCGCTCTCGTTTCGGAGATCCAATGATCGGTTAGTATCTGGAAGGATGCTAGCGGTGGACAGAGTAGTTCAGGGGACGGCTGAACTCCTGGTCGCCAGGCGCGGCCCGGCCGACCGCGCCTTCAACCGCGCTGTCATCGACTCCCGCCAGGTCCAGCCAGGCGACCTCTTCTTCGCCCTCCACGGCGAGCACACCAACGGTCACGATTTCGTGCAGGACGCCCTGGCCAGAGGAGCGGCAGGCCTGGTAGTAGAGCGCCCGCTGGAGGCCCCGCCGGAAGTGGCCGTCTTCCAGGTCAGCGACTCCCTCTCCGCCCTCCAGCGGTTAGCCGCCCACTGGCGGTCCCATCACGATGTACGTGTGGTGGGGGTAACCGGCAGCGTTGGCAAGACGACCTGCAAGGAGCTCGTCGCCGCCGTCCTCGGCACCCGCTGGCGGGTGCTCAAGAGCCCCGCCAACCTGAACACTGAGATCGGCCTCCCTCTCACCCTGCTCGAATTGACCGCGGAACACCAGCGCGCCGTCCTGGAGATGGCGATGTACGGGCCCGGCGAGATCGATCTCCTCTGCCACATCGCCCAACCCCAAGTGGGCGTCGTCACCAACGTGGGACCCGTGCACCTGGAGCGGCTGGGCTCCCTGGGGGCCATCGCCGCCGCCAAGGCGGAGCTGGTGAACTCCCTGCCCACGGACGGCGTGGCCGTCCTAAACGGGGACGACTCCAACGTGGCCGCCATGGCCTCGAGCACGAAGGCCGGAGTCCTCCTCTACGGCCGCTCCTCCCAGTGCGACGTCCGTGGCCGCGATCTGGCCAGCCGCGGCCTGGAGGGAATCTCCTTCCGCCTGACCTACGGTGAGAGCTCGACGGCGGTAACGGCACCCCTGCCCGGCGGCCACCACCTCTACCCCGCCCTGGCTGCTGCCGCCGTGGGACTGGCCGAGGGCATGACCCTGGATGAAGTCGCCGCGGCCCTGCAGGGGGCCAGGCCCGAGCTGCGCCTGCGCATCCTGACCGCTCCCAACGGCGCCACCATCCTGGACGACACCTACAACGCCAGCCCGCAGTCGATGCTCGCCGCCCTGGATCTGCTGGCCGAGCTCCAGGGTCGCCGCATCGCGCTGCTGGGGGAGATGCGGGAGTTGGGCACGGCCGAGGAGGAGGGCCATCGTCAGGTGGGTGAGCGCGCCGCCGGCTGCGCCGACCTCGTCCTCGTCGTCGGCGAGCGAGCACGGCCGCTGTACGAGGCGGCACGAGCGACGGGCCCGGCCGAGGTCCGCTTCCTAGCCTCGACCCAGGAAGCCGCACCCATTCTCCGCGACGAGCTGCAACCCAGCGACTACCTGCTGGTCAAGGCCTCGCGGGCCGTGACCCTGGAGTCCGTAGTCGACGCCCTGGTGGCGCCCGAGACGGGTGCGACATGATCTATGCCCTGAGCGTGGGAGCGATGACCCTGACAGCGACGGCGATAGCGGGAAGGCCGTTCGTGGAGCTGCTGCGCCGCCTGAAGGCGGGCAAGCAGATCAGCGAGTGGGGGCCGGAGAGCCATCAGACCAAGGCCGGCACGCCCACCATGGGCGGTCTCCTCATCCTGGCCGCGGTCATCGGCTTCAGCGTCGCCGCCAACCTGGTCGGGCACCAATCCATCGGCCTCCCTCTGGCGGTCATGGCAGCGCTGGGCGCCCTCGGCTTCCTAGACGATCTGGGCTCCCTCCAGTCCGTTAAGGGCGGATGGGCCGCGCTCAACAAGAGGGTGAAGTTCGTCGCCTTCGTCGCCATCGGCATCGCCGCCGCCTTCGGCCTCTACGAAGGACTGGATCTGAGCGCCGTCAACGTCCCCTACGCCGAGCGCTACGACTTGGGCGCCTGGTACGTACCCATCGCGGTGGGCGTAATCGTCCTCACTGCGGGCGGCGTCGCCGTCAGCGACGGCCTCGACGGCCTCGCTGTCGGCACCTCGGCCGTCGCCTTCGGCGCTTACGGGATCATCGCCCTCATCCAGGATCAGACGTTCCTAGCCACGTTCTGCTTCACTGTGACCGGGGCGGTGCTGGGCTTCCTCTGGCACAACAGCTACCCGGCCCAGATGTTCATGGGCGATACTGGCGCCCTGGCCCTGGGCGGCGGCCTGGCCACCGCCGCCTTCATGACCGGCCAGTGGCTGGTCCTACCCCTCATCGGCATCGTGTTCGTCCTTGAGGGGTCATCCGATGTCCTCCAAGTGGGCTACTACCGCCTGACCGGCGGCAAGCGCATCTTCCGCATGGCTCCGCTACACCACCACTTCGAGAAGCTGGGCTGGAGCGAGCCCCAGGTGGTGCAGCGGTTCTGGCTCATCGGCATCCTGGGTGCAGTCGTAGGCACGATTCTGGCGATAGAGGTCTAGCATGAACCTTGACCGCCTGGTCGATCTGGACTTTGCCGATAAGCGGGTCACCGTCGTGGGCCTGGGGTTGGAGGGGGTGGACACCGTCCGCTACCTCGCCTCCCGCGGCGCCCGGGTCACCGTCAGCGACGCCAAGCCACGCAAGCGCCTGGCCGACCGCGTCCAGCAGGTGGCCAACCTACCCATCCGCTTCTCCCTGGGCGGCAACGACCCCCGGGCTGTGACCAACGCTGACGCCGTCTTCGTCTCCCAGGGGGTGCCCCTGGACCTGCCCGGCCTGGACGAGGCCCGCGGCCAGGGAGTCCCCGTCTGGTCCATGCTCACCCTGTTCATGGAACTCTGCCCGGGGCCCATCGTCGGCATCACCGGCTCCAGCGGTAAGACCACTACTACCGCCCTCCTGGGCGAGATGTTCCGCGCCGATGAGAAGCCGGTATTCGTGGGTGGCAACATCGGCGTCGGCCTCCTGGATCACCTGTCGGATGTCCGTGCCTACACCTGGGTCGTGCTGGAGATAAGCCACACCCAGCTCCAGATGGCCACCCGCAGCCCACACGTGGCCTGCCTCCTCAACGTCACCCCCAACCATCTAGACCGCTTCCCCTGGGAGCAGTACCGCGACCTGAAGCGCAACGTTTACCGGTTCCAGATGGCGGAGGACGTGGCCGTCTTCAGCTACGACGACCCGGAGACGCAGGCAATCGCCGCCGAGGCCCGAGGGGCGCGGGTCTGGTTCAGCCTGGGCGACCAGATACCCGGCGACGGTGTCTATGTGCGCGACGGTCAGGCCCGCTTCCGCCGCGGCCGCTACGACGAGCCTCTCTTCCCCCCCAGCTCCCTGCGCCTGCGCGGCCGACACAACCAGCAGAACGCCGTGGCCGCCGCCGCCGTGGCCTCCGCCTGCGGCGTCACGCCGGAGGCCATCGCATCCGCGGTCGAATCGTTCACCGGCCCGCCTCACCGGCTGGAGCACGTGGCTACGCTCGACGGCGCCGACTACTACAACGACAGCATCGCCACCACGCCCGAGCGCACCCTGGCCGGTATCCGCTCCTTCGAGCAGCCTCTTGTCCTCCTGCTGGGCGGCCGCGACAAGCACCTGCCCCTGGAGGAGCTGGCCCGAGAGTCCGCCTCCGGCAGATGCCGGGCCGTGATCCTCTTCGGAGAGTCGGCGCCCAAGCTGGAGGCAGCCCTGCGCCGTGCCCGTCCATCGGCGGGGGAGGGCGCCGCCGCAGCGGGGGCCAAGGGAGTCCGCATCGTCCGCGTCGCCGGCCTGCCCGAGGCCGTCGAGGCGGCCCGCCGCTACGCCCGGCCTGGCGACGCCGTCCTCCTTTCCCCCGCCTGTACCAGCTTCGACGCCTACGACAACTTCGAGCGCCGAGGCGAGCACTTTCGCTCCCTGGTCAGCCAGTACGTGAAGGAGGTGCAGGTATCGCTGCCCTAGAGAGCGGCCGCCTGCGCCCGGGCCAGCCGGACTACCTCCTGCTGGTGGCTACCGCCATGCTCCTGCTGGCCGGCCTCCTCACCGTGTACACGGCCAGCTTCGCCGTGGGCTATTTGGCGTATGGCGACGCCAACCACTTCGTCGTGCGACAGGGCATCTACGCCATCGCCGGCCTGGCGGCGCTCGTGTACTTCATGCGGCTGGACTACCACCAGCTACGGTACCTAGCCGTACCGATGATGGTGCTGGCGCTCGTGGGCCTGCTGGCCGTGCTGATCCCGGGCGTCGGCGTCGAGCGCAACGGGGCCAGGCGGTGGCTGGAGCTGGGCCCCGTCACGTTCCAGCCCAGCGAGTTCGCTAAGCTGGCCGTCATCATCTACATCTCGGCCTGGCTGGCTGGACGCCGCGAGAACATCAGCAAGTTCACCCTGGGGCTCGTGCCCTTCGTGCTCATGGTCAGCGTCGTCGGCGGCCTAGTCATCGTCGAGCCGGACATGGGCACCGCCATCATTATCGTCCTCACCACCAGCACTCTCTTCTTCATCGCCGGAGCGCCCCTCAGCCACCTGGCCCTCCTCATGGTCAGCGGCGGCCTTGTCAGCTACGCCATGATCCTGGCCCAGGACTACCGCCTGGACCGCATCGGTTCTTTCGTCTCCCCCGAGGCGGATCCTCAGGGCAGCGGCTTCCACATCCTCCAGCTCCTCATCGCCCTGGGCAGCGGCGGCGTCACCGGCCTCGGCTGGGGGGTCAGCCGTCAGAAGTTCTTCTACGTCCCCGGCGCCCACACGGACGGCGTCTTCGCCATCATCGGCGAGGAGCTGGGGTTCATCGGCATCCTTGGCATCCTGGGCCTGTTCGCCTTCTTCGTTTACCGGGCCCTCAAGGCCACGCTGGCCTCCCGTGATCAGTTTGGCACCTTACTGGGGGTAGGCATCCTGAGCTGGATCGCCTACCAGACGCTCATCAACATCGGCGGCATCACGCGCTCCATCCCCCTGACAGGGGTACCGTTGCCCTTCCTCAGCTACGGCGGCTCCGCTCTGGTGGCCGTCATGGCCGGGGCCGGCATCCTTCTCAGCCTATCGCGATACGGCCACGACCGCCGCTATGGTGGGCGGCCCAAGGCCCGCGCCAAGCCTACCAGGAGGCAGGGCCGCCGCTACGCCCAACGCGGGCAAGCACTTGGGAGGCACCCGGCATGAGGCTGGCCCTGTGCGGCGGCGGCACCGGCGGCCACGTCTACCCGGCCCTCGTCATCGCTGCCGCCCTCCAGCGCGAACTGCCCGCCGGCGCCAAGCTGGAGCCCCTCTACCTCGGCGCGCAGGAGGGCGCCGAGGTAGACCTCATGAAACGGGCCGACATACCGCTACAGCTCATCTCCTCCGGCCCCATCCGGGGCCGCAACCCTCTCGAGCTAACCCGCAACGCGGCCCGCATGGCCAGGGGCGTGCCCCAAGCCCGGCGGGCGCTCTCTAAGTTCGGCGCCGAGATCGTCCTCTCCACCGGCGGTTACGCCAGCTTCCCCGTGGCCCTCGCCGCCCGCTCCCGCAAGATCCCCGTCGCGCTCTACCTCCCCGATGTCTACCCCGGATGGGCGGTCCGGGCCATCGCCCGCCTGGCCCACCGCATCGCCGCCACCGCCCCCGAATCGCTGCGCAGGCTCCCCCACGGCAAAGCCGTGGTCACCGGCTACCCGGTGCGGGAGGAGTTCTGGCAAGTCAGCAGGCCCGAGGGCCGCCGCCGCCTGGAGCTTGACCCAAAAGACAAAGTGCTGTTCGTCGCCGGCGCATCTCAAGGGGCACACAGCATCAACCAGGCGGTAGCGGACAACCTGCGCAGCCTTCTAGGGTTATGTGAAGTCATCCACATCAGCGGCCGCGACGACAAAGAGTGGCTTGCCGGCCTGGCGAACGACCTGCCAGACAAGCTCCGTCCCCGGTATCACTTGTTCGGCTACCTGCACGAGGAGTTTCCCTGGGCGATGGCTGCTGCCGACCTTGCCCTCTGCCGCGCCGGAGCCTCCGTCCTGGGCGAACTTCCCGCCGTCGGCCTGCCCGCCGTCCTCGTCCCGTACCCCTACGCCGGTGCCCACCAGAGGCTCAACGCCCGTCACCTGGCGGACAACCACACCGCCGTGGTTCTGGACGACAGCGACCTGGGATCGATGTTCTCCCTCGTCAGCGACCTGCTGCAGGACAGCGCCCGGCTGGACGCCATGAGCCAGGCCTCGCGCCGGCTGGCCCGGCCGGAGGCCGCCAGCAGCATCGCCAGGCTCATCCTAGAGATGTCCGCCTCTGGCGGGGCGACGGAACCATGAGGACGGCCGTGGAAACGATACCGCAGCGGGTGCACCTGGTGGGCGTGGGCGGCATCCACATGTCCGCCATCGCCCAGGTCCTCCTCGCCCGCGGCCACACCGTCTCCGGCTCCGACCTGTACCTGACACCGCTCACCGAGCGCCTGGAGGCGATGGGCGTCACCGTGAGCCGCGGTCACGACGCGGCGCACCTGGGCGATGCCGAGATGGTGGTCTTCACCTCCGCCGCCCCCGAGGACAACCCTGAGCTGATAGAGGCCCACCGCCGTGGCCTCCCCACCATGAAGAGGGCCCAGATGGTGGCCCGCCTCATGGAGGGCAAGCGCGCCATCGCCGTGGCCGGCAGCCACGGCAAGACCACCACCTCTTCCCTCATCGCCTTCATGCTCTGGCAGGCGGGCCGCTCTCCCACCTTCATGCTGGGCGGCGAGATGCTCAACCTGGAGACCAACGCCCTGCCGGGGGACGGCCCCGACTTCGTCGTAGAGGCTGATGAGTTCGACGCAGCCTTCCTCAACTATCACCCGGACATCGCCCTCGTCACTAACGCGGAGCCGGACCACTTGGACATCTATGGCTCCTATCAGGGGCTCCTAGATGCCTTCCGCCAGTTCCTCTCCCAAGTCAAACCAGGCGGCAACATCGTGGCCTGCGGAGATGACCCTGCACTGCAGGCCATGCTTCCCCAGATCGTAGGAGGCGACGTGAAACTCCCCGTCCACGTCGCCTCCTACGGTCTCCACCCTTCCTCGGAATGGCAGGCGGAAAATATTTCGAGCAAGGGTGTAGACGGGTGCTCTTTTGTGGTAAAATGCGGCAAGCAGGTCTACTCTACCTTTGAGACGCGACTGCCGGGAATCCATAACGTGAGCAACGCCCTGGGGGCGATAGCTGTGGGGAGCATCCTCGGCCTGCCGCTGGAGGCTATGCGCCGGTCGGTGGCCGAGTTCCAGGGCGTCCGTCGCCGCTTCCAGCACATCGGCGAAGCCGCCGGCGTCACCGTCATGGACGACTACGCCCATCACCCCACCGAGGTGCGGGCCACCCTCGACGCCGCTCGCCAGCGCTTCCCCGGCCGTCGCCTCGTCTGCCTCTTCCAACCCCACACCTACACCCGCACCAGCTACCTCCTAGATGGCTTCCGCACCTGCTTCGCCGAATGCGATGTCCTCCTCATCGCTGAGACCTACGCCGCCCGCGAGGAGCCGACCGCCGGCATGAGCGCAGAGCAGCTCGCCCCCGAGATCACGCGGCCGTCCGCCCGCTACGCCGGCGACCTGAAGCAGTCGGCTGAGGCCGTGGCCGAGCTGCTGGAGCACGGAGACGTCTTCTTCACCATCGGCGCTGGCGACGTGGAGAAGGTCGCCCCTATGGTACTGGAGATCCTCAGAGCGCGATGAACGATGCGTTCCTGGCCGAACTGAGAGCGCTGGGGCCCGTCCTCCTGGACGAGCCGCTCTCCCGCCACACCACCATAGGCGTCGGCGGGGCCGCCGACGCCTATTTCGCGGCCCGCACGGAGGAGGAGCTTCGAGCCGCCCTGCGAGCCGCACGCGGGCACGGCGTTCCGATGTTCATCCTGGGCGCCGGCTCCAACGTCCTCGTCCTGGACGGCGGCCTCCGCGGTCTGGTCATCGAGAACGCCACCGACCACGTGGAGGGCCCCGTCCCCAACGGCGCCGGCTTCAAGGTGGGGGCCGCCAGCGGCGTCAGCTTGGCCGCACTGGCCCGCCGCCTCGCCTTCGCCGGCTACGCCGGCCTGGAGTGGGCTTGCGGCATCCCCGGCAGCTTGGGCGGCGCTGTCGTCTACAACGCCGGCGCCTACGGCCGCTCCCTCCTGGACATCCTGAAGGGCGTCCGCGTCGTGGACCCGGCCAACGGCATCCTTGAGATGCGACCGGATGAGCTGGCCATGGGCTACCGCAGCAGCGCGTTCACGCGCGCCGCCATGCGAGGCCACGTAGTCCTCTCCCTAGACCTCGCCCTCCAGAAGGGAGATCCCGCCACCCTGCGCGCCCGCGTCCGAGAGATGGACGCCCGCCGCTTGGCCGCCCAGCCCCGCGGCCGCAACGCCGGCTCCATGTTCAAGAACCCGGCGGAGCATCCCGCCTGGTGGCTCATCGACCAGGTGGGCCTGCGCGGCCATCGCATTGGCAACGCCCAGATCTCCGACCATCACACCAACTTCTTCCTCAACCTGGGCGGCGCCAAGGCCGCCGATGTCCTCGCCCTCATGGATCTAGCCCGTTCCCGGGTGCGGGAGCGCTTCGGCGTCGAGCTGGAGAACGAAGTGGCCCTGGTGGGGGAGCCCTGATGGCTGGCAAGCGCCTCAAGGTCGGCATCCTGTTCGGCGGCCGCTCCGCTGAGCATGAGGTGTCCGTGGTCTCCGCCCAAGCCGTCATGGCCGCCCTGGACGCGGCCCGCTTCCAGGCCGTACCTATCGGCGTCACCAAGCAGGGCACCTGGCTGACGCCAGCCGACACTGAGCGTGCCCTAACGGCCATTCGCTCTGAGAAATTCCGCGCCCTGGAAGAGCCCCTGGGTCAAGGCATCCTCCACCGCACCCAGGCCCTGGGTACCCTCCGCCGTGTCGATGTCGTCTTCCCGCTCATCCACGGAACCAATGGGGAGGACGGCACACTTCAGGGGTTCCTGGAGCTGGCCGATGTCCCCTACGTGGGGGCCGGCGTCGTCGCCAGCGCCGTGGGCATGGACAAGGCTCTTCAGAAGGTCATCCACCGCCAGCACGGCTTCCCCGTGCCCGATGACGTCGTCGTCCTCGCTTCCCGCTGGCGCGCCGACCCGGCCGCCGTCGCCCGCGAAGTGGAAGCCGCCATCCCCTACCCGGCGTTCGTCAAGCCCGTCAACAGCGGCTCCAGCATCGGCACCTCCAGGGCCCGCTCCCGCGAAGACCTCAACGAGGCGCTGGAGGAGGCGTTCCGCTACGATCGCAAGGCCCTGGTGGAAGTCGCTGTAGAGGGCCGACAGGTGGAGGTGGCGGTCCTGGGTAACGACGAGCCCGAGGCCTCGCCGGTGGGCGAGATCACGTTCGAGGGCAACTTCTACGATTACCACGCCAAGTACGAGGACCCCAGCACCCGCCTCCACATCCCCGCCGACATCCCGTCGGAGACGGCCGAGGAGGCCCGCGCCATGGCCCTCGCTGCCTACAGGGCCATCGACTGCGCCGGGCTGGGCCGCGTGGACTTCTTCCTGACCCCGCAGGGAAACCTCGTCCTCAACGAAGTGAACACCATCCCCGGCTTCACCCCGGTGAGCATGTACCCCAAACTGTGGGAGCACGCCGGCCTCTCCTACCCGGACCTCATCGCCCGCCTCATCGATCTGGCCCTGGAGCGACACGAGGAGAAGCGCCGTTGTGTATAGCTACAACCCTCGCAAGCGGCGGCGCGCCCTCAGGGGCCACGTCCTCCCCGACGAGAGGACGGAGCGGCTGCGCCGGGGCATGCGTTGGCGCCGCATCCTCATCGTCCTGGGGCTGGTGGTGGCCATCGCAGGGGCCGTCGCCCTCTACCGGTCGTCTCTGCTGCGGGTACAGGAGGTGCAGGTGACGGGTACGGCCAGCCTGGCCCCTCAGCAGATCGCCGACCTGGCCGACCTGGAGGGTGCCAGCATGTTCAACGCCCCCCTGGGCGACGCCGAGGCCCGCATTATCGGCCTGCCCATGGTAAAGGCGGTGAACGCCAGGCTCGACTGGCCCAACAAGGTACGCATTGAGGTGGTGGAGCGCACCCCCTGGGGCTACTGGGACCTAGCCGGAACGTCCTACGTCATCGACGCCGAGGGCGTCGTCCTCGCCAACGTCGAGCCCGCAGAGGGTGCCCCTACCATCCACGACATGGGCGACCCGGCCCAACTCTCCCCCGGCGACCGCGTCGACGCCGACGCCGTGGCCTTGGCCCAGGTGCTGCTCCAGTCCGTGCCGGAGCAGCTCGCCCTCAACGTCGTCCGGTTGGAGTACACCCCCGAGAGCGGATTGTCCTTAGTCACCGACGCCGAGTACCGCGTCGTCATGGGGGACAGCCAGAACGTGGACTATAAGCTAGCCGTTTGGCGGACGGTAGAGGAAGACATGGGCCGCGGGGCCATGGTTGGTCATGTCCTTGACCTGCGCTTTCGCGACCATCCGGCCCTACAGTGAGCGAAGAGGAGGCGATGATAAGGTGAGAGACAACGTCCTGGCCTCCATAGACGTGGGGAGCAGCAAGGTCTGCACCCTCGTCGGTGAACTCACCCCTGAGGAAGACCTGCGCATCCTCGGCGTGGGCGTGACCCCAGCTCAGGGGGTCAAGAAGGGGATGGTAGACAACATCCAGGAGGCCACCGATGCTATCACCAGCTCCGTGGAGAAGGCGGAGCGCTCCAGCGGCAGTCGCGTGCTAGCCGCCCACGTCAGCATTAACGGCAACCACGTCAACTCCCTCAACAACCGCGGCATCGCCACCATCCCGGGCCGCCAGCGCCCCATCACCAACCAGGACATCGACCGCGCCATCGAGGAGGCCCAGGCCCTCAACCTCCCCACCAACCGCGAGGTCCTACACGTCATCCCCCGCCTCTTCATCGTCGACGGCCAGGAACACGTCAGCGACCCAGTCGGGATGTACGGCCAGCGCCTGGACATGGAGACTCACATCGTCACCGGCTCCGTCACCGCCGTCCAGAACCTCACCCAGTGCGTGGAGAGCGCCGGCGTCCAGGTGGAGACGCTGGTCCTCTCGCCCCTGGCCGCTGCGGAAGCCGTGCTGGAGGAGGAAGAGAAGCGCCAGGGCATCATCGTCGCCGACATCGGCGGGGGCACCACCAGCATCGCCGTGTTCGTGGACGGGGCCGTATTCCACACCGCAGTGCTCCCCGTAGGCGGCTACCACCTGACCCACGACCTAGTAGCCGGCCTGCGCGCCCCCTTTTCCGCCGCGGAAGACCTCAAGACGGAGTACGGCTCCGCCCTACCCTCCCGCATCAACCCGGAGGAGATGGTGGAGCTCGAGGCTTTCGGCGGCCAGCGCCACAAGGAGGTCTCCCGTCGCCGCCTCGCCGAGATCCTCCAAGCCCGCGTGGAGGAGATCCTGGAGATGATCTACATCGACGCCAAGCGCGCCGGGTTCGACGAGATGATCGCCGCCGGCCTCGTCCTCACCGGCGGCACCGCCGCCCTCCACGGCATCGACGAGCTGGCTGAGCAGGTGCTGGGCATGCCCGTCCGCACGGGCGTGCCCAAGGGCATCCACGGCCTGTCCGACTCCCTTAACAGCCCGGCCTATGCCGCCAGCGTGGGCCTCCTGCGTTGGTCAATCATGGAAAACGGCCACAACGGCCACAAACCCAGCTTCACCTTCAAATCACCGTTCCAGCTCACAGGGGTCATGGAGACCGCCCGACGCTGGCTCAAGGCCCTCATTCCCCAGTAGTGAAGATGACCACAAGAGAGCCAACCTGATGGACTACAGCAGGGAAAGGAGGACGCAGTGGCAGCTACAGACCTAGGGCTGCTCCCGCCCATCAAGGTCGTGGGCGTGGGCGGCGGCGGCTGCAACGCCGTCAACCGCATGGTGGAGGCCCGCATCCAGGGCGTCCAGTTCGTCGGCGTCAACACCGACGGCCAGGCCCTCATGCGCTGCGAGGCCGAGAGCCGCATCCGCATCGGCGACCGCATAACTCGTGGCCTCGGCGTCGGCGGCGACCCCGAACGCGGCCGCCAGGCCGCCGAAGAGTCCCGCGATGAGCTCAGGGAGGCGGTCAAGGACGCCGACATGGTGTTCATAACCGCCGGCATGGGGGGCGGCACCGGCACCGGCGCCGCGCCCGTCCTCGCCCAGGTGGCCAAGGACGCCGGTGCCCTCACCGTCGCCGTCGTCACCAGGCCGTTCTCCTTCGAGGGCGCCAAGCGCAAGGGCTTCGCCGACCAGGGGGTGACCGCGCTCCAGCAGGAGGTGGATACCCTCATCGTCATCCCCAACGACCGCCTGCTGTCCATCGCCGACGAGAAGACCACGGTGGTCGAGTCCTTCCTGATGGCCGACGACGTTCTCCGCCAGGGCATCCAGGGGGTCTCCGAGCTCATCACCATCCCCGGTGACATCAACCTGGACTTCGCCGACGTCCGCCGCACCATGGCGGAGGCCGGCCCCGCCCTCATGGCCATCGGCCGCGCCAGCGGCGAGAACCGCACCGTGGAGGCCGCCCAGGCCGCCGTATCCAGTCCCCTCCTGGACGTCAGCATCCACGGCGCCACCCGCGTCCTGTTCAACATCACCAGCTCCGGGGACCTGGGCCTGCACGAGCTGAACATGGCAGCCCAGGTCATCGCCGAGGTGGTCGACCCCGAGGCCGAGATCATCTTCGGCACCGCCACCGACCCCATCCTAGGCGAAGAGGTGAAGCTCACCCTCATCGCCGTCGGCTTCACCACTCAAGACGTATACCGGTCATCAGCCGAAGAGGAGGAGTTTCGGCAGATGCGGGCGGAGGCCATGGAGAACATGGCCGACACCGATCTGCCGACCTTTCTTCGCCGGCCCGTCACCATCCGCTAACTAACGCCGGGCCTTGCTCCCCGGCAAGGGCGGGGCCCGGCCTTGATGAGCAGTCGCGTCAGAGGCCCGCCACGGCGGGAGGAAAGGAGGAAGTCTATAGGACCAAGGCTCACATAGTCCCACCGCTAGCACGGCCGTCCGCCAAGAGCGGACGAGTCTGCCCGCAACGGGCAGATAGGCGCCGCGGGGCTGTTTGCCTCCCCAGACATTCCCGCGGCGTCATTTTGTCTACAGACCAGACGAAGAGCCGCTCGTGAAACATTTCACCACAAAATCTTGTGGTAAAGGCCCTTGACAACCCCAACATGTAGTGCTATCGTGCTCTATGCGCCCCCCAGTGGAGGGGGCGCAGGTGGTTCTAAAGGGGTACCGGGGATTCTGTAAAGCAAGATGAACTGTCCGTTCTGCGGCCACCCCGACTCCAGGGTCATCGACTCGCGGCCCGACGCCGCCGGCATCCGCCGCCGACGCGAGTGCCAGGCCTGCAGCCGCCGCTTCACCACCCTCGAGAAGGTCGAGCTCGGCGGCGTGGCCGTCATCAAGAAGGACGACAGCCGCGAGGAGTTCGACCGCGAGAAGATCATCGCCGGAGTGGGCAAGGCGTGCGAGAAGCGGCCGATCCCTTCCGGCGCGGTCGAGGCGCTGGCCGACGAGGTAGAGCAGGCCGTGGTCGCCCAGGGCAAGGCGGAGGTCCCCTCCTCCTACATCGGGGAGCTGGTGATGGAGCGCCTGCGGGCCCTCGACCACATCGCCTACATCCGCTTCGCCTCAGTGTACCGGGCGTTCGCGGACGTGGAGGAGCTGGAGCGGGAGCTGGAGGCGCTGAAGGCGGGCTGGCGGCGGCCAGAGGTGCCCGAGAGCCAGCTTGCGCTGCTGCCGGAAGCCGAGGGGAAGCCGCCGAAGCCTCGCCTCCTGCGCGTCCGCCGGCCGCGAGAGGAAGCGCGAGAAGAAGAAGGAAGAGGGAAGCCTGCCCTGAGCGAAGTCGAAGGGGCGGAAGAGGAGCAGCCGCAGCGCGAGAGGAGGGCGCGATGAGCATGCTGACGGAACGCGAGTACGAGGAGTACATCCGACTGTTGCGGGAGTGGGTGGACGCGGAGAAGGCGCTGGAGGGGCCCGCCGACGCGGATGCCGGGGCATCCGCCCGCGCGCGGGAGGCCCACGCTGCCGTCCAGAGGTTCCGGGCGAGCCACGGCCTCGCGGAGCCCACGGTGGTGCTGGAGCGCAGCGCGAGCGAGGCGGGGTAGGGATGGAGCACCAAGAAGCTGCAGCCATCATTAATGCTCTGGCTCAATGCCTGAGGAATGATCCAAACCAGTTTTATCAGGTGAGCGTCAGCCTGACTGGAACAAGGATACAGGCGAGCGCACCGGGTGCCACCGGCATGAGGGTTACCGCCACAGGTGGGCGTGGCGGCAATGTGGTTGGTGCCGAGTTTCGCCAGCAGGTTGGAGACATCGAAATCGATTTCGCGCATCGTCAGGCCGATGAACACATCCGTCAGCAGATAGACGCGGCCGCCGATATCCTCTCTGCGATCTCGGCGGAACTCAAGGAACGGGCACCCGACAGGAAGAAGCTGGGAGACCGGGTAAGGCGCTTGGCAAGTCTGGCAATGCCATCCATCGTGATAGAAATCGTCAGAGTGATCTTGACGCGGAGTGTCGGGGTGGAGTTCTGAATCCGAAACACGCCGTAACCAGAGCAGCACCCGTAACCTGGGAAGGCAGCGCAGGCAGGAAGGGCAGGCGGCGGAATCATCGGCAAGCACGATTCACGGCAGCGGAGGGGAACCAGTGACAACCGAGACGAGACCGACAGCGGACACCAGAATACAGACCAGGCCCCTCATCACGCGGCGGTTCACCACCCCCGGCGTCGACCCCTACGATGAGCTGCAGTGGGAAAGCGATCGCACGGCGGTCATCGCAGGCGCCGACGGTAAGCCCGTATTCCAGCAGGCGGGTGTGGAGTTCCCCTCCAACTGGTCGCAGAACGCCACCAACGTCGTCGCCTCCAAGTACTTCCGCGGCCCCCTCACGGATGAGGCCGCCGCCGCCCCCGGCCGCACCGCCCCCGTCCGCGAGCGCTCCGTCAGGCAGCTCATCGACCGCGTCGTCAACGGCCTCACGGACTGGGGCCGCAAGGACGGCTACTTCGTCGGCGAGGAGGAGGCCGAGGCGTTTCACGTGGAGCTGAAGCACATCCTGGTCAACCAGAAGGCCTGCTTCAACTCCCCCGTCTGGTTCAACCTCGGCATCGAGGAGAAGCCGCAGTGCTCCGCCTGCTTCATCCTCTCCATCGAGGACTCCATGGACTCCATCCTGGAGTGGTACAGGACTGAGGGGAAGATCTTCAAGGGCGGCTCCGGCTCCGGCATCAACCTGTCGCGGCTGCGCTCGTCCAAGGAGCGGCTCACGGCGGGCGGCCTCGCCTCCGGGCCCGTGTCGTTCATGCGCGGCGCCGACGCCATCGCGGGCACGATCAAGTCGGGGGGCAAGACCCGCCGCGCCGCCAAGATGGTCGTCCTCAACGTCGACCACCCGGACATCGAGGAGTTCGTCGCCTGCAAGCCGAGGGAGGAGCGCAAGGCCTACGCCCTGGGCGAGTGCGGCTACGACGTGTCGCTGGACGGCGACGCCTGGGTCTCCATCCAGTACCAGAACGCCAACAACGCCGTCCGCGTCACCGATGACTTCATGCGCGCCGTCGTCGAGGACAGCGAGTGGCACACCCGCTACGTCACCACCGGCGAGCCCGCCCAGACCTATCGCGCCCGCGAACTGATGCGCAAGATCGCGGAGGCCGGCTGGGAGTGCGCCGACCCCGGCATGCAGTACGACACCGTGATCAACGAGTGGCACACCTGCCCCAACAGCGGCCCCATCACCGCCTCCAACCCCTGCTCGGAGTACATGCACCTGGACAACTCGGCCTGCAACCTCGCCTCCATCAACCTGCTCGAGTTCCTCGACGACGAAGGCAACTTCGACATCGAGGCCTACCGCCACACCTGCGCCATCATGGTCGCCGCCCAGGAGATTATCGTCTCCAACTCCTCCTACCCGACGGACGAGATCACGAAGAACGCCGACGCCTACCGCGCCCTTGGGCTGGGCTACTCCAACCTGGGAGCCCTCCTCATGTCCCTGGGCATCCCCTACGACTCCGACGATGGGCGCGCCTGGGCCGCCGCCCTGAGCGCCATCATGACCGGCCAGGCGTACGCCACCTCCGCCGCCATCGCCGCCCGCATGGGGCCCTTCGCCGGCTACGAGCGCAACCGAGAGCCGATGCTGGGCGTGATCGAGAAGCACCGTGACTACGCCTACCGAATCGATGAATCGCAAGTCCCCGCTCCGCTCGTGGCGGCGGCGCGCGCCGTCTGGGACGAGGCGCTCGCCCTGGGACGGGAGCACGGCTACCGCAACTCCCAGGCGACCGTGCTCGCGCCCACCGGCACCATCAGCTTCATGATGGACTGCGACACCACGGGCATCGAGCCGGACATCGCCCTGGTCAAGTACAAGACGCTGGTGGGCGGCGGCGTCATGAAGATCGTCAACAACTCCGTGCCGCGGGCTCTGCGCCAACTAGGCTACGACGACGACACCGCCGCCGCCATCCTCGCCCACATCGACGAGACCGGCACCATCGAGGGTGCCCCCGGCCTGCACGAGGAGCACCTCCCCGTCTTCGACTGCGCATTCAAGCCGGAGAAGGGCTCCCGCACCGTCCACTGGCTGGGCCACGTGAAGATGATGGGCGCCGTCCAGCCCTTCATCTCCGGCGCCATCTCTAAGACCGTCAACATGCCGGAGGACACCACTGCCGAGGAGATCGGGGAGGTCTACGTCGAGGGGTGGAAGCATGGCCTCAAGGCGCTGGCCATCTACCGCGACGGCTCCAAGCGGGCCCAGGTGCTGAGCACGAAGAAGGAGCAGCGGGCCGGGGAGAGCGATGGCTTCCACCCGATCCGGCGGCGGCTGCCCGCGACCCGCACCTCCACCACCCACAAGTTCTCCATCGAGGGGCACGAGGGATACATCACCGCCGGGATGTACGAGGACGGCTCCCCCGGCGAGATCTTCGTCACGATGGCCAAGGAGGGCTCCACACTCTCCGGCATGCTGGACGCCTTCGCCACCTCCATCTCCCTCACCCTCCAGTACGGCGTGCCGTTGCGCGACATGGTGAACAAGTTCTCCCACATGCGGTTCGAGCCCTCCGGCCGCACCGAGAACGCCGAGATCCCGGTTGCCCAGTCCATCGTGGACTACATCTTCCGCTGGCTGGCCTCCCAGTTCCTGAGCGAGGAGGAGAAGGAGGAGTTCGGCGTCCTCTCCCCGGCCGTCAAGGCCAAGCTGATGGCCCAGGAGTACGAACCACCGGTGTCCGCCGGAAACGGCGGCCTCCTGCCGGGCCAGGGCCACGGCAACGGCGGCCAGAGCGACGCCCCGCCCTGCTCCAACTGCGGCTGGATCATGAGCCGCTGCGGCACCTGCTACCGCTGCGACAACTGCGGCACGACGAGCGGCTGCGGTTAGCCTAGCCAACCCTCCCTTTGGGCAGGGGAGGCGCCCTCGCAAGGGGAGCGCCTCTTCTGTCTCTGCCGCCACGCCGTAGCTGTGCAGATACAGTTCTGCCTCTCAGCGCCGCCGGCGCGCCGGGATCTGCCGGGTGACTACAAATCGCGGCAGGTGACCATCGCGTGGCTACAGAAGAGCCCTGCCTCGCGACTGCGTAACGATTGACCCACGGCCGGCGTCACAACCATCGGACACACCGTGCCACCTTTCGGGCTAGTAGAGGAAGACAAGTCGCGCATGGATTCGCCGAAGTCGACATCCAGGCTTCATTCGCTGTCCTCCGTGAAGGGGAGGATCATAGTCGGCTTCGGCCTGCTGGTAGTCGCTCTGGTCGCCGTTGTCGCGTGCTCGGCCTGGCTGGCGCGGAAACATCAGGCCAACCTAGACGAGATGGAGCAGTACACGGCTGTCGCCGACTTGCTGCAGGACGCGCAGATCGGCTCTGGTACGACAGCCACATTCCTCTACGGATATGTCACCACGGGGAACGAGGAGCTGTTGCCCACGATCAACGCCAGCCTCGCCATGTCCGACGCGAACATCGGTGAGGCCCTGGCCCGGGAGACGGCGCGAGATGGTGCGCTGGTGGCGGACCTGACGGCGATCAAGACCACCCGTTCCACGCTGACCGCAGGCACGCACGAGATGGTGAGCCTGGTAAAGGCCGGCGAGGTGGACGCGGCAGCCGCCATGCTGGAAGCCACGGCGCCGGGCTACAGCGAGTGGGTCCTTCAGCTCACCTCCGCCGTGAAATACGAGCAGGAGCAGGCATCGGCCCTGAAGAGCCAAGCGGACCGGGCGGGCGACCTCGCCTTCTGGCTTCTTGTGATATCTGGAGCCACCGGGGCGAGCTTCGGGCTGGCCGCGTCGGTCTTCATCGCCCGCTCCATCCTGAAGCCGTTGTCATCGCTAGAGTTGACCGCACGCGCCGTGGCCGCCGGCAACATGGACGCGCGATCCGATACGAGAGGCCCACGTGAACTGGAACACCTGGGCACGACCCTCAACTCCATGATCGCCACCGTGCAACAGCGGACGGACGAACTGCAGTTGGCCAACGAGGAGTTGCAGGAGCGCTACCGCCAGTTGGTGGACGCACGCGCCGAGGCTGCCGCCGACGCGCTCACTGGTCTGGGGAACCACAGGGCTTTCCATCTGAGAATCAGCGAGGAGATCGGTCGCGCTGCAGAAATCGGGGCCACGGTCGGCCTCATAATGCTAGACATCGATGGCTTCAAAGCGGTCAATGACTCGCAGGGACACCTGGTAGGCGACGATGTCCTCCGCGGTGTGGCGCATTCCCTGGCGCGTGCGGTGGGGCGAGAGGATGCCTATCGCTACGGCGGAGACGAGTTCGTGGTGATCGTGCCAGCGGGCGATCGCCAGAAGACTGCCCGGATTGCGGAAGCTCTCCGCCACGCCGTGGCTGGAGGAGCAAACGGCGGCGAGGGGCAAGTGACGATCAGCCTGGGCATCGCCTCCTTCCCGGAGACTGCTGGCTCGGCCGAGGAGCTCGTCTACGGAGCTGACGCGGCCATGTACTGGGCCAAGTCTGCCGGCAAGAACCGCGTCGGCGACTGGAGCGAGCTAGCCAAGACGGCCGCCTCAGACGGTGCGACGTCGGCGACTGAGCCACGCGAGGGCTCCGTAACCCCCAGGATCCCTACTGGTCACAGAACGTGACCACGTAGCCGCAGCCGCGGCAGAACGCTACAGCCGCCGCAGCCTCGGTCGGGGGAGACGGGCCCGCAGGTACTCCGCCAGGGCCTTCACGTAGCGGGCACCGCTCTGACGCACCATGTAGTGCCCCCGCTCGCTGTGCCAGAAGCCGGCGCTGCGGCCTATCTCCGCCAGGACATCCGCCATCTTCTCCTGAGAGAAGTCGTCGCCGCTCCGGCACAGCTCCAGCACGTCCGGCAGTATCTGGTGCAGGGCCCCCGCCCCCAACGCCTTCTGGATCACGTACTCCTGCGGCTGTTCAAAGGCGCTCTGCCATCGCTCGCGCGCCGCGCGCCAGTAGTTCAGGAGCAACTTCCCCGCCTCTTCGTCCGTCAGCCGCTTGACGAAGCTGTCCCGCACCATCGGGTCGAGGGAGGAGACCATCCCGTGCTGCCGCATCAGGTGATGGGGCCGCCGCTTCTCGCCGGGCATGATGATGGTGCCGTACCAGGGGCTCGACGGATCGCTGTTGAGGACGTCACACAGCTTGGTGGCGCGGGCTCGCAGGTAGTTCCGCTCCCCCTCCCGCTCCAGCAGGCTGGCGCCCTCGGTCTCCCGCATCGTCAGGAGGTGACGGTCCACGACGTCCGTGGGCACGCCCTTCTGGCGAGTGTTGATGACGTGGAAGTAGCGCATCTCCTCGTAGGCGTCGATCCCCTCCACGACGGTCACGGGCAGGGGGTAGTCCGCCACCCACTTGGCCTTGTCCTTGATGAGCGCCCGCTCCAGGCCGAACAGCCGATGCTGACCGTCCACCACCCACATCGTCACCCCGGGCGGAATCGTCAGCATCCCCGGCTCGCCGCCGCCACCATCCATCCCCACCGGCTCAAACGTAGCCTGGTCCGGCTGCCGGAGGCACAGCAGGAGCGAGGTAGGCACCACGCCTTCCTCCTCTCGCATGTAGACGGACATCCGACGCAGGCGCGACGGCGTGAGCGGCCGCTGGTACCCCTCACGGTTATCGTGGCGATATGTATCCGGGCGACAGCGCCCCAGGAGCTCTCGCAACGGCACTACCGTGGAATACAGGTTTACGTCCGACCGCTTCTGGCGGAACCGCAGCGCGAACGTACGCAGCGCCTCCCGGGAGGCGGCCTGCCGGGCCTGCTCAAGGATCGCGGTGGAGGATGTCATTGGCCTCTCCTATCTCTAGGCATGCTTCGATAAAATCATAAACCACATAAGCGTTTTGTTAATATTTAAGCTCGGCGCCCGCCCCGCCGATGCTATACTGAGGGTGACAACGATGACTATACGCCAACCCAGCGGTAGAGCCAAGATACCCCTCTCCGACAACGCACGCGTTGTCCTGGAGCGTCGCTATTTGGCCAAGGACGCCGAGGGGCGCCCAGCGGAGACGCCGGAGGAGATGTTCCGTCGCGTCGCCCGCAACATCGCCCAGGCGGAGCTCCTCTACGAACCCCCGGAGGGCTCCGACTCCGCCGCCCACTGGGAAGAGCGTTTCTATCAGCTCATGGCCCGGCTGGAGTTCCTCCCCAACTCGCCCACCCTCATGAACGCCGGCCGCGACCTCCAGCAGCTCTCCGCCTGCTTCGTCCTGCCGGTGCCGGACAGCATCGAGGGCATCTTCCAGGCCATCAAGGACACCGCCCGCATCCACCAATCCGGCGGCGGCACCGGCTTCGCCTTCTCCCGCCTGCGGCCCGAGGGCGACCGAGTTCAGTCCACGATGGGCGTGGCCTCCGGCCCCGTCTCCTTCCTCAGGGTGTTCGACGCCGCAACCGAGGCGATCAAGCAGGGCGGCACCCGCCGGGGCGCCAACATGGGCATCCTCGCCGTCACCCACCCCGACATCGAACAGTTCATCGCCCTCAAGAGCGATATGCGCACCCTCACCAACTTCAACATCTCGGTGGCCGTCAGCGAGGAGTTCATGCGCGCCGTCGAGGACGACGCGGAGTACGAGCTGATAAATCCTCGCAGCGGTGAGGTGGCCGGCCGCCGCCGCGCCCGCCACATCTTCGACATGCTCGTGGCCAACGCCTGGCGCAACGGCGACCCCGGCATCGTCTTCATCGACCGCATCAACCGAGACAACCCCACCCCCAACCTGGGCGACATCGAGGCCACCAACCCCTGCGGCGAGCAGCCCCTCCTCCCCTACGAGTCCTGCGTCCTCGGCTCCCTCAACCTGGCCCGCTTCGCGAAGGGAGGCAACACCAAGCGCCGCCTGGACTGGAGACGCCTGGCGGAGGTCATCCCCCAGTGCGTCCGCTTCCTGGACGACATCATCGACGTGAACCGCTACCCCATCCCGGAGATCGAGGAGGCCACCAGGCTCACGCGCAAGATCGGCCTGGGCGTCATGGGCTGGCACGACACCCTCGTCCAGCTCCGCATCCCTTACGACTCCGAGGAGGCGCTGGCTCTGGGCGAGGAGGTGATGCGCTTCGTGCAGGAGAAGGCGAACGAGGCCTCCCTTACCCTGGGACAGGAGCGCGGCCCCTTCCCGGCGTTCGAGAGGTCCCGCTACGATCCCGATTCCCCCTACCGCAACTCCACTCGCACCACCGTGGCGCCCACCGGCACCCTGTCGATCATCGCCGACTGCTCCTCCGGCGTGGAACCGCTATTCGCCCTCGCCTTCACCCGCCAGCACTACCTGGACGCCAAGGACCCCGGCAAGCTGAGCCAGCTCACGGAGGCCAACCGGCACTTCGTCCAGGCAGCGAAAGCGGAGCGGTTCCACTCGAGCGACCTGATGGATCACCTAGCGGCCGGCGGCAGCCTGCACGATCGCCCCGAGGCACCGGAGTGGGCCAAGCGGGTGTTCGTCACCGCGCACGAGATCACCCCCGAGTGGCACGTGCGCATGCAGGCCGCCTTCCAGCGCCACACCGATAACGCCGTCTCCAAGACGATCAACTTCCCCTTCTCCGCCACCGAGGCCGACGTCGCCGCCGCCTACTGGCTCGCCTACCGCGAGGGCTGCAAGGGGATCACCATCTACCGCGAGGGCTCCCGCGAGTACTCCGTCCTCTCGCACGCCGCCGTCAACGTCAAGGGCCCCGAGCAGGAGACGGAGGAGGCGCTGCGGGAGATCGAGGGCAGGATAGCCGCCGCCGTGGAGCGCCCTCAGCCCTACCGCCAGCGCCTGCCCGACGAGCGCCGCTCCGTCACCCACAAGTTCCAGGTGGGCGACCAGGAGGGCTACATCACCGTCGGCCTGTACGACGACGGCCGCCCCGGCGAGATCTTCGTCAAGATCGCCAAGGAGGGCTCGACCGTGTCCGGCCTCATGGACGCCGTTGCCCTCCTCACCTCCGTCACGCTCCAGTACGGGGTGCCCGTCCAGAACCTGTCGCGCAAGCTGAAGAACACCCGCTTCGAGCCCTACGGCCGCACCAACAACCCGGACATCCCCTGGGCGACGTCGATTGTGGACTACGTGTTCCGCTGGCTGGAGCGCAAGTTCTCGCCCGAGTCCGCCGCGGCCGACGCCTCCTCCCACGCGACGGAGGCAGGGGCGGTTCGCGAACCGCCCCTACAGGGGACGCACCAGTCAGAAGTGACCGGCCTGGGCTGCCCGGACTGCGGCGCCCTGCTGGTATACCAGGAGGGCTGCCTGGTCTGCCGCTCCTGCGGGTACAACAGGTGCGGGTAGAGGTTGGTGGTCATATGCCAGCTCAATCCTCTTTGCTCATCACCCAGCCGTGATAGCTGCAGAGGTTGTTGTCATCAAAGTCCCCGGTCTCGATCCCGCAATTCAGAAGCCAGGCTGCGAGCTTTCCATCTGGGTCAACATCTAACCCGTAGTGGTCGACCACTTCTTCCACAAAGGCATCCACATCGATGATTGGCGCACCGCAGACACACCTCTTAAGTGCGCCGAAATAGTCTGCTAGGCGATAGAGCTCACCGGCGTTCAGGTCACCATGCCCGTCGTAAAACGCAACCATCAAGTCTTCAGGCGAGGACGGGATGTCAACCTCAAGATCTCGCCTAGCAATCGCCTCGATCTCCTCGGCTTCCTCTCGAGCAAGACGACGCGCCTCATCCTCCGCTTTCTGCGCCCCCGAGACCGCTGCAACGATGCCCAACAGAAAGATAGTCTCGTTAGATGGCTGCCATCCCGCCTCCACCTCATATGCTCGCCTTAAGCATCCTCTTGTATCCTTGTCTGTTATGACACGGTCAAGCAGATCGAGTCTGTAGCACTGGAGTTTTTCACAGTGCTGCACTGCCAGCACCATAAGGTACTCTGGAGGCTCCTCCTCAAACGCCCTTCGATATATGAAGGACAGTACCTCCGGTCGAAGCTCCCCGTTAGAGCCAGCGACACCGGCTAGCGGACGAGAAACGTCCTTTCTGATGTCCTGGGCTATCTCGTCCCCTACATGCAGGAGCGCCGCGAGTCTCAACGCCGATTTCGCTATGTGGGGTGGCAGTGTTTCACCCTGCTTGTATAGGTCGTAGTGGGACAACTGAGCCCATGCCTCCTGCGCGAGAGTACGGACCTGAATCTCACACCGCACGGCAGTCTTATCTAGCCCCATGACTTCGTACTTCGCATTGATGTGGATTGCGCGGTAGCCTGATGGCTGCGGCGATGCTATGTAGTCGTGAACGTCGCTCTCCGTACAGAGAAACCGTGTCGAGCCCAAGACAGCATCCTTGATCCTGTAGGCATCCTCGATGTTGTTGCATACAATGCGAAAGCCCACAAGATCAGTCATGCGTTCGAGCGCCTCGCTGGGTTCCCATTCGTTTGCTCGCGTCTTGTCAGCCACGCTGTGGAGGGCCTTAACCCGAGATTCCGTTAGGCGACCACGAGCCAGATGGAATTGGCCCACCTGTGCTACCAGGGTGGTGAGAACACTGAGGCCCTCCTCCCGGCACCTCTCAAGGACAGGCAATCGGGCCTTGTACAGACGCGCAAGCTCGTCCACCTGGGTCTCGCTTAACTCACCAGCCATGCTAAGATGATACAACCATCCCGCAATCATCTCTCGATCCGCCTTCAACAAGTCTGCGCACCGGCGGCCCCGCACCCGCTATCCCCCCGACCACCTGGCGCCCGGCCATATATTATGTCGAGCTAGCCGCCCCACGAAGGCCAACACCGTCTTTTTGCCAAACAAACTCCGTGACGGGTTCCCCTCCGCGCCTCGGACTTCCCGCCTGCTATACTCCCCCTGAAGCCATCGCAGACAAGGAGGCCCCATGATCACGATCATCGCGCGGATCAAGATCAAGCCCGGCAACGAGGCGGAGGCGGAGAAGGCGGCCGCGGAGATGGCTGCCGCCGTCGAGGCAAACGAGCCCGGCGCTGTCGCCTACCTGGTGCACCGCTCGCAGCGCGACCCCACCGACATCACCGTCTTCGAGGTGTACTCGGACGACGAGGCGTTCGCCGCCCACGGTCAGACGGCCCACATGGCGGCGCTCCAGGGCAAGCTGGCCCAGGTCGCCGATCTCTCCGCCATCAAGATCGAGCGGCTGGAGCGGGTCGCTGGCTTCGTGCGCTAGACGTCCGCGCCCGAGATCCTTCGCTGCACTCAGGATGACTTCCGCCGCCAGCTCTAGCTGTCGGCTCCAGTCACGTCCACTCCCAGGGAGCGCCCCACCTCGCGGGCGAACTCCCGCCACTCCTCGGGGTCGGCCCAGCCCTCGTACCCCTCGTAGGAGGCGACCGGTAGCCGCTGCTGCTCCTCCGGCCCGACGATCGCCCACAGCGCGAACGTCTCCAGCGGGCCCTTGACCTCGTACGTCAGCTCCAGACATCGCACCTCGGCGAGCGAGAACCGCCGCCGCGACTTGCCGAAGGGGAAGCGGCGTTGCGCCTCCACGATCTCACGAGCCACCTCGTCCAGCGTCACCTCGGCGCGGCCGGAGCGGCTCACCAGACGGCCCATCTCGTCGCGCGGGGGCAGGTTTCCGCCGCGCCGGCCCCCCGGCGCCCCCTCCTCCACCACCTCCAGCCCGTACGCCTCGGCGATGGCCCCCGCCAGCTTACCCGCGCAGTCGCGGTCGTTCTCGTTCAGCGTGAGGTCGCCCCCGCCCTCGTAGGCCGCCACCACGCGCGACAGACTGCTGGGCATCACCTCGCCCGTCGCCGTCTGCATCGGCGCCTGCGACCAGCGGTGCCAGGTAACGGAGCACACCGCCGGCAGGCGCTCCACCTGCTCCGGCTCCTCCTTCCACCCCTTGCGCGTCCTCTCGTGGTAGCGGAGCTCACGCAGGAGGGAGTCCCATATCCAGCCGCCGCAGAGGAAATCGCTGTCTTTAGGCATGTCGGTACGGAGAGCGTTTCGCGCGATTCGAATCGGGAGTGAGGGCAGCTTGACGCCTGGCCGCAGGCATTCTGCGCCTCGGCCGGGCAACTTTCAGCGGGGCGTCATGGTGTGAGGCGAGCAGACTTTCTATGCGTCCGCGCCCTCTTGGTCGTCGGCATCGTCTTTTGGCCCCCTGTCAGGAGTGATAAGGACTGACGCTGCCAAGAGGACAAGGACACCGACAATCCCTGCGATGACTGCAAATTCCTCGGTACTGATCTCCGACCTCCTTTCAGGAACCCAGACGACAGGGCGGACGGCGAGCCGTCAGCCCTCAGGGTTGCCTGGCTGTCCACCCGCCCCGATTGTCCGCTGAGGCCAGGGGGGGTGTCAACGGGCCACTGCCCCCGCCGCAGCTTCACTGCGTACAGGCCGCCAGCGCCAACAGCTCGCGGTTCGCCTACCGGAGGGGATCACACGACACAACCTGCCCCACGATCTGCATGACGAGTTGAGGAGGAATCGCCTCTGACACGAGCCGAAGCTAGCGCACCCAGCGACCGGATAGCTGCCACATCTTGACTCCGCATTTTGGACAATTGTGCCCTCTCTTCAGTGTGTCGTGGCAGCGGTCGCAATAGATGCGCATGCACTTCTCGCAGACATGACCAGCGTACAGCGTGTCCGAAAGAACGCCGCTCGGGTCCACGACGATCCCACCGACCTCTCGAATGCTGTCGGCGACAGACGTTCCAAGGCTTCCTATGGTACCTCCACAGAGCGAGCACTCAGGAAGCCTCATCCCACCAGACCTCCGCTTACGTTTGGCACCGCCACCGCGTTCAAAAGCACTCCAGTTAGGGGGACGCAAATGCATTGGAGTGGTCTCCACTTCGAATACTCCACTGCCGCAATTTGAGCATGCTACTAGACCACTAGCCACGCTCTCACCACAGACAGCGCACTTCTTGCCTCCAGAGCTCTCAGATGTAGCCATGACAATCGCGTCTCTTTCTAAATCCCTTCTGGCCTGCGCCTACGCAGAGGTTCATCAATGCACGCCCCCAGTCGCCAATGCCTCGCGCTTTGCCTTCCGCCCTCTGCCGCGATTGTGCGCCGGGGCTGGACAGGTGTCAACCGTGCGCGGATCGCGGTCGCCAGAGCCGGGCAGCCGCTGATCTAGCAGATGCTCTAAACTAGGGGGAGAGACGCCATGTACGATTCCGGCAAGCCGCCCCCCTGGTGGCAGGAAGCCTTCGTGCTCACGCGGGCGGTCTTCGGCATTCTGTTCTGGCCGCTGGTGGCCATCGTGGGCGTGATCGTGGCCATCGGCGGGTTGTTCGTGGCGTTCGATACCGGGGTGGGGTGGGGGCTGCTCGCCCTGGCCCTCATCGCCGCGGTCATCGCCGCCTTCGCCTGGTGGGACCGGCGGCGGCCGCCGCGAGCGTAGGCTACGACGGTCTCCCGGCAAGCAGGCACCTAGGGAATCCACGGTATTATACTGGGTTCGCGATGCAGGCACCCACGATCGCCGAGCGGCTTGAGGGGGTGCGCTTTCGCGTTGCCAAGGCCTGCGAACGCGGCGGCCGCTCGCCGGACGAGGTCACGCTGGTGGCGATCGTCAAGGGCTTCCCGCCGGAGGTCGTGCGGCAGGGCGCGTCTGCCGGTATCCGCCACTTCGGTGAGAACCGCGTGCAGGAGGCGCAGGGCAAGCTGCCCCTTCTGGCCGACCTCTCGCCGCGGCCCACGTGGCACATGGTGGGCCACCTCCAGACCAACAAGGTGAAGACGGCCCTCAACCTCTTTGATATAATCCAGTCCGTGGATTCTCTCCACCTTGCGGAAGCCATCAGCAGACGGGTACCCACATCGGTTCGGGTGCCCGTGCTTCTTGAGTCCAACATCGCCGGCGAACAGGCCAAGTACGGCTTCTCCCCGCAGGAGCTGCTGGCCCAGGCAGAAGCCATTCGTCGCCTGCCCGGCCTCGACGTCCGCGGCCTGATGACCGTGGCCCCCATGGCCGAAGACCCCGATGAGCTGCGGCCCGTCTTCCGCCGCCTGCGCCAGCTCGCCCAGTCCCTGGGCCTGCCCGAGCTCTCGATGGGCATGACCGACGACTTCGAGGTGGCGGTAGAGGAAGGGGCGACGATCGTGCGGATAGGCCGCGCCATCTTCGGCGAGAGGAGTTAGCCATGAGGCTGGCGTTCATCGGCGGCGGCGTCATGGGCGAGGCGATGATCAGCGGCGTCCTCAACAACGGCCTCGCCAACCCCCAGGACGTCGCCGCTTGCGACATCTTGGCCCAGCGGCGGGACCACCTCAGCTCCACCTACGGCATCAAGGCCGTCGACCAGCCCACGCCCGCCCTCGAGGGCGCCCAGATCCTCGTCCTGGCGGTCAAGCCGCAGGAGTTCCCCGCCGCCGCCCGCGACCTCTCCCTCAAGCCCGACCAGATCGTTATGTCGATCATGGCCGGCGTCACCGTCAAGGCCATCCGCGCTGCCCTCAAGCATGACGCCATCGTCCGGGCAATCCCCAACACCCCGGCCCAGATCGGCGAGGGGATGACCGTCTGGACAGCCACCGACGCCGTCCCCGACGCCGGCCGCGAACTAGTGCGGAGCATCCTCGCCGTCCTCGGTCAGGAGCTGTACGTCGACGACGAGAAGTACGTGGACATGGCCACCGCTGTCAGCTCCAGCGGGCCCGCCTACGTCTTCCTGGTCATGGAAGCTCTCATCGACGGCGCCGTCCACATCGGCCTCCGCCGCGACCTGGCCCAGCGCATGGTCATCCAGACCATCCTCGGCTCGGCCAGCTACGCCCAGGCCACCGGCAGGCACCCGGCTGACCTGCGCAACCAGGTCACGTCGCCCGCCGGCACAACCACCGAGGGCCTCCTGGTCCTAGAGAAGGCCGGCCTGCGCCGAGCCCTCATGGATGCTGTCCGCGCCGCCTACGAGAAAGCGCAGCGACTGGGAGGATAACCGATCGAAATCGCAGTCCGGTTCATCGAGATCCTGGCCTATATCTTGATGGCCGCGATCTTCATCCGCATCATCTTCTCCTGGATGGGCATGGACCCCCAGAACCCGGTGGCCATCTTCCTGCACGAAATCACGGAGCCCATCCTTGCCCCCATCCGCCAGTTCATGCCGCGGCTGGGCATGCTGGACCTCTCGCCGATGGTGGCCATCATCCTCCTCAGTCTCATCGCTAGGTTCGTCAGCAGATTGGTCGTCTGAACGAATCGCGGTGTCACCCGGCACTTGTTGACGGCGACCCCCCGTGCTATCATGCCGACGGCCCAAGGTAAGGGAGGTATCGCATGAGCGAGCCCGGCAACGGCGAGCAGGAGCGCCTCAAGGCCCTAGAGCTCGCCATCGGCCAGATCGAGAAGCAGTTCGGGCGCGGCGCCATCATGCGCCTGGGCGAGGCCACCGCCCACATGGCCGTGGAGGCCATCCCCACCGGCTCCCTGGGCCTAGACCTCGCTCTGGGCATCGGCGGCATCCCCCATGGCCGCATCACCGAGATCTTCGGGCCGGAGATGACCGGCAAGTCCACCCTTGCCCAACACGTCGTTGCCGAGGCCCAGCGCCTGGGCGGCCAGGCCGCCTACGTCGACGTGGAGCACGCCCTCGACCCCACCTTCGCCTCCTCCCTGGGCATCAACATCGAGGACCTCCTCATCTCCCAGCCCGACACCGGTGAGCAAGCCTTGGAGATCTGCGAGGCGCTGGTGCGCTCAAACGCCATCGACGTCATCGTCGTCGACAGCGTGGCCGCCCTCGTCCCCCGCGCCGAGATCGAGGGCGACATGGGGGACTCGCTGCCCGGCCTCCAGGCCCGCCTCATGTCTCAGGCCCTGCGCAAGCTCACCGCTGCCGTCTCGCGCTCCCGCACCGCGCTCATATTCATCAACCAGCTCCGGGAGAAGATCGGCATCGTCTTCGGCAACCCAGAGGTGACCCCCGGCGGTCGTGCCCTCAAGTTCTACAGCTCGGTGCGCATAGATCTCCGCCGCGTGGAGACCCTTAAGGCTGGCGGCCTCATCGTCGGCAGCCGCGTCCGGGCCAAGGTCGTCAAGAACAAGCTTGCTCCCCCCTTCCGCAGCGCGGAGTTCGATATCATCTTCCATGGCCCCCGCGTCGGCATAAGCCGCGAGGGAGACATCCTGGACCTGGCGGTGGACTCCGACATCGTCCACAAGCAGGGCTCCTTCTTCTCCTTCGAGGAGCAACGGCTAGGCCAGGGACGCGAGCAGGCCAAGGCCTACCTGCGGGAGAACCCCCAGCTCCTGCAGCAGGTAGAGAACCTCATCCGCGCCGGTGCCACATCCCCCTCCTCCGTCGCCGCCGACCAACCGGCCTCCCCTCAGTAGTCTGCACCCGCCTTCCCCACCACACTCCCGTGCTATCATCTATCCGGAGCCCGGACCTTGGATCGTACCCAACGCAACCTCTGGAGCGCCTTCCTCGCCGAGGCTAAGGCCAACCGCCTCTACGTGGCCTACGCCCTCAAGGCCTTGGATGAAGGCCACCCGGAAGTGGCCCAAGTGTTCATGGAGGCTGCCGGCGCCGAGACGATCCACGCTCTTAGCCACCTCAAGGCCATGGACGAGGTCAAGTCCAGCCTTGAGAACCTCAAGGCCGTCACCGAGGACGAAGCCTACGAGTTCGAGACCATGTACCCACGCATGATCGCCGACGCCCTCAGCGACGCGCGCCAGGACGCCGCCGACAGCTTCCGTCAGGCCCAGCAAGGGGAGAAGCACCACCTGGCCATCTTCCTCGAGGCCCTGGCCGACCTGGAGCGGAAGACCGGACGCAAGGCGCCTCCCCTTGAGCGGCCCACGCCCCCGCCCCCCACCACAGCCCAGCCACCCCCAGCCACCGGGAAGGTCAGCGAGGTGGACACTGAAAAGGGCCGCATCGCGGCCCTGACCCGCATCCGCGAGGTGGTCTTCGGCATGCAAGACGGCCTCCTCACCACCGCTACCCTGGGTGCCGCCGTCGCCGGCGCCACGGACTCCAGCCGCACCGTCATCATCGCCGGCCTGGCCGGCGCCCTCGGCGGCATGATGTCGATGTCATCCGGCGTCTTCCTGGGCGCTCGCGCCGAGCGGGAGGTCCAGGAATCGGAGTTAGCCCGCGAGGCCCGTGAGATCGAGTTCAAGCCGGAAGAAGAGCTGGCGGAACTCATCGAGATATACCGCCGTGAGGGCTTCAGCTACGACGAGGCTGTGGATATGGCCGAGCGGGTGGCCCAGGACCGCGACCTGATGCTGCGCACCCTGGCCGAAAAGGAGCTGGGCCTCTCCCCGGACGTGGAGGTGAGCCCCGCCAAGGACGCCGCCGCCATGGGGGCGTCCTACATTGTCGGGGGCATGCTCCCTCTCATACCCTATTTCATCCTGGAAGGCGTCACCGCCGTGCTCACCTCCGTGGCCATAGCCGTCTCCACGCTCTTCGCCATGGGCGTGGTGAAGGCCCGCTTCACCCGCCGCAACCCCGTCCTCTCCGGCCTGGAGATCATGGCCATCGGCGGCAGCGTGGCCGCTGCCGGCTACGGACTGGGCCTCATCTTCCCCTCCCCCTGACCGGCCGATAGCGCCACTCCTGCTCCCACCCCCGTCCACGCAGTGCGGAAGCGGCACATGGTAAGCGCTCAGGCGCATTCGCTGATTCTCCCATTTCCTTGACACCCCAATCTGGCTCGCCGTATGATGAAACTGAGCGGTCGGCTTGACCGCTGCAATTCAAATTCAGCTAGTCGTCCCCAAAATCAAATACAGGAAGTGAGGTAACGATGCCGGAAGGCGTGTTTATCGCCATCGGCGTCGGCCTTGGGGGGTTTGCGGGAGTACTTGTTGGTGCAATTCTTCAACAGCGTATCACTCATCGGCGTATCGTCGCTTCTGAGCGCAGTGCTGCCCGCATTCTCAACGAGGCTGACCGGCGACAGAAAGAGCTACTTCTCGAAGCCAAGGAGGAATCCCTCCGCCTTCGACAGCAGACGGAGGCCGAGCTAAAAGAGAGGCGCCGTGAGGTCCAGCGCCTGGAACGGCGCCTCATCCAGAAAGAAGAGGGCCTGGACCGCAAGCTGGACTCCCTGGAGCAGCGCCAGCGCAACCTCCAGAATAAGGAGACGCGGCTGGAGGAGGCCAGGGCCGATCTGCGGGAGCTGGAAGAGCAGCGTAAGCAAGAGCTTGAGCACGTCTCAGGCCTTACCGCCGGTGAAGCCAGGGAACTCCTCCTCGCCCAGATGGAGCGCGACATCCGCGACGACGCCAACCGCCGCCTGCGCGAGATCGAGGAAGAGGTCAAGGAGGAGGCCGACCAGCGCAGCCGCAAGGTCCTCGCCGTGGCCATGCAGCGGCTCACCGGCGACATCGTCTCGGAGACCACCACCTCCGTTGTACCCCTGCCCTCCGAGGACATGAAGGGGCGCATCATCGGCCGTGAGGGCCGCAACATCCGCGCCCTAGAGCACGTCACCGGCGTGGACGTCATTATCGACGATACCCCCGACGCCGTCACACTCTCCGGCTTCGACCCGGTGCGCAGAGAGGTCGCCCGCGTCGCCCTCACCAAGCTCCTCACTGATGGCCGCATACACCCCGCCCGCATCGAGGAGATGGTGGAGAAGGCCCGCAAGGAAGTGGACGCTGCCGTCAAGGAGGCCGGCGAAGAGGCCGCCCTAGAGGCTGGCTGCCCAGGCCTGCACCCGGAGATCATCCGCACCCTGGGCCGCCTCAAGTACCGCTTCAGCTACGGTCAGAACCAGCTCAGCCACGCCGTGGAGACAGCCAATCTGGCCGCCATGATCGCCCACGAGCTTGGCGCCAACGTAGAGGTGGCCCGCCGCGGCGGCCTCCTCCACGACCTGGGCAAGGCCATCGACCGCGACACCGAAGGCACCCACGCCATGATCGGCGCCGAGCTGGGCCGACGCCACAACGTCCACCCCGAGGTCGTCCACTGCATACAGGCCCACCACGAGGAGGTCGAGCCTTCCACCGTGGAGGCCATCATCACCATCGTCGCTGACGCCATCAGCGGCAGCCGCCCCGGCGCCCGCCGCGAGTCCCTGGACCAGTACCTCAAGCGGCTGGAAGCCCTGGAGGGCGTCGCCAACTCCTTCCCCGGGGTCGAAAAGTCCTTCGCCATCCAGGCCGGTCGTGAGATCCGCATCATCGTCAAGCCCGAGGAGATCGACGACCTGGGTGCCAACCGCATGGCCAAGGAGATCAGCAAGAAGATCGAGGAGAGCCTGGACTACCCAGGCCAGATCAAGATCACCGTCATCCGCGAGAGAAGATCGGTGGAATACGCCAAGTAGCCGCTGGAACTGACCCGACCCCTGGAAAGTGGCACCTGCCCTGAACATACTAGTAGTCGGAGACATCGTAGGCAAAGCGGGGCGCAAAGCCCTCGCCCACCTCCTACCCGAGATCAAGCAGAGCCACAGCGTGAGCCTGGTCATCGCTAACGGCGAGAACGCCGCCAGCGGTAAAGGCCTCACCCCCAGCACTGCTGATGAGCTGTTCGACACCGGCGTGGAGGTGATTACCTCCGGCAACCACATCTGGCAATACCGCGAGGTCTATCCCCTGCTGGACAGCGAAGCCCCCATCCTCCGCCCCCTCAACTACCCCCCGGGAGTCCCCGGCCGCGGCATCCTCGCGCGCGACGGCGTGGCGGTCATCAACCTCATTGGCCGCACCTTCATGCCCGGCAACCTGGACTGCCCCTTCCGCGCCGCTGACCAGGCGCTCGCAGACCTAAAGGACTACCACGTGACCATCGTCGACATGCATGCCGAGACTACCAGCGAGAAGGCGGCCCTCGCCTGGTACCTGGACGGTCGCGTCAGCGCCGTCATCGGCAGCCACACCCACATACCCACTGCCGACGCCCGCCTCCTGCCCCGCGGCACCGCCTTCGTCACTGACGTGGGCATGGTCGGCCCTCGCGATTCCATCCTGGGGGTGGAGGCAAGGCCGGTCATCGACGCCTTCCTCACCCAGTTGCCCACCCGCTTCAGCGCCGTGGAAGGGGGCCCCGTCGTCTTCAACTCCGTCCTCGTCGAAGTCGATGACGAGAGCGGCCGCGCGAGCGGCATCAAGCGCATCGACAGCGAGATCGCTTGATGGCCAGCCGCACCGACCTGCACACTCACAGCACCTTCTCCGACGGCGTCCTGTCGCCCACGGACCTCATCGATCTCGCCTACCGCCGCGGCGTGCGCATCATGGCCCTGACCGACCACGACACCATCGAAGGCCTGCCGGAGGCGTTCGCGGCCACCGCCCGTTACCCGGACCTCACGCTCATACCCGGCGTCGAGCTAAGCACCGACGTACCCGGCAACGAGGTTCACGTCGTCGGCCACTTCATCGACTGGCAAGATCAGGACTTCCAGCGCCGCCTCCAGCACATGCGTCAGTCGCGGCTGGGGCGTGCGCGCAAGATGGTGGACAAACTGGCGTCGTTGGGCAAACCCATCTCTTGGGAGCGCGTCCAGGCCTTCGCCAGTGAAGGCGCCGTCGGCCGCCCCCACGTCGCCCGCGCCCTGGTGGAAGCCGGACACGTCGCCACCTTCAACGAGGCGTTCGATCTCTACATCAACCGTAACGGCCCCGCCTACGTCGAGCGGGAACGCCTCACGCCCACCGAGGCGGTGGAGATGATCGTCGCAGTGAGGGGCCTCCCTACCCTGGCCCACCCCCGCGAGCTCGGCCAGTTGGACGAACTCCTCTCCCAGCTCAAGACCGTCGGCCTCATCGGCATGGAAGTCTATTACCAGGACTACTCCCTGGAAGAGGTCGAGCGCCTGCTTGTCGTCGCCAACAGGTTCGCGCTCATCCCCCTGGGAGGCAGCGACTACCACGGCCTGGGCGGCCCCCAACAACGCGAGCCCGGCGACATCCCCCTCCCTGACGAGCCAGTCCAGCGCCTGCTGGCCCTGGCGCGTGAGCGAGGAGCCCCAGGGGCGGTGTAGCTGGCTTTCCCTCATGCAATGCGCCCGCCACCCCAACATTGAGACCGAACTCACCTGCGGGCGCTGCGAGACACCCATCTGCCCTCGCTGCGTCGTCTTCACCGACGTTGGCGCCCGCTGCCCCACCTGCGCCCCCGCCCGCAAGCTCCCTCAGTTTGAAGTTGGGCCCCTCTACTTGCTGCGTGGCGCCACCGCCGCTCTCGCCGCCGGCGCCGGCCTGGGGGCCGTCTGGGGCGTCCTTCTCCCCGGCCGCATGGGGTTCTTCGGTCTCCTCCTGGGTGCCCTTCTGGGATACCTGATCGCCGAGGCGGTGAGCGCGGCCACCAACCGCAAGTCCGGGACTCCCTTGCAGGTGGTGGCCGCAGGCGGCGTCATCGCTGCCTACCTCATACACAACGTGGTCGCGGGGAACGAGCTGTTGCCCGCCGACGACTTGTTCGGATACGTCGCCGTCATCATCGCCGGCGCCGTCGCCATCAGCCGCCTGCGTTACTGATCCTTCAGCGGGCTCAGGGCAGGGTCTAGCGGAGGATCGCCGTGATCACCAGCCCGACGATGATGAACGCCGCTATCAGAGCGATGCGCCGCAGATCACCCAGGACGTAGCTGTGGTCATGGACGATGTGCCGGCTCTGGGCTGGGCGATCGTGCTGGACGGCCACAGGGGCTGAGACGCCAGGCGGAGATGCTACTGGAGCGGGGGTGGCCGCATCGCGTGGAGCCGCCATCTCCCCGTGTAAGCGCTCCTTCTTTGACTTGCGCCGCCTCGCGGGCGGCCGATAGCGTCTAGGCAAGAGTACCCCCTATCCCTAATCAGTCGAACCGAATTATACACATAGATCACGCCGATGCCAACGATGGCGCGGGCCGATGAGCCCACGTTGACACCTCTGGTAGCCCAATATAGAATAAGATGGCCCTCAGGAGGCCATGGCGGCACTTGAGGGTTTTCCATGGGCGGCCCCGTGGTGTAGCGGTTAACATGCCAGCTTGTCAAGCTGGAGATCGTGGGTTCGAATCCCATCGGGGTCGCCAACAGGCAACGAAGGGTCGCCGGGCAATCTGCCCGGCGGCTTTGCTGTCTCTGCCTCCTCAAACGCCCACCCGAACCCGTGCTTCGGCACCACCTCGATGGTCCGGCCAATCCGAAACCCAGGCGCTCGCTCTACTTGACGATCCACAGATCATGCGATAGGTACCTCGTCAGGTTCTCGACCCCGTTTTCGGTGACCAGCAGGACATCCTCGGGCATGCCACCGCAGACCTGCATCATCGGATCGAAGGCACCCACCTCCACCGCCAGCACCATTCCCGGCTGGATGATCGTCTCCTCGCCAGCTATGAGCCAGGGCGGCTCGTGGTTGATCAGACCTTCGCCGTGGCCGACGAAGCCGATGATCACGAACTGCGCCGGGTCGCGCTTCTTCAGGGCCTTCTCCGCCGCAGCGTGAACATCGCCGGCCTGAATGCCCGGCTTGATGGACTCCAGCGTCTCCAGGAAGGCCTCCTTGGCGATGTCGTAGTACTTCAGTTCGTTCTCCGGCGGGTCACCGACGTAGAAGTTGCGCTGGAAGTCGAGCTGGTAGCCCTGGTAGGTGGGCCCGCAGTCGCAAAGGCCCTGGTCACCCCAGTCGATGATGCGGTCCACCGGTTGGGTGATCCAGCGGTGGACGCCGCCGGCCTCTCGGGGGTTGCTCGAGAAGCAGAGCCACGTCCCCACGTTGGGCGTGTCCCACAAGCCGTTCTCAAGGGCGGCGTGCCAGAAGACCCGGTGCACATCGCGCTCGTTGACGCCGGGCTTGATCGCTTGGAAGGCCGTGCGCACAGTCTCGCAGGCCCTGCGGCAACCCTCCCGTATGGTCTCGATCTCCCACGGCGTCTTGACCATGCGCTGATCCCAGATGGCCTTGTCCGCGCTCACGACCTGGGCCCCGAGCCCGCGTAGAGCCTCGCGCAGGGCCTCGAACTCGTCGAAGGAGAGGTAGGTGTCGATCTCGGGCCCCGTCTCCAACCCGATCACCTTGCCGCTCAGGCCGAGTTCCTTGATGGTGTCCAGCAGGAACGGCGTGAACTCTGGGGGATTACCCCATTCCCTCACGTCGCTCCAGGCGCGCACGTCCTCGACGTGAGTGGTCAGTCTGAGGCACCAGAGGTAGGCCCCGTGAACGATAGCTACAGGCTCGCGATCCTGAAAGACGATCATGGCACTGCGCCAAACATCGGTGCGCATCTGGGCGACATCCGTCCAACCACCGTAGTACCACCAGTTGGTGGCGGAGAACGAAATCAGGGCGTCGATGCCGTGTTTGGCAAGAGCCTGCTTGGCCCTATCGATGCGCAGGCGGTATTCGTCGCGGGGGATGCGGGGCCATTTGGGCTTGTCCCCGAAGAAGCTCTCTACAACCTGCGTCGCCATGGTAGTCGTCCTCCTTTCCTTCCCTGGTGTCTATTGCCAACAGCGTGTGTCAAACTCCCGGCTCCTGCCTATCGAGGGCAGCATCACCCCAAGGCCTAGCTCTCCTCCAGGTGTTCAGCCATCAACGTCCAGAAGATTCGTGCGTACCGCTCGAAGTCGAGGTCAGGCATCGCATGCGACAGGAAGAACATGCCTTCGCCGATACATTCCCACAGGGCGGAAGCATCCTCGGCTGACAGCAGCGTTGGCGGGCGGCTAGGGCGCCTCCCCGGATGAGCAGCGAGGATCTGCGCGTGCTGACGAATGTACGTCTCGGCCGTCTCCCTCAGTGTTGCCTCAGCGATCGTAGGGTCCTGGTTGACGACGAAGTCCATAATGAGCGTTGTCAGTCTCTTGTACTCGCCGAAGCGGCTCACGAACCGGTCGCGGAGGAGATTCATAGCGTCTTCCCTGGAGGCGAGGCGGTCGGAGACCTCACCTCGTCCACGAATGTCTTCTTCCATGAAGCGGGCGACGGTACTTGTGAACAGCTCTTCCTTGTCGCTGAAGTAGTGATAGAGCGTTCCCATCGAGATGCCTGCATCACGGCAAATCTCGCGGGTGGTCGTTGCGCGGTAGCCTTTGGAGACGAACAGCTCCAAAGCCGCGTCGATGATGGCGCGGCGCTTCTCTCCTTCGTCGACCACTATCGCCATGTCGTCCCTCCGGGCGCGCTCTATGGGATGAATGAACGAGCGCTCGCTCTACAGCCTACCTTTGAGCCTCCTAATTGTCAAGGCCCGAACCGGTCTGACGATGAAGTGACGCAAGCTCCGGCAGCAATGAACGCCGGAGCCTACACCTCGCTTGGCGTTGACACCGCTCCCGCCCTCATCCAGAATCGTCTCATGTGCGTAGGCGCGGGCGGGGGCACACAATCTGGTGACCTCCGGCAGCCAGCAGAGATGAAACGGAGCGTGTGGCACGTCGCCTCCGCAGAACGAAAGTGGATCGATGTCCAGACGGCTTGATAGTAGAACTGAGGCGTCAGACTACCGGAGACCACCGAGGCTGACGCAGATCGCGAACCGCGTAATTGCGTGGTTCGCGTCGATGGGACTCACACCTTCCGATACTGTCACCTTGGAGGTGAAGGGCCGGAAGTCCGGCCGGATCCGTTCGACCGTGCTCACTTGGGCAGAACACGAGGGCGAGCGCTACGCTGTGTCGCTACGCGGCGAAGCGGAGTGGGTACGCAACGTACGGGCAGCCGCCGGCGAGGCGATCATCCGGCACAGAGGACGCCGAAAGGTCCAACTGGAGGAGTTGCCAGTCGAGAAGCGGGCGCCGATCCTCAAGGCTTATCTGAGCAAGAGGGCTCTCAGCAAATCGCCGGCGACGGCTGCCCGCCAGTACTTCGGCCTGGAACCGGACCCCTCGATAGAAGAGCTTGAGCGGGTGGCAGCGAGGTACCCCGTATTCCGCGTCATGGATGTCGGCTGACCAGCCCTGGGATGGGTTCCTCGACACAGCGAAGTGGGCTCACCCGGGTCTCACCCATATGGGGCTGGACCAAGCTCGTTGTCCATTGCGCTGCTCCACACGCACACGGTAGTTCGACTCGCCAGCCAGCGGCTCGTCGTCCGTTAAGCGAAACCGCGCCGTGTAGGCGGATTCAGGTACGGGCCGATGAATCTTGGCCTTGTAGGCCACATGGTGGTAGATGTCTTCGCGCTCTGGTGAGCCGGGCTCGATCCCGCGGCCCTCCTGGAGCATCCGCGTACACTCTTCCTTGAACCATATCTCCCGGCTGCTGCGCGCGAACTCCTCCACGGTGCCACGTTCCTCGAGGCCGCATAGCCTGACGCGCAGCTCTGCGCTGGCGTCAGCCTCGAACTCGAAGACATCGGCATTCTGGTGACGGCCGCCTATCATCGTCTGCGACGTACGCATCTGGAAGCTGGCCTTTCCTCCGTTCAGAAACGGCCGCGACTGCCCTGGCGAAACCCAGCAGGGGTCGAAGTGGAGCATCCGGCCGCCGGCAACGGTGAGCTCCCCCTCCCATTCGCGGTCCCCGACCTCCACCTCGTCAGGGCGCGGACCCCATCCCGCCTCGATTCGCAGCTTGAACCGCGACCGCTGGCCCGGCCTCGGCAGATCCCACGTTCCCTGATGGCAGTGAGTAGCGAGGACCCGCCCGTTTCGTAGCAGTTCGATACGGTCGATCGCGTCGCAGCCTTCAACCTCGGCTGAGATCTCTCTCGCGCCTTTGGCCTCCGCGATCTCGCCCATGAGGGCGTCGTTGACGCGGAAGTCGAGCCGGATCCGATCCCCTGTCACGCCGTAGACGCGACGAGCCTCGAAGGCCTCCCAGAGGCTTTCCCGCGTCAGTTCCCTCGCCAGGCAGGCCATCGTGCCGCGGCCGTAGTGGCCGGGCATCGCTCCCCAGTTGTCAGTCGAGCAGATGGCCCCCAAGTGATAGCCGCGATCGAGGGCCGCCTGGTAGGTACCGCCGCCGAACCCCGGCCCCATGTGCCGGTTGTGACGCAGCCCGATCCATTCCTCGTCTGTCTCGGAGCATCCGTGAACCGAACAGACCTCGCAAAAAGGGGACAGGTGCTCGTCGAACACCGACCAGTCGCGTCCGCGAAGGCCGGGACGGTAGGCCGTGTGATGGGGGATGGCAAGGGCCTCACGCCCGCGTAGGCACTCGTACAGCTCGGCGAGCGTGTCGACTCGGAAGATGGGTAGACCCCGATGCAGGGAGAACACGTTGTGATCGCCACTCGAGCCGTCCCCCTGCCATTCGTAGCCGGGGAAGGTAACGAATCGGCCGGGAGCGCAAGCCTTCTCTATCGCGTCTTGCACCTCGGCCCACTCCCGGTCGAGTCGCTCCTGGCTCTTCCATCCCTCGAGGATTAGCTGGTCGGGTTCGTGGCTTTCGGAGGGGCGTCCCCCCCGACTGAATGCCGGTGACCAGGCCGTGTAGTAGGCAGCCGCGTAGAAATCGAGATGCGAGGCGGCCGTTCGCAGCACCTCTTCCATCGGCGTGGGCAATGGCTCGGTTGTATAAGTGTTGTGGTGGGTCTCGCCCCAGAAGAGCTCGTGTTCTTCCATGTGTATGCGCTCCAGCCGCAGCGGCCTCTCCGAGCCGCCGCAGGCCGTGCGGTCTATCGAACCTTATAGCCCGTGCCGCAGAGGTGTGCAACCGGGGGCAGAGGCGGCAGTATTCCGGGGCCCTGTGTGACGTGGCCTGCGGAGGGAAACCGACAGTCGCATCATCGGCTGTAAACCCGGCGTACCACCACAACCCTGCGGTGACGGCTATCATCGACTTCGCGCTCAGTCCTTCCGGACAGCGCATCGGGGAGGATCTCGGCTTCCTTCCCGTTGGCCCAACGCAGTAGGCCCGCTCACCGAACAGGCCCCGCACCTGCAGGCGGAAGCCTGGCAGCTTCCGCCTGCAGGGCTTGGGGGGATACAATCGGCGATAGCTGTCAGATGACTCGAAATGGCTAGCGTCTCCCAACCGGCACCCGTCGTCGGCTCCCTGGAGCGTGCAGTCCGGTCCCGCCGAAGGGGCGCGCTCTTCGAGATCCCGGCGGAATGGCTCATCCGTGCCGCCCGCGAGAAGCTGGAGCGACAGATCGAAGATTTCGTGCGGGAAGAGGGCTCCTAGCATCCGGGCCCGCACGTGAGCGCAGCCTCTCTATTGCAGGCCGACGTCAGCACGCCCCTCGGGCTTCTGCTGGGCCTGCTGCAGGGGATCACCGAATGGCTTCCGGTGAGCTCAGAAGGAGTAGTAGCAGCCACCTACTCCGCCTTCCGCGACGATTCGTTCGATGACGCTGTGGCCCTAGCCCTATGGCTCCACGTCGGCACCGCTGTCTCTGCACTCGTGGCCCTGAGGACGGAGGTGGTGTCTGTTATCAAGGGTCTCACCATTCGCCGGCGCAGTGCGCCCTCTCCTCTTGGCACACAGTTGGTGCTGGCCACAATCGTCAGCGGGGCCATCGGCCTGCCCCTGCTGCTGGCCCTGGAGGAGGCCTCGGACCGGTTCGGTGCCAGCGCTATGGGCCTAATCGGCGCCCTGATGCTGGTCACCGGCGCCATCCAGTTGCGCCGACCGATTGGCGGCACGCGCGGGAGCACTGAGCTCTCCACCGCTGACGGCCTGCTTGCCGGGATCGCCCAGGGCCTGGCGGTGCTTCCGGGCCTGAGCAGATCCGGCCTGACTGTTGCGGTGCTACTTGGAAGGCGCGTTGAGCGTCAAGAGGCACTCGTCTTCAGCTTTCTCATGAGCATTCCGGCGAGCCTTGGGGCAGCCCTGTACGCTGCCGCGGACTCCGGGCTCGCCCTGTCGTTCGGCGCCCTCGTGGCGAGCATCGTCGCAGCTGCAGTTGGCCTATTCACCATCCGGGGCCTGCTGGCAGTGGCGCAGCGAGTCAGCCTTGGCCTCTTCGTCATACTGCTTGGAGCACTAATCCTGGGCGCCTCAGTGTGGCAAGCTTCAACTTAGGATTCCCTGCTTGCGCCGCTGAACCGATTGGCTAGGGCTGCGCGCCGGAAGTCTCCCGGGACCATCGAATCTCCGCCTCGTGCGCTTCCCGGTAGGGTCGTTCGGGCGCGAGTAGGGCGGCACCCGGCGGCCCGTCTTGCCAGCTCAGCGCCGCGCTAGTCGGGGATGGCCAAGGCGATGAGCCAGCCCAGGGCGAAGCATATGGGGAAGGTGAGCACCCAAGCGGCCACGATGTTGTAGGCGACGCCCCAGCGCACGGCAGAGAGGCGGCGCGTAGCGCCCACGCCCATGATGGCGGTGCCGATGGTGTGGGTTGTGCTCAAGGGGATGCCAAACCGAGCGGTGACCGCAAGCGTGGACGCGGCTGCGGTCTCCGCGGCGAAGCCCTGGTACGTCTCCAGATGTGTGACCCGCATGCCCAGGGTACGGATGATGCGCCAGCCGCCGGCGGCGGTGCTGACGCCCAGGGTTCCGGCGCCCAGAAGTATGACCCATACCGGAACGCTGAACTCGCTGGTTGGAGTGTCGTTATAGATGGCGAGAGCCATCGCCATTACGCCGATAGCCTTCTGACCGTCGGCGGTGCCGTGGCTCCAGGCCATGAAAGCGGAAGAGCCCAGTTGCAGCCAGCCGAAGAGGCGGCGGGAGCGAGACGGGCTGGCGCGGACAAAGAGCCAGAGGATCAGGAGCATGAGGATGAAGCCGCCGACAAAGCCGCCTATGACGGCCGTGACCACGCCGGTGAACACCTTGGTCCAGCCAGTCCATTTGACAACATCCCAGCCGGCCATCTGAACGCCGGCCCCGGCGATGCCCGCCACTATGCCGTGGCTCTCGCTGGTGGGCAGGCTCAGGTAGGCGGCGAAACTGCTCCAGAACACCACAGCCAGCGCGGCCGCAACGGCCGTCTCCAGGCTGATCGCCTGGATGTCCACAATGTCCTTGCCGATAGTGGTGGCCACAGCCGTGCCGGAGAGCGCACCCAGCAGGTTAAACACGCCGGCCATGACCACCGCCGCCGCCGGTGTCAGCACCCGCGTGGACACAACGGTAGCCACCGCATTGGGGGCGTCGGTCCAGCCGTTGACCGCCTCGAAGGCGAGGATCGCCACGAAGGCGAAGACTAGGAAGCCGAAGGTGTCGGTCAACGACTCTTATGTGAAAAGAGGGAAGCCGCGCTTCCCTCTTGAGACGGGCCGGTCGCGCGGTTAGGCATGCTTGAGGACGATCCCCTCCAGGACGTGAGCCACGTGCTCGCAGGCGTCGGTGGCCCGCTCCAACTCGCGATAGACATCGCGCCACTTGATGATGTCGACAGAGCCCATCTCGCCCTGGAACAGCTCAGCCATCGAAATGAGGAACAGGGTATCGGCCTCATTCTCGAGGCGGTTGACCTCCTCGAGCTGCTCCAAGAGCGACTTGAGCTTGCCCCTGTGGCGCAGGGCGGAGACCGCCCTCTCCATTTGCAGACACTGGAGGCGGATCAGATCAGCGAGGCCGCGAGCGGCGGGGGTGGGCTGGGAGATGCCGTAGGTGCGAATGGCCGTGGACGCGCCTTCGATGTAGTCCATCACGTCGTCCATGTGCTCGGCGAGCGCGGCGATGTCCTCACGGTCGAAAGGGGTAACGAAGGTCTGGTAGACCTGGCGGTAGATCTCGTGGGTGATGTCGTCGGACTCATGCTCCAGGTCCCTTATGTGGGCGACCTTCGCGTCCACGTTCTCAAAGTGCGTGATCAGATCGGCCAGCGCCTCGCTGGCCACCACCAGCTTGTGGGCGCTCTGGTCGAACAGATCGTAGAATCGGCCACTGCGGGGGATCAGTGACAGACGCATATGGCTCCAGTCGTCGGGCGCTCTCTCTCGCCCAGTGCGGCGCTCAATTCAGAGGGTTGTCGGGTGTTCGTTCTCTGGGCTTTCGTGGGATCGAAGCTACGCTGATCTCTGCGCTTTGGGTGGTTCCGGAGCCAACCCTAGCAACCGCCCCATGCACTGTCAAGACGTAACCAGCAGAGAGGATGGCGTCCGGCATCTTGGGAATGGCCCAACGAGCAGAAGCAGGCGGCTGTCGGCTATCATCTGCATCGAGAAGTCTGATGGAAATCGGCCCGTTTCATGCTTGACAGAGGCGACAAGTGCCTGTAACGTCTATAGTGAAGATGCTCAGCTATAGAATGCACTGATGCCTGGACTGAAACCTAGACCAGGTTCCAATAGCGAGGAACTCGCTTTTGAGGTGGCGCAGGGCCCTGCGCCACTTTTCATTTCCGGGAGGTGAAATCGAGGATGACACCATAGAGCGCAACTGAAAAACCTCAATCCAGATTCTCGAATAGCAGAATAAGGAGATAACCAGCAGAGAAATGAAACTGAGCAACTCATTGACGTTGAGGCCGAGCAGGAACCGACTTCATGTCCTGGTGGGAGGGCTGCTGGCATCGGCCCTGGCAGTCCTGGCACTCGTGGCCTTTGCCGCCTGCGGAGACAGCGAGGGGGCTAGCGAGACTCCGGCAGCCGGGGAGACCCCCGCGACGGGTGAGACGCCAAGCGTCTCGGGCACCATCAGTATCGAAGGCTCGAGCACTATCCAGCCGTTCACGATTGAGGCGATCCCCGCCTTCCAGGAAGAGTATCCGGATGTCGATGTGAACCCGCCGAGCGGTCTCGGTTCCGGCGCTGGCATCACGGCCTTCATCAACAAAGAGGTGGACATAGCCCAGGCGAGCCGCCAGATCAAGGACGATGAGATCGAGCAGGCCCAAGCGGCCGGCCAGGACCCGTTCGAGACGGAGATATTCAAGGATGCCCTGGCCATCGTGGTGAACCCGGACAACCCCATCACCGACATGACCTTTGAGGAGGTCGCGAAGGTCTTCGCCGGGGAGATCACGGACTTCTCAGAGTTGGGCGGCGACGGCGCCATCACCCTCTACACCCGCAACGAGGAGTCCGGCACGTTCGCCTACATGGAGGAGGACGTCATCATGAAAGTGCTGGGCGAAGAAGCTGGATACAGCCCCGACATCAATAAGCAGGCGAACGCGCCGGCCGGCCTCCAAGCCGTCGCCAACGACCCTAGTGGCATCTTCTACTGCGGCCTGGGGAACCTAGCAGAGGTCCCGGAGGGCAGCGTGAAGGTCCTCCTGATAGCCAAAGACGACGCCTCGGAGCCCGTCGCGCCGTCCGCAGCGACGGTGGCGAGCGGGGAGTACCCGATCTCACGTGGGCTCCTCTACTACACCGACGGCGACCCGGCGAACCACCCTAACCCCGCGGTGACGGCTTTCATCGACTTCGCGCTCAGTCCCGCAGGACAAAGCATCGGGGAGGAGCTTGGCTTCCTTCCTGTTGGCCCAACACAGTAGGCTCACTCACTACATGCCCTGTCCGTCGGCAGGCGGGAGCTTCCGGGCTTCCGCCTGCAGGGCTTGGGGCGATACAATCGGCCATGGCCGACAATTGATGCAAAGTGGCTAGCATCTCCCAACCGGCACCCATCATCGGCTCTCTGGGGCGTGCAGTCAGATCTCGCCGCATGGGCGCGCTCTTCGAGATCCCAGCGGAATGGCTAATCCGCGCCGCCGGAATCCTCACAGTCGTTCTCCTGGTCGGTATCATCGCGCTGCTCGTCCGCCAGGGCCTGCGGCTGTTCATAGAGCTGGACTACCCGGTCTGGAGGTTCATCACGTTCGACAACGCCATCACCGACAACACAACGGATCCCGACCGATTCCGCTTCGGCATCCTGCCGCCGCTCATCGCTACCCTCTGGGTGACCGGTGTGACCCTGGTCTTCGCCGTGCCCTTGGGCCTGTTCACAGCGATCTTCATCTCTGAGATTGCACACCCGCGGCTGCGCCTGATCATCAAGTCCATAGCGGAGCTCCTTGCCGGCCTCCCAACGATCCTTTTCGCGTTCGTGGGCCTCGCGATTATCGTGCCTCAAATCCAGCAGCACTTCGGGTGGGGCGCGGGCGGCCTCTCGGGCGCTACGGCCGGACTTGTCGTATCGTTTGTCGCCGTCCCTCTCATTATCTCCATCGCCGATGATGCTCTGCAGGCGGTACCTCTCGATTTCAAAGAGAACGCCTACGCCATGGGCTGCAACAAACTGCAGGCGATCTGGTTCGTGATCGTGCCGGCGGCTATCTCGGGAATCACCGCCGCCGTCATGCTGGGGATGGCTAGAGCCATCGGCGAGACTATGGTTGTCCTCATCCTCGCCGGCGGAAACAGCTCCATCCCCTTCTTCCCGACGGAATCGATGCGTCCGATGACCGCGACGATCGCCGCAGGTTTCGGCAACGCGACGGATCGGTCGCTCATTCGGCCGACGCTCTACATGACGGGGGCTATCCTTTTCATCTTGACCTTTATCACAACCTGGATCGCCGACTTGATTCTGGAAAAGCAGCGGAGGAAGTTCGCCCGATGACGATGCTCGTACCTCGACCTCGCGACCGTCGGTTGAAAGTGCTCCAGAACGGCGTCTTCAGCCTCACCGTCCTGACCACCATCATCATCTGCGTGCCAGTCTTGATCGTCACGGCCTACGTGGTGAGCAAGGGCGCAGGGGCAATCACCTGGGATTTCCTGTTCACCGGCCCGGAGCGCGGCGGCCGGGAAGGCGGTTTCTTCCCGGTCATCGTGCTCACCATGTATGCTCTCCTTCTCGTCATGATCTTTGCGACGCCGATCGGGGTTCTCTGCGCCATCTATCTGGCGGAGTACGCTCGTCCCGGGAGGCTCCTACGCATCGTCAACCTGACGATCATTAATCTAGCCGGCGTACCGTCGATCGTGTACGGGCTTTTCGGCGCGGCGCTATTCTTCGATGCGATCGACACTGAGAAGGCGCTGTGGGTTGCCTCGGCCACGCTGGCCATGCAGGCGCTGGCCATCATCATCACAGCCTCCCGCGAATCGTTTATCTCGGTGCCGCAGGGGATCCGCGAGGGATCGCTGGCGCTGGGTGTGTCTAAGCTGCACACTACGTTTTTCGTCGCGCTGCCTCAGGCCATCCCGGGGATCATCACCGGCACCCTGCTGGCGATCAGCCGGGCCGCGGGCGAGACCGCCCCCATCCTCATCGTGGGCGCCATCGCCGCCACAAACGTCCCCCTCGACCCGAGCGCGATGGTCGATCAGCGAGCGCAGATGCTCTCCTTCGAGCTCTGGTTCCGCATCACGGAGGGCCTTGGCTCCGCCGAGGAGCGAAAGTGGGGAATCGCCCTGGTGCTGCTCGCAATAGTGCTCGCGTTTAACGTATCCGCGTTGTTGCTGCGCTATAGGATTCAGTCCGCCGGCCTGGTGAGGAGGAACTGAGCCGTGAATGAAGGGAAGACAGATCTGGGAACGGCGGAGAGGCCGGCTCTGGGAGTCGCGATCAATGCTCCCGTTGCTCCGCCCTGTGACGCGCGCTTGGAGGACGAGAAACCGGTAGTGCTCCGTCTGGAGGAGGTCGGCGTTAGGTACGGTGAGTCCCAGGCCATTGAAGGCGTCACCATGGACATCTTCAAGAACCGAGTCACGGCGCTTATCGGACCGTCCGGTTGCGGAAAGAGTACGCTGTTGCGCTGCTTCAACCGCATGAATGACCTCATCCCCACCGCCCACGTCACCGGCCGCATCTACCTTGATGGCCTGGACATAAACAGCAAGGAGGTGGACCCGGTCCAGGTGCGGCGGCACGTGGGCATGGTCTTCCAGAAACCCAACCCGTTCCCCATGTCCGTCTGGGAGAACGTCGCTTTCGGCCCCAAGCGACTGGGGATCGGAGGCAAGAGGAAGCTCAACGAGATTGTCGAACAGGCTCTACACTCGGCTGCTCTGTGGGAAGAAGTGAAGGACAAGCTTAACGAGCCCGGCACATCGCTTTCGGGTGGCCAGCAACAGCGTCTCTGTATCGCACGTGTGCTCGCGGTGGAGCCGGAGATCATCCTCATGGACGAGCCCTGCTCTGCCCTTGACCCCATTGCGACGCTGAAGATCGAAGACCTTATCCGTCAGCTCATCGGGGAGTTCACCATCGTAATCGTCACCCACAACATGCAGCAGGCCGCCCGAGTGTCGGACTTCACGGCGTTCATGCTGGGCGAAGAGCACGGCCTCCGCAGCCGTCTGATCGAGTACGGCCGCACCAACGAGCTGTTCACCAACCCCAAAGACAAGCGCACGGAGGACTACATCACCGGCCGCTTCGGCTAGGACCAGGCGACATGCCACGGCGAGTGCTCTTTCTCTGTACTCACAACTCGGCCCGCAGTCAGATAGCGGAGGCCCTGTTGCGCCATCTGGCGGGACAACGGTTCGAAGCCCACAGCGCCGGCACGAGGCCATCGCAACTGGACCCCCTCGCCACGGCAGTCATGCGGGAGATAGGCATCGATATGAGTGGCCAACGGTCCAAAGACGTCAGGGACTACGCGCAACAGAGCATTGACTGCGTAATCACCGTCTGCGACCAGGCGCGAGAAGAATGTCCTGTCTTCCCCGCCACCCGATTGCAGCTTCACTGGAGCGTGCCTGACCCGGCGGCGGTGGAAGACGGCGAAGCCTCTCGCTTGACGGCTTTCCGCCGGATTCGGGATGACCTGTCCGCCCGCATCCGGGAGTTCATTGCAGGAGCTGAGCCATGACCCGCACTGCTTTCGAGCGACAGCTAACGGAGATCCAAGAGAACATGCTGGTCACCGCCGGCATGGTCGAGATGGCCATACAGCGTTGCGTTGACGCTCTCAAGAACAGAGATGTCAACCTTGCCCGCCAGGTAATCGCCGACGACCTGAAGATCAACCGCAAGCGGTACGAGACCGAAGAGAAGTGCGTGGAGCTGATGGCCACCCAACAGCCCCTGGCGAGCGACCTCCGTACCATCGTCGCGGTTCTCCACATCGTCGTTGACCTCGAGCGCATGGGTGACTACGCCGAAGGGAACGCCAAGATCGTCCTCATGCTGGCTGATGAGCCGCCTATCAAACTAGACAACGGCATCCCCCGCATGGCTCAGATAGCCAGTCGCATGCTGATGGATAGCCTGGAGGCGTTCAATGAGCGCGACGCCGACCGCGCCCGCAGAATCTGCGATGAGGACGACGAGGTGGACGCCCTCTACGATCAGGTGTACCGCAGTCTCCTGACCCGCATGATCGACGACCCCAAGGTCATTCAGCGAGCCACGTTTCTAATCTGGGTGGCTCACAATCTGGAGCGCATCGCGGACCGCGTCACCAACCTCTGCGAGCGTGTCGTCTACCTCGTGGAAGGAAAGGTAGAGGAGCTAAACATCTCGAGGTACTAAAGGCGCCTTAGCCCGCCCGCAGCCGGGCACGCCTGCATCCTGCGGTGGGTCGGCCGCCGGACCGACCATCCGGACCCCCAGCGGGCTACCGGCGTCTCCCCCAGCAGCGGCACCAGCGCCAGCATCGGCGCGTACATGGAGGCTCCGCACTTCTCGATGGTAGCCTGGCAGCCACGATGACAGGACAAGCTAGCAGCCACAGGCTTCCGAACACGCGGAGGCTGGAGCTTCCCGGATGGCATGCTCCAATATATCGCACGGGCCGGAGCAGAGAGGACGCGATTGACACGACATTGAGGCACAAGCACTATGCCGTCGGCGGGTGCGGTGCCCAAAACTCGCTCTTTCCAGGTTGAAATCGGAAATCCCGCCCGAAGACAGCTCGAATGCCAGCCAACTGGAGGAGACCACCCGAGGCCGTTAGCCTATCTGGGTCGCCAATAGCGGGAGAATGGACGAACAAGCCCGAAAGCTGCTGGCAACACGCGCTTGACGGCGTGGGCCGGGGTATGGTAACTTCGATGGGCTAACTATTTGCCGGTAGAACTGTTCCTCTGGACGGTCGGCATGGACCATGTGAGCAAACACGCTGAAAGGGTTAGCGCTCTCATCCCCCAGATCGGCAAGAACATACGCATCTCCAAGTTCATCGACAACGTTCGCCCTGGTCTCACCCTGTCGCAGGTGGCGACCCTGCGTCTTCTGGAAGAGGCCGGCAGCGACACCCTGTCGATGGGCCAGATCGCACGCGAATTGGGGGTATCGCTGCCGACCACCAGCAGCTTGGTGGATCGCCTGCACCGAGAGGGAATGGTCGCTCGCGCTGTCGACGATCGTGACCGCCGCGTAGTGCTGGTGCGCCTCACCAGAAAAGGGAGAACGGTTTCTCAGCGCATGGAGCGACTCCTCACCGATCTGCTAACGCGCCTGCTGGCCGATCTGACGGAGGCCGAACAGGAATCACTGGCTCACGCGGTGGAGCGTGTCTTCGAATTGTCCCTGGCGATCCGGGATCAGGAACGCCAACTGGCCGAGGAGCCTGTCGAGAGCGCGTCGTGACGGGATCTCAGGCTTGGCCAATGGTTCATGTGCAACGAAGGCGTCGGGAAAACGGACAAGGGGACGAGGTGTTGCCCTGCCACCCACCCTGTCAAACCCTGGCAGGCTTTCAGTTGTTGAAAAGGAGGCCGAGGTGAACAAGGAGGAGACCTACGACGTCGTCATCATCGGTGGCGGCCACAACGGCACCACTGCCGCGGCCTACCTCGCCAAGTGCGGACTGAGCGTCTGCGTCCTCGAGGAGAGACCGGAGGTCGGAGGAGGCCAGGAGAACACCGAGCCCATGGCGGGGGTGCGCATCGATCCCCACGCCACGTACTTGTACGCTGCCGCCTCTCCTGGATTCGAGCAACTGGAGCTCCACAAGTACGGCTTCCGCATGACCTGGAACCCCAGGATCGGGGAGATGCGCGACCCGGAGAGACGGCGCCGCATGGGCGGTGTGACCACCGATGGAGTCGTGCCCCTCACGGACAACGACATGTCGGGCTGGGACAAGTTGATGGGCCTCACCGCCGAGCAGCCCTACCTTAAGGACTTCCTGCGTGCTTCCTACTGGTGCCCTCCTCACCCCCCTGAGATGCAGGAGGGTCCTGACGATGTCCCCTGGGTACACGTGCTCAAGGAGAAGGCTCCCCAACTGTGGAGCGAGAGCCTGCTGGACATGACCTACTTCGACCTCCTGGACGAGTTCATCGAGACTGAGTCCTTCAAGGTCCTGCAGGCCACCATCGCCTGGTACTCCGGAGCTGCCCCCCACTGGCAAGGGATGGCTCTCCCCTCCTTCGCCGGGGCGGCATCGTTCATGCTGGGCGGAGTGAGCGTGCCTCGAGGCGGTATGCACGCCTACGCCCACTCCATCGCTCGCTGCGCCATCGCTCACGGCGCACGCGTCCGCACCTGCTGCCCTGTAGAGGAGATCATCATCCGCAACGGCCGGGCCGCCGGCGTGCGCCTGGCCGACAACGCAGCCTGGGGCGAGAAAACGATCTGGGCGGACAAGGCGATCCTTAGCGGCGTGGACGTCAAGAAGACCTTCCTCGAACTGGTGGGGCCCAGCCACACCGACGCTTCCTTCCGCCAGCGGCTCAAGGACATCAGCTACAAGGGCGGCAGCATCTACGTGGCCCACATACTCCTGGCGGAAGCTCCACGCTACGGGGCCAAATGGGAGGTCATGGGCGACGAGCCTCCCGTCAGGATCGTATACCCTTGCGACTCCCGGGGGATCCTCCTTGACCACATCGCCGACATCGATTCCCGCAAGGTGACCCCCAGCCTTGACCCCGACAAGATGCTGTGGCTGTCCACCGGCTCCAAGCTGGACGAGCCCACGCAACTGGACCTTCCGGGGCGCTTCTTGGAGTCGCCCTTCTACTTCATGGTTCCCGCGCCCGAGTACCATGCCGACGGCCCCGAAGCAGTGAACAAGATGAAGCCGGAAATCGACGCCGCCATCATCCGCTCGTGGGGCCAAGTCGCCCCCAACGTCCCTGACAACGTCGTCGCCTACTGGTCCAACAGCCCCTATGACTCGGAATTCCGCAACGCCGGCATGATCGGCGGCAACTGGTACGCCACCCGCCACTCCAGCGACGATTGGTGGAACATGCGGCCCCTGCCCGAACTCTCCCGCTACCGCACACCCATCGATGGGCTCTACCTTTGCCACCAGACGTCTCACCCTGGCGGGCTCTGCATGATGGCCGTGCCCTACAACCTCATGCACATCCTCATCGACGACGGCATCGCCGAGCCCGGCGACTGGTGGTACCCATCGCCACACTACCGGCGGGAAGAGAAGAAGGAAGCCACCTACGTCTGAGCGGGCCAGTCCCACAGGCGACCGCCCCTGAAGAGCGAGAAGGAAGGAGTACAGCAGTGGTACAAGTGCAGCTGGAACCGCTGCTCCAGGAGTTCCCCCGGGAGAGCGAGTGGGATGTGGTAGTCGTGGGGGCGGGGCATAACGGGCTGATAGCGTCAGCCTACCTCGCCCGCGCCGGCCTGCGGGTGGCAGTGGTGGAGCGTCGCTACGAGATCGGGGGCGGGCTGGTCACGGAGGAGCTGCTCTTCCCCGGCTACTACTCCAACCTCCACGCCATCTACCACATGATGGTGGACTACTGCCCGGTGTTCTCCGATTTCGACTTGGACCGTCACGCCCTCAACTTCATCAGGCCCAACGCCCAGACAGCCATGGTCTTCGATGACGGGACGTCGCTGGTCCTCGCCCGCATGCTCGAAGACACCAGGGACGCCATCGCCAAGTTCTCGCAGAAGGACGCTGACACCTTCGGCAAGCTCATGGGGACCTGGCGGCGCGTTGTGCAGGAGGTAGTGGCGCCAGCCACCTACGTGCCTGCCATGGCCCCGGTGGAGCTGAGCATCGCAATGGAGCGCACGGACATCGGCAAGGCTGTGCTGGAGATGACCGAGCGCAGTCCCCTCGACATCATTACCGAGCTCTTCGAGGATGACCGCGTCCGCGCTCTTATGCTCTACGTCAGCTGCATGTGGGGCCTCGACCCCAGAGAGAGCGGGGTGGGCTTCTTCGTCCCGCTGCTCCTCGTCCAGGGCGCCAACAAGTGCTACTGCTATGGCGGCTCGCACAAGTTCGCTGGTGCCCTAGTGCGAGAGGTGCTGGAGGCCGGCGGCACAGTTCTGGACAATGCCGCGGTGACCAAGATCTTCACCGAGAACGGCCGGGTGGCCGGCGTGCGGACCGCAGACAACCGCACTCTGAAGGCCAAGGTGGTCATGTCCAGCCTCGACCCCCAGTCCACCTTCATCGACCTGCTCGGACGTGAGCACTTGCCGGAGGGGCTTGTCGACAGCGTCGGCAAGTGGAAGTGGGACAAGTGGAGCTTCTACACCCTGCACGTCGCCTCAGACGAACGCCCCCTCTACACCGCCGACGATCCGTGGGTCAACGAGTCGTTCATGGTCATCATCGGGATACAAAGCGTCGACCAGCTTCTGTCGCATTGGGACAAGGTAATGGCGGGCGAAGTGGGCGACGAGTTCGGCGGCCACAGCACCTGCGAGACCTTCTTCGATCCCCACCTCAGCCGGATGCCGGGCGGGCAGGTCTCCTTCTTCCAGATGCACGCCCCCTACGACATCGCCGGCGGCTGGGGGGTACGCGGCAAGGAACTGGAGGAGGCAGCGCTGGCCAAGTGGCAGCGGGTAGCCCCTAACTTCACACCGGACAAGTTCCGTATCAGCCAGTACGAAACGCCGGTGGACATCGAGACGCGTTTCCCCAACATGCGGCGAGGCAGCTTCAAACACGGCGACTATAACCCCCTGCAACTGGGGTATTTCCGCCCCAACCCGGAGTGCTCCAGCTCGGCGACGCCTGTCGAGGGCCTCTACCTGTGCGGCGCCTCCTGCTATCCGGGAGCGCTCATCACCGGGGGGCCCGGTTACATCGCCGCCGGCAAGGTGGCAGAAGATCTCGGCGCCAAGAAGTGGTGGACTCCTCCCCCACACGTTCAGCGGTACTTAGAAACGTACATGGAGTAGCAGCCCCGGGCAGCAGCCGGTTGGCTAAGGAAATCAGAGCATGAAACTGTGGTCGCGCGGCTTGGGCAAGCAAGAACTCAAGATGGACTTCATGAAATATGACGTCCACAGGGACGGACAAGAGGTGGTCGTCTCCGGGCGCATCACCGACCCTGTCAACTGGGAGTTCTGGATCCGCTTCGACGAGGATGATGTGCCGGGGCTGATCCGGGTGGCGAAGAACCCGAGCGTCATCGGCATGGTCGGCCGCCACTGGCTCAGGAAGATCCTCTTCTGGCGCCGCCCTGCGGAGGAGGCAGCGGCGGCAATGGCTGACTCTTCCGCGCCCGGGCCCGAGGCCGGCACCTCCAAAGACAAGTAGACGGAGAGAGGTAGGGAGAAGGGACAGCCATGGCCCAGCAGTACGATGCCATCGTCGTTGGCGCCGGGTTCGGCGGCGCAGCCTGCGCCGCCCTCCTCGCCAAGCACGGCCTGAAGACGCTCCTCCTGGACAAGAACTCTCAGCCCGGCGGCAAAGCCCTCACCATGTCCAAGGAGGGATTCCGCTACGAGCTATGGCCGGTTGTGGGAGGGCCCAGCCTCAACTCCCAGTTCGCCGCCGTCCTCAAAGAGATCGACATGGAGGGCGAGGTGGAGCTGCTCACGCCTGAGACCCCGACAGGCGCGCTGCTCTACAAGGGACGTTCCGGCAAGTACGAACCCCTTATCAGCCCCGCGCGGCCGCGAGAGCAACGCGACATGGCCAGCATGATCAGCTGGCTGCAGCTAGACCCGGGCGACATGCCGGAGGTAGCGCGGTTCTTCGCCGAGATGTCCGCGCTGACGCCCCAGGATATCTACGCCCTGGACGACGTGACTCTCGCCGAGTTCTTGTCACGCTATCGCCTGCCGCAATCCGTCTACAGCTACTTCGGCATGCAGTGCAACATCATCTTCGTGGCCCCCATCGATCTCGTTGCGGCGTCGGAGGCCATCAGGACGTTCAGCGACTTCGCGGCCGGCGGCGCCATGCGCTACAGCAGCGACGGCTACGGTCGCGTGGCCGAGGTGTTCGCCCAGGCGGTGGAGAAGTACGGTAGCGAGGTGCGCCTGAGGACCGCGGTCAGCGGCATCACCGTCGAAGGTGGCGCTGTCACCGGGGTCGCCACGGAGGCAGGAAGCTTCACCGCCCCCATCGTTGTGAGCAACGCCGGCATCCAGCCCACAGTCCTCAGGCTCGTGGGCGACAAACACTTCGACAAGGGTTACGTCAACTATGTCAAGGGCCTGCTCCCCTCCTGGGGCCTGATGGGCATCCGCTATTTCCTCTCCAAGCCGGTCTTTGAGTACCCCGTGTACATCGCCTTCTCCGACGACAGCTACTGGGACTCGGAGCGCTTCCGGCGGATCAAGGCGGGCGAGACGCCCGACGAGGTCGTCGTGTTCAACGTCGTGCCGGCGCTGTACGATCCCAGCCTCGCTCCCGAGGGGAAGCAATGCGCCATCATGGCTACCCTCTGCTCGCCCGACCCGGAGATGGCCGACCCCGAAGTCTGGTGGAGCAAGCTGGACGAGATGGTGGACAAGCTGTGGCCGGACGTTCGACCGCATGTCGAGCGAGAGGAACGCTACTCGACGGCGCATGTGTCGTCCCTAACCAGAGACCACGTTCTGCCCGGTCAGGGCGGCGAGTGCATCGGCCTCGCCCAGATCGTCGGTCAGTGTGGCCGTCACAAGCCCTCGGCCAGGGCACCCATCCGCGGCCTGTACTACGTCGGGTGCGACGCCGGCGGCTACGGCTGCGGCACCCACCAGGCCGTCGACTCCGGCGCCGAAGTCGCTCGCATGGTCCTGCGCGACTATCGCGCCAGGCAGGGGATGTTCTAGCCGCGGAGAGGGAACGGCGGCAGGCGCATGTACGGGGGAAGAGATGACTGACCTCCGAGAGCTGCTGGTGACCGCCGAGCGCCATCTCCCCGGCTTCGTGTTCAGGACGGTGCCCACCGACACTCTCACGACCGCAGACCGGCGTCTCCTGTCCGAGATGTTCGACGCGTCCTTCCGTCAGGCCAACCAGGCGCATCTCGAGAAGCTGCTGGGGCAACTACGTTGTGTGACCGTGGCGCTTCGTGGCGAAAAGCCTGCCGGCTTCACCGTGAGCGACGTGCGCATCATGGACCTGCCGCGTCTGCCGGAGCAGGTCGTGATGCTCGGCGGCCTCGCCTGCGTCGCCCCCGAGTTCCAAAGGCGGGGGGTAATGATCGAGTTGGCGAGGCGAAACTTCATAGAAAGCACTCCGCGATGGAGCGAGCGGGCGCTGTTCTGCGTGCGCTACGGTCATCCCGCCGCCTTCAAGGCGATTGTCGCCCGGAATGTGAGCGGCGTGCCCAGGCCAGGCGTCCGACCCACCGCGTGGCAACAGGAGGTCGGCAGGGTGATCGCGGACGCCTACGGAGTCGAGCGCTTCGATCCGGAGACGTTCGCCTGCATCGGGACTGGAACGCCGATCGGTTACCCGATCATCGATCTTGAGGTCGAGCCGGTGGACTGGGAAGTGTTCCGGCCCGTCGACCGCACCCGAGGCGACTCCCTCCTGGGTATCGCCTGGATGCCCGACGCTCCCCCGGGGTGGGCTTGAACTCCCCTGCGTGGCTGTTCGATGCGTGGTGGCAGCAGGCTTGAGCAGTGGGGCGCCTGTGCGGCCCGCAACATGCGGAAGAGCAAATCCAGAAATGGGGCTGGCCTTGTCAGGCGAGCGCCCCAGGGATAGACTGTGACGGGATTCACATTAGATGAGCAACGCCGTCAAGACCCGCAGACCGAAGGCAAAGAATGCGAGTTCGCGTCGGCGGAGGCCCAGGAAGCCCCTGATCGGCAGCGAGGAAGCCGCCAAGGGTACCGATGGCCAGGACGAGCAGGGCTTTCTGTTCGAGGATCCCTACTGGGACGACGCCTTCTGCTCCTACTACGATCCCACCCTGCGTACGTGTTGTCGTAGATAGCCAATATGCCCTCTCACCCTACCGATCGTGAGCCGAGGAGGAGTCGATGGTAGCCATAGCATCGTACGGAGCCTACATACCGATATACCGGCTGGGACGTCAGGAGATGGCCCAGGCCTGGGGCATTCCCGGCGTGCCCGGGGAGCGCTCGGTGGCCAACGCCGACGAGGACGCCATCACCATGGGGGTCGCCGCCGCTTTGGAGTGCATGGCGGGCATCGACCCGGCCACCGTCGACGGCGTCTACTTCGCCAGCACCACTCCGCCCTACACGGAGAAGCAGTGCGCCTCCATCATCGCCGGCGTGCTGGACCTGCGCCAGGACATCGTCACCGCCGATTTCACCGACTCCCTCCGCTCGGCCACCGTGGCCATGAGGGCGGCCCACGACGCCATCGAGAGCGGCTCGGCCGACAGCGTGCTGGTGGTGGCGGCTGACAACCGTCCCGCCGAACCGGAGACGATGTGGGAGCAGCTCCTGGGTGACGGCGGCGCCGCCTTCCTCCTGTCGAAGAAAGGGCCGGCGACCGTCCGCGGCTTCCAATCCGTCACCAGCGAGGTCATTGGGCCCTGGCGCCGCTCCTCCGACCGCTACGTTCGCGCCTTCGAACCCAAGCTGGAGACCCGGCACGGCTACATGGCCAGCATGGTGGCAGCGGCGACGGCGCTGGCGGAGAAGGAGGGCCTCACCCCCAAGGACATCAGCAAAGGGGTCTTCTCCGCCAACGATCCCCGTGCCCACGCGACCCTCGGCCGCCAGCTAGGCCTGGAGATGCCACAGATCCAGGACACGGGCTTCCTCCTGCTGGGCAACACGGGCACGCCCCAGGTGCTGATGATGCTGGCCGCCGCCCTGGACGGCGCCAAGGCCGGCGACAAGCTGCTGGTGGCCAACTACGGCGACGGCGCTGACGCTTTTCTGGTGGAGCTGAGCGACGCCTTCCCCGAGGTCCCCGGCAAGCGATCGCTTCAGACCTTCCTCATGAACAAGCGCATGCTCCCCAACTACGGCGCCTACGCGGCATTCCGCAAGCTCACGGACAGGGACAGGTACGTTCCCCCTTCGTCGCCGGTCACCTACTGGCGGGACAGCAAGATGGAGCTCGCCCTCTACGGCTCCCGTTGCCGCAAGTGCGGCACGGTGCAGTACCCGCCGCCGCGCGTGTGCGTCGAGTGTGGAACGAAGGATGAGCTGGACGAGGCGAAGCTGGCCCGCAAGGGGACGGTGTTCACCTATACGCTCGACCATTTGGTGGGAGGCGAGTACTTGAGCACCCCCGTCCCCAGGATTGTGGCGGATCTGGAGGGTGGGGGCCGCACCTTTCTGCAGATGACCGACTGCGACCCCACGGAGGTGAGCATTGGCATGCCCGTGGAACTCACCCTGCGCTGCCTCCACGAGGGCGCGGGATTCCACAATTACTACTGGAAGTGCCAACCGGTTAGGGGAGGCTAGGCCTTCTCGCTAGCGCTCCGCCCGAAAGGAGGAGACATGTCTGGGATCAAAGATCGAGTGGCGATCGCCGGCGTTGGTTGCACCAAGTTCGGTGAGCTCTGGGAGAAGGACCAGGAGGACCTCCTCGTAGAGGCCGTGTACGAGGCCCTGGACGACGCTGGCATCACTCCCCAGGACATCGAGGCGGCCTGGGTGGGGGTGCTGTACCACTTCACCGGGATATCGGGTGGCACGTTCGCGGAGCCGATGAAGCTGTTCGGCAAGCCTGTTACGCGGGTCGAGAACTTCTGCGCCTCCGGCATGGATGCCTTCCGCAACGCCTGCTTCGCCGTGGCCGCCGGCGTCTACGACATCGTGGTCGCTTGCGGCGTGGAGAAGCTCATGGACCAGGGGTCCAGCGGCCTGCCGGTCGAGGGGGGCCACCCGGTAATGAGCGGAGTCAGCGCGCCGGGGCTGTTCGCCCTAGCTGCCTCTCGCGCCTTCCACGACTGGGGCTGGACCAAGGAGGACCTGGCGCGCGTGGCCGTCAAGAACCACAAGAACGGAGCCGCCCACCCCAAGGCCCACTTCCGTCGGCCGATCACCATTGACGACGCCCTTAAGGCCCCGATGATCGCCTGGCCGTTGGGCCGCTTCGACTGCTGCGCCATGTCCGACGGCTCCGCCGCCGTGGTGATCACGCGGCCGGAGATCGCCAAGGACATGAAGCACAAGGACGACTACGTGCTGGTCAAGGCCAACGCGCTGGCCGTTGATTCCACCTTCCCCATGTACAGGCCGGGCTACGACTGGCTGGGCTTTCCCGCCACCAAGAAGGCGGCTGCCATGGCCTACGAGGAGGCCGGCGTCAAGGACCCTCGCAAGGAGATCGGCTTTGCCGAGGTGCATGACTGCTTCACCAGCACCGAGTTGTTCAACATCGGCGACCTGGGCTTCGTCGACCCGCCGAAGGCCGGCGCGGCGGTTGCCGACGGCATGACGGACATAGAGGGAGACACCCCGGTCAACCCCAGCGGCGGTCTCAAGTGCTTCGGCCACCCCATCGGCGCCACCGGCTGCCGCATGATCTATGAGGCGACCAAGCAGCTCCAGGGGCGGGCCGACGGGCTTCAGGTCAAGGATCCGCACCTGGGCATGGCTCACAACCTTGGCGGGCCAGCCTCGGTCTGCTCGGTGACCATCCTCGGCCAGCACGACTAGCGACGAAGGCATTCAGGCTGCGAGGGTGTTCGCGGGATAGCGCGGCCCCGCGCTCTGCACGTCCGAGGGTACGCTGACCGGCTTGAGGCTCCAATCAGGCTTGACGTATCCTAGCCGTAGCGGCGTCGGAGAGTGGCAACCGGCGCGGCTACGGTAGATGGGCCCCACGAGGCGAGGGTTTGTGAAGGGAGCGCAGAGAATGCTGAACCAGGCCATCAACGGGAAGATCCTCAACGTTGACCTCAGTTCGGGCGCCCTGGAGTCCGAATCGCTGCCGGAGGAGATGTACCGCCGCTACATCGGCGGCTACGGCCTGGGCGCTCGCCTGCTCTTCGACCGCATCCCCCACGGCGCTGACGCCCTCGGCCCTGACAACGTCCTGGGCCTCATGCCCGGCCTTCTCACCGGCACCCCCCTCTTCGGCATCCGTTTCCAGGCCGTGGGCAAGACCCCCAAGAACGGCGGCTGGGGCGACGCCAACTGCGGCGGCGACTTCGGCCCCTTCCTCAAGCAGGCCGGTTGGGACGGTCTCCTCTTCAATGGGGCATCGCAGCGGCCAGTCTACCTCCTCATCGAGGACGACAAGGTGGAGATCAGGGATGCCGACGACCTCTGGGGCCTCGACGCCATCACCACGGAGGAGCAGCTCAAGGAGCGCCACGGCAAGAAGGCCAGCATCGCCTGCATCGGCCCAGCAGGCGAGAAGCTATCCTACATGGCCGGCATCTGCAACGAGCGCGGCCGCCTGGCGGCCCGCAGCGGGCTGGGAGCCGTCATGGGCTCCAAGAAGCTCAAGGCCGTGGTCTGCCTGAGCTCCCGCAAGCTCCTGGCGGGCGACGACAAGGATATCCGCGCCCTCGTCCGCACCTCCCTCGACGAGTTCGGGCCCGCCGCCGGCTTCTTCCGCTCCTTCGGCACCACCGGTATCACCGGCACCGCGGCCATGAGCGGGGACTCGCCGGTGAAGAACTGGGGCGGCGTCGGGACCGTCGATTTCCCGCAGTCCCAGCAGCTCATGGGGGCCAAATTCAACGAAAAGATGGAGAAGGCCTACGGGTGCTGGCACTGTCCTCTCGCCTGCGGCGCCGAGAGCAAGGAGTCGGAAAACCCAGAGCACCCATATCCCAAGCACACTCATCGCGCCGAGTACGAGACCGCCTGCGCATTTGGCACCCTGTCCCTGAACGCCGACATCGACTCCCTCCAGCAGGCCAACCACCTGTGCAACGCCTACGGGCTGGATACCATCTCCGCCGGCGCCACCATCGCCTTCGCTATCGAGTGCTACGAGAACGGGCTGATAGGCAGCGAGGACACGGGGGGCCTGGAACTCAACTGGGGCAACAGCGAGGCCATCATCGAGATGCTGCACCGCATCGGCAAGCGGGAGGGGATCGGCGACCTCTTCGGCGATGGCATCCGCAAGGCGGCGGAGAAGCTGGGGCCGAAGGCGGAGCCGTTCGCCATAGAGATCGGCGGCGAGGAGCTCCCCATGCACGAGGCCAGGCTTGAGCCCGAGTACTTCGCCACCTACAAGTTGGATCCCACGCCGGCCCGCCACACCCTCTACCACGGCACGGGCCGCGGCGGCTGGGCGATCCCCCCCGCTATATCGGACAGAACGCAGGCAACCGGCCGAGCCGAGCATCACAAGGCAGCCGCCGAGTACCTGCACATCGTCAACAGCATCGGCACCTGCATGTTCATCACGTTTGTGGGCCCCAACGAGCGCATCCCAGAGTGGATCAACAGCGTCACCGGCTGGGATGTCACCCACGAGGAGCTGCGCCGCACGGGCGAGCGCATCGCCAACCTGCGCATGGCCTTCCAGGTGCGCGAAGGCGATAACCCGGCCCAGCGTCGTGTCCCCGGCCGCGTGGTGGGCAACCCACCCCTGGAGGCGGGCCCCCACAAGGACCTCACCCTCGACGGCGAAACCATGCAGCGCGAGTTCCTGGCCGCCTGCGACTGGGATCAGCAGACCTGCATGCCCAGCCGCGCCAAGCTGGAGGAACTGGGCCTGGAAGACATCGCCCGGGCGCTCCACGGATAGGAGCTGCCCGGCCGTACGGGGCGATCCAGGCGGGCGACCAGTCCAATCTCCAAAGGAGGAGGGCCGATGTCTACTGCGAAATCCACCCTCGAGGCTGCACAGCAGCGCATCGGCGAGGAACTCGGGCTCAGCGACTGGGTGACGATCGATCAGGCGAAGCTCGACGCCCACGCACAGGTCACCGGCGACAAGGACTGGCTGCACAACGACCCCGAGCGCGCAGCACGCGAGAGTCCCTTCCGCACGACGATCGCTCAGGGCTCCTTGCTCATCTCGATGCTTGTGGGCTTTGTCAATGAGATCGCACCCCTGGCGGAAGATGTCGCTTACGGGCTGAACTACGGCTTTGACCGGGTGCGATTCATCCGACCGGTACCCGTGGACTCCCGCGTCCGGGCGCGAATGGTGCTGAAGGACGTCCGCCTCAAGGGAGACAATCGATACCTGGTGACGATCGAAGCCACCATCGAGCAGGAAGGCGCCGATCAGCCGCGGGTGGCCGCCGAATGGTTGGCGCTGGTGGTCTGGGCGTAGCCCCTCGCCCTACCACCCGCCCGGCACGCGGGCATCTCGAGGAGGGAACCATGGCCGCATCGCCCGAACTGCAGCGCATCAGCGACTACGTCGCCTACTATGCCGACAAGCAGCCGGATCAGGACGCACTGGTTCAGGAATCGCAGCGCTGGACCTATGGCGAGTTCGCCGAGCAGGTGGATTCCTTCGCGCGCGCCCTTCTGGCGGCCGGCGTGCGCAAAGGCGACCGGGTCGCCTTCATGGCCACGCCCCGCGCGGAATGCTTCCTGGCGTTTCTGGCCAACGCCAGCATCGGCGGGATCACGGTTGGGCTGAACCCCAAGTTCCCCATCGGCGAGCTGAGCTACTTTGTGAGCGACGCGGAGCCGAAGCTCCTGATGGGTTTTGCCAGGGACGCCGAGGGCGATCACACCGAAGTGCTCCGGAGCCTCGACCGGGAGCACGACTTCATCCAGCGGATGGTGATCATCGGGGAGGAAGGACACGGCACAACGTCGTCGTGGAGCGCCTGGCTGGACGAGGGCGAGGGCGTCTCCGAAGAGGAGCTGTCTCAGGCCCGCGACGCGGTCGAGACGATGGATGCAGCACTGATCGTCTACACCTCGGGCACGACAGGAAGGCCCAAGGGGGCGATCCTGCCCCACCGCGGCCTCGTGTACTGCTCGCGGGTCCAGGCTGACCATTGGGACGTCGAGCCCCTGCGGATCATCTGCAACCTGCCAGTCAATCACATCGGATTCATGGGTGACATCTGCTCCTATACTCTCGTAGCCGGGGGGACGATCTTCTACATGGAGAAGTTCGATCCGCCGCGCATCCTCGAGCTAATCCAGCGGGAGCGGATCACCGGATGGGGACAGGTGCCCACCATGTTCCAGTTCACACTCGCGCTTCCCAACTTCGACGAGTACGATCTCTCCAGTTTGCAGGGGATCATCTGGGGAGGAGCTAACGCGCCACGGGAGATGATTGCCGCCTTGATGAAGACGGGGGCGAGGGTCGCCACGAGCTTCGGCCTGACCGAAACGACCGGGTCGGTGGTGTACACCGACGCCGATGCGGATCTGGACACGCTGGCCGAGACCGTGGGGAGACCTGATCCGCACTTCGAGGTGCGGATCGCGAATCCCGACGGGATCCCGGTCAAAGCAGGCGAGGAGGGGGAGATCCAGGTACGCGGAGACCATATCATGCTGGGTTACTGGCGGCGCCCCGAAGCCACCCGCGAAGCGATCGACTCCGAGGGCTGGCTCCATACGGCCGACGTGGCCTTGCTCCGCGAGGACGGAAACTACGTCATCCGTGGGCGACTCAGCGAGATGTACAAGTCCGGCGGTGAGAACGTCTATCCGCGCGAGGTTGAGTTGGTACTGGAAGAACATCCCAAGGTGGCCCTCGCAGCAGTCTTCGATGTCCCGGACCCCGTCTACTCGGAAGTCGGCCGCGCCTACGTCATTCGTTGGCCTGGCACCGATCCGACCGAGGAGGAGCTGCGCACTTTCTGCAAGGATCATCTGGCGAACTTCAAGGTACCGAAGGCGATCATCGTTCGTGACGTACTGCCGATGCTGCCGATTGGCAAGGTGGACAAGGTGACACTGAAGAAGGATGTCCTTGCGGAGGCTGAAGCTCACCGCTGAGCACACCTCGGCGGGACAAGAAGGCACCGCACTGGCCTTCCACGGCCCTCCCGCCCCTGAAACTTCTCCCTGCCTATCTGCGTTCTACCTATGATCGGCGCTCCCTGAGTCTTCCGCCCAACCGCCACGACGGCAGGAGATTCGGGAGCGTCCTGTATTCACCATATGTCTCCTATCGGAAGGGCCTCTATGTATGTTGAGTCGCATACAGTGGAGATGATCACAACGTCAAAGGATAAGAAATCATAAAGACTCGATAACCACGATTCACCGCCATATCCACGAGGGTTTGGGGCATGCCGCGACTGAAGCAGATACGAGTCGGTGCCAGGCCGGTTGAACTCCTCCGACCGCTAATCGGGGATGACCGCATCCGCGAGACCTACAGGGTGGCGGAGGAGATGCAGAGGAGAATGCAGGGTCGGGTCTTCTGGAACGTGAACTCGACCGGATCCGGCGGAGGCGTGGCCGAAATGCTGCGGTCTCTTCTCGGCTATTTGCTGACGCTGGGCATAGACACACGATGGCTGGTCATCGAGGGGACTTCGGAGTTCTTCCAGATCACCAAGAGGCTCCACCACGCCCTTCACGGCTCCGAGGGAGACGGTAGTCAACTTGGCGAGCGAGAACGTGCTGTCTACGACCGGGTGCTTCAGGCGAACGCGGAAGGACTCCTGGGACTCATTCGCCCTCGCGATTTCGTCATCCTTCATGACCCACAGACCGCCGGCCTGGTCCCTTATCTGGTGCGGTCAGGCGCCACAGTGATCTGGCGCTGCCATGTGGGAGGGGACAAGCCCAACGGAGAGGTAGGGCTGGGATGGAGCTTCTTGGCCCCCTACCTGGAGGACGTGGCCGCCACCGTCTTCTCGCGCAATCACTACATACCCGACTGTTGCGACCATGGGCGCAGCGTGGTGATTCCCCCCTCCATTGACGCCTTCTCCGCCAAGAACCAGGAGCTGGATTACGCTACGATCCGTGCCATCCTCGTCCACACGGGCTTGGTGGAGGGCCCACCAGGCGATGGGTCGCCAACGTTCCGCCGCGAAGATGGCTCACCGGGGCGCGTGCGGCGCCACGCCGATGTGTTCCGCCATGGCCGAGCCCCAAGGTGGGAAACGCCGCTGGTGGTGCAGATCTCACGATGGGATCGCCTCAAGGACCCCGCTGGCGTGATGCAAGGCTTCGCCCAGCTTGTGGACGGCGCCGCCCCGGCTGGCGCCGAGCTCGTGCTCGCGGGCCCCAGCGCAAGGGCCATCGCGGATGACCCAGAACAGGCTGCTGTCCTGGACGAGGTGATGGCGGTGTGGCGTCACCTACCCCACTCAGATCGAAACCGCGTCCACCTCGCCATCCTTCCCATGCGGGACGTGCAAGAGAACGCAGCGATCGTCAACGCCCTGCAGCGGCACGCAGCGGTCGTGGTTCAGAAGAGCCTGCACGAAGGCTTCGGCCTCACAGTCACCGAGGCCATGTGGAAGGGCCGGCCCATCGTTGCCAGTGCGGTCGGCGGCATCCAGGATCAGATCGCCGACGGCGTACACGGGCTATTGCTTCAGGATCCGCTCGATACAAGAGCGCTTGGCACAGCGCTGAGTCGCATCTTGAAGGACAGCGACTACGCAGCGCGGTTGGGCACGAACGCCCACTGCCGAGCCCTCGACGAGTTTCTTGTCACCCGCCACCTGACCCAGTACGCCGAGCTGATGGAGCGGATCGACAGGTAGCGCCCCTATCCAAGGTCGGGCGGCGGCTCCGGCCTCTCTACCCGCAGGCCCGCTTGCTGCACGCTCTCCGCGGTCACCGCGTCCGGAAGCCGATATCCACGGAACAACAGATAGCCCAGAAGAGCCGCCACACCGGCCACCGGACCAACCATCCGGACCCCCAGCGGGTTATCGGCCGTTTCCCCCAGCAGCAGCACCAGCGCGAGTATCGGCGCAAACAGGGAGGTGGCCCACTTCTCGATGGTGGCCTGCGAGCCGTAGTAGATCGCCTCCCGCCGCATCCCCGTTTGCACCGCATCGTAGTCGATGATGTCGGCCATGATGGCGTTGGGGAACGTGAACACGGCAGCCATGGGCAGCCCGGCCAGCGCCATGAACACCAGGCTCTGCGTCATCGCCGGCACCCCGGGGATGAACCCCATGAAGAAGATGAACGGGTATCCCAGGGCACTGATGAGCATAGCGGTGGAGTAGACCCACGCCTTCCCCTTCAGCAACGACAGTCGATAGACCAGGGGCAACGATAAGAGAACAGCGAGGATAGCGACGCCAGTCAGCAGGCCCACGACCAAGCCCAGGCCTAGGCCGATCTCCGCGCCGAACAGGTGAAGCTGGGCGACGCTGCCCGTCTCCAAGTCTGCGATCTTCTCGGGAAAGCCGCCAAGGAGAACGACTGCCACATAGAAAGGGAAGGCGGCGGTAAGCAGGGTGACCGCCATGTTGAACAGCACGAACGTGGGCAGGAAGTATAGGAACTGGTCGTTGCGGAACGTGTCGCGGAAGGCCCGTACCGGGTTGGCCCGCACCGGCGGCACGTCCGTGCGGGCGTACCGCCAAGCCCCAAACAGTGCGATGTAGCGAGACGTGAACGCTATCGCCGCCATGGTGATCCCCATCACCCGAAAGTCGAACGCGTCCTTGATGATTCCGCTGACCACCAGGCCGACGACCGCCCCCAGGGCACCGAAGAACACCTGCCACGCCACGACGCTCACCCTCGACTGCGGCGTACGAGCGATCTCCGGCAGCAGCGACTCGAACGGCCCGCCGGAAAGCGTCGAGAACAGGCGGTGCAGCCACACGAAGAAGAAGAAGTAGAGCGCGTTGGCGAAGTGCCCGGCGTCCCCGCCCGGCGGGAACCACATCAGGGCGAACGTCACGGCGTACACCGGCGTGGAGAACAGAACGAAGGGGATGCGCCGGCCCCAACGCGTCTGTGTCCTGTCGCTCCAGAAGCCGATCAGGGGATCGTCTATGGAATCGATGAGGGTAATGGCGACGATCATGAAGCCCAGGGCCACCCTCGGCACCAGCGTCGGCAGGTCCGTCTCGTCGGAAGGCGGGGCGAAGAAGAAGACCAGCCAGAGGGCGGTGGAGCGGGAGAGAACGTTGCCGGCGATGCTCCCAGAGGCGTAGACCATCCGGTTGACGCGGGGGATCTCCGACGAGGGGCGTGACATCGCCAAGGTCAGCCTCGCGTCCGATTGTAGCAGACGGCCTCAGTTGCAGGCCGCCTAGTACGCCCTCCTCGTCCTACGCTACAATGGAGACCGGACGCCCGAGCTAGAAGGAAGCAACCATGATCAACGAAGAACTTGTCACAGAGGCCCTGAAGGACATCTACGACCCGGAGCTCCATTACAACATCGTCGACCTGGGGCTCGTATACGACGTCGATGTCAAGGACGGCGACGTCCACATTCGCATGACCCTCACGACCCCTGCCTGCCCCATCGGCCCCATGATCATCGAGCAGATCCAGGAGATGGTGCGCGTCCTGCCCGGCGTCAAGGACGTAGACGTGGAGCTCACCTTCGATCCCATGTGGACACCGGATCTGATGAGCGATGAGGCCAAGGCCGGCCTTGGCCTGGACTAGGAGGCAGTCGCAGATGGAAGACCGTTACCGCGGCAAGCTGACCATCGAGATCAAGTACTGCGTGGTTTGAGGCTACCTTCCCTTGGCCGCCTGGATGGCGACCGAGATCTGGCACGATTTCGCTGATGACGCCCCCGTGACCCTCATCCCCGTGGGCAACGGCCGGCTGGAGGTGTGGGCCGACGGCGAGGTGCTATTCGACCGCAAGGCCGAGGGCGGCGCCTACCCGGAGATGGAGCGCGTCCGCCAGATCAAACAGCAGATCAAGGAGAAGCTGCAAACAGCCAGCGCAGCGCGCTAGGCCTAGTCTATCGACGACGGTTGTCTGCACTTTACGACCCTTTCTGGCATAAACGCGGCCGCCGCCTTCGACGACTACATTGCCAAAGGGTAATCCGAGGTTGACCATGAATAACAACCGAACGCGAGCATGGTACTGGCGTACCTTGGCTATCTCCTGCGCCGGACTAGTCACAGCCCTCATTCTATGGTTCTTTCTGCCTTTTCCAGTCGCTGCCGGCCTAGCCATTGCCATCTGGCTAACCGCCATCCTGATGGGCAGTCCTGGCCTCCGGTGGGCAATTCGATACAGCCTCAAACAGAAGCGGCGCCTCAAATAGTCCAGATGGCCTAACAGACGGCACCGGGAATACTGTGCCGGCAGCACTTACGACCTGTTCGGAGGAATGCCTTCCTAGTCGGGTTCCAGCGACAACTACTGGCTCTTCACCGGCGAGCAACGGTAAGCGGACAGCGAGCTGTACTACCTCCGCGCGCGATACTACGACCCGGCTACAAGGCCGTGCCTGTACCGACCCAGCGCCATCAGCGGCCAGTAGTTCCGGTACATGTGGTAGTTGATGTAGAAATCCCCCGGAAAGCCTGTGCCCGTGAAGTGAGGCTCGTCCCACTGCCCGTCCTCCTCCTGCCGCTCCACCAGGAACGAAACGCCCCGCTCAACGGCCCGCGCCTCTAGCTCGTCAGCGCCGGGCTCCGCCGCCAGCAGTGCCAGCAGCGCCCACGCCGTCTGGGAGGCCGTGCTGGGCCCGCGGCCGGCCAGCCGTAGGTCCTCATAGCTCTCGCACCCCTCACCCCAGCCTCCGTCCTCGTTCTGCCTGTCAATGAGCCAGCGCGCGGCCCGCCGCACGTACGGCCGCTCCATGTCCTCACCGACCGCCCTGAGCGCGGGCAGCACGGCCCCCGTGCCGTAGACGTGGTTGACACCCCAGCGCCCCCACCAGCTACCGTCCGCCCGCTGCTCGCGGCGGAGGTAGTCCAACGCTTGGCGCACCGCCTCCGAGTCGCCATTGCCAAGCAGCGCCAGCGCCTCCACGATGTGCGCGGTCACGTCCTCCGTGGGGTAGTCGATCACCTCACCGAAGTCGCAGAACGGTATCTGAGTGACCAGCTTCTGCGTGTTGTCCTTATCGAAGGAGCCCCAACCACCGTTCTTGGACTGCATGCCCAGAAGCCAGCTCCTGCCCCGCTCCAGCGCCCGCTGCTTGCGTTTCTCATCCGGCAGCCGGGTGCGGGCCAGCGCCATCAGAACCTCGGCCGAGTCGTCGGTGTCCGGGTATAGATCGTTCTCGAACTCGAAGGCCCAGCCGCCGGGCTGCACGCCCTTCGCCTTCACCTGCCAGTCGCCCCCGCCTAGGATCTGCTCACGCAGGAGCCAGCGGCCCGCCCTCACCAGCGCAGGGTGGTCCGCAGGCAAGCCCGAGTCCAGCAGCCCGATCATCGCCAGTCCCGTATCCCACACCGGCGACACGCACGCCTGCGGGTTGAAGATCTGCTCGTCCTCCACCGCGAACTCGCCCTCGAACCCCTCCAACCCTTTGCGCATCACAGGGTGGTCCAGCGAGTAGCCCCTCAGCTTGAGGGCTATCAGGGAGTACACCCACGGCGGCTGTATCCCCCCCCAGGAGCCGTCGGCCTCCTGGTGCGAGACGATCCAGCGCTCAGCGGCCCGGTAGGCCGCCCGGCGCAGCGGCCTGAAGGCCACGCGCTCGTAGCGCCGCATCACGCCATCCAGCGTGTAGAAGGCGCGCCGCCAGTTGAGCCACCCCTTTGGCTGCGGCAGCGAGTAGTCGATGCGCTGGCGCGGCGCCGGGTATAGCTCATCGATGCGAGCCGATTCGGGGACGGGGCAGACCGGGCGCTCGTTGAGGATGATCAGCATCGGCACGACCGTTGCCCGGGCCCAGGACGCGAAGTCGTAGATGTTCAGCGGGAACCACGGCGGCAGGAATATCATCTCCGGCGGCAGCACCGGCACCCCCCGCCAGTCCCACTGACCGAACAGCGACAGCCATATCTTGGTGAAGATGCGGACGTTGGGCACCCCGCCAGCGGATAGCACGAAATTCCGCGCCTTACGCATGGGCCGCTCGTCAGGGGAGGCGCCCGCAAGCTTCAGAGCGAAGTAGGACTCCACCGTGGCGTTGATGTCCGGCGGCCCCTCGTGGTAGATACCCCAAGTCCCGTCCGACCTCTGCTGGCTCCGAAGGTAGTTCGCGATCTTGCGCCAACGTCCCTCCTCGGCGCTCCCCAGGAAGTGTGTCAGCAGCAGGTACTCCGCCGCCATGCACACGTTGGATTCCAGCTCGCCCCACCAGTAGCCGTCGGGATGCTGAGTGCGCAGGAAGTACTCCTGCGAACGCCGGATCGTTTCGTCCACCGCCTCGGCGAGGCGGCCAGCGTCAGCCGTTGATGCGCTTACCTCTACCACTACCAACTCCTTGAGACTTCACTCCCTCACGCCGGCTTCGTCAGCGACGGTTATCGGGCACGCAAGCACGAACGCCTCCAAGAATCGCGTGAGGTTGGCCACCGCCTTCATCTCTCCGCGAGCCAGTCGCAGCAGGTGGGGGATGCTACCAGGATGCCGCAGCACGTAGGGCAGAGCCTTGCGCACTCGCTGCTCCCCCTCCGGCGTGACGACCCCGGGGAGATCGAATACCGGGTCCTCCACTCCATCTGATATCACGCGCACGGCCAGGAACGGCAGCCGCTGCTCCAGGGCCGCACGGCTCACCCAGTAGCTCTCCATCTCCACCACGTCCATTCCCGTGGCCTGGCGCAGCAGGGCCTTCTGGCTCGGATCCGCCACCAGGTGGGACATAGTCAGCGAGCTCCCGGTACGGGCAGACAGGCCGCGGCCGGAGGCAGCCCGCCGCGCCGTCTCCATGAGCAGCAGGTCGGAGACCATGGGCTCGGCGGCCCTGCCGGCCTCGCTCTCCGGCTCGGCTCGGTACACCTTCTCACAGAAGACCAGGTCTCCCACGGCACACTCGGGCGACAGCGCCCCTGCCAGCCCCGCAGAGAGAACGAACTCCGGTCGGTATCGACCGAGCACCGTGGCGGCGGCCACAGCCGCCCGCGAACCCATGCCCGTGTGGCAGACCAATACCGGGCGACCCTCATAGTCGCCCAACGTCACGGGGAGGCCGCCCAGGTGATCACGATCCCGCACGTCCACACGACGCAGGAAGCGCTGAACCTCCAGCCGCAGGGCGGCAAACACAGCGATCATCACACCACCGGCTGCTCTTCTTTGGCCTCTTCCTCCACCACGGCTGTGTCGTGCCGACGGAAGCCTCGAACGTGTCTTCCGGGCAGAATTGTCCTGGCGGCCAGCTCCAGGAAGGCCCTAGGCTTGTGCATCGCCTCCAGGATGGCGGACCCCTCGTAGCCGCAATGCATCATGCACGTGTCACAGCGGGGATCACGGCCCCAGCCGTAGTCCTCCCAGTCGGTGGTCTCCATCAGCTCCTTGAACGTCTCGGCGTGGCCGTCGGCCAGCAGGTAGCAGGGCTTCCGCCAGCCAGCGGGAGTATAGGTGGGGGTCGTCCACTGGCTGCACCGGTAGTCCCGCTTGCCCTGGAGGAAGTCCAGATACAGCGGGTTGTTGTAGAAGCGGATGCCATCCCTGCTTCCCTCGAAGATGCGACGGAAGAAGGAGTTGGCCTCCTGCCGTTGCATGAAGATACCGTCGTGGTCCACCTCCTTGTACCCGAACCCCGGCGAAACCATCATCCCCTCGACGCCCATATCGTTCAGCATGGCGAACAGTTCGTGGTACTCCTCCGGCCGGTTGCCGCTGTACAGCGTCGTGTTGGTGCAGACCCGGTATCCGGCCTGGCGGAACCTCCTGATGGCCTCTATCGCCACGTCGTAGACGCCCTCGCGCTCCACAGCGATGTCGTGGGTCTCCCGCAGGCCGTCCAGGTGGACTACGAAGGCGAAGTATGGCGAGGGCTTGATGACCTTCATCGCCTGCTTGTAGAGGAGGGCGTTGGTGCACAGGTAGACGAACCGCTTCTGTCTGATGATCGCCGACACGATATCGCCGATATGGGGGTGCATCAGCGGCTCCCCCCCGGCGATGGAGACCACGGGCGCATCGCATTCCTCCACCGCCCGCAGGCACTCCTCCACCGTCAACCGGCGGTCCAGGATGGGCTCGTATTCCCGGATGCGTCCGCAGCCGGTGCAGGTGAGGTTGCAGGCCTCCAGCGGCTCCAGGATCATCGTCAGGGGGAAATGCTTGCGGCCCCGCAGCCTCTGCTTGAACAGGTACGATCCGAGGTTCAGGGAGAGGCGCAAAGGTTGACCAGGCACGATGAGTCCTTTCTAGAAGGTCAGTAGTCCCTCTCCAATAGAAAATCGGCCGCTTGCCGCAGCTCCCGCGCCGGCCCCTCCACGAGAGCGACGCCGGCCAGCTCCTCCAGTGCGCGCTCCCTCCGCTCCTCCGCCGCCCGCCGGCAGTAGGCCTGCGCACCCACCGACTCCAGGGCGCCCAGAACCATGGAGACATTCGCATCGCTCAGACTCGGCTGCGAGTAGATGCAGCGCAACTCGGCGGCCGTTGCGCCCTCGCTGCGGGCCAGGGCGTACACCGCTGGGAGCGACTTCTTCCGGTTGCGGATATCGGCCGCCGGCGCCTTGCCCGTGCGGCTCTCCGCCCCCCAGATGCCCAGCATGTCATCCCGAATCTGGAAGGCCGCCCCCAGCAAGCGGCCGCAGCGGCCCAGCGCCTCGGCGACGGCGGGGTCAGCAACGCCAACGAGCCCGCCCAGCCGCAGGGCACAGTCGAACAGGGCTCCGGTCTTCTTCTCGATCATCTCCAGGTATGCGTCCTCGGTTACGTCCAGGCGCTCCTCGAAGCTCAAATCCAGAGCCTGCCCCTCCACGATCTCCAGCGTGGCCCGATTCAGTACTCGAGCCGCCTCCTGGACCCGTTCCACCGCGACCCCCTCGGCAGCGAGATCCAGGACAGCCAGGCCGCCCAGGGCCAGCAGCGCATCGCCAGCGTTGATCGCCTGGGCCTCGCCCCACACCGACCACACCGTGGCGCGATGCCTGCGCTCCCGGTCGCGGTCCTGGATGTCATCGTGGATGAGGGAGAAGTTGTGCACCAGCTCCAGGGCGGCGGCGGCCGGGAGGGCCTTCCGCCAGTCGCTGCCGGCGGCCTCACAGGCCAGCAAGCAGAAGGTGGGGCGCAGCGCCTTGCCGCTGTCCGAGCGTACGGGACGCCCCTCGGCATCCTCCCACCCCAGATGGTAGCGCAGCATCCGGTGCAGCTCCTCCGGATGGTTGCCCGGCGGGAGACCGCTGGTCAGCAGGGAACGCAGCCTTGCGTCCAGCTCCTCCCGGTAACGACCGAATGCGGCCGGCAGCGCCACGGCTACTCCCCCACGAACTGCACCACCACCTCGCGGTCTCGGGCGTGGTCCAGCTCGATAAGGAAAACGCGCTGCCACTGACCCACCAGCAGCCTGCCCTCCACTATGGGAACGGCCTCGCTGGCGCCGAGCAGGAGGTGCTGGCAGTGGGAGTGCCCGTTGGGGCGCTCCCCGTTCTCGGAGAAGGCATGAGCGTACTCGTTATGTTGGTACCGGGCACGGGAGGACGCGATCCCCTCCAGCATCCTTTCCATGTCAGACAGCAGCGCGGGCTCGTTTTCGTTGATCCGGATGGCGGCGGTAGTATGCTTCGAGAAGATGACGGCAAAGCCGTTGGAGACACCGGACTGGCGAGCCACTTGCTCGACCCTTTCTGTTATGTCGATGAACTGCGGCCCCCTCTCGGTCCGGATCATGAACGTCTGCGAAAGGAACTTCATTACGCCCTCCTCTTTGTCAGGTACCTACTGAGTTGGGCCGGAGGCGGCGCCGTGCCCTCCGCCCTTTCGCTTCAAGCTGCTTGCCTAGCTCCTCCAACCGCCCCACCACCTCATCTATGGACTCGTCGGGGGTGGACGCTCCTGCTGTGACGCCCACGACCCGTCTTCCCTCCAGCCAATCCGACTTGATCTCCTGAGCCCGCTCGATGTGTTGCGTCTCCACCCCGGTGTCGACGCAGGTCTGAGCCAGCTTGCGAGTGTTGGCGCTGTTGCGGGCCCCCACCACCACCAACAGGTCACACTCTGCCGCTAGCTCCCGCGCAGCGTCATAGCGCTCGTCCGTTTCCGGACAGGTGGTGTCGACGATCCGCACCTCATTGATGCGGCGGATGTTGTGGCCGACGAAGCGCGCCACGAACTCCGCAAACGACTCTTCGCTCTTGGTGGTCTGCGCCAGAAGTGCTACCTTGCGACGGGGTATGTCTATGTCCGCCTCCGGATCCAGGATCGCCGTGCCATTCCCGTCCGCCCAGGCCAGCACTCCCCGCACCTCGGGGTGGTCCTCTTCACCATAGACGATCACCCGGAACCCCTCGGCGCACAGGGCCCGCGCCACCCTCTGCGACTTCCGGACGATGGGACAGGTGGCGTCGACGAGGGCCCACCCGCGCTGCGCAGCTTCCTCCACGATCTCCGGCCCCCGCCCGTGCGCCGTTACGGCCACCGTGTCGCTCTTCACATCGTCCAGCCCCTGCGCCACGTGAACTCCTCTGGCCGCGAGCGCCTCCATCACTACCGGATTGTGCACGATCGAGCCCAGGCTATCGATGGGCCCCCTCCCCTCAGCCGCCTCCGCCACCACCTCGATGGCACGGCGAACGCCGAAGCAGAACCCCAGCGCCCTCGCTCTTACGATTCTCATGCCCGCTCCTCCAGGCGACAACGCATGAAAAGTGCAGATGATTTCTGCCTCACGTGGCGCTGATCACCTCCTTCCCAACGCCCCTTCGTCCCACCGCCTCCATCACATCCCGCGCCGCCAGCAGGCCGCTGCGCACCGCGCTCTCCATGGTCGCCGGCCAGCCCGTGTCCGTCCAATCGCCAGCCAGGAAGAGGTTGCCCACAGGAGTTCGCTGGCTGGGCCGCAGTCGGGAGACGCCCGGCCGCGCCGCGAAGGTAGCATCCCGCTGCTTCACTACCAGCGCCCGCTTGAGCTGGGCCGTCCGCGCCAGGGGAAACAACGACTGCACCTCGCGGCCGAACAGGCCGACGATCTCCTGGGTGGACATGTCCATGAATTCCCGCGCGCCGCTTAGGGAGACGTCCAGGTACTGGCCGTCCCCCTCCTGCCCCCACAGCCGCGACTTGTTGAACACCCACTGCAGCGGCGTATTCAAAAAAGCGGCGAACTTCATATCCGTCACCAGTCGGTCGTACCACATGTGCACGTTCACGATGGGCGATGTATCGATATGCCCAATTCTCCCGAAAAACGGCTCCTCGCGAAGCGGCTTCGGCAAGAGCGACGCCAACGGCCGCGGCTCCACGGCCACCACCACGTAGTCTGCCTCGTGCCCCGGGCCACTCACCGCCACGCGCCCGTCCTCCAGGCGCAGCCCGGTGATCCCCTGGCCCAGACGCACCTCGCCGCCGCGGCACTCGATGTACTCTCGAGCCGCCTGCGCCAGCAGGGCCGACAGCCCCACCCTGGCCCAGCCCACGTTCGCGCCATTTCGGTCGCGCAAAAACCCTTCCTGGAACACCATCAGGGCCAGGTCGGCGCTGACAGTAGTGATGTCGCCGTTCAGCGTTGGCAGGACGATGAGGTTCCAGAAGCCGCGGATGGCGTTCTCCGTCTGGCCCTGAGCACGCAGCCAGGCGGCGAAGGTGATGCCGTCCAGGTCTCGACGGGCCGCTTCGTCCAGCGACCGTATGCGGGCCATGGCGTAGGCCGCGCGGGCCTTCTCGGTGGGCGAGAGGGAGCGGAACCGCAGCAAGGAGGGCAGTAGGTGCAACGGCGGCGGAAGCCGCTGGCTCTCCAGCGCGCTCTCGCCCCACACCTTATCGATGACCCGCACGTGCAGCCGCTTCTGCAGGTGAACCTTATGCCACATGCCCAGCCGCTTCAACAGCCGTATGTACTCCGTGCAGCAACCCAGGAACACGTGCTGCCCGTTATCGACCTCCATCCCCGACCGCTTGTCCACGTAGGAATAGGAGCGCCCACCCAGAAACGGCCGCTTCTCCACCAGCGTCACCCTCAGGCCGGCTTCGGCCAGCTCACAGGAGGCCGCGATCCCTGCCAGGCCGCCGCCGACCACGGTAACGGAGGCCCTCTCGCTCACAGCACCAGGCTCCTTACCAGCTCGCGGCCGGCCAGCGCCAGCTTCTGGCCGGCGCTCAGGCTCACCCGTCGCTCCAGAACCGTCTCCGGCTCCCGCTGGATATCATCCAGGATCGTGCTGTATATCCCGGCCATCACCCCCACGCAGGCCCTGGCCCGCCGCGACAGGAAGGGCAACAGCCGCCGGCCGCTCTCGAAGTAGTGGCGCGCCCTCTCCGTCTGGAACGCCATCAGCCGCCGGAAGGCGTCGTTGGCCACGCCCTCCCGCAGGTCGTCCTCCGCATAGCCGAAGCGCGCCAGCTCGTCGAGAGGCAGGTAGATGCGGTCTCGCTGGAGGTCCTCCTGGACATCCCGCAGTATGTTGGTGAGCTGGAGGGCGATACCCAGGTCCGCCGCGTGCCGCCGTGCCTGCTCTCCCCCCCGGTAACCGAAGATGGAGATGGAGATGAGCCCCACCACAGACGCCACCAGGTAGCAGTAGCGCTTCAGCTCCTCGAAATTGGCGTAACGCCCGACGGTCAGGTCCGTCTCCACACCCTCGATGAGCCGATAGAAGTACTCGTGGGGGATACGGTGGCTATCGATGGCATCCTTGAGGGCCACCAACACCGGGCCCTGGGGATGCCCCTCGAGGCAGCGGTCCAGCGACTCACGATAGGCCGCCAGCCGCAGCGACGCCTCCTCAGTCGGCAGGCCAGCGTCCACAATGTCGTCGCACTCGCGGGCGAAGGCGTAGGCGGCGTATATGGCGCGCCGCTGGCGGCCCGGCAGCAGCATGAACCCATAGTAGAAGTTCTTGGCCTCCCGCTTGGTGAGGCTCTGGCAGTGGTCGTACGCGACCGTCAGTTCGTCCCTCATGACGCCCTCTTTGCCCGCAGCGGCAGCGGCAGCGGCAGCAGCCCTCGCACTGCCAGCCACGCCTTGCGCGTCGTGGACAGCTTCGGCCGCTGGTGCAGCACGTTGTAGTCAATCGCCTCGATGGCGTCGAGAACCGCGAGTCCACCCAGGCTGAACAGCCGTAGGTCCAGCCTGAGGCGGCCTCGCACCTTCGAGATGAGCCCCAGGCCCTCTTGGAACAGATCCCGCGTCCTCTCGACCTGGAATGCCATCAGGTCTCGGAAGCGCCCGTCGAAGCGGCCCTCCACCAGATCATCTTCGCTGTAGCCGAAGCGCTCCATCTCCTCCAGGGGGATGTAGATGCGGCCCTTGTCCAGGTCACGCCGCACGTCCTGCCAGAAGTTGGTTAGCTGGAGGGCAGTGCAGGTGGCATCGGAAAGCCTCTGTCGCTCCCCGTCCCGGTACCCGAAGAGGTACAGCACCAGGTGGCCCACTGGGTTGGCGGAGTTCTGGCAGTAGCCCAGGAGCTCACCGAAGGTGCGGTAGCGGCTCACCCGCTGGTCCATCCGGTTCGCCTCGATGAGCCGCAGGAACGGCTCCTGGGGGATATCAAAGCGGGCGACCGTCTCCTGAAGGGCGACGAAGGTGGGGTGCCGGGGACTGCCGTCGTAGCAGCGACGCAGCTCTTCCTCCCAATCATCCAGCAAGGCGAGACGGTCGCCCTCAGCCTCGTCCCCAAGGTCGTCGACGCCGCGACAGTAGGCGTAGACGGCGTACATGTGGGGACGCAACGCGCGCGGCAGTAACCACGACGCCACCGTGAAGTTCTCATAGTGGCTCGTAGCCACACGCCGGCAGTGGGCGAATGCCTCCGCCGATGAATGCGGCCTTGCCGGCCCTTCAGCTATCACGGGCCTCCCTCGCTCAGGGGGATATAGACTGCGGACGTGTCCCCCATGGCTCGGCTCTGGGTGGTTTTGCCGCGAGCCACCGCTACGGCCGTGCGAGGAAGGTGATCGGGGCTAGGCGAGAGAGATTAAGGAAATAGATAACAGCAAGAAGCAAGCCCAAGCCGTGATCCGCCGACCTCGCCGACACACGCGGCCCAGCAGCGTACATGAGTTTCAGCCTATACGCACCACCTCCGATGACCTACTGGCACAAATTCTAGGCCATGGTAGCAGAACGTCAATAGAATCGCATTGCTAGAACGATACGGCAATCCTCCCCTTGGTGTCGTATGGCTGTATAATCGAGGTGGCAGGAAAGCCTCCATGGACACCGAACGGGAGCATCAGATCGCCGCAGAGCTGGGCCAGCAGGTCGCTCCCGCCTTGCACATCCCTGACACGGTCCGAGTGGGCGTCATCGCCGACATGGAAGAGCACGAGGTGTGGCTCCAGGCCCATTTGATGGCCTGTGAGGGCTGCCGCGCGCCCCTCATCACCCTAATGCTGAAGCGTACGGCCGTGGACGTGCACCGACCGCCGGAGATGCCCTGCGCCAAAGCGCGCGACGTGATGTTTCGCTATTTCGAAGGCGGCCCCTTACCGGACGAAGCCGTCCTGGCCCACATCACCGCCTGCGACCGGTGCGACGACCTGTTCTTCGAGCCTGCCGAGGCCGTCATCCTCAAGGAGTACGAGCCGGAGCACGTGGGCGAGGTAGACTAGGCGCTCAAGAACCAGGTGCTCACTTCGTCCGGCAGGAAGGCGGCCAACTCCCGCTGGTCGTCGGATTGCATCTGCCCCTTCAGGACGGAGAAAACACACTGGGCGCGGCGGACCGCCTCCTCCCCAGAGTAGGCGGCAGTCAGATCCAGCCCGCCAGCCGTCTTGTCGCGATCGGCCGTGGCATCCAGAGTGGACACCACCCAGCCCAAGAAAAGGTGGCTGTCGAAGAAGGGGTCGGGTTCGGACCCGGTGTGGCGGAGATACACCATGGCCTCCGGCGGAAGCCGCGCCGACAGGGCCACCAGTTGTGCCTCGGGGAGTACCTGGGCCATCGCCATGAGCACGCTGACGACCGCTCGCTCCGCGTCCTCCTCGCTGGATAGGGAGCCCTTCTCCTGCACACTGCTCAGAAACTCGGCGTAGTCCATCCGGCCCTCCTTCCGACCTCTACAGGCGGTCCTACGTGAACCGCTCCTTAAGAGGCTCGTACTGCTGGGGGCGCGGGTCCTTCACCAGATCGTCGAGGCGGCTCACCGGCGAGCCCCCCGCCAGTGTCTTCACTTGCTCCTCATACGTGGGCACCCCCTCCGCCCGATACAAGATGCCTAGCGGAATGCGCTCCTCCCACTCATGCGACTTCCGCCAGGCCGCTTCCCAGTCGGACGCGTTGTGGCCCTCGTCTTCCAGATGATACACCCTTTGCCGGTACCAGCCATAGGTGTTGATCCGGTTGAACGTAACGCAAGGTTGAAGAACATCGACAAGGGCGTATCCCGGATGCTGGATCGCCTGGGCGACTATCCCGGCCAGGTGCTTGGGCTCCCCCGCGAAACCGCGTGATACGAACGTGGCGCCGGCCGCTATCGCGACGGACATCGGGTTGAAGGCCCGCTCGATGGATCCGTCGGGCGAGGTTGTCGTGACGAACCCCTTGTCGCTCGTTGGAGAGTACTGACCCTTGGTCAACCCGTAGATCTGGTTGTTCTCCACGATCTGCGTGATGTTAGGGTTTCGCCGGCAGGCCTGGACGAAGTGATTGCCGCCGATTCCGTAGGAGTCACCGTCCCCACTTGTGACGATGACATGGAGGTCCGGGTTGGCAAGCTTCGCTGCCGTCGCGATGGGCACGGGCCGGCCGTGGTTGGTCAGGTAGGCGTTGATGTGCATGTAGTCCGGCAGCTTGCTGCCACAGCCGATGCCGGACACTACCAGCGCCTGGTGGGGCTCTATGCCCAGCTCCGCCAGGGCCAGCTTCAGCGCCCTTAGGATGGCGAAATCGCCGCAGCCGGCGCACCAAGTGACCTCAGTCGTGGCGTCGAACAGTTTCGCGTCAAGCCGGGTAACCACTGGCTACCTCCTTGCCCAGTGCGGCAACGATCTCCTCCGGCGCGAAAGGCCGGCCATCATATTTGTTTACCGTCCCATCCACCTGTATCCCCGTTGTCATTCGCAGCAGCTTGGCCAACTGCGAGGTGAAGTTCTGCTCTACAGCCACTGTCCGCCTGCACTCTCTGAGCGCCGCCGCCGTCTCCTCTTCCGGCAGCGGCCACAGGTCCACGAACTGCAGTACGTTGGCGCTGCCCCCTTCGGCATTGATCCGTTCGGCCGCCTCCTTGCAGGGCCCAAAGGTCGAGCCCCAGCAGACCAGGGTCGTCTCCGCCTCCGCAGGCCCGTAGCGCTTCGGCGGACGCATCTCCTTCTTCGCTTCCTCCATCTTGCGCATCCGCTTCTGCATCATGCGACGGCGGTTCTCGATCCCCTCGTCGAAGTGGCCTTCCTCGTCGTGCTCATCACTCGTGCTGGAGAACACCGCCGCGGGATGCTGCCCAGGAAGCGCCCGAGGCGAGATCCCCGTCTCTGTCACCTGGAACCGCTTGTAGCCGTCCGTGAATCGATCCAGCTCCTCGCGCGTCAGAGTTGAGCCGCGATCGATCGTCACGCTGGAGAAGTCTATGGCGTCCATGTCCAGCGTGAGCAAGGACGATCCCAGAAACTGGTCAGTCATGATGATGACGGCGCACTGGTACTTCTCGGCCAGGTTGAAGGCCCGCCAGCCCACCTCGAAGCACTCCTCGATGGTGCCGGGGGCTGTGATGATGCGGGGGGACTCTCCGTGGGAGGCGTGGACCGCGAACAGGAGATCGGCCTGCTCAGTGCGGGTGGGCAGCCCGTTGGACGGCCCCCCTCGCTGCGACAGGGCGATCACCATCGGCACCTCAGTTATCCCCGCCAGGCCCAACGTCTCCACCATGAGACAGAACCCGCCGCCGGAGGTGCCGGTCATCGCCCGTGCCCCCGCGAAGGACGCGCCCACGGCCATGTCGGCGGCGGCTATCTCATCCTCGGCATGCTTGGTCACGACGCCGTACTCGTGAGGGACTCCTGACAGCCACTCAAAGATCGTGGTGGCCGGGGTCATGGGATAGGCGGACATGAAGCGGCAGCCCCCAGCCAGAGCGCCCATCGCCAGCGCCTGGTTGCCGCTTATCAGCATGCGGCGGGGCGCCCCCTTCACGGGCGCAAGCCTGCGCCCGAAATCGGCGCCGTGGCGCTCCCGCGCCAAGTCGTAGGCCACTTGAGCCACCTTGAGGTTGGCGTCCACGGCCTGCTCACCCTTTGCAGCGAAGTTCTCGCGGATGACGCTCTCCATGAACTCGATCGGAAACCCGGTGATCCCCGCCGCGGCCCCCAAGGCCGCAGTGTTGGTCATCACTCGGCTGCCGTGCTCCTCCGCTATGCGGATCAACGGGAGGGTATTCAGAGTCACTCCCCGTTTCTTCAGGGGCTCCGGATCGATGTCGAACTTCTCCGGGAAGATTACTGCGGCCCCCTCAGCCAGTTGGCCCAGGTGTAGCTCCGCCGTCTCCGGCGTGAGAGCAAGCAGCAGGTGCACCGAGTTGCTGTGGGAGAGCCGCGGTTGCTCCGAGACGCGGATCTGGTAGAAGTTGTGCCCGCCTCGAATGCGCGAGCGGTAGTCCTGCATGGCGAATACGTGCAGCCCCGCCCGCGCCAGGGCTAGGCTGAACCCCGCCCCGCTGGACTCCACCCCCTGTCCCGCGTCCCCTCCTATCACGATGCTCATGTCGTTGGTCACGACATTCGCCATCGTTCGTACCTCCTCTTCTCCCTAAACAGAAGCCTGCCAGACCGGAACGCTAATACCAGTTTAAACCGTCCGATACGCTCTAGCATAGATAAGGAACGGCGCAACGAAGGGGGCCAGATTATAGACTGAGTCCAGGTTTGGTTGTTTCACTGCCAGCGGTGGGGAATCAAGAGAGCGGGCCGGAACCCGGCCGCTGGGTGGGGGCGCGTGTGTAGCCAGAGGGGACGCGGGATTGAACGATTTCATGATTGGTGGTAGCCTAGGGAAAACATGTGTTCGCTGCCGCAGTAGGGGGAAGATCATGGCAGAGTATCCCTACGTCAACACTCCAGGCGCTCTGAAGGACTTCATCTCGAAGCTCAAGAAATCAGGGAAGCCCGACAAAATCGACAGGACCTTTGTCGCTTCGATGGGCTTTGCATCTTCAAACCACCGGAGAATACCAGGTGTCTTGCGGTTCATCGGCCTTATCGATGGTGCGGGTGCTCCCACGGACAAATATCAGGCTCTTCGCGATACCAAGCGTGGCCCAGCCACGCTTGGGGCATACATCCGCGAGGCCTATTCGGACTTGTTCAAGGCGTATCCAGATGCCTATCGCCAAGATAGCGAAGCTCTTCACAGCTTCTTCCGAGCTCACACGGATCTCGGAGAACAAGCATTTAGTGCGATGTCTAGAACATTTCTGGCTCTGTGTGAGTTGGCAACGTTCGAAAACGGCGTCGAGGCTGCGGTGCCAGAAGTGCCGATGTTGGAAGCCACCCCCAAACCCAGCATCGAAGCGTCTGCAAAACAAGCCACAGCCGCTGGGGGTATCACCCTTAACGTGAACATCCATCTTGACCTACCCGCAGACTCCAAGGTCTACGATGAGCTGTTTGCTGCAATGGCAAAGCACATCTTCAGGATGGGCAAGGAATGAGCTTGCTGCTTGAGCGAGTCGTTGAGCGGGCGCAGGCTCTCCAGGCAGATGCTCGCCGCATACTTTCAACAGTCGAATCGGCGAGAGAACGCCGATTCACGCTCGATACCTCATACGCGAATCTCGGCAAGCTATCCATTAAGCAAGACGACCTTTTCAAGCAAGCCCTTCGCTGTGTTGAGAACGAGCTATATCGTGCCGCTCACGTAATGGCTTGGGCCGCGTTCGTGGACTTCCTGCATGAGAAGCTCGCGGAAGATGGCTTGGTGGCGATCAACAGGGAACGCGCAGCCTGGAACATCAAGACAGTTGACGACCTCCGGAACTGGGCAGACTATCAGGTAATCGAGGCAGCCAGAGACTGCAAGTTGTATGGCAAGCAAATCACGAAGGCGCTCCACGGCCTTCTCAGCAAGCGCAACGAATGTGCTCATCCGGAAGAGTACTATCCGACCCTCAACGAGACGCTTGGATATATCACCGAGTTGTTCAGTCGTACCAATATCCTCCAGAGCCGGTCTGTGACCTAGACACCTCGGCGGCGAAGCTACGGCGAAATTTGTTGCAGGGCCGGGGCCGGAGGCTTACGTCGCCATGCGCTGACGCCCAACCACGAACCGCCTGCCCCCGCTCAAGCGAGGGGAACGGACCAGACGCCGGGGACGGCCGTGCCGCAGTCCGGACAGGTCCCCTCCGCGGTCAGCGCGTACTCCAGGATGTTGTACCCGTAGCGCCGCACGAGCGGCTTCGAGCAGCTAGGGCAGCGGGTGTTCTCATTGTCGCCCACCTGGCCGGGCAGGTTGCCGCAGTACACGAAGCGCAGACCTTCCTCCCGCCCGATCTCCACCGCCCGCAGAAGCGTTCCCACGCCGGTGTTCTCCGGGCCCGTCATCTTGTAGTCCTTGTGGAACGCCGTCACGTGCCAGGGTATGTCCGGCGATACGCCCGCCAGGAAGCGCGCCGCCTCCCGTACCTCGTCATCGGAGTCGTTGAAGCCGGGCACGAGCAGGGTCACGACCTCCGTCCAGAACCCCATCTCGCGCACCATCCTCACCGTAGCCAGGACGTTCTCCAGCTCGCCGCCCAGACCACGGTAGCTCTTGGCCGACATGGACTTCAGGTCGATCTTGTAGCAGTCGAGCCACGGCCGCAGGTACTCCAGCACCTCGCGGGTGGCGTTGCCGTTGGAGACGTAGGAGGTGACGAACCCCTGCGGCTTCGCCAGCTTGAACACGTCCACGGCCCACTCGCTGGTGATCAGCGGCTCGTTGTAGGAGCTGGTGACGATCCGAGCGCCGACCCGTCGGGCGATCCTCACCATCTCCTCGGCGGTGACCTCCTCCGGGTTAACGCCGGCCACCGGGTCACGCAGCGCCTGAGAGGTGAGCCAGTTCTGGCAGAACGAACAGTGGTAATCGCACCCCAGCATACCGAAGGTGAGGGCCTGTGAGCCCGGCAGGACGTGGAAGAAGGGCTTCTTCTCGATGGGGTCGCCCTGGAGGCCGACCACGTAGTTGTGCGGGACCATCAGGGTGCCGCCGCGGTTGAACCGCACCTGGCAGATCCCCCGCTGGCCGTTCAGGATCAGGCAGCGGTGGCCGCAGGCGTTGCAGCGCACCTTGTCGCCCTCCAGCCGCTCATACAGCTCACCCTCCTTGGTGAGGGTGTCGAGGCGCTCGGCCAGAGATATCGCTTTGCCGACTAGCTTCGGCATGGCTCTGCGTCCATTATACGACCGCGGCGGCGCAACTTCGGCAACCTTGTGCTGGTGCCGTCAGCCACCGCGGCCCTCCATCCCCAGACTCGATGTTGGCCGTCACGCGATCGAATGGCCAAGCCCCAGGTGCAGGACTTGACAAAGTGGCGCATACCGCAGATATTTGACACCGGTGCTCTGCTGGAGGACGCCAGGTAGGCGCTCCCGCACCGTCGCAAATGGTCAGATTAGGGGTCGCAGTCGCCGCAGCCTTCCTCACGTTGCTTGCTGCCGCCGCCCTGCCTCAGCGGGCTGCGGCAGAGATCGATGGCGACTGTGAAGCCAACATCGCCGGTGAGTCCGTCGGCGACCACGATAGCGGCGACGTCGGCTCCGCGATAGAGGTTGATCCGGATTCCCCGGTTGAGATTGAAATAGAGGGGATCCACGCCGAACGGCATAAGGTTGATCTGGAGATTCTGGGCCTCGGCTGGACGATTGTCGACAAACGCACAGACACGGATTACTGGGCGGACGAACTCACCTTCAGCGACTTCAGAAATGTCAGCGTGGGGCTATACAAGGTCACGTGGGAGGCGACCGGGCCGGAAGGCTCCTGCCGGGCCAGTGCCCTCATCCGTGTGCCGGGCTCTCCCTTCGGCACGGCGGCGGGCATCACGGCCACTGTCGCCATCGCCCTCGGGTTGGCCGGTCTGATCCTGTCCCTCAGGTTCAGCATCAACGCTGGCCAAGACTGGGTTCTGAAGGTAGAGGGAACAGGCGTGCTCGACCGAGATAGAGAGGACAAGCGCTGGCGTTTGCGTCGGAGCCTCTCCCTGACTGGTACCCTCAGCGGCGTGCTCACCGGCGCTGGCATCGTAACACTGCTCCAGCAGGCCGCCCTTCGCCCGCCCACGCTGGAGTTCACCCTGGAACTCGTTCTACCCCTCACCCTGATTGGCGCCCTTCTTCTGCCGTTCATCGGATTCAATCTGTCCGCCCGGCGTCAATTCCGCCAGACTCCCGATTGAGGCCGCCGCCCACCCCTACGCAGTGTAGCAGCGCAACTTCGGCAAGGTGGTGCTGCTGCCGTGGCCACCCCTCCACTTGACAACGACCTCCTGAGAAGTTACCCTACTTTATAAATCGACAAACTCCACAATACAAGGAGGCCACCTCATGGGCAAGATCATCGACTGCAACAAGGTGAACCCGACCAGCGGCTGCTCCCACGTCGTTCGCGGGGAGACGGAGGAGGAGCTCCTACGCAACGCCGCCGAGCACGCCAAGGAGCACGGCCTTGAGCCCACGTCCGAGCTCCTAGAGCAGGTGAAGACCCACATCGAGGAGGAGCAGCCGGTCTAGGACCCGCAGTTCCACCGCAGTCAGCTCTGGCGGCTGGCGACTTCGCCGCTAGCCGTAGAACGTGCTGGCGATGGCGCCAGCGTAGGCCATTAGCTTCTGCGGCGATAGGGCGTAGGCCGGCGGTATCAGCCACAGGGAATCGGCGACCTCCCACGCGGGCTCGATCTTCTTGCGCACCTCGTCCGGGGTGCCGCAGACCACGAAGGTCTCCGCCATCTCGTCGGGCACCAGGTGGGCGGCGCTCGCGTAGCCGCCTTGCTGCACCGCCTCCTGCAGTCGGCGCGCCTCCTCGCGGAAGCCATGAGCGGCGAAGTACTCCTCGTACTGGACGGCGCCGCCGTAGAAGGCCGCCGTGGCCCGGGCGTCGTTCACCGCTTCCGCGCGGTCGTTGTTGACGGCGACGAACAGCGCCAGGTTGACCTCGACGTCGGAGCGCTGCTTGCCGCCGCGCTTCAGCCCCCGCTCGAGGGCGTCGGGCATCTTGGTGGTGGCCCAAGGGATCGACCAGATAGGATGGCCCATCACCCCATCGGCGATCTCGGCGGCAAGGCTGACCAGCGGGCCCCGCAAGGCGGCGATCCAGATGGGGATGTCGGTTCGCAAGGGTGGCGGCGGAGTCGTCCACTGGAGCCCGCTGAAGTCGTGCTTGTGGTAGGCCCCCTCGTAGCCCTTCAGCTCTCCGGTGTGGGACTTGCCGATGACCATGCGGATGATCTCCACGACCTCCCGAATGTGCGCCAGCGGCTTGCCGTAGGGCATGCCGTAGATGCCCTCGCTCCAGGCACGGACGCTGCAGCCCAGGCCGAGGGTGAAGCGCCCGCCGCTGATGCGGTCCAGGTCCATCGCCGCGAGGGCCGTCTCGTAGGGGCTGCGCACGAACGCCAGGGCGATGCCGGAGGCGAGGCGGATGCGGCTAGTGGCGGTGGCGGCGGCGGCCAGGGGCACGAACGGCGTGCTGTACACCTGCGCCGCGAACAGCCCCTCCAGTCCGGCATCCTCCTGCATCTTCGCCTGAGCAGTCAGCGCTGAGGCGGGCACGTCAGCGGGGACGAACCCCCAGTAGCGGCGCTTGTTCGTATCGGGCATAACCGAACCTCCTTCCAGGCGAGCAACGTCCTCGCGGCAATATTCAAGGCGGCGTACGGGGAAGTCAACCCCTGCCTGCCGGCAGGCAGGCTCGACAGGCCCGACGGCGGATGCTACCCTTTCGGCGTGGCCGACTTCGTCCTCGCCCTCGACCAGGGCACGTCATCCTCCCGCGCCATCCTGCTCGACCACGCGGGCACGGCCGTCGCCGCCGCCCAGCAGCCGTTCGAGCAGGTCTACCCGCGTCCGGGCTGGGTGGAGCACGACCCCGAGGCAATCTGGCAGTCCCAGATCGACACCGCCCGCGAGGTGATGGCGCGGGCCAAGGCCGCCCCCGACGATGTCGCCGCCATCGGCATCACCAATCAGCGGGAGACAGCCGTCATCTGGGACAGCGCCGGCCGCCCCATCGCCAACGCCGTCGTCTGGCAGGACCGTCGCACGGCCCCCCTGTGCGACGACCTTCGCGCCCGCGGCCTGGAGACCCTCTTCCGCCAGCGTACCGGCCTCCTGCTGGACCCCTACTTCTCCGGCACCAAGGTCAAGTGGTTGCTGGACAACATCCCCGACGCCCGCCAGCGGGCCCACCGCGGCGACCTCATGTTCGGCACCGTGGACTCCTGGCTCATCTACCGGCTCACCGGCGTCCACGTTACCGACTACACCAACGCCTCCCGCACCCTGATGTACGACATCTTTCAGCGCCGCTGGGACCCGGAACTGCTGGAGGCGCTCGACGTGCCGCCTTCGCTGCTGCCGGAGGTGCGGCCCTCGTCTGGCATCTTCGGCGAGACGTCCCTGCTTGGCGGCGTCATCCCCGTCGCCGGCGTGGGCGGCGACCAGCAGGCGGCGCTGTTCGGCCAGGCCTGCTTCTCGCCCGGCATGGCCAAGAACACCTTCGGCACCGGCGCCTTCCTGTTGATGAACATCGGCGACCGCCGCGTCGCCTCTGAGTCGCTGGTCACCACCATCGCCTGGGGCCTCGGCGACTCCGTGACCTACGCGCTGGAGGGCTCCATCTTCATCGCCGGCGCTGCCATCCAGTGGCTGAGAGACGAGCTGGGCCTCATCGCCACCAGCGCCGAGTCTGAGCAGCTGGCTGCCAGCGTGCCCGACTCCAACGGGGTATACCTCGTCCCCGCCTTCGTCGGCCTGGGCGCCCCCCACTGGGACCCCCACGCCCGCGGCGCCCTCCTGGGCCTCACCCGCGGTGCCAACAAGGCCCACGTCGTCCGCGCCGCCCTGGAGGCGATGGCCTTCCAGAGCCGCGACGTCATCGAGGCCGTGGAAGCCGATTCCGACGTTGAGCTGGACGAGCTGCGGGTGGACGGGGGCGCCGCCGCCAACGACCTCCTGCTCCAGATACAGGCCGACATCCTGGGCCGCGACGTCGTCCGGCCCGCCGTGACAGAGACAACCGCCCTGGGCGCTGCATACCTGGCGGGGCTGGCCACCGGCTTCTGGAAAGGGACCGAGGATGTAGCCGCGAACTGGCACGTCGACCGGCGCTTCACGCCCCAGATGCCTACGGAGCGGCGCGAGGAGCTGTACGCGGGCTGGAAACTGGCGGTGGAGCGGGCAAAGGCCTGGGCCGCCCCAGCCTAGGGCGCGGGCGTCGCAGAGGGCGTTGACCCCGGTGTCGGCGACGGTGTCGGCTTCGGCGTAGGCGGAGGTGTCGGTTCCGGCGTCGGCGGTGGCGTCGGTTTCGGCGTAGGCGAGAGCGTCGGTAGCGGCCTCGGCGGAAGTGTCGGTTGGGGCGGACGTGTCGGCTCCGGCGTGGGAGTCGCCACCGGCGTCGGCGGAGGAGTCGGCTCTGGCGTAGGCATAGGCGTCGCCGCCGGCGTCGGCGAGGGCGTCGGGGTCGGCTCTGGCGGCGGCTCTGGCGGCAGCGGTGGCGGTGAAGGTGGTGGCGGCGGCGGCTCCGTCCCCAACTGGTACGTCGCCTCGAACAAGTTCCAGACGAGGCGCGAGATCCAGGCCCCGAAAGAGTATCCCGTGTACTCTGTGCTCGCTCTCTGCGAGAGGTAGCTGATGGCGTACGCCTTCTCCTCGCCGTCCTGGCCGGTGAAGGTGACGATGCCAACGTCGTTGTTGACCCAGCCGTCTCTGTCAGAGTAGTACCCGATCTTGTGGGCGACCGTCGCCGCATACGGCAGTTGCCCCGGCAGGATGTAGTTTAGTCCCGGGCTGATCTCCCGTAGCCGGGTCAACGTGTAGTCGGTCCACTCCGGGCTGAACAGCTCGCCCCGGTACAGCTTGCCCAGGACCAGGTTCACCTCCAGAGCCGTCAGACGGTTGGCCCCCCTTCCCATCGGGTAGTAGGGCACCTGATTGAACTGCGACGAGACCATCCCCCAGGAGCGCATCATCTCCTGGCCGCGGTCCACCGCGGCCTCGTAGCTGGGAAACACCTTCACCAGGAAGCGCATCACCTCCGGCGGATAGCTGCCCCCGATGCCGACGCGGATGTTGTAGGCCACGTCTTGGGGGTCCGCCCGGCCCGCCTCGAACTCCCCGACCGCCGCGAACAGGGCGAACATGTTGATCGTGCAGCCCGTTTTGTGCAGGTCGTTCCCGCCCACAGAGATCGTCTCTCCTGTCTGCAGGTCGGTCACCGCCACCGCCACGTCGATCCCGCCCACCCGCTCGCGATAGGCTTCGATCTCCTCCGCCAGTTGGCTACGCAGGGAGAGCAACTCCGGGGAGGAAGCCGTGTTCTCGGCCAGCGCCGCCACCTGCGCCGCCGACTCCCGGTCCGAAGACGGCGGGGCCGGCGTCGGCGTCGCCGTGGGCCGCGGTGGGGCCTCCGCCGTCGCCGACACCATAGAACGCCCTTCTACCGCTGAGGCGACGGCGGATGCCGCCTCCGGTGTGTTGTCAGATGGGATTGCCGTACCGTCGGCCCCCGACAACAGCAGGACGCCACCCAGGCCCACGGCAACCGTTGCCAGCACCGTGCCCCGGGCCAGCTTCCTGACCCGTGACCTGGGCTTCTCTTGGCCTTCATCCGGGCGTTCTGTCATCATCACTTGAGCATGCGGAGGCTCCGGCTGCGCTACACGCCTCCCCTTGTCCAAACGCGCGGCGACCCATAAAAGTAACGCCGCAAATAACGCCAGGGTTGCGAAAGGCGACCTCCTGCGACCCTTCACGCTTCCGATTCCTCTTCCATCGTGATTAATGCTGACCCTGCCTTCCCCTTTGGCCCCTCAGTATACACCCCCGCGAGCCCAGTGTTAGACTCTTAGATTGTGGCGAACCCCAGGCTGATTCGCGACCTCCGCCGCGCCGTGGGCGAGAAGTGGGTCCTCCATAACCCCGAGGACCTCATCGTCTACGAGTACGACGCGACCATCGAGCGCGGCCTGCCTGAGGCCGTCGTTCTCCCCGACGACGCCCATCAGGTGGCCGAAGTAGTGCGCATCGCCCGCCGGCACGACGTCTCCCTAACGGCCCGCGGCGCCGGCACCGGCCTCTCCGGCGGCGCCATCCCCTGTGACGGCGGCGTCGTCATCGTCACCTCCCGCATGAACCGCATCCTAGAGGTGGACCCGGAGAACCGCATCGCTGTCGTGGAGCCGGGCGTCGTCAATCTTAACGTGAGCAACGCCGTCGCCCCTCACGGCCTCTACTACGCCCCCGATCCCTCCAGCCAGAAGGCCTGCACCATCGGCGGCAACGTGGCCGAAAACGCCGGCGGCCCCCACTGCTTGCGCTACGGCACTACCACCAACCACGTCCTTGGCCTCGAGATCATCACCCCGGAGGGCGACCTCGTGTGGTTGGGCGGCAAGACCCCCGATCCGCCCGGCTATGACCTCACCGGCCTCGTCGTCGGCTCCGAGGGGACGCTGTGCATCGTCACCAAGGTCATTCTCCGCCTTATGGACCTTCCCCCGTCCACCGTGACCCTCCTGGCCATCTTTAACGAGGTAGACCAGGCGTCCCGCGCCGTCTCCGCTATCATCGGCCAGGGGATAGTGCCCGGAGCCCTGGAGATGATGGACCGCAACACGATGCGGGCCGTGGAGGAGGCCGTCCACGCCGGCTACCCGCCCGACGCCGGCGCCGTCCTCCTCATCGAAGTCGACGGCCTGGAGGAGGAGACCCGCGAGCAGGCCGAATCCGCCCGCGCGCTGTGCGAGGAGTTCGGCGCTCGCGAGCTGCGCATCGGCTTCTCCGCCGAGGAGCGGGAGCGGCTGTGGGCGGGCCGCAAGGGCGCCCTGGGGGCCTTGGGCCGCCTCGCCCCCTCCTACCACATCCTGGACGGCGTCGTCCCACGCACCAAGCTGCCCGCCGTCCTTCGCGGTGTCTACGAAGCCTGCGACCAGTTCGGCTTCCAGGTCGCCAACGTCTTCCACGCTGGCGACGGCAACCTCCACCCGAACGTCTTGTTCGACGAGCGCGAGCCCGGCGCTACGCAGCGCGTCCTCGAACTCGGCGCCGTGATCATGCGCCTGTGCGTCGAGGCCGGCGGCACTATCACCGGCGAGCACGGCGTCGGCTACGAGAAGCGGAACTACATGTCCTGGATCTTCTCCGAGGACGACATGGAGGTGATGGCACAGGTGAAGCTGGCCTTCGGCACCGCCGACGCCTTCAATCCTGGGAAGATGTTCCCCTCGTCCAAGGGTTGCGGCGAGGTCTCCTCCCGCATAAAAGGTGCCATCGCCGAGCCCGGGCCTGACGCATTCGCCTAGCACCACACCGATGGTCAAGCAGCCGCCCCTCCTCAGCCGCCTGGAGTCCATCGTCGGACGTGAGGGGGTCAGTTCAGGCGAGGAGTTGTCCGCTTTCGCCGTAGACGGCCTGACGCCGCAGGCCGCCGTGGCGCCCTCCACCTACGAGCAGGTCGCCGAGGTAATGCGCTGCGCCCACGCGGACGGTCTCGCCGTCATCCCCTGGGGCGGCGGCACGCTCATGCACGTCGGCAACGTCCCCGGCCGCTACGACATCGCCCTAAGCCTGGTGCGCCTGAACCGGATCGTGGAGCACGAGCCAGCCGACCTTACCGCGAGCTGCGAGGCCGGCATCACCCTGGACCAACTGCGAGGTCAACTGGGCAAGCACGCACAGTTCGTCCCCCTGGACCCACCATGGGGCGAGAAGGCGACCGTAGGCGGCGTCCTGGCCGCCAACGCTTCCGGGCCTTCCCGCCACGCCTACGGCGCCCCCCGCGACTTCACGATCGGCCTGCGCGTCGTCACCGCCGACGGCCGCGTCACCAAGACGGGCAGTCGCGTGGTGAAGAACGTGGCCGGCTACGACCTCCGCAAGCTGTACATCGGCTCCCTGGGCACCGTGGGGATCATCGTGGAAGCCACCTTCAAACTCGCGCCCCTGCCCAGGGCGGAGCGGACCGTCCTCGCTACCTTCGAGACGGCCGCCCGCGCCTGCGACTTCTCCGCTCAACTGCAACGCCGCGGCCTCACCTTGCGCACCGTCGAACTCCTCAACACCGCCGCGGCCTTGGCGGCCCGCCTCCCCGCCTCAGGCGAGCTCTTCTCCCTCGTACTCGACCTGGCGGGCACCCCACAGGCCGTGGAGCGCTCCCGGCGGGAGATAGGCGAACTGGCCAAGAGCACCGCCGCCGACCTCAGCGACGCCGAAAACCCCACAAGCGTGTCGGAGAGCGTGGCTCGGCTCTCCTCCCCGGACAGCGCAGCGCTCCTGTGTAGAGCGGCGGCGCTGCCCACGCAGTTGCCTTCCCTCATCGACTCGGTAGAGGCCGTGGGCGGGCCGCCCAGCATCCTCGCCCTGCCCACCATCGGCGTCCTGCACGCATCCTGGGCCGACCTGGACGACGTCGAGGAAGCGGTGAGGCGCCTGCACGCGGCGACCTCCGGCGTCGGCGGCTCCCTCCTCATCGAGGTCTGTCCCCTGGACCTCAAGCGCCGCCTGGACGTCTTCGGCGAGCCACCGCCTTCCTTCGACCTGATGCGCCGGATCAAGCAGCAGTTCGACCCGAAGGGCATCCTTGGCCCCGGCCGCCAGGTTGGGAGACTGTGATGGCCCACAGGCCCGCCTTCTCCGGTCCGTCGGCCCCGAGCGAGGTCGACCTCTCCCGCTGCGTCCACTGCGGCCTCTGCCTCCCACACTGCCCCACCTACGCCGAGACCGGCCTGGAGACCGAGTCGCCCCGCGGACGCCTCTACCTGATCAGGGCCATCGCCGAGGAGCGCGTCGACGCGACACCTGCCGCCGTCGGCCACCTCGACCTCTGCCTCCAGTGCCGCAACTGTGAGGCCGTCTGCCCCTCCGGTGTCCCCTACGGGCACATCATGGGGAGCGCCCGAGCGGAGATCCTGGCCAACGGCAGGACGCCCCTGGCCTGGCGGCTGCGCACCCTCTTCCTGCGGGAGGTCATCGCCCGGCCCGGCCGCATGGCCGCCCTGGCCGGACTCCTCCGTCTCTACCGTGCCTCCGGCCTGCGCTGGCTGGCGGAGCGAGTGCCGTACGTGCGCGACCGCGTCGTCCTGGCACCGACCATATCCGGCCCCACCTTCCGCGCCGATGGAGCCCTCGCCCAGCCTCAGAGCGACACGCGAGGGCGCGTGGCCCTGCTCACCGGCTGCATCATGCCCCACGCCTTCGGCCGCGTGCACGAGGCCACCGTCCGCGTCCTGACCCGTAACGGCCTCGAGGTAGTGGCGCCGCCGGGCCAAGGCTGCTGCGGCGCCCTCCACGCCCACAGCGGCGACCGCCCCACCGCCCGCGCCCTCGCCCGCCGCAACATCGACGCCTTCCTCGAAACGGAGGTCGACGCCGTCGTCGTCAACTCCGCCGGCTGCGGTTCCACCATGAAGGAGTACCCGCAGCTCCTGGCGGACGACCTCGACTACGCCGAGAAGGCAAAACGCCTCGCTGGCCTGGTCAAGGACGTCACGGAGCTCCTCGCCGAATTGCCCCTGGAGGCCCCATCCGGCCCGCTGGAGGTCAGCGTCACCTACCAGGATCCCTGCCACCTGGCCCACGCCCAGCGCATCTCCCGCGCCCCGCGAGACCTGCTCGCCGCCATCCCCGGCCTCCGGCTCGTTGAGATGGAGCACGCCGACCGCTGCTGCGGCAGCGCCGGCGTCTACTCGCTGACCCACCGCCAGATGTCCCTCGACTTGCTGGACGGCAAGATGAGGGAGATCGCCGCCACCGGCGCCGAGGTGATCGCCACCGCCAACCCCGGCTGCATGGTGCAGTTGGAGGCGGGCCTGCGCCGCCACCGCCTCCCCGGCCGCGTCGCCCACGTCGTGGAGCTGCTGGACGAGGCTTACCACCGCAGCGACAACGACGCGTGAGGCACCCGCGACGGCTTGACTTCTCCGCCCCCAGAGCATCTAATACACCAAACACCCCGTCACTGTCCCCCTCGTATCGTTAGCGTGCCCGGACAAAGGGCGTGTGTAATGCGGACTCCTGTTCCACGCCCAAATACGGCCTGTAAGAGTTCCGCCTCCTGGCTGTCATATCGAAGAAAGCAGAGCACAGCAACACAAGAAAAAACGGGAGGAAGACACGATGAGCTTCAGAGGTTTTGTTGTTGCAGCCATAGGCGCATCAGCGTGCCTATTCGCCATGCTGAGCGCCGCCGTCATGCCGGGCCCGGCGCAGCCGGCCTCCGCCAGCGGCAACTGCGGGATTCTCTTCGTATCGGACCGCGACGCCAACGACGAGGTCTACGTCATGAACCCCGACGGCAGCGGTGTGACCAATCTGACCAACAACCCGGCAAGCGATAGAAGACCCGCGTGGTCGCCCGACTGCTCCCAGATCGCCTTTGTCACCGACCGCGACGGCAACTCCGAGGTCTACGTGATGAACGCCGACGGCTCCGGCCAGACGAACCTTAGTAACGACCCGGCGGTTGACTTCGCTTTCCAGTACTCCTGGTCGCCGGACGGCTCCCAGATCGCCTTCCGGTCGAACCGCGACGGCAACTGGGAGGTCTACGTCGCGAACGCCGATGGTAGCGGCGTGACTAACCTCTCCAACAACCCGGCAGTTGATGTGGGCGCCAGTTGGTCGCCTGATGGCTCCCGGATCGCATTCGGCACCGACCGCGACGGCAACTCCGAGGTCTACGTCATGAACGCAGACGGCACGGGCCAGACCAACCTCACCGGCCACCCGGATTCGGACGGCGGCCCCGTCTGGTCACCCGATGGCTCCCGGATCGCCTTTACGTCGTTCCGCGACCCCCCAAAAATCCAGCCCGAAATCTACGTGATGAAGGCCGACGGCTCGGGCCAGACCAACGTCACCAACTCGGCCACTTTCGATGACACCGATCTCGACTGGTCCCCCGATGGCTCCCAGATCGCCTTCCGCACGAACCGCGACGGCAACGACGAAGTATACGTTGTCAACAACGATGGCACGAGCCTCACGAACCTTACCAACGACCCTCAGGGGGACTGGGCGCCCTCCTGGTCACCCGATGGCTCCCAGATCGCCTTCGTCTCCACCCGCGACAACAACGAGGAAGTCTACGTGATGAACGCCGACGGCTCCGGCCAGACGAACCTCACCAGCAACGCGGCGACTGACAATGACCCCGACTGGCTACCGACCACCCTCGAGCGGGCACCCAGTCTGGGCTACTGGCTCGTCGCCTCCGACGGGGGCATCTTCTCCTTTGGCGATGCTCTGTTCTACGGCTCTACGGGCAATATCCCCCTCAACCAACCCGTCGTGGGCATGGCCGCCACCCCAACCGGCAACGGCTACTGGCTCGTCGCCTCCGACGGAGGCATCTTCTCCTTCGGCGACGCCCTCTTCTACGGCTCCACCGGCGCCATCGCCCTCAACCAGCCCATCGTGGGCATGGCCGCCACGCCAAGCGGCCAGGGCTACTGGCTCGTCGCCTCCGACGGCGGCATCTTCTCTTTCGGCGATGCCGCATTCCACGGCTCTACGGGGAACATCGCCCTCAACCAGCCCATCGTGGGCATGGACGCCACCCCTAGCGGCAACGGCTACTGGCTCGTCGCCTCCGACGGCGGCATCTTCTCCTTCGGCGATGCCCTCTTCTACGGCTCCACGGGCAACATCGCCCTCAACCAGCCCATCGTGGGCATGGCCGCCAACACAACCGGCCTTGGCTACTGGCTGGTCGCCTCCGACGGCGGCATCTTCGCTTTCGGCGATGCCGCCTTCTTCGGCTCCACGGGCAACATCGCCCTCAACCAACCCATCGTGGGCATGGCCACCCACTAGGCCGCGGCGGTGTGAGCTGCCTCCCACCGTCGGCATCTGCACCATAGCCGACGCCGAAGCCACCGGGGCGGTCCACTTGATCCGCCTCGGTGCCGCTATGCCTGTGCACTGCCTTCACACCACCGGCAGCGGTCCATAGCAGTCCCTCTCGCCTGGTGGTCTCCGACACGACCGTAGTGATCCTATAGCGGCTAAACCGAATTCACCCCTTCTTTACCCACATTTGCCGTGGGTTAACTGTCAAGCCCTCCCTTCAGTGCCATACTGAAACTGACAGTGATGCAACCCTTCGTATTCGACCTGCAACAACTGACGAAGTGGTTATATGGAAGTGCACTACTAGAGATGCGAAACCGGATATATCAATCCTCAGCAAAAGATAAGCCTATTTCCTCATCGAAAACCTGTAACAACTTTGCCTATTATGGCGTCTATTGTTCGTCCTGAATCCGCTGCTAGCCCTCGGTCTCCCCGACGGCCATCGGTCAACACCGGCCCGGCAGGCGACGAGGATCGAAGGGACGAGTGTATGCGTCTCACCCCAGCCGGCAGAACGAACAATACAGGGGCCGCTGTCATTGGCGCGCAACCGCGAACCCGCCGTTCTCCACCCGCCGTCCCTCGCCGCAACGGCGGCCAGCTCAGCGAGTTCACGGAGCTGTACGATCAGTACTTCCCCAAGGTCTTCGCTTATGTCTACGGACGCGTCCAGCACAAGGAAGCGGCGCTGGACATCGTCTCCGATGTCTTCGAGAAGGCCTACGTGAAGATGCACGGCCTGCGCTCCGCCGAAGCCTTCAGCTCCTGGCTATTCACCATCGCCCGCAATGAGGTCGCCTCCCACTGGCGTAAGGAGAAGCCGGCAGCCAAAGCGCTCCAGGAGACCGCCTGGCACAACGAGCTCAATCATCAGCCACCCGGCCCGGAGGACACACTTCTCCATCGCGAGCGCATCAGCCACCTCGCCTCCCTCCTGCGCCAGCTTCCGCCCCGGGAGCGGGAGATCATCTCCCTCAAGTTTGACGCCGAACTCACCAACCGCGAGATCGCCGACATACTCAAGACCAGCGAAGTGAACGTGCGAGTAACTATCTTCCGCGCCCTGCGCAAGCTGCGGGCGCGCATGGAGCAGCAACAAGAGGCCCAATAGCGATGCGTGACCAGGACCGGGCAGACAAGCTGGCCAAGGCCATCGAGGAGATGGTCCAGGGCCGCATGCCCAAGGACCTTGACGACGAGGATCTCCAGCAGCTCCTCCAGATCGCCAAGATCCGCCTCGACGCTGCCCACCTGGCCGCTGAGACTGGCGCCGAGGCCCAGGACGCCATACTCGAGCGCCTCATCGCCCGCCTGGACCTCCTCCAGAAGCAGGGCAACGGCGAGCCCAACGGCTCCACCGCAGCCCACGATTCGCCGGAGGACATCGCGGCCGATCCTGACGACCCTGAGCATCTAGACGTTAAGGAGCTTCAAGGGGTCATCGACCTGCGCCGCCAGATGGCCGAGCACGCAGCCGCCATCTCCGAGACGCACCGCGAGGCCGTTTGGCGGCAGGTACAGGCACGCGTTCAGGCCAGTCAGTCAGAGAAGCGGAGCTTCTTCCGCTGGCCGTTCCGCCGCCGCGGCGATCGAGAGGCCGACGATTTCGGCGCCACTCTCGACCGCATGATCCTGGGCGAGCCAATATGGGAGTCTAGAGACTCCAAACTGGAGGAGCTGCTGCGTGTGGCCCGCATGCGCCGCGCCGCCTCAACAGCCCACACCGGCTTCCTCGACCAGCAGGCGCGTGTGTGGGCCCGCCTGAGGCCGCGCCTCATGGCGCGCCTGAGCGGCTCCCGGCACGCGCCCGTGTTTGCACGCAGAGCGACCGCGCCCTGGCCCAAGCTCGCCGCTGCTGGCGCCGCTGTCGCCCTGGTCGTCGCCGCCCTGGGACCGATACCCGCCACCGGCCTCGCCCACCACCCGGTCACCGAGTTGGCCCGCTTCCTCGGCGGCCACGTCGGCGTCAGCGAGACGTCGGCCCCGCCAACCGTGCCGCCCGTCACCGAAGTCATCCAAAGCAACGATGTCTCAGCGGAGCAGGCCAGCACCCTCCTGGGCCTGCCCGTATACGAGCCCACCTTCCTGCCCAGCGACTACGATCGGGTATCCTCCCAATACTTCCCCAGGGCGCTAACGGCCGACGAGGGAGGCCTGTTCGTGCTAGCCTACCAGGGCTCGAGCCCGACGGGGAGCGCAGAAACCATCCTCATCTACCAGGAGCGCGCCTCGTCCAACAGCATAGTGGTGGAGGGGGGCTTCGCCGAGGACATATGGCTCTCCACAGGCATCCCCGCCACCCACGTTAGCGGCACCTGGCAGCCCACTGGTTCTGACCTTACCTGGGGCGAAGACGACGCCGAGACCATCCTCTTCGACCTCGGTGGGCTTCGTACCGTTATCTACACCACGGACGGCGAACTGCCGCTGGCTGACCTTGTGGCTATCGCCGACAGCTTGGCCAGCGAGGTCGCACCTCCCACTAGCTAAGGCATCGACCTCCTCGATACGCAGTTGGGGGCCCCGATGAAACCGGCCCCC
>DAOUMV010000018.1:0-67517 GCA_034408935.1 Dehalococcoidia bacterium
AGCAGCGGTGCGACGAGATGCAGGGCTATCTGTTCAGCAAGCCCGTGCCCGCTGGGGAGCTTGAAGAGCTACTGGCGCACGGTAGGCGTCGCTCACGTTCGAAGACGCCCGTAGACTCGGCCTGAGCAAGGCAAGGGCGCCGAGCGGGGGACGAGAATGACGCCGCCCGCTCACGGACGCCTGCCACGCCGCAAGAAGCCCGCTGGGCAATCCTTGATACGGGAAATCACGTATTGACGGCGCGCCGTGCGACAGCAATAGTGGAGATGCTCTCTCCCTTTGGGCCTGGTGCGAGGGCTCCGCGCACTCAGCTCTCGCACCAGTTTCTGTCTGACGGTCATCCGCAACGACGTGGCCTTGGAGACGGCGTTCCCCGCTGGGGGCATGCCGTTAGAGGGCGTCGGAGCACGGAAACCGGAGGCGCCCGCTCGCATCAGGACTAGGTGCTCGCCCTGAGAGGGGGACGATTTCCAAGAGACTCTATGGAACGTTGCCCCCGCGTCTCGGCGGGGGCAAGGGGGCTGACGGCGAAGTGCGCGTCCTGGAAGCGAGCCTGATCCAGCGGCTACTTGGAGAACGCAGTGGTGAGCAGAGGAAGAGGGGATGCGGGCCACACCCCCTCCCTTTGGGCAGAACAGCCACCATTGGCTGTAGTGGATGGGCAGAGCCGCACCCCCTGTACCTGAATTATGTCCCAGACTGGCGCATTTGGAAAGGGGGTCATGCCCAAAGTGGAAAGAACCATGTTGTCCAGCAAAGGAAAAGCGCTCCTGGTCTTTCTCGTCGGGGGTGCGGCGATGAGACTTGGAGCGCCGTCATCAATATATACGCCGGTACGCTGCGGGCGGTTTCCCTGTTGGGAGCGGAACGCCTATACAGCCGCCAGCAGCGCCTTCAGGAGGGTGTCCTGCATTCGTCGAAGGGCTGGCGCGTCGTCAGCGCTTCGCTGTAAGACCTCCGTGAAGAGCTGGTCAGTAGTCCAATCACCGAGGCCACCTGCTTCGTCTGCGAGGAAGAAGCCCTTCAGAGATTCGTCCGCCGTCTGATCGTGCTTCGCTGCGCTCTGCTGGGTCACGCCTGCCTCCTTCTGCTGGTCGGTCTCACAGGCCAGGAACGGTCTCACTGGTGACAGGTACGTGAGAGCCTGGAGGAAGGATGTCTTTCAAGCCCTTGCGGTGCCGCGATTGTGCACCTGGGCTGGGCGGGTGTCAACGGCGATGTGTTGCGACGCCGCGGTACGCCAAGAGCCCACGAGACGCTCTCGACCCCCGTCAGGGGAAGCGATGACATGCAAAGGAGAAAGAACTGGGTAATGGTCAGAATGAAGCGGAGGAGGGGCACCAGCCCTCCCACGGTTGTTATTGTCCCAGGGAAAGGGGCAACGACGAGGGGCGATGCGACCTCCTCCAGAGGCAACAACAACTCGGGTCACGTCGTGTTACAAGGGGGTGACCGATGAGGAGGATGATGGCGGAGGAGGCGCTACCTCAGCCCGGCGGGTCGTCCAGGGGGTTTCCACCAGTCTCGTATCCGATGGCCACAGCCACCACGCTGCAGGAATAGTGCGCCTGGGCTGGGCGGGTGTCAACGGCGATGGGCTAGCGGCTTTTGCCCGCACTTGTGAAGCCGGTTACCGTAGAGCGTTGTCGTCATGGAAGTCCCTCCTCCGGTGTCGGTATCCTGAGGCGCCTATGACCCCAAAGGTTCACGGACTGACGATGTCTATGGCCCCCAACTCGTGCCTTGAATAGTCTCCCGCTTCCACGGTGTCCGCGCTTGCCCAGTCTCCCTCCGGTGCCCAGTCTGCCTTGCCCGCTGTGTAAGTACCCGTGACGTCTGTGCCAGGCAGGTAGAAGAAGAACCTGATGGCGTTCACGTCCCCCTCAGCGGTCTCGTCGTCGATGATCTCCTGGGCGATGCGCCTGAGTGTCTCCTCGGTGAGAGGCCTGCCGACCCCCACCCTGTAGAGTATGCGGACGACCGCCCCGGTGCTGACGTCCTCGCGATCGGCGACCGTATAGGTTACCGGTGCCACAACTGTTGCTGTTGTCTCGGCCGCCGCCTCGGCGTCGCCGTCGGCTTCGCCATCCGTCTCTTCACCATTCCCAGGCGTAGGTTCAGGGGTTGCTGCGGGTGAGGGTTCGGGCGTTGCCTCAGGCGCGACTTCGGTGGGTGGCGGCGATCCATTCTCTACTTCCTCATCGCCGTCGCAGGCAGCCCCCGCGATGCCCATCACTGCTAGAAGAAGGCCGACCATGATCGGTACAACGACGCGACGCCTCATTTCGCCACCCTCTCTCGCTAACAAGCCTACCTCGCCGCGATTGTGCGCCTGGGCTGGGCGGGTGTCAACGGGTGGGGCCTAGCTCGGGAAAACGACCCAGTGCGCCACAAAGGTGGGATTGGCGGACGCCTTGTCGAACTGGATGCGAAGGTGGCCAGGACCACGGCGGACCGGCCCGGGTGCGGGACCGTCGCGTGTGTGAGCCGTATCTGATGGGTGTGCCCGAACTGGCGGCGGCTCAGAGCCGATGACGCTCTGAGCCGCCAAAATGGCTCCCCGGGCAGGATTCGAACCTACAACCTAGCGGTTAACAGCCGCCCGCTCTACCGTTGAGCTACCGGGGAGCGCGTCTTTGCCCTGGCTGCGGAGCCAGGATTCGAACCTGGACCATGGGATCCAAAGTCCCGTGTGCTACCTTTACACCACTCCGCACTGGCGTTGCTTATTCGATTGTTGCCTGGTGCCGAAGGCCGGACTCGAACCGGCACGAGGGTTGCCCCTCAGCAGATTTTGAGTCTGCCGCGTCTACCAATTCCGCCACTTCGGCTCAGCCCGCAGGCGCACATACGGAGCGGAAAACGGGATTCGAGCCCGCCACCCCCTCCTGGGCAATCACACCCCGCTCTGCAAGTTGCCTGCCGATCTTGCTGGGCCGGCCTGTCCATGACACCCGCTCACACTCAGAGTCGTCAGCCCGCCTGGTCAGGAGGTCGGCTCTGGTCCAGTCCCGATTCATGATACCAACGAGGGGCCCATCTGCAAAGTGCAGGCAGAGATCGCCCTCCCTCCGTACTGCTCTTGCCGTGCTGGAAAACCTCCCGTAGCGACAACCAGCGGCAAAGTCGCAGGGCTTGCCGTCCACGCAGGACAGGGGAGAGGCTCATGGTCATCAGCGTCTGCCTCTAGTGCCAGACGTGCAACGGATGACGAGCACAACTCGTCATTCATTAAGCGGAGGATTGTTGAGCGGACTGGGTCGCTAGAGACGTCTATGGGCGCGGCGACCGGTGCGAACGCCAACGGCTGGTTCTCCTGCGGTCGAGAAATCTTGACAGTATCTCGAATATCACCTACTCTCAGTTTGGAAGGGACCAGCGGCAACCGGTTGCCGCTGGTCGTTGACCCTAGAGGGGTCGGATGAAGCGAGTCTACCCGAAGGAAGAAGTCTGTATCGGCTGCCGCCTGTGCGAGGTGCACTGCGCGGTGCAGCACTCCCTGTCCCGAGACATCCTCAAGGCGTTCATCAGGGAGAGCCCGCGTCCCCTCCCGCGCATCCGTGTGCGGGAGAACGGGCGCATGTTCGTAGCCGTGCAGTGTCGCCACTGCCTGGAGGCTCCCTGTGTTTCCGCCTGCCTGACCGGCGCCATGCAGCAGGACCCTGTCAGCGGCAACGTCGCCGTCGACCCTGAGCGCTGCATCGGCTGCTGGACCTGCATCCTCGCCTGCCCCTATGGCGCGATCAGCCGCGACCTCGAGCGTGGAATCGCAGCCAAGTGCGACCTTTGCCCCGAACTAGAGGTTCCCGCCTGCGTCGTCAACTGCCCCAACGAGGCGCTGGTCTTCACGGAGGATGGAGTCAGTGCCTAGGACAGGTCGCGGCAGGGAGAGGAAGGCAGCGAAGCGAGAGGCCGAGGTGCTTAAAATCAAGTACCTCATCGTCGGCAACTCCGTGGGGGCGGTGGGCGCCGTGGAGGCCATCCGCCGGATCGACAGCAGCGGCTCTCTGGCAATGCTCTCCGACGAGCCCCACTTCGCCTACTCTCGTCCGATGATCGCCGAGTACCTGGCTGGCGAGTGCTCTCTGGATCACATGCGCTACCGCCCGCCGGACTTCTATGAGGCGAATCGCGTCCAGGCTGTCCTGGGGCACAAGGCCGTCGGCATCGACTTCCAGGCCAAGCTCGTTGAGCTGGACGACGGACGGAAGATCGCCTGGCGCAAGCTTCTTCTCGCTACCGGCGGCACGCCGATCGTGCCCAAGATGGACGGCGTCGACAGGGAGAACGTCTTCACCTTCACCACCATCGCCGACGCCGAAGAGATGAAGCGTGCCCTTCCCGCTGGCGCCACCGTCGTCGTCATCGGCGGTGGGCTTATCGGCATGAGCGTGACTCAAGCCCTCGTCAAGTGCGGCGTCAATGTCATCGTGGTGGAGCTCATGGATCGCATGCTAAGCACCATGCTGGACATCGAGGGTAGCCGCCTGGCCGAGGAGCAGTTGCGCGCCGCCGGCGTCAAGCTTGCAACCGGACAGACAGTCAGCCGGATCACCGGCGGGGACGGGGACGAGACTAGGGTCGGCGGAGTCGTCCTTCAGGACGGGCGGAGCATCTCCTGCGACGCGGTGGTCGTGGCCATCGGCGTCGTCCCTCGCACGGAGCTCGTGAAGGACTCCTCGGTGGCTGTTAACCGCGGCATCGTCGTCAACCGGCGGATGCAGACCAGCGTCCGCGATGTGTACGCCTGCGGCGATGTGGCGGAGGCGTTCGACTTTGTCCAGAAGGCGGACCGGGTGATCCCGGTCTGGCCCAACGCCTACGTCGGCGGGCGGGTTGCCGGTCGCAACATGGCCGGCGTGCGGGCGAAATACCCCGGCGGCACCGCCATGAACTCGCTCAACTGCTTCGGCCTCTCCATCGCCTCTGCCGGTGTCGTGGATCCTGGGGATGCGGACGGGTACGAGATTCTCAGCACCCCCGCCACTGCTACGAGCTACCGCAAGATCGTCCTCAAAAAGGGCCGTATCATCGGTATGATCTTCCTGGGCGATATCGAAAGGTCGGGCGTCGTCTTCGGCCTCATGAAAGATAGCGTCAAGGTCAGCGGCTTCAAGGAGGCCCTCCTGCGTCGAGACTTTGGGCTCAACGTCCTCCCGGATGAGCTGCGGCGGCAGATGCTGGGCGTCGGGTCCGTTCGTGAAGACGCCGTGGTGGCGGGGTGAGGAGTTCCATCGAGATGGATCGTTATTAGGTAATAACCATGAGCTGCAAGAGCAAGTACGACAACCCATACGGTGACGACAAGGTCATCTCCGCCTGCTCCATATTCGGGATGATGGATACTTCCGGCCGCAGGTTCTCCGGCGTCGACGTGACCCGGGCCATCGCCAACATGCACGACCGCGGCAACGGCCTGGGCGGTGGCTTCGCCGTCTACGGCCTCTACCCCGACTACGCCGACTACTATGCCCTCCACATCATGTTCGTGAGCGAGCACGCCAAGCGGCAGGTCGAATCCCTGCTTGAGGACCACTTCAAGCTCTCTCTCGCCGAGCCGATTCCAACTCGCCCGACGCCCGCTATCCACGATGCACCTCTGGTCTGGCGTTACTTCGCCGAGGTGCCGCCCCGCAATGCCAACGGGGTCTCCGAGGATGACTACGTGCTGGAACAGGTGATGCGGATCAACACCCAGATCGATGAGGCATTCGTCTTCTCCAGCGGCAAGAACATGGGTGTCTTCAAGGGCGTCGGTTTTCCGGAGGATATCTCCCACTACTTCCGCCTCGAGGAGTACGAAGCCTATCTCTGGACCGCTCACGGTCGCTTTCCCACCAATAGCCCCGGCTGGTGGGGTGGCGCGCATCCCTTCAACATTATCGACTGGACAGTCGTCCACAACGGCGAGATATCCTCTTACGGCATCAACCGCCGTTACTTGGAGATGTTCGGCTACCACTGCACGATGCAGACCGATACGGAGGTCGTGGCCTACGCTGTCGATCTGCTGATGCGGCGGCATCACCTGCCCATCGAGGTGGTGGCCAAGGTCTTCGCGCCGCCGCTCTGGGACCAGATCGAGCGTGAGGACGGAAGCCGGGCCGCTCTGTACCGGACGCTGCGCCAAGTCTACGGCAGCCTTTTGCTCAATGGCCCCTACACCGTCATCATCGCCCACAACGGCGAAATGATCGGCCTGACCGACCGCATCCGCCTGCGGCCCCTTACCGCCGCCACCAAGGGCAACACGCTCTTCCTGTCATCGGAGGAGTCCGCCATCCGCCTCGTCTGTCCCCAACTGGACCGGGCCTGGATCCCGATGGGAGGCGAGCCGATAGTGGGCAGTCTGGATAGGCCCCTCGTCGCCAGGGAGCCGTTGGAGGCGCAGGAGGCTGCGACATGATGCAGGCGGAGGTGGTGGTGTAATGAAGACCTATCTGTCGCCCCAGTTCGTCATCGAGCGAGAGACGGCCCGCTGCATCGGCTGTCAGGTATGCGTGCGCCAGTGCAGCTTCGGTGCCCAGGTCGTCGACGGCGACGACGAGGTACGGGGCCTGGATGAGAACTGCGTCGGCTGCCACCGCTGCGCCGTTTTCTGCCCCACCGGTGCCCTGACCATTCGCACCAACCCTTCCTCCTACCGACCCAACGTCAACTGGACCCCAGAGGCCATCGACGACGTCAAGAAGCAGGCCGAGACGGGGGGTATCCTCCTCACCGGTATGGGCAACGACAAGTCCTACCGCATCTATTGGGACCACCTGGTGCTGAACGCCAGCCAGGTGACCAACCCCTCCATCGACCCGCTGCGGGAGCCGATGGAGCTGCGTACCTACCTGGGACGGAAGCCGGACGCGGTGGAGGTCGACCCATCCACCCTCTCGCTGAAGACGCCACTGGCCCCCCAGGTGGCCATTGACGTCCCGGTGGTCTTCTCAGCTATGTCTTACGGTGCCGTCAGTCTAAACGTGCACGAATCACTGGCCCGCGCCGCCGCCGAGGCGGGCACCCTCTTCAACACCGGCGAGGGAGGCCTCCACCGCAAGCTCTACCCCTACGGGGACAACACCATCGTCCAGGTGGCCTCCGGCCGCTTCGGGGTGCACGCCGACTACCTGGACGTTGCCCGCGTCGTCGAGATCAAGATCGGTCAGGGCGCCAAGCCGGGCATCGGCGGCCACCTCCCAGGCGAGAAGGTGAGCGTCGACGTGGCGCAGACGCGTATGATTCCCGCCGGCACGGATGCCTTGTCGCCGGCCCCTCAGCACGACATCTACTCCATCGAGGACCTGGCTCAGCTTGTCTACGCCTTGAAGGAAGCGACCAACTACACGAAGCCAGTCTGCGTCAAGATCGCCGCCGTTCACAACTCGGCGGCAATCGCCAGCGGCATGGTGCGCGCTGGCGCCGACATCATCGCCTTGGATGGACTACGGGGAGCCACCGGCGCTGCGCCCAAGATCATCCGGGACAACGTCGGCATCCCCATAGAACTGGCTATCGCCTCCGTGGATGACCGGCTGCGACAGGAGGGTATCCGCAGCCAGGCCTCCATCCTCGCTGCCGGCGGCTTTCGCAACGCCGGCGACGTGCTGAAGGCCATCGCCCTCGGTGCCGATGCTGTCTACATCGGCGCGGCCGCCCTCGTCGCCCTCGGCTGCACTGTCTGTCAGCAGTGCCACACTGGCCGCTGCGCCTGGGGCATCTGCACTACTGACCCCATCCTGAGCAAGAGGGTCAACCCGGACATCGGCACCCGTCGCCTAGTGAACCTCCTGCGCGGCTGGAGCCTGGAGATCAAGGACATGCTGGGCGGCATGGGCATCAACGCTCTAGAGAGCCTCCGGGGCAACCGTCTCCACCTCAGAGGTGTAGGACTCACCCAGGGTGAACTCGACGTCCTGGGCGTGCGCGGAGCGGGGAGCTAGCATGATGACGGCCAGCCCCTCCCGAGCCAAGACCCGGGCCATCGACATCCACGCTGATGGTGTGTACTACCGTGATCTCAACGCCCTCATCTGGGAGGCGGTGGAAAAGGGAGCCGAGCGCATCGAGCTGCAGGACGTCCACGGGCAGCGCTATATCGGCACCAACCTCCGCGCCGGCGTCGACATACACATCTACGGAACTCCGGGGAACGACCTCGGCGCCTTCATGAACGGCTCCCGGATCACCGTCTACGGCAACGCCCAGGACGGCTGCGGCAACACCATGAACGAGGGCGAGATCGTCGTCCACGGCCACGCTGGTGACATTACCGGCCTAGCCGCCCGAGGCGGCAAGATCTTCGTGCGCGAGGGCGTGGGCTACCGGGCTGGCATCCACATGAAGGAGTACGGCGAAAAGAAGCCAGCGCTGGTCATCGGCGGCACCGCCCAGGACTTCTTGGGCGAGTACATGGCGGGCGGCATCGTCGTTGTACTCGGGATAGGGCTGGCTGAGGGAGAGCCTCACCGGGCCAACTTCGTGGGTACCGGCATGCACGGCGGCGCGATCTACCTCCGGGGCCACATCAACGACTACCAGCTAGGCAAGGAGGTCGGCGCCAGGAAGCTGAACAAGAAGGATCGGGAGATCCTCTCCGGCCTCATTCGACAATACGCCGCTCACTTCGACTGTGACGCGGAGGAGATACTGTCCGGACGCTTCCTCAAGCTCGTCCCCCTCTATCTCCGCCCCTACGGCAGGCTGTACGCATACTGACGCTTCCGGCGGTTTGGGCGGTGAGGACAGTGACGCTAGGAGTCTCTCGCCTCAAAATCGCTGAGGATGCGGTCCAACTCATCCGAATCAACGTCGGTCTCGCTTTCATCGGCGGCATTTTTCGGTACGAAGCAATCACCAGGCATCTTCAGTACGCGGGGGTTTGCGTCTGTCGCGAAGGCGAGACTTGATGGATGGACGACACTTCTAAGTTTGCCCATTTCGCCTGCAATAGTTGTACGGGGAACAGGCTTGCCGGTAGCCTCGTAGAACTCGGCCACTATCTCGGCCACTTGTTCAAACAGGGGGGCCGATGGCCGTTCGTACCCCCAGTCCCTGAGCGCGTATGTACCCTTCGTGCCGATCCAAACAACACCGTGCTGCTCACTGCAGAGCAGGTTGTGAACGGCGTTTTCATTCGAGTGATGATCGGGGAATAGGGAATTGTGAACCTCTGCAATCACAGAAAAATGAGCGGGTTTCCCGATGTGCCGCAGCGCTAGGTAGACCCTCTTGCTGGGCCCAAGTCGTCTTCGGCTCAGCGCTGTAAGCCGTTCCGCTACCATCCTAAAATCGTCGCCAGGGAGTGACGGAACCCAGTCCGTCTCCAATCGATCCGCCACCACGTCCGCATCTAGGCTCTCGGGAAATGGCACCAACGAACTTGGATCGGGAAGGCTCTTCGATGACCAGCCCAGTACTGCCATTCCGAGTTTGGGGAATTCAGCCCTCGGAACTTCCACGCATTTGGCGATGAAAGCCCTCCACGGTTCGTCTGGGGAATCCATGCGCACACAGAGGCTGCCCTGTCTCTTGATGATGTCGCACAATAGGGCAGACACCAGCAGACGTTTGGGCCCCGGAGAATCCAAGCGCTCCCAAGCCTTCCCTTCGATCTGTCGAACGCGTTCGCGGGTGACGTTCCACGAGTCCCCTATCTCGCCGAGCGTCTTCGGTTTTGATCCAACAATACCCTCTCTTTCTTTCACTACGGCGGCCTGCCTTCTGGTCAGCCGCGATATCGCGTCGTCAACCCAGCCCTGAAGTGGCTCGTGTAACGCTCGGCAGCGGTTTCTGTCATCCGCAAGGGATTCCAGTATGGACGCAGCCATCTTCTTGTCGCCAATCGATGACAGAACATGTGCAAGTGGGAAAACATATCGGGCACCTGTCCGGACAGGAACACAGAGCCCAAAACGCCGTCCAAACCTTGCGACCTTGGGGGGTAGGCATTCCCATCGCGCACCGCGACAATACAGACTTATACTCCTTGCCAATTCGCTCGTGCTCAGCGGCATCGGATTTGCAGCTAGCCTAAGGTTCAGTGCACTGAACCATCCGAAGAGGGTGCTCCTTGCCACGAAATAGTTCTCGTACCCCTCGCTCGATCCAAGCCAGATGAACCTTGAATCCCGCCGTACGACGTTTCGCAGCGCCTCATCATTGATGCTCTGGCCAGTGAACCTAGAGAGGTCCTGACTGGTGAAGAAGCGGCGCCAAGTTGAAGCCGTGTTAAGCGCGTACCTAAAGTTTGACCACGGTTGCCCAATCATTTGGGGGGGAGCCCGTTGCGTAGTCTTATGGCTGCACGCCGCGTTCCCTTTTCGCAACGTCCCCAAGGCAATCCGTCGGGAATAAGGGATTCGGACGGCAGATATCGCCGGAAGATGATTACCTTCTCAAGCCACTTTCTCTTCACCCCGAGATCCCGATTGAGGTGCCCGTAGACATCGTCGAGCTGGAGCGATATCTCTCTCAGCCCTTCCACCAACTCGAATATGTCGTTCCCGAGCCGCCAAATGGTTCGAGCAGGGGTCAGCTTCCTGGCACTCCTTAGTCGCTCGATCTCCGCTACCTGTGCCCTCATTATCGCTACACATCGCTCGTATAGTTGCGAGGCCCTGCCCAGGAGGGACTCAGGATCAGCAACGTTTGAAAGCAATCCCTCAACCGAAACGAATGCTCCAAATCCCCCGTCCCTCGGTTCAAACGCGACGAATGCGAGATCGTTTGACGTCATTTCTTTCCCCAGGCTGCCATCATCCTATCCACGAACCCAAGATCTGCCCCATCCTCTCCTGAGGCCAGGAACCTCTGAATTGCGCTGCCAATGGAGAATAGGCAGTGAAACCTGCGGGCTAGGCTATCTGAACGGGCCTTAAGGTATGACGGATGACCGCTGTTAATGACCACGTTGTTTCCATCAACCCACGCTAGGTCCAATCGTTCGGGGGCATCCGCAAAACTGATTTTCGGGCCACGTCTACCAGTTCGACTGATCGGCGTCGCCTTCTCCGTTCCTGATTGTTTGTCTTCAACCAGCGCCTGTCCGGGCTGATCTCCCACATCTAGAGGACCCGCACCTCGTTGACTCGTACCCTCGCCGTCAGGAAACGTGGCCTCGACTCCCTCGTGGATGCTGACCGGAATGGCCCCGTCGCTATCTGGCTGGAGTACGCTCTTCCTAGTTCGGAATCCAAAGAACTCGGAGAGTTCTGGGACATCCTCCAAGACCTTCCTCAGCTCCCTCTCCAACCTCGCAGCTTCATCCGTGCCGACAATCTCTACCGGTTGCACACCTAGTTCAGAGAGCCAAGCTCTGAATTCCTGCCTCACCGGGTCATAGAGACTCTCGAACTCCTTGAGTCTGCCTCGACCACGGATGAAGTCCGTCTTGGCGGTAGTCAAGAAGCGTACAAGGGCCGGGATTTCGACCAAGCCGAAGAGCCGCGGCCCGAGTTCGCCCGGAAATTGATTGAAGAGATCGGCCTTGATGACCTTTCCTCGCGTGCAGAGGAGAACCCCCGAAACGTCCGCCGCCAGAGGATATTCATCAGCCGCTAGGCCGAGGACTCCGTAGCCGATCCTCTTGCCTGCCTTCCTCGGGAAGAAAGTTCTTACCTTCGCCAGCGATAAATCAGTCTCAACCCTCGATGGTCGAAGCGTTAAACCGTTGACTACGAAACGCAGAGATTTGGAGTAGTAGCCTAGGCGGTCATACAGGTCAAGGAAACTCGCGTCGATGAGGGGGAGATAGTGTCGCTTCAGAAGCCCAATGAGATCCTCGGTTGAGGAGTAGGATATCTTCGCGGAGGCCCCAAATCTCACCTCTACCCGTGTCCCAGTCCTTCCTACGCGGCTGGGCTTGGTGTCCTCCCAAACCAGTTTCTTCTTGGACTGAAGGTACCAGTCGGATCCGCAGGAAAAGGACTTGCTGCGCGTTTCGGTGAGGACCCGATCCGCGATATTGAAGCTGATCTTGGCACCTACTCCAGCGAAACCGATGCCTGTACCTCTTGTCTTGAGCCCGGCGGCGAAGTCGTGGTACTCCTCGAACTGAGATGAACTCATACCATCCCCGTTGTCGGATACGGTGAGAGCTTTCTGGCGTTGGTTGTATTCAATGGAGATGCGCGTGGCCCCGGCATCCAGCGCATTTGCCACAAGTTCAATGAGAACAACCGCGTCCACATCAAAGGGATACATTTCGGCAAGGTCGCGAATTAAGTTCTGGTAGTTTACACTACTTTCATGCACACCCATTGGAGGGCCTCCTCGCGGGGACAACGTGGTGCTGCCGGCCTTGCATCCTGGCGTTTGGAAGCCTCGGCCCCGCGCCTAGAAAGAATACCGCCGAGGGGTGCAGCCGTCAAAGGCGGGGAGCGCTGGCCGGCCGCGCCGCCCAAAGATCCTGCTTCCTATAGGTTTGCTCACGGGCGGACCAGAGCCGTACGCCAACTGAAATAGAAATGGAGCGGAAGACGGGATTCGAACCCGCGACCCCCTCCTTGGCAAGGAGGTGCTCTACCACTGAGCCACTTCCGCTCTCCGTCCTAACATTATAACCTCCCCCGCAAGCCCTGCAAGGCCTGCCTACCGGCAGGCAGTGCTGCCATCCGCCTTGACAGCCAACACCCGCCGTATTAGTCTCGCCGCGATAGCCGCGAAAGGAGCGATCCCCAGCGTGCCCCTCATCCGCAAGTCCATCGATATCGCCGCCTCGCCCGACAAGGTCTTCGAGTTCGTCACCAACGCCTCCACCCAGCCGGAGTGGACCACGTTCATCAAGAACGTCGAGATAACGTCGGGCGACGGCAAGAGCGAGGGCACCACCGACCGCTGCCTCTTCAAGCTGGGGCCGCGGGCCCAGAACCTGGATGCGAAGTGGACGGAGTACGACTGGCCGCGCTCCTTCGCCCGCAAGGCGACAAGCGGCCCGGAGATGGAAGGCCGCATGACCTTCGAGCCCAAGGACGACGGGACCTATGTGGAGTGGATCGTCGACTACAGGCCGCCGATGGGCCCCCTGGGCGCTCTCATAGACGCCTTGTTCATGAACCGCCTCTTCCAGAACGAGATGGAGGAGTCCCTGGAGAGCCTCAAGGCCCGATTGGAGATCTAGCCCCGCGGCAGTCCCAGCCCCCGCAGCGCGATGATCTCGCGCTGCACCTCTGAGCTCCCCGCACCTATCGTCTCCTGCACCGCAGAGACGTAGCCGTGCGGAAGCGCCCCCTCCCACAGCGCTCGGGGGCCCCCCATCACGGTCGCGGTGAGGCCCAGCATTTCCACCCCCGTTGTGTACAGGCGCTGGGCCAGCTCGGTGTTGAACAACTTCACCATTGCTGCCTCAGCGGGGAACTGTTTTCCCTTCTCGTGGAGTGCTATCGCCCGCCATAGGAGTAGACGTGCCACCTCGAAATCCGACGCCAGCGCCGCCAGCCGCTGCCGTATTCGCAGGTCGTGCCAGAGGCGTTGGCCGTCCCGCTTCCCCCTTGCCAGCCGCAGGAGCGACCACAGCATGCGCATGTGCAGGAAGGCTCGGTAGATGGTGATGCGCTCCATCCCGAGCGCCGAGGTCAGAACCTCCCACCCTCGGTTCTCCCCGCCCACCAGCTCGCCGCGGGGGACGCGGACGCCGTCGAAGATGACCTCGTTGAACCACTGTTCGTCCAGCAGGTTCGGCAGGGGCCCGACCTCAACGCCGGGTGACCGCATCGGGACGATGAGCACAGATAGGCCGGCGTGCTTGCGAGCATCGTGGTCGGTGCGCGCCGCCAGCCAGCAGTAGTCGCTTTCGTCCGCTCCGCTGGTGTAGATCTTGCGACCGGTGATGACGTAGTCGTCGCCGTCCGCCACCGCTCGCGTCTGCAGGGAGGCGAGGTCGGAGCCGGCCTCCGGCTCCGTATAGCCCAGACAGAAGGTGATCTCTCCGCGGGCCAGCGGGGGAAGGTAGCGCCGCTTCTGCTCCTCGCTGCCCTTGGCCATGAGGATCGGCGCTACGATGACGCGTGCTATGGCGTCGCTGGCGGGGCCGCCGTGCAGCGCCACCTCCTCCTCGACGATGAACTGCTCTGCCACTGGGCGACCGCCTCCGCCGTACTCCGGCGGCCAGCTCAGGGCCAGCCAGCCCCGCTCTCCCAGTTTCCGCTCGAAGTCGCGCGCGGGCATGTAGCCGGGCGGCATCGGTCGCGGCTCCGAGGTGTGAGTCGTTCCCAGCTCCTCGGTGAGAAAGCGGCAGGCCTCAGCGCGAAGACGTTCCTCGGATTCGCTCAGGCGGAAGTCCATGGCGTCCCTGCGCGGGGTTCACACTGGCCCGAAGAAGCGCACGTCCAGGATGGAGCCCTTGCGCTCGGCCGCCTTCTTGAGAACCGCCTCCACGCGGTCGCCGATGCTCACTCCTCCCGCCTCTTCTATGCGGTGCACCAGCAGGTCGTCCGCCCCATCGAGCTGGATCAACGCTAGCGTGTCCGGCGCCTTCAACTGGCCGCCGTCCACGCCGCGATGCGCCGTCGTGATCGCCCTGACTGTCCCCTTTGGGCCCACCTCCGTCCATTCCTCCAATGCTGCAAAGCAGCGGGGGCAGAACAGGGACGGCGGCAGGTAGACGTGCTCGCAGGCGGCGCACCGCGTCCCCACGAATCGCCCGTTGTCCTTCAGCTCCCGGAAGAAGCGCTCGCCGGCGATGCCCATCGTGTACAGGTGGCTTAGCGGGATCTCCCCGGGCCAGGCCCGCAGATCGGTCACTCGCTCTATTTGCTCGGTGCTGCCCATGCGCTCTCCTTACACCGGCTTGAAGTAACGGATATCCAGTATAGAGCCCTCGCGCTCCTCCGGCACCTTCCACGCTGCTTTGACCTTCATGCCGATGCGCAGATCCTCCGGCTTCACCTCCCCGAGGAGGTGCATGAAGCCGCCGCTGCTGGCGCCGTCGATCTCTATCACTGCAATCAGGATCGGCTCGGCGACGCGGCTGACGTCCCAGCGGATGTACGATTCCGAGTAGGTGTTGATGGTGCCGCTATCCTTGACAAACTGCCAGGCGTCGGTGGGGCGGAAGCACTGCTCGCAGAACATCCGTGGCGGCACTAACACCCGTTGACAGCGCTCGCAGCGCCGGCCGATGATGCGGCCCTCTTTCAGCTCGCTGAGGAAGCGCCCTATGGCCACGCCGGCGTCCCAGGCGTACCGCAATGACGTCGGCCACTGTTGGGTGAGAGCTTCGCCCCTGTGCACGGCTCCGTCACTCAGGGGCGTGCCCGGCAGCGGCGTCGTTCGATCCCGCATCAATCGATCCCCATCACCGCTACTGTACCCACCTGCATCAGATCGCCCCAGGCTTGCGCTAGCCCCCTCTTGGGCTGACCCGGCACCTGCCTGGCGCCGGCCTCGCCTCGGAGCTGCCAGAAGATCTCCGCTACCTTCATCAGCCCCGCCGCGGCGATAGGGTTGCCCACGCCCAGCAGTCCCCCTGAGGGACAGACCGGCATGTTCCCGTCGCGCTGCGTCACTCCGTCCGCGGTGATCTTCGGCGCTTCTCCCTTGTCGGCCAGTTGCAGACCCTCCAGGTGATGCAGCTCCTTGTACGAGAACGGGTCGTACGGCTCCACGATGTTGATCTGCTTCCGCGGCTCCGTGATCCCTGCCATCTTGTAGGCCATACGGGCCGCCCGCTCCACGTATGCGGGATATGCCAGGTCGCGGTTCGTCCAGTAGGTCGTGTCGAGGTTCCAGCCGATCCCCTCGATCCAGACCGGCTTATCAGTAACGCGCCGGGCCACGTCCTCGGCAACCATGACAATCGCGGCGGCGCCGTCGCTCGCCGGGCTGATGTCCAGCCGGTTCACGGGCGCCACCATCACCTCCGAGTCCAGCACATCCTGGACCGTGATCTCCTGCGCCACCTGGGTCGAAGGGTGATCCAGGCCGTTCCGCTTGTTCTTCACCGAGACGCGGGCGATCTCCTCTTTGGTGATGCCGTAGGTCTCCATGTACCGTCGCATCTCCAGGGCGAAGATCCAGATGAGGTTTGGCCCCAGTGGGCGCTCCAGGATGTTGTCGAAGATGGTGATGAACGCGCCCTGTGGGTGGGGATAGCAGCTCGACATCTTCTCCTCCGCCACCACAAGGCAAACGTCTGATATCCCCGAGGCGACGTGGAACCAGGCGTGGACCGGCATCAGGACGCCCGTGCCGCCGCCCGCGTACGGGCGAATGACCGGCCGCCCCCAGCCCCCGGCACCGGGCGCGAGGTACTCGCCTTTCATGTGGACTCCATCGAAGGCGTCCGGTGCCGTCCCCAGGGCCACGCTGTCGACATCCTTTAGGGTCAGGCCACACGACTCCAGCGCCTGGCTCGCTGCCAGCCACGCCAGCTCCGGCCCCGTCTCCTGGGCGCGGCGCATGAACCGCGTCAGCCCAGCTCCCACCACCGCTACCTTGCGCATCGTAAGGCCTCTGCCGCCCTCCTAATCACGGCTTAACACCGCCACCGCGCCTGTCGCGGTGGGGACACCCCGCCACGACTGCGCCAGTCCGACCTTAGCCTTCGTGAGCTGCCGCGGGCCGGCATGCCCGCGGAGCTGAGCCACCACCTCCGCCACCTTCTGGGCGCCGTTTGCCTCGAACAACTGGCCGACGCCCAGGGAGCCGCCCGACCCGTTCACCGGCAACTCACCGTCGCGGGCAGTGGCCCCTTCGGTCGTCGCAGCTCCCGCCTGTCCCTGCTTGAACAGGCCCAGCGCCTCCAAGTGCTGCAATTCCTTGTAGGAGTAGCTGTCGTCCACCTCGGCGAAGTCGATCTCCTGGCGCGGCTCACCAATCCCAGCCATACGGTAGGCCATCTCCGCGGCGACCTTAGCGTAATCCGCTGTGGCGCCGTCGACGCCTCCTGTGAGGCCCGTCCCGGTGGCCCAGCCGATCCCGCGCACCCATACCGGGAGACCTCTCAGTTCCTTGGCCCGCTTCTCGGATGTCAGGACGATTACCACCGCGCCGTCGGCGGGCGCGCTCACCTCTAGCTCCGAGAGGGGAGCGAAGGCGGGCGGCGAGGCTAGGACATCCTGGGGGTCTATGGCCGCGCCGTAGGCGGCGCGGGGGTTGGTCAGCGCGTTGCGCCGGTTCTTGGCTGCCACGTGAGCGCACTGCTCTCGGGTCGCGCCGCTTGTGGCTAGGTACATGGATGCCTCCAGCCCCGCCATGGCGTGGGCGTTGAAGCCCAGAGGCCGGACGAAGATGGGGTCGAGGGCAAAGGCGTGCAGCTCTCCCGGCGTGTCCACGTTGGAGGCCTTGCTGTGCGCCTCCACCGCCACCACGTCCACGACACCGCTGACGATCTGCATGTATGCGGTCGCCAAGCCCTGGATCGCGTCCCCGCCCACAGTGTACACGGGCCGCTGGGCACCGCCGATCTGGTCCGGCACGTACTCGTCGAAGATGCTCGTGCCTTCGGCGAAGTCCTCTGAGCAGGTCAGGAAGGAGTCGATCTCGGTGCGGGCATCCAGCCCCGCGTCCTCATAGGCGCGGGTGGCCGCCTCGAACATGAGCTCCTTGTATGACAGTCCCGGGCTCGTGGCCCGGAACGTCGTTTGGCCTACTCCAACGATCGCTACTCTATCGGGCATATTTCGTGATTCGCAGCTACCGAGGGACAAGTCTACCCTAAGCACAGCCCCATTGGCGACCCCCGGCTCGCCCATTTTTCGCATTGACAGTCCTGGGCGGCCCTGAGACAATAGCATAGGCGACTTGTATTTCTACAATCAGAGGTAGCAATACCTACTCGATGGGGGTGCGCTGGGAAGTGTAGGTCGTGGAGGCTTTTGACCTAGTCGTCATCGGAGGCGGCACCGGCGGCTACACCGCCGCCATCCACGCCACCCAGCTAGGCCTCACCGCAGCCCTTGTCGAGCGCGACAAAGTAGGTGGCGTTTGCCTCCACAGGGGCTGCATCCCCACCAAGCTACTCCTGGAGACCGCCCACAACCTCTCCCTGATCCGCAACAGCCGCGCCTTCGGCATCGCCGTCGACAACATCTCCCTCGACTACTCGCTGCTGGCCGCCCGCAAAGAGCAGGTCGTCGGCGCCCTCCACAAGAACCTCCGCTCTGTCATCGAGAAGCACAAGGTGGAGATCGTCGAGGGCCAAGCGTGCCTCCGTTCGCCCACGGAGGTGGACGTCGAGGGCCGGTGCCTAGAGGCGAGGAGCGTTGTCCTCGCCACCGGCTCCAAGCCGAAAGCCCTGCCGGGTCTCGAGCCCGACGGCGTGCGCATTCTCACCAGCGACCACTGCCTGGAGATGACGGAGGTCCCCAACTCCATCGTCGTCCTCGGCGCTGGCTCTGTGGGCCTGGAGTTCGCCTCCTTCTACCTCGACGTGGGCGCGGAGGTCACCGTCATCGAGCTGCTGCCGCGCCTGCTGCCCCTGGAGGACGCCGACCTGGGCAGGGGCATCGAGAAACTCCTGGCTGCCCGTGGGGCTACTGTGCTCACCTCCGCCCGCGTCCGTCCCGAAGCCACGCGTACGTTCGACGATGTGGTAGAGCTCAAGGTGGAGCATGAGGGCTCCGAGAAGGCCGTCCGCGCCGAAAAGGTGCTGGTGGCCACCGGCCGTGACGCTCTGACGGAGGGCCTGGGTCTGGAGAACACCAACGCCCGGGTGGAGAAGGGCTACGTGCAGGTGGATGACAGCTACCGCACCGACGAGCCCACCGTCTTCGCCGTGGGCGATCTCATCGGCGGGTTGCAGCTCGCCCATGTGGCCGCCGCCGAGGGCTTCCTGGCCGCCGAAACGATCGCCGGCAAGGAGGTGGAGCCCCTCGACTACAACCGCGTGCCCCGCGTCACCTACACTCGCCCTCACGTCGCCGCTGTCGGCCTCACAGAGGAGCAGGCCAAGGAGCGAGGCAACGACGTGAAGACCAGGCGCTTCTCCTACCGCGGTAACGCCATGGCCCTCATCCAGGATGAGACCGACGGCTTTGTCAAGCTCGTCTACGATAGCGAGTCGGGGGATGTCCTGGGCGTCCACATCCTGGGTCACCAGGCGGGGGAGCTCATCGCGGAGGCGGCCCTGGCCCGCTTCCTCAACGTCTCCGCCTGGGAGATGGGATCGAACATTCACCCGCACCCCAGCCTCAGCGAGGTGATGGGGGAGGCGGCGCAGCTATCGGCAGGTATCAGCATCTACTGGTGAAGGAGGGGATGGAAGTGGTGTCTGTAAGGGAATCGCCAAGTGAGATGGGCCTCACCAGGGATCAGCTCCTGGACATGCTGTATAAGATGATGCTGGCCCGCGCCATCGGTCAGCGAGAGCGGCTGCTGAACCGCATGGGCAAAGCCCCCTTCGCTGTCACTGGAGAGGGGCACGAGGCCGCCCAGGTCGGCACCGCCTGCGCTCTGGCGCCCGGTAGGGACTGGGCCGTCCCCTACTACCGTGACGTCGGTGTCGCTCTCGTCATGGGCCAGACCGCCCGCGATCTGATGTTGGAGGACTTGGCCCGCGGCGAGGCTGTCAGCTCCGGAGGCCGCAACATGCCCTGCCACTTCAGCGACCCCAAGCTGCGCATCGTCGCCGGCTCGGCTGTCGTGGCCACCCAAACCCTGCACGCCGTCGGCACCGCCTTCGCCAGCAAGCTCCGCGGCCTGGACGAGGTATCGATGACCTGGTTCGGCGACGGTGCCACCTCCAAGGGCGACTGCCACGAGGCGATGAACTTCGCCGCCGTCCACAAGCTGCCCGTTATCTTCGTCTGCGAGAACAACCAGTATGCCATCTCCGTCCACTGGACCAAACAGATGGCGGTGGAGAACGTCTCCGTTCGCGCCCAGGGCTACGGCTTCCCGGGCGTGACGGTGGACGGCAACGATGTGCTCGCGGTCTATGGGGCCGCCAAGGAGGCGGTGGACAGGGCCCGCCGCGGCGACGGCCCCACCTTCATCGAGGCCAAGACCTATCGTCTCGTCCCCCACACCAGCGACGATGACGATCGCCGCTATCGCTCCCGCGAGGAGGTGGAGGACTGGATCGCCAAGGACCCCATCACCCGTTTCCAGGCCTATCTGGAGGAGCGTGGCCTGCTCGACGCCAGGACCCGGGACGAGCTGACGAAGAGGGTGGCGGAGGAGGTGGATGCCGCCACCGAGTACGCCGAGAACGCGCCATTACCCGACCCGCAGACGGTTTTCGACCACGTCTTCGCCGGAGAGGAGGGGAAGTAGCGATGTCTGAGAAGACGATGATAGAGGCCGTCCACGACGCCATGCAGGAGGAGATGCGGCGCGACCCTCGCGTCATCGTTATGGGCGAGGACGTGGGCGAAGGCGGCGTCTTCCGCGCTACCCAGGGCTTCCTCGATGAGTTCGGTCCCGACCGCTGCGTCGATACTCCCCTCGCCGAGTCCGCCATCGTCGGCGTCGCCATCGGCGCCTCCCTCAACGGCATCATCCCCATCGCCGAGATCCAGTTCGCCGACTTCATCCACCCGGCCACCGACCAGCTCGTCAGCGAGGCCGCCCGCCTCCGTTACCGCTCCAACGATGGCTGGGGCTGCCCCATCACCGTGCGTGCCCCCTACGGCGGCGGCATCCACGGCGGCCCCTACCACTCCCAGAGCGTGGAGGCGATCTACGGCCACGTCCCCGGCCTCAAGGTCGTCTGCGTCGCCACTCCCTACGACGCCAAGGGCCTCCTCAAGTCCGCCATCCGCGACCCGGACCCCGTCATCTTCCTCGAGCACAAGCGAGCCTACCGCCTCTACCGGCAGGACGTTCCCGAAGGGGACTACGCTGTGCCCATCGGTAAGGCGGAGGTGAAGCGCGAGGGCGACGACATCACCCTCGTCACCTACGGCATGATGCTTCACCACTCCCTCAAGGCCGCCGAGACCGTGCAGGCGGAGGACGGTGTCAGCGTGGAGGTGATCGACCTGCGCACCATCTCGCCTCTGGACAAGGAGACCTTCCTCAAGTCCGTGGAGAAGACGGGCAAGGCGCTCGTGGTGTACGAGGACAACCTCACCGGTGGCTTCGGCGCCGAGGTTGCTGCTATCATCGCCCAGGAGGCGTTCGACTCCCTGGACGGTCCGGTGACTCGGCTGGCCTCCCCGGACGTGCCCATCTCCCCCTACGCCGGCGTCCTTGAGGAGTACGTGCTCCCCAACCCGGAGAAGATAGCCAAAGCGATCCGAGAGCTCGCCGCCTACTAGGAGGAGGAGATCGGGAAATCCGCTCCACCCCAGCCTGAAGGCTGGGGCATGAACGGGCTAGAATCGATGCTGCAGTCCTGCCTACCGACAGGCAGGCTTTTGGGCTGCGGCGCGGGATACTCTTCACGATTGCGGATACCCGGAGGGCCTTCATGACTACCACGCTCACGATGCCGGAGGTGGGTGAGACCGTCACCGAGGGCACCATCGAGAGGTGGCTCAAGAAGCCGGGCGACCACGTAGACAAGTACGAGCCCATTGTCGAGATCAACACCGACAAGGTCAACGTGGAGATCCCTTCTCCCGTCACCGGCATGGTGCAGGAACTTCTGGTGGAGGAGGGCGCCGTCGTCGCCGTCGGGGCGCCTCTGGCCATCATCGAGGAGGTCGCGGGCGAGGCTCCGGCGGAAGCCCCGCTGCCGGAAGAGGAGCGGCCGCGGGTCGAGGCTGCGCTCCCCTCTCGCGCCCGCGCTCCGGCGCGCCGCCGCGCTACTCCTCGCGTCCGGAAGCTGGCAGAACAGCTCGGTGTCGACCTTTCGCTGGTGGAGGGCAGCGGTCCCCAGGGCCGTGTCCTGGAGGAGGACGTCCGCGCCTTCGGAGGGGCGCGGCCGGCGCCGTCCGCGGGGCCGGCGGAGCAGCAGGAGGAGATGCTTCCCCTCACCGCCATCCGCCGCACCATCGCCCAGCGCATGGCCGCGTCCAAGTTCAGTGCGCCCCATGCCTGGCTCGTGATGGAGGCTGACGTCACTGGCCTGGCCCGCCTGCGCGAGGCCCAGCGGGAGACGTTCCGTCAGCGCGAAGGCGTGGACCTCACCTATCTGCCGTTCGTTGTGGCCGCCGCCGCCCAGGGACTGCGCGAGCACCCGCCGCTCAACGCCTCCTGGGCCGAGGACAAGGTCGCCCTCAAGAAACGCATTCACATCGGCATCGCCGTGGCTGCCGAGCAGGGACTCCTCGTCCCCGTCGTGCGCGACGCCGACCGCTTGAACGTCGCCGATCTGGCCCGGGCCATCCATGACCTCTCCGACCGGGCCCGCGCCGGCAAGCTGAAGCTGGAGGACGTCCAGGGCGGCACCTTCACCGTGGACAACACCGGCTGGTTCGGCTCCATCATCAGCATGCCCATCATCAACCAGGGCCAGGCCGCCATCCTCGCTCTGGAGGCAATCACAAAACGCCCCGTCGTTCTGGACGACGATGCCATCGCTGTGCGGTCCATGGTCAATCTTTGCCTCTCCTTCGACCACCGCATCCTGGACGGCGCTCAGGCCGCTGACTTCCTGCGCTCTGTCGTGCATCGGCTGGAGGCCTACGGGCCCGACACGGCGCTCACATGAGCGGATCATCTCCCCCCTGCCGCGCCCTTTGGCTGGGCCGAGTGGAATACGAGCGCGCCTGGGCCCTTCAGCGCGATCTGGCGCTCCGTCGTGCCCGCGATGAGATCGGGGACACGCTCCTCCTGCTCGAGCACCCGCCGGTGTACACCACTGGCCGCCGCGCCTCGCCTACCGGCAGGCAGGCGTTGCGGGATCATCTTCTAGTACCGTCGGAGTCGCTGGGTGCGCCGCTCCTGACGGTGGACCGCGGCGGCGATATCACCTTCCACGGTCCCGGCCAACTTGTCGTTTATCCGATCATCGCCCTGCAAGACCGGACGCGTGGCGTTCAGGCCTACGTCCGCGCCCTGGAGGAGGTTGTCATCCACACCCTCGCCGGCTACGGCATCGACGCTGGGAGGGAGGAGAAGCTCACCGGCGTATGGGTCGGGCGCGATAAGATCGCCGCCATCGGCGTGCGGGTGAGCTGGCCAGGCGGGGCGACGGGCGGCTGGGTCACTAGCCACGGCCTAGCCCTCAACGTAAGCGGGGACCTGGACTGGTTCCAGCGGATCATCCCCTGCGGCATAGCTGGCCGAGAGGTGACGTCCATGGAGCGGCTCACGGGCCGCTGCCTGCCGCTGCCGGAGGTGGCGGAGAGCCTGTCTCGCACCTTCGGCCGCGTATTCGGTCGAGACATCGCCCCGCTGACTTCGCTCTCTGATCTGTCCGCCGCTTCGTTGCCCCTCACGTTGTCGACCCTTTAGAATAGGTGTCTGGCGACTACTGGCCACCTCGATTCACACAAGTCCCGCTATTTCCGCAGGAGCTATCTCATGACCGTGGAACATGCACGCACGGACGGTGCCGCCGCCTCATCGGCCAACTCTCCCATCATCCATGCGGCCGGCGTTGTCAAGACCTACGACACCGGCAGGGTGAAGGTGGAGGCGCTGCGCGGCATCAGCTTGACGATCGAACGGGGCGAGATGGTGGCCATCATGGGGCCTTCCGGCTGCGGCAAGACCACTCTCCTCAACTGCCTCAGCGGGCTGGACGACATAGACTCCGGCCAGGTCTCTGTGGGTGGCACTGACCTCAGCACCATGTCCGACAACGAGAAGACGGAGTACCGGGCCCGCCACATGGGCTTCGTCTTCCAGTTTTACAACCTGCTGCCTGTTCTCTCTTCTGTGGAGAACGTCGAACTCCCCCTCTTGGTCTCCGGCGTCTCCGCCCGCGAGGCTCGTCGCCGCGCCCTGGATGCCCTGGACCGTGTCCACCTGCGAGATTGGGCCGAGCACAGGCCAGCCGAACTCTCCGGCGGACAGCGACAGCGAGTGACCATCGCCCGCTCCCTGGTAAATGACCCCGCTATCGTTTGGGGGGACGAGCCCACCGGCGACCTGGACAGCACCAACGCCAACGAGATCATGGATCTCCTCTGTGATCTTAACGAGAGACAGGGCCAGACGTTCGTGCTCGTGACCCACGCGCTTGAGGTGGCAGAGAGGACGGGCCGCATCATCAGGATGCACGACGGCCAGATCACCAGCGACAATCGCATCATCGATCGCGCGGCGGGGATCTGGGGTCCGGCGGCCGAGGCGAAGTCCGACTAGAAGAGGCGGCCGTGAACAGCCTCTTCGGCATCCCCATGGACACACTGATGGTGGTCTTCCTGATCGCCTTCATCGTCGTCATGGCGGTGGTCGTAGGGCTGGCGCTGCGCAACCGAGTTCTCCTCAGGCTGGGCCTGCGAAACATACAGCGGCGACCGGGACGGGCGGCCCTCATCGTGGCAGGCCTGATGCTGGGCACGGCGATAGTGACCGCCGCCTTCAACACCGGCGACACGATGACCCACACCGTGCGGTCTACCGTACTGACCTCGCTGGGCAATATCGATGAGGTGATTTCGGTCGAGGGCGCTGACACAGAAGCGACGGTCTTCGTGGAAGCGCCAGCCAGCGACATCGACTACTTCGATGAGGCGCTGTTCCCGTCTGTGGAGGAGGCCGCTGCGAGTTCCGAGCTGATAGATGGGGTGGCGCCGGCGATCATCGAGTCCGTCGCTGTTCAAGACTTGACGACCCGACAGAACGAGCCCAGGGCAACGGTGTTCGCGACTGACCCCGAGCGCATGGAAGGCTTCGGGGAGATCAAGGACGTGGAGGGTGGGACGCTGTCCCTGGCCGACCTCGGCGCCAACGAGATCTATCTCAACGATGAGGCCGCGGATGAACTGAACGCCAGTGTCGGTGACGAAGTGTCGGTGTTTGCTGCCAACACCACGGCAAGCCCGAGTGTGAAAGCGATAGTCCAATACGACGGCAGCGGCACCGACGGGTCGGCAATACTGATGCCCCTGACCGCGGCGCAGCAGCTCCTGGGCAAGGAAGGGCGGATCAAGCATATCCTCATCTCCAACGAGGGTGGCGCCCTCTCCGGCGCGGATCACACGGACGATGTGATAGCGGAGCTGGAGCCGGCGCTCACGCCTCTGAACCTGCAGGCGGAGCCGTCGAAGCAGGACGCCCTCGACCTGGCGGAGACGCTGGGCGACACCTTCACTACTTTCTTCGTGACGTTTGGCAGCTTTTCGATCATCGCCGGTATCCTGCTGATATTCCTCATCTTCGTCATGCTGGCGGAGGAGCGGAAGAGCGAAATGGGCATGGCCCGAGCGGTGGGCACGAAGCGGGGCCATCTGATCCAGATGTTCCTGCACGAGGGGTTGGCCTACGATCTCGTGGCGGCGGCCGCGGGAGCCCTCCTTGGTGTGGCTGTGGCCTATGGAATGGTCTTCGTGATGACCGAGGCGCTGGCAACGTTCGGTGTGGACATCAGACACGACCTCCGGATGCGGAGTGTGGTTGTCGCCTACACCTTGGGCATGCTTCTGACGTTCCTCGTCGTGACGATCTCGGCATGGCGGGTAAGCGCCTTGAACATCGTGAGGGCGATACGGAACCTGCCGGAGCCGGTGCTGACGAGGGGCGCCGGTCTCGGCTGGGCGTTCGGAGTGCTGGCGATCCTGCTTGGGATTCTGCTCACCGTCGTCGGCCTCGGCGCAGAGCAGGCCGCCCCGTTCATGCTCGGCACGTCGCTCGCGCTCATAGGAGTGATTCCACTCCTGCGGCGTCTGGGGATACCGGACCGGGTGGCTTACACTGTCCCGGGACTGGTGCTGGTGGTGTGGTGGCTGCTGCCGGCCCGCATGGTGGAACGGATCACCGGCGACCTCTCGGCGGACATGTCCATTTTCATCATGAGCGGGGTGATGGTGGTCACCGGTGCCACTTGGACGATCATGTACAACTCAGACCTGCTTCTCGGCGTGGTCTTGGCCCTCTTCGGCCGCGTCCGGGGGCTGGCGCCGATTCTGAAGATGGCGGTCTCCTACCCGCTGACAAGCCGCTTCCGCACCGGCATGACACTGGCGATGTTCACCCTGGTGGTGTTCACCGTCGTGGTGATGTCCACGATCAACGACGCCTTCCAGACGGCGTTCGACGACGTGGAGAGATACGGCGGCGGTTTCGACATCCGCGCCACTACAGTTGCCGCCAGCCCGGTACAGAACCTAGAGGCCGCGATCCGGGAGTCGGAGAACCTGAACGAGGAGGACTTCGAAGTCGTTGCCAGTCAGTCGGTGCTGTCGCTGGAGCTGAGGCAGGCCGATCTGGCGGACGGGGGGGAGTTCGAGTCCTATCCGGTGCGCGGCCTCGACGACGAGTTCATCAAGAACAACAATTACGAGTTCGCCATCATGGCGGAGGGGTACGATTCCGCAGAAGAGGTCTGGCGGGCGGTTGCGGAGAATCCCGGTCTGGCCGTGGTGGACCCGCTGCCGGTGCCGCGAAGGGACAACTTCAATGTCGGCCCCGGCGTGGACTTCAAGCTCGATGGCTTCTTCATGGAGGACGACTCGTTCGAGCCCATCAGCATCGACGTGCGCGACCCCCAGACCGACACGTCCTTCGAACTGACGATCATCGGCGTGCTGACGGAGTCGGTGGAGTTCGACTTCATCCTCGGAGTCTCGACGTCACAGAAGAAGCTTCCAACGGCTCTGGGTGAGCGGGCCACGCCCACCGTGCACATGCTGACGCTCAGGGAGGGGGTGGACGCGAGCGCAACGGCCGAGGCCCTGGAGTCCACTTTCCTCGAGAACGGCATGGAGGCGGACGCGGTGAAGGACAAGCTGCAGGACGCGGTGGCGGCCAACGAGACGTTCAACTACATCCTGCAGGGGTTCATGGGGCTGGGCCTGATCGTGGGCGTGGCGGCGCTGGCCGTGATCAGCGCCCGCTCCGTAGTGGAGCGGAGACACGAGATAGGGGTGCTGCGCTCCATCGGATTCAAGGGGCGAATGGTACAGTTTAGCTTCCTGGTGGAATCGTCCTTCGTGGCCCTTTTGGGCATCGTCGTGGGGTCCGCCCTTGGCCTTGGCATCTCGTTCAACGTTATAGACGATTCCCGCCAGCAGCCGAGCTGGGAGAACATCAGCTTCGCCGTGCCGTGGCTCAACTTCCTTGTCATCTTCATCATCGTGTATGCAGCGGCCCTGGTCGCCACCTACCTACCTGCCCGCCAGGCCTCGCGCGTCTACCCCGCAAAAGCACTGCGGTACGAATAGGGGGAAGGCTGTGGACGACCTGTTCGGACTATCGATGAACTACATCATGCTCGGGTTGCTAGTCGTTCTCGCTATCGCCTTCGCCTCCATCGCTTACGTCGTCCTCCGCAGCCGCATCATGTTCAGGATGGGCCTGCGCAATATGCCGCGGCGCATCGGTCAGACGGTCCTCATCGTCATCGGCCTCATGCTGAGCACGCTCATCATCTCGGCCGCCTTCACCACCGGCGACACCGTGGACTACAGCCTCAGCAACACCTCCTTCACCCTCCTGGGCCATGTGGATGAGGTCATCTACAGGGAAGGGGAAGAAGGCGCCCCGAACCAGATCGAGGCCACCATCCCCCAAGAGGTCAGCGACAGGCTCAGGGCCGCCGTCGAGGCGGCCGACGACGCCAACATAGATGGCTACCTGCCCGCGCTGTTCGAGCAGGTCCCCATCCTCAATCCGGAGAGCGGTTTGAGCGAGCCGTCCGGTACCTTCGCCGGTCTTGCTGCCGACTCCATGGATGGGTTTCCGGATGTCATCTCCGCAACCACTGGTGAGCCGCTTGCCCTGGCATCCCTGGCGGATGATGAAGCCTTCATGAATGAGAGCGCAGCGGAGGCACTGGCCGCAGAGCCCGGCGAGCAAGTGCGAGTCTTCGTGCAGGGCCTACCCCATGAGTTCACGATCGCTGACGTGGTTGAGGATCGCTTCACCACCGGCGTTGGCGACTTCGAGGCTCAGGAGGGCCTGGTGACCAGGCTGGACACTCTTCAGCGGGTGTTCGAGCGCTCGGGAGAAGTGAACATCGTCGCCATCTCCAACACCGGAGGCGTGCGGGATGCCGTCGACCTCACCGACGATGTGGACGCGAGCCTTGAGCGGATCATCGCTGATGAGGGCCTATCCGCGGGAGACCGTCGGGAAGGGGACGTTGCCCTCAACGTCGAGAATGTCAAGCAGGACCTGGTGAATGATTCCGAGGAGGCGGGGAACATCTTCGCCACCTTCTTCCTCGTCTTCGGGCTCTTCTCCATAGGAGCCGGCATGCTCCTCATCGTGATGATATTCGTCATGTTGGCGGCGGAGCGGAAGCCGGAGATGGGCATGGCGCGCGCGGTCGGGACCAAGCGCGGGCATTTGATCCAGATGTTCATGTCGGAGGGTATGGCCTACAACGTCCTCTCCGCCATGGTTGGCGCTGGTCTCGGCATCCTGGTCGCCTTCGGCATGGCTGAGATCATGGCCCGCATCTTCTCCGAGTTCGGTCTCAGCATTCAACCTCACGTCACGCTGCGGAGCATCGTGATCTCCTACAGCCTGGGCGTCGTCCTCACCTACGTGACGGTCGTCTTCTCTTCCTGGCGCGTGTCCAACCTCAACATCGTCGCGGCCATCCGCGATCTCCCCGAGGCGGAGGCCACGAATCCGGAACAGGCCACCTGGATCGGCTATCTGCGCGGCGTCCTCAACGCCTTCGTCGCCGTGGGGATTCTCCTCGTCTCCCTGATCGCTGCGGCGCGGTTCACAGAGCTAGCGTTCCTCTTCCTCATCGTCGCCCTGGTGGGCTTCGTCGGCCCCTGGCTGTATCTGCTGCGGGGCCACAACTTCAGCGCGCCCGCCGATAAGAGGATCTCCCGCAGGCCCGTGCCCAGATGGCCCTTGCTGGCGTTTCCCTTCTACTTGTGCGCTCTTCTCCTCGTGCGGCTCGCGCGTGATCGCCGGCCGCGGAGTGTCCCCGGCTGGCTTATCTTCCTTGGAATCGTGTTGGCGCCGCTTGGGCTCGTTCTGGTAGCCCTGCAGGGCCGCGATCGACCCATCGCCTGGGCAGCCGGCTTCGGTACGCTCGGCCTGGTGGTCGGCGCCTTGTTCATGCAGTGGGGACTCGCCAGCGATCTCGCCTTTCCCTTCGCCCTTGGGTTCACCCTTGTCTTCTTCGGCGGCGCCGTGATCCTCCGCTTCTTCGGCCTGCCCGCGCGCCTCGTCTTCACTGCCGCAGGGCTATTCGTCGTGGTCGCTTGGGGACTGTTTGCGGGTAACCGGCTGAAGTGGCTCGTGGGCGATCTGGAGGGAGACATGGAGATGTTCTTCCTCAGCGGCGTCGCCATGGTCGCCGCCTCTACCTTCGTTCTCATCTACAACTCGGACCTCGTTCTGGCTGTCCTTTCCCGCCTGGGCGGCCTCTTCGGCGCTATCCTGCCCGCCATGAAGACGGCCGTTGCCTACCCTCTCGCCTACAAGTTCCGCACCGGCATGACCCTCGCCATGATCTCGCTCGTCGTATTCGCCCTCACCGTGATGTCCGCCATGAACCTGAACTTCAACCGTCTTTTCCTGGCCGATACTGCCCGCGGCGGCTGGGATGTCATCGTGGACGAGAACCCCAATAACCCCATCTACGACCTGCCGGCCGTCCTTCGGGCAGCTGGCTCCGATGCGCAAGACAGCTTCCGCGCCGTCGGCCGCGTTACCCTGGACACGTCCGCGCTGGTCACTGAGTTCGGCCCCTCAAACCCGAACGGCGACCGGTTCTTTCACGACTACCCCGTCCTCGGTGTCGACGAGGGCTTCGTGGACGGTGGCGATATCACCCTGTCCGCCCGCTCCAGCGAATTCGAAAGCGACGAGGCCGTCTGGGAAGCGATGAACAACGAGCTGACCGTCGCCATCGTCGATGGGTTCACCGTAGCAGGCGGGGGCATGTTTCAGGAGGACACCCTCAGCATCTCCGGAATCGATGCGGACTCCACCGAGTTCGACCCGGTCTTCCTCAACCTGCGGGATCCCGTCACTGGCAAGAACCAAAGAGTCCGCGTCATCGGCGTCATCGATTATGGCGCCAGCGCCACGTTCTTTGGTGTGTACGTTCCCGAGCGGTTGTTTGGCAAGCTCTTCGGCGAGGCTGACGTCTCCCGCCACTACGTGGGGCTTGAGAACCCGGGCGACTCGAAGGCCGTGGCCCGGGACATCGAGTCCTCCCTCCTCACAACCGGCGGCCAGGCCGAGTCCCTGAAGGAGCGCATCGATGACCAGCAGGCCTTGGGCCGCAATTTCTTCCGGCTGATGCAGGGCTTCATGGGCTTGGGCCTGTTCGTAGGCATCGCGGCCGTGGGCGTGATCGCCTTCCGCACCGTCGTGGAGCGCCGCCAGCAGATCGGGATGCTGCGGGCCATCGGCTACAAGAGGAGCACCGTCACCCTGAGCTTCATGCTGGAATCGTCGTTCATCACCCTGCTCGCCGTCCTCTCCGGCGTCGGCCTGGCACTCTGGCTCTCATACTTCCTGGTCACCAGTGGTGAATTCCCCTCTGACCTGGGCGGCTTCTTCATTCCCTGGACTGAGATCTTCATCATCGGCGGATTCACCTACGTAGCCTCGTTCGTGATGACCATCATCCCCTCCCAACAGGCCTCGCGCGTCCATCCGGCCGAAGCGCTGCGCTACGAGTAGCCGCTGAGCGGCGTGGGCTCTTTGTGACTTGACATTTTCCCCACGTCGGATAGCATCAGGGGTAAGACCTGGCAAGCTGACTCCGCATCACCTCTCCTCCTGTCGGTCGCGGATGCTCGCGGTCTGGGTGCGCCATGACGAGCAACAAAAGTGGATCGGGAAACGGCGGCTCACGCGCAATAGGTGACATTACTGGCAGCAAGCCGGCGGAGCGCGACGATCGGGGATTGGAGGAGGAATGGCGCTCCCTGGTGGAGAACATCCCGGATATTGTCATGACCCTGGATCGCGACGGCACGATCCTTTTCATCAATCGCACTCCACCAGGCTTCACAGTCGAAGCCACGATCGGCGCAATCGTGTACGACTTCGTACCGGTGGAGCATCACGATACGCTGAGGAGGTCTCTGAAAGGGGTCTTCGAGGCCGGAGATGCCCACGATTACGAGATAGCCGCACCGGGGCCCTTTGGCCGTACTTCGTGGTATTTCAGCCGTATCGGGCCGGTCGTGAGGGACGGCAAGGTAGTGGCCGCAGCAGTGATTGCCACGGATGTCACCGAGCGCAAGCGGGCGGAAGAGGCGCTACGAGAGAGCGAGGAGCGCTACCGGGACCTCGTCGACACGGCCCGGGATGTCATCTACACTGTCTCCGCCGATGCCACACTCCTGTCGCTGAATCCCGCGTTCGAGGCCATCACTGGCTGGTCGCGCGCTGAGTGGCTCGGCAAGCCGTTTGCTGACATCGTCCATCCGGATGATCTGTCCCTCGGCGTTGAGAACTTCCGGTGCATCCTCCGAGGAGAGGTGCCACCGCCGTCCGAGATTCGCATCCTGACGAAGTCTGGCGAATACCTCACGGGGGAGTTTGCCGCCAGACCGCTGATCGCGGACGGACAGGTGGTCGGCTCGTTCGGCATCGTGCGCGACATAACCGGCCGCAAACGGGCGGAGGAGGCGCTGCGGGAGAGCGAAGAGCGCTTCCGCAGCGCTTTCGAGGACGCCGCTGTCGGGATGGCGCTGGTGGCGCTCGACGGCCGCATCCTGGAGGTGAACCAGATTTGCAGCCAAATGCTCGGCTATTCGAAGCGAGAGCTGACATCGATGACCTGGCAGGACGTTAGTCACCCGGATGACCTGGACACCGTCCGGGACCGTATAGAGCGAATCGTGGGCGGGGAAATCGACTCCTACCAACTTGAGAAACGGTACGTTCACAAGGACGGGCACGTATTGTGGGGCCACTTGACCTCCTCGCTGATTCGCGGGAGCGACGGCACGCCCCTCTATTTCATCTCTCAGATTCAGGACATCACGGAGCGCAAGCGGGCGGAGGAGGCACTGCGGAAGAGCGAGGAGCGCTACCGCGACCTCGCGGAAAACCTCAACGATGCCATCTTCGAGTTTGACGCCAGTGGGCGGATGACCCATGTCAGCCCGGGGATGGAAAAGGTCAGCGGATATAGTGCGCCAGAGATGATCGGCCGCCTTATTACCGACTTCGTCTACCCGGAGGACCTGCCTGCCATGACGGATAGGGTTCGGAGACGTCCCTTTGGAGACCGAGAGCCCAGCGAGTATCGGTTCCTGCGCAAGTCCGGAGAGGCACGCTGGGTGCGCAGCCTGGGCTGGCCCATGTTCGAGGGACACCGCGTGGTCGGTTTCCGCGCAGTCTTGACGGACATCACCGAGCGCAGGCGAGCCGAGGACGCGCTGCGGCAGAGCGAGGAGCAATTCCGGCATCTAGTGGAAGAGGTCAGCGACCTCATCTATGAGGTGGACGCTGCTGGGCGCGTGACCTATGTCAGCCCCGCCGTTGAGCAGATCTTGGGCTACCGCCCCTCAGAGATGATCGGTCGGAGCCTCACTGATTTCCTGCGTCCGGACGATGTGTCGGGTGTGGTGAAGAGCTTCCAGGAGGCGCTCACGAAGATTCCAGGGCCTGCCGAGTACGGGGTCATGGCCAAGTCAGGCGAGATACGTTGGCTTCGCAACTTGGCGCGACCGATCTTGGAGGGAGACCGCGTCGTCGGTTTCCGCGGCGTTCAGACGGACATCACCGACCGCAAGCGGGCGGAGGAGGCGCTGCGGCAGAGCGAAGAGCGCTACCGGCACTTGGTGGAGAACATCAATCAGGTCATCTATGAAGTGGACGCGGATGGGCGGATATCCTATATCAGCCCTGTTGTGACGCAGCTCGGCGGCTACAGCCCGTCAGAGATGGTCGGCCGGCCTTTCACCGACTTCCTTCACCCGGACGACGTGGTTCGTGCTGTGGGGGGGTTGGGCGGGAGCCTCTCAGGAGAGCATGAACCCGCCGACTTCAGGTTCTTCTCCAAGTCCGGTGAACTGCACTGGATGCGCACCTTCGGGCAACCGATCCTCGATGGTGACCGCGTTGTCGGCCTTCGCGGGGTCCTGACGAACGTTACTGACCGCAAGGAGATCGAGCAAGCTCTGCGGGAGAGCGAAGAGCGCCACCGTCGCCTCGTGGAGAACATCAACGACGCCATCTACGAACTGGGGGCAGATGGGCGGGTGACCTACATCAGCCCCGTCGTGGAAGAGATCAGCGGCTACACTCAATCGGAAGTCGTCGGACGGCTCTTCGCCGACTTCGTTCACCCCGATGACCTATCGGCGCTTGTAGACAGGTTCCGGAGGGGCCTGGATGGACAGCCGGAGCCCATCGAGTTCAGGATCCCGTTCAAATCCGGAGAGATACACTGGTTCCGCAGCATGGGTCAGCCCATCGTGGAGGGAGATCGAATTGTCGGTTTCCGCGGAGTCGTGAGTGACATCACCGAGCGCAAGCAGGTGGAGGACGCGCTGCGGGAGAGCGAAGCGAAGTTCCGCGCCCTCGCGGAATCGGCATCTGCTGCTGTCTTCCTCTCTGATGGAGAGACGTTCTCCTATGTCAATCCCGCGGCCGAAACCATCTCCGGGTACGCGCAGGAAGAGCTACTTTCCATGGGCTTCCTGGATATAGTCCATCCCGAATTCCGAGAGGTCAACAGGGGGAACGTCCGCGCTCAGCTTGGAGGAGAAGCGGTGCCTTCTCCGTTCGAACTCAAAATCGTCACCAAAGACGGTCATGAACGGTGGCTCCTGGCAACGTCGACGGCTGTGCCCTTCGGCGGCGACGTGATGCTCCTGGGCACGGCCATTGATATCACGGAGCGCAAGCGGGCGGAGGGCGCGGTGTCACGCCAGGCAGAAGTCAACTCATCCATCGCCGAGGTATCAAGAGCTCTCATTGAATCAAGACCCATCGACGACATTTCGGATGTCGTGCTGGAGTGCGCCAAGCGTCTCACCAGCAGCCCCTTCGGTTTCGTCGCTTACATTGACCCGCAGACGGGCTACCTTGTCGCTCCCACGCTGACAAAAGACATTTGGGATACCTGCCAGGTACCTGATAAGGACATCATCTTCAAGGAATTCCGCGGGCTGTGGGGCTGGGTGCTGGTTAACCGCAAGCCTCTTCTGACCAATGCATCTGCGGACGACCCCCGGTCGTCGGGAACTCCGCCGGGCCACGTGCCGGTTCATCGCTTCCTATCGGTGCCTGCACTGATCGGCGCAACGCTGCTTGGGCAGGTGGCGGTGGCCAACTCGGACCGTGACTACATCGACGACGACCTGCTGCCGCTGAAACGTCTGGCGGTGCTTTACGCGCTCGCCATTCAGCGCAAGCGGGCGGAGGAGGCACTGCGGGAGTCAGAGGAAAGGTGGCGCTCTCTGGCAGAGAACGTCCCCGATATCATCATGACGGTGGACGCTGACGGCAAAATACTGTTCATCAATCGCACTGTGCCCGGCTTGGCAGTGGAGAGCGTGATCGGGACCAACCTCAGCGACTACGTGCCGCCGGAGCATCACGACACACAAAGGAGGGCTCTGGAAAGAGTCTTCGAGACAGGTGAGCCGCAAAGCTACGAGATCGCCGGCGCAGGGCCCCACGGCGGCACTTCGTGGTATTTCAGCCGTATCGGGCCGGTCGCGCGGGGCGACAAGGTCGTGGCGGCTATCCTGATCACCACAGACGTCACCGAGGAGAGGCGGGCCGAGGAAGCGCTGCGGGCGAGCGAAGACCGCTACCGGACCCTGGTTGAGGCTGCTCCAGACGTCATCTACACGCTCTCCACGGATGGAACCATCACCTCTCTCAACTCTGCGTTTGAGGCCCTCAGCGGCTGGCCGCGCGAGGACTGGCTCGGCAAGCACTTCGCGCCCATCATCCACCCCGATGACCTACCCGCGGCTATGGAGGACTTCCGGCTCGTCTTGCAAGGAGAGGTGCCGCCGGTGCGCGAGTACCGTATGCTGACTGAGTCCGGCCAGTACATCGCGGCGGAAACTGTGCCCAGGCCCCTGATCGTGGACGGAGAGGTCGTCGGCACGTTGGGAATCGCCCGTGATTTGACTTCACGCAGGCAAATGGAGGACACGCTTCAGAAAGTCAGGGAGGAGCTGGAGGCGAAGGTCGAGCGCCAGATGCGTCGGCAGAATCCCTACGGCCTTAGCTTTCGCGAGTTCTTGGTCCTCCACCTCGTGACGGCGGGACAGTCGGACAGGGAGATCGGGGCCACCCTCGGCATCAGCCCAGTGACGGCCCAGAAGCACGTTGAGAACCTCCGCGCCAAAATGAAGGCCGCTTCCCGTATGGAGGCCGGTGTGCGGGCCCTGAGGGAGGGGCTCCTCGACTAAAGTCCGGCCAAACTTGTATACGGGAAATCACGTATTGACGCGCGGCCCCCCCGTGAACGAACATAACTAACAGCTTTGCCCACCGTTTAGGACCGCCGACGGAATCGCCGCAAGGGGGGCCGGCCGCGACCTGAGGTTTCTGCCATCCCTCAGTGGGCCAGGGGGTCTCCCGCCGACAGCCCTAAACGGTGGGCAAACAAAAAACCAGCCAGTGATACCGTACCCTCCTTTGGGCGTCGGCGTCAAGCACCCCCCGCTGGCGTCGACTTCGATTCGCTGAGAGAGGCGAGCCGAAAACAGGCTCGCTTCTCTCTTTTCCTCACTGTTTCGCTAGGGAATCGCCCCGCTCTCCTTCAGCGCCACGATTTTCTCCCAGTCGTACCCTAGCTCCAGCAGAACCTCTTCTGTGTGCTGTCCGAGCTCCGGTGACGCCCCGTGTGGCGTCTGCGGCGTGCCCAGAAAATCGGCTGGCGAGGCCACGACCTTCGTCGGGCCCTCTGGCCCCTCCACCTCCGCCACTACCCCAGCCCGCTGGGCCACCGGGTCCTGCACCACGTCGAAAACGTTGAACACCGGCGCCCACCACACGTTGTTCTCATCGAACGCCTTTCCCCATTCCTCCAGGCTGCGGCTGGCGAACGTCGCGTCGAGCTCCTTTACCATCTCCTGAGTGTTCGCCCGGCGCTTGAAGATGTCAGCGAAGCGTTCATCCTCGAGCAGTTCCTCACGGCCGATGGCCCGGCACAGGTCTGGCCAGTGCCGGTCCGCCTGCAGGAGCAGGAGCCAGAACCAGAGACCGTCTCCGGACTTGTAGCAGGTGATGAGGGGATTTATGGCGTGGCTGCGGTCGTAGGGCACAACGGGGCTGTTCAGGCGGAGGGCCAGGCTTAGATCCCAGCCCATCATGTACGCCCCCGTGCGTAGCAGGGACACGTGCACCTGTTGCCCGCGACCGGTGCGTTCCCTGGCCAGCAGAGCAGCGCACACCGCCCCCGCCGCTCCGTTGCCCGCGATGTGGTCGCCCATTCCGCCCCGCTGCTGGGGGATCTCGTGTCCAGCGGGCGTCAGCCCCGCCGCCACTCCCGCCCGCGCCCAGAAGGCGCCGACATCGTAGCCCGCCCGGTCGCGGTCCGGCCCCGCCAGGCCGTATCCGGTGATCTGGCAGTACACCAGCCGCGGGTTCGCCTCGCTCAGCTCCTCGTACGTGAACCCGTATCGCTCGAGCACGCGCGGCCTCATGTTGGTGACGAGAACGTCCGCGTCGTCTATTAGTCGGCGAGCGATGGCCCGCGCCTCCTCGTTGTCCAGGTCCAGGGCAACGCTGCGCTTGCCCCGGTTGTCCAGCTCGAACGGAGGGTTAGTCGCCAGGGTGGCGCCCATCATGGAGGCGACCCAGCCTCGGAAGGGGTCGCCCTGGGGCGGCTCGATCTTGACCACCTCGGCGCCCCAGTCGCACAGGATCGCCGCCGCCGAAGGGCCGGCTACCCACAGTGCCAGCTCGACTACCTTCACTCCTTGCAGCGGACCTGACATATCGAACCTCGCTTCCAGAAAGGGGACACACGTGGTGCCGGAGGGCAGACTGGAACTGCCGACACGTGGTTCTCAGTTCCCTCGCCTCGTCCGGCGCCGCACACTGGCGTCCATTTTCGTATCTCAGAAGGCCGCTTTCAAGCCCTCGCCGGCGACCGCCGTCGCCCCCCTGTGCAGAGGGTGCGCCGGATTGACCGGAAGCGTAGAATAGTGCCGCCACGGAGCCGCGTCCAGTATATCCAGACCAAGGATAGGGAGAGGTAGCGCGACTAGCTCAAGACGAGAACGATTGAGGAGAACCAACTTCAGCAGGCCGAGGACAGGAAAGGAGGAGCGCGAGCAATGGCACTTTTCGCGGGTTTCTTCAAGGCGCTCTTGGGCATCTGCGAAACACCTCCTCTCGCCGAGGAGCTGTGGACGATGACGGAAAACCAGGTGACAATGAGGCCGGGAGAGGCGGCCGCTCTCGCTCCCGTTGGCGGGGCGGTGCGCCTGGGAGGCAAGGGGCAGGTGCCTTCGGTCCTCATTGTCCATGCGGGCCCCGAGGAGTACCTGGCGTTTGAGAACCGCTGCACGCACGCCGGGCGCAAGCTGGACCCCGTCGAAGGAAAGCGAGAGCTCCGCTGCTGCAGCGTGGGCCATTCCAGATTCGACTATCAGGGAAAGAAGCTCAGTGGCTTCGCCAAGGACCCCCTGAAGAAGTACTCCGTGGAAAAGCGGGGTGAAGAGTTGATAGTCACTCTGGATGGGGCTTCCGATCCAGGACCTCACTAGGGCGCACAGCAGACTGGCTTCCCGGGTAGCGGCTGGTCCAACTGCTTCGGTGCCGGGCAGCTTGTACTGTCGAGCCCTCCTCGCCACTGTCAGCCGAACGCTGCGCCGGCCCGATGAGCCCACGCGGCTATTCGACGTGAGGTGGCGGGAGGAGAATGCCTAGGGGTAGACGCCGTACTTCCTCACGGCGCTGACCATGGCCACGTAGTTCTCGGGTCTGCAGCCGGGGTGGATGGAGTTGGAGGAGCTCACGATGTACCCGCCGCCGGGCGCCGCCTTGGCCAGCGTCTCTTCCACCGACTGCGCCACCTCCTCCTCGGTCCCGAACGGCAGGAGATACATGCAATCGATGTTGCCGAGGACGCACGCTTTGCCCGCGAGATGCCGCTTCACCTCGCCGATATCCATGCACTGGGGCTGGATGGGGTGAATGCCGTCGAAGCCGACCTCGATTAGGTCATCCAGAATGGGCCAGAGGTTGCCGTCGGAGTGCTTGATGATGGGCACTCCCCGCGAGTGTGCCAGGGCCACCGTCTCCTGGTGATACGGCTTCAAGAAGCGCCGGTAGTGGGCCGGCGACATCAGAGTCGTGGGGTTGTGGGCGAGGTCCCCTTCCAGGCAGATGACATCGGCCCCCAGGTCGATGGCTTTCTCGACGGCAGCGTTGCAGAAGTCTGTCGAAACTCGAGCCAGTGCCTCCGCCAGATCGGGATTCGCGACGTAGTCTAGGAGAAGATGCTGCATCCCTCCCCGCAGGCTCCAGCTCCAGCGGAACGTCCCCGGTATCGTGAAAACGTGCGCCCTGTCCCTGCCGACCTTGCTGACGACGTACTGCAGCATCATGAAGTCCAGCGGGTCGGGCTCCATCCCCTTCACGCTCTCCAGATCGGACGCCTCGTGGACTGGCCCATCAACGGGGTAGGGCTCACCGTACGCGCTCAAGTGATAGACGATCCCGTACTTGTCCCGCACGTAGTCGTCCTTGAAGCGCTTCCTGCCGGTGAGGAAGACCGTGGACACCGCATCCAGGTCGAGGGCTCCGACGATGCCGCACAGAACGTCCATGAGCCGGATCGCCTCAGCGGGAGCAAGGTCCGGGATGTCGCCCTCGGGGAGCGAGGTCTCCTCGAGGACGAGCCTGCCCAGCTTGACGATGCTCGACTCGTTGAAGCCGAGCTCAAAGATCGGGACTCGGTCTGGCTGCCCCAGGGCCAGAGCCTTGAGGATTCGTTCCCTGCCTGTCATGGCTTCCGTGCCAGTGTAGCACGCCCGTCAATCCAACACCTATTGGGCGGCAGTGATGTGGCTGGTCAGCGTCGCTCTGGAGAATGGGCCAGAACTCGGCCGCAGGCCGCGAGGGCCAGGATGCCGCGGCCAGCCCGGAGCCGAGTCGTGAAACGGTACAATAAGTGCCAGATCATGATTGACTTCGGTGTCGCTCAGGGCGTCGAGGCACGGTCAGTTGGCGAGCCGGGCCAGCGCACGTTCCACCTCCGCATACTCGGTGAGGCTGGCCAGTCGGCGTCGCTCAAGCTGGAGAAGGAGCACCTGGTGGGGCTGCGAAGTGGGTTGCGCGAGATATTGGCCAAGATCCGGTATGAGGGGGAGCCCGAAGTGCGGGGAGCCCTGCAATTCCCGCCCACGGCTGACTACGAATTCCCCGTCGGACGCCTCGGCATCGGGTTCTCGACTGAGGACGGGACCGTTGTCGTTCAGGCCGCCGAGCTTGAGGAGGTGGAAGGCGAACGGGAAGCTATGGCCATTGGCGTACGGTTGACGCCAAGGCAGAGCGCATCGCTGGCTACACAACTGGAGGAGATCATCGCAGGCGGAAGGCCGATCTGCCCTCTATGCTGGACCCCCATGGATCCCGAGGGGCACGTGTGCGTGAAGTCCAACGGTCACTCTCAGCAGCCCATCCCGGACGAACACCCCGACCGGGAGTAGTTGCGCGGGTCGTACGGCGAGTGCCGGAGGCGCAGTAGTGTGACGCGCCCGGCGGTTGTAGACTTTGCCGCAGGCGAACCTAGCTGGCATCGTCGGACCAGGACAGGAAAGGACCGCGACCCATGAAAGCAGCAGTCTACTACGAGACGGGCAACCCGGACGTCTTCCGCTACGAGGAGCTGCCCGATCCCGTCTGTCAGCCCGGGGGCCTCCTCATCGACGTGAAGGCGATCAGCATCGAGGGCGGTGACGTCCTCAACCGCGCCGGCGGCGAGATGCCGTCCCGCCCCCACGTCGTCGGATACCAGTGCGCCGGGACCGTCCGAGAGGTCGGCGCGAACGTTAGCGATCGCGCCATCGGCCAGCCGGTCGTGGCCGTCATGCCCTTCGGTTCGCACGCCTCTCTAGTGGCCGTCGCGGCGATGCAAACGTGGCCACTTCCCGAGGGGGCGGACATCCAGGCCGCCGCCTGCGTGCCTATCCCCTTCGGCACGGCCGAAGAGTGCCTGTTCGAGCTGGGGCACCTGAAGGCCGGTGAGACGGTCCTCGTTCAGGCGGGCGCCGGAGGCGTCGGACTTGCCGCCATCCAGCTAGCCAAGCGTGCGGGAGCTACGGTCCTGGCGACGGCCTCCAGCGACGACAAGCTGGAACGGCTGAAAGAGTTCGGCCTGGACCACGGCATCAACTACAGGACCGACGATTTCGTCGCGCGATTTGGCGCGATCACCGGCGGCCGCGGAGTGGACGTGGTGATCGAGACCGTTGGCACGACTCTACGGGGTAGCGTGGAGTGCACTGGATATCGTGGCCGGGTGATCGTGGTCGGGAACGCCGGACGCGAACAGGACAGGCGGCTGGACACCAGTATCTTGAGCGAGAAGAACCGGTCGCTCACGGCTATGTCGTTCGCTAACTCGCTTATGCTTGAGCCCCAGCGTGGCCGCCCGATGGTTGAGGGCCATCTGCGCGACGTGGCCAGCGGGGCCCTCCGCGTGGTCATTGACCGCACCTACCCGCTCTCGGAAGCCGCCGCGGCTCACAGCTACATCGAAAGCCGTCAGGCCTTCGGGCGGGTCGTGTTGATACCGTAGGGGCGCCTGCATCGGCTGCGGGACATCGCCCGCCGGTGCAGGCTCTGCGAGCGTCGCCTAGACCGACAGGATGTGCACCGTGGTTGCGGCGGCCTCACCCCGGACCATTCCGCCGCCGTTGTGCGTCATACCCGCCTTGGCACCCTCGACCTGGCGGTCACCGGCCTCGCCGCGAAGCTGGAGCCAGATCTCGTACACCTGGCTGACGCCGGTGGCGCCCACGGGGTGCCCCTTGGTGATCAGGCCGCCACTGGTGTTGACCGGTAGCCGGCCAGGGATCTCCGTGACCCCTTCATCGATGAGGCGACCGCCCTCGCCTTCGGGGCAGAGTCCGAGCTCCTCGTACAGCATCAGTTCGGCCGGTGCTGAGGCGTCGTGGACCTCCAGCACGTTGATGTCCTGCGTGGTCATGCCTGCCATCTTGAGGGCGCTCCTGGCGGCACGCGCGGCAGTTCCTCCGTCCTCCGAGGGGCGGTCCGACCCGGTGACCAGTGCCGACCCCCGTACCCAGACCGGCTTGGTCGTGTACTGTCGCGCCTTCTCCTCGGCCACCAGGATGGCCGCCGCAGCGCCATCGCCGATGGGCGCGCACATCAGACGAGTCAGCGGTTCAGCCACCGGCGGTGAGGCGAGAATCTCCTCCAGGGAGTAGCGTTCGCGGTACTGGGCATGGGGGTTGAGGCTGCCGTTGTTGTGGTTCTTGACGGCGATACGGCCGAACTGCTCTTTCGTCGTGCCGTACTTGGCCATGTGAGCCCGGGCGCCGGCGGCGTACAGGTCCATGAACACGCTGCGCGACTTGCCAGCGCCGCTCTCCACGCCCGCTTTCTTCTCCGAAGGCGGCTTGATCTGCTCCATCATGGCGCGAAGCTGCTCCACGTCTGTGCCGGCGCCGAAGGCGGCCATCATCCGGCCCTTGTCCTCCGTGTACATCTTCTCGACGCCCAGGACGAGGGCGATGTCATACATCCCCGACGCCACGTAGAGCCACGCGACTTGCATGGCGGTCGAGGAGCTCGCGCAGGCATTCTCGGTGTTGACCATCGGTATCTTGTCGATGCCGATGTCCCGAAGGATCACCTGAGCGCGGATGCACTCCTGGCCCGTGACGAGCCCGGCGGCGGCGTTGCCGACCACAGCCACCTCGGCGTCCTTCTTGTCCATTCCGGCCGAGTCCAGAGCGGCTGTGACGGCCTCGTGGCTGAGATCCTTGAGCCCGCGGTCCGGATACTTCCCGAATCGTGTCATGGCCGCGCCCACGATAGCGACGTTCCTCATCCCAGTCTCCTTCCAAGTGTCGCTCGCTGCTGGCCCGATGCGGAGCTTCCCATCGCGCCACCGACCTCAGTCAACCTTGGCAACCCCGACCCTGATTCCCCGGTCGAAGGGGACCGGCTGCCACTGGAAGATCCAATACTTCAGATGACCGTAGCCGCCCGCAAAGTGCAACCACTTCACCATCCCCGTCTCAACGTCAGAGGCCCCCTTCCAGGTCCGGTACTGGTACGGCTCCCAACCGTTGTACGAGACGACCTGCCCGGGCCGTACTGAAGGCGACAGCTTGACGGGAGCGATGAACACGCCCATGTCGTTGTAGACCTGCACCTCTTCCCCGTCCTCAATGCCGAGGCGGAGGGCATCGTCGCTGTTCAGTCCGATGTGGGGCTGGCCGCGGTGGGTTTCCTGTATCACCTTGTTGACGATGTTCATGGAGTGCACACTCCAGCGGTTGTGGCCGCTGGTCATGTGGAAGGGGTAGTCGCCACCCTGGGGAGGGTTGTCCTTGTGGCAGGGGAGTTCTTCCCCCGCCTCCAGGAACCACTCGTGGTCGAGGTAGAACTGGGCGCGGCGGGTGTGCGTGGGGTAGGGGATCTTCTTCTCCGTGTGCCAGCGGAAGGCGGCGTGGGTCTCGTCGGTCTTGATGTCCGATGCCTGGCTGTAGGCCATGGCGCCGATGCCCCAGTTGGTGAAGCGGACATGGCCTTTCTCGCGCAGGGTGTCGAGGGTGACCCCCTTGGGCAGGTTGCCCACTTCCACGCTGTCCTGCACCCACTCGCGGGCGATCTTCTCGTCGTCCCGGAAGGCCCCGCCGATCGTGTACCGCTCTACCAGATTGTCCAGCCGCCGCACCATGCCCTGGCTATCACGGGACTCGGTGATGCCCCGCGCCTTGGCCCGCTCCTCGATCTTCTCCGCCAGCATCAGGGCGATCTCCGGCTCCGCCTTGGTGTCGGGCGGCGGCTCCACCGCCTTGTCGGAGAACGTTAGGTTCATCACCTGGGGCGTGGGGAACATGAACGCAATCTTCTCGTAGTGATGGGCGACGGGCAGGAAGTAGTCGGAGAACAGGCCGGTGGTGTTCATGCGCCAGTCCACGGTGACGATGCACTTGAGCTTGGGCCAGAAGTTGGGCAGGAGCTGGTTCTGGCCGCCGCGGGTGCGGCGCAACGCATTGCCCCCGATCTCGAAGTACACGCGAGGTGGAGTGTCGGGCCCGGGGCGGTCTACGCCCTGCCACCAGCCCTTCTCCCGTGACTCCTCGAAGTACTCGTCGAAGGGGCGCTGCATGGTGGGGTCGTTCCACTCCCGCCGGTTCCAGTTGTCGCGGTAGCCGCAGTGGTGGTACCAGAGGAAGGCGGGCGGGACAGCTCCCCCCTGGGGTGAGAGACGGGCGACCATCTCGATGTGGGCCATCTCCTCCGTGCGGGTGGGGTCCTCACTCTTCATAGAGTCGATGATGTCGTCGCGCATCTTGAGGATGCGGCGGGTCTCCTCCAACCCCTCCTTCTGCTTCGCGTCGAAGATGGTGGGGCCGTCGAAGCCGCTGCTTGACCACTCCACCGGCCCCGTGCCCTTGCGGCCCCAGTTGCCGGTCAGCCCCAGCACCAGCATGTAGGCCCGCACCATCAGGTCGGCGTGGTAGTACTTGAAGGACGTCCCACCGCACCAGATGGCGCTCCGCTTGCTGGCTACCTTTCGGGCCAGCGTCCGGATCACCTCCGGGTTCACCCCGCACATCTCCGATGCCTTCTCCGGCGTGTAGTCCGCCAGCCGCTCCTTCAGCAGCTCGAAGGCCGGCACCACCTCCACCCGGCGGCCGTCCTTCAGCTTGACAGAGTAGGCTCCCTGACCGGCCTTGATCTCCAGCACCGGGTCCAGCTTGCCCAGGGCGAGGGTGTCCAGCGGCGCCGGCGCAAGCCGGCCTGCCGCTCCGTCCCAGAAGTAGAACTGGTCGTCGCGGCCGCCCTCCTCCATGTCGGATTGGCTCAGGAAACGACGGGTGTCCAGCCGCACCAGCAGCGGCAGGTCCGTCTGCTCCACGACGAACTCTCGTTTGTAGATCCCCTCCTCGATGATCACCTGGGCCATCGCCAGAGCCAGGGCCGCGTCGGTGCCAGGCCTGATCGGGACGTAGCGGTCGGCGTGGACGTGAGAGGGGCTGCAGTCCGGAGCCACGAGCACGACCTCGGCCCCGTTGTAGCGGGCCTCCGCGGTGAAGTGGTAGGTGGGAATCATGGTGAACACCGGGTTGCAGTGTGTGTACATCATGAGCTCGGTGTGGAAGGTGTCGTCACAACTGTTGCCGGGGTCGAACTTGCCGAAGGTGAGGTAGAGGCCCGGCGAGAAGTCGTTGATGACGGCGTTGGGATCCAGGAAAAGGCCGCCGGCAAGCCCGAGCACGCGCCCGAGCGGGAACCCGGCCAACAGGCCTCCCTGACCGGGAGTGCCCTCGTTGATGATGGCTTCCGGGCCTACCTCCTCGATGGCATCCAGGATGTGGTCGGCGATCTCGGTCAGGGCCTGATCCCAGGTGACCTGCGTCCATTTGCCCTCACCCCGCTTGCCGGCCCGCTTCAGGGGGTGCAGCACCCGCTCCGGCGAGTAGAGCAGACGGCTCCAGGCGGCCCCCTTCTGGCAACCCATGGGGTTCATATCGGGGACGCCCTTCTCGACGATGGGCATGGTGCCGCCCTGCTCCTCGCGGAAGACCACCCCGTCCTTCACGTAGACGCGGTACGGACAGTTGCCGGGGTAGCAGTCCACGCAGTGGGTGGCAACAAAGGACTTGTCCCACTGCCAGCGCTGACGGTAGAGGTCCTCCGTTCCCGCGTATTTGCCGCGGGCGGGCCCTTCACCTTTCTGGAGGGCTTCCAGGGAGAGCGAGGCCGTGAACATTAAACACTTCCCTCCTTGGCTCAACACCAGGCGACCACTTAATTGTGTAGGGGCAAGCCCGCGGCTGTCAGTCAGGTAGTGGCAGTGTTTGGCTGTGGGGCGCAGCCCTACGGCGGGCTCCAGAATCCGGCTGTGGGGCGGAGCCCCACGCGTGGGATCAGCGCCCGCCTTTGACGGCTGCCCCCTCCGGCACTATGCAGACTGCCGATAGGAGGGGCAGCATCTGACGCGGTCTCAGGGGAGGACTTCTAGACTTGCTCGGGCTATGGCTGCGCCGTTCAGGAGGACGGTCGCAGTGTACACTGTCGATATCTTCCCGAAATCGTACCCGGCGAGGTGGAACGTGGCCCAGCCCTCACCGCTGGGGTCGATGTCGACTGCCGACGACTCACCAGTGGGCCAGCCATCCCAGTCCAGGGTGACGCTCGCCCGGTCTGACGCCTGCAAACCGCTGTAGCGGATGAATACGTACGCTTCAGTAGCGCCGATGGGTAGGGGGTTGATGCCGTCATCGAACCGGTCGATAGGCTGGTCATCCAGGAGTCCGCTCGAAAAGGTGACGCTGGCCATGGCTCCGCCGGGAGAGAAGGGCGGCGTCCCGTCACCTTCGAAGTCGAACTCGGCCGTTTCGGTTGTTGCGAAGGTGCCGTCGCCCTGCTGCTCCACCAGCGCCCAGGCGAACGGCTCCGAGAAGGGCGGGCCCACCTCGTAGAGATAGCGTCCCTGCTCCAGGTTCATCAGGTAGGGCAAATAACAGATGGTGTCGCTCAAAGCGGCGGCCGAGCAGGGCACAGCGGTCTCGCCTTCGCCGAGGCTGAAGGCCTTGGCCAGGGCCCCGGCAGGGCTTGCAATGCCGGTGGCAGGGGGCTTGCCACCTCTATAAAGCTCGTCGCTGTCCTCTCCCCTCCCTCCGCTGGCTGAGACGAGCGCCCAGACAGCCACGCTGACGCCACCGATGAGCATCGCCAGGAGGCCCAGAATCAGGAGCGAACGGCCGCGCGCGGCCCTGCCGGCCAGCACCAGTAGTACCTTCCCGCCTCGGCGACGGGTTCCGGCCGCAGAGCCTCTCATGGTGAGTGAGCGCGTGCCTCTAGTCGCCATGTCTAGTCGAACCTAGGGACGCCGTTTTCCCGCCCCTCGTTACACCTATCGACATAAGGCCGCGGCGGCGCGACGCCTCGCTGTCCACCTTCCTAACCTCCTTTGACTCCTCTCCCCTTCGGCGCTATGCTTGCTGCGCTAGGAGGGCATCTCGATGGAGCAGCAGATCCGCTTCTGCACCACTTCTGACGGTGTGACCATCGCCTATGCCACCCTGGGCAGCGGGCCGCCGCTGGTCTATGTGAACGGTTGGCCTACACACCTGGAGCTGGAATGGGAGGCACCGTCCTCGCGGACTTTCCTTGAGTCCCTGGGGCAGGGCTGCACTCTTATCAGGTATGACATGAGGGGCACTGGGCTGTCAGACAGGGAGGTTACAGACTTCTCATTGGCCGCGCTGACCAGGGACCTCGAAGCTATCATCGGCCATCTGAAGTTGGACAAGGTCGACCTTGTCAGCCTGGGGGTGTTGGCGGGGCCCATCGCCATGACCTACGCCGCTGCAAATCAGCAGCGCGTAGCGCGGCTAGTCCTGTCCAGTGCCTTTATGCGCGGGGATGAGATCGGTACCCTCGACCGTCAACGGTCGCTAATCGAATATACCACTCAATTCGGGACGCCTACCTTCGACTTCATTGATGACGATGATACGGACCTCAAAGGTGTACGCGAGGCCCAGCGGCGGTTACAAGCGACGGCCTCCCGCGAGATACAAGCAGAGCTTTTGAAGACGCTATTCTCGGCAGACGTTAGCGGCCTCGTCAAACGCCTGACCATGCCCGTCCTGGTGCTTCACGGCCGTCAGGACCTCCTTGTGCCGTTCGCTCAGGGCCGGGAGCTAGCGGCTCGGCTTCCCCAGGCCAGGTTCGTCCCGTTCGAAGGGCAGAGTTCTACCGCCTGGGCCCAGATCAACGTCCTAGTCCCGGAGATACTGCGGTTCCTGGGATTGGAGACAGCGGTAAGGGAACCTTCCGCCTTCCGCACCATCCTCTTCACCGACATGGAGGGTTCAACCATCCTGACCGAGCGCCTCGGTGACGCCAAGGCCCAGGAACTCCGCCGCACCCATGACAGCATCGTCCGTGAGGCCCTGAAGGCCCAGGGCGGAAGCGAGACCAAGCACACCGGTGACGGCATCATGGCTTCCTTCCCCTCTGCCTCTCGGGCAATAGAGTGCGCTATCGCCGTCCAGCGGGCCATCGCGGGACAGAGCGAGATACCGCTCAGGGTTCGCATCGGGATGAACGCTGGTGAGCCGGTCGCTGAGGATGCAGACCTCTTCGGCACTGCGGTGAACCTGGCCAGGCGCATCTGCGACAAGGCGGAGCCGGGACAGATTCTCGTCTCCGATGTCGTCCAGCAGCTCGCCGCTGGCAAGAGCTTCACCTTCGCCGACAAGGGCGAGGCTATGCTCAAGGGCTTCGAGAAGCCGGTACGGCTGCACGAGGTAGTCTGGAAGTAGGCCGAAGAAAGGAGGCCGTACATGTCCGTAGAGGAGAACAAGGCCCTTACCCGACGGGTACTCGAACTGCTGAACGAGCGAGACGAGGCCGCCTACGGGTATTACGCTTCTGATTACATCTACCACGGGCCCGGCGGCCAGGAGCTAAGGGGTAGGGAGGGCATAAAGGGGCTCTGGGCTGTGTTCTTCGCTGCCTTTCCCGACCTTCGTGCTACGGTCGACGACATAGTCGCCGAAGGCGACAAGCTAGTGCTGCGATGGACGGTTCGGGGCACCCATAGAGGCGAGTTCCAGGGCATCGTTCCCACCAACAGGCAGGTGATGCTTCCCATCATCGAGATGTTCCGCATCGCTGGTGGCCAGCTCGCCGAAGCGTGGGACTCGTTCGACCGGCTGGATCTGATGCAACAGCTAGGCGCCATCCCCCGGTGAGGCAGGCTAGTGGGTAGCCCGCGCAGCTTAGTCTTCCCAGTGCCGGATCTGATGCCCGAGGACCACCGACAGGGTGAGCGAGGCCTCTCGGATACTGGAAAAGGGGATGCCCTTCGTTTCCCCGACGTGAAGAAGAACGGAAGCGTTATAGGTTGGCAGGAGGCATGTCTATGAGTAGGAGACTGCTGATCGGAGTCTCGCGACACATGATTCCGATCCCTCGCATCCTGTGGCAGTGGCAGGTTCGCAAGGGTGCGCGGAGGACGAAAGCACATCTTGGGTTCATGTCCGAGGAGCATCATCTCGTCCGTGAGTTTGTCGTCCGAGAGCTTCCCCGTGTTGGAGAACCCCTATCGCCGGAATTCATCGCGGGGAACCTCAATCTGCCAGTGGCTCGGGTGAAGAGTATCCTGGACGAACTGGACAAGCACATGACCTTCGTGTGCAGGAACACAGAAGGAGCGGTCGTCTGGGCGTATCCTGTGACTGTCGAAAGCACACCGCATCACGTCACCTTCAGCACTGGTGAGCGGGTGTACGCGGCCTGAGCGATCGACGCGTTTGCGGTGCCCTTCGTGCAAGGGCGATTACGAGGAGAACCCCTGTCGGTTGTCATCACCACGGAATGCGAGCATTGTTCTCAGCCGATGCACATCGAGATAGACAGCGAACTGGGGTGTCGCGTCCAGGAGGACGGGGCTGACCCGATGACTCTCATACCGATGGTGGACCCATCCAAACTGACGGATCCATGCATTACGGACGCGTTCTGACGGAGGTCCGTCTTCTTCTGGTCAGAAGAACATGCAAGAGAACACCGTCGGGAAGTGGGGGGAGCGCGCGGTCTGTATCTGACCTCGGAGGCGAGTAGCTACGTTACCCCGATCGCCCAGGGAGCGCTGTTTGCGTTTCCGCAACGCAGCAGACAGGCGTGAGACATCGGCGGCTCGGAGCCGCTCAAGGCCACTACTAGTGGCCGTGACACCGGGGTATAATGAATGCACTCGAAAGAGAGACTGGGCCATGTCATGGTTCACGCTTGCAGTTGAAGTTGCTCTCGCCCGGGGGAACGTAGGAAGTGGAGGGTGTTGAGCGGCCCAGTCCGCGTTCTTTGGCGGAAAGAGAGGACAGGATATGGGAGATGAGAGAGGCCGTCACGCTCGGAAGGGCAGTCAGGGAAAGACTGATAGGCCTGAGGCGCGGGGCTCACCTAGCGGGAGGCCGACACATGTCATTTGGGCAGTAGTGTCCGCGGTGGTGCTGGTGGTCGCTGCGCCGGGCCTGTTTGTGGCGGGCTTCTTCACCAACGAACTAGTAAGCGACGATGAGGGCGGGACGACTGTGGTCGCGCAGTCCAGCCCGTCCGCGGGTACGCCTTCGGCCCTGACGACACCTACGCCTGCACCAGTGGTGGAAGTGAGTGCTGACGATGACCCCTTCATAGGGCCGGAGGACGCGCCAGTAACGATCATCGAGTTCAGCGACTACCAGTGACCGTACTGCAAGCGTTTCCGTGACGAAACGCAGGATCAGATCCTGGAGACCTACGAGGGCAGCGTCAAGTTTGTGTACAGGGACTTCCCCATCGCCGGTCACCAGTACGCTCAGAAGGCTGCCGAGGCCAGCGAATGCGCCGACGACCAGGGCAAATTCTGGGAGTACCATGACCTCATGTTCGCCAACCAGAGTGCCCTCGACGTGGATAGCCTGAAGGGCTACGCGGAGCAACTGGGCCTGGACGCTGGAAAGTTCAACGACTGCCTGGATTCTGGTGAGCAGAGCTCGGAGGTGCAAAAGGATTACGAAGACGGCCAGAACGCAGGTGTCAGCGGCACGCCCAACTTCTTCATCAACGGTCAACTGGTGCCAGGGGCCATTCCATTCGAGGATTATCCGGATGAATCCGGTGCGACGCAGCCGGGGTTCAAGAGCATTATCGACGCCGCCCTGGAGGAGGCTGAGTAGACGCTGACGCCGCGGGCGACGGCGGCAGCGGCCCCGCTCCTTGACAGCCGCTCCCCTGACGTACAGAATCGGCCCCCGTCCAGGGGGCCGTTTTCGTATCTAGTGACTGGTGCCGGGGGGCAGATTCGAACTGCCGCCACCGCGATTTTCCGTCGCGTGCTCTACCCCTGAGCTACCCCGGCACCTAGCGCAATTCTAGATACGGGCCGTAGGCGGCGTCAAGGCAAAGGGACTGACCGTACGGTGGCCCCGCAGTACAATTCCGCTGGAGGTCCCAAGTAGCCAAGGAGGCGTCTGTGAAGGTCGGCACAATCACCGAAACCAAGGTAGAGGAGTACCGCGTGGGCCTGACCCCCGCGGGGGCGAGCGCCCTCACGCAGGCTGGCCACGAGGTGTTGGTTCAGCGGGGCGCTGGCCTCGGCTCCGGCTTCTCGGACGCGGAGTACGAAGCGGGCGGGGCCTCCCTCGTCGACACGGCAGCGGAGGTCGCCTCCGCGGTCGACCTCCTGGTCAAGGTCAAGGAGCCGCAGCCACCGGAGTTCTCCCTCCTGCGTCGCGGGCTCATCCTCTTCACGTACCTCCATCTGGCGCCTCTGCCGGACCTCACCCGCGCCCTCCTCGATTCCGGCGTCGACAGCATCGCCTACGAGACTGTTCGCCGGCCGGATGGCTCGCTGCCGTTGCTCTTTCCCATGAGTCAGGTGGCCGGTCGCATGGCCGCCGAGGTGGGGGCGCAGCTCCTCAAGAAGCCTGGGCCCGGCCGGGGCAAGCTCCTGGGCGGTATCACCGGCGTCACCCCGGCCCGCGCCGTCGTCCTCGGCTCCGGGACCGTGGCGACCGCCGCCTGCCGTGTGCTCGCTGCCCTGGGGGCGCGGACCACCGTCCTCTCCCGCGACGCCCGTCGCCTCTCCACCCTGGAGGTCCAATTCCGCGGCCACCTGAGCACTCGCGTCATTAACCCTGCCGCCCTGGCCGAGGAGCTGGTGGGGGCGGATCTCCTCATCAGCGGCGTGCTCGTACCTGGTGGAGTCGCTCCCAAGCTGGTCAGTCGTCAGATGGTGCGCTCCATGGGACCCGGCGCCGTAATCGTCGATGTCTCCATCGATCAGGGTGGCGTTTGTGAGACCTCCCGTCCCACGACGCACACCGAGCCTACATTCGTCGAGGAGGGTGTCGTCCACTACTGCGTGCCCAACATGCCGGGTGCTGTCCCCCGCACCTCCACCGAGGCTCTCACCTCTGTCACCCTGCCGTACGTGCTCCACCTCGCCGATCGTGGCCTGGACGCGCTGCGCGAAGACGCGGCGTTGGCCGCTGGTGCCTGTAGCATCGGCGGCAAGCTAGTCACCGAGCCGGTGGCGCGGGCCCAGGGGTTGCCCTACACCCCTCTCGAGCAGGCTCTATGACCACGAGAGGTTCTCATCGCTGGCAGGCCTCAGGCTGATGTCGTGCCGCTTATGCTATACTTCAGCAAGTCGTGTCCTCTCTCCTGATCGTCGCCTCGGAGCCTCTGAGCGGTAAGACCGCCGTCGCTGTTGCCCTCGGCCGACGTTTCAAGGACGCCGGCCGCACTGTAGCCCTGGCCCGTCTGGCTGGAGACGGCCACGCCGACCCAGACGCAGGGCTGTACGCGGAACTGGCCTTCAACGACCGCCGTCGGCCTGGTCCCGTGGAGCCTCAGGACGCCGGCAGCGATGCCGACGTCACCCTCATCGAGGCCCCCGCCGGCGATGCCCGTGGCCTGGCTGAGTCCCTCCAGGCCAGGGCGCTCGTGGTGGCGGCCTACGCCGAGCCCCTGCCTGCCGATCTCCCTTCCTTCTGTGGGACTTTGGCTGGCTCCTGCGCAGGCATCGTCATCACTCGTGTCCCCCAGCGCCGCCTGGAGGTCACCCGGGCCGCCGCTGGGGATCTCGGTGCCCGACTGGTTGCCCTCATCCCGGAGGACAGGACCCTGGCCGCGCCCTCCCTCGGCACCATCGCCGAGGCGCTGCAGGCGGAAGCGACCTTCCCCGACAGCACCCGCGAGGACATCATTGACCACCCCGTCATCTCCTCCATCAGCACCGACCCGGCTCAGGGCTACTTCGCCCGACATTCTCCCAACGCCGCCATCGTTCGCGGAGACAAGCCGGACCAGCAGTTGGGCGCCCTCAACGCCGGCGTCCCCTGCCTCATCGTTACCGGCGGCCAGCCTGTCGTCTCCTACGTGAAGGACCGCGCCGAGGAGGAGGAGATCCCCACCCTGGGGACGCCCTTTGACACCGTCGCTGCCGTCCAGCGGCTGGAGGCCCTCTACGCTGCCACGCCCTTCTCCGGCCAGGCTAAGGTGGAGCGGGCCGCTCAATTGGCGGGCGAGCTGGACATCTCGTTCCTGGACTAGCCGGAAAAGGCAGCGGACGGGATCCAACCCCGTCCGCTCTCTGCGTCGGCGTGCCGAAGGCTAGTGCTGGAAGCGGGCGGCCCCCACCTCTTGGGTCGCCGGAGAAGCCTCAAGCGGCTCCTCGTGCGTCTGGGTCAACTCCTCGCCGGGAACCTCGGGCGGGCTGGGCTGCGTAGCCGGGACCGCGCCCGGCCGCGCTGTTCCACAGGTGGGACAGGCCACCCAGGAGAAGCTCAGCAGCCGCTCGCATTTCGCGCACTGCTCTTTGAGCTGGGTCTGGCATGACGGGCAGTACTGAAAGTCCTTGTCGACGAGCCTGCGGCAGGACGGACAAGACCCTTCGTCCCCCAGCTCCCGAAGCAGCGCCTCCTCCTCCAGCGAACGGGCGTACGCCTCCTCGAGCGTCTCCCGCGGCCTCATCAGGAGGTACAGCGATAGCCCCGGCAGGTTGAACCCGGGGAAAAACGATAGGACAACGAATACGGAGAGGACTTGAAGCGACGAGTCACGGGTGCGCTCGCGGATGTCGCGGTAGACCCATACGATTACGCTGAGCCACAACAACATCGCCCAAATGCCGGCCACAACGCTGACGAGGACTAGTATCGGTTCCTCCATCGCTACCTGCCCTTGGTGCTACGGAATAAGCTTTTGCGCATTATATCACGGTCAATCCGTTCGTTCCATCACTAGGTACAACGCGCGAGACCCGCTCTTGGCTTCCCTCCCAACCCCCGATAAACTGGTTTCGTACCGATGTCTCGGCGCAAGCACCGCCAGAGCAGCATAGAGCCCTATCGTCTCAGCGTTACTCTGGAGGACATCGCCTACGAGGGCGGTGCCCTGACCCGCCACGACGGCAAGGTCGTCTTCGCCGACTACGGCATCCCTGGCGAGGAGGCCGTGGTGGAGGTGGACCGCGAGCGTAAGGGCGTCGCCATCGGCCGGGTGGTGGAGGTGCTTTCGCCCGCCGACGACCGGGTCGACCCGGCCTGTCCGTACTTCGGCACTTGCGGCGGCTGTCAGTGGCAGCACATCGCTTACCCCAGGCAGCTGGAGTTGAAGGCGTATATCGCCCGTGAGCAGCTCCGGCGCGTCGGCAAGTTTGAGGACTCGCCCGTCTCGCCGACTCTCGGCGCCGACGACCCCTGGGCTTACCGCAACCACGCCCGCTTCTCGGTCAACCGCGAGGGTGAGCTCGGCTTCGTCTCCCGCCACGGCCGGCGTTTCCTACGCATCGACAGGTGCCTCATCATGCACCCCTGGGTCAACCAGACGCTCGCCAGCCTCCAGGGCAGGTGCGCCGCCCTCCACCAGGTGGCGATCCGCTATGGCGTCAACACTGGCGAGGCGCTCATCCATCCGGACCTGAGCGACATCGAGCCGTCCCTCCCCTCCGGTCAGCGCCACTATCACGAGGAGCTCGCCGGCGGCCGATTTCGCATCTCCGGCGCCTCCTTCTTTCAGACCAACACCGCTCAGGCCGAGAAGCTCGTCGACCTGGTGCGGCGACGGCTCCAACTCAGCAGCGATGAACTGCTTCTGGACGCCTACGCCGGCGTGGGCACCTTCGCCGTCGCCCTGGCGCCCCATGCCCGCCGCATCGTCGCCATCGAGGAGTCCGCCGCCGCCGTAGACGACGCCATGGTTAACATCACAGGCTCCCCCAACGTCCAGTTCTTCAAGGCGAAGGTGGAGACCCTTCTCCCCGAGCTGACGGAGCGCCCCGATGCGGTCATCCTCGACCCGCCGCGCCAGGGCTGCCACTACAGGGCGCTGGAGTCCGTCCTTGCCCTCGCACCCGCCCGCATCGTCTACGTCTCCTGCGATCCCGCCACCCTGGCCCGAGACCTCCGACGCCTCGCCGACGGCCTGCCCGGCCAGGGCGGCTACGCCCTCGAGGACGTCACCCCCGTCGATATGTTCCCCCACACCTTCCACACCGAGTGCGTCGCGACCCTTGCCCGTCCTAACCCCTCCTCGTGAGCCAGCGCTTCCCTCGTCGCTCCGAAGGTGGTGTTGAGCAGAGTCTCCGTCCCGCTCACCCTGAGCCGGCCGGAGGCCGAGTCGAAGGGCGAGCGGAGCCACTACCTCCCGCTCGTTCCTTCCACCCCCTGATCCTCGCCTCCGCCTCGCCCCGGCGGCGCGACCTGCTGACCCGTCTCGGCCTACCGTTCGAGGTCGTCGAGGCCGATATCGACGAAAGCGCCCTCGCGGGGCGGCCGGAGCGCGTCGCCCGCCGCCTGGCCGTCGCCAAGGCCCGCGCCGTCGCCGCCAGGCGCCCCGACGCCACCGTCCTCGCCGCCGACACCGTCGTCGCTCACCGCGGCGACCTCCTCGGCAAGCCCCGCGACGCCGCCGAAGCTTGGGCCACCCTCAGGCGCCTGCGTGACCTTACCCACCGCGTCGTCACCGCCGTCGCCGTCATGCCGCCTGGCCGGCGCAGGCCCCTCCTCGGCCACGCCGTCACCCGCGTGGCCATGCGCCGCTACGCCGACGCCGAGATCGCCACCTCCATCGCCCGCGGCGACCCCTTCGACAAGGCTGGGGCCTATGCCATCCAGGACGAGCGGCTCGCCCCCGTGGCGGCGCATCAGGGTTGCTACTGCAACGTGGTGGGTCTGCCCCTGTGGACGGCGATTCGCCTCCTTGGCCGCGCCGGTCTCGACATAACGCAGGTCGGGGCGACGGAGCTCTTGCCGCAGTGCGCCTCGTGCCCGCTGACGAGCTAGGCTCGCAATGACAAGCAGCGGGCGTCATTGCGAGGGGCGAAGCCTGTAGCAATCTCACGAGAATCCCCATGGGTAAGCAGTACTTCGTCTATATCATGACTAACAAGAGCAGCACCGTCCTTTACATGGGCGTCACCAACGACCTGAAGAGACGGGCTTATGAGCACAGGGAGAAACTCACCGGGGGATTCACCAGCAGGTATAAGGTCGGCAAGCTCGTCTACTACGAGGTGCTTGATGATCCTTCCGCTGCCATCCAGCGAGAAAAGCAGATCAAAGCGGGGTCGCGCAAGAAGAAAATGGGCCTCATCGATAGCATGAATCCCACGTGGCGCGACCTGTACGACAGTCTGTGAGATTGCGTCGCTAGGCTCGCAATGACAAGCAGCGGGCGTCATTGCGAGGGGCGGAGACCCGAAGCAATATCCCGATCGCCCCCCTGCCAGAGCTCACCACTCTCCACGCCCCCTTCTTCCTTCTTTCTCCATCCTCCTTCCTCTACAATAACCCCATGACCACCCCCGCCGCCTCCCCCATCCTCGCCCCCCTCAATCCCCGCCAGCGAGAGGCCGTAGAGCGCGCCGATGGCCCCCTCCTCATCATCGCCGGGCCCGGCTCCGGCAAGACTCGCGTCATCGCCCATCGCGTCGCCTATCTCATCTCGGAGCAGCGAGTCCACCCCCGCCGCATTCTCGCCGTCACCTTCACCAATAAGGCCGCCCGCGAGATGCGTGACCGCGTCTTCGCCCTGGTCGGGCGGGAGCGCGCGGAGGACATCACCCTCGGCACCTTCCACGCCGTCTGCGCCCGCACCCTCCGCATCGACGGCGAGCAGATCGGCGTCCCCCGCACCTTCACCATCTACGACGACGCCGACCAGATCGCCGCCGTCAAGCAGGTGATGAAGGACCTGACGCTGGACACCCATCGCATCGCTCCCCGCGCCGTCCTCGCCGCCATCTCCCGCGCCAAGAGCGAGCTCCAGGGCCCGCGCCAGTTCGCCGCCCTCGTCGCCGACTACTTCCAGGAGGTCACCTCCCGCGTCTTCGTGCGCTACCAGGAGCTGCTGGAGCAGAACTCAGCTCTCGATTTCGACGACCTCCTCAACAAGACCGTGGAGCTGTTCCAGGAGCGGCCGGAGGTGCTGGAGAAGTACGCCCGGCGCTACCTCCACGTCCACATAGATGAGTTCCAGGACACCAACATCGCCCAGTACGTCCTCGCCAAGCAGTGGGCCAGTCACCACCGCAACATCTGCGTGGTCGGCGACCCCGACCAGTCGATCTACACGTGGCGCGCCGCAGACATCCGCAACATCCTCAACTTCGAGCACGACTTCCCCGACGCCACCGTCGTCATCCTCGACCAGAACTACCGCTCCACCCAGGCCATCCTCGACTCCGCTCACGGTGTCATCGCTGTCAACAAGCAGCGCAAGGAGAAGAACCTCTGGACGGAGAACGACCCCGGCGCCCCCATCGTCGTCCACGAGGCGTACGACGAGGAGGACGAGGCCGCCTTCGTCGCGGAGAAGGTGCAGCGGCTGGCCAAGGCCGAGAAGCTGCCCCTGCGCGGCTTCGCCGTCATGTACCGCACGAACGCCCAATCGCGCCCCCTGGAGGAGGCGTTCGTCCACCGCAACATCCCCTACCGCCTGGTCGGCGGCACCCGCTTCTACGAGCGGCGCGAGGTCAAGGATCTGCTCGCCTACCTGCGCCTCGTCCACAACCCTTTCGACTCCGTGGCCCTGATGCGGGTCATCAACGTGCCTCCGCGCGGCATCGGCAGCCGCACCCTCGCCGAGCTCACCCGCTGGGCCGGCGAGCAGTCCATCCCCGTCTACGCCGCCCTCCAGCTCATAGCCGACGCGGAGCGCGACGCGCCCGAAAGCCCCGTTCGTCCTGAGCCTGTCGAAGGGCGAGCGGATGCGATATCCCACCCCTTCAGCACCCGAACGGTCGGCGCCCTCCTCCGCTTCCTCGCTCTCGCCAACGAGCTCATCGCCGTCGCCAAGACCGCCTCCCTCTCCGCTCTCCTGGATGCCATCATCGACCGCACCGGCTACCGCGAGTACCTCCTGGGCGAGGACAAGGGCGGCGTCTCCGACGGCGAGGAACGATGGGAGAACGTCCAGGAGCTGCGCGCCGTCGCCGTCCAGTACGACGAGCTCAAGCCGGAGCAAGCCCTCCCCTCCTTCCTGGAGGACGCCGCCCTCATCACCGACGTCGACGAATACGATGAGAAGGCCGACGCCGTCACCCTGATCACCCTCCACGCCGCTAAGGGCCTCGAGTTCCCCGCCGTGTTCATCGTCGGTCTCGAGGAGGGGCTGCTCCCCCACATGCGCTCCCTGGACAGCGGCGACTCCGCCCAGCTCGAGGAAGAGCGCCGCCTCTGCTACGTGGGCATGACCCGCGCCGAAGCCCACCTCTACCTGGTGCGGGCCTTCCGCCGCTCCTTCGGCGGGCACAACCCGCCCTCGCGCTTCCTCGCCGACATCCCGGTCGACCTCACGGCCCAGAGCGAGCGGGTCGCCGCTCCCACCTTCTGCCCCTCCCGCTACCGCTACGGCACGAGGGATCGTGTGGGGGCGCATCGCGATGCGCCCTCAGGGGAGGCGGCCCCCACCGATACCTTCGCCGCCGGCGACCACGTCCGCCACGCCAAGTTCGGCGATGGCATCGTCGTCTCCTGCCAGCCCTCCGGCTCCGACTACCAGGTCGTCGTCGCCTTCCAGGGCGAGGCCGGAATCAAGAAACTGCTCCTCTCCTTCGCCCCCCTGGAAAGGGTCGACAGCTAGGACGGCTCGCGAGCGTGATAGCTCTGCCATCGCTGTTGGACCTGGTTCGGAGGCGAGCTGCGGCCCCCTGGCGGGACGGGGATAACATCCCGTGGCAGGAGCCTGGCTTCAGCGAGAGGATGCTCCAGGAGCATCTGTCGCAGGACAACGATACGGCCAGTCGCCGTATGGAGACGATCGAAGCTCACGTCGGCTGGATTCATCAGCACTTGCTGGGGGGCCGTCTGACCAAGGTGCTGGATCTGGCCTGCGGCCCGGGACTCTATGCGAGCCGCCTGGCCCGGCGCGGCCATGAATGCGTCGGCATTGACTACTCGCCCGCGTCGATCACCTTTGCGAGGAGCAACGCTCGGAAAGAGAATCTGCCGTGCAGATATCGGCTCCAGGACATCCGCCGGGCAAGGTACGGAAGCGGATTCGGTCTGGTGACGTTGATATTTGGCGAGTTCAACGTCTTCCGTCCGTCCGACGCGACAACCATCGTGCGGAAGTCGCACCGTGCGTTGGCTGAAGGAGGGATGCTTCTCCTTGAGCCTCACACGTCCGCCATCATCCGATGGATGGGCAGACGCGCCGCCCTCTGGGACTCCGCAGAACGCGGCCTCTTCTCGGACAGGCCGCATCTGCGCCTTGACGAGCATTCATGGGACCCGGACACGAAGACGGCGACCGTCCGCTACTTCATCGTGGATGCGGCGACGGGCGACGTGAGCAGCTACGCGCAGACCTTCCAGGCATACTCCCGTAACGAATACCGCTCCTTGCTCAGCGATTGTGGGTTCCGCAATGTTGAGTCTTTCCCTTCGCTTACCGGCGATGCAGCGGGAGCGCAGCGAGGGCTCACCGTAATGGTGGCAACCAAGTGATGGTGTAAGATATTGCCGCTATCCCCTTGCGGCACACACAGGAGGCTCACATGACCACAGCCATCGAAGTCCACGGCGTCTGCGACGAGCGGTTCCGCGCCATCGAGCGCGCCTTCGCCGACAACTTCGCAACCTTCGGTGAGGTGGGCGCTGCCGTCGCCGTCATGGTCGACGGCGAGATGGTCGTCGACATCTGGGCCGGCCACGCCGACGCCGCCCGCACTCGCGCCTGGGAGCGCGACACCATCGTCAACGTCTACTCCACCACCAAGGGCATGGCCGCCGTCTGTGCCCACCGCCTCGTCGACCACGGGCTGCTGGACCTCGATGCCCCCGTGGCCAAGTACTGGCCCGAGTTCGCCCAGGCCGGCAAGGAGCAACTGCCGGTGCGCTACCTCCTCAACCACCGCGCCGGGCTGCCCGCGCTCAGGGACTTCGTGCCCCCCGGTTCGCTCTACGACTGGGACTTCATGACAGTGGCGCTGGCGAAGCAGGAGCCTTGGTGGGAGCCTGGCACCAAGCACGGCTACCATGCCCTGACGTTCGGCTGGCTCGTCGGCGAGGTCGTGCGACGGATCACTGGCAAGAGCCTCGGCACCTACTTCCGGGATGAGGTCGCGGAGCCGCTGGGCCTGGACTTCCACATTGGCCTGGCGGCGGAGCACGACGCGCGCACGGCGGCGATGATCCCAGCCCCCATCCCCCCGCCCGGCGAGGGCAATCCTATAGTCGAGATGCTCAGCAAGCCGGGATCTATGCAGTTCAAGGCGTTCGTCATGTCGCCCGACCTCATGAACCCGGGCCACGCCAACACTCGCGAGTGGCGGGCCGCCGAGATCCCCTCGGCTAACGGCCACAGCGACGCCCGCGCCCTGGCCCGCCTCTACGGCGCCCTCGCTCGCGGCGGCGAGCTGGACGGCGTTGGCGTCCTCAGCCCGCCCGCCATCGACCAAGCGATCGTGGAGCAGTCTTACGGTGAGGATGCCATCCTGCTGTTGCCGACGCGCATCGGCCTCGGCTTCATGCTCACCATGCCCGAGATGCAGCTCGGGCCGAACGAGCGCGTTTTCGGGCACCCCGGCATGGGCGGCTCCATCGGCTTCGCCGACCCCGACGCCAGGGTGGGCTTCGGCTACGTCATGAACAAGATGCTCCTGCCGCCTGACCTAATCGACCCGCGCTGGCCGTCCTTGATCGACGCTCTGTACGATTCCCTGTAGAAGAGGCACCGAGGTGGGGTTGACTATGCGCATTGGGGCAAGGCGGTCTTGCCCAACGAAACGACCATGTAGGGGGAGAGCCTGATGTGCCACTTGTGCGCTCAGCATGCGGGTCGAGACGAAAGGTGGTACTTGAACTTCGAGAACTACCTGTTCAAGAAGATCTTCCCCACCCCGGAGGAGCAGCAGAAGGCGAAGGACGCCATGATCGCCACCTTCGCCGAGACGGAGTGGCGCTACAGCGAGAAGAAGTATGCCCGCAACCCGCAGTACCTGCAGGTCAGGGCTTCCTCCGGGTTCGGTGCCCAGATAGTAACCCTGGAGGAGACCCTCAAGATCCTCGAGATAGCCGAGGAGGCCACACGGCGCGAGGACAGCCTCGTCGTCGTTGGCCACTGCCCCTGCAAGCTGGTGTACCGCGGCACGCGGGACTACGTGTGCATCGGTTTCGGCTTTCCGGTAACGACGTCCATGGAGGTCGCCTACGGGCGACTGCCCCGCGAGGGGCTGACGGAGTTCGGCGGTGCGGAGTGGCGGCAGCTGCGGCGCGACCTACGCAAGGGTGCCAAGGTCCCCCTCACGCTGGACGAGGCCGGCGATCTCCTGCGGGAGTGGGAGAGGAAGGGCCTGTGGCATCTCATCATGGGCCGGGGCCGCCTCCCTCTCATAGAGGCCATCTGCAACTGCGAGCGGCCCTACTGTATCTACTGGCGGTGGCGGGATGCATACGGCATACCCGACTACTGTCTCAAGGGGCACTACGTGGCCCGCATCAGGCCTGAGGCGTGCACTTCCTGCGGCGAGTGCATGCAGCAGTGCCAGTTCGGTGCCGTGCGCACTTCTGTGTGGGATCGCACCACCGTCGTGGATCCCACCAAGTGCTTCGGATGCGGCCTCTGTCGCATCGCCTGTGACTGCGACGCCATCGAGATGGTCCCCCGACAGTCGATTCCCGTCGCTCGTGACCTGTGGTAGCAGGCTGGGAGAAGGATCATGGTGCAACAGCGAGAAGCCGCCGTCGAGATAACCATCGACAAGGAGAAATGCCGTTACTCCTTGTACGATCCCCTGGGCTGCAAGCGCTGTCTTGAGGTCTGCCCAGTGGCGGTGTTTGCCACTCGCCCCATCCACAAGCGAGACTTCTCCGTGCCCAAGGAGCAGAGGGTGGACCCCACCGTCTGGATCCTGACCACCACCTGGCCTGACTACTGCGACGGCTGCGGCGCCTGTCTCCGCGCCTGTGAGCAAGGCGCCATCACCATCACATTTGATGGTGTGGCTATCGATGCTGAAGGAGTCGGCGAGTAGGGCTGCCATGGAGCCCCCGCCGAGTACGCTAGGACCAAGACGTGCCGATCGCTGCGAGGTAACGGTAGTCTCTCGTGTCGGTCAACTCTCTCAGTAGCAGGGAAGGCGTCATGTCGGACATCACCCATCGGACCATCGATACCAACGGCATCAAGGTGCACATCGCCGAGGCGGGCCAGGGTCCGCTCGTCCTCCTCCTACACGGCTTCCCCGAGCTCTGGTACTCCTGGCGCCACCAGCTTCCGGCGCTTGCCGCTGCCGGGTATCACGCCGTTGCGCCGGACGTGCGGGGCTACGGCGAAACCGATGCGCCTGCGGAAGTCGAGAGCTACACGATGCTCAACCACACCGCCGACGCCGTCGGCGTGTTGGATGCGCTCGGTGAGAGGACGGCGGTCGTGGTGGGCCATGACTGGGGTGCGCCGATGGCGTGGGATTGCGCACTGCTCTACCCGGAGCGCTTTCCGGCGGTCGTGGCTCTCAGCGTCCCCTACATCCCGCGCAGTCCCGCGCCTCCTACCCAGCTCCTGAAGCAGATGTTCGCCGACAACTTCTTCTACATGCTCTACTTTCAGAAGCCCGGCGTCGCCGAGGCCGAGCTTGAGGCCGACGTGCGAAGGACGATGCGCGTTCTCCTCTACAACGCCTCGGGGGAAGGCCCGCAGGGGATCGGGCTCTCGCAGAAGCCGAAGGACGCCAAGCTCCTCGACGGCATGCCGGAGCCGGAGCGGATACCGTCATGGCTGACGGATGCCGACTTGGACTACTTCACGGGCGAGTTCGAGCGCACGGGCTTCCGTGGCGGCCTCAACAGGTACCGCAACATGGATCGCGACTGGGAGGAACTACCCCAGCTCGCCGGCGCGAACGTACAGCAGCCCGCGCTCTTCATCACCGGCGACCGTGACCTCGTGCGCACGTTCTCCAGCATCGAGCCGATGAAGGCGAGCGTACCGAACCTGCGAGAGGTGGTCACGCTGGCTGGCTGCGGTCACTGGACGCAGCAGGAGCGCCCTGCGGAGGTCAACGGCGCCCTCATCGAGTTCCTTGGAGAGGTGTCTTAGGTTGCTCTCCCCGGCCGTCGCCCTCCAGCCGGTAGAGAGCCGTCTCCGCTGCCCAGTGTCGGAGCCTTTTCCGAACCCTGCAGGCTGATAGCTTGAACAGGAGTCCACAGATGTCAGACAAACAGGCTCGCGCCTGCGCCGACGCCAAGGAGGAGCTCGACCGTATCGAGGGCGAACTGCGGGAGATGGCGGAGTTCTACTTCACGGTCGGGACCGCTCTCGAGCATTCCCCACCCCGCTTGGTGATCGCCAACAGTGATCTCACTGAGCGCCCCGATATCGGGCCTCGCTGGATGGTGCCGTCGGTCGACTACCTCGTCTGGCCCGACAAGGAGACAGTCAAGGATAGGCTGAGCGACTACTACAGGGCAGAGGAGGCTTACGCCAAGGCCTGGCGTGCCCTGCCAAGCGATGCCAGGAGCCAGTTCCCGCGGCCCAAGCGGTAATCGTCCCGGGAGCGCCGAGCGGCTACACCTCGAGCCGCTTTGACGGCCGCCCCTTTCGCCGTTATGCTGGCCGCGTTGGCACAAGCCAGTGTTGGACGGAGATGCTGGGCAAGCATTCCCACGCGGGAAAACGGGAGTTGGTCATGGCAGAAGCAGTCGAAAACGTAGCGTTCATCGGCCTGGGGCGGATGGGTACTGGAATGGCCCGCAACATCCTGAAGGCCGGATTCCGCCTGACCGTGTACAACCGCACGGCGGCGAAGATGCAACCGCTCGTCGATGAGGGTGCCGTCGGTGCCAGTTCGCCCAGGGAAGCGGTCGCTGCCGCCGACGCTGTGATCACGAGCCTCATGGATGACCAGTCGGTGTTGGACCTCGTCACCGGCGAGCAGGGGTTGATGGCGGGCCTGAAGGCGGGCGGCATCCACATTGGCACGACGACCGTCTCCCCCGGCCACGCCGCGCACTTGGCCGATCTGCACGCTGCCCACGGGAGCCACTACGTCGCAGCCCCCGTGGTCGGTCGACCGGATGTCGCCGAGGCCGGGCAACTGCGCACCTTCGTGGCCGGTGATCCAGAGGCGATCGCAAGGTGCGACAGCCTGTTCCGCGCCTATTGCCAGATGGTGGTCAACGTCGGCGAGAAGCAGCAGGTAGCCAGTAGCCTGAAGCTCGCCGTGAACTACATGGGCGTCTCCCTCATCGAGCTCATGGGGCAGGTCTACGCCTTCGGGGAGAAGAGCGGCATCGATTCGCAGCACCTGAAGCTCGTCATGGCCACGATGTTCCCTCAGCCGCAACTGCAGGAGTATGCGGAGCGAATCCGTACGAGGGACTTCGATGAGGTCGGTTTCGCCCTCGCCGGCGGGCTCAAGGACGTGGAGTTGATGCTGCAAGCCTCGACCGATACCCGGGTCGCTCTTCCCTACGCCAGCGTCATCCGGGACAAGTACCTGACCGCCATCGCCCACGGCATGGGGGACAGGGACTGGAGCGCGATCTACGAGGTCACCAGGATGAACGCGGGCCTCGACTAGGCGAAGGGAGACCGTCCGCCATGAGCGAGAGCAATGTCTCGTCCAAAGGCCGCCTCGCCTTCGGCGTCGCCCTGGGCGCGCTGGTCGCGTTCGTCGTAGCCCGCCGCCTGTTCGCGCCGCGGCGGATGCCCCACGCGGCCCTCTGGCGGCGCGTTCTGGCAGAGAAGCGCGGCGAGGCGGACGCCGACCGCCTCCTCGACCGTGCCCAGACCCGCTACGACAAGCTGTACGCCGAGCGGCCCCGCCCAGCCAGCCGCGCCTTGCGCTTCCACATCGAGCGCAGCATCCTGCCCGGCTTGGCCCTCTATCAGACCCTGCTCGAGAAAGGCGACGACCGGGACGCGGCCCTGTCCGAGATGGAATCCCTGTTGGCCCCGTCCCTGGCCGGCCTCCGCTGGCTCTTGCCGCTCCTCGGCCGCCTGCCCGATCCATTCGCCGCCTTCCGACGGATCGTGCCGCAGGTGATGCGCTTCGGGTTCCCACCGGAAGGGTGGGGCATCGAACCCGTGGAGGACAGCGAGGACTGCTACGCATACAACATCCGTCGCTGCATCTACCTCGACACCCTCACCTCTTACGGGGCCCCGGAGTTGACGCCCCTCTACTGCGCCGGCGACGATACGCTGTTCGAGGCGCTCCCGCCGTCCATCACCTGGGGGCGCACCATGACGCTGGGGCGAGGCGATGAACGCTGCGACTTCCGCTGGTGCCGCGGCGTCTCCAAGTGATGGCGCAGCCGCTCGCCTGCGCGAGTGCGCCGCTCGCCCCGCACTTGCCCGCCCTGGCCCCTTCCACTAGCCTAGAGGCGACTCACTGACCGAAGGGAGGGCTCTCCTATGCTCCCGTACCTCGTAGGCGTTCCCGACTGGGACGACATCAGCGACTGGCTGGCCGGCGACGGCGCCCGCATCGTCGCCATCATCGCCGTGGCCCTTGTCGTCGACTTCGTTCTTCACCGCATCATCCCCCGCGCTCTACGGGTCGCCGTCGAGCGGCAGATGAAGGGGGTGATGGAGGAGGAGATCGAGCAGCGGGTCGACACTCTCTCGTCGGTGTTCACTGGCACCGCACGCGCCGTCGTCGTCCTGGTGGCCCTGCTCACGCTGTTGCCCCTGGCTGGCATCAGCATCGGCCCCCTCTTGGCGGGCGTCGGCATCCTCGGCCTCGCCGTCGGCTTCGGCGCTCAGAGCCTGGTCAAGGACGTCATCAGCGGCCTGTTCATCCTCTTGGACAACTGGTACTCCAAGGGAGACGTCGTGACCGTCGCTGGCATCTCCGGACTGGTCGAAGATGTCGGCATAAGACGCACCGTCCTGCGCGATCTGGATGGCATCGTCCACTACATTCCCAACGGGGAGATCGGCGCCGCCTCAAACTTCACCCAGGAGTACTCCCGCGTCAACCTCAACGTGGGCGTCTCCTACAGCGAGGACCTCGACCACGTCATGCGGGTGATCGACCGCGTGGGCGAAGAGATGGCCGCCGATGCCGAATGGGGGCAGCACATCATCAGCCCGCCCAAATCGCTGAGGGTGGACAACTTCGGCGACTCCAGCATCGACATCAAGATCCTCGGCGACACCAAGCCCATCCAGCAGTGGGCCGTTACTGGCGAGCTGCGCCGCCGCCTCAAGAAGGCGTTCGACGAAGAGGGCATCGAGATACCGTACCCCCACCGCGTGATGGTCACCCACGGCGCCAAGGCAACCGACATCCCGGCGGGGGAGAGCAAAGGGTAGACCTCCGCATGAGCAGTCCCGAGGTGGAGCACGCCGTCAGCGTGGAGGGAGTGTCCAAGAGCTTCGGGCCCATCCGCGCCGTCCAGGACGTGACCCTCAGTGTCCCCTTCGGTCAGACCTTCGGTCTCCTGGGTCCCAGCGGCTGCGGCAAGACGACCCTCATTCGACTCATCCTTGGTCTCCTGTCCCCCGTCGACGGCGGCGTCTCCGTGCTCGGTCAGCGCATGCCCAGCCGCCGTGTCATGCACGATATCGGATACATGCCCCAGTCCGCCGCTCTGTACGAGGACCTCACCGTGGGCGAGAACGTCGGCTTCTTCGCCAGCCTCTACGGCCTCTCTTCCGGCGAGGGCGTTGAGGACGTCGTGCAGCTCATGGAACTCGGCGACCGCATGCACAGCCCCGTTCGTACCCTCAGCGGCGGCATGCGACAGCGCGCCTCCCTGGCCTGCGCCCTCGTCCACCGGCCGCGGCTCCTCCTCCTGGATGAGCCCACCGTAGGCCTCGACCCACGCCTGCGAGCGAACTTCTGGCGCCACTTCCGCCAGCTCAACCAGCAGGGTGTGACGATCGTTGCCTCCACCCACGTGATGGACGAGGCGGAGCACTGTCACCGATTGGTCCTCATGCGGGAAGGTCACATCTTGGTCGAAGGTGACCCCACCGAGCTGCGCCAGAACGTCGACGCCGCCACCCTGGAGGATGCCTTCCTCATCTACGCTGAGGGTCGGGGATGAGCTTCGCCCGAATCGCCGCCGTTGCCCGGCGCATAGTCCAGCAGTTCATCCGCGATAGACGCACCTTGGCCCTCGTCTTCCTCGTGCCTGTGGCGGTGATCCTGTTAGTGGGTTACATACTGCGTACCACCGAGGGCAGCACCGAGGTGGCCGTGATCGACGGGACGTCACCATCGGCCTCAAGTCCACCGGTGGCGATCCTGCTCAGCGGATTCCTGGCCCAGGGCGACATCTCCGTCCGCGAGATGTCGCTGGAGGGTGCCGAGAACGCTGTGCGCGACGGTGACATCGACGGCATCATCGTCGTCTCCGGCGACTTCGGTCGGCAGCCCGCGCCCGGCGATGAGCCCCGCATCGAACTGACGCTGGAGGGCTCCAATCCCCAGACCAGCAAGCGCCTGAGCAAGCTCATGGAGCAGGCGGCGACGCTCCTCGGGCAGCAGCTCTCGGGGGCGGCAGGGGGGCCGTCATCGCCCGTCCCGCTAGACACGACCTACGTCTACGCAGGCCCGGAGTTCGACACTGTCGATTTCCAGGCGCCGGTGCTGGTCGGCTTCTTCGCCTTCTTCTTCGTGTTTCTCCTGACGGTCGTGAGCTTCCTGCGAGAGCGCACCACCGGCACCCTGGAGCGGATCATGGTCACCCCCGCCGGCCGCGCCGAGCTGCTCCTGGGCTACATGATCGGCTTCGGCATCTTCGCCGTTCTTCAGTCGCTCGTCATCGTGCTGGTAGCCGTCCTCATCCTTCGCATCAACTACGAGGGCAACCTTCTCCTGATATTCGTGATGACCGGCATCCTCTCCCTGGGCGCCGTCAACCTGGGCATCTTCCTTTCCACCTTCGCCCGCAGCGAGCTTCAGGCCGTCCAGTTCATCCCGATCGTGATAGTGCCGCAGGGGCTGCTCAGCGGCGTCATCTGGCCCGTCGACACGCTCCCCCGCTGGCTGGAGGGGGTGGCCCACGCCTTACCCCTCACCTACGCCAACTCCGCCCTGCGCAACATCATGCTCAAGGGCGAGAGCGTCGCCGACACAGGTGTCTACGGCAACCTGGCGGTATTGGTCGCCTTCGCGGCGGCGTTCCTCATCCTGGGCTCGCTCAGCCTCCGCCAGCGCCTGGACTAGAGGGCGTTCGACGGGCCCCCTAACCCTTGACCACCCCCATCGGCCGCATGCGGGCAACCTTGTGCGCGATCCCCGCCTCGTGCAGCACGTCCACCACCTCCGCTACGTCCTTGTACGCCTCGCTCGCCTCCTCTGACAGCAGGCCGCGGTTCTGCGCCCGCACGTAGATGCCCTGCCGCGCCAACCGCTGCGCGATGTCCACCCCCTTCAGCATCCGCTTCGCCGCGTGGCGGCTCTGCACACGACCCGCCCCGTGGCACGTCGAGCCCCACGTCTCGCTCATCGCCTGCTC
>DAOUMV010000021.1:0-146347 GCA_034408935.1 Dehalococcoidia bacterium
GGGATGGCCGATGGCGTAGGAGAGCTCCACCTCCACGCGGTTCGCCAGCCCGGCCGCCACCAAATTCTTGGCTACGTAGCGGGCGGCGTAGGAGGCGGAGCGGTCCACCTTGGAGGGGTCCTTGCCGGAGTAGGAGCCTCCACCGTGGCGCCCGATGCCGCCATAGGTGTCCACGATATTCTTGCGCCCGGAGAGCCCGGAGTCCCCCGCGGGCCCGCCCACAACGAAGGAGCCGCTGCTGTTCACGTGGATGTCCGTGCGATCGTCGAACCAAGGGCCCAGCACGGGTTGGATGACACGCTCCGTCACTTCGTCCCACAACTGCTTGCCGCCCACGTCGGGGTCGTGCTGGGCGGCGATGACCACCGCCTGCACCCGCTTGGGCAGACCGTAGGAGTATTCGACCGTCACCTGCGACTTGCCGTCCGGCCGCAGGTAGGGCAGGATCCCCTGCTTACGGCACTCCGCCAGGCGCAGGCAGAGGTGATGGGCCAGGGTGATGGGTAGCGGCATCAGTTGTGGTGTCTCCGTGCACGCGAAGCCCATCATGATCCCCTGGTCGCCGGCCCCCTCGTCGGTGCCCACCGCGGCCGCTATCTCCGACGATTGCTCCTTAATGGAGACGATGACGCCGCAGCTATCGCCGTCGAACCCGTACTCCGGCTTGGTATAGCCGACGTCGCGGATGACCTGGCGGGCTATGCCGGTGTAGTCCACGTGGTGACGGGTGGAGATCTCGCCCAGGATGACCACCAGGCCGGTGGTGGTGGTGACCTCGCAGGCCACGTGGGCGGCGGGATCGTGGGCCAGGATCTCATCCAGGATGGCGTCCGCTATTTGGTCACAGAGCTTATCGGGGTGCCCCTCGGTGACCGACTCCGAGGTCATGTACAGGGACGGCGAGCTCATAAACGTCATCTGCATGGGAATCTCCTTTACCTACGTCCCCTCCTCCCAGGACGACAGATACTTCCGCTGTTCCTCCGTCAGCTCGTCGATGGTGATGTCCATGGACGCCAGCTTGAGGCGGGCCACATCCTGATCGATCTCGGCGGGCACGGGGTAGACATCCGCCGGGAGCCGTTGGGGCTGGCTGGCCAGGTACTCCACGCACAGGGCCTGGTTGGCGAAGCTCATGTCCATGACGCTGGCCGGGTGGCCCTCGGCCGCCGCCAGGTTGATGAGGCGGCCCTCGCCCAGCAGATAGAGGCGTCTGCCGTCCATCAGCCGGTACTCCTCGACGTGCTCACGGATGCGGCTCTTGGTCTCGCTCATCTCCTCCAGAGCCTTAATGTTCAGCTCGACGTTGAAGTGGCCGGAGTTGGCGAGGATGGCGCCGTCCTTCATCACCTGGAAGTCGTGGCGGTCCAGAACGTTGATATCTCCGGTGAGCGTGATGAAGATGTCCCCGATGGGCGCGGCCTCGGCCAGGGACATCACCTGGAAGCCGTCCATGGCCGCCTCCAGCGCCCGCACTGGCTGTACCTCCGTGACGATCACTTTGGCGCCCAGGCCGCGCGCCCGCATCGCCACCCCGCGCCCGCACCAGCCGTACCCGCAGACGACGACGTTCTTGCCTGCCCACAGCACGTTGGTGGCGCGGGTGATGCCGTCCAGGGTGCTCTGGCCGGTGCCGTAGCGGTTATCGAACAGGTGCTTCGTGTCCGCCTCGTTCACCGCCACGATGGGGTAGGCGAGGGCACCGTCGCCGGCCATGGCCCGCAGCCGGACCACTCCTGTCGTCGTCTCTTCCGTCCCGCCGATGATCCCTTCCAACAGGTCGCGGCGCTCCTTGTGCAGCGTGGCCACGAGGTCGGCGCCGTCGTCCAGGGTCACTTGCGGCTTTTTGTCCAGAACGGAGTGGATGTGGCGGTAGTAAGTCTCGTCGTCCTCGCCGCGGATCGAATGCACGGGTATGCCGTGCATCGCCACCAGGGCCGCGGCCGTGTCATCCTGGGTCGATAGCGGATTGCTGGCGCAGAGGGCGAGCTGGGCGCCGCCGTCGCGCAGGGCCAGCATCAGGTTCGCCGTCTCGGTCGTCACGTGCAGGCAGGCCGATACCCGCAGCCCCGCCAGCGGTTGCTCCTTGGCGAAGCGCTCGCGGATGAGGCGGATGACCGGCATCTCCCGCGCCGCCCATTCGATGCGCCGGTTGCCTTCCTCGGCCAGGGCCAGGTTCTTGACGTCGTAGTCCACGGCGGGTTTGGCCATTATCGCTCCTTTGCGACGGCGGTCTCTTCCTCCAGCGAGGCCTCTAACATCTCGCGCATGCGGATGAGCGCTTCCCACTGGGGCGTGTAATCGTCTCGACGGGACATCATCTGGTGAAACGGCTCCTCGCGCTGGAAGACGGTGAATACCCTGCGCAGCTCCGCGATGGGGTCGGCATGGTCGTCCACCCGAAGGTCGCAGTAGGGGTACTCCTCTATGTGGACGACCCGCATACCGGCTGACTGGCGGCCGCGGCGGTCGCCTCCGGCTTCCTGGCCGGCCTCCAGCGCCCGCAAGAGGCGCTCCGGCAGCTCCTCATCCACGCTGGCCTCGAAGGCGAGGGCCATCGCCTTGATCACCTCCTCGCCCGTCAGGATGTTGCCCAGGCAGACGTAGCCCCCTCCCTCCGCCTGGCCTGCCCAGGGGATGCACTTGGAGCCGGTATACGCCGCCGTGTGCCCGTCCCGATCGACGATGCCCACCTGCCGCAGGTCGCGGCCCCGGTCGCTCTCGACGAGGCGTTCCAGGGCCCGTTCCGCCGCCAGTCCCTGCTCCAACAGGGTGAGGCCGTCGATCCCCAGGTAGGGGTTGGTGAACGCCTGGCTGGCGATGGCGCCGACGCCGGTACGTACGTATGGTACCCAGAAGCCCGCGGCCAGGGCCTTGCTGGACGTGGCTACCCCCAGCATCCCCGTTCGTGGGCAGCGAGCGACGATGGAGAAGGTCATACGCTCGCCTCCGCGAGTTCGGGCGGTTTGGGGTAGTACTCCATCATCTTCTGCACGTTGGCGGCCGTCTGAGCGTCCGTGAGGAGGCTCACTAGATACAACGCCATGTCGATACCCGCCGAAACGCCCGCCGCGGTTATTACGTTGCCGTCTTGCACGTAGCGCTCCCTTATCACCTCCACGTCTCCCATCCCCTGCAGCAGATCGATGGCCCCCCAATGCGTTGTCGCCTTCCTGCCGGCGAGGAAGTCCGCTTTCTGCAGCACCAGGGCCCCGGTGCAGACGGACGTCACGTAGGAAGCGTTGTGTCCGGCCTCACGTACGAACTCAATCATGCGCGGGTTGTTCATCTCCTGTCGGGTGCCGAAGCCTCCGGGTACTAGGACTACGTCCAGGGGAGGACAGTCTTCGAAGGAGTGGTCGGCGGCCACCTTCAGCCCGTGGGCGCCGGTGACCACGCCGCCGGACTCGGCAACCGTCACCACTTGCCAGTCCCCATCCAGCTCGGAGAAAGTGCCGAATACCTCCAATGGACCGATCGCGTCCAACTCCTCGAAGACAGGGAAGAGCACGATACCTATCGTGCTGCTCACCGTATCACTATCTCCTTCCCCTCCCGGCGGCCGCGCCAGGCGGCGGCCAGACGGCGCAGGCCAGCAGCCAGGCCCAGCGGGTCCTTGCGGACCGCCGGTGTCTCATACAGCGTGCACTGTTGACGGTAGCCCAGCTTGCCATAGACCGCAAGGGCGGGGGCGTTGCTGACCTCCACCGTCAGGGCAACCAGGTCGCAGCGTTCCAGCAGGGCCTGGGTCACGGCACTGGTGGCGATGGTGGCCAGACCCCTGCCGTGGTAGCGGGGATGTGTGAATACGTTACCCACCACCGCCACCCGTTCCGCGGGGGAGTCCACGTGGGTTCCCGCGATGCTGACCAGCCTCCCTTCCGCCATGACCCCGTAGTATACTCCTTCCTCAATGTGGCCTGAAGAGTAGGCTGCCGGGCCGCCCTCCGCTGAGTAGAGCTGGTTGATAGGGCCGATATCGCGTCCGCGTAGCCGCACGGCCTCCCCTTCTGCCCGGCGGAACGTCTCTTTGGTGACGGACATACGTACCATGAGTTCTTTCCGGGAGAGCAGGAAGTGGCGCTGCATTACCTCCAGGTGCTCCGGCCGGAAGCTGGCGAAGCACGTATGCGGTCCCGGGTGGAGGCCCAGGAGCACGTCCAGCGCCGCGGCATCGTCAACGGTAAGAAGGGCGGGGCCTAAGCCTCCCCGCGAGTGGAGCACTAGGCCGCGTCCGGCGGGGCCGCTGGCTAACCACCACTCGCTTCGTGCAAAGAGCGAGGGCGCCAGCTGCGCCAAGGCGTAGGTCGCGTAGGTCTCCTCCGGGACCAGCAGCGCGCGGATCGTCTCCCGGTCGGTCAGCCGTTCTATTCGCCACTTGGCCGGGGTGCGGGCAGCTTCGCGGTTGTTAGGGAGGGTGGTGTCTACCATCATCGGGCCTTCCCTGCCGCCGCGCCGTGCCTGCCGGCAGGTAGGTATTTCCTTATCAGCGGCTCCAGCTTGGCCAGGGTAGACGGCGGCACTAGCTCTAACGGGGTGACGAGAGCGTTGGCCAGGGCGTCTCGGCAGCCGCAGCGCCGTTCGCGGGGCAGGCGGCGCAGGAACAGCCGAACCGCTTCCTGGGAGACCGCCGTGTTCTTCTGAAGGTTGGCCACGATCATCTCCGCCGTGACGTCGGCCTCCTCGTAGTGCCAGCAGTCGTAGTCTGTGGCGCAGGCCAGGATGGCGTAGCAGGTCTCGGCTTCCCGGGCCAGCTTCGCCTCCGGCAGCGCCGTCATGCCGATGACATCGGCGCCCCAGCCGCGGTAGAGGTTCGATTCTGCACGTGTGGAGAAGGCCGGTCCCTCGACAACCACATAGCTGCCGCCGTCATGGACGGTGGCTCCCGTCTCCCGTGCCGAGGCGACCAGGGCCGATCGCGTCTCCGGGCAGAAGGGGTCTGCGAAGCCGATGTGGGCGACGAGGCCCTCACCGAAGAACGTGGAGGGCCGCCCCCGCGTCCGGTCGATGATCTGGTCCGGCACCACCAGGTGCAGGGGCTCGATCTCCTCCCGCAGGCTGCCCACCGCGGTCACCCCAACGATCGTCTCCACGCCTAGGGCTTTGAGGGCGTAGACGTTCGCCCGCGTCGGCAGATCCTGGGGCAAGATGCCGTGGCCAGGCCCGTGCCGGGGCAGGAAGGCCACCCGTTCCCCCTCCAGCGTCCCCGCAACGATGGGGCCGCTGGGCTCCCCGAAGGGGGTCTCCACGCGCAACTCCTCGGCATCGATGAGGCCGTCCATACTGTAGAAGCCGCTGCCGCCGATGATGCCGACCTTGGCCTCAGCCATGGGAGGGCGCCTCCTCCCTGACCAGCCCCGCCAAGGACGCCTGGTAGGGCGGGCGGGCCACGCCGTTCTCTGTGATGATCGCGGAGACGTAGTCGGCTGGCGTGACGTCGAAGGCGGGGTTGGCCGCCGTTGTGCCTGCCGCTGTCGTGGCGGCTCCGGCCAGGGTCGTGACCTCGTCCGGGGCGCGCTCCTCGATGGGGATCTCGTCGCCGCTGGGCGTGTTGAGATCGATGGTGCTGGTGGGTGCCGCTACGTAGAACGGCACGTCGTTCCCCTTGGCCAGTACTGCCAGCGTGTAGGTGCCGATCTTGTTGGCCACGTCGCCGTTGGCGGCGATGCGGTCCGCCCCCACGACCACGGCCTGCACGAGCCCATTCTGGAGGAGCGACCCGGCGGCGCTGTCTACCACCAGGGTGAAAGGGATAGCGTCCCGCTGGAGCTCCCAGGCCGTCAGCCGCGCCCCCTGGAGAAGAGGACGCGTCTCCGTGGCGTATACTCGCTCCAGGCTCCCCTTCTCCCAGGCTGACCGCACCACCCCCAGGGCGGTGCCGTAACCGCCGGTCGCCAGAGAGCCGGCGTTGCAGTGGGTGAGGATCGATGCGCCGGCCCCCAGGAGGGCGGAGCCGTTGGCGCCGATGCGGCGATTAGCCGCGATGTCCTCCTCGTGGATGCGCTCTGCCTCCCTCTCCATGGCCTCGATTGCGTCGCGGGCGGTGGTCGCGCCCTCGGCCACCCGGAGCATGCGCTCCAGCGCCCAGGTCAGGTTCACCGCCGTCGGTCTGGTGGCACGCAGCTCCACGGCCGCCTCCCTCAGCAGCGGCAGGAACTCCTCCTCCCCGGCGGCGATGGCCTGGCGGCAGGCCAGGGCGAGGGCGTACGCGGCGGTGATGCCGATGAGGGGCGCTCCCCTCACCTTCATCTGGCGGATCGCCTGCGCCAGGTCATGGTAGTTGGAGGTCTCCAAGTAGGATTCCTCGTGGGGCAGCCGTGTCTGGTCGATCAGGCGAACGCGGCCGTCTTGCATCCATTCTATGGCGGTCAAACTGCTGTCGGCTCTAGGCAATAAAAAACCTCTCCCGCGGTGGAGAAGTCTCGCGACTCGTCACTCTCATCTTTCCCGCCGAGGGCAGGTCGGAGTTAGCACCGTACCGGAGCGAGTCTCAGGCGACTGACGGGGCGTGGTCCCCAACCCGTGACCCTTACCGGTCGGTTGCTGGGCTTCGTCGGGCCGTTCCCTCCACCGCTCTGGATAAGAGTGCTTTTCTATTGGGTTGTGCCTCGATGTTAGCGTCCGCTTCTCGGCGCTGTCAAGCTCGTCAGTCCCGCTGCTCGCTGGCCGAGACGCCGCTGAGGTACCACTCTGCTCCCTCCTGCACTGTCTCCGTTTCCACCAGAAAGCGCCGCACCACGGGTTCCTCGCCTTCGCGCTGAGTTAAGTCCAGCAGGACGTCCACCCTGGCCGTCCCGTCTTCCTCCAAGGCCGGCGGTGAGACGGAGATGAGGTTCACCGCCTCGGTGGACTTGAACCCGTTCACGAATCCTGGCCAAGGCTGTCTGACCCGGAAGCTCTCGGAGAAGCGCTGGTGAGCCTCATCGAAGAAGGTGCGCAGGAAGATGAGCGCCTCCTGGGCCGCGGCCACCTTCCCCCGGTCGTCGTCGGGAACCAGCCCTGTGATGACCTCTGGGTCAAGGGGAGCGTCCTCTTCCGCCAGCCAGGGCCAGACGGTGAGCAGGCGCTCCTCCGGCTTCCAGCGGCTGGCGATCTCCGCGCCCGCGCCGACACTGGCCCAGTACTCAAGGGCCGCCAGGCCCGGCGCGTCCACCGCTCCCTCGCCGCCGACCCGGGGCCAGCTCCCGCTGTCGGCATCCCGCTGGTAGACGTCGTAGTGCTTAAAGTAGACGCCCTGTCGCTGGGTCCGCACGAGGAGCGCTATCTCCTCCAAGCCGTCGCCCTCCAGATCCAGGACGATGCTCGGGGAGATGGACGTGACTCCCTCCAGGGACTCGGTGTTCTGCCGGAACGGCTCCACATCACCAGCTTCCGGCACGATGCTCGATCTCGACGATGTCAGTACCGCGGGGCCGTCATGGTGGGGCCGGCCGCCCGCGTCCAGGGATACGAAGACGACGTAAACACCCTCTGGGCGTCCGTCGGGGCCGGACGACCGGTGGTCTATAAAAACTGCCATAGTCACATGGTCGGGCGAGGAGAGGTGGCCGATGAGCCGTCCCAGCAGGCGGTACGAGGAGCCGTCGGCGGCCTCTAGCGCCTCGTCTCGCTCCGTTAGCCCCTCAGCGCCGAAGTTTCCCTGCACGACCTGTGCAATAGGGACATCGCGCAGCGCCTGCTGCTCCAGGGGTGCCGGCGTGGGCGTGGATGGCTCTGGGCTGCTGGGCTCGTCGCCGCAGGCCGAGAGAGCGACGACAGAAAGGATGCCCAGGGCTGCCGCCGCTGCCCGCGCGCCCATCACTCCTGGCGTATCGGGGAGAAGACTTCGCAGTCCCATGGCTGCTCCCGTCCCGAGCCGCGCCCCCGGCTCCAGGAAGTCAAGCAGGTCGCTGATGAGGCGCTTGAGGTTCATCGCGTTGAAGGGCGAGGTAGAGTATACCAGGCAACCGGAGACTGGGGACAAAAGAGGCCATCGCACGCCCCTGTTCCTTGTCACCTGTTTCCGTTCTCTATAGAATGGAGCGGCCTCATCTGGAAAGGACGGTGCGTCCATGCCTGACCGCGACCGGCTCAAGAAGCGCGTGATCTCCGAGGTCGACCGCCGCCGCGACGAGCTCATCGCCCTCAGTCTCAAGCTCCACGCCAACCCGGAGGTGGCCTTCCAGGAGGAGAAGGCCTCCGCCTGGCTGGCCGACTGCCTGGAGGGGGAGGGGTTTGCCCTGGAGCGGGGCATCTGTCGCATACCCACCGCTTTCCGCGCTTCCCACGGCGAGGGCGAACCGAAGGTGGCCTTTCTGGCGGAATACGATGCCCTCCCCGGCGTCGGCCACGGCTGCGGCCACAACATCATCGGCACCGCCTCCACCGCCGCTGGCCTGGCGGCCAGGGCCGTCGTCGCCGACGCCGGCGGGACGATCCTCGTCATCGGCACCCCCGCCGAGGAGGCCGCCGGCGGCAAGGTCTACATGGCCGACCGTGGCGCCTTCGACGGCCTCGACTGCGCCATGCTGGTCCACCCGGGCAACCGCGAGGTCGCCGTTAACACCTCCCTCGCGTGCCTGGAGCTGAACGTGGAGTTTCACGGCAGGCCGGCCCACGCCGCCGCTCGCCCCGAGGCCGGCCTTAACGCCCTGGACGCCATGATCGCCTCCTTCGTCAACATCGGCCTCCTGCGCCAGCAGCTCCGCGACTCCGCCCGTATCCACGGCATCATCACCGACGGCGGCCAGGCGGTGAACGTCATCCCGCACCATACGGCGGCCAGCCTCCTCATCCGCGCCGAGGACGATCCCTACCTGGACGACGCTCTCAAGGAGAGGGTGCTGGCCTGCTTCCAGGCCGGCGCCCAGGCTACCGGCTGCCGCCTGGAGCACCGCTGGGGCGAACAGTCTCGCTACAAGGCGATGCGCACCAACCGTCCCCTGGCTGAGGCCTACGTGGCCAACGTCGAAGCCCTGGGGCGCAAGGTGATGGAGCCGGAACCGCGCCGCTCCATGGGCTCAACGGATATGGGCAACGTCAGCGCCATCGTCCCTGCCATCCACCCCACCATCGTCGTGGCGCCGCCCGATATCCCCATCCACACCGTGGAGTTCCGCGAGATCGCCGCCAGCGAGGCCGCGCACAAGGCGCTGCTGGACTCCGCGAAAGCCCTCGCCATGACCGCCGTTGACGTCCTCACCGACGCAGACCTGCGCAAACGCATGCGGGATGAGTTCGATTCATCGAAGTAGCTCTGGCCCTGCCGGAAGGATGCTCCAGCCTTCAGGCTGAGGTATTGTAGACCCGTGATCGAGGACATCGGCATAGCCCTCGACGCCATGGGGGGCGACAACGCCCCCGGCGAGATCGTGGCTGGTGCCGTCCGGGCCGCCCGCGAGTTGGGCATGCGGGTCGCCCTGGTAGGCCTTCCGGAGCCCATCACTGTAGAGCTGGCCAGGCAGGGCGGCAAGCCGGATACCGTCACCGTCGTCCCCGCCTCCGAGGTGATCGAGATGGACGAGCAGCCGGCTCAGGCTGCACGCCACAAGAAGGACTCCTCCATCGTCGTCGGCCTGCGCATGGTGAAAGAGGGCAAGGCGGGGGCGTTCGTCTCCGCCGGGAACACCGGGGCCGTGATGGCCGCCGCCATCATGCACCTGGGCCGCATCAAGGGCATCGAGCGGCCCACTCTGGTGGGCCTCATGCCCCTCTCCGGCAGGCTCACCGTGTTTCTGGACATCGGCGCCAACGCGGACTGCAAGCCCAGTTACCTGTTGCAGTTCGCTCAGATGGCCTCCGCCTATATGGAACGGGTGTGGAAGGTGGAGCGGCCCAAGGTGGCGCTGCTGAACATCGGCGAAGAAGAGACGAAGGGGAGTTCGCTGGCCCAGGAAGCCTATGCCCTGCTGGCTAAGAGCGACCTGAACTTCATCGGCAATGTGGAAGGGCGGCATGTCCCCACTGGCATCGCCGACGTTATCGTCACCGACGGCTTCACCGGCAACGTCGTCGTCAAGACGATGGAGGGGATGGCGGACTTCATCATGAACCAGCTTCGGTCGGCCATCAAGAGCCGGCCCTGGTACGCCGCGGCGGGCCTGGCTCTGAGGCCGGCCTTCAACCAGATGCGGAAGAAGATGGACTATCGAGAGTACGGCGCCGGGCCACTGTTGGGGGTGAACGGCCTGGTGTTCGTCGGCCACGGCAGGAGCGACGCCCGGGCCATCTTCAGCGCCCTGCGTGTGGCCCGTGAGGCGGTGCAGTCGGGCATGCTGGACGCGCTGCGGGAGACCGCCCCGGCCAGGGGCAAACCCTAGGCTACGGACCGATTTCGCCCGTCAGCCACTCGCTCAGCGTCCGCGTCAGCGGCTCGAGCATCTCGTCCAGGTGGACCACGTCCGGAGTCAGGCGGGACTGGATGATGCTTCCCTCCACCGTGGCGACCAGGATGGTGGCCATCAGCTCCAGATCCGCGTCGCTGCGCATGCGGCCAGTCTCACGGCTGACGCTCAGGATGTCGACGATGAGCTGCCGCCAGCGCTCGTACATCGTACTCAGGCGTTGGCGCACCTTCTCGTTGCGGGCGGCGTGGGCGTGGAACTCCATGAACAGAGAGCCCCAGAGTGCGTCGTCCCCCAGCAGGCCGAACACGGCGCTCAGGATCGTGCGAACGTTGTAGTCCATGGACTTGTCGTAGTCCACGGCCTGGCGGAACGCTTCCTGCTGGCGGGAGATGCGCTCCTCCAGCATCTCCCAGAGCAGATCATCCTTGCTCTCGAAGTGAACGTAGAACGCGCCCTTGGAGAAGCCGGCCTCCCGCACGATCTCGTCCAGCGTCGCCCGCTCGAAGCCGCAGCGGGCAAGGACACATGTGGCAGCCTCCAGAAGTTTGGCGCGGGTCTCCCTCCGCCGTGTTCGTTGCGGCGTGTGTTTCGGAGTTGCCACCATGCTGCCGCGATTATAGCTGTGCCTCTACCGTAGAGCCAGCTAGAGGATCCACAGGCGGGCCATCATCTCAGCCCGTTCACGAGGGTCGAGCTGCCGCTGCTGCCCCCTTGAGAGCGCCACCTCGAGGCCGCGGGCACCCAGGGCCGCCAGGCGGGGGAACCAGCCCGCCAGTACCGTTACGCTCACCGCGGCCAGCATGAAGGCGGTCGCTGTCAGGGTGATGATCAGCGCCGTCACCATCGGTCATCTCCTCTCAAACTAACATACCGACCAGTCAGTATCTTATCACATGTATGAACACCCGTCAAGGTCAATTCGTAAGAGGGGTGTATCAGTAGCTGCAGGGCTTTAGCCCTGCTCTATCAGGGGCAGGCGTAAAGCGGTGCGCTTCTAGTCCTGCGGCGTGGTGGGCGTGCCGAAGCGGAGCCATAACCGGAGGGCCGACTGGAGGTTGCGGAACCCCTCCTGGTCAGGAAGGGCGTCCAGCAGACAGTGCTCGATGTGGTGATCCATGATCAGCAGGCCCACCTGGTCCAGCCCGCTGCGGGCCGCCATGAGCTGCGTCAGCACGTCCTCGCACATCCGATCCTCGGACACCATGCGATGGATGCCGCGGATCTGGCCCTCGATGCGACGTAACCGCGCCAGCAGGGCCTCCGTGTCCACCCTGGTTTGCTGCGTCACGGGCGATCGTTCCTCCGTTGACATACCCCTATGGGGTATGCTAGCATCTCTCAGTGAATCGGTCAAGACCCGCAAACCGTATCGTTGGACGGGTGCGAGAGCAGAACAGGATGGCAAGGAGGATCGGATGAGCAAGCCAGCAGAAGTGACCGACGGCACCTTCGAGACCGAGGTCTTGAAGTCCGATAAGCCGGTCCTTGTGGATTTCTGGGCCCCCTGGTGCGGCCCCTGCCGCATGGTCGCGCCTGTGGTGGAGGAGCTGTCCGAGGAGTACAGCGACAAGGTGAAGTTCCTCAAGCTCAACACCGACGACAACATGAACACCGCCGCCACCTACGGGATCCGCAGCATCCCTACCCTCCTGATGTTCAAGGGCGGGCAGGCCATCGATCAGATCATCGGTTTCCGTCCCAAGGGAGACCTGAAGAAGGTCATCGATAAGGCTCTCGCCTAGTGGCTGAAGGGATCGTGTCTAGGCAGGCATATGACATCGTAGTTGTCGGCGGCGGGCCAGCGGGCCTCGCCGCCGGTCTCTGTCTGAGCAACGCCCTCGCCGCCTGAGGAATAGCGCTCGCGAGGTTCCCTTGGCCCCCAGTCCCGCGCTCAGAGGCTGTATACTCCTACTCAGCGGGCAGCGGTGCTGTCCTCTTGTGTTGGCCGCGGGAGTGGAAGGGCCCCGGTGGGCCTCGCGGTCTTCAAAACCGTTGTGGGGCGGTGGACCCGTCCCGGGTGGGTTCGACTCCCATGCACTCCCGCCAATACGGAATAGTGGGTAAGTGGCGAGCATCTAAGGCTCGCAGCATTTGTCGCCCAAAACGGCGACAAGCGCCAGGACGCTTACCACCAGCATCACAAGATTGGCCCGCTCGATCAGCCGGACGGAGCAGCGCCTGCAGTAGTGCTCTCCCGCGACCTGCTCGAAGCTACACCGTGATATTCGGGCCAGAGGACCAGTAGGAGAGTGCGCGACCGCCGGAGACATTCGCTCGCCACGCTGCCGAAGATCGTTCGCTTGAGGCCGCCTCTTGAGTGCGATGACATGGCCAGCATCGCATCTCGCCGTCCCTCCAAATAGCGACAGATGGCGTCCCCCGGGTCCCCATGGAGGACGTCCCAGTCCGGCCGCACTCCATAGGCCTTCTCGATCTCTGCTGCTTGTGACCGTACGTATGAGGACTCCAGCACATCTCCCTCCGGTACACCTGGCGGCACCCGCACGTCCGGCGAAACAACGTGCACTAGGACGAGGTGAGCCTTCAGAGACTCCGCCATCTCTACGGCCGCCGGGATCATGCTTTCAGAGAACGCAGAGCCGCTCAGGGGGAGAACTACTCTCTCGATCTGGGGGGCTGTCCCCACCTTCTCCTTGGAATTGCCTCGAGGTCGATAAAGCAGGATCGGCTGTCCTGAGTTGCGCACCACGCCCAGGGCGACGCTGCCCAGGAGGGCCTCCAAGAAACCCGTCCGTCCGTGTGATGTCATGGCGACAAGGGCGCGCGGTTCTCGACTCGCCTCGTCCAGGATCGCACTCGTTACGTCGGTCTGCGCCAGCGATATCTTGCCTTCAGCATCTAGGTCGCGGGCCAAAGCCTCAAGATATTCCCTGGTGGCTGGGATCTTGCCTTCGTCGCTTACCACTCGCAGTAAGGTAAGTCGCGCCCCGGTTGCGCGGGCGATCCCCTTGGCGTAGGGGAGCATCTCTTCCGAGTATGCCGAGCCGTCGAGCGGGACTAGAATGCGGCCTCCCATCGTCTGCCTCCTTATTTCTACTTTCCCAACTTCGGCTGTTGATGCACGCGGTTGCAGAGAGCCATATGCCACCGTGTGTAGCGCTCCAGGTTCGACTGCTGCCCGGGGGTCAGGATGTCGCAAGCCCAACCCCAGTGGATCGACACCCAGTCGCCGTTCCGCACGTCGTCCACGAAACCGCGGCCGTCAACCCGCCGAGATATCGTCTCCCGTCTCGCCTCCGCAAGTTCCAGCCTATCCCCGCGCAGCACCAGGGGCTCCACCTCCACCACCAGGTCCGACGCTCCCACCGACAGCACCCTGCCCCAGCGGATGCGGCACTGCTCCATCGTCTCCAGCATGTGATCCACAGCCCCGTTGCGCATGAAGCCGATGCGGGGGTAGATCTCGAACACGTGAAAGCTGTGGTGGGGGCGGGCGCCGGCGGGGACCTTCGAGACCAGCCCGCACCACTCCTTCGCGCCGGTCCTGCTCCTGAACCGCTCGTCCAAGGAGCGGAAGAGGCTACCCATGTCCACGCGGTCCAGAAGACGATTGCCGATCCAATACGCCTCTACAACGTGTGAGTCTAGGGGATCGGCGATCCCGTTGGCGCGGGCAATGAGCTCGAGGTACGGGAAGGCTCCATCGAACTGGTATTCCAGCTCAACGAGGCCGCGGTCGACACGACCGTCCAGGCCGTACTCGAACAGGGCGAGGTTGTCGTCACCGCCGCAGTAGCCCAGAAAGTTGGGCTTGAACGCGTAGCGCAGGAAGAGCTGCGGACCTTCCACTACGGCCCTCCGGTGGGGGATGGGACCAATTCTCGCTGTTCGGCAGGGCGACGGATGGAGGCGGTGGCGAAGATCAGGACGGCACCAAGCAGTACAGCGTAGCCCATCAACTGCTCCGAGGTTGGCATAGCACGCCCGGCGATGGCGTTCAGGGCAGCCGTAATGGGAGCGCCGACGGTAAGCACGCAGGTCACCGCCGTGGCGGGTGCGAGCTTGAGGGCGGCGTACCAGGTGGCTACGTACCCCAGCAGGAGCACGCTGGTGCCCACCACCCAGGCCCACTGAACCGTGGTCAGCTCAACGGCGGCACCGATCTTGCCGATGAGGGCCAGGTAGACCAGCAGCAGAACGGCCCCCACGGTCATACGGCCTGAAGCGGCCAGGCCAGCGCTGGTGGAGGAGAGGAGCCGCCTCGCCAGCGTCACCTCGCAGGCCCAGAGGAGCGTCGCGCCGAAGACCATCGCCACACCGGTGCCAGCAAGGCTCCCGGGGTCGCCCAGCAGCCACTGGGCCAGGAAGAGCAGCCCCAAGGCACCGAGCTGAGCCCTGCCCAGGCGCTCGCGGAGGAGGATCACGGCCAGGATGGCGACCCAGACGAAGAGCGTCTTGTGGAGAAAGGCGGCGTTGCCGGAGTCGACGCGCGCTAGCCCTTCGAAGAAGAGGACGAAGGGGATGCTGCCGCCGATAACGCCGAGGAGCAGCAGGCCAAGCCCCCTTTTCGGCCTGAGGCGCCTCGCCTCGGCCAGGCGTTGAGGCTGTAGCAGGAGGACGAGAAGGACGGCGCCCACGAAAGTGTTCTTCAGGGCTGTGAAGACCGTGGGACTATCGAACTCCTTCACGGCGTACGAGTTGATGAAGATGGCGAAGCCGCTGATGGCGGCCGTCACCAGCGCCAGGGCGACCCCGCGGGCGGAACGCGACCTGTCCAGTTCCAGCCGCAGCCTGTCAAGGGTAGCGGCCCCTATCGACAGCGGTCGCGGGACGGAGGTGGCGGTCTGCTCGTCAAGGTGTCTCATCTAGCACCTCCAGCAGGTCATCGAAAAGACCGACACGGGCTAGCGCCTCTTCCTCCTCGAGGCGGTCGACTATCGTGCCGCCCGAGATGACGACATAGTCGCCCACCTGCACCTCGGGCGCGAAGAGGGTGGAGGCGGGGCGGATATGACCCCGCACCTCCACGCGGGCGCCGTCTGCCCCCAGGGAGATCACCTTGCCGGGGATCGCTATGCACATCGCCAGGTCACTCCTTGATGTCGATGCTCTCGACCCGCAGAGAGTCAGCATCTGGAGCCGCCGCGTCGGCCCCCAAGACGGCCTCCAGTCGGGCTCCCTCGGCAGAGGTGCCGCGGGCGGCCTCAGCGAAGTGCTGTTGGAGGTGATCGGCGGAGACCCCGGACAACGCGCCAAGAGTGACCTTCACGCCGACGACCCGCCGTGCGTGCCGCTCGCACGCCACCGCATCGATCTTGCTCACCAAATCCTGTGCCAGCCGTAGTTCATGCATGATGGCTCAACACCCTTGATGGCCCCATCATCGCCTTGGCCTCCTCCAAGACGGTTTCGACAGCGCTTGAGACGGCTGCCTTCACTTCTTGCGAGAGGCCAAGGCCCGCGCGGAAATCCTCGCCCTCGATCCCTACCACGATCAACCGCTTGGGCAGCCTATTCGTCGCCCTGGCCAGCTCGATCGCGTCGGAGACGCTGATGGCGTGGGTCGAATGGAAGAAGATGTCGTCACCTCGAGTCAAGGCTCGACGGGACAGCCGATGTATCGTGCCTGGGACGGAGCCGGAGCGCACGGCGTCGATGAGGATCACGGCGTCCGCCTCATCCCACGCGTCGATGAGCGATATCCCCTCACCGGGTGCCTCCACCACGGCGATGCCGTCCACATTTCGCTCCCCAAGGCGCCGTGCCACCACAAGCCCCACCGCGTCATCGCTGCGGAAGTCGTTTCCGACGCCGATCACGAGGACGCGTGCCTCCTTCTTGTCCTCGTTCAAGGCTCCTCCTCACGCTCCACTTGGAGCTTCAGGAAATGCGCGGAGCAGGAGATACAGGGATCGTAGTTACGGATCGCCTGCTCGCACTGCCATGTGAGGTCCTCCTGTGGCAGATCGATGTTCTGGGCGACGAAGTAGCGGAGGTCACTCTCGATGATTCCCTGATTCTGAGAGGTGGGCGGGACGATCTTGGCGTCCAGGATGGAGCCGTCATCGGCGATGCGGTAGCGGTGGTAGAGGATGCCGCGGGGAGCCTCGGTGCAGGCGAAGCCGGTCGCCGCCCGCGGCAGGACATCGACGGCGGCCTCCTCGGGCGGCTCGTAGTCGTCGATGAGGCGCAGGGCCTCGTCGCAGGCGTAGAGGACCTCCACGCTGCGGACGATGATGCTCTGTAAGGGGTTGCGGCAAACGGGGCCGAGACCTGCCTCCTTCGCAGCCTCCTGCGCCAGAGGCGAGAGCCGGTCGAAGTTCAGGTTGTAGCGCGCCAGGGGGCCGACAAGGTAGCTGCCACGGCCCTTCAGCGAGGAGTGGAGCGCGTTGGACCGCTCCACGTGTGACTCCTCGATATTATCGTCGAACTCCCGGACGGCGATGTCCAGCCCCTTGTTGGAGACAAGGCGACCCTCGTTGAACGGGTACTCGTCTGGGTGGCGGAGGGAGACGAACTCGTAGTCCTGCTTGAAGTCCGGGAACTCGAAGCCCGCCACCCAGCGGATCGTATCGAGAGCCGCGTCGCGGGCCCACTCGAGCTTGTCGGCGAGCGGTGCAAGCTCGGCCTTGCTCGGGACGCGGTAGAAGCCGCCTACCCGCACGTTGATAGGGTGGACGGAGCGGCCGCCGATGACGTCCATGATGTCGTTGCCGATCTTCTTCAACTGAAGGCCGCGCTGGACAACGTCCGCGTGGTCGTGGGCCATGTGGACTGCGCTCTCGTAGCCCAGGAAGTCGGGGGCGTGGAGCATGTAGACGTGTAGGGCGTGGCTCTGGATCCACTCGCCGCAGTAGATGAGGCGGCGCAGCTTTCGTAGCCCATCGCCGACCCGTACACCGAAGGCATCCTCCATAGCGTGACAGGCGCTCATCTGGTAGGCGACTGGACAGATGCCGCATATGCGGGCCGTGATGTCAGGGGCCTCCCTGAAGTCGCGGCCGCGGAGGAACGCCTCGAAGAAGCGCGGCGGCTCGTAGATCTGAAGCTCCACATTTTCGACGGCGCCGTCCCTGACGCGCACGTAGAGGGCACCCTCGCCCTCCACGCGGGCGAGAGCGCTCACCTTTATCGTCCTAGTCCGGCTCATGGGCCTCGCTCTCAGTCCTGAAGGCTTCGGCGTAGGCGTTGAAGGTTCGAAAGGCGCGCACGAGCTCGCGCTCCTCCACACCGAGACGCCGCCACCAACCGCTCAGCGATGTCGTGTTGGGCGTCTCCTTGGGCCCGAAGCAGCCGTAGCAGCCTCGGTCGTACGCGGGGCAGATGGCGCCGCAGCCAGCGTGGGTGACCGGGCCCAGGCAGGGAATACCGCGAGCAACCATGACGCAGACGGTGCCACGGAGCTTGCACTCGACGCAGACGCTGTGGGGTGGAACATTCGGGTGACGGTTGTGGAGGAAGGCGCTGATCACCTCGACGAGCTGATCCTTGTTGATGGGGCAGCCGCGCAGCTCGAAGTCGACGCTGACGTGCTGCTCGATAGGTGTGGAGGTCTGGAGAGTGTCGATGTAGTGGGGCGTGGCGTAGACGATGGAGATGAACTCGTCGACATCCTTGAAGTTGCGTAGGGCTTGAATGCCGCCGGCGGTGGCACATGCCCCGATGGTCACAAGGTACTTGGAGGCTCGTCGGACCTGCTGGACGCGCGCCGCGTCGTGCTCCGTCGTAATGGACCCTTCCACAAGGGAGAGATCGTACGGGCCCCTGACGGTGGCACGGGAGGCCTCCAGAAAGTAAGCTATCTCGACCTCTCCTGCGACTGCGAGGAGCTCATCCTCGCAGTTGAGGATGCCGAGCTGGCAGCCGTCGCAGGAGGCGAATTTCCAGACGGCGAGCTTGGGCTTGCGAGCGCGTCTCATCAGACCTCTCGTATCCGCAGAAGGGACGCCAACTGATCGTATCGGAACACGGGCCCATCCTTGCAGATAAACGTGGGGCCGTACTGGCAGTGGCCGCAGAAGGCGACAGCGCACTTCATGTTTCGCTCCATGGAGATGTAGATGCTCTCAGGCGAGACGCCGCGGGCCTGCAGCTCAGCGACGGTGAAACGCATCATCACCTCGGGGCCGCAGACGAAGGCGGTCGTCTCGGAGGGATCGAAGAGGGAGCGGGGAATGAGGTTAGTGACGACGCCGACGTAGCCGCGCCAGCCCACGCCGGCAGCGTCGACGGTGATCGCCACTTCTAGGTCGAAACGGCTGCGCCAGCGACGCAGCTCCCGCTGGTACAGGAGATCATAGGGGGTGCGCCCTCCGTATAGGAGGACGATGCGGCCGTACAGCTCGCGCTGGGCCAGCAACTGCTGGACGACGGGCCGCAGGGGAGCGAGGCCGATGCCCCCGGCGACGATGACGACGTCCCTCCCGCTGGCCTCTTCGATAGGCCAGCCTCGTCCGAACGGTCCGCGCACCCCTACCACGTCGCCCCGCCTGGACCGACGCAGGGCGATGCTGACCGGCCCTACGCCTCGTATCGTGTGGGCGAGACCGCCCGGACCGGGAAACTCGCCGCTTATCGATATGGGCACCTCGCCCACCCCGAAGGCGTAGAGCATGTTGAATTGCCCAGGTGCGAAGTTGGCCGTTCCGTCCTCCACGGGCTCCAGCCAGAGGGTGGAGACGTCACCGGTCTCCCGCCGGACGCGCTGCACCCGGTAGGAGCGGGGAGCCATTGGGTCCGCCAAGACCGCGTCAGGACTCTTGAGCATGACCATAGACGTCAAGGAGTTGCAGCATCGCTGCCTGGAGCCGCTTCATCGCTAAGGGGGCCAAGCGCCCCATGAGCTCGTAGCCGAGGTCATGATCTTCGTCACACTTGCCGCGAAGGCAGACCCCGTCCAGAGCGATAGCGCGCGTCAGTTCCACGGTCCGAGCATCGGAGAAGCGGCGGTAGGGAGAAAACAACCATGACCAGCCCAGCACGTCGCCTGCGCCGAGCGTGTCGATGGGCAGAGGCCCGCGCTCCGGCACGAAGATCTCCCGCTGCACCTTACCGTGGCGAATGATATAGAAGTGGTCCGCGGGATCGCCCTCGTGGAAGATGTACTCGCCGGCCTGGAAGGTGACATTAGCGCCGCAGCCGGCGATGAAGGAAAGGTAGCTGGGCTCCAGGCCCTTGAAGAAAGGGTGCTCCGCTAGAAGGGTTTCCAGCCCGCGTATCATGTCTCCTCACCCCTTTCGTTATCTCCCCCGGCGACGCTGGCGGGGATGCCCTCGCTGGCCCGTATGGCGCGAACCTCTTCGGTGATGTCGATGGCCACCGGGCACCACGTGATGCACCGCCCGCAGCCGACGCAGCCCGAGGTCCCGAACTGGTCGATCCAGGTGGCGAGCTTATGGGTCATCCACTGCCGGTAGCGAGATTTAGGAGAGGCACGGATGCTGCCACCGTGTATGTATGAGAACTCCATGGTGAAACAGGAGTCCCACTTCCGTACGCGCTGCGCCTCCTCCCCCCTGAGATCGGTGCCGTCCTCGACCGTGGTGCAGAAACAGGTCGGGCAGACCATCGTGCAGTTGCCGCAGGTCAGACAGCGGTTGGCGACATCGTCCCAGCGGGGATGCTCGTAGTTGCGATAGAGGAGGCCCTTGATACCGGTGATGTCCATCGTGCGCCCCATGCGGGCGGCCGTCCTCTCCACGACGCTGTCAGCCTCCCGCTTCTCCTCGGCCGTCGCCTCTCGATGCTGAACCTCGGCGAGGACCTCCGCGCCCCGTTCCGTGCCGACTTCGGCGAGGAAGTAGTGCCGCTGGCCAGCCAGCACCTCGGTGAGAGCGAGGTCGAAGCCGGAGGTGGCAGAGGGGCCGGTCCCCATGGAGGCGCAGAAGCAGGTGCCGCCGGCCTGGCCACAGTTGACCGCGACCACGAAGACATCCTCCCGGCGCGCCCGATAGACGGTGTCGGTGTAGGGGCCCTGCAGAAAGACCCGGTCCTGGATGGCGATGGCGTGGAGTTCGCAGGCTCGCACGCCGATGAAGGCGTAGCGGGGCGCCTCCTCCAGCTCGTCGATCACCTTGAACCCGTTGTCGCTCCTCTCGGCTCGCCATAGCGTCGCTACGGTCGGCTGGAGGAACCTTTTCCACGAGTGAGGCCCGACCGCAAATCCGAAGAGGGCATCGTCGTCCCGTCTCTTCAGCCGGTACGCACCACCGTCCTGCTCGTCCGACCAGCCGGCGGGCAGATCCTGGATCGACTCCAGTCGGTCGTAGATGATGGCGCCATCGCGGACGGTCGGGCCAGCGAGTTGGTAGCCGCGGGCGCTGAGCGCACTGAACAAGTTCTGAAGGTCCGCATGGCCCAGAATGCCGTTGGGCCCGCTCCTCAAGGGCCTACCTCGTTCTGACATCGCATCTCTCCCGCGGCATCACGCGCTCGCTGCAATAGCGTAGCCGCTCATGATGCCCTCAGCAACGGAGGCCGTCTCATCGGGCGTTCCCTTCTCGACATCCTAAGCACTGCGCGGTTCTCGGGGGCAGACGGAGAGCAGTCTCGTATCCTGGAGCGGCGCCTTCGTTGATCGTGTTTCAACACGGGCTCCGGGCGACCGCAGTGGGCGCAGATCCTTTGAAGGCCTGAGTGGGGAGGGGGCGGCCCAAGGTCGCCACAGCACCACGAGCAGCTGTTCAGCCGGGGAACCGGTCTCGTCCCGGCCAACGATTGCGCGAAGGACTCCACCAGCGTTCTTGCCTGGACGGTGTGGTAGCGCTGAACGCGGCCTTCGGCAACGGTCAGCACTCGACGGCGGTGCCTTCCGCGAAAATCAACGGAATCCGCGATCATCGTCTGTCCTCCCCGCAGAAGGCGGGTTCAAGCGCCGACCGTCCATGGGTCCATCTCGTCTCCATCGCCAGGAACTCCCGCAGGATACAGGCCAGGGCGAAGCAGAGGTTGCATCGGGCAGAGTCCTGTACACGCCTGCAGAAATCCGGCACCCACCGGGCCAGGTGCTTCTCTATGAACGTGAGCTGGGCGCCGCGAAGCGCCTCGGCCGTTTCTACCTCGCCCCTCTCCCATGCCTGTCGCTCCCGGGACGAGAGAGAGTACATGCACTCCAGTTCGATGGCAATGTGGTCAGGCAGGACTTCGAGTGGCGAGGGATGCTGCACCCCGTGCTGTCGGTAGAACTCTTGGACGGCGAACGTGGCGGGTCCTTTCACCGCCGCCGCTCGTTCACCATCCTGTTCCGGGTAAGCGGACTCGTACGGCGGGGCCTTGAAGGAACTCGCGGCTCCGACGAAGACTCGAGCATGTTCCATCTTGAGATCGCGCAGCACGTCTTTGGTGCCCCGAACCTCTTGCTCCGTCGCGAAGTCCCTTATCATGTCCAGGGCGCCAGCAAATCGCTCCCTTTCGGAACCCAGCCACCACGTGGCCTCCGAGAGGTCAGAAGTCACGGTACCGTGCAGCAGCGCTTCTACCCATTGCTGTGTTGGCTCACGAAAGGCCGTAGCCAGCGTCCGCCAGCCCAAGCTGCACGCCCTGGCGATTCCTGCATTCGCTTCCCGAGCTTCCTCAGCAGCCGACTTGCTCATAGCTGTGCTCCTCTCGCCACTACCCCGTATCGAATCACAACCGCCTGCGCTGGTTGCGCGAGTTTAGTATCACGCTGCTTTCTCAATCAGAGCTCGTGGCTGCGACGAATGCAGAATGTCGGACCTGCTCCTGCAGCTTCGGAGGAATTGCCGTACCATGGCGAGGGCGCGGAGCGAATCCTCCTGCGATTGGCTGAGGATGGTACCGCATTGGAGGCAGCTTATGAACTCACCGAAGCAATCCGATTGGAGATGCAGGTCGCCGCGACACCGCGGGCACGCGCCTAGCCACATCATGTGATTCCTCCTTGTGCATCCAGGCCGCGGATTCCAGAACACCACCGTCTCGAAAACACCATCCCCTTCCGATTCGTCTCCTGCCAAGCATCGCGGTCAGGACAATCCTAGGGGACGCCCATGTAGTGGGCGCCAAAGCAGGAACGGGCAGAGTGAAAGGCTCGTGAAAAGCGATGAAAGGCGGCCCTGTCGTTAGTCTCAGCGAGCGTGGGGGAGATCCATTGCGGGGGCCAGGCGAAGAAGGTGCGGTCCTACCGTCGTCCGTCAGCCACGAGGGCTCAATGCCTTGCCCATGCACTCCCGCCAGCTAAACGTCCCTGGGCGTCTTTCAAGCTGACGTCAGTCAGTCGGCCCCTCGCTCTGAGCCCGCTCCCGCTGAATGAGTTCGCGGCGCAGGATCTCCCCCGTAGCTGTCTTGGGTATCTCCCAAACGAACTCCACCTCTCTGACCCGCTTGTGAGGCGCCACACGGTCGTCCACGAACTGTATGATGTCGCTCTTGGTGGCGCGCTGGCCTGGGCGGGCCACCACGAACGCCTTGGGCACCTCCCCCGCGCTGGGGTCGCTCTTGGGAATGACGGCGGCGTCCATAACGCAGGGGTGCTGACGGAGGACGGCCTCCAGCTCGGCCGGAGCGACCTCATAGCCCTTGTAGTTTATGGTGTCCTTCTTGCGGTCCAGCACGTAGACGTAGCCGTCCTCGTCAAAGCGACAGATATCACCCGTCCGCAGCCAGCCATCCTCGGTCAGGGCCGCGGCGGTGGCCTCAGGCTGGTTCCAGTAACCCTGCATGACCTGAGGCCCTTGGATGAGCAGCTCGCCGGGCTCCCCGGCGGACAGCTCCCTACCTGATTCCGTGCCGACTACCTTCTCGTTGGTGTCGCTGACGGGCGGCCCCACGGAGTCGAGCTTCGGTTGGCTCAGGGGATTCACGTTAGTGGTAGGGCTGGTCTCAGTAAGGCCGTAGCCCTGGATGACCGGGCACGAGAACAGGCGCTCGGCCGCTTCGGCCGTGCGCGGCAACAGGCGGGCAGCGCCGGAAATGATGAAGCGCAGGGAGGAAGTGTCGTACTTGCGGCCCTGCTCCACCAGGTCGATGAGGCTGCGCAGGGCGGGCGGCACGACGAACAGGTCGGTGACGCTGTACTTATGGATCAGGTAGAGAACCAGATGAGCGTCGAAGCTGGGGATGATGACCTGAGCCGAGGCGTTGGCCAGGCCCACGTTCATCACCGGAATGAGCCCGAAGATCTGGTAAAAGGGGAGGAAGTCCAGGCTGACCGCGCCCGGCTGGGCCAGGCCGACGACAAGGTTCTGAGCGACGTTGCTGCAGACGTTGTGGTGCGTGAGCATGACACCCTTGGGCAGGCCGGTGGTGCCGCTGGAGTAGGGAAGAAAGGCTAGGTCCTTTTCCGGATCGATGGCCACGGGTTCAGCGTCGCCACCCGCCTCCGCCGCCTTGCTCCAGATGTCGACGATAGGGAAGGTAGCCCGAAGCGCCGGCAATTCGCTGCTGACCATGCCCACCAGGGGGCAGTTCCCGGGCATGCAGAACACGGCGACCGCGCCGCAATCGCTGAGCTGGTGGAACAGTTCTCGCTCCCTGAATCGCGGGTTCACGGTGGTGACCACTCCGCCAGCCAGCAGAATGCTGTGCACCGCCACCACGAACTCCGGGCAGTTGTCCGCGAAGATGGCCACGACTTCTCCTTTGCGTACGCCGGCCTCCTCCTGCAGCACTCGGGCCATGCGACGGGAGGTGTCCCAGACCTCCCCGAAGCTGTAGAACCGCTCGTCGGGACCGATGAGCGCCGTCTTATCCGGTTGTTGCTCAGCGCCCTCGCGCAGGCAGTCGGAGAGCTGCCGCTTGGGGTAGGGCGCCTGGCTGGGCCACGGGCTACTGATCGTCATCTCATACCTCCCTAAGCCATGTCCCGCTCGCCGCGGGGGCAGCTATATCTCCTTGCGGAGCGCTTCGTAGGCAGCCTTCACTTCGTCCATAGAGGCCCCGTCCTCCAGAGTCGTGACGTCGCCGATGACCGCGTCCGTGGCCACCGCCTTGAGCAGCCGCCGCATGATCTTGCCGCTGCGGGTCTTGGGCAGCTTCTTGACGAAGAACACGCTTTCCGGGACGGCAATAGGCCCGACGGTCTTGCGGATGTGAGCGTTGAGCTCCTTCGCCAGCTCGGGAGATGGATCGTTCCCCTCCCGCAGAATGGCGAAGATGACGATGGCCTCGCCCTTCACCGGGTCGGGCTTGCTGACGGCCGCCGCCTCCGCGACCGGGGCGAATGCCACAGCGGCGTTCTCAAGCTCCAGCGTCCCCAGACGGTGTCCGGCCACCTTGATCACCTCGTCTGCCCGCCCGAGGAGCCAGAAGTAGTCATTCTCGTCCCGGACTGAGTAGTCGCCAGTTAGATAGTTGCCGGGAAAGCGACTCCAGTATACCTCCTTGTACCTGTCGGGGTCGTTGTACAGGGTCATCAACATCCCGGGCCACGGCCTTCTGATGACCAGCAGCCCTCGCTCGCCGGGCGCCGTGGGCTCGCCCTTCTCGTTCACCACCTGAGGATCGATGCCAGGCAGGGGCAGGCTGGCCGAGCCGGGCTTCAAGGGCGGCAGCTCTATGGCCGGAGCCTGGGAGATCAAGATGCCGCCGGTCTCCGTCTGCCACCAGGTGTCCACGATGGGGCAGCGCTCGCCACCGATGTGCTTGAAGTACCAGAGCCACGCCTCAGGGTTGATCGGCTCTCCCACCGTCCCCAGCAGGTCGAGGCTGCTCAGGTCGTACTTGGCCGGCCACTCCTCGCCGGCCTGCATGAACATGCGAATGGCAGTGGGCGAGGTGTAGAGGATGTTGACCCGATAGGTCTGGATGATATCCCACCAGCGGCCCAGGTCCGGATAGTTGGGCGCGCCCTCGTACATGACGCTGGTGGCGCCGAAAGCCAGGGGAGCGTACACGATGTAGCTATGGCCGGTGACCCAGCCGATGTCCGCCGTGCACCAATACACTGTATCTTCCTTGGCATCGAACACCCACCTGAACGTCGAATGCGCATACACCATGTAGCCGCCCGTACTGTGGACGACACCCTTGGGCTTCCCGGTGGTCCCTGATGTGTAGAGGACGTACAGGGGATGGCTGGCCTCCACCGGTTCCGGGTCCACGCGGTCCGACGCTTCGGTGAGCAAGTGGTGATACCAGAAATCCCTGCCCGGCTTCATATCCACCTCCAGGCCAAGCCGGTTAATCACCACCGCTTTCTCGATGGTCGGCGAGAGGTCCATCGCCTCGTCCGCTGTCCGCTTGAGCGGCACGGGAGAGCCCCGACGGTAGCCGCCGTTGGCGGTGACCAGAAGCTTAGCCTGCACGTCGTTGATCCGGTCGGCCAGGGCCTCGCCACTAAAGCCAGAGAAGACGACGGTGAAGGTGGCGCCGATGCGGCTGCAGGCCAGCATGAAGATGGGCAGCTCTGGGATCATCGGCAGATAGAGCGCTACCCTATCGCCTTTGGCCACGCCCAGGTTCTTCAACACCGACGCGCAGCGGTTGACCTCTCGATAGAGGGTGGCATAGCTCAGGACGCGGGTGTCGCCGGGCTCCCCCTCCCAGTAAAGAGCAACCTTGTTCTTCCTCCCCTTCTCGATGTGGCGGTCCACGCAGAGATAGCAGGCGTTCAGCATCCCGCCCTCAAACCACTTGGCGAAGGGTGGCGACCAGTCCAGTACCTTGTCCCACGTCTTGAACCAATACAACCTCCGGGCCTCTTCCGCCCAGAAGGCTTCCGGGTCCTGTAGGGACCGTTCATAGGTCTCCATGTATCGCCTGACCGGCCAGTACCTCTCCTCGTCATGATCAGCGTCAGACATCTCATTTACCTCCGTTCCGTCCCGAGGATAAGGAACGCCAAGTTATTGTCATGGGATCCGCCGCCGGCTTGCCGCGATTGGTGCACACCGTCTGCGAAGCCATTTTGCCTCCTCGCTTCTGAGGTTGCACAGGCTGCAAGGTCCGCCTCCTGACCATCGGGCTGACTTACACATAGTAGCCGCCAAACCAAGGCTGCACCAATGCTAGTGGCTGGGCGATGCTGTAGGTGCAAAAAGTGGGTGGAGAGGTGTAAAAGACCCATCAAAACGGGAGCACGGGGAGAGAGAAAAGACAGCCCGTTCCAAGGAGGCCATTCAGCCCTAAGGTCGGGGCATACGGTAGCCGACACCCGTCTCAGTGAATATGTATCGCGGATCCCTGGCATCGTCACCGAGCTTTCGGCGCAGGAGAACGATGAAGGACCGCAACAACCCCGGTTCCCCTTCGTACTCCGCTCCCCAGACCCGCTGAAGAAGCTGATCATGGGTGAGAACTCGCCCCGCATGGATTGCCATCTCATAGAGGAGCTTGTACTCCGTGGCGGACAGAGAGATGGGTTGGCCTGCCACCGTGACGCTCCGCTCGGCGAAATTGATGCTCAGGTCACCCAGCGCAAGCGGCGGCCGCTCTTCCAGCAGGTCAGGGGAGACCCGTTTCCGAAGCGCGACCTCCATGCGGGCGAACAATTCGGTCGGCGAGAACGGCTTGGTGACGTAGTCGTCCGCACCTATCTTCAGCGCCTCCACCGTGTCCTCCTCACGCTCGCTGGCCGTGACAATTATGACTGGGACACTGGAGAACTCGCGTATCTGCCGGAGCAGGTCGAAGCCGCTGGTTCCAGGAATGATCAGGTCGAGCAGGATCAGGTCCGGCTCCTCCGCCTCGACAAGTCTGGCAACCTGCGAAGGCTCGCTAGTGACTATCGCCTCGTACCCCGCTTCACCGAGAGTCCGCTGGAAATAGCGCAGAATCTGGGGGTCATCGTCCACTGCGAGGACGCGGGTGCGCTCCCCCCTACGTGTGATCTTCCGTTTATGGACCGCACCGCGAGCTGCGTCCGATAGCGAGGTGACGCTGGCCTCGGAGGCGATCGGCAGGGTGAAGGTGAAAGTGGCGCCCTGGCCCTCCCCAGCGCTTTCTGCCCAGATGCGCCCTCCGTGCGCCTCGACTATCCCCTTGCAGATGGCCAGCCCCAGGCCGGTGCCCGAGAGCCTGTGGCCCTCATCTTCGTGAAGGCGGGTGAACTTCTTGAAGAGGTGGCGCAGCTTCTTTTTGGCGATTCCCCGACCCTGGTCGCGAACGTGCACCTTCACTGCGACCTCATTGTGCTCCACGTCGACCGTGATTGGGGCCGTCGGCGGGGAGAGTCTCGCCGCGTTGGCCAGCAGATTGCTGACGACCTGAACGATCCTCCCGGGATCAGCGCTGACCGGTGGCAGATCATCGGGCAATTCGATCTGCAGCTCCTGCAAGCCGCCGCTGCGAACGAAACTGGTCCGGGCCTTGTCCAGAATGGCGCGCAGATCGGTTGGCTCGGAGCTCACCGATAGGCGTCCGGCCTCTATGCGGGTCATGTCCAGTAGATTGCTCACGAGGTCACGCAGCCTGTCTGCCTGCTCGTCAATGACTTGAAATAGCTCCTTGGTTTCCTGCGCGCCGAGGGGCATGGGGCTGCCCAGCACCGTTGCCGCGGCCCCCTTGATCGCTGTCAGTGGCGTCCTCAGCTCGTGGCTCACCATCCCCAGGAACTCGCTGCGGAGCTTCTCGGCCTGCTCAAGGGGAGTGATGTCCTGGATGACTGAGATGGCCCCTGTGATCTTGCCATCCGAAGAGTAGAGGGGCGTGGCGTTAACCAGCGTAGGGACGGTGCGTCCGTCTGCGAACTCAAGCAGCACCTCCTCGGCGCTTACCTGTTCACCGTGGTACAGGGCCCGAACTGGGGGGAGCTCCTCGACTGCGTAGCGACGGCCATCCGGTCGCCTATATACCGCGACCTGTTCACGCTGCTCCAGGGGGTCTCCAGGCAAGCCCAGGATCCGCCGTGCCTCTCGATTCGCGAACGATGCGCGTCCGCTCTCGGCCTCGACGACGAAGACGCCCACGGGAGAAGTGTCCACCAGCACGCTCAGACGCTGCCGCTCTGCCTGCACCTTCTCCTCTGTCCGCTTGATCTCGACGATGCGGCTTAACCGTTCGGCAACAGCACTAAGCAGGCTTCTCTCTTCCTGGAGGAAGGGCCCTTCATCGCTTTCCGGCCTCTCCTCCAGGTAGCAGACCTCGACGCTGCCGATCCGTTCGCCTCGTAACCTGATGTCGGATGCCTGCCTCCAGGGGGTCTTCTTGAAGTTTTTCGTCTTAAACTCTCTATCCTCTAGGATGATGCGTGCGCAGGCGACATCCGGATACTGCCAGGACGGGGGGATGAGGTCGACCGCTCTCTGAAGCATCTCTTCCAGTGAGATGCCGGGCATGTCAACGAGCTGACGGGTGCGCTCCCGCAGCGCCTCCTCTGCCCGCCTGCGCTCGGCGATGCGCCCCAACCGCTCGGCAACGGCATCGATCAAGCTTCTCTCTTCCTTCAGGAAAGGCCCTTCATCACTCTCCGGCCTCTCCTCCAGGTAGCAGACCTCGACGCTGCCGATCCGTTCGCCATGACACTTGATATCGGACACCTGCCTCCAGGGGGTCTCTCTGAAGTTCTCCGTCTCGAACTCTCTGCCCTCCAGAACGATTCGCGCGCAGGCAACCTCCGGATACTGCCAGGACGGGGGGATAAGGTCGGCTGCCCCCTGGAGCAGCTCCGCTAGAGAGATCCCGAGCGTCTGACGGAGCTTGGCGATGCCGTACAGGCAATCCAACTCCCTGATCCGCTTACGCAATCCCTCCTCCGCCCGCTTGCGCTCGACGATCCGACCCAACCGCTCCGCAACGGCGTTGATCAGGCTTCTCTCTTCCTTGAGGAAAGGCCCCTCATCGCTCTCCGGCCTCTCCTCTAGGTAGCAGACCTCCACGCTGCCGATCCGTTCGCTGCGCACCTTGACTTCGGACACCTGCCTCCAGGGGGTCTCTCTGAAGTTCTCCGTCTTGAACTCCTGATGATCCAAAACCACCCGGGCGCAAGCGACCTCCGGATACTGCCAGGCCGGAGGAAGGAGATCAGCGATCCCCTGAAATGTCTGCTCCAGCGAAATGTCCGCCGTCGCAATGAGCCTGGAGATGCCATACAGGCAACTCAGTTCCTTGACCCGCTTTTGTAAATCGCGTGCTAGCCTCTGCTCAGCCGAATCCGTGGCACGCTGGCGTTCAGTGATGTCTCGCGTCACTCTGGAGATCCCTCGTAGGTCTCCGGCCTCATGTCGTAGCGCGGTGATGACGACATTCGCTCAGAGCGGGGGTCAGCCTCGCGAACGCGGCTGGCGAGCCGATCCAGTGGATCGATCTGGCCCCCAAAGCGGAATTCTACGCGTTAAGACGGTGAGGTCTCTGATCTCTTTCACCCCGGGAACACGTGGGGGCGAGAACGTAGCTCGCCTGGCCACGTGGACCCTAGCGATATGCGATGGCCCACACGTAAATGGTATATGCTTCGGAGCCCCTTCGCAAACGGGTCGCTCCGTGTCTCTCGCTGCCGCGCGGTACCAGCGCGATGCCTTGAGCGCGCGACCTGTCTGCCCCCCGGCGCGGCTTTGACGCGTCCTTCACACCGACGGCCCTGGCCTTAACGTGCTGTCCACTTCCCGCGGCTACGGTTTGAGCTGAGATGTGTACCAACCAACAGACCCCTGGCGCGCCTCCAAAGGTCCTCTTGGTAGAGGATGAGCCGGCTGTGACGCGCATGCTTCGTATCTCCCTGCATACCGCGGGGTTCGATGTCGCCGACGCAGCTACTGGCGGAGACGCCCTGCAAATCCTGGAGCGGGAGTCAGCGGATGTGGTGATCCTTGACCTTGGACTTCCGGATGGCCGGGGCAGAGAGGTTCTCGACCGTCTGCGACAGGCGGACGACAGCGGTTCCCCTGCCTGGGTAGTCATATCCGGCCTCGATCGCGAGGAGGCAACGGGGCGCTATGGGGCTCTTGGCGGCCATTTCCTCGCCAAGCCCTTCGATCCCTGGGATCTCGTCAAGATGCTCAGAACGCTACTGTCCGAAAGGGATGGCGGCTGGGAGTGATGATCGGAGAGTGACACGCAGCGGAGGGAAATGATCGGCACGTGGTTGGCCCGAGAAGGAGCGCCGGAATGCGGTTGACCGCCAACTCGGTGCAGCGAAAGAAGGGATGCTGATGGAATGGACAGCACTTCCCCCTGTGGATTGGTGGGTGCTCTTCCGTGGGGCACTTTTGTCCTGCTCTTGTGTAGTTACGGCCGTTGTCGTTGTGTTCATCTTTCTCCACCTCACGGATAGCAACGAAGGTCTCGAGGCTGAACCTGTGCAGCTCGCTGAGGAGCGACACGTTCGTGGGGGGATGAGACGCGAAGCGTTCGAGGGGGTTCGCAGAGACCCCAGGGGCACGTCCAGCCCCGATCATGTAGGGCGGTGACGGACATTGAGCGCTCTTGATGCGGTATTGAGGGGCTGCGGCGGGTTGAGGGATCCCTGGGATTCGGAGCTAGAGAGGAGGCGAGCTGTGATTACCCACGAGACGGTCATTCTGAAGCTAGCGCTGCTGCACTGGATTGAGGACGGCATGGACTTTTACCCCGAGCCGGCTAGGTGGCCGCTGGAGACCCGCGGCCTAAGATACGTGGCCGAAGCCATCCTCCGTGCATCCATCCTGTTTGAACTTCGGAACTGCCCGGACACCCTACCCGACTCCTATTGCGACCGGCTGCAAATGCCTAGGGGCAGCACCTTTGGCCAGGCTACACGGAAGATATGGCGCGAGCACCTCGGCGAGGTAGAGAAGCCTGCAGCCTAGGAGACAGGACGGAATGTCCACATCGCACGCGGCGGCAGCCAATACGTGGTGGCCAAGCGAGCCACAAGTGGCCATGGAGGCAAGGAATGGCGATGCGAGAGATGAGGTTTGCGCTCGACGACAGGGATCTAAAGGTGATGGTAGGGAAGCTACCCGGGACGGTTGTCAGCTACTGGGAAGGCGACAGTCTGCTGCGGGGGCGCGTCACCACTGCCGAGGTCAAGCGTGGCTGCTACGGGAAGCCGTATGTGGAGGTGGAACTGGAGGAGGTGGCAGCCGCAGCCTAGGTAGCCTCCCCTTGCCTCATTCGAGTCACGGGTGAACAGCAATGGGTGTTCAAGACGACTTGGCACAACGCATCGACAAAGGATCAACGGACGGCATCCACCGGCTTGCCGGCAGGCATCGCGGGCGACCTGGCGTGGCTGATCCCGAGACGGTCCGTTGCCAAGGCAGAAAGGGGGTTCCCGATGTATGAGAAGATTGTCGTCCCGCTGGACGGGTCCGAGCTTGCGGAACGCGCCCTCGACTATGTCACGGGCCTTACCATTGCCTCTGACGCTCATGTGACGTTGCTGAACACCTGCGCGTCGGATCAGCCCGAAGCTGAGCGTATTCATCGGGTCTATCTCCAGCACATCGAGGAGGTGTTTCGCTCTCGGCTGGAAGACGCGGGCAGCGAAGGGTCGAGGGTGGACTCGGCGGTTTTATTTGGACATCCCGCTGAGGAGATCCTCACGTACGTCGAGAAGAACAAGGTCAGCCTCATCGCCATGACCACTCACGGGCGCTCAGGTGTCCGGCGATGGGCGCTCGGTAGTGTGGCCGCCAGGGTCGCTCGCCATTCACCCGTCCCGGTTTGGCTGATAAGAACCGATGTGCCTGAGGACGCTCTCTACAGGGAGTGGCCAGAGAGGAGAATACTGGTTCTGCTGGACGGCTCAGAGAGGGCAGAGCAAGTACTGCCCTATGTGGCAGACCACGCGAAAACGGGCGGCGCTGAACTGGTGCTTCTCAGAGTCTTCGAACCTCTCAGCACTCTTGCTGTCTACGCACCCAGCATGTTTGCGAACTGGGAGCAGCTGGCTGAGCAGATGAGGGCGGATCAACAGAAGGAGTGCGACCGCTACTTTGGCGACTTGGAGAGCCGGCTCGGGGATGAGGGCATCCGGGTGAGATCGGAAACGCTGTTCGGCAACGTCTGGGACGAGATCATCAGCTACATAGAGAGGGACGGCTTTGACTTGGTTGCCCTGACCAGTCATGGCCGTTCCGGTATCGCCCGCTGGGCCGTCGGCAGCGTAGCCGAGACGCTTCTCCGCAAGTGTCCGGTCCCGCTGCTGCTGGTTCGAGCCCGGTGACTTTGGTGGCCACGAGCAACGCAAGGACATGCTGCGGATGATCAGTCAAGCAGGAGGGATCCCGATGTATGAGAAGATAGTCATCCCGCTGGACGGGTCCGAGCTGGCGGAGCGCGCCGTCGACTACGTCACGGGCCTTGCCATCGCGTCTCCCACCCACGTGATGCTGCTCCACGTCTGCACGCCAGACCAGTCCGAATCGGGTTCGTCGCGCTTCTGGTCATATCTCCTGGAGCACGCCGCGCAGGTGCTTCGCTCCCGGCTGGAAGAGGCGGCGAGCGAAGGGCTGAGGGTGGACACGGAGGTTCTCTTTGGGCATCCCGCTGAGGAGATCCTCACGTACGCCGAGAAGAACAAGGTGGGCCTCATAGCCATGACCACTCACGGGCGCTCAGGTGTCCGGCGATGGGCGATGGGCAGTGTCGCCGCCAGGGTCGCTCGTCACTCGACGGTCCCGGTACTACTCGCCAGATGTGATGTGCCCCAGGAGATTATCGGCAGGAAGTGGCCGGAGAGGAGAATACTCGTTTTGCTCGACGGCTCTGAGAAGGCGGAGCAAGTATTGCCCTACGTGGGGGACCACGCGAAGATAGGCGGTGCTGAGATCGTACTTCTCAGAGTTCTGGAGCCTCTCAGTTCTCCCGCTTCGTACCCTCCCGACATGCCTGGGAACTGGGAGGATCTGGCTGAACAGATAATGGCACACTTGCAGGAGGAGTGCACCCGCTACTTCGCTGGCCTGAAGAGGCGGCTCCGGGATGCGGGTGTTCAGGTGAGGTCGGAGACCCTGGAGGGCAACATCTGGGACGAGATCATCAGCTACATAGAGAAGGACGGCTTTGACCTGGTTGCTCTGACGAGTCATGGCCGCTCCAGCGTCGCTCGCTGGGCCGTTGGCAGCGTGGCTGAGACACTTCTCCGCAAGTGCCCGATCCCGCTCCTGCTGGTGTCAACTCGGTGACCGCTGTGGCGACGACATCCAATACACTGCCAGATCGGCACGCGCGAAGACGCGGTGCCGGCTATCAGATGAGGAGGAACGCACGATGAGTTCATCCCTGGAGGACCTCGGCCAGCGACTTGAGGAGATGCGGCAGGAGCTAGACCAGCTCAAGGGCAGAGCCAGCATCGAGGTCAGGGAGAGGCTGGCCAATCCGGCGCCCCTCGGCCTGGCTGGCTTCGGCCTGACCACCCTTATTCTCAACATCGTCAACGCTGACCTCATCGAGAAAGAGAGCATCGGCATGGTCTTGCCGGTGGGCCTCTTCTACGGGGGGCTGGCCCAGTTCCTGGCCGGCATGTGGGAGATGAAGAAGGACAACACCTTCGGCTTCACCGCCTTCTCCTCCTTCGGCGCCTTCTGGATGGCGCTGGCCATCATGGTCATCCTCGAGGACACAGAGGTAGTAGAGCCTGTGCCCAAGAACGGTCTGAGCGTCTTCCTTGGCGCATGGGGTCTGTTCACCGCCTATATGACCATCGGCACCTTCAGGATCTCGCGTGCTCTCCAGGTGGTGTTCGTCACTCTGACCGTCCTGTTCATCCTGCTGGCCGTGGGCGAGCACAACGAGACGGTCATGAAGATCGCTGGTTGGGAAGGCATCCTCTGCGCTGCCTCCGCGCTGTATGCCTCGGCAGCGCAGGTGATCAATGAGAGCTGGGGCCGCTATCTGGCACCCCTGGGCCTGGTACAGAAGTAGAATATTGGGAAGGCAACGCGTGCAAACCATACGTGCTCGCTGAGGCATCTCTTGAGGAGCCTGGATCATCTGCTTGACCCGAAGGCGGTTGCCCTAGTTGGCGCTACCGACCGTGAGGGCTCAGTGGGCCGGGCTCTCCTCAACAACCTGCTCTTGGGAAAGGGGGAAAGGGCAGTCTATTGTGTGAACCCCAACCGCGAGAGCGCCATGGGTGAGAAATGCTGTGCCAGCGTAGCCGACGTCCCCGAACAGGTGGACCTGGCGATCGTTGCCACTCCCGCCGAGACAGTCCCGCAGATAGCGGAAGACTGTGGGCAGGTGGGAGTAGGAGCAATGGTGATCATCTCAGCCGGATTCAGAGAGGCGGGAGAGTCGGGGCGAAAGACCGAGGAGGAGATAGCAGCTACCGGAGCCAAGTACGGGATGCGGATCCTTGGGCCCAACTGCCTGGGCATCATCAGACCTCATGCGAACTTGAACGCCACTTTCTTGAGGCGGAACCCTGAGCCCGGGCGAATAGCCTTCATATCGCAGAGCGGGGCCCTGGGATCAGCAATCCTCGATTGGGCCGTCACCTCGGACGTGGGATTCAGCGCGTTCGTGTTCGTGGGGTCGATGCTGGACATCGACTTCGGCGACCTGATCGACTTTCTTGGCGACGACCCATCCACCAGGAGCATCATCATCTACATGGAAAGCGTGGGCGACGCCAGGAAGTTCATGAGGGCGGCCAGGGGATTCGCCAGAAACAAGCCGATCATCGTGATAAAGCCGGGCAAGTACGCCGAGAGCGCCCGAGCTGCCCTCTCTCACACCGGAGCGATGGCTGGCAGCTATCAGGTGTACGATGCCGCCTTCAGGAGGGCGGGCATAGTCCGCGTGGGAGAGGTACTGGACCTCTTCAACTGTGCCAGCGTTCTCGACTCGAGGTTTCTTCCCGCTGGGCTGAGAATCGCTATAGTCACCAACGCCGGGGGGCCGGGGGTGCTGGCTGCCGATGCGGTGATGGAACATGGCGGCGAACTCGCCCAGCTCTCCGAAACGACGATTGCGGATCTCGACTCGTCTCTCCCGCCCTACTGGAGCCACGCTAACCCCATCGACGTGCTGGGAGATGCCAGCGTTGACCGGTTTCAGGAGGCGATCACCGCCTGCCTGGCCGACCGCAACGTCGATGGCATTGTTGTAGTCTACACTCCTCAAGGCGCGGCCTCGCCGACGGAGGTGGCGGAAACCGTCGCCGCCGTGGCGGAGGAGCGGGTCAAACCCGTGTTGACCGTCTGGATGGGCGAGGACGAGGTCAGAGCGGCCAGGCAGGTGTTCTTCACTAGGAACATTCCCACCTACACATCCCCGGAGGCCGCGATAAAGACGTACGTGTACATGTGCAGGTACAAGCGGAACCTTGACCTCCTCTATGAAACGCCCGAAGAACTCTCAGTCGGGCTCTCCCCTCCTTCCAGTCACCTCAAGCTTCTTGTGAGACGTGCCCTAGAGGAAGGGAGAACTCTTCTCACGGAGGACAAAGCAGACAAGTTCCTCGATGCTTTCGGGATACCACGGGCAAAAGCCGTCCTCTGCACTAGCGTCGACCAGGCTGTGTCTGCTGCCGCCTCGATTGGGTATCCAGTCGTTCTCAAGATCGTATCGCCGGACGTCGTCCACAAACTCGATGTCGCGGGAGTGATTACGGGGATAGGGTCGGAGTCCGAATTGAGAGAGGGCTACTCCAGGCTCCTGAGCAACGTGCGCGAGAGGCTGCCAGAAGCGAGCATCGACGGGGTCTACGTCCAGAAGATGATGAGAGAGGTCAGTTACGAGTTGATCCTCGGCTCCAAGAAGGATGGCGGCTTCGGTGCCGTGATACTGTTCGGCGCGGGCGGCATAGGCGCCGAGGTGTTCAGGGACTTCGCGATGGGTCTTCCCCCTCTCAACCAGACGCTGGCTAGGAGACTGATGGAGGACACGAGGATCTGGGAGCTCCTGAAGGGCGGGCTTCGGAACAGGCCTCCCGCCGACCTCAGGCAGCTTGAAGAGACGGTAGTCAAGTTCTCGAACTTGATCGTCGATTTCCCCGAGATAGCCGAGATGGACATCAATCCGCTTACGGTCTCGCCGGAAGGAATCTGCGCCCTGGACTCAAGGATTGTCTTGGACCCGGGAGCCTTGAACTATAAGGATGCCTACGACCATCTGGTGATCATGCCCTATCCCGCCAAGTACGTGACCCCCTGGAGGCTCAAGGACGGCACCGAGGTTCTCCTCAGGCCCATACGTCCCGAGGACGAACCGATGGAGGCCGAGCTGATTAGCGGCCTTTCGGACGAGACGAGCAGGTTCAGATTCTTCCAACCGATCAGAAACATCACCCACGAGATGCTCGTGCGGTTCTGCAACATAGACTACGATCGCGAGATGGCGATCATAGCCGAGTACACCGAGGGCGGCAAGAAGAGGAACATCGGGGTGGGCAGGCTCATAACCGAGCCTGGCGAGAAACGGGCCGAGTTCGCCGTCGTGGTGGCCGACGACTTCCAGGGCAAGGGCCTCGGAATCAAGCTTGTCGACATGCTGATAGGCATAGGTGAGGAGAAAGGCCTGGAGACCATCTACGGATTCCTCCTGCCCGACAACAGGAGGATGATGGCGTTGTGCCGGACTCTCGGGTTCGAAGTCAAGTACGGGCCTGACGAAATCGTGGTCGAGCTTGATCTGACAAGTCTCGCCCGGCCTTCCTAGGTCAGGTCAAGCGAATCAATCCGCTCGGGGCGACCACGGCCTGGCGCGCATCCTTCATGTCTGTTCTCAGGCACGACGTGGCACAAACGGCACCAAGGCAGGAGTCTGTCGCGCGGGCTGCGGGCTTCGGGCTAACCAGGATTTGTCATGGCTCCAATCAACGAGCTGGAACCGTCCTGAATCCGGGACGGGGTGATCGGACCGCAAAGACGAGCCGCAGCTTCCCAAGCAGGTGGTCGCATTGCGACGCAGCGCGAGGCGGAGGCGAAGCCCCAAATGTTAAGGCTCTCAGCATTTGTCGCCCAAATTGGCGACAAGGGCTGGGACAGGGTGGGATGAGATGGCACGGCGGTGATAGATTTCAGATACGAAACTGTCACAGCCGACCCCATATCCCTGCCTGACGCCGCTACACGACCTCCCTCTCGCTCCTACTTCGCAACCCAGCCGCAATCCACGAGAAGGTCAGTGCCCGTGACGAACGAAGCCTTGTCGCTGGCTAGGAAGTAGATCGCCTCTGCGATCTCCTCCGGGTCAGCCCATCGATTAAACGCCTGCTCGGCCTCTCGCTCCTCCTTCACCTTGTCGTACGGGATGCCGGTCCGTTTCGACTCCAGCTCGATGTCGCTGCGGAGCATCGGCGTGTCCACTGACCCCGGACTGATCGAGTTCACGCGTATGCCGTGATGCGCTACCTCCCAGGCAACGGCGCGAGTGAAGGCGATTATCGCTCCCTTGGTTGCCCCGTAGATCGTGTGATCGATCTGTCCCACATGACCCGAGACCGACCCCATATTGACGATGGCGCCGCTTTGTCGCTCTTTCATGACCGGAAGTACGTGCTTGCAGAAAAGGAAGATGCCGCCGAGATTGACGTCCACGACCCTCCTGAAATCAGCCCAGTCGATCTCTTCCAGGGGCTTCACCACGACGGTGCCGGCGTTGTTGATGAGCACATCAATGCGGCCGTACGCCTCCATCACCTGACCCACGAAAGCTTTGACATCGCTTTCGCTTGAGACATCCCTCTTCACGGAGAGACATTCGCCCCCCTCCGACTTGACCTCTGTAGCCACCTGCTCTACCCGATCGACGATGTCGATCATCGCGACAGCATAGCCGTTCCGCGCGAAAAGTCTCGCCGTGGCCTCCCCTATACCATTCGCCCCCCCGGTGACGATTGCCACAGGTTTGTCTGTCATCTATCCCCTGCCTTCAACCCCAAGAATATCTCGGGCTTCTTTCGCGGTGGCGACCGGTCTTCCAACCGCCTTCGCGATGTTTGTCGCCTCCTCGACGAGTTCGAACGTTGGGGCGATGTCGCCGCTCTTGTTGAACGGGTAATCCTCCGTCCCTACCCGGACATGATCTCCTTGCACGATGGCGGCTGTTACGATCTCGATTTGGCTTTCGTGCATGATACTCACGGTGCAGGCACACCCTTCGGGCATCTGCTTGCGTCGGTAGAGGTATTCCTCGACCGTCGGTGGCGACCATGTCCCGCCGGGCCATCCGAAGAAGAGGGTGGTGATGTACGGCCGCTTGAGGAGCCCCTTCCCGATGAGATAGTTCAGGTTCCAAATGGAGCCGGTGTGCCATACCTCGAACTCCGGCCGCACGCCGTATTTCGCGCAGGCCGTCGCATACTCGGTGAGCTCTTCTTTCGTGTGGAGGACGTTGCACTCCACCTCCACGAACGCCTCGTCGTGATGGTTGAGGATGATCGAGATCGCGTCGGCCTTCTGCTCGAACACCTCGATCCGCTCCTGAAGGGTCAGGCTTGACATGCCGCACTGGATGATCACGTCCGAGGACGAACGGATAGCGCTGATCACCTCGGGCCACTGACCTTCGCCGTGGATGTGGAACACCGAAGCGCCCTTCTCGGCGCAGCGGCGCGCCTCGTCTGCGATCTCTTCCGGGGTGCGGGGATACTCCACTTCGGGATGCATCCAGCAGGTGTTGGGGGTTGCCGTGATTATCAGCGGATCCATCGGGCCCTCCCTTTTGACGGTCTTCCTCTCAACGTTCCCGGGATCGGCTACGAAATCCCGACCTGACGCCGATTCCCATGTGGGTTCACCTGCGTCATCCCTGCCCGCTGATCATGTGCTTGTCCAAGGTGGTGATCTTCCGGCAGCCGCTCTCGGTAACCACGTAGCAGTCCTCGACACCGATCAGCGTGCCGCTAAACGGCTCCCAGGCCTCGATCTCGAACACCATCCCGCTCTCGAACGGTCGGTCCAACACTTCCATCGTCCCGAACAGATGCTGTTCTTCGCATTCCAGCCCGATGCTGTGCCCGACCGCCCACGTCATGCCCTCGGGCTTGATCGTCTTGTAGTATGCGATCGCCTCCTCGTTCACTTGCTTGATGTTCACCCCGGCCTTGATGTGCTGCTCGTAGTACTCCTGGAACTGGATCAGCCGTTCGATCAGCTCCGCCCCTTCGTCCGGGACCGGCCCCAGAACGACGTGGCGGTTGACGTCCGACACATAGCCCTTGTACACTGCGCCGAAGTCGAAGCGGACGATGTCGCCCTTCTTGGCCACCGTGCCTGTGCCCGGCGCTTCCGGGTCGGAGCCGCCGACGCTCAAGGTGAGATGGTCCCACCCGTCCGCCCCTTCCTCGATCATCGTCTTCCGTGCCAGCCTGAGGAAATCGTTGTCGGTCATCCCTTCCCTGGCCGCCTCCGCGCACGCCATGATCGCCCTTTCCGTGATCTCGGTGGCTCTTTCGATGAGGCCGATCTCTTCCTCGCTCTTGACCAGCCGCATGTCCAGCAGTGCCTGATCCGCCGCCACGATCTCCGACTCGGGACTCTTCTCGGCAAGCTGATCGAGGATGTACTTCGGCGCCCAGGACTCGACGCCGATACGTTTCCCCGCCAGCCCCCATCCCTCGATCCGCGACCACAAGACCCTGTTGACGTCTTTCTGGTCGAACGTCCCCTGGTGATCGGCTACCCAGCAGAACACATCCACGCTGCGGAACAGCGCCCAGTTCAGAAGCGTGACATCCCCATCACGCCGTATCATCGCCACGTTCGGATACTGGTTGCTCAGCGCGAACAGGATGGGATTCGGCGCGGCATGCAGTGTCGGCAGCCCGCTCAAGTAGTAGACGTTGACCGGCGTCGTCGCGATCAACACGTCGAGATCGTACGCGTTCATGATCTGCTCCGCCCGATCCCGGTTGAAGCCTATCGATTCCATGCTGTCTATCTCCTCACGTTCTTGTTCGTCGGGATGTGCTCAGTGAGGTTCTCCAGGAGGCTCCGTGTTCCCCTATTCGCGGCCAGTTCCATCAGGTCATCCCGGGTGGCGGCTTTCCCCGTTTCGGCCGAGAGGTAACCCATTAGCACGCCGGCGATCGCGCTCCTGGCCGCCGCGGGCGTGAATTCCGGCTCACGGCCACCGAGGAGGCAGCGGGCAAAATGTTCGTCCATGTGCTCGGCGCATATAGCGTAGTACCCGGGAAACGGGGCGTGTTCGATCTCCGGCTCGAACCACTGATACCTGTGCTGGCCCATCGCCTCATGATGGGAGTAGAGCCGCACCGGCTTCTCCCACATGTGGTTCTCCAGGATGGTTCCCCTGCTGCCGTAGACCTCCAGGCTATTGAAGGGGGGTGCTATCTGGGTGAAGCTGACGACTATCTCACCCACCGGGCCGTTCGAGAAGCGGACCATTGCCAGCGCATTGTCTTCGGCTTTTTCGGGCAATTCGATGGCCTGCTTCGAAAGCATAGCGGTCACGGACTCAACTTCATCCTCCAGCATCCATTCCAGCGCCGCGAACTTGTGCGCCCCCATGTCCATGAGGGAACCGCCGCCCGCCTTCATCGGATCACCTTTCCAGGAGTCCACCTGGCTCAGTCCCGGGATCTCGTTCACTCCTTCAAAGGCTCTTACCAGCAGTACGTCACCGATCAGCCCGTCTTGAATCGCGTCGTGGATGTACTGATGCGCTGGCAGAAAGCGGTGGTTTTCCGCGATCATGAACTTCACCCCTGCGTCCCGGGTCGCCTCGATCATCATGTCGCAGCCCTCGAGGGTCGTTGCCATCGGTTTTTCGCAGAGCACATGTTTTCCCGCGGCAGCGCATTCCACTACGATTCCTTCGTGATAGGCGTGCGGCACCATAACCAGAACGGCGTCGATCTCGCTGCGCAGAAACTCCTGCAGATCGCTGTACGCCCTCATTTCGTTGACCGTGTACCGCCGCGCTACCTCAGAGGCGCGTTCCGCGTTGATGTCATACACCGACACGAACTTGACCACGGGCGATTGTGCGCATCCGGCGCTGTGGAAACTCCATGCGCTACCCGCTCCGATCACGCCGAATCGCACCTGTCCCATTCTGCTCTCCATGCTACGAATAGGGCCCTCCTCCTTGAAGGTTCGAGCACATGATAGCTGGAAGCACCCGCATGCACTACTCGCGATCCTGCTCGACCGAGGCGCTCACATGCCGCCCTTGTGCTAATCTGTGATCGAGCCCCATGCTGCACGTCTTCTTCGGCAAAGACTCCTTCTCCCTGCGCGAGACGCTGGACGAGCTCCGGTCGTCCCTGGACGCCGATGGGATGCTGGCCTCAAACACCGTCGTCCTAGACGGGCGCAGGACCAGCCTGGCGGAGGTGACGGCCGCCTGCGATACGGTGCCGTTTCTGGCCGCCTACCGGCTGGTGATCGTCGAGGGGCTCCTGGCGCGGCTGGCAGGCGCCGGCCGCGGACGCCGCGCCAAAGGGCCGTCAGCGGACATCGCAGCCTGGCTCCCGCTGGCCGACTACGTGGACCGGATGCCGCCCTCCAGTCACCTGGTGCTGATAGAGGGTGAGGTTCAGGGGGGCAACCCGCTGCGCGACGCCCTCAAGGGTAAGGGGGATATCCGCGAATTCCGGCCCCTGGCCCAGCGCGCTGTCCCCGCTTGGATCCAGTCCCGCGCTCGCTCCCTGGGGCTGACGCTGGCCCCCGGCGCCGTTCGCCTGCTGGCCGACTTTGTGGGGAACGACCTGTGGGCTCTGGCTGGCGAGCTGGAGAAGCTATCTGTCTACGCCGGCGGCCGCCAGGTCGGCGAGGAGGACGTGCGGGCTCTAGTCACGACCGTTCGCGAGACCTCTGTGTTCCCTCTGGTGGACGCCATTGTGGAGGGGCGTCCGGCGGCGGCTGTGAGGCTGCTGCGGCAGGTCCTGCGCCAGGAAAGCGGCGTCCCCTACGTCCTGGCGATGATACAGCGGCAGCTCCGCCACCTGGCCGTCGCTCGCGAGATGATGGACGCGGGGGCGAGCGGCCGTCGCATAGGGGAGGTCCTGCGCCTGCCTGATTTCGCCCTCGACAAGCTGCTGGAGCAGGCGCCGCGCTATCCCCCGCGGGGCTTGCGTGCGGCCTTCCGGCGCTTGCTGGAGGCGGACCTGCAGATCAAACGCGGCATCTACCACGACGAGCTGGCCCTAGAACTGCTTGTGCACGACTTGGCCGAGGCGCGGCCCCGGCCAAGCAGGGCTGTAGCCTAGGTGGGGTTGGCGTCCGTCTCGACGGTGTAGACTGGGTTATAGCAAGCGACGGCGTGACCCAGGGTCATCTCGGTCAGGGCTGGCGCTGGCTCCGTCCGGCAGAGGCTGGTGGCCTTGGTGCAACGGGCCAGATACGGGCACTCATCTGTTAGCTCGGCCAAGTTGGGCGGTGTGCCGCGGATGGCGGGCAGGGGCTTCGCCCTGTCTTGGTCCCAACGGGGGCGGCTTCTCAGCAGGGCCCAGGTATACGGGTGTCGCGGCTGCTCGAACACCGCGCGCGCGTCCCCCCGCTCGATGACAGAGCCCGCGTACATAACGGCGACCTCATCGGCCATCTGGGCCACCACGCCCAGGTCGTGGGTGATGAGCAGAATGGAGGTGCCGCTCCTCTGCTGGAGGCGGCGCAGGTCCTCTAGAAGCGCCGCTTGCACGGTCACGTCCAAGGCCGAGGTCGGCTCGTCGGCGATGAGGATCCTGGGATTGAGGGCGGTGGCGATGGCGATCATGACCCGCTGTGCCATCCCCCCCGACAGGTGGAAGGGGTATTGCCGCGCCACCTCGTCGGGCTCAGGCAGCCCCACCTGGCCAAGAACTTCGATGCTGCGGGTCCGTGCCTCCCGTTTGGACACGGGGAGGTGGGCGGTGATGATCTCCTCCACCTGTTCGCCTACCGAGAGCACGGGGTTCAGGCCGGTGGCGGCATCCTGGAAAACCATGGCGATCTCGCTCCCTCGCACCTGCCGCAACTCTTCCGGCGACAGGCCCAGGACATCCCTACCGTCGAAGTGGATGCGTCCTGCCGTGATGCGGCCGGGATGGGGGAGGAGATTGAGCACCGCCAATCCGACGCTGGTCTTGCCGGCGCCACTTTCCCCCGTGATGGCTAGGGTCGTGCCCCGTCTCAGGGATAGGGAGACGTCTTTCGCGGCCTTTATCGCACCTTCGGAGGTGTCGAACTGGGCACAGAGCCCCTCGATGCAGAGGATCGGCTCGTCCAACGAAGGCCGACCTTTCTCGGCTGTCCCGCCTGCTGATGGTGAGCCTGCCTGTCGGCTGGCTACGGGGAAATTATACCCCGGAGGGGCGGCTTTGCGCGGCTAGCGCAGCGCCCTGATGGCGCCGATGACGCGGCCCTGCACCTCCACGTTGTCGGCCTCCGTGTGGATGGGCTGCATCGCCTCGTTGGCGGGCTGAAGACGGACGCGGGAGCCCTCGCGGTAGAGGTGCTTGAGGGTGGCTTCCTGCTCCCGCTTCAGCCAGGCCGCCACCATGTCCCCGTTTCGGGCGGCGGGCGCTGGCTCCATGAGCACTATGTCGCCGTCGTTGACTAGGGCGTCGATCATCGAGTTCCCTTTGACCCGCAGGGCGTATATGTTTTCGCTGCCGCTGACCATATCCGGGGGAACCTCCAGCGTCTCCTCGGGGTCGTAGGTCTGCCAGGTCTCGGCGGTGGGCACGGGGATGGGCTCCCCAGCGGCGATCGTGCCGATGATGGGGATGGGCACCACGCGGGGTCGGCGGCCCCCCGGCTCCAGCAGCTCGATGGCGCGGGATACTTCGCGGTCGCGGCGCATGTAGCCGTTCTTCTCCAGTATGCGCAGGTTGTAGTCAACCACGGAGGTGGAGCTGATGTTGCACGCCTCCTGGATCTGGCGGATGCTCGGAGGGTAGTCATGCTCATCGATGAACTCGCCGATGAACTCCAGGATGCGCCGTTGCTTCGCCGATAGCTGCTTCATAGCTCGTCTCCCTGACAAGTTATGGAACCTTTGTTCGCTAGAACAATAGTCTAGAGACCATCCGTTCGATTGTCAATACCCGCGTGCCCCTTGTACAATCCTGCCTGCCAGCACGCAGGCGCTGAGCTACCCTGTAGCACCGCTGGAAAGAGGTGGACCGTGGGCAGCGGTCTGGAGGACATTCGAATACCGGACGACGGCGACCGTCCCAACAAGCGGGCGCTGGTCGTGGCCGCACACCCGGACGACTCGGAGTTTGGCGTCGCCGGCACCGCTGCCTTATGGGCGCGGGACGGTTGGGAGGTGTACTACCTCATCTGCACCGATGGCTCCAAGGGGTCAGATGATCCCGCTATGACCTCCGAAAAGCTGGTGCCACTGCGCCAAGAGGAACAGCGCGCCGCCGTCCGCGTGCTGGGGGGCAAGGATGTCTTCTTCCTGGACTACGTGGACGGCGAGCTTACGTACACACGGGAGTTCGCCCGCGATGTGGTGCGGGCCATCCGCACCATTCGCCCCCACGCCGTCTTCACCAGCGACCCCAACCAGATAGTGCGCAACGTATTCATCAACCACCCGGATCACCGCTGCGCCGGCACCGTCGTGCTGGACTGCGTCTACCCGCTGGCCCGCAACCGCCCCACGTTCCCGGAGCTGCTGGAGGAAGGTCTGGAGCCGCACAGCGCCAAAGAGGTGTATCTGTGGAGCGCCACCGATATTAACCACAAGGTTGACATCACCGACGTGATGGACCTCAAGCTGGAGGCGCTGAGCAAGCACGCTAGCCAGATGTCGGGGATGGAGGCGCGGTTGGACCAGCTACGCGCCCTCTGGAGGGAACAGGACGGGCGCTACATGGAGAACTTCCGCCGCATCGTCATCCCCTTCTGATCGCTATGTTGTTCGCCCGCTTCCGCCACCTCGACGCTGAGTCCTACGCTCTCGTGGAGGGCAGTCGCCTGCGGCCTCTTCAGGGTGACCTGTTTGGCGAGCACCGTCTCTTGGATGGGGCCGTCTCCCTGGACTCCGTGTCGCTGTTGCCGCCGGTGCGTCCCGGCAAGATCCTCGCCGCCGCCGTCAACTACCCCTCGCACGTGGCCGGCAGCAAGCAGATGACCGGCATGGCCGAGGCGCCTCCGGAGCCCGCGCTGTTCCTCAAGCCTTCGTCCTCGGTCATCGGGCCGGAAGAAGCGATCGTGCTGCCCCGCGGTGCCGGCCGCGTCGACTATGAGGGCGAGCTGGTGGCGGTCATCGGCCGCCGCTGCCGCGCAGTGCCCGTGGAGGAGGCGCTGGACTACGTGTTCGGATACACCTGTGGCAACGATGTCTCCGCCCGCCGCTGGCAGCGGGGAGACCTCCAGTGGTGGCGGGCCAAGGGCAGCGACACCTTCTCGCCCATCGGCCCCTTCATCGCCACCGGTCTCGATCCCACAGACATGGAGCTGCGCACCCGCTTGAACGGACGAGAGGTGCAGACGACGAATACGGGGGTACTCGTACACGGCGTCGCGGCTCTGGTAAGCTTCGCCTCTCAGGCGATGACGCTTGAGCCCGGCGACCTGGTGTTTACCGGGACGCCGGGTGAGACCGGTCACCTCAGCGACGGCGATGTCGTGGAGGTCGAGATCGGCGGCATCGGCCTGCTCCGCAACCCCGTCGCGACGAAGAAATACTGAGCACAGGTAGGCTAGGAAGGGTTGTGTCTAGTGTCTGGGGGGCTGCGCGCTAGCTTTCGCTGCGCCTGTTGGAGGGGACTGGCAGGCGGCGGAGGAGCTTCTGGGCTTCCTCAGCGACGCCGACGTCGGAGGCGTCACAGTAGGTGGCGTAGATGGCCCTATCGATCAGGCGCAGGCCATCGCTGTTTAGCTCCGTGCGCTGCTCCTGACGCAGCCGCAGCAAGCGGTTCAGCCTGCGCAGGAAGTGAAGCTGTAGAGGCGAATAACTGGCCTCGTTCTCCGTAACCGGAGCGGCCATCTCGTCCATCCCTCCCTTGGACTCCTCGATGCCTTTCATGTCGCCCGGCTATTGCTGTAAAGGCTGTCTACTTCTAGGGTATAGGCCGCGTTGCAGGAACGCAAGGCCACCCCGGCAGGGCGAGGGTGAATAATGGGTGCACTCACGTATAGAGACTGGCCGATGCGGAAGAAAATCGGCAGCCGTTGCCGTCCCGCAGGGCGCGGGCGCGACGACTGCCTGCCCGTCTATCGCTTTGTTGCCAGGATAGTGGCGTTGTCCCAGGAGAAGAGGATCTCCGCCTCCTCCCGTCGCACCTGGAACGCCCCGCGCGTCTCCGCCGAGGCCGTGGTGAACATCTCCATGAGCTGCCGGGTGGCCTCGCGGGGCGTACCCGCTCGCTGTACCCATTCCCCGAATACCTGCGGGCTCTTCCCCGGCACGACCTTCTCCACCTTCAGGCCCGCCGCTGGCAGCAGCCTCTCCCGCCACTGTGACAGCGGGTACTCCCAGACGTGCGTTGGGTCGCGGATCTGCTCAATCTCGTTCATCAGCTCCACGAGGCCGGGCGCTTCCGGCGCCACGACATCGCAGAGCACCACATGGCCGTTGGGTCGCGTCACGCGGGCCATCTCGCGCAGAGCGCGGGGCAGGTCATGGAAGTGATGACTAGCGTAGCGGCAGGTTATCAGGGTGAAGGTGTTGTCAGGGAAGGGCAGGCTCTCCGCTGCTGTCATGATCCACTCCAGCTTCGCCCCCAGCCCCCTCTCGCGGGTAAGGCGCTGCCCCTCGGCCAGCATCTGAGGTGTCAGGTCCGCGCCGATGACCCGACCCGCGTCCGGTGCCAGGGCGAAGGCCGTGAACCCGGCGCCTGTGCCTACATCCAGGACGGTATCGGTGGGTGCCGCCCGGGCAAGGCGGCGCACTGTCTCCAGGGTCTCGCCGCGGAGGTGCAAGCTGCTCTCCGCATAGTGGCGTGCTCGGCGCCCGTACTGCTCTTGAGTTTCGCGCGCGCTAGGTCGATGTCTGGGGAGGCTCACGGGGCGAAGAACGACCGTTCAGCGTGTCCTGGCTTGACTGCCAGGTGGAGCTGGGAGCGCAGGGACATGTGGTGCTGTTGGTTGGCGGCCCCTTCCGCCGCTTCCTTTGACTCCCAGACGCTGACCCGGCCCAGCTCTCCTGAGTTGTCGGCTGCGCTGATGGCTAAGGACTCGCGGCATCCCTTCCGGGTCCGGTTGAAGGCCGAGATCTCCTGGTTCAACCGCCTGACCTCATCTCTCTTTCCCGCCTCTGGCATCATCAGGGAGATGCGGATGTACAGCATGGGAGTCTCCTTTCTGTGAGCGGCATCAGTCTAACGCGCGTGAATAGCGGCGGCAAGGTGTACAGAAAAAGGGCGCTCCCAGGGCTTGGAGCGCCCCTTGTGCGGTGCGGGCGTGCGACTAGAGCCGCAGCTTACCGTGAGAGGGCTGGCGCCGCCTCTGGCGGTGCTCGCCGTTGCCCTCGTTCTCCAACTCCAGGGCAGCGGTGGCTCCGAACTCGTACACGTAGCCGCAGGAAAGGCACGTGCTGTAGGCGCCGTGCCAGTCCTCTTCAAACAGCATAGACCCGCTACACCTGGGACAACTCCTGGGCGGAGCAGTCTGCATCGACCCTACCTCCTCCTAGGCTTCACAACAAAAAAAGCCGCTACCAGCAGTGCTGGTGGGCCTTTCTGTCGCCGCCGAGGTTAGTTGACGGGTTCGGGTTGAAAGGCTAACCCTACTCGCCGCCGGCGAGATTCACCCCAATGGCATGTCCCCCGGTCCGCCTAAGACGGATTTGGCGTGGCGGCCGCTTGTGACCGCAATAACATATTAGATGGGCGGTGCTAGCGTGTCAAGACCATGTGTGATCCACTAGGGACAGTCCGCTATCTGGGGCTATCCTCCAATCGCAGCTCAAGCCGGCTGCGAGAGGGGCAACCCTTGAGAAGTCTTGACAAAGGATAGCGCCGATGCTACGTTATGGCTGCCGCTGCCGGTGGCTATGCGCCTAAAGGGTGCGCTGGTCTGGCATCAGGCGGTTGCCGAGCCTGCGCGCGAATGCCATTGGCGACGCTGCCCGCTGGCCGGGCGAAGGAGGGCTGCTCATGCAGCAGTACATTTTGCGGCGATCCGCCCTCAACTTGCTGGCTATCTTCTTCGTTGTCACCCTCGTCTTCCTCCTCCTGCGCATCGACACCGATCACGTGGTCAATTCGCGTTGCCGGCAGATGTCCGCACCCGACCCGGAATCTCTCCAACGGGCATGTGACATCGTGCGCGAAGACCTGGGGCTGGACGGATCTATCTTGGAGCAGTACAAGACCTATCTCTGGAACCTCGTCCATGGTGACCTCGGCGAGTCCTTCCAGGCTAAGGAGAAGGTCACCGAGGAGATCGGCGACCGCCTCGGCCCCTCCCTGGAGCTTGGCCTTCTCCAGATCATGGTCGCCGTATTCGTGGCCATACCCGTCGGTATCATCTCCGCCATACGTCAGGATACGCTGATCGACTACCTTCTCCGCTTCCTCGCTATCGCCCTCCTGGGGATTCCGGTGTTCGTACTCGCTGTCTTCGTGCTCCGAAGCTCCGCGATCTACCTGCACTACGTGCCGCCTCTGACGGAGTACAGGGACCTGCTTCCCTTCCCACCCTTCGAAACGGGTAGGGGCGTGGACGTGTGGAACAACCTTCAGATCATGTTCATGCCTGTCATCGTCGGCGGCGTGGGCAGCGGTGCCATCATCATGCGCTTCCTCCGTTCCCAGATGCTGGAGGTGATGCGCCAGGAATACGTCCGCACGGCCTGGTCCAAGGGGCTCAAGGAGCGGGTCATCATCCTCAGGCACGCCCTGAAGAACGCCCTCATCCCCGTGATGACGGTGGTGGGCCTCCTGCTCGGGATCGTCGTTAGCGGCAACGTCATCCTGGAGACGATCTTCTTCATCCCGGGCATAGGCCTGTGGGTCGTCAACGCCATCGGCGAGTCCGACTACCCGATCATCCAGGGTGTCGTGCTGGTCGTGGCGGTTACGCTTGTCTTCATCAATCTCCTCGTCGACATAACCTACGGCTGGCTTGACCCCAGGATCCGCTACGCCTAGAAGGCGATCGCTCCGTACGCGGGAGAGCCGCACGGTCGGGCCCAAGCGCTGGCCGCCGCATGCCCGCCGCCAAACCATCACACGGCGGCACCGTTCCAGTTGTCAGTCATCCTTCTGGCCGGGCGCCAAGTTCCAGTCACTGGCAACGCCCAGCGGTTCACCGTCTACTCTCCCCTCACCGCGCGACCTTGGTCGCAGAGGGGCAACCCGCGCCAACTCTTGACAAGGGATAGCGGCAATGCTACCTTCAAGCCACCGTCGCCCTTGGCCCTGTGCCTAGGGTGCGCTAATCTTAATGTCACATGGTCGCCCAAATCCGTAGGCAGATGCCCGCGCCAACGACGCCCCCTGGCCGGGCCTAGGAGCGCCGCTTATGCAGCAGTACATCCTGCGGCGGTCTATCCTCAACCTCCTGGCCATCTTCTTCGTGGTTACCCTCATCTTTCTGCTGCTCCGCATAGACACCGATCGCGTCGTCACTCTGAGGGCGGCGCAGACGCAGACTTCCACCCCCGAAGCACAGGCTGCGGCCAGACAGCAGGTCCGCGAAGACCTGGGCTTGGCCGGCTCGATCCCAGAGCAGTACAAAACGTATCTGTGGAACCTTGTCCAGGGTGACCTCGGCGAGTCCTTTCAGGCCAAGGAGAAAGTCACCGAGGAGATCGGCGACCGCATCGGGCCCTCTCTGGAGCTGGGCCTGTTTCAGATCTCGGTTTCCGTGATCTTCGCCATACCCCTCGGTGTCATCTCCGCCATTCGCCAGGACAAGATTATCGACTACCTTCTCCGCTTCTTCGCCATCGCCCTCCTTGGGATCCCCATCTTCGTAATGGCCATCTTCGTACTCACGAGCTCCGCCATCTACCTCGACTACGTGCCGCCCCTCACGGAATACAAGGATCTTGTTCCCTTCCCGCCCTTCGAGACGGGCAGGGGCGTCGACGTGTGGAACAACATCCAGATCATGTTCATGCCAGCCCTGGTCGGAGGCTTGGCCGAGTCGGCCATAATCATGCGCTTCCTCCGCTCCCAGATGCTAGAAGTAATGCGTCAGGACTACGTCCGCACCGCCTGGTCCAAGGGGCTCAGAGAGCGGGTCATCATCCTCAGGCACGCCCTGAAGAACGCCCTCATCCCGGTGCTCACCGTCGTCGGCCTCCTGCTGGGGATCATCGTCAGCGGCAACGTCGTCCTGGAGACGATCTTCAACATCCCGGGGATAGGCCTATGGGTCGTCAACGCCATCGGCGAGTACGACTACCCGATCATCCAGGGTGTTGTCCTGGTCGTCGCGGGGGTGCTCGTGTTCATCAATCTCGTCGTCGACGTGCTCTACGGCTGGCTTGACCCCAGGATCCGCTACGGGTAGGAGCGAAGGGCTTTGCAGACGGGAGAGCCGCAGACTCAAGCCGGGGCCTTGGCAGCACCAGCTGAGTGGACTATGCCTAAGCGGCCTGGAGTTGGCGCCAACATCTGGAAATTCATTCGGCGCAAGCCGCTGGGCGCCTTCGGGATGTTCCTGGTCATACTGATGGTTGCCATGACGGTGGGCCCGCCCAAGGCCGAGTTTGGGACACCGGAGCTCCCGGACCGCCCCCTGGGATTCGAGTTGGGAAAGCCGTTCATGGCCCGCTACGAGGCCAACGACGTCTTTCGGGGAGGAGAGCGGAACGCCATAGTGGGCTCCATCGACCGCTTCTTGGATCCCAGCGCCAGGCACTGGTTTGGCACGGATCGCGGCGGACACGACACCTACTCTGTCATGGTCTATGCCGCCCGACGCTCCCTCTTCATCGGCCTCTGGGCTCTCACCTTCGCCACCATCGTCGGCTGCACCATCGGCGTCATCTCCGCCTACTTCCGTGGCTGGTCCGATACTCTTCTCCAGCGCTTCATGGACTCGCTCCAGGCCTTCCCTCCGTTGCTGTTGCTGATCCTCATAATCTCCCTGTTCGAACCCAACCTCACCATCATGGCCATAGCCCTGGGGATCGTCGGTGTAACCAGCGTGCAGCGCATCGTGAGAGGCGTCGTGCTGTCCACCCGGGAGGAGCCCTACGTGGAGGCCGCCCGCGTCATCGGTGCCAGCGACTTCCGCGCCATGGTCTTCCACATCATGCCCAACATCATGGCGCCCGTTATCGTTGTCTTCACCATCGGCCTCGGCTCCGTCATCCTGGCTGAGGCCGCCCTCGCCTTCATCGTCCCGGAGGCCGTTCCCTCCGACCCATCCTGGGGCATCATGCTGCACTACACGCAACAGTACCTGCCGCCCTTCCCGCCCTTCTTGCCTTTCACCCTACTTGAGGGAGATCCGGAAGGGTATCATACCCTGGCGGCCGGCGGAGCCATCGTCCTATCGGTGTTGGGCTTCAACCTCGCTGGCGATGCCCTGCGCGACGTGCTAGACCCCCGCTTGCGTGTTGGCTGATATCTTTCGTAGTCACGGCCGGCGATTGCGGCTGAGCTGAGCCGAAAGGAGACGGCAATGGTGGAGTCCACCTACTGGAGCAACTTCTGGCGGAAGCGCGTCAGCCGCCGTCGTCTGCTGGGTTCAGCGGCCTTGGGAGGCGCTGGTCTGGCGGCGGCGGCCGTCGTCGGCTGCAACGGCGGTGGTGGTGGCGGTGGTGGAGGTGGTGGTGGCGGACCCAACGTCCTCCGCTACACCGGCTACGATGCTCTGGTCTTGGACAGTTTCGACCCCCACCACACCCAGTTCGGGCCTCTCTACAGCGGCCACTCCGCCGTGTTCAGCAAGCTCTTCAAGTACCGCTCCCACATGGCCCAGGAAATGGTGCCAGACCTCGCCGAGGACTTCCCCGAAGTCAGCGGCGATGATCCGGAGAAGCCCACTGAGTTCGTCATCCACCTCCGCAAGGGCATCACCTTCCACGACCCCGCCAGCGTGTCCCCGGACGTGCGCGGCAAGCTTGCCATCAAGAATGCCGCCAAGAAGTTCCCAGGCCTGCCCGGCCGCGAGCTGACGGCCGAGGATGTCAAATGGAGCTTCGAAAGACAGAAGAACGAGGACAGCCCCCGCTTCTCGACCTTCTACCGCAGCAGTCAGTACAAGACGATGGAGAAGATCGAGGTCATAGACCCCTACACCCTCAAGATCACCACTGCCCAGCCCATATCGCCCCTCCTCCACTTCCTCGCGGACACCAACGCCTTCATCATTCCCAAGGAGGTAGTGGGGGAGAGGGACTCCGTGGAGTTCCCGGGCTCAGAGCCTCAGAGCCGTATGATCGGCACCGGGCCGTTCATGTGGGGGGAGCTGAAGTCGCTCCAGGAGATCACCGTCTTCCGCAACCCCGATTGGTTCGCCCGCGATGACCCCATCGACCCCGGCACCCCGACCGGGCCCGACACCGAGTCCGGGCTGGAGTACCCCTCCGACCTCATTCCCAACGATGCCCGTCGGGAGTTCGTCGGGCCGCCCCCGGGCGCCAACGAGCGGCCCTACTTGGACGGGTACATCGCCTTCATGATCGTCGACAACGCCACCGTCGAGTCGCTGTTCCGGGCCAAGAGGATCGACGTCGGCGCCGGCCAGGGCGACCCCCAGTGGGTGTTCGACATCAAGGACGACAAGCCCGAGCTGGAGCTCCTGCGAGGCATCGTTTCCGGCTGGGTGAACACCCGTTTCAAGGTGTTCGATCAAGAGACCGGTGCCCCTTGTACCCTCTGGAACGACCCCCGTCTCCGCAAGGCGGTTCACCTGGCCGCCGACCGCCAGCAAGTGGAGGACTTCATCTGGGCCGGTGATGCGATCATGACGGGGCCCGTGGGGCCTGCCATCAAGAAGTGGGCGCTCCCTCAGGAGGAACTGCTCAAGATACCCGGATACCGGACGATTCGGGAGGAGCGGGAGGAGGACTTGGCCGAGGCTCGCCGCCTGTACGAGGAGGCAGGCAGCCCCGAGCTTGAGTTCGTGTTCGCCGACACCCCGGACTACATCAAAGACTTCGCCCCAGACTTCTTGGAGGGCCTCCGTCTCAGCATAGGGGCCAACGTCAAGAAGGAGGTGATCCGCTCCTACCCCATCATCGCCGAGCAGCTCCTCAAGGGCTGCGGCACGATGGAGGCCACCTGGGGCTTCGACAACGGCTGGATCGATCTAGACGACTGGGTCTATCCCTACTTCAAGACCGGCGGCCCCAAGAACTCCTTCGGCGTGAGCGACCCTGAGCTGGACAAGCTCTTGGACGCCGAGCGGCTGGAGTTCGACGAGGAGAAGCGTCGCGAGATCGGTTACCAGATCCAGCGGTACATCCTGGGCATCAAGCCGGACGGGAGCGGCCCGCTGGACCTGAAGCCCGACACCGCAGCCTTTGCCCGCCTCGACTACGCTACGCTCATCGGTGCCAGTGTGTCTTGGCCCTACTATAAGAACCGCTACACTTTCCCCTGGTTCGGCAACAACGAGTGGATTGCCAACCAGTGGCTGGACACCAGCGACCCGTCCTACGGGGGACGCGCCTAGCGAGAGTGACCGGCAGAACCGTGCGGAGCCGGCGAGCGCCCGCCCCGCGGCGCTCCTCGTGCCCCGGGCCTAGAACACGGCTACCGTGCTGCCGCCGTCCACCTGGACGGTCGTACCCGTGATGTAGCGGGCCTTCACCGAGGCCAGGAAGACCACCAGGTTCGCTACGTCCTCAGGGTCACCCAGGTGCCCCATAGGCACCCGCCGCTCCTCGATCTCGATCGCCTCCTCCATCGCCATCCCCGCTCCCTGGGCGTGCTCCTCGATGAGGGATATCAGGCGCTCCGTGGCGATGTTCCCCGGGCAGACGTTGTTCACGGTTATCCCTTCCGGTGCCAGCTCCCGCGACAGGGTCTTGGCCATGCCGACGACACCCAGGCGCGCCGTGTTGGACAGGATCAGCCGGTCGATGGGCTGCTTGACCGCCACGGAGGTGATGTTGATGATGCGGCCGCCCCCGGAGCGTCGCAGCGAGGGGAGTGCCTCCCGCGTCGTGCGGATGGCTGACATCAGGTTCTGGTTGATGGCGTGCAGCCAGTCCGTCTCGTCCATCTCCACGAAGGTGCCGGTGGGCGGCCCGCCCGCGTTGTTGACGACTATATCCAGCCGCCCGAACGTGTCCACCGTTTCCTTGACCACCCGCTTGATGTCCTCATAGCGGGCCATGTCGCACACTAGCGAGAAGACCTCGGCGTCCGTCTCCAGGCGGATCGTTTGGGCGGTATCGGCCAGGGCGGTGTTGTCGCGCGCGCAGATGCTGACGTTGCAGCCCTCCCGCGCTAGGCCCATGGCGACGGCCCGGCCGATCCCCTTGCTGGAGCCGCCCACCAGGGCCGCCTTCCCTTTCAGTCCCAGATCCATCAGCTACCCCTTGCGCCTGCCTGCAGGTGGGCAGGTCTCTGTGCCGGTCTTGGGGGTATCCTATGACTTCCGCAATCGTCGTTCAACGTCCGATTCGGCATCCCGGGGCAGGGAGTGGCGGTCTTCCCCTTGACGGGGCGGGCCAGCAGGCGCTAAAGTGCGGCTGACAACCGAATAGCGTGTTGGCAGGGGTCCCTGCGACCCCGCGGCGGTGGGCTGCTCGCCGTCGTGGGGCAGGGGTCAAAAGCGAAGCCGGTGAGAGGCCGGCGCTGTCCCGCAACTGTATCCCCGGGTCCCGGCGATACCGGGGGAGCCAGGTCGCCTGCCCCTGTCGGGTACCAGCCTTCGCGGAAAGGCATGGGATTCAGCAGCGAAGCGAGACCCCTGCCTGAGCGGGCAGGGGTCTTTTGTGTCGTTTGCCCCCATTGCCTTCCGACCAGTCTCGGGAGGTTTTACATCATGAGGCTACGTTACCTAGTGGTCCCCCTGGTGGCCCTGCTCGCCCTCGCCTGCAACGGCGACGACTCCGGCCCAGCCGCCACGCCCACCGCCGTGCAGGAGACGGTCGCCACCCCTTCACCGGCCGTGTTCCCGGTCACCGTCACGGACAGCAACGGAAAGCAGCTTGTCCTGGAGTCCGCACCTGAGAGCATCGTCGCTCTCGCTCCTTCCTTCGTGGAGATCCTCTTCGGCGTCGGTGCCGGCGACGCCATCGTCGCTGTCGACGAGAACAGCGACTTCCCACCGGAAGCCGCCGCCAAGACGAAGCTCAGCGGCTTCGAGCCCAGCGTCGAGGGCATCGCTGCCCTGGAGCCTGACCTGGTGATCATCTTCTTCGATCCAGGCGGTCTTCAGGAAGCCCTCGAGGGCCTCGGCATCCCCGTCCTCTTGCTAGCATCGCCGCAGTCCGTTGAAGGCGTTTTCGACCAGATCCTCCTCCTGGGCGAGGCGACTGGTCACACCGATGATGCCATGCAACTCGCCGACGCCATGCGTGAGGACGTCGACGCCATCACTGAGAAGCTCGCCGAGGTCCAGGAGGGCCCGAGAGTGTTCCACGAGATCGGCCCCGAGCTGTACACGGCCTCGGACGAGGATTACGTTGGTGACCTCTACACCATCCTCAAGGCTCAGAATATCGCCACCGGATCCGGCCCCTTTCCTCAGCTCACTGAGGAGGCCGTCATAGCCGCCGACCCCGAGGTCATCATCCTGGCCGATATCCCCGCTGTCACTCCGGAGGAGGTCAAGGCCCGCCCCGGTTGGGATAGCATCTCCGCCGTTCAGAACGACCGCGTCTTCGCGGTGGACCCTGATCTCGTGAGCCGCCAGGGCCCTCGTCTGGTAGACGGGCTGGAGGAGCTCGCTAGACTGCTGTACCCGGAGCGCTTCCCTTGAACATCCTCCGCCGGGCCCCGGCCGTAGACGCCGCCCGGCCCCTGACGGCCGGCGAGCGCCTCGTGCTCTCACTGGGGCGCTCCCCCTGGCCGCGCTACCTCCTGGCCGCAGTCGCTCTCCTGGGGGCGGCCGCTCTGGCCCTGGCCGTGGGCCCGGCCGGTATCCCCTTGGATGCCACCGCGCGCATCCTTCTCTCCCGCCTGCCCGGCGTGGAGGTGGCCGATAGCCTTCCCGCACATTGGCGGGACATCATTTGGGAAGTGCGTCTGCCGCGGGTACTGCTCGCGGGGCTTACGGGTGCCGTGCTAGCGATGGCCGGGGCCACCTACCAGGGCGTGTTCCGCAACCCCTTGGCGGATCCCTATCTCATCGGCGTCGCCACGGGCGCCGCCATGGGCGCCACCATCGTCATCGTCGCCGGGGCGCCCCACTCCTGGCATGGCCTCAGCGTCCTGCCCCTGGCCGCCTTCGCTGGCGCCATCGCCTCCGTGCTGGTGGTGTACGGCGTGGCCCGGCAGGGCAACACCCTGCCCACCACAACCCTGATCCTCGCCGGTGTTGCCGTCGCCTCCCTCTCCACAGCCATCACCTCCTTCCTTATGCTGCGCAGCACGACGCACATGTTCTCCATCTTCTCGGTGGTGCTGGGCAGCTTCAACACTGCCACCTGGAGCGAGCTGCGTTGGGCCGTACCCTACGTGCTGCCCGCCGCCGTGGTCATCCTCGCCTACGGCCGCATCCTCAACGTCCTCAGCCTCGACGAGGAGCAGGCCCGCCAGCTCGGCGTCAATCCCCAGCAGGCGAAGCTCCTCCTTCTGGGTGTCGCTTCCTTGGCCACCGCCGCCGCCGTGTCCGTCGCCGGCACCATCGGTTTCGTGGGGCTCATAGTCCCGCATGCCGTGCGCCTCCTCTGGGGCCCCGACAACCGTCAGCTCCTGCCGATGTCCATTCTCTTCGGCGCCACCTTCCTCATCCTCGCGGACCTCATCGCCCGCACCGTGGACCAGCCTGCGGAGGTGCCGGTGGGCATCATCACCGCCTTCTGTGGCGTGCCATTCTTCCTCTACCTCCTGCGCCGGGCCCGACTGGGGGCCTACTGGTGACGACGCTGATTGACAACAGAAGCGCCGCCCTCGACGTCCGCGGCGTTACCGTAGCCTACGGATCGCGGGTGGCCTTGCGGGATGTCTCCCTGGCCCTGCCTGAGGGCCAGCTCCTGGGTCTGGTGGGCCCCAACGGCTCCGGCAAGACCACCCTCATCCGCGCCGTCAGTGGCGTCGTCCTCCCGCAGGAGGGAGGCATCCGCCTGGACGGGTCCGACGCTGTGGCGCTGTCGACGCGGGAGATGGCCCTACGGGTCGCCGTGGTCCCCCAGAATCCGCATCTCCCACCGGCCTTCACCTCGCTGGAACTGGTGCTGATGGGCCGCACGCCACATCTCAGGCTGCTCCAGGGCGAAGGACAGCCTGACCTAGAGGCGGCACGACGGGCTATGCTGGCTACCGAGACCTGGGAGCTGGCGGAGCGCCGCATCGGCGAGCTCTCCGGCGGCGAGCGTCAGCGTGTGCTCGTAGCCCGCGCCCTGGCCCAGGATACCCCGTTGTTGCTCCTGGACGAGCCCACCGCTCACCTGGACATCGGCCACCAGGCGGCGACCCTGCGCCTGATGGCGCGGCTGTGTCGGAGCGAGGGCAAGGCCGTCCTTGCCGCCGTCCACGACCTCACCCTGGCCGCCCAGTTCTGTCACCGCCTGGTGATGCTCCACCTGGGCCGCGTGGTGGCCGAGGGCAGCCCAGAGGAGGTGCTCACCCCTGAGCGCCTACAACACGTGTACGGCGCCTCGGTCCACGTCCTGCCTCACCCGCTGACGGGGCGGCCCGTGCTGGCCCCAGACCGCGACGCCGGGTAGACTGGTCGCTGACATGCCGCGGCGGCCCGCCAGATCCAAGCTCTACACCCGCACGGGTGACCGGGGGGAGACGGCGCTGTTCGGTGGCGACCGCGTCCCCAAGGATCATCCTCGTGTCGAGGCATACGGCAGCGTCGACGAACTGAACTCCGTTCTCGGCGTCGCTCTCTCTTTCATCCGCCAGCGACGCGTCGCCGCTGCCCTTCAGTCGATTCAGAACGAGCTGCTCAACATCGGCTCCGAGCTAGCAGCCGAGTCTGGCTTGGGGGCCAAGAGGAGCCGCGCGTCCATCGATCCCCAGGGCAGGATCGCCAACCTGGAGCGCCTGATCGACGAGTACGACGCCAAGCTGCCACCCCTGCGCACGTTCATCCTCCCGTCCGGCTCGCAGGCGGGCGCTCTGCTCCACCTGGCGCGCAGCGTCTGCCGCCGCGCCGAGCGGGCCGTCGTCCGCCTCTCCCATCAGGAGGACGTGAACCCCCAGCTCATCGTCTACCTCAACCGGCTGTCCGACCTCCTATTCGTGCTCGCTCGCTACGTGAACAAGGCCGCCCGCAGGCCGGAGACGCCCTGGCGCAAGGGGTAGGCATATGTCAGAGCGGCCACGCCCGCTAGTCATAGCACTTCTCGCATCCTTCATGTTGCTGCGCCTCGCTGTGCTTGCTGGTCTGCTGGCCATCCTTGGCTGGTTCTTCTTCTCGGTGTTGAAGCGCGATTTCCCGGGTGGTCTTGTCGCATTTCTCCCAGTGCTTTTGGTCGGGGCAGCCTCGTTCTATGTAGGTGGTCGTCTCGCTCTGAAGCATCGCAGGCAGTCTCAGCAGGCCCTTGAGCAATATCGGGTGCGCGTCCGTGCCAAACGTGAGCGCGAGAGTTAGCCGCAAGTTGGCGAGGGGCTCGATTCTAAGGCGTAGCCTTAGGCGCGGACGGAGGGGTGGATAGGAAACCCACATGGCGTGTATGCGTCGCTTCCGGCAGTACCACCTGAGGGAGAGCACGAATGAGTCGTACAGCGGTCGAGCAGCTCTTGCGCCTGATGGACGGCGCCTTTGCGGGCGTTGGCGAATCTCCGGACGACTGCCACTCGCTCCTCGCTAACCTGCGCAGCGTCGGCGAGGACGAGTGGGGCTGGCGCCCTCCCGGCGGCCACCGCTCCATCTTCGACATCGTGCGGCACGTTGGGGAGTGCTACTACGTGTACGACAGCCTTGCCTTGGGCGACGGCAGCATGAATTGGGACCAACCCGGCACCGTGCCCACAGTCGAGAAGGAGACGGCGACGAGAGCGGTGTTGGACTGGCTGCGAGAGGGCCACCATCGCTTCCGAGACCACGTCGCCGCGTTGACCGACGAGGATCTGGCGCGGCCCGGCCGCGTGGCCTGGCACGAGGGGAAGGATCTGCGGTGGATCATCGCACTGATGATCGAACACGACCTGTACCACGCAGGGGAGATCAATCACATTCGGGCGCTGTGTCAGGGGAACGACCGCTGGAATGTGGAGTCGCCCTGGGCGGAGCCGCCCGCGTCAGATGCTTGACGTTGCGAAGCCCCGTTGACTCGTGCCCAGCCCACGGGCAGCGGAGCGTCGGCGCCTGGGCCGCCATCCGGTCAGCCTCCAAGTGATTCCACCGCCACCCCCGCGGGGGTGGGGTGATCTGCCCGCAGGCCGGAGACGCCCTGGCGCAAGGGGTGGGGGGCCGTGGAGGATGGCCCTGACCCAGCTGGAGTGCGAATGTGGAGATTACTGTAGGGAAGGCGGGGTAACCTGATCCAAAGGGACAGTTTCCTTTGGCTTTCTTGCTCTCAGCTCGGCAGGGGAACGGCTTGACAAGAAGAGCTATAATATGTGTGTAAAAGGCAGGGCGCTTCGGCGATGTTTGGGCTGTTTGCCTGTGGCGTTCTTGTTGGCGCTGGCTGTACTGAGCCTATTCGCAACCGGATGCTCATGTTAAAAATATCAGTGGGATAGTGTAAACAGGGAGTTTCACGTCTGGACCCAGCGATGATCACACTGATTCGACGTCGGCTCGCTATTCCCATTGTGGGCGCTATTGCTGCCCTACTGCTGGTCGTTGTCGCCAGTGCTGACAATCCGAACTCTCAAGGGCCGCCAAACACACTAGAGTCAATCGGAATACGCGTGGAGCCCGCCCACGGTGTAGCCCAGGTGTCCCAGGCTGCCGCTATTGCGGCCGCCGAAAGGTGGGGTGAAGGACTTTCGGACCGGGCAACCACCGTCACCGCGCAGTTCGTTCTGTTCTCCGACGAGCACAACTTCACGGAGCTTCCCAGTGGAGAGAGGATATATCACATCCGGGACGTTCCGGCTTGGCTTATCACTTTCGAGGGTCTCCAGCTGCGGGCCTGGGGAGACTGCTTTCCCAATGGGTGCTCTGATGAAGAGCTGCTCCGGTTCAACACTGAACTCAACGTAGTTATCGACGCCCGCACCGGCGATTTCGTGGAAGCTTTCGACTATCGCTAGGCTGTGCCATCCGCCAGCCTTCTAGATCTCCCTGACGCGTCGGATGACGGGCTGAAGCCCTTGCCCTCCGAAGCCTGGCCATTTTCCAGGGGCGCGTCCATTCTAAGGCGAAGCCTTAGGGGCGGGCGGGTGGGACGAACTACCTGGGGGAGGGGCGACCCAAGCGCGTGGCGGACACGCCTGAACTTGCGCTAAGCTAGCCCCCGTATGATCCCCGTAGGCGATAGCACCCGCCGCCGCATCACCCCCTACGTGAACCTGGGCATCATCGCCGCCTGCGTTCTCGTATTCGTCTACGAGCTTTCCCTTACCGCTTTCGAGATCAACGACTTCTTCCGGGACTGGGGCGTCGTGCCGGCCCAGCTCGTCGATTGGTGGGGCAGCCCCTCCGGCTTGGAAGAGCCGAGCACGGTGGTGACTGCCATGTTCATCCACGGGGGCTGGCTCCACCTCATCGGCAACATGCTCTTCCTGTGGGTCTTCGGCGACAACGTGGAGGACGCCATGGGTCACGGTCGCTACCTCCTGTTCTATCTGCTGGCCGGTGCCGGTGCCGTCGCTCTCCAGGTGTACGTGGATCCGGACGGCGCCATCCCCATGGTGGGGGCCAGCGGGGCGATAGCGGGCGTGCTGGGCGCCTACCTGGTGCTGTACCCTCGGGCCACTGTCGCCGTGCTCATCCCCTGGCTCTGGTTCTTCGGTGCTTTCCCCGTACCGGCCGCGTTCCTCATTGTGTTCTGGTTCCTTCTCCAGCTCCTCAGCGGCGTGGCTGCCCTGGGCACCGCCACTGGCGTGACGGAGGGCGTCGCCTTCTGGGCCCATGTGGGCGGCTTCGCCACCGGCCTTGTCCTGGTCTGGGTGTTCCGACGCCCGCGACGTCGACGTCCACCGCCACGGCCCGTCGCCTGGTGAGGGGCGGCTGCAGGCCCCCGCTCCGCTGCCGCGATACAATATCTCCGGGAAAGGAGGTCCCCATGCCCCTGATTCAGGCCCCCGAGATGACGTATACGCAGGTCCAGCAGTTGCGCAGGAACCGCTCCATCGCTTTCCTGTCCGCCAGCGCCCTTGAGGTTCACGGCCCGCATCTGCCACTGGGAATGGACATGTTCGCCGCCTGCTGGATGGCCGAGGAGACCGCTCGTCGCTTCGCCGAGGCCCACCCGGACTGGACCGTTGTCCGCTACCCGCACATCCCGCTGGGCACGGACGAGCTGCCCCTGCCGGGCTCTATGGACGGCACCCAACAGACCGTGTATCGGGCTCTCCTCGCCCACGGCGCCTCTCTGGCCCAGGCCGGCTTCGGCTACGCTGTGGTCATGAACGGCCACGGTGGGGCCCGGCACGCTGCCGCTGTGGAGGCCGCCTGCCGCGTCGCCAGCCGCTGCTACGGCATCCAGATGTTCTCGCCTTCCATCGCTGTGCTCCACGGCGTCGTCACCGGCGCTCGCCACGGCCAGATCGAGTCCAACCTCGGCCGCCCCCTCACCGAGGAAGAGCGCCAGGGCCTCATCAACGGGGAGCACGCTGGGACCATGGAGACCTCGTTCGCCCTCGCAGAGCGCGCCGAGCAGGTGGAAGGGACGTATCGTGATCTGCACCAGTTTGGCCCCCCTTCCGTGAGGCCGCTGGCTTTCGTTGGCAGAGCCCTAGCGCCTCTGTTCGGCGCCCGCTCCGGCCGTGTGAAGGAGATATCCGAAAGCCTAGCTGGAGGCATAGGCTGGCTTCTAAACGCCCACCACGGCTACGGTGGCCCGCCCGTAACCTACCAGGGCGATCCGTCGGCCGCCTCCGCCGAGCTGGGCCACGCCATCCGCGAGACGATGATACAGGGATGCCTGGACTACGCGGAGAAGGTGACGGGAGGCGAGCTGGCCGCCGAGGAGGTGCGCTCCATCGCCTCGGATCCGGCCATCATCCAGCCCGGCTTCTGGCAGCGGCTGGGCCTCGTCTCCGTCCTGGCCCTGGTCGCCGCCGCCTTTGTCTGGGCTCTCAGGAGGGGGTAGCCGGACCGCCCGCCCCTACCGGAACTCCACCCGCGGCCACAGGCGGGACTCCAGCTCCGCCGTCACCGCCCCCGCCAGCGAGGCGCCGCCGCGGGCCAGCAGCCGCTCCAGCAGCGGCCGCCTCGGTCGCACGTACTGGAGGCGCCGCGGCGTCCGCCCCATCTCGCTGGCCATGTCCAGCGCCGTGTCCCAGTCCCCCAGCTCGTCGATGAGCCCCATCTCCTTCGACTTGGTCGCTGTGAACATCTCCCCCGTCGCGTACTCCCGCACCACCTTGGGCTCCAGCCGTCGCGACCTCGCCACCGCGTCCACGAACCATTCGTAGAGCTCGCCGGTTAGTGCCTGCACCTTCTCCGTCTCCTCGGCCGTCGGCTCCCGGAACGGCTGGAACATGTCCTTCAGGCGTCCCTCCTTCGTTATCACCACCTTCACTCCCAGGCGATCCAGCAGCTCATTCACCACCGGCCGCATGAAGATCACGCCGATGGAGCCCACCAGAGCGGTGGGAAGAGCCACCACCTTCGAAGCGCCGCAGGCGATGAGGTAGCCTCCGGACAGCCCGGCGCTGCGGATGAACGCCACCGTCGGTTTGCGCGCCGACAGGTTCCGCAGCGCCCGGTATATCAGGTCCGCCACCGGCGCCGCTCCCCCCGGCGAGTCCACATCCACTACCACCGAGCGCACCCGTGGGTCCTGGGACAGCGCCGACATCGTGCGCACGTACTCGGGGCCTCGGATTACCGGCCCTAACGCTCCATACATCTCCAGCACGGCGATCCGCGGCCTGCCGACCGGTAGCCTCGGCAGGAGCGTCGATAGCAGCCCATTCATCTTTCCCCTCCTCAAGCGGTCAGCGGCGACCTGTCAGCACCTGCCTGCCGGCAGGCAGGTACTTCCGGTGCTGGAGAACCCGTGGGGACGATTTGGTTCCCTACGGGCATTGTGGGGACGATTCTAGGGCAGGGGCGGGGGTGCGTCAAACGCCGGCCAAGCTTTCTCCGCCCGTCCGTTGTTCGCACGACGTGGTGGCCATCCCACATTTCGATGTCGCCGTGTGCTATCATCTCCCCGTCGCCACCGAGGGGAGATAGCGCGTGCGTATTATCGTCTTCACCGGCAGGGGCGGCGCCGGCGTCAGCACGCTGGCCGCCGCCACCGCCGCCGCCATCGCCAGCGGCGGCCGCAGGACGCTGGCCTTCGGGGTCGGTCCTGGCCTCGCCGCCGCCTTCGCCGCTTCCCTTCACCACCGACCGACGCCCCTGGCCGCCGACCTCTGGGCTGTGGAGGCCGCCCCCGACCGACACGACGACCCTGGCCCCTTCCTGGCCTGGCTGCGCGATCTGTTGGCCTGGCGTGACATGGACGAGACCCTGGCCGACGACATCGCCGCCCTCCCGGGGCTGGTGGACCTCGCCCACCTGCTGGCTCTGGAAGAGCACATCGGCAGCGGCAGCTTCGATGCTGTGGTGGTGGACTGTCCGGCCCTTCGCCACGCTCTGGACCTGCTAACTGCCCTGGACCCCGCCGCGCGCTCCCTGGACCGGATGTTCCCGCCTCGCGAGCCCACGGTGCTGGACCCCTTCCTGCGCGCCCTCAGCGGCTCCACCGGCGGCGGCGACGTCTACGAGGCTGGCCACCACCTTCTGCTCCGCCTCGCCCGCCTCCGCGGCGCGCTCGCCAATCCCGAGTCCGCGTCGGTGCGTCTCATGCTCACACCGGACAAGCGCTCCCTGGCGGAGACCCAGGGGGCTGTCGCCGTCCTCAGCCTGTTTGCCTATTCCGTGGACGCGGCGTTCTGCAACCGGCTGCTCCCTGAGGATGCCGGGACCTGGTTCGAGGACCGCCGCCGTGACCAGCAGGCGGCCCTGCGCTACATCGGCGATTCGCTGGCTCCCCTGCCCGTCCTCCCCGTCCCCCTGCAGCGGCGTGACGTCTCTGGTCTCCGGGCCCTGGCCGCCCTGGCCCGAGTGGCCTACCGGAAGGCCGACCCCGCCGCCGTCCTCTACCAGAGGTCGGCGAAGGTCCTCTGCAGCAAGGACGGCGACTACGTCCTCAGCCTCGCCCTCCCCTTCGTCCGGCAAGAGGAACTGGCCGTCGAGCGCCTGGACGACGCCCTCATCGTGCACTTGGGGGAGCGCAGCCGCACGTTCCACTTGCCCTCAGAGGTGCGGGACCTGGACCGCGTCTCCTCAGCTTTCGACGGCGATACTCTGCGGGTCACCTTCAGCCCTGAGCAGGCCACCGGGGAGGGGACGCCTTGATCGGCAAAGCGGATGAATACCTGGTTCACCAGACGGAGAGGCCCTTGGCTGAGGTGGTATCCGATCACCCGGAGTGGCAGGACCGCTTCTATTTCAACATCCACGACCGTGAGGGCAGGTTCGCGGCCATCTCCGGCTTGGGGGCCTTTCCCAACCGCAAGGCCTTTGGGCCCCACGGCATGGTGCAGGCCTACCTGTTCGCGGTCTACGACGGACAGCACTACGCCTACCTCAACGTCCGGCCCATCAACGCCGATCGTGAGGAGATGCAGGCTGGCACCCTTTCATACTCCATCCTGGAGCCGCTCAGGGCCTGGCGGGTGGAGATCGCCGATGAGGCCAACGGCATCAAGGGGTCCCTTGTGTTCCGCGCCCGCTGTCCTCTCTACACCTTCAGCCCCATCCACTGGCAGGACGGCGACAAGCTGGTAGCTCACCAGTTGCACTACACCCAGTCCGGGCTGTACGAGGGCTCTTTCAGCGTCGGTGGTGACACCTTCACGGGCCTTCTAGGCATGCGTGATCGCTCCTGGGGCGTGCGCGACATGGCCAACGTCCCCATCTGGTACTGGATCTCCGCCCAGTTCGCCAAGTTCTGCATCTCTGCCTGGCTCTGGGAAACCCCCGACGGCGAGGTGATCCACGTCGACGGAGGCATCATACCGGAAGAGGGCGAGCCCCGCCGGGTCACCAGCATAGAGCACGAGCTGGAGCTGTGGCCGGGCACCAAGCGGCCCAAGGTGGGCCGGTTCACCCTTTCCACCGCCGATCGCGAACCGGTTTCCCTGGATGCGGCCGAGATCGAGACCATCTTCCTGGCCCGCACCCCCAACGCCTGGTCGGACTCCGACGCCAAGATGCTGGCCGAGGCGGACGCCAACGCATTCGGCTTCGACCAACACTGCCGCTTCCAGATAAACGGCGAGACTGGCTACGGGATCGTGGAGTACATGTTCACCGGGGGCAGCTGCCGCTACGGCATCCCCCGCGCGGAGATCGGCGGGTAGGCGGCTAGGCGGGGGTGCTGGCCCTGCGCTCCTCCAGGATACGGCGCAGCGCTGTTATCATCTGGGCGATGTTCAGCTCGCCGTATACCGGGTAGCCGAACAGCGCACCCTCGTTGATCGTGTAGATGTTCCGGCGGCCCACCCTTTTCTTCTCGATGAAGCCGCCTTCCTCCAGATCGCGCACGATCTGGTACACCGCTCGCTCGGTCAAATCGGTGCCGCGGGCGATCTCCCGTAGGGTCGCGCGAGGGTTCTGGAAAAGGTGGGTCAGCACCAGTCCGTAGTTGCTCAGGAAGTTCCATTTCTTGGGCATTGCGCTAACTCCCAGGGCGACCACAGAGGGCCGATCCGGTTGCATCCGCCCCTCTTGGGCTCCCTTTGCTACTGTGTTTTTCCCCGATTATTGTCGTGCAGAGCCTTGACACCCTGTATGGCCCACCTTATCCTGACTGTGCCAATGCAGAATTGAAATTCTGCATTAAGCCGCCAAAAGCCCAATATTCAGATGCTAATGTCTCGAACCCGGAAACTACTTTGTCTTGTTCGGATACCAGATTCGAGTGATATTATGCACCTAACAGCCATGAATGTCTACCTCCCTACCTAGCGAACGCTAAGTTTTCTCGAGCACGCACCCCGAAGCGATGCCTTCCCTACCCAAGCTCTTCCGCTCCCCCGCCGCGGACAGCCTCACTGAGGCGGCCCGCCAGCTCGATAAGTTCGCTGAGAAGTACCAGCAGTTCTTCCCTCGCGTCTTCGCCTACGTCTACGGCCGCGTCCGCAACGTCCACGAGACCGAGGATCTAGTCGCCGAGGTGTTTGAGCGGGCCTTCCTCAAGATGGGCTCCCTCCGCAACGATGAGGCGTTCTCCACCTGGCTCTTCACCATCGCCCGCAACATAGTCACCAGCCACGCCCGCAAGCGCCACCGCGAGTCGGCTGTCGACCCCGACATCCTGCGCTCCGTGGTCGCCACTAACGTCTCGGTGGAGAACGAGATCCTGGTGCGTGAGGAGGTGGCGGCCGTCCTCGACTGTCTTAAGGACTTCCCCCAACGCGAGCAGGATATCGTCTCCCTGAAGTTCGACGCCGAGCTCGCCAATGGCCAGATCGCCAGGATCATGGGCCTCAGCGAGGCCAACGTGCGGGTGATCCTCTTCCGCACCCTGCGCAAGCTGCGGGAGATGATAAAGGCGAGCGGCGGCTCCGACGAGTAGGGGCGGCCCTGCAGGCCTCCCGCACGCCGTGCTCCCCACCCTAGCGTGGTTCGTCTCGTCCGAGCCTTCCCCTGAGTCCCGTTCGCGCTCGGCCCTGCCCCGCAGGCGCTGGCTGTCGTAGGGGTGTGCCGCCGACTGAGGTCGGCGGCTTATCCCGTGTGGGAGCCGCGCACTTCAGTGCGCGGGGCGTGATTATCCCTTCCACGCGCTCAGGGTGGCCCTGCCACAGGCTCACCATGAGGGGAGCGGAGCGGCTCGCCCTACGTCTTCTTCGCTTCCGCCGCCCGAGGGCCGATGACCCCCTCCGTGCGTAGCTCCTCTATCTCCTCCCAGGAGAACCGCGCCTCCAGCAGCACCTCCTCCGTGTGCTGGCCGAATTCCGGCGCAGGCCGCCGTATGCTGCCCGGCGTGCCGTTCAGATTCACCGCCGGGCCCACCATCCGCATCGCTCCATGCGACGGGTGGTCCATGGTAACGATCATCTCGTTCTCCGCCACCTGGGGGTCGTCCGCCAGTTCGCTGTATTCCTGCACCGCCTCCACCACCATGTCCCGCCGTCGCAGCAGCTCCAGCCACTCCCGTGCGGGCTTGGTGGCGAACAGCTCGTCCAGCTTGGCGATGAGGCCCATCAGCTCCACGGCGTGCGTGCGCATCCAGTCGACGCTCAACTCCTCAGGCTCCAGGGAGTCGGCGGTGACCTCCTGTATGACCTCCTTGAACGCGGGCCAGTAGCGGCCCGGTTGTGCCATCGCCAGCATCACCCACTTGCCGTCCTTCGCCCTGTAGTGGTTCCACAGGGGGCTCGTGAGCCTGCGCGATATGCGCGGCATGGGCTGGCCGGCGTAGGTCCCTGTGGTGAGGTAGCTCGTGATGTTGAACGCCTGCACCGCGATGCTCCCCTGGAGGAGCGAGCCGTCCAGCGACTGCCCCTCTCCCGTGCGCTGGCGGTGGAACAGCGCTAGGACGATGCCGTAGGCCAGCAGGAAGGCGCTGATCTGGTCAGCGAAGCCGTTGAAAGCGCGTGTGGGCGGCGTATCCGGCTCGCCCGTGACGCTCATCAGCCCGCCCCGCGCCTGGGCCAGCGGGTCCACGGCCGGGTTACCCGCCTCCGGCCCCTTCAGCCCGAACCCTGACGCCGAGCAGTAGATGAGCTTGGGATTGATCCGGGATAGTGTCTCGTAGTCGATGCCTAGGCGCTTGTTGACCCCCGGCCGAAAGTTCTGCACCACCACGTCGGCGTCTTGCGCCAGGCGGTGGAACACCTCCCGTCCGCGCGCAGCCTTCAGATCCAGAACGATACCACGCTTGTTGCGGTTGTGCGTCTCGAAGTAGGCGTTGAAGCCGCCAGGTCTCACCTGGTAGCGGATCATGGAGCGCCCCGGGTCCGGCGTGTCTGGCCCCTCGATCTTGATCACGTCTGCGCCCCAGTCGGACAGCATCGCCGTTGTCATCGGCCCCTGCTGCCATATCGTCACGTCGAGGACGCGTATGCCTTCAAGCGCCTCCATCATCGGCCTCCCGCACTTTCAAGCACTCTTCCTTCCTCCCTGGCGGGGCTTCCTTGGGGCTCGGCTCGCTGACCTTCCTGCCTTGCACTACCTGAAATACGCCTCCGTGCAGAGACCACTTGCGGACGCAGCCAAGGCCCGCTTCCGCCATCTCCGTCGTCACCCCCCGGCCCAACATGTCCCGGCGCGTCGCTGTTTCGAAGTTGAAGGGCAGCCAGTAGAACCACCAAAGGCCGACGAACAGGCGCAACAGTGGGTTGGGGGCATTGTCCATCTCCAGCACGGCTAGGGTTCCGCCATCTGCGAGTACGCGGCTGGCTTCCTTCAGCAGCGCCAGTCGCGTGGCTCTAAGCATCTCGTGAAGGGCATGAGGAATCACGACCTTGTCGAAGTCTCCCCGGCAGAAGGAAGTGCGCCCTGCGTCCATCACCATGAACTCTATATTGGGGAAACGGTTTCGTCTCTTCGCCATCCTTATCTGCCCCGAGGAAAGGTCTACGGCCTTGATCTTCGACAACTCTCCCACCCTCTCCGCAATGGCAAAGGTTGTGTTGCCTGTGCCGCAACACATATCGAGTATTCTATCGCCGGGTCGCAGATCCACCACCTCCAACATCTCCCGGCGCACCCTTTGCTCGCCACCGAAAGGTAGGAAGCACCACTTCATCAACAGGTTGTAGTATCGGCTGTGGATGTTGTCGTAGAACCATCTGTACAGGTTTCGGTCTGAGGTCACACCCTTCCCTCGTTCACCCGAATTAGGGTAGCGGCGAGCATCCGCCCATCGCCCCTGCAACCCTGGGGCCAGGCTTCGCCCCCAAGCTCACCCTCCGTACAGCCTCACGCACTCCTCTCGCATCACGCCTACCTCGTACTCGAACCGGTACTTGCCCCGGCTCACCACGTCGAAGAACGCCAGCTTCTCCCTGTCGAAAGAGCTGGGCGCGTCTGCCCAGGTGGCGCCGATAAAGACGCGGGGGATCTTCGCCCACAGGATGGCGGAGGTGCACATCAGGCAGGGTTCGCAAGTCGTATACAGCGTGGCGCCTTCTAGGCTGAGGGCGCCGAGGGCTCGGCAGGCGTTGCGCACTGCCATCATCTCGGCGTGGGCGGTGGGATCGCATTCGCTCTCGATGATGTTGCGGCCGCCGGCCACCAATCGACCATCCCACACCACCGCCGCCCCGAACGGCCGGTTGCCCTCGGCCAGCGCCCGGCGAGCCTCCTCCACGGCGATGGTCATGAACCTCTCGTCTTCGGTCATGCCAGACCCTATCGCGCCCCCGCCATCCCGCGCAGGCGTGACACCACCTGCGACAGCGACTCCCCCGCCGGGGCCCGCAGCACCACGTCCGACAGTTCCGTAAGCGGCGTCTCGTTCGGGTTCACCTCGATGAGTCTGCCTCCGCCGCGCTTAACGTCCAGCGGGAACCCGGCCGCCGGGTACACCGTCGCTGACGTCCCCACCAGCAGCATGCAGTCGCACATCTGCGTCTGCACGATGCAGCTCTCCATGGCGTCTCGCGGTATCTGCTCCCCGAACATCACCGTATCGCTCTTCGCCACGCCGCCGCAGTCTGGGCAGGTCGGCGGCAATTCCTCGAGTGACTGCTGGTCCAGGGGCCAGCGCTGGCCGCAGCCCACGCAGCGCAGCTTCGTGCGATTGCCGTGGATCTCCGTGATCGCGCGGCTGCCGGTCTCCTGATGAAGGTTATCGATGTTCTGGGTGATGATGTGACTCAGATAGCCCAGGTCTTCCATCTCCTTGAGCGCGGTGTGTCCGGGGCTGGGCTTCGCCTGGGCCAGGGCGTCTAGCAGCTCCTTGTAGCTGCCGGTACCGCTGATCCGATCCTCCCACCACCGCTTGGGGTTCTCCTGAAAGCGCTCGTAGTCCCGCAAGTCCGGCTCGCCGTACTTCGTCCACAGGCCGCCCGGCCCGCGGAAGGGCGGGATGCCGCTCTCTACCGAGATCCCGGCCCCCACCAACGCCACCACGTGGCTGGCCGCGTAAATGATACGCGCCGCCTCCTCGGCTGCCTGCTCCAGGCCCTGTCCTACCTGCCCGCCCAGGGAGCCTGTCGAGGGGTCCGGATCGCTCACCGGTCTGCCTGCCTCTCTCTGGACAGCGTCCCGGCCGGTGATTCGACGGGGCGAGCCGCCACCACAGTCACCGACACCTCCCGCTCGCGGGGGCCGTCGAACTCCGCGAAGAACACCGCCTGCCATCGCCCCAGGGCCAGCCGGCCCCCGGCCACCGGCGCCGCCGCCGACTGCCCGACGAGGCTCGACTTGATGTGGGCGTGGGCGTTCCCCTCGAAGTGATGGTATGTGCCGTTACTGGGCGCCAGCGCCTCCAGCTTCTCCAGCAGGTCACGCCCCACATCGGGGTCGGCGTTTTCGTTGATAATTAGCCCCGCTGTCGTGTGGGTCACGAACATGTGGCAGATGCCATCCTCCACGCCCGACTGTCGTACGGCGTCAGCGACCTGCGCCGTGATGTCCTCCAGGCATTGGGGCGACCCGGTGCGCACACGTATCCGTTCCATGATAGCTGCCTCCTTCGCCGACCCATTATAGCCACTTGGGACGGTGGCAGGGAGACCCATCTACCGGTGGGACAGGCTTCAGCCTGTCGTGGGGCTAGCGCGGGTGAAGAATTGGACCGCAGCCTGAAGGCTGCGGCATCGGCACCATGCCCGCAGGCGCATTCGCCCCGGGCGCAGTCCATGCCACACCCTTCAGGGTGTGGTCGATCTATCTCAAGAAGCACCGATTTGCCAGACGCTATCGATGCCCCTTGACCCCTGGCCCGCCTCGCGGCTACGTTGGGTGTGCCATGCCCACCGTCCTTACCATCGCCGGCTCTGATTCAAGCGCCGGGGCCGGCATCCAGGCTGACCTCAAGACCTTCGCCGCACTCGGTGTCTACGGCACCTCCGTCATCACCGCCGTCACCGCTCAGAACACCTTGGGCGTCACCGCCGTCCATGAGATGCCGCCGCCAACGGTGGCCGCCCAGATCGATGCGGTGGTGACGGACATCCGGCCGGATGCCGTCAAGACGGGCATGCTTGCCAGCGCCTCCATCGTCGAGGTGGTCGCCGCCAGGCTGCGAGAGCACGGCCTGCCCAACGTGGTGGTGGACCCCGTAATGGTGGCCAAGAGCGGCGACCGCCTGCTGCACGACGACGCCGTCGCCGCCCTCCGCGATCTTCTGCTCCCCCTGTGCGCCGTCGTCACTCCCAACGTGCCCGAAGCCGAGGTTCTGTCCGGCCGCCAAATCGCCTCCGATGACGATGTCCGCGGGGCCGCCGAGGAGATCGTGGGCTTGGGCGCGGGCGCTGTTGTGGTGAAGGGCGGCCACCGAGAGGGGGCGGAAGCCGTGGATGTCCTCTACGACGGCGAGTCCTTCCGGGAGTACTCGGCCCCCCGCATCGACACCACATCCACCCACGGCACCGGCTGCACCTTCGCCTCCGCCATCGCCGCCTACCTGGCTCGCGGCGAGCCCCTCGCCGACGCCGTGGGCCGCGCCAAGGAGTACCTGACGGAGGCGCTGCGCCGCGCTTACCCCATCGGCGGCGGCCACGGCCCCGTCCACCACTTCCACCATTGGTGGAAGGAGTAAGGGCGAGGTGTTGGCGCAATGATAGAGGTGACCGTCGACGATACCTCGTGGGTTGACTACGCGACTCTAGTTCTAACTGCTTTGCTGGTCGTCGGAGCATTCGTGGCGGCCTGGCAAGTAAACCGTCAGATAAGGCAGGGAGAGCGGCAGCATAGCGAACAATTGCGGGCCTCCCTGCGGCCTCTCGTGGTAGTTCCGCATGCGGAGGCTATTACCACAGACCCACGCATACCGCCACACCAGAACTTCAAGGCATGGATCCAGAACATTGGAGTCGGTCCCGCTCTGCAGCTTGAGATACTTGGGTGGGTGAGGATCCCCTCGCATGGTTGGGATGAACCAGCTCAAAGGGTGGCCGAAATCGAGAGGCTGAAGTCGGAAGCCGACATCGAAAAGCCGGAGCTGCAGGGACGTTTCGGAAGCATTTCGTGTGGAGAGTCACCAAGGGCCGGGTTTCTCGTCCCGCAGGCTGAACTGACGGCCGATGACTACGCGGCCAAGGCTGGTGTTCTGATATACATTGCGATGTACAAGGACGTCTTCGAAAACGCGTTCCCCAGCAAGCCAAGAACGGAGTGGAAGTTGGGCCACATTGAAATCGCTGCGCCCGGAACGTGGGGCACCTGAATATGCACGGCCCCGTCCACCACTTCTACCGCTGGTGGGAGGAGTAAGCCCGGCGTCGCCAAAAAGGAGCGGCGCCCGAAGAGTCGGGCGCCGGTCTCACCGCCGCTGTGGCCTTTGTCGGCTGCTGGAGGAAGCGATGCTTTCCGTCTACCAGCGTAGCCCCCGCCGCTGTAAGGGGTCAACCGTTTCTTAACGAACGCACGGTTGAGACTCGGTTAACAGGAGATGGGACACGCCCCGGACCGGCCGTCCGCGGGCGGCGGCAGTGCCCCTGACCTGTCTTGAGCGAAGTCGAAGGGCCGGTCCCGAACGGCGAGGGACCATCCCCCTGCCGTCGCTTCCCACCCAAAGAAACAGCGCCCACCTGAGTGGGCGCCGCCCTCGTTGTCGCCGCTACTTCTGGCGGGGACTGGAAAGGAGGAGCAATCTCAGAGCCAGGTGATCCCCGTGCCTCCGCTGGAGAGAACGAGGCTGGACACCGTCAGCGCTGTTAGGATTAGCAGTGCGGTCATCGTTGCGATCATTTCAGATCCTCCCTTTTGGGCTCGATTCCAGGCTATCGCCTGTCCCGTAGGACGTCAACGGCTTCATTACGAACGCAGGGTTGAGATTCGGTTAACGACCCCCGCTCACCCTGAGCCCGTCGAAGGGCCTGCCCCGAGCCAGCCGCTGCTGGGAGCCCCCTCCCCTGCCTACGGGTCCCACACGGTCAGGGCGATCAACGTCACCGCCAGCACTGTCCCCGCCACGACCAGCCCAATCGTCGCGATCGTGAGCGCGCCCCTGCCACGCCGAAGGGGCGCACCCTCCTGCCCTGAGCGAGCGTCCCCTTCGCTGGCCTCGTCTTTGCCTTTTCGACTGAACGGCCGGGGGAGAAGACGTTGGCCCCGCGCCAGCATCCTCCTCCGCAGCCTTCTCGCCCACTCCAGTTCGGTGGACAGCAGGCCCAGGCCGGCCAGGATCGCCACCACGCCGCCCGGAAGCATCGGCAGCGCGGAGAGAACCACGCCGATGGCCAGTAGCAAGAAGCCTATTACGAGGGTAGCGAGTCGGCGTACCTGACGCATCGGTCGTGCCGTCATTATGCCACGTGCCGCTCCCCGCACGCGGACTCGAGCCCGTCTGCCGCACGCGATCCTTCCCCACCCGCAAGCCCGCCGCGAAGCGTAGACGCTAACCTGGCCCTTGCGCTAAACCGTCAGACGTGGCAGCATTGCGGGGCCGTGAAACTCGTTCAAGTGGACGTTCTCATCAGCGCTGGAAACTGGCCCGCCTCTGAGGAGTGGGTCACAATCCAGCGCGACATGTCCGCAGCAGTGAACGCGATCAAGTGGCCGCCTGGCAGCCAGAGCTTCACGATCTGTGCGGATACCGGCAGGGGAAGAGGGGAAGGCAACGGCGTCAAACCCATCAAGGACGCGTGCATGATTGCCCTGACCTATATGGGTTGGTCCACGGATGAGCGCCACAATCCGATGAGGATGGATGCCGTCAAGCCCCTCGTTGATGGCAGGTTATTCGCCTTGGAATGGGAAACCGGCAATATCTCATCCAGTCACCGTGCGATCAACCGCATCTTGCTAGGTCATCAGAGAGGCCTCGTGCGCGGTGGGGTCCTCATCGTGCCCACGCGAGCCATGTATAGATATCTTACAGACCGGGTGGGAAACCTGGATGAACTACTGCCCTATTACTCCCTTTGGAGAGCCTACGCGTGGGATGATGGCGTGTTGGCCATCGCGGCTGTCGAGCACGACGCTACGAGCCGCGATGTGGAGAGGATACGAAAGGGAACTGACGGTAGAGCCCTAGTCTAGGTCTTTCGCAGGAACAAGATATGCTCGTCACGCATCACGTTGGCGAGCCCAGTGATCTGCCTCACCATTCGCTTCGCCAACTGGAGGCCGACCGCAGAGCCCAAATTGACGAGCCGGTGTTCGATGCTCACCTGCTCGGCATCCGATGTTCGCAGAATCGACTTCAGCTGACTCGTGTTCGAGCCAACAACAATGACGCAGAGTCGTCCCGGCCGCAGGACTCTGTGGCATTCCCCAATCACCGCGCGCATGTCATCAAAGTAGAGATCAACCCGCTGGCGGCGCTTCTCGCCACGCAGCCCCACCATCTGAGATCGCAGTTCTCCCACATCCTCACCGAGGAAATCAAGGTGCAGGAGATCGTTCTCAATGTAGTCGACCGCGAAGCTGTAGGGGGGAGAGAACACGATGCCGTCGATGGATTCCGACGGCAGAGGAAGCTCTCGGGCGTCAGCCGTCTCAGCCAGTGCATCTCCAAGCTCGAGCCCCAGCTTGTCCCGTGCTTTGGCGAACTTGGCAATCGCTGCTGCGTATCGCGCCAAGATCTCTTGGAAGAGATTGCGATTGCTCCTATTGTTGGTCCGTGCCGCATACCCCCTGCTATCCAGATAGGCCAGAGTTACAAGTCGCCGTAGCCCATGCGGGAGCGACGGCGCTTTTCCGTTATCCAGGGCGCGCTGGAGGGCCAACCACTCGGCTAGGATATCCTGGAGTTCGCGGCCCTGCAGGGACAACCCATCGAGCTTCGCCCTCGTCATCAGCGTGCAGAATGGGCTCAGATCATACGATATCGCGTTGATGCCCATCGTCGCCGCCTCGACCACTGTCGTCCCGCTGCCTCCCATCGGGTCAAGAACGGTCATCCCCGGCTTCAGTCCTATGACATTGATCAAGGCCTTGATCATCTGGGGATGGAACTTTCCCCTGTAGGGAAACAGCCCGTGCGTTGCGTAGCCCGTCTTGAACTGATTGGTCTTGAAGAAGGACCTCAGCCGAAGGGACGACCGACTAGACACGGACAGAGGCGCGCCGCTGCAGAGTAGGAAGTGGTGGGTGATGCGGTCACCGACCCGCATGAAGTAAGCGCCTCGTTCGGCAAGGGCCGATTGATCCAACGTTGTGGCTTCCCCGAAGGCCAGTTGGAGTTCATAGACCTCGTTCAGTTGCGGTATGAGCTCCACCCCTCTGGGGAAGATGCTCTGAATGAAGTCCTCGAATGGCTCATCGGCGCCCCTATCTAGAGCAAGCGCGGATGCGTCCGAAAAGAGCGACAGCTGCGGGGTCGAGGTAGGCTGCATTCGATCTGTGGTCCTCAGTGGCAGTCGGCCCGGTTGATTATAAAGTCGGTCCTGCGCTTGGGTAAACAAGCTGGCATGCTCTCGTGGTTTCGATTCTGCCCTTCTCCACGAAGAAGGACAAGCAGGGGCGTTCTGCGCGCAAGTGGGACACACCACACCGCCGTGGGGCCCCTCGCCGGCTGCTGCTCCCCCCTTTGACCTCCCGCCCACATCCGCTACCCTCTAACCGGAGGTTACCTGTGACCCCACCCCTGATCCGTCTGTGCCCAAGTCGCCTATCAAAGTCTGTCGCAGGCCCACAACATCCGCAACCCCCCTCTGTCACCCCCTCCCGGCCCCCGGAAACCCACTCCCCCAGATACGGGCCCGCCGCAACCTGCGCCCTCTCCAGATACGTTACCCTTGATCGAACGTATCGCCCCCTATCTATGAACGTCGTTCAATCAACCAGATCCGATGCCATCACCCGCCGCGCCGGATACGCCCCGCCCCCACCGCGCGCGTTTTCCCCTCCGTTCCATCAAACCCCTTATCTGCCCGCCCCCGTTTCATCAATCCGCAGATACGGAAAACCCTTTGATCGTTCGCTGTCGCCGTCGCCCTCAGGTTGACGCCCCTCACCCCCGGTGCTACCCTGAACCTGCAACCGAATATCCGATGCGGGAGCTCGTGGCCACGGGCTGAGAGGGCGGCAGGACCAGCCGCCGACCGCCGGAACCTGATCTGGGTAATACCAGCGAAGGGAGACCGCCTGACCTAAGGAGCCGCTGGTGACCCCAGCGGCATCTTCGCTTCTGGAAAGGAGCACGGCATGGCTCGAAACGGTAGCCGGCCCGTCACGCAGATACAGCACGCCAGGCGCGGCACCATCACCGACGCCATGCGCCGCGTCGCCGAAAGGGAATCCCTACCTCCAGAGGTCGTCCGCGACGAAGTCGCCCGCGGCCGCATGGTCATCCCCGCCAACGTCCGTCACCTCGCCGGCCGACTCGACCCCCTCGGCATCGGTAAAGCCTGCACCATCAAGATCAACGCCAACATCGGCAACTCAGCCGTCACTTCCAACATCGACCAGGAGCTCGAAAAGCTCCACACCTCCGTCCACTATGGCGCCGACACCGTCATGGACCTCTCCACCGGCGGCGACATCGACCGCATCCGTCAGGCCATCATCGACAACTCCACCGTCCCCATCGGCACCGTCCCCATCTACGAAGTCGTCACCCAGGTCGACCGTGTCGAAGACCTCACCCCGGACGACTTCGTCCGCATGGTCGAGCGCCACGCCCAGCAGGGCACCGACTTCCAGACCATCCACGCTGGCCTCCTCCTCGAATACCTGCCCCTCGCGGCCGAGCGCGTCACCGGCATCGTCTCCCGCGGCGGCTCCCTCATCGCCCAGTGGATGTTCTACTACCATAAGCAGAACCCGCTCTACGAGCGCTTCGACGATCTCTGCGACATCTTCCGCACCTACGACGTGACCTTCTCCCTGGGCGACGGCCTCCGCCCCGGCTGCCTGGCCGACGCCTCCGACGAGGCCCAGATAGCCGAGCTGCGCACCCTCGGCGAGCTCGTCCGCCGCGCCCGCGCCGCCGACTGCCAGGTGATGGTGGAAGGCCCCGGCCACGTGCCCTTGGATCAGATCGAGTACAACGTCCGCATCGAGCAGGAGCTGTGCGATGAGGCCCCCTTCTACGTCCTCGGCCCCCTCGTTACCGACATCGCCCCCGGCTATGATCACATCACCTCCGCCATCGGTGCGACGATGGCCGGCTACGCCGGCGCTTCCTTCCTCTGCTACGTCACCCCCAAAGAGCACCTGGGCCTGCCCGACCTGGACGACGTGAGGGAGGGTGTCATCGCCTACAAGATCGCCGCCCACGCCGCCGATGTCGCCCGCGGTCACGCCGGCGCCCGCGAACGCGACGATGAGCTGTCCAAGGCTCGCTACGACTTCGATTGGCAGAAGCAGTTCGACCTCTCCCTGGACCCCGAAACCGCCCGCACCATGCACGACGAGACCCTGGGCCACGACACCTTCAAGACCGCCGAGTTCTGCTCCATGTGCGGCCCCAAGTTCTGCGCCATGCAGATCTCCCGTCACCTGGGGGAGGAGCGTCCCCAGCCCAGCGAGGCCGAGGAGATGAAGCTGGCCGACAGGGAAAAGTGACGATGCCAACCACGGATGAGAGCTTCAAGATCGCGGCGGTTCAGGCGGCGCCCGTCTATCTAGATCGGGGTGCCACGGTTGACAAAGCCTGCGGGCTGATCGCCGAGGCGGCGCGCAACGGCGCCCGTCTCATCGTGTTCCCCGAGTCGTTCGTCCCCGCCTATCCCGACTGGGTGTGGGCCGTTCCCCCGGGCCAGGACAGCATACTCGGCGACCTGTACGCCCGGCTACTGGACAACGCCGTCGAGATCCCCGGCGCTGCCACCCAGCGGCTGTGCCAGGCCGTCAAACGCGCCAAGACCCACGTGGTCATGGGCATGACCGAACGCAATACGGAGGCGAGCGGGGCCAGCCTGTACAACACGTTGCTGTACATCGACGCGCAGGGGAATATCCTCGGCAAGCACCGCAAGCTCGTGCCGACGGGCGGCGAACGACTGGTGTGGGCGCAGGGCGACGGCAGCACGTTGCAGGTCTACGACACGCCCTTCGGCAGATTGGGCGGGCTGATCTGCTGGGAGAACTACATGCCGCTGGCGCGCTACGCTATGTATGCCTGGGGCACGCAGATCTACGTCGCGGCGACTTGGGACCAGGGCGAACCCTGGCTCTCCACTCTGCGGCACATCGCCAAGGAGGGCCGCGTCTACGTCATCGGCTGCTGCGTCGCCGAGCGCGTGGATGACATCCCGGAGCAGTTCCGCTTCCGCGAGTTCTTCCGGGCCGTCCGTGGCGAGTGGGTGAACCCCGGCGACAGCGCCATCGTTAGCCCCGAGGGTCAGTTCGTAGCCGGCCCATTGCACGAGGAGGAAGGCATCCTCTACGCGGATGTCGATCCCGCCCTCTTGCGGGGCCCCAAGTGGATTCTGGACGTGGCTGGCCACTACGCCCGACCGGACGTGTTCGAGCTCATCGTCAACACCAACGCGCGCCCGATGATCACGTCTAGGGCGGACGTGCCTGGATCGAACGAGGACGCACCTAGGAAGAAGACCCGCAGAAAGCAGGCCACACCATGACTGATGACCCTCTGACCATCGCTGGCAAGACGTTCCGCTCTCGCCTCATCGTTGGCACCGGCAAGTGGCGCAGCATGGAGGAGATGGGTGCCGCCATCGATGCCTCCGGCGCCGAGATCGTCACCGTCGCCATCCGCCGCCTCCCCCTGGACAAGCCCGATGAGCCCAACCTGATGGATCATCTGGACTGGAAGCGTTACACTCTTCTCCCCAACACCGCTGGCAGCCGCACGGTGGACGAGGCGCTGTTCACCGCCCGCCTCGCCCGCGAGCTCACCGGCTCCGACTGGGTGAAGCTGGAGGTGATCCCCGACCCCAACTATCTCCTTCCCGACCCCATCGAGACGCTGGAGGCCGCTCGCACCCTCATAGACGAGGGGTTCACCGTTCTTCCCTACATCCACGCTGACCCCGTCCTGGCGCGAAGGCTGGAGGAGGTCGGCTGCGCCACCGTCATGCCCCTCGGCTCCCCCATCGGCTCCGGCCGCGGCGTTTTCACTTTGGAGGAGATACAGATCATCGTCGAGAACGCTGGCGTGCCCGTCGTCGTCGATGCCGGGCTGGGCGCCCCTTCGGACGCCTCCCTCGCCCTGGAGATCGGCGCCGACGCCGTGCTGGTGAACACCGCTATCGCTCAGGCGCAGGACGCGGTGGCCATGGCGGAGGCGTTCCGCAAGGGCGTGGAGGCGGGGCGGCAGGCCTACCTGGCCGGCCGCATCCCCAGAAAGGAGCTGGCCCAGGCCTCCAGCCCTACAGAAGGCGTGCCCGCCGCCGGGCGGGGCCTGGCCCGACCCTCCTAATGCTCGCTACGGGCAATCTGCCGCATTCACGTCAGTCTGGTACCTGTGCGGAACACCACAGGGAGGCAGATATGTCAGTCTATATGATCGTCGAGATCGAGATCCGGAACGAGGAGATGTACGGTGAGTATATGGCTAAAGTTCCGGCCGTGGTGCACAAGTATGGGGGCCGCTACATAGTCCGCGGTGGTAAGGTTACGCCTCTGGCAGGTAACTGGCGGCCCCAGAGGCTGATCATCCTAGAGTTCGAGTCTACAGCGCAGATGCTCCGGTTCATCTCTTCACCCGATTACCGCGACTTGGCCCCGCTTCGGGAGAACTCTACCAGCACCCGGTCCATAGCCATCGAAGGCGTCGCTCGTCCCACCTGATGCCGCTGCCACTCCCCTGCCTCATGCTCATCACCGATCGCCACCTGCTCGGTGGCGCAGACGCCCTCATCGCTGCCGTTGAGGCCGCCGTGCAGGGCGGCGTGGACGCCGTACAGCTCCGCGAGAAGGACCCAGACGGGCGTAGCCTGCCACCCGAGGACCTCCTGCCGCTGGCCCGCCGCCTGCGCCAGGCGACCCAGAGGCGAGCGGTTCTGCTGGTCAACGGGCCGGCCGACGGCGTAGCCCTGGACGTGGCCCTCGCCGCCGAGGCCGATGGCATCCATCTGCCGGAGATCGCGCCGCCTGTGCAGCGCCCTCGGAAGGGACTCCTCGTGGGCCGCTCGGTGCATTCCCTCGAGGCTGCCCGCCGCGCCGAGGCGGAGGGCGCCGATTACCTCGTCGCCGGGCCCGTTTACGAGACCCGCTCCCACCCCGGCCGTGAGCCCGCCGGCCTCTCGCTGATCGAGGAGGTGGCTCGGAGCGTGCGCGTGCCCGTGCTCGCCATCGGCGGGGTCAGAGCCACTAGGGTGGGGGAGACGGTGTGGGCCGGAGCCTCCGGGATCGCCGTCATCTCCGCCGTTCTCGCCCAGCCGGACAGGCGGGCTGCCGCCAGCGAGCTGCGCAGCGCCTTGGATGCCGCCTGGGCCGCCGTGGGAGCCGCCCGCCCGTGATCACCGTCACCGTCAACGGCAAGCCGCGGGAGCTGGAGGGCCCCCTCAACGTCAACGCTTTCCTGAAAGCGCTCGACATAAACTCGCGTCAGGTGGCGGTGGCCGTCAACGGCGAGGTCGTCCCCCGCAGCGAATGGGGCAGCGTGACGGTCAACGACGGCGACATGGTGGAGGTGGTTCGTGCCGTCGGCGGGGGCGCTCACGTCAAGCCCATCAAGGAGCCATTTGCCATGGAAGCATTCTTCTTCCTGCTCGCCTTCGGCGCTGGCGTGGCCGGCGCCACCCAGATTCTGGTCAACGGCGCTATGGGGGAGGAGCGCGGCGTGCCGGAGGCGATGATGGTGTCCGTGACCGTCACCTACGGCTCCGTGCTCGTCTTCATGCTCTCGCGGTGGGTCTTGCTGGGGGAGCTGAACTTGAACACGCCGGGGAGGCCGCTGATCTACCTGCTGCCCCTGGCCGTCATCGCCCTCCTTGCTTTCCTGGGTATCATGCGCGGCCTGGAGTGGTACTACTTCCTCGGTGGCCTGGCCGGGGCCTTCATCGTCTGGACGGTGGCCTTCACCGGCCCCCGCATCGGCATCGCTGCCACCGGTGCCGTCTTCATCGCCGGACAGATGGTGGCCGCCATCGCCTGGGATCACATGGGGCTCCTGGCCCAGGCCAAGGACCCCATCGACGCTCTCAAGGTTGTTGGCGCCCTTCTCATCGTTGGCGGCGTCGTCCTAGTGCGGGGGTTCTGATGGCCGACGTTGTCATCGTTGGCGGGGGCATCATCGGCTGCGCCTCCGCCTACTACCTGTCGAAGGCCGGCGCCAGCGTCACGCTGCTGGAGCGGGACGAGGTGGCAGGTGCGGCCTCCGGGGCCGCCGCGGGCATCCTGGTGACGCCGCCGGAGGCCCTCCCCAGCGCCACCTTCGGCGACCTCTGTCGGGCCGGGGTGGATGCCTATCCTTCCCTGGTCGAGGCCTTGCGCGACGAAGCGGGCATTGATGTGCAGTACCTTGACTCCGGTATCCTCTTGCCAGCCTGGTCGGAGCAATGGGCTCAGGCGCTGCGCGTTCTGGCTGGCTGGCACGACGGACTGGGGCTGAACCTGGAATGGGTGGAGGGCAGCCCCCTGCGCGTTCTGGAGCCCTCGCTGGCGGCCAGCGTGCTGGGAGCGGCATATTCGCCAGAAGGGCACCACGTGAATCCGGGCCTCCTGACCCAGGCCCTGGCCCGGGCCGCTGCCAACGCTGGCGCCGTAGTCAAGCAGGGGACGGCCGTAGTCGGCTTCCTTGGCCAGGGCTCCCGGGTGGCGGCCGTGCGTACCTCGGACGGCGATGCCATCGCCGCCGACCGCGTCGTCCTGGCCGCCGGGCCCTGGACGCAGCGCCTGGCCCGCAGGCTGGGCGTGGACGTGCCGACCCGTCCCATGCGCGGTCAGATGTTGGCCTACCGCTCTTCGGCGGTGCGGCATATCGTCTGGGGTGAGGACGGCTACCTGGTCCCCAAGGCGGGAGGCTTCCTGTTCGCCGGGGCCACCGTGGAGGACGTAGGGTTCCGTCCCGTGACCACCCGCCGCGGGCTGTCGCAGGTGCGACGGATGGCGCTGGCGATCGCTCCGGCGCTGCGCTACCCGGAAATAGCGAGCGACTGGGCCGGCCTGCGTCCCGGGTCGCCGGACGACCGTCCCATCATCGGCCGCCTGCCCGGGCAGGACAACGTCCTCGTGGCCACCGGCCACTTCCGTAACGGAATCCTCCTGGGTCCCATCACCGGCAGGCTCATCGCCGAACTCATGGCCGACGGAAAGACGGAGATGCCGCTGGAGCCGTTCAGCCCCTCGCGGTTCGGCTAGCCGAGCCGTTCCGCCAGACGCCGCGCCGCCTTCTGGACGTCCGGCGCCGTCACCACCGCCGCGATGACGGCCGCCATGTCCGCGCCCGCCGTCACCACCTCGTCGATGTTCGTCTCGTTAATGCCGCCGATGGCGCACACGGGCAGCGACACGGCCGCCTTCACCGCCCGCAGCGTCCCCGTGGTCGCCGGACGGGTGTCCTCCTTGGAGCCAGTGGGGAACAGCCGTCCCACGGAAGCGTAGTCGGCGCCGTCCGCCTCCGCGCGGCTGGCCTCCTCCGGGTTGTTGGTGGAGCAGCCCACGATCATCTCTCGTGGGACCAGCCGCCGCACTACGCTCACCGGCAGATCTTTCTGCCCCACGTGCACCCCGTGGGCCTCCACCGCCAGCGCCAGGTCCACGTGGTCGTTCACGATGAACGCCGCTCCGCTCTCCTGGCAGAGACTCCGCAGCGCCCGCGCGATGTGAAGCTGGATACCCTTCTCCCGCCGCTTGTCCCGGAGCTGGATCAGCCGCGCTCCCCCGGCCAGCGCCTGCCGGGCTACCTCCACCTCGTCGCGGCCGGCCGCCACCTCCGGGTCGATGATCACGTACAGGCCGCGAAGTTCGTACCGTTGCATGTCTTGCCCCCTGAAAGCGCGCCTCAATCAGCTTGCTGGCCGTATCCACGCACGTATAGCTGCGCTCTCAGCCAGCGGCGTAGCCATCCCAAACGGCCGGCTCTGGCCAGGAGAACGGTAGCCGCGACGGCCGGCAGCATCACCGCCAGCAGCAGGCCGAACCAGTCGCCCAGCCAGCTCAGCACCGCCTCGGTGACAGTCTCGATCACGTCGACGGCAACTACATCGTCCCACACCCGCTCCCAGTGGAGGAAGTACTCCTTTACCCACCAGGGCAGCCCCAGGGCGGTAATCCACAGGGCCAGCCGTGGGGGCGTGAGTTTGTACCAGGAGACGTAGGTGGTGGCCACCATGACGAAGATGTAGAAGATTTCGAATATGTTGGGACAGAGGAACAGGATCTTGCGCTCTCCTGTCAACTGGAACAGGAAGAAGCCGGTGAGTCGCCATAAGAACAACCCTAGGCTGATGCGCCGCGCCCAGCCGACTCCCCATCGCAGTTGCGTGACGATGAACTCGATGCTCAGGTAGTACATGTCGGGGTACTTGTCGAGCTTGTGGTAGGAGTCGGGATAGCCGCCCCAGGGCATGAGAGACCAGGCGACTACGTCCAGGGCATCGCAGCAAAGGGACGCTATGCCACCCCACAGGGGCCACCGGAAAATGGTCAGCGGCACTGTGAAACGTATCAGAAGGACGATGAACAGCCCTACGTCTATGTCCAAGAGCACTCTCCATAGGCGACGGTCGTCGCGATTCTATCAGCGGTGAGTTATGCGCTCAAGGAGAGACACACCGTGACCTGAGCTGCTCATGCGGTGGGTGCCACAAAGGCAACAGCCGCCCCGACGCGTCGGGGCGGCTGCGAATAGTCTTGCCGTTCCCCTAGTGGGCCACTGCCTCTTCCCTGCGTCGCTTCGGGCGTGACGCCCCGGCCGGTGGATGCTGGCGGCCGTTCCAGATGGAGCGCCGGTGGGTGCCCGATGAGGCGGCGGCGAGCAGCCTGGAGCCGATGATGCCTAGGCTGATGCCCAGAGCGAAGCCGTAGAGGAACCTGACTGCCCCTGCCATCACTGCCTCTTGGAGGAGGCCTGCCACAACCGGGGGGCCGCCTCCTGGATCAGGTGCGAAGTGGGTTGTGGGATCGCTTCGTGGCTCTTGCCGTTCAGTTCGTCGTCGTCCTCCGCTGTGAAGCCGCAGCCGCCGCAAAGGTAGTACTTCCCCCACATGTCCCACGAAATCCCCAGAGGCTGGTCACAGCGGGGACAGCGATGCGCTATTCGCTGCATGACCCGCACCTCCGTTCTGGGGCGACCAAATTGAACACCGGGCCAGAGGGCATAGCCCTCCGCCCGGCTTTGCGGCGCGCTATGACCTCTTTCCACGGCCTACGGGGTTAGCTGACGGGTTAGGACTGAAAGAGCCGCCCTTCCCGACTGCTGTCGAGATTCACCCCTGTATACGGTTCCCCCGTTCCCGCCTGCCTTGCGGGATTCGGCCTGTCGTGGTCGCCGTCCGAATCATAATCATAGATGCAAATGGCGAAGCTGTCAACAAGAACCCTCGTTCGTCATTCCCATTTCGTCTCGCCCCGCCGAGCGGGGCTTCAGGCTTTCTCCTCTCGCTTGACGGAATGCCGTAACGCCGGAGCCTACCACACGTCTTGCCTAGTAAAGACATTGCCAGCTAGGAGAATAGCTGCCTGGATGAGCGCCAGAGTTGACCTCCAGGGCGCCCTGGATCCTGCTGTCGACGGGCCCCAACTTCCTGCGGACTCGCCGGCCCAAGACCATCTCGGCGATCTCCGCACCGTCAAGTGGTGGACCCGGATGATCGTCTATCCCGGCGTGACGTTGCTCATTCCCTTGGACCATTTCCTGTGGGGCGTGACCTGGCAGCAGGCCTTTTCCGTCCACCTGGGAGGATTCGCTATCGCCACTCTCGCCATCGAACTGGCCTTCGCTCATGTGTTCAAGCTACGCAAACGTAGCGCGTACCCGGCGGACGTTTCCCGGCAGCTGTGCACCCTGTCCACGTTTGACGCGGGCTGTCACGCCACCGTGACCATCGTGGACGGGCTGCTGGGCTTGAGGGGGTCCTTTCTGGCCCTCCACAGTGAGAGCGGCTTCCTTGACCTCATGGCGCTCAGCAGCCTCAGCCGCGTCGATGCCGACCGCTACCTCCGTCTGTGCGCCGCCAGAGTGCAGCAGGCTCTCTCCACCAAGCAGGTGGTTGCTCTTCATCCCGACGACGAGTTCCCGGCCGAGATGATCGTACCCCACGGACAGCAGATCGTGTACGCTCCCGTCCAGTCCTTCCGAGGTGTGATGGGGATTCTCGGCCTGATGGCGGAGAGATCCAACTCGGGCCTGCGGGACGCTGAACTCCTTACATCCCTGGGTTACGCCGTCGGGGTCTCTCTGGAGAGCCTGCGCCAGCGCGACGTACTGCGCGCCACGGCCGCCATCGATGAGCTCACCAGGGTCTACAACCGCCACCACTTCTTCGATCAACTGGAGCGGGAGCTGGCCACTGCCCGCCGCTACTCTCTGCCGGTATCGGTCCTCATCCTTGACCTGGACGGCCTGAAGCGACTGAACGATAGCTTCGGCCACGAGACTGGCGATGAGGCCCTGCGCACCCTCGCCCAGCGACTCGTGCGGTATTCCCGCGCCTCCGATATCGTGGCTCGCCTGGGCGGCGACGAGTTTGCCGTCATCCTGTCCCGCACAGACAGTGCGGGCGCGGCCCAGATCGCCCGCCGCATGCAGAGCTCCGTCGAGAACGAGGTCCCGCTGGCGAGAAAGGGTCGCCGCGTTCGCATTAGCGTCTCCTTCGGCTTTGCGTCCTTCCCCGAAGACGCCGAGGATTCCAGCCAGCTCCTCCGTCAGGCCGACGGCCGCATGTACGCCGCCAAGGCCGCCCGCAACCGCCCCACCCGTAAGAAGCGCCCCAAGTAGGTCGTTCGCCCTTCTCAAGGATCACGCGAGCCGGCGACGGCTCCTGCGGATGAAGGCGCTATCACCTAGATGAGAGCGGCGGACAGGGCGTGATCCTCTTCCAGCACCGTCAGGACCCGGCCGAACGCTTGCACTAGGTCGGGATCGAGTTGGGCGCCGGCGACACGCTGGAGCTCCGCGTAGGCTTCCTGGCAGGGGACCCCCTTGCGGTGGGGCCGGTCAAGGGTCATGGCGGAGAAGGCGTCGCCCACGGCCAGGATGCGCGCCAGGTGGGGTATCTCCTCTCCTCGGAGCCCATCCGGATAGCCGCTGCCGTCGAAGCGCTCGTGGTGGTGGCGGGCGATCTCCCGCACCTCCTCGGCGTACGGCACATCCACGATGAGGTGTTCTGCGATGGACACGTGATGCTTGATGACGGTGAACTCCTCCGCGGTGAGCTGCCCCGGCTTGCGCAGGATATCGTCGGGTATGCAGATCTTTCCCACGTCGTGAAGGAGGGCCCCGAGACGGAGAGTCCGCTGTGCCGACGGAGACAGGCCAATCTCCTGGGCCAGCATCACGGCGTACTCGGCCGTGGTCTCACAGTGGGCGCGCGTGTAGTGATCCCTGTTGTCCACCGACCTGACCAGCCCCTCCAGGAAGCCGAAGGTCCCCAACTCCGCCCGCCCGTGCCGGTTCCGGCGGTGGCCGCCGGAGTGCGCGTCAGGGGATTTCCGCTGGTACAGCCGCGCATCGGCCACGGCCAGGAGCTCCTGCCGCCGCTTGCCGTCATCGGGGAAGACGGCGAGGCCACAGGAGACGACGATGGCTATCCTCTGCCCGCCGGGAGTCCGGAGAGCATAGTTGGCCAACCAATCCTGGAAGGCCTGGGCGAAGGCGCAGGCCTCCTGCCGTGAGTGGTTGGGGAGGACGACGATGAACTCGTCGCCACCGAAGCGGCCCACCGTGCCCACCCGGTCGGTCATTAGCTTCAGTTGGTCGGCGACGGTTTGCAGCACGCGGTCGCCCACAGAGTGGCCGTACGTATCGTTGATCGTCTTGAAGCTGTCCACGTCCATTAGCAGCAGGGCGAAGCCGCGCTTGCGAGTGGCTTCATCGGTGACCAGCCGCTGGAGGTAGATTTGCATGAAGCGATGGTTGAACAGGTCCGTGACGAAGTCCAGGTCGGCCCGCTGCTGCATCTCCTCGTAGTGCCGCGCGCGCTGGAGGGCGCCCCCGAGCTGGGCGGCCACGGGGCCCAGCAACTCCCAGTGACCGGGCCCCCACGGCTCCTGGCCGGAGTACAACTCCAGGACGCCCTCGCGGGGGGAGCCGCCGCGGAGGGGGACGTAGAGCACGAAGCCCGTGGCTGGCGCGCCCGCAATGCGGAGCGGTTGCGGACGCTGGTCCTGCGAGTCGCGGCGGAGGATGACGGGGGCGCTGCCCCGCGCTGCCGTGCGCGCCATTATGATGCGCTGAACCTCGGGCAGGAGCGGGGCCGCCGCCGCTTGACCGTCCTCGGGGAAGGACAGCCAGGGGGCTTCAGGTTCTCCGTCACTGTCGGGCTGCCAGAAGACGGCGCGTCCGACGCCCATCTCCCTGACGAGGAACTCCGTCCCGACGCGCCCGACGCCGCGGCGCTGGGTCTCCCGGGACAGCAGGAAGGTGATACGGTTGAGCAGGCGGAGCTGTTCAGCCCGGCGGGCCAGTTCGCGCGTCCTCCTTTGCATCTCCCTGCTCGCCCTCCAGGCCTTGACGATGGCCAGCATGGCGGCCAGGAGAAGCAGTGTCCAAACGATGATGCCGATGCTGATGATGGCCGCGGGCTCCGGCGTGTTCATGTTGTCCTCCTGCGGAAGAGGGGCCTCAGGCTAGTGTGAGATAGGCCGCCGCGGCCGCCGGCGAAGTCTGCTCCTTCAGTTTGCGCAGGCCGGTCAGAAGGGCCGAGCTAACGGTCGTCTGCCGGATGCGAAATATCCGGGTGATCTGTTCGCGGGTTAGGCCCGCGTCGAATACCAGTGAGATGACCTCACGCTCCCGCGGGTTGAGGAGGTCGTCGCCGGCGGATCCGTCGCCCCGGAGAGCAGGTCGACAGAGGCGCCGTGCCGTCCTGAAAAGGACGGTGCGAAAGCGCTCTTCGCCGGCATCGCCCGCCCTGCTGAAGGCGCGCGTGAAGGCCTCGACGATGATATCCTGAGCAGGCATGTCGCCTCCGACGCAGGAGCGCACGTAGGCGAACAGGCGAGGGAAATAGGCGCCGAAGCGCTCGTTCCTGCTTCCCATGTCTATCTGCTGCGGACGTGTCATCTCCTGCCTCTGCTTGAAGAATCCGAGTCCCATCTGTGCCTCCCGTTGATACTTGGAGCGTTCGTCCAAGCTCAGGCTAGCAGAGACGCGAGGAGCCGTGACAAACGGAACGTAGAGCTCCGGTAAAGGAGGGGTTCAGATAGCGTAAAGAGCGCTAGTTGGCCTCTTGGTCGCCGGGGGCTTCCAGCAGAATCGTGAGGGGATCGTTGGCGCGCCGTTCAGACCGGCGCTCCAGCATGTAGCCAAAGCCGCGGACGCAGAGGACATAGGGGTTGTCATGGCGGCCGTCCTCCAGCTTGCGGCGAAGGTTGGCGATGTGGACCTTGACCAGGTTCTGCGCTTCGCGATCATCGTAGTCGTGTTCGTGTGCCGAGGAGAGCAAAGAGCGGGCGTCCACCACCTTGCCCGCCTTCTCTGCCAGGACAGCGAGGATGCGGAACTCCGTGGGCGTCAAGGAAACGGGCCGGCCCTGAAGTACCACTTCGCACTTGTCTAGGTCGATGAGAAGGTCGCGAATGACGATGATGCCGGCGCTCTGCCCGGTCTGCCAGTGCTGGGCTCGCCGGAGGAGAGCGCGGACGCGGGCGGTGAAGACGGCGGCGTCGCTGGAGGCAGTCACCGCGTCGTCGGCGCCAGCGTCCATCACGGGTACGAAGTCGCTCTCGCTGGCGATAACCACGATGATGGGCGTGTCCCGAAGGCCGCGCACCGCCTGGCAGGCTCGGACGGCGAAAGGCGCGTTACGCTTGGCCAGAATGAGGAGGTCAGGCGCCTCGTCGTGGGAACGGTCGAAAAGCTCGTGCAGCTCCCGGAAGGCCGCGACAGCGAAGCCCTGATCCTGCAACGCGGCCTCGAACGCTGACGGCCAAACGTCCGGGTCGCCCAGCACGTAGGCTGGCCTCAGCCCGGCCCTCGTCTGCGTTGCCTGTGCCGCGCCAGTGTTCATGGTCACCAATGAGTTGCGTGGTGTTCAATGAAGAGGACGGTCGGACGGTTCAACATGTTACAGCCAGGGAGCTAGGCCGAGGCACGCTATTCGTGATGAGACGGCGGGCAGGCTTCAGCCCGAGGCGTGAACCGGGCGCCTTCCGTTGACACTGCTTGGATCGGCTGATAGCGTGCAGGCAGTCATGCCCCAACGAATGAGTCGCGCGGAATGGGAGCGATTTCTGGCCGAACGGCGCGTAGCGGTGCTGGCCACATTGAAGCCCGACGGAGAGCCCGTCCTGACGCCCATCTGGTATCTGTACCGTGATGGGCTTCTGTACATGCGCACAGGTCGGGAGAGCGTCAAGGCCCGCAACGTCGGTCGAGACCCACGTGTGACCATCTGCGTCCAAGATGAACGCCCCCCGTACAGGAGCGTCACGGTGCACGGCCGCGCTTCGGTTGAAGAGGTTGAGGAGGGGCTGGATGCCGCCATCGCTCGTCGCTACCTGGGAGCGGTGGCGGGGGCGGCCTATCTGCGAATGGCGCGGGAGGCGGTGGAGCAAAGCGCCGAGGTGACCCTTGTGGTGCGGCCGCAGCGGGTGCTGACGCAGGATTTCTCGGCCGACACGTCGTTGACCGCACGGTTGTGGCTGCTGGCCAAGCGGCTGCTACCGCCCTGGCTGTAGGACGCCGGCATGCCTGAGCAGCCGTACGACCTGCTGATCCGCGGCGGCACCGTCGTCGATGGGACGGGAGCACCGCCTGCGCGCGCCGACATCGCGGTGCGGGACCGACGTATCGCCGCTGTGGGCGATGCCCAGGGCCCCGCTGCCCGAGTGATCGAGGCCAGGGGGCTGGCCGTGGCGCCCGGATTCATCGACGTGCACTCCCACGACGACGCCACCGTCATCCTCAATCCCGACGTGGACTTCAAGGTGATGCAGGGGGTGACCACGGAGGTCGTGGGCAACTGCGGTGTGGGCATGGCCCCTGCCGGTGAGGCCTTCCGGGCGTTCTTCCAGGCGGGGGTGGGCAACGTGCTGGGGTCGCCGCCGGAGATCACCTGGCGGACTTTCGGGGAGTATATGGATGCGGTGGAGGCGGCGCGGCCGGCCCTCAACGTGGCCTGCTTGGTGCCCCACGGTGTGGTACGCTTCGCGGCCATGGGCCTGGAGCTACGGACGCCGGAGCGGGACGAACTGGCGACCATGCGCGAGCACGTCCAGGAAGCGATGGAAGCGGGCGCGGTGGGCCTGTCCACGGGGCTCATCTATCCCCCTGGGGCGTTCGCCAAGACGCCAGAGCTCGTGGAGCTAGCGAAGGTGGCGGCCGAGGCGGGCGGGCTGTATGCTTCCCACATCCGCGATGAGAGGTCGCTCCTGCTCGACGCCGTCGCCGAGGCCATCGACATCGGACGCGGGGCTGGCCTGCCGGTGCAGATCTCCCACTTCAAGGCGTCCGGCCGCAAGAACTGGGGTCGCACTAAGGACTCCATCCGCCTCACCGAGCAGGCGCGAGCGGAGGGAGTGGACGTCGCGTTCGACGTCTACCCTTACACGGCCGCCAGCACCGTCCTGTGGGCTCTGGCCCACGAGATGGAGGCGTCGGAGGCCGACATCGTGATGGTGGCGACGGTGCGGGAGCGGCGGGAGTACGAAGGCAAGACGATCTCGCAGATCGCAGAGATGCTGAGCCTGCCCGTTGCCGACGCCCTCAGCCGCGTCCTCCAGGAGGAGCGGAACGCCGTGGCGGTCATCTTCGACATGGACGAGGGAGATGTGCGGCGGGTGATCAAGCATGAGCTGTGCATGATCGGCTCCGATGGTCTGCCCTCCGAGGGTGGGAAGCCCCACCCGCGGCTGTACGGGACGTTCGCTCGGGTGCTGGCCCGCTACGCCCGGGAGGAGGGCCTGCTGACTCTGGAGGAGGCTGTGCACAAGATGACCGGACTGCCGGCGCGACGCTTCGGGCTCGAACGCCGGGGTGAGCTCAAGGAAGGTTGGTGTGCCGACGTCGTGGTGTTCGACCCGCAAACGGTGACGGACACGGCCACCTACGAGGAGCCGCGACAGCACCCACCCGGGATCGAGTACGTGCTCGTGAACGGGGAGGTCGTGGTGGATAAGGGCAAGCAGACGGGGGCGCGGCCGGGGGGTATCCTCCGCCGCGGCCAGCGAAGTCAACATGCCGAAAGGGAGGGCTGATCATGGCGGCTGAAGAGATCGTCTCTGGGGTTTACGGCATCGCGATGGCCTTCTCCAACGCTTTCCTCGTCGTCGACGATGACGGGCTGACACTGGTGGACTCCGGCCTGCCTAAGCGAAAGGATACGATCCTGGGCGTTGTGGCCGGGACCTCCCGCCAACCGGCGGACCTCAAGCACATACTGATCACCCACTGCCACGTCGATCACATGGGCAGCCTTGCCGCCCTGAAGGAGGCCTGCGACGCCAAGTCATATGTCCACCCTGCCGACAGCCCGATAGTGCGCGGAGACGAGCAGCAACCGGGGCCGAACACCTCGACCCTGATGGGAAAGCTCCTCGGGCCGCTGGTGGAGCGCCTGTCGCCTGAGCCGCCGGCCGCGGCGGTGGACGTGGAGGTGCAGGACGGTGAGGAGCTTCCCATCGCCGGGGGGATCAAGGTGCTGCACACGCCGGGGCACACCCCGGGCCACCTGGCCTTTCTCCTGCCCGAGAAGAAGGTGCTGTTCGTGGGGGACGCCGCCGCCAACATCCTCGGCCTGCGCATGCCTATCGGCATGTACACGGTGGATCCTGGGCAGGCGAAGGAGAGCATCCGTAAGCTAGCGGCGCTGGAGTTCGATGTTGCCTGCTTTGGGCACGGGCGCGTGCTCAAAGGGGAGGCGAACCTGAAATTCCGGCGTCTGGCGGAGAAGCTGGCCCGCTAAGGCGGATCGAACGTAGGTCCCTTGTTCCAGGGGTTGCAGCGCACGAGCCGCCACGCCGTCTTGCCCGTGGCCTTCAGGAACCCGTAGCGCCGGTAGGCCTCCAGCCCGTACTGGGAGCAGCTCGGCTCGAACCGACAGCGGGCGCCTAACTGGGGCGACACCCGCTGCTTGTACGTGACGATGAACCGCTCGGCGAAACGGGAGAAGGGCGATGGCTTTCGCGCTGGGGCTTCGCTGCTCATGGCTGGGGCTCCGCTGGCGGCGCCTGGCCGCCCTCCGGCGGCGGCCCCGCCTGGGCCATCGCCTCGTTCAGCCTCCGCTCCGCCCTGGCGATCGCCCCGTTGATGTGCATGACGCTCCACACGTTGACGAGGGAGGGGAGGACCAGTCCCACGACCAGGCCGATGACCAGCCCCTCGATGGCAAGGGATCGCGTTAGCGGCGTCACCGCGTACTGCTGGAGGAGAACGACGATGCCGGCGCCCGCCAGGAGGCCGCCCAGGAGCGGCCCTAACCTGATACGGGGTCGCCAGGGCACGCGCCGCAGCCGCACGCCGCTCGGCGCGGAGGGTGCCCCTCCCGGCACCGCCATCGCCGCTCCGGTGAGGAGCAGGGCAGGGAGAGCCAGCACGAAGCACGGAGGAGGCCACATACCAACCGGCCTAAGGAATGGCCCGAAGAAGAGGTCATAGACGTCCATCCAAGCCCAGAAGTCCTTTTCTCCCTCCGTCATCGGCTGTTGAGGCTGTGCGGGCTCCGCCGGTCCCCTGGGGCCCGTTCCGACCTTCTCCGCCTCGTCTGTGATCCACTCCTCGACCTTGCGGCCGGCGCGGATCCCCTGCAGGGAGGAGGCCGCGGCGGAGGCGCCCACGGCCACCGCGCCCGCGGCGGTGGTCGCCGCGGCGGCCCCGCCCGCCACCGTGGTCAGGGGGTTGCGCGTCACGTTTATCAGCGCCGCCCCGGAGCAGGACGATCCGTCGCTGAGAGTGGCCGAACCGATCACCTTGTACAGGCCGGCGCCGGCCCAGGCATAGTCCTTCACGTTGACGTTGCCCGACCATGAGGTATCGCCGTCGTCCGTCTTGCTGGAGACCGTTCTTCGCACGCCGCCGATCTCCAGGTCGATCTTGTGCGACGCGAAGCCCGCGGGGGAGGTCATGGCGACGGCAACGACCTCGTTGTCGTTGACGTCGATGGCATCGCCGGCGTCGGTGCTGCTGCGGCCGCGCACGTCGACGCCCTTGATGGTCGCCTCGCAGTTGCCGCTTACCTCCGCCCACGCCGGCGACACGAACGGGGACAGCAGGGCCACTGTCCAGAGGATTGCTGACAGGTACAAGAGCCGACGTGCCCAACGTCTCATGGGTCGCCTCCAGGGAACCGTCGCGGCTGTTCGCGGCCAATGTAGCGGCCGCCGGTTCCCCTGTCAAGGTGTGGAACGTCGCTGTCAAGCGACTGCCCGGCCCGCTAGGGCTGTCCGTCGATCTGCGCGTCGCCCTCCATGAGCGTGGGGGTGTAAGTGTGCTTCAGGTCGATCTCCTCGAGCGCTTCGTCCACGGCGTCCTCCACGAAGCCCTCAATGGCACCGGTGATGAAGCCGGGAACGTTGCCGATCTCGATCTCGAGGTCCCGAACTCCCGGGTGCTCCCCGCTGAGGTCCAGACTCCCTTTAATCCTGACCTTGGTGTCTAGCCCCAGAAAGGTTTCCAGCTTGCCTGTGGCCTCACCGAAGCCGTCATGAATGCAGACGCGGATGTCCTCGAAGTCCACGTCCGTCTCGTCGCGGAGGAACTGGTTAGCCCGGGAGCTTACCTCGCTCTCGTTGAGAGCGACGGAGGATGGGGCGCCGCCGTCGAGCTGGGCGTCGAAAGCGTCCCACTTCGCCTGGAACGCCTGAGCGTTGGCGTCGCTGATGGTGATCGTTCCGCCGCCGGGGGTGCAGTCGTCGGGGCCGCCACTAAACGCGAGGATGACGTTGACGCCGGCGAAGATGACGGCGGCGACGATGATGGTCAGGATCGCCCCGGCGACCATGCCCAGAGGGGATAGCCAGAAGAATCTCAAGAAGCCCATCGTGCCCTCCCAAGGATCCGCTGTGGCATGATGGGCCAGTCTAGGCGGCGGCGCGCGGGTGTGTCAAGCAGCGGGCTGGTGCGCTCAGGCCGTCTCAGCGCAAGCGCTGCTCGCGAGCTTCGGCTACGTCCGGCTGTAGCCACTCCCCGGCGAAAAGCCTACAGCCCGCCGGGGTCTCCCTCCCGGATCGGGTCGGTGAACTCCAGCCCTGCGGCCTCCAGCGATCCCAGGATGTCCTCCCCTTTGGGTTTGACCCCGTTCTCCACCCAGTCAACGAGGTCCTCCATCGCCCTGATCAACTCTTCGTCGCTGAAATCGCAGTGGCCGGTTGCCCGGACGGCCCGCTGGATCAGCAGGTCGCCGTTGCCAGCGGCCTCGGCCGTGCGCCGAAAGGCTTGTACCGCGGAGATGGGAACCCAGCCGTCGCCGGTGGTGTGGATCATGAGTAGGGGGGCCGGGACGGCGCCGGTCAGGTCGGAGAGGTTCGGATCTGCGTTGCGCACCTTGGGGTCACCAGCTATGCGGATCACCCCCTGATTCACCTCCTCGGCGCTGATGCCGCTGGCAGGGTCGCCTGGATAGACGAAGTCAGTGTTGTCGAAGGCGTCAATCAGTTGCGGGCCGAATTCGGCGGCCAGAAGGAAGTTGCGGAGGAAGAACTCATCGAAGCCCTCGTGGCGGAAGGGCCTGGGCCCGCCGGTGAGGGTGGCGATCAGGCTCTCGAAGAGGGTGTGGGCCTCGGCGTTGAATTGCAGGGTCGGCAGGATCCGCTCGCCCAGTTCGGCGATGGACTCCATCGAGTCGAACTCTTCCTGGGTGACGCCGGCGGCGTAGGCGCCTAGCACGACGTAGTGCCCAATGAAGTCCACCTCGCCTAGCCCAGTCGCGCTGCAGGCGGCCAGAGCACCGTCATAGCGGTCGGGGAAGAGCTCCAGCGAGAGCAGCGTTGCGTTGCCGCCCATCGAAGCGCCGGCGATGTACGTGTAGTCCGGCTGGCCGAACTCTTGGATGAAGAAGTCGTGCAGCGCCGCCGTCTCATGGGCCCCCTCGAAGGGCACAAAGCCGTTGGCGCTGTAGGAGGAGGCGGCCCAAGCGTACCCGTTCTCGATGAGGTGCTCGCGCATGGGGGGCGTGTCCACAACCAGATCGGGGTCCGACCCGCGAAAACCGTGGGCCCAGACCACCAGCCGCCGGTTCCAATCGTCGGGCATCTCGATGGCGTAGACCGTTCCGCCCAGGCGGCCGAAGAAGGCCTCTGCTCCCTCCAGCGCCTCGAAGGAGGGGTCGGCGAGATCGAAACCCGCGGCAGGCTGGTCGGGTAGGATGACCTCCGTACCAGCGGCCTCGGTCGCTGGCGTCTGCGTCGCCGTTGAGGGCGGCTGGCCACCGCCGCCGCAGGCCACAGCGAAGGCGAGCAGCAGAACGGCGAGCGACAGGGGGGCGAACAACCGCGGTTTCATGCGGGATCGCTCTCTTCGATGATGTCCCTAGATCCGGCTGTAGCCGCTCCCCGGCCGATCCGGGTCCACGCCGATGCCCTGCGCCTCCGCGATCCAGCCGTACTCCTTGAGGATGAACTGGCTGTAGGTCACCAGACCGGTCACCTTGTCCAGCGGCTCCGTCGCCAGCAGCAGCGCGGCCTTCGCCATAAGCTCCGGCGGCTCGCCGCTGGGGTCGTCCAGGCCGGTGACCAGGCCGTGGAACACCGTCCCCGGCGTCGGCACCACCAGCGAGGGTGAGACGCAGGTGACGGAGATGCCGTACTCGTATACCTCCATCGCCAGCCCCTGGGTGAAGCGCTCCAGGGCCGCCTTCTGAGCGCCGTAGCAGGTGCCGTCGAAACTCTCGGTCTGCTCCTCCACATAGGGGCCGCGCCCCGGGCCTATAGCCGCGCCGGACGAGATGTTGACGATGCTGCCGCTGCCACGAGGAATCATCTGCTCCAGGGCAAGCTTGCTGAGGATGAACGGCGCGTGGAAGTTCACCGCCCAGGAGCGCATCCAGCGGTTGAGCGGGTAGTCTTTGACCGGGACGAAGTAGGTCAGGGCGGCGTTGTTCACCAGAACGTCCACCGGGCCGTAGGTTTCGCGGGCCGCCTGCACCAGCTTCTCGCACTCCGACGGCTCGGAGATGTTTGCCGCCACGGGCGCAGCCTCGCCCCCGGCGGCGCGGATATCCGCCACCGTCCGCTCCAGCGAGCCCTCCAGCGGGTGGTCGCCCTCGCGCAGGGTGCGGGCCGCGCAGACCACCCTGCCTCCCTCCGCCGCGAACAACCTGGCGATTTCCGCCCCGATGCCGCGGCTGGCCCCCGTCACGATCACCACTTTGCCGTCCAGCTTACCCATTGCTCTGCTCCTCCTCAGGACATCAGGTCCATGTTCGCGATCGACACGTCCTCGGGTGTCGCTAGCCAGGCATGCTCTGGGCGGGGTCGTGGCGCAGGGTCACGGCCGGGGGTATGAGCTTGCGCGGCCGCCCGTACATGATCCCCATTACTTCTCCCGCCAGTGATTCGTCTCGGATGAACTCCAGCACGGCATCCGCCACCTCACCGGGCTGGATGAGAGGCATTTGGCCGATGATGACATCGCGCTGGGCCCGTTCTTCGGCCGTAAGCTCGCCCATGTCCCTCGTCAGCATGGGCGTATCCACCACTGCCGGGCAGACGCAGTTCACGCGGATGTTGGCCTCGTCCTTCAGGAAGACCAGCGCCCGCGTCAAGCCCACGATGCCGTGCTTTGTCGTGGCGTAGATGGGGTCCGGCTCGTAGCGGATGACGCCCGCCAGGGAGGCGGTGCTGACGATGACACCGCCGCCGCGACGGCGCATGGTGGACACCGCCGCCTCCGTCCCCGCGATGACCGCCCAGAGGTTGACGGCAAACGTCCGCTCCCAACGCTCTGTGGGAGCGTCAGGGAAGCGAGGCTGGCCGGTGACAACGCCCGCGTTGTTGTGCAGGATGTCCAGGCCCCCGAACGTCTCTTCGGTGAACGTCACCATACGCTCCAGGTCCTCCCGTCTGGTGACGTCGGCGTGGACGAAGGCCGCCTTGCCGCCGGATCGCTCGATGACGGCCACGGTCTCCTCTCCCCCTCCATCGTCGATATCAACGGTAACGACCGCAGCCCCGGCCTCCGCCAGCGCCAGCGCCGTCGCCCGGCCGATGCCGGAGCCGCCGCCGGTGATCAGGGCCACCTTGCCCGCTGGGTCCATGCGCCCCTCTCCTCTCGCTTCCGAGATACGCCGCCATTATACCGCCAGCCTCGGGGCCGGTGAGCCGTGCTGCAGCGGTGGGGCCTCCGCCCAGTGCCGCGGGTCACGACAGAATCCCGCGGCAGCGAGTATCGGCTACCTCTCGGTAGCTGGCCTGCAACCGAAGTGCAGGGCGACGGTTCCGCCCGCCAGGAGCCGGAACCTGACGTCCGACAAGCCGATGTCCGCAAGGATGGCGGCGAGATCCGCTGCTTTCGGGAAGCCCTGGAGCGAGTTGGGAAGGTAGCGGTAGGCGGCGCAATCGCCGCTGATAGTGCCCGCCAGGGGGGGCACCAGGTGGTTGAGGTACAGGCGGTACACCGATCCGAACAGCCCCGGCGGTGGCTGGGTCGCGTCCAGGCAAACGAGGCGACCGCCCGGCTTGAGGACGCGGGCCATCTCCGTCAGGCCGGCCCGCAGGTTTGACAGGTTGCGCAGCAGGAACGCGTTGGTCACGCAGTCGAAAGTGTCGTCGGGGAAAGGAAGAGCGAGAGCGTCGGCCAGTGCCCACGACAGCCCGGTGTGCCCTGCAGCCATGGCCCTGGCACCGGCCCTGGCCAGCATCTCACTGGAGAAGTCAACGCCAACGACATGGGTCGCCCCCTGGCGATGCAGCTCCAGCGCCAGGTCTCCGGTGCCAGCACCCACGTCTAGGGCGAGACAACCATCTGGCTGTGCGACGGCTGCCGCTGCCCGGCGCCACCGGCCGTCCATGCCCAGGCTCATCAGCCGGTTCAGCAGGTCGTACCGGGGGACGATACGGCCGAACATCCGCCGCACCTGCCGCGCGTGTTCGTCGGACATGCCGTCCACCGAGCGGCCCTAGCCGCTGAGAGAGTTGAAAGCTGCGCAGCCTTCGCTATTGGGGACCGGTGCTATCTTCCAAACCCCGTCCTCCTTCTGGAACGCGGCCCCGACCTGGTATTCACCCTGGCCTACTATTTCGCCCACGATCACAGCCTGAGCGGTTTGGCCCTCGATGGTCACGCCCTCCGTACGCTTGAACCGCAGGAGCCGGAGGTTCTCACCTAGCTGCGTGGCGGAGTCCTCTCCCACCTGTTCGAACTGCTCGCGAGAGCATCGCTGCTGGAATTCGCCGCTGAAGGAGTCGTAGAGGGACGGCCACTGGCCCGCTGGCAGGACCTCGATGGACCTCCGGGCCAGCGACTGTATCGCCTCTTCGTCGCTCGCCGCTGCCGTGGGCGCGCCGCCGGGGGTGATGGTCGCGCTGCCGGGGGTGACGGTCACGTTGCTGGGGCTAATGGTTGCGGTGGCGGGGCTGGCGGTCGCACCGACGGGGCTCGCGGTCGCGACAGCGGGGCTGGCGGTCGCGCCCACGTCGCCGGTCGTCGCGCCGCCGCCCGGGCTCGTCGTCGCGCCGCCCTCGCCCGTTCCGCTCGATGTCAGCAGCGCTATCCCCACGAGCAGCAGCACGAACCCCGTTAGCAGCCCGGCGGCGGCAACCTCGTCGCGTTTCAGCAGCGGTGTGCCGGTTCTGCCGTCGCCAGCGGCGGCAGAGGAGCGCGTCCGGCGCCGGCGGCGCCTGCTGCGTGAACTGGTCCCCATCGGCGTCTATTGTATAGCACCGGGCCTCAGACGGTATCCCTGGTTATCCGTCGGTGTCTGGAGGGACCAGGCGGCGGTCGCGCCAGACAGGCTGGCCGCGCATGATGAGAATTGCGGCGAGGAGCATGCAGCCCAGAGCGTTGTCATTCTATTGCTGCCTTATACGGCTGAAACGCCAGCCATCATCCTCGTCGCTGTAGACGAATTCCAAGTAGCCCCCATCATGCGCAACAAGAAACACCTTGTCCCGCTGCGGTCGCTCTGTGCTGAAGGCTGAGATCTCTTCGACGCCAATGACGGGGCGGCCGTCCGCAGGCACAATGGCGTTAGTAGGCGGTGGCAGCCCCAGGATATCCGTCAACGTCGCGCCGAAGTCAATATGCTGGTAGTCCACATCGGAGATGTCGCTATTCAAGCCGGGAGCGTGGATCACCAACGGCACATGGGGGATTGCTGGGATGGGGGGCATCTCTTGCGAAGGCGCCATGGTCCGCGGGCCGTGGTCGCCTGTGACGGCAATGACGGTCTCATCGTAAATGCCCTCTCTTTTCAACTTGCTCACAAGGCGGCCAACTAAGACGTCCACGAACATCGACTGTTGTCGATAGGTGCCAGTAGACGGGAGAGCGTTCCCTTTTTCGTTGAAGGCTTGTGGGTCATGGGGCAATATCAGGTGCAGCACATGGATGCGCCCCAGCGTTGTTCGGCCCTTGATGTCATCTAGAAGCAGGTTGAAGAGTCTCTTGGTGAAGATGTGGCCACCCCTGCGATCCACAGGCGGATATGCCCAGCCCATGCGGTCCAGGAGCCAACCCATGGGGCGGCTTATGGCCGTCTCCACCCACTCAGGGGTTGCCTGATAGAAGGCCCGCGAAGCCAGGTTGCCCGCCACCCGCAGATGATCGTTTTCGCTCAGGTATCCAAGGCCGTGACACGTCATGACCCGGCCACAATCGTCGATGTAGGCCTGCTCCAGTGTGCGGTAGTGGGTATAGAGCCTGATGTCAAAATACTCGGCCAGGGATTTGAGTGGGTCGATAATGGTTGGGAGGACGTGAAAAGACGCCATCTCGTTGGTGGTAGCATTGGTAAACCAGACCCCGTCCTCTGCCAGTGCAGCGAGGTTAGGGAAGCTCTCCGTGTCCAGTGTCCCGTCGTCGTCAAGCAACACGTCATATCCCAGTTCGTCGAATACGAGTACGAAGACGGCCGGTTGGGATTCCGTCTGTGTCGCTGTCATCACTTCCTGGGTAAACGTCTTCGGGAGGTTCTCGCCCGTCGGCACCTGAGATGGGACGAGGGCAGTCATGACTATCGCCACCGGGGACATGTAGAGGAAGAACAGAACCAGGCCTTCGAACAACCAGATAGCGAGGCCGATTATGGCTGCAAGAATCATTAGGTGCACAAGCAGCAGCAGGGCGAAGCTCGCTGATCTCAGCGAATCCGTGAACTCCTCAGCAGGACCCCAGTAGAGTTGCAACTGGCGCAAGATCAGTACGAGGGCCACGGTGAATAGCACCGAGCGGAAGACCCGAACGCGCCTGCCTGATTTGTCCCGCACAGCGATGAGGCGGTCCGCCGCCAAGAGCACGAGAGCGGGCAAGACCTGCACCAGAACGATCAAATAGACCACAGTGGTCTTGCGAACCAGCGCTAAGTCCGCGGCGGGATATATATTCTTCAAGAACTCAAGGCTAGCGAGGCTCACGGCGCTGAAGACGATCAGCGTGGCGTAGAGCAGATCTTTAACGACAGCCAGCTGGCTCACTCTCATAAGCCAACGCTACTTTCGGCTAAACAAGTAGAGAACCCGCTCTGACTTGGGCAGGCAAGCCACGTCAGTTATCTCAAAGTGCTCCCTGAGAGCTTCTTCGAAGGCGGCCTGCGTATAGCCGCTGTACACGTCTTCTCGGGTACGCAGCAACAGTTGCACCATCGGGTCGCTCTTCGGCACGAACTCCACGACGCCTGCCTCGGCGATAGTGGAGAGCCACTCCACGATTCTAGTGAGGGGAACGTTGCCGCTGATCGCCAGATGGTGCACCAGGGCAAGGCAGAGGGCGAAATCGGCGGCGCCGCGATCTCCCAGGGCTTGCCTCTCCTTCTGGGCCCACCCCTGGCTCGGCGAAGGGTTGAGCAAGTCGACCGCCAGCGGCAGGACATTCGTGTGTTGGCCCTCTATCCTCTCGTACAATGCGCCAACCGCCGCCTCGTCGCTGTCCATGGCCACAACGTACCGGGCGTAGCGTGCAGCCATGATACTGTACCTTCCAACGTTACAGCCCAAGTCCCAGACCATCTGTGGCCGCGCTCTCGCCAGCGCCTCCTCTACAAACCGGTCCTTGTCCTGCAGCGCCTCCGCCTCATAGTGACACTCCTTCTCGTATTCCAGCCAAGGTGAATGACCCTTGCCTCGCCGTCTCAGCCCCGCCACGCTTTTCTTCAGCCTATTGACAAGGCCTGTGACAACACCCTTTGGAATGGATCGTTCTCGAAGCGACGGCGCATCAGTGCGTCGCGATGCAAACCTCCGACTGAGCCATGCCTGAAGGACGACATCGATGAAGACATTCTTCCGCAGCTTATGTCTGAGCGGAAGGAGGCTATTGAGGTGGACCGGATCTATCCCCTCCAGAGAGCTGCGCATCCACATCTGAAAGGGAACGCCAGTGATGGACTGGAGAAGTAACGGATTGAGGAAGGTGCGACAGAACTGTGAATAGCCTACCCATGGCATCCCCTCTTGGTATCGTTCGAACGAGCCCACGTCGATCAGCAGGGGGTTGGGCCCAACGAACTGAACGTTGTAGGGGGTCGCATCCTTGAGGATAAGGCCCTTCTCCAAGGCTACTTGTAAGATCTGCAGTGAGCGAACCGCCGCCGCCCGCAGCATTTCAAGGGGCCACTCGTAGACGTATGAGATGAAGGGAAGTCGTGGATGCTCAACCACCAAGCCTACCTGGGGCGCCGCACGATAGGCCTCGGGAGCCTCCTCGACGCCGACGGCTCTGGTCTCTATCACCGCTCCGCTCCCCACCAGCGACTCGAGAAGGCCGGTCTCGACTAGGGCCTCGAAGTCTGCCACATGCCCGGCAGTGAAAAAGCGATACACCCGATTGTCGCCAAGTAAGACACCGCTAGCGGGGTCCCGAAAGGAGCCGGGGTCTGGTCGAACCATGCCCGCTCAGTTCCCGCCTAAGTCTGAAAAGCGATAGCCCTGGCTGCAGTCTGTCCCAACCCGGACGTTGGGGAGGGCGCGACCAGTTCCTTCCCCCTATCGGTGCAGCTGGGCCTCTTCTTCCGCCTCATGCGCTTCTTCGCCGGTGGCCGAAGTCCCCTCTGTGTCTTGCTTCGTTCTGCGGAACAGCGAGAATACACGTGCCCAGAACAGCTTGATCGTCACTAGACCACCGACGATAGCGCCGAGCAACATCTGGATGCCCAGGCCTGCAGCCGTTGGATCAAGATAAAGGAGTACGACAGGCACCTCTACGCTCCCGCTGCAATTCGCTCTTGTCTGCAAGGCATAGCGCCTCTATGACGAAAGACGGAGAAACACCCCCCATTATATCCCCCACTCAAGTATCGGTTTAGTGAAATCATATGTATCTCTCCGCCGCCGGTCAAGCACGAGACCTCATCTCAGATCACTGCAACCAGGCGCCCGGCCCATAGACCACAGCGGTCGTGATCGTGGCGTCTTCCAGGCCAGGATAGTCCGCTGATTCCAACGGAATCGTCAGGTCAAGCGGCCACAGGTCTGGTGGGGAAGCCCGGATAACGTTCCCCTTCCCTCCATGAAGACGGCGGCAGCCTTAGGACGGAGGGGCCAGCCAGGGCTAGGCCCAAAAGGTTTCACGCCTGGCGCCGCTGGTGCCTGCCGCGTGAATTGGTCCCCGTTGGCGCCCACTGCATAGATGAGGCCTGGGACGGTATCCTCAGCTATTGGCCGGCGTCTTGAGGGACCAGACGCCGTATCTCCGTCTCGTTGCTGTAGTAGATGATGCCGTCAGGGCTGGTGGCGATATCCATATCGCAGTCCTGGAGGATCACGTCGTCCTCCGTGACCTGATCGAAGTTGGCCCCGCCCAGCACCAACCGCCGCATCAGCCTGGTCTCGGACTCGCAGACCAGCAGGGAGTCGCCGAGGAGAGGATAGACATCGCCGGAGGCGAACTCCAGCCCCGAAACGGTGACGTAGGAGAGGAAATCGCCCGGCTCCATCTCCTCCTGGGCGAAGAAGTAGATGGCCTTGGTGCCCTTCCCTGCCTGGCAATTGGGGAAGGGGAACTCGCCCACGTCGGGCCAGCCGTAGTTGGCGCCCGCTTCGATCAGATTGAGCTCCTCACAGCTCACTGGGGTGTTGTCCGAGCCGTAGATCTGGCCCGTCTCGGGGTGAAAGGCGAAGTCGAAAGGCTCGCGAAAGCCGGAGGCGAAGATTCGCGGGTCCGCCTCTGGATCGTCGGCGAAGGGGTTGTTCTCTGCTGGCGATCCATCCTCCTTGTCGACACGGAGCATCTTGCCCTCTGGTGTGCTCGGATCCTGCACGAGCTGGGGCGTGTCGTAGTCCCCCAGGTTGGCGTAGAGAAAGCCGTCCGGGCCGAAGTGGATGCTGCCATTTGCGTTGAACCCCGGGGCGGCAGGAAGCGTCTCCGGGAGGTCATCGATGATAACCTGCCGGTCAACGCCGCGGCCGTTCTCTTCGGTGAAGCGAACGACCACCGGCCTGCCGACGGGTATATCGGGATCTACAGGCTCTGTGAAGAAGGCGTAGACGTAGTGGTTCGTCTCGAAGTCAGGGTCTAGGGCGAGCCCGGTCAGCCCCCACTCCAGGTATAGGGCCACGTCCACGTGGGCGAAGGGCTCCTCCAACAGCTCGCCCTCCGGTGAGAGAACCCGGATGTTGCCGGTGAGCTGCTCGGCGTAGAATAGCCGTCCGTCAGGGGCGAACGCCATGGCGGCGGGATGATCCGCCTCGGTCACTAGCTCCGACTTCGCTCCGAAAGGGTTTCCGCCGTTGCCGCAGGCGGCGGCCAGAAACAGCAGGGAGAGAAACGCGGCTGCCGAGGCGACAATCTTACCCCTCTTTCTCACGGTGTGGAATATATCAGGGCCTACGCGTTAGGGGTAGGTGATATCTACTCAGAGGCGGGGATCAGCCGCCGGATCTCAGTGTCGGTGCTGTAGTAGACGAGTCCGTCAGGGCTGACGGCTATGTCCAGCTCACAGTCCTTGACTACCACATCGTCATCGGTCACCCGGTCAAGGTTGGGCCCACTCAAGGTCAACCGACGCATGAGCTTCGGCACTCCCTCGCACACTAAGAGTGAGTCGCCCATAGTGGGATACACATCGCCAGAGGCGAACGCCATCCCAGAGACGGTGACGAAGCTGAGAAACTCCCCCGGCTCTTTGTTGTCTACGGTGAAGAAATGGACGGCCTGCGTCCCTGCGCCTTCCGCACAGTCCCCCCATGCGAACTCGCCGAAGGGCCAGCCGTAGTTGTTGCCTTGCTCGATGATGTTCAGTTCGGAGCAAGTTACCGGGGTCTCGTCGCTACCGTAGAGCGCGCCGGATTCAGGATGGAAGGCGAAGTCGAAGTCCTCACGGAACCCGTAGGCGAAAATGCGAGGGTCAGCATTGGGGTCGTCGACGAATGGATTGTCGGGCGCCGCGCTGCCGGTCTCGCCGTCTATCCGCAGCATCTTGCCTCGGGCCGCACTCAGGTCGCCTGCCTCGGCCCCCTCGTTATCCCCAGTGCTCACATACAGAAAGCCGTCCGGGCCGGAATGGATCTTACCAGCGACGTTGAAAAAGCTTGGAGTTGCCGAAACGTCATCTATCAGGGTTGTGGGCGCTTTGCCCACATTGTCCTTTTCGGTGAAGCGGACAATGACCGGCTTCACCTCTATCGGCGGGCCGGGGTCCGCCATCTGGGTGAAATATGCGTAGACGTAGTGGTTTGTTTCAAAGTCAGCGTCCAGGGCCAAGCCCATCAGCCCCCACTCCAGCTGGATGCCTGCCGAGTAGGCGTCCACGTGGGCGAAGGGCTTCTCCAGCAGCCGGCCCTCGGTGTCCATGACGCGGATGTTGCCGGTGAGTTGCTCGGCGTAGAACAGCCGTCCGTCCGGCGCGAAGGCTAAGGCCGAGGGACGAGCAGCCGTAGTCACCACTTGCGAATTCACCTCGAATGGGTTCGCCTCGCCGCCACCGCAGGCTGGTACGAGGAGGAATGAGAAAAGGCCGAGGACCCCTATGATGGCTGCCTTTCGTTTCATAGCGTACCTCCTCAGACGCGAGTTTATCATATCTCTTCATTCCGGTAGACAGTGAAGATGTCGTCAGTGTAGACGGGGGTCAAGCCTGCCACGTTGCGGAGGTAGGTGCCCATATCCGCCATCCGGTCTGGACCAAGGAGCGTCCGTGCGCCGTCAGGGGTAACACCGTGCACGACGACGTATTTGTGCTGTACTCGCTGGCGCGGATCGGGCGCTGACATCTAGAAGCCAAACCGGGTCGCGTAGATGACGAAGAAACTCCCCATGAGGACAGCGGATGCTGACAGAATGGCGTGGTGGACGGCGTCCGTGCGGCCCAGCCGGGCCATGATCAGGAATAGCGGGAACAGCGCCAGGAGGTAGCGCGGCATGCTGATCTGGAACGTTACGGACATGAGGAAGATCATTCCAACCCAGGCGTAGATCTGGTAAGACGGCCGCAGCCAGCGCACCGCACTGACCAGCAAGGCAGCGGCAAAGACGATGGCGGCCAGGCGGAACTCGAAGATCTGTGTGCGGAACGGCCCCGGAGGGTCTGCGCGAACGTGTCGCAGGGCGTCAGTGAAGGACTCCCAGGGCCAGATGGTCGTATGGCTCCAGTGGTCCCGCTGTATCTCGACAAATTCCAGGGGGTCGCCCAGGACCGCCCAATTGATTCCCAGATAGGACACGAAGCCAAGGGGAACCAGCAGCAGCCAGAAGGCGCGCAGGGGCGCCCGCCACCTTTCCTGCCAGAGGGCTTCGAAGGCTAGGGCAGGAACCAGGGCCAGGCCCTGCATCCGGGTAGCGCAGGCCAGCATGCCGAGGATCCCGCACCAAGTCCAGCGTCTGCGGCGAGCTGCGAAAAACGAGCCCAGCACAAGAGCGACGAAGAGCGCTTCCGTGTAGGGCAGGAGGAGGAAGTACGCCGTCGGGAAGAGCAAGAAGTACCAGAGGCTCCGGTTCGCCTCTTCGTCGTCGCCGTCCAGCCTCGCCAGAGATTGGAGAAAGAAGCCGGCCGCGACCGTGGCCAGCGAGGAGACCACTAGGCCGGAGACGAGATAGCTGGGGATGACGAAATGCACCGCCCGGACAGCAAATGGATAGAGGGGGAAGAACACGATGAGCAGGCGGTCTTCGGCGTTGTCGCGATACCCTACCTCGGCGATGCGGAGGTAATGGGGAGCATCCCACCTGTTCAGGACCTCCAGCAAGATGTTGCCCAGGGGGGTGTTCTCCCGGCCTATGATAATGAGCCCAATAATGTAGCTCGCCAGAAGGACCCCCACCCACACGCCAAGGGTTAAGAACACCGCCCGCCAGAGGAACCGCCACTGCTCCGCGCTCAGCCCAAGCCTCGGTCTGAGCGTTTCTACGCCGGGAAGCCTGAACTCCAGAGCCCGCCTAAACATCGGAAGCCATGCTCGGGTTGGAGCATGCTGCGGCCATGCGCCCTACCAACCCAGTTCATTGGCCCAGTACCGGCCCCAGAAGCCGACAACGATGGCGAACCCCACCAGCAGCACTTTGACCGCGGTCGCCTTGTGGGACTGGTTATCCTCAAACCCGAAGGCCGTCAGGATCAGCAAGAAGGGCGCGAAGTCCAGCAGGAACCGGTAGCCGAACTGCACCCAGCCCTGGCTGTAATGGAGAAATAGGGGTATGGACACGAAACCGATGGCCATCCAGGAGGCGGCTTTCAGAATGTGCTGTCTCTTGACGAAGGCGGCGTAGATGAAGGCGGGCGAGGTGAGGAACACGCTCATGCCGTACGGGGAGGGGCGCATGAACACGGGTACGAAGTCCGGCGCCAGCAGGAACATGCTGTACAGGTGAAGGGGGATGTTGCGCACGTCGAACTGACCGAAGTGTGGGTAGAAGGGGTACAGATCGCCATACCGCTCATAGAGCGTACCGTACCCCGTCTCCAAAGGGCCGCCGAACCTGGCAACGTTGTAGAAGAACCAGAAGGCGACGAAGGGAACGAGCCCAGCCCCGAAGACGCTCAGCTGGGACAGCGACTGCCTGTCGAGGAGAGCATCCTTGGTGAAGATGGACTCATGGCGCTGCCGTACGATCCAAAAAGCAAAGAATGGGGCCGCCAGTATCGTCGGCTCGCGGCTCAGAAAGGCGAAGCCCAGGAAGATGGCTGGGAAGACCGGTGAAGCCCTTCGCAGCAAGAAGATGATGGACAGGAATAAGAAGAACACCGCTGATACATGGGCATAATGCCAGGCGGTGCCCGTTGTGGCGGTGAAGAAGTGAACCGTGCCAAAGGCGAAAAAGGGGACCAGCAACAGCTTGGTGGTTCTGCCCACGTTCAACAGCCCCAGCAGGTACCAGAACAGAACCGCGTTCACCGCTCCCAGGATCATGCTGAAGTAGATCTGAGAAAAGTCCGTGTCCAGCAAGGGGATATGAAAAAAGTCCGTGCCCCAGATAGCTACGAAGGGGAGCAGAAGGACGGACGGCCCCGGAGGGAAGGTGACGTATTCGCTCGCTCCATTCTCTATCGTGTCATGGTAGAACTCCGGAATGCCCGCCGCTCCGACGTCGAAGTTCCCGTTTAGCATGGCCTGGGCAAGATAGACGTGATGCTGAAACCAGTTCGCTGGCTCGCGGCTGAACAACTCGGTGGCGGCGAGGTAATACGCTGAAAGGGTACAGACGAAGATGAAGATGGGCACCGCGGCCTTTTGGGCCAGCGAGAACATCGGCCCCCACCGGCCCCTCAAGTGTAGTTCGATCGCGCCCATCTTGTCGGCTGGCCTCTGCCTATGCTCCTTCCGAGCAGCCCTACCAGGTCTGCGCGCTGACTCAGGTTCCTTCCAGAACCATGGCCATCAGTTGGCCCACCGTGGTCTTTGGGATTACCATGATACCGTCTTCTTCATGGATAACGCATCTGGCCACATGCACGGTCTAGAGTCTACGGACGCCGCTAGCGAAATGCTTCCATCCGCTCTAACGCCGTGAAGGTGCAATAGGTGACGAGCTTGTCCTTCGTTCTTGTCAGGCGAGCCTTCGCCCGCCTGCTGCACCAGTATCTGAGGGGGGAGGGCGGCCTGCAGGGCCGGGGCAGGAGTTCCGGGTCACTGTGACCGTCCAGGACAGGGCGCCATCGCTGGGTCTAACCCTGACCGCTTCTCTCAGTCGGCGCCAGCTCCTGATCATCAGCCTGCTCATTGGCCTGCTGGCGCTGGCGGTCTTCACCCGGTTCTGGCGTCTCGGCACGCCAGGCGAGCTCTACTTCGACGAGGTTTACTTCCCCACCACCGCACAGGAGATCGCGCGCGGGGACCCGGCCGCCTGGGAATGGTTCGGGCACGAGAACACCCATCCGCCCCTCTCCAAGCTGTTGATGGCGGGCGGAATGGCGGTATTCGGGGTCGCGTCGTCGGGGTCGATCACGGGGGAGCTAGACAACCCGTTCGCCTGGCGCTTCTTCGGCGCCCTGGCCGGCGTTGGGTCGGTCATCTTCATCTACCTTCTGGGGAAGCGGCTGTTCAACAGCGAGATCGTGGCCATGTCCGCCGCCTTCCTCATGATCTTCGAGGGGCTCTCTTTCGTTCAGTCGAGAATGGCGACGCCGGACACATTTCTGGTGTTTTTCAGTCTGGGCGTCATCTATTTCCTCCTGTCTGACCGCTACCTGTTCTCCGGAATCTTCTTGGGAGCCGCTCTGGCTACCAAGTTGACCGCCCTCATGATCGTCTTCCCTATCGTTATCTACTTCGTGTACCGCTACTGGCTAGCGCATCAGGGCAAGGGCGCGGGGGCCAGGCTTCTCTACTTGGCTCCCTTCGCACTGCTGGGGTTCTACTTGGGTACCCCGGCCTTGTTTGGCAGATTCCTGGTTGAAAAGACCCCGGAGGGCCCACTCGAGCCCGCCTTGTCGGCGCCCGTCTTCAGCGCGGCCCTGGGCTTGTGGATGGCGCTTTGCGCGCTGGCTCCCATCGCCCTCTACTTCATCTATCGCTCCTCGCATCCTGAGGAGCGCGACGAGGCCAACGCTCTTGCGGGGTCGCTTGCTATTCTGCCTCTGTTCTTCGTACTCGTGCCCCTTTCTATCTATCTCCTGACCTACGTTCCCATGCTGTTCACGGGGCACAGCCTCGAAGATGTGTTGCTGCTGAACCGTGAGGGCTTCCAGTTCCACTCGACCTTGGAGGCCACCCATCCCTACCAATCGCCCTGGAATACCTGGCCGATCATGATGCGGCCCGTCTTCCTCTACGTGTCCGCCAGTGGCGCCAAGATCTACTCATTGGGCAACCCAGTTATCTTCTGGCTCGGTCTTCCTGCGTTGGGCTTCGTCCTGTGGCAGGGGCTCGCTGGCGTGCGGGCCAAGCTGGACGAGGCGACCGGCAGGCTCTCTTTCTCGGGCACCGTGGGCCCTGAGCAGACAGCGCTGCTGTTCGTGGTGCTGGCCTACTTGGGGTTCTTCCTGCCCTGGGCTGTACAGCCCCGGATCATGTTCATCTATCACTACCTGCCCAGTGTGCCCTTCCTGCTGCTGGCCCTGGCCTACGTCATCCATAGGCTATGGCATCAGCCCTGGGGACGAGGCGCGGCCATCCTCTTCCTGGCGGCGGTCGCCCTGACCTTCGTCTACTTCTACCCGCACCTGGCGGCAGTAGACGTCCCCGAAGCATGGGGAGAGTCGTATTTTTGGTTGCCCAACGCGATAATCCGCCTTGTGGACGATGTTATTCCTTCCATGCCTCAACTGCCGGACTCATTCTTCTGGTTCGATTCTTGGCGCTAGACGGCCTGAGCAACGGTTGTCGGTCGGCCGTCGTCGTTTCTGACAGGGCCGGATGGCCGCTCTGCGAGGCCCACGGCCTTTCGGCGGACAACTGGTAGACTAGTGTAAGAGCGTTCACCATGGATACGGAAGCGCCAGGCACTTCGGCCATCAGGATAGACTTCACCATCCCGGCCAGCCCCATCGCCCTCGTACTGGCGGTCGGCCTGCTGGTGCGGCTGTGGCTGGCAACTCTGCCTGGGTTTGAAACTGATTTGGGCCTCTTCCAATTCTGGAGCCGCCAGCTGGCCGATAGCGGCCCCTGGGATTTCTATGATGTCGGTTTCTTCGTTGATTACGCACCCGGCTATCTCTATGTCCTGGGGTTCATCGGCGGCCTGGACAGAATATTCGGGTTTGACACCAGCCAATTCGAGTACGTCCTGAAGCTGCCAGCCACTATTGCTGATCTGGCCTCAGCCTACCTGCTCTACCGGATGATGGAGGGACAGAGGCCACTGTTCCGGCTGGGCGGTCCGGCCCTATACCTACTGTTTCCCCCAGTCCTTCTCATCGGGCCGGTATGGGGCCAGGTGGACAGCATCCTGGCTTTCTTCCTGCTTCTGACGGTTTACTTCGTGAGCGGGCGCCGCGCCATAGCGGGCGCCGTCGCCTATACTGTGGCCTTCCTTGTGAAGCCCCAAGCGGTGGCAGCGCTACCCTTCCTCGCCTTCTGGTATTTGAAGAACTTCCCTCTGCGAGAGGTCATGAGGGCTGCGGCGATATCCCTGGGGGCTGGCGTTCTCATCGTCCTGCCGTTCTTCCCCGATGGTCCCTGGGGCGTCATAGATCGGCTGTTGGAGGGGGCGAACGTTGAGACCTATCGGGTCACTTCCTTCTGGGCCTACAACTTCTGGGGCCTGTTTGACCTGTTCAAGCCCGATAGCCTGGACTTCTGGGGCCTGAGCTACCGCTTCTGGGGCTTCTTCCTGTTCGCCGTGGCCACTGCCCTGATCATCCTCGCCTTCTGGCGGAGCGACCGCAGTAGCGCGGAACTCCTGGCCCTGGGGACCGCCATCTCGGTGCTTGCGTTCTACCTCTTCCTCACCCGGATGCACGAGCGCTACCTCTTCCCCCTCTTCCTCCCGTTGCTGGCCGCCTGCCTGCTGACCCAGAGCAGGGTCCTGTGGGCGGCATTCACAGGGCTGGGGATCATCCACTTCTTCAATCTGTACTATGTGTACTCGTACTACCTACTGGTCTTCCCGGCCGATGGGATTCCGGTCGAACCCTTCGTCCGGTCCCTGTACGACTGGATCGAGGACAGCGTATTCCCTCTCTCACTCCTCGCTTCCCTTGCGTTTCCTGTGCTGCTGGTGACCAGTCACTTGCTGGCGAGGGGAGAGGAGAGGGCGCGGGAGGGTGGTAGGGGGTGAGTGAGCTCGCGATGACGCTCTTGGATCGAATGCAGGTCGCCAGATACGATGGCGTTGGGGCATCTCATCCACACACGTTCTGGCGGCGTCCCTTGCCCCTGGATCGGGGCCAGCGTCTTCCTGGCCCGTAGCCGCCCTCACCTTCGTCCACTTCGTGCCCGCATGTGGCGGCAGCGGTATCGGTCTTCGATTCGCTGGGGGAATCCCCTTTCGGATTCTCGTCCTGGCGCTAGTCGGTCCGTGCAACAGATGGCCATCGTCGCCCATCCTTTCTCGTAGAGGGCAAGACATCGTGGCCGAGATGGGGGTGAGATAACCTCTTGCGCCCTCAAGTGATATCATACGCACACATCACTACTGCCCTTGGCCTAAGATCATGAAATGTGTCGTAGTCATTGGCACCTATAACGAGGCGGAGAACATTCCGGGCCTCCTGCCGGACATTCTCCAGCTAGGACCGGAGTATGAGGCGATCGTCGTGGATGACAACTCGCCCGACGGGACGGGCCGCCTGGTCGACCAGACCGCCGCAGACGAACCGCGCGTTCATCTTGTCCAGCGGCCCGGGAGGATGGGATACGGCAGCGCCTACTTGGAGGGGTTCAGGGCGGCGCTGGCCATGGGCGCCGACTACATAGTCCAGATGGACGCCGACTATTCCCACAATCCAAGCGACATCCCTCGCCTGGTCGAGGCTGCTCGGGATGCGGACGTTGCCATCGGCTCCCGCTACACGAGGGGAGGTTCGACCCAAGGCTGGCCCCTGCGGCGAAGGTTGATCAGTAGGACCGCCAACTTGACCGCGCGCCTGCTCCTGGCCCTGCCAATCCGCGATTGTACCGGTGGATTCAAATGCTTCCGGCGTTCCACGCTGGAGTCCGTGAATTTCGAAGACATCCGCTCCAAAGGGTTCGCTTCCCTGTACGAGGTGAACTATGTCTGCCATCGGTCTGGCAAGGCGTTCCATGAGGTGCCCATCAAGTTCGTCGAGCGGCGAGCAGGCGCGTCGAAGCTGTCGTGGAAGGTGATTGCGGAGGCACTGGTAGTCCTGTTGCGCTTGCGGCTCAAGGGCGGGTAGGGTTACTGAAAGAGCGGGCGTTGGGCCCGCGAAAACAGCCCCGCTGAGCCAATCGAAGAGGGAAGGACCGTCCACAAGAAGTGCCAGCACGCGTGCTCATAACAGGGGTTACGGGGTTCGTAGGCAGCCACCTGGCTGAGTACTGCTTGGACAAGGGTTGCCTCGTCTTCGGGACGGGGTGTCGGCGCTTCCCTCTCACTAACATCGAAGGACTGCTCTCCGACCGGCGGTTCAAGTTCGTAGAGATGGAGCTGGAGGACCCTGGCTCCATCGAGTCCGCCGTCAAGACCGCGCGGCCGGATCTGATATTCCATTTGGCGGCCCAGTCCTCCGTCCCTGCGTCCTTTGAGTCACCCTACTACACTGTCCAGGCGAACCTTTTGGGTACGCTGGCTTTGGTGGAGGCCTCGCGCCAGCTTTCCCGCGGTGGCTCACCCAGAATCCAGATCGCGGGCTCCTCTGAAGAGTACGGTCTGGTGAGGGAAGACGAGTGTCCCATCGGGGAAACGCAGGCTCTACGTCCCCTCTCTCCCTACGCGGTATCGAAGGTTGGCTGTGGCTTGCTGGGCCAGCAGTACGCCCGTGCCTATGGCATGCACATCGTGGTAACTCGCGCCTTCAACCACGAGGGCGCCCGCCGCGGCAAGGGGTTCGTGACCTCTAACTTCGCCCGACAGGCCGTGCTGGTCGCCGCTGGCAGGGTTTCTGAGTTGCGGGTTGGGAACCTGGATGCTGTGCGGGATTTCAGCCACGTGAAGGATGTCGTTCGGGGGTATTGGCTGGCGCTGGAAAAGGGCGAGCCCGGCGATGTCTATAACATCTGCAGCGGCAAAGGGGTGGTTATCCGTGAGCTCATCGACATGCTGTCGCGCATCGTGGGCAAGGAGCTGCCATACTCCCTCGACCCCGATCGTCTGCGCCCGTCTGACGTGCCATATCTTGTCGGTGATTGCTCCAAGTTCCGAAAGACGACCGGTTGGCGGCCGGAGCTGACTCTAGAAGACGCCATGACGGATCTGGTGGCCTATTGGCGGGAGCAGCTTGGCGTATCCTAGGCCGTCCCCGGCATGCTACTGTTTCGTGGCGACGACAAACAGATTACATGCGCCTTCCGCGGCATCTTCAACGACGTACTTTGTCAGCCGCCGCTCCCAGAACCGTACCAGCCATTCGGGCCGTCGAGCCATTCTGTTGCCCAGCAGGAGGCGCGATATTTGGGAGGGCACAGCGAAGGGCAACGTCAGATCGAAGGCTCTGAGGGCACGGCGGTTTATCGTCATCCGGCGTTCTTCCACACGGAAGCCCGCCTTCTTCAGCAGGCGAAGCCACTCCTCCTCGCTAAACAGGCTGACGTGATGAACGGCGCGGTTGAAGAGCCATGCGTAGAACCGCGCCAGGGGGGAGAGCCCCACTCGCCTGAGAACCCGGCTATAGAACAAGGACTCGCTCAACTGCTGTGTGGGGGCGGTGAAGACGAACCGACCGCCGCTCTCTAGAACGCGATGCGCTTCAGCGATTGCCTCGTGAGTGCGAGGGATGTGCTCCAGCACGCTTACGCTCAAGACAGTGGCAAAGCTCCCACTTGCGAAAGGAAGCTGACAGGCATCGCCCAGCACCAGCGACTCGTAGCGTTGTCCCTGCTGCGCGCGCCTTAGATCGGGCTGACGAATATCCAGGCCGACGTCCGGGACATCGTTGAAGAACACGCCGGTGAACTCTCCGAAGCCGCTCCCCAAGTCTAGGATCGGACGCGGGAGCTCCACCGTGGCGAGATGCTTTGCTTCTATCGCTCGCCATACCGCCAGAGCGGCCGGCGTTATGCGCAGGAACCTTCGTAGGTACTCCCTACCGGTAAGATCAGGCTCACCGGCCACGGCTCGGGCATTTCGGCCCATGTTTGTGCCAGCAACTGAGGTGTCAGAGGAGGGTGGATGCTGGTGCACTCTTCTGGCCCTCACCCTTCCCGGCGCCTTCGCCAGATGACGCCGCTCTCCCAGAGCCAGTTCCATGTGAAGGCCGCCGCTACCCCAATGGGGGTAGCGATGTAGTGGGGCAAGCCCGCCTCCGGCGTCAGAACGTTCACTGTTACGGTCAGGATGCCCAGGGTCGAAACGAGCGATTTGGCCTGATACTGCAGGAACCTCACCCATTTCGGCGTCTCAGAGGTTGGCCAGTCTGTGAAGACCCACAGGTCGCGAGCGAAGAAGCCTCCCGTTATGGATACCTCGGCCGCCATGATGGTTCCTATGAGCAATCGGAGGTCGCTGTGGGTGAACAGACCCAGGTGCACGCTGGTGTGCTTGTCTGGCATGAAGGGAAGAGACGAATCGTACGCCACGAACAGGGTGCCCGTGTACAGGAGGTAGCCAAGAAGACCCACGAGTGCGAACTTCAACAGCGTCTTGTGGGCTCGGGCTTGCCCCACGACCAAGGCCCAAACGGCGGTTAGGCCGACCGTTTGCGCCGCTTTGGCTACAGCCATCTGTCTGTCCTCCATTGATGTGTCCGGAAGCATCTGGCCGCTGGCACCACTGGGAGGCTAGGAGGCGCCTGACCCTTCTGCCTGGGGCCAGATGACCAAGGTGTTCCATGTCCAGTTCCACGTCATCCCCGCCGCTATCCCGATGGTGTTGGAGATGTAGGGGCTGATCCCGAACAGGGGGGTGAGCGTGTTGACGGTTACCACTACGATGATGGGGCTCACGGCGGAGGTCAGATTGAACTTAAGGAAGCGCAGGGGGGCCCAACCTTTGTGTGCTCGGTCTCGAAAGGTCCAGCGCTCGTGCGAGTTGAACTGAAAGAAGATGGCCACCTCCACCGCCAGTATGGAAGAGATCAGGAGACGTATGTCGGGGTGGTTGAACAGCCCGAGGCTCGCCTCCGTGTCCTTGGCGGGCAGGAACCAGAACACCGGCGAGTCGTAGAGCAGGAACAGGGCGAACTGATTGATCAGATAGGCGATCCCGCCTACGATGAGGAACTTGGTCAAGGTAGTCGGCAGAGGCAGACGGCGGATGGCGGCTACCACCCGTTTCGAAAGGCCTTGATCTCGCTGGCTAGCGAACTCCGATGGCATAGCTGTACTCTTGGGATAGAGTGCCGACATTATACTATGGGTATCTGCCCCTTACCAAGGGCCGACTGGGGGTGGCGAGATACAGCGGGCGGCGGACAGCCGCGTTTCCACCGAATTCTTACTTTCCGTCAGACGCCGCCTAGCCTGTCATCAGAGCCGGATCGGCAGTCCGGAGCCGCAACAGCGGAGCGGTGACCCCTGTCCGTCCCGCTCAAGCAGGCAGCCCCTAACGATACTGGGGATCAGGCCCGACCCGGACATGCCCTCCACCCGGCCGCAAACGGCTCGCACCCGCTCCCCCAGCTCACCGACATTGGGCCGGGGCTCGTCTCCGGGGCAAGGTCGAAAGTCTCTAGATGGCGGTGGAGCACGCCATGGGACTTGGTGTCGCCGCCTCCTCGACCGCAGGGACCGGTTAGGGCGGTAGGCACTTCAGGAGCTCGGTCGGGGTGACGAACTCGGTTCCCCCGTAGCCCCTGTAGCGCAGCAACTCCCGGTCAGCGCTGACCAGGTACGTGGCCTGGCCTTCCACAGCAGCCTCCACGAGCCTCCGGTCGCCTTTGTCCTTGAGAGGCAGGCCGCTGATGCGAGCTCCCCGCACCCGGATCGACCGCATTTCCAGGTGCTGGAGGAGCGCGTCCACACTCTCTTTCGGAACCATGCGCCTCAGCCACCGGGAATCGAGAAGGAGTCGCGCTTCGCGGAGCGTGGCTTCAGATGAGACGACCTCGAAGCGTCCATCCAGCCAGGCGCGGACGATTTGTGCTGCAGCCCCCCGCGCCTTCGTGAGGGATGCGATGAGTACGTTAGTGTCGATTGCGATTCTCACGCTGTCAGATCGCGGCACTCTGCCCCGGAGTATACAGGAAGGTCGTGTCCGGTCGGATCAGATACGCATCAGATTCGGGGGCACGCAGCTCCTCAAAGCTGGGAGCCGATGACGGGGCCAGCGCCTTCGTTCGCCAGGTGGGCCTGTCGGCGCTCCAGAGCGCTGTCGATGGTGGACAGCACCTCTTCCTTCTCCTCTGGGAACTTGTAGCCCTCCCAGTCCATTCGCAGGAAGGGGGGATTGGAGAAATGGTCGAAGCAAAGGCGACCGGTGATCTCCAGGTGTTCCACCAGGGCCCGTATCTCGCGCGTGACGTCCGGCAGCGACATCGCCTGGAACCCCCCCGCCTCGTACTCCTCGTAGAGCGGCGTGCCGGGAGCCAGGATGAGGGATCTGACCCTCGTGTAGTGCGGATCGACGGCGTTGAGGACGCGGGCGGTGCCCTCCACGTGCTGCTGTGAGTCCTCCCGGCCGCCCAGGCCTGGCATCACGTACTCGGAGAGCTCGAAGCCGGCCTCCTTAACCCTGAGCCCGGCGGCGATCATCTGTTCAGAGCTGGCGCCCTTCTTCACCCGCTCCAGGATGCCGTCGTCGCCGCTCTCCAGCCCTAGGTGGAGGCGGTTCAGTCCCGCCTTCCGCAGCTCCCGCAGCTCGTCCAGGTCCTTGGCCAGCACGGTCTTCGCCCGGCCGTACGATGTCACCCGTTCGAGGGAGGGGAATGCTTCGAGCAGGTGGGACACGATCTGCATCAGGTCAGAGGTCTTGATGATGATGGCGTTGGAGTCAGCCAGAAAGGCGGTAGTCGGCGCCACGACGTAGCCCTGGCGGCGCATCTCGTCACACTCGATCCGTAGCTCATCGATGTCGCCCTTTACCTCCTCCACCGACCGCATCAGCGTCTTTCGCGGCACGTTCTTGTAGGCCGAGCAGAAGGTGCAGTAGTTCCAGGGACAGCCGCGCATGACCCTGATGAGCAGGGAGCGAGCCTCGCTCGGTGGCCTCATAGGGGGGAGTTCGTAGGGCACGACAATCACTCAGCAGCGTACTTTGGCCGTCGCTAACATTCTACAGTGATTCGCTGCTGAGCTTCAGCGAGAGTGCCATGCCAGGTGAGCCCATAGTCGAGCCGAGTCCTCATGTAACGAACTGAGGCGCCCAGCGTCTCTAATGTCATAGAAAGACCTATCGGCCTGTATTGACTGGCGGAAAGAGGTGTCCTGGGCGATGCTCTTGAAGATCTGCCCCACGTGCCTCGGCGACATCGCCGTGGAGGCGATCACCGAAGGGGCGGACGGCCTCTGCCTCATGTGCGGCTGTCGCTTGCCCGCGGAAGCGCGTCCACCAGGGCTGGATCGGGATCAGAGTCCCGGCTCGATCGCAACAGCGCAGCGGGACTGGCCATACGCCAGCCGCCAGCTTCGCCCTAACCGCTTGGTGAGGGCAACCTGAGGAAGACGCACTCCTAGCGCTGCGAGGCGCTGCCCATCTGCGCTCGCCGAAACACTGACACGGACAGTGTGGCCGTGAGCATTGGCCCCGATACCTGTGTGACAGGACTGCCCTCAGCACGACACCGGGCGCCTCCAGTCGTGGCGAGCGTCGAGGGTCCGTTGACACCTGCCTCGCCCAGGCGGACAATCGCCGCGAGGCTGGCCGGAAGGCAACAAGAAGGCACGATGAGGATTCTTCTCGTTCTCGCCGTCACGATTCCGATGCTGCTAGCTTTCGGTGTTGCGTGCGGGGGAGACGAGGAACAAGCACGGGTCATGCCCAGCCCTGCGAGCGAGGGTGAAGGTGAGACGGAAGAAGGGGAAGGGTGGGACAGTGAAGGCGTGGCGGATGAAGAGGGGGAGGGAGCCAATGCCGACTTCGGCCGCGTGATCTTCCTACACCACTCCGTTGGTGAGAGCCTGATCGAGGAAGGTGACGTGCGCTCCGCCCTCACCGGCCTGGGCTACGAGTTCTACGATCACGGCTACAACGATGATGGCCTGGTCCTGGCCGACGGCACTTGGACCGGTGACAACTTTGATGTCCCGGATGACAACACGGACCCTGACGGGTTCGCTGACATCTTTGCCCAGCCGTTGCATGACCCGCCGGACAACACCTTCAGCCACCTGATGCAGTACGACGTCATCGCGTTCAAGTCCTGCTACCCCGTCAGCGAAATCCAGAGCGACGAGCAACTGGACGAGTACAAGTCCTACTACCTTTCCATCCGCGACCGGATGGACGAGTACCCCGACAAGATCTTCATCGTTGTCACGCCGCCGCCGCAGGTACCGGCATATTCCGACGCTGAGACCGCAGCAAGGGCTCGCGCCTTCGCCGACTGGCTGGGCTCGGATGAATACCTGAGCGGCCACCCGAATGTCTTCACCTTCGACTTCTTCGACCTGCTGGCCGACTCTTCCACCAACACGCTACGGGACGACTACCAGGCCGATGAGGAAGATGCACACCCCAATCAACTGGCCAACCAGACCATTGGCCCCCTCTTCGCGGACTTCATTGACCAGGCGATCAGCACCTACACTGCTCAGTGACAGGGGGTTCAGGCTTCAGGGTTCGCGACTTCGGGAGTCCGAGTAGTCGGCCGCGTTAGCACCATCCCGCCCCGGGCCGCCGAGCATGATCGGGATTACGGGGGTGCGTCGCCGAGTCGATACTGGGGATCACAACTCCCCCAGCGCTAGGGTGGCAACGGTCAGACGCTTGCCACGCTTAAGCAGCTTCTCCAGGTGCGCTGGCGGCAACGGCTTGCTGAACAGAAAGCCCTGCATCTCATCGCATCCTCGTTTCTCGAGGAAGGCGAGCTGCTCTTCGGTCTCCACGCCTTCGGCGATGACGCTGAGCTTTAAGTCGTGGGCAATAGTGATAATGGTGGTCACGATGGCGGCATCGTCCGGATCGATGGTGATGTCACGTACGAAGGACTGGTCGATCTTGACCACATCGACGGGGAACCGCTTCAGATAGCTGAGGGCAGAATGGCCGACGCCAAAATCGTCTATAGCGACCCGCACCCCCATGTCTCTCAGGGAGCGCAGCACCGCGATCGTGTGGTCCACGTCTTGGATAGCGGTGCTCTCCGTGATCTCCACCTCCAGCGAACTGGGGTCCAGATCAGTCTCATTCAGCACCTGCATCACCGTTTGCACTAGATCTCGCCGCTGGAACTGATGCGAGGAGACGTTCACCGCTATACGCATGCCGGGAATGCCTGCCTCTTGCCACGCCTTGTTCTGTGCGCAGGCAGTCCGCAGCACCCACTCACCGAGCTCCACGATCAAGCCAGTCTCCTCCGCCACGGGGATGAACTCGATTGGCGAGACCAGCCCGCGGTCAGGGTGATCCCAGCGCACCAAAGCTTCCACCCCCACGATCTGTCCGGTTCGTATGTCTACCTGCGGCTGGTAGTAGACGATGAACTCCTCACGCTCTAGCGCGTGGCGCAGATCGCTTTCCAGGACAACCCGCTCCGCGATTTTCGCTTTCATGTCGGCCGAATAGATCTGGGAGTTATCTCTGCCTTCTTCCTTGGCTCGATACATTGCGATGTCGGCATTCCGCAGCAGGGTTTCGGCATCGTCCCCGTCGGTTGGGAAGATGGTGATCCCGATGCTGGTAGTGATGTGGAATTCGTGGCCAGCAACTATCCGCACCCCCCGAAAGCTCTGGACAATCCTATCGGCGATAGAAGCGGCATGCTCTACGCCAGTGACCGCTGGCAATAGCAGAATGAACTCGTCCCCACCCGCACGAGCCACGGTGTCGCCCTCCCGCACAAGCCCCTTCAGTTGGTTGCCAACGGTTTGCAACAGTCGATCACCCTGTTTGTGCCCGGCCGTGTCGTTAATCATCTTGAATCGATCCAGGTCGAGGAGCATCACGGCCACCATCTGCTTGCTGCGTTTCGCCTGAGCGATCGCCAGATTGAGACGATCTCTGAACAGAGCGCGGTTAGGCAGGTCGGTCAGGGCGTCGTGATACGCCAGATGTCTGACAGTTTCCTCTGCCTGCTTGTGCTCTGTGACGTCACGGAAGATACCCCTGGTGGCCACAGGCTTCCCGTCTTGGAATCGGGCAAAGGCGCTGCCCTCAACCCAGATGCTTCTGCCCTGCTTGGTTACGAACTCGGCCTCAACTCGATTAAGACTCTCCCCGGCCGTCACACGCTGAAACATCGTTATGCAATGATCTCTGCTGTCGGGGTGAATGATGTCAAACATGTTGAGGCTGAGAGTTTCTTCCTCGCTATACCCGAGTGTCTCGCGCCAGGCGCGGTTCACATAGAGAAAGGACCCATCCATCGCCACGCTCTGGATGAGGTCACTCGTGTTCTCGAACAGATCGCGATATCGCTCCTCGCTCTCCCGCAGCGCCTCCTCCGCCCGCTTGCGCTCGGTGATGTCGAAGGCTGTTCCGAGCATGGCCGGCTTTCCCTCGAACTCAATGCTGGCCGCCGTGAAATCAAGCCAGCGCTCCTGGCCCTTCTTGGTCAGGATCTTGACTTCATATCGTGCAGGAACCTCTTCACCGTGCTGGCGCGTCAACCCCCGCTCTCTGATCAGCTCTCGATGATCAGGGTGAACTACGTCCCAGAAATCCATGGCTGCCCATTCTTCACGGGTGTAGCCGCACATGGCTTCAGCGGCAGGGTTCGCGTAGCTGATCTTGGTGCCGCGGTAGATGAATATGGCGGCGGTGGCTGTCTCAGCGAGCGTGCGGAACCTCTGCTCGCTCTCTCGCAACGCCTCCTCCGCCCGCTTGCGCTCGGTGATGTCCCGAGCCGCGACCACCCGGACGGGGCACCCTTCATACCTACCCTCCTTAGCGACGGCTTCCACATAGATAATCGTGCCGTCCTTTTTCACCATGGCCATGTCATACGTGGCCTGCACCCCGGAAGCGATTTTCTGCATGACGGAGTCGTGATGCTCCTCAGCCACTAGGTCGAGAACGGACATCCCTTTCATCTCCGACTCCGAGTATCCAAACATCTTGGCGAAAGCCGGGTTTACGTCCACGAAGACGCCCCGCTCATGGATAGCGATGCCATCGAAAGCGCTCTCGAAGAGAGACCGAAAACGCTCCTCGCTCTCTCGCAGCGCCTCCTCCGCCCGCTTGCGCTCGGTGATGTCTGTGACCAGCGATTCCGTCATCTGGTTGAAGGAGGCCCCCAAGCGGGCGAGCTCCCGCAGGCCTGTCGCCCGCGCCCGTGCCTTCAGGTTGCCGCCGGCCACGGCCAGGGCGGACGACTCCAGGGAGGAAAGCGGCTTCAGGATGGATCGGGCTATGAGGGTCGATGCTGTCAGCCCAAGGAAAGCGCCCATGACCCCGGAGGTGGCGAGCAGCCAGAAGGCCAAGTCAGCCGTGTTATCCGCGCGGCTCCGGAGTGCCGCCGCCGCCTCACGCTCCGCCTCGCTCAGGTCCCCAAACTCAGCGTGGAGCTGATCCACTTGGAGCAGGCCTTCATCGAGAGCCGCTCTGGCTCCCTCCACGTCGCCGCTCTGCCGCAGCGTGATGACCTTCATCGCTGTCTGGGAGAGGAGAGGGACGGACCGGGTTATGAGCTCGTCCATTCTCTCCGCATTCGTCTCCTGCCCCAGGCCTTCCATCTGGGCGCGTGCCTCTTCTAGGGAGGCCGCGAGCGACAGCCCCTGGGAAGTCAGCTGCGGGACCACACTCTCGTCACCAGTGGCGACATACAGCTGTAGTAGTGGGACAAACGCTTCGCCCTTCAACTCGATCTCCTGCACGAGGGAGGCGGTAGCGCTGCGTTGCTCCATCTCGGCCAGGTCAGACCGGTGTTGCCGCGCCAGCCAGGCGGAGGCCGCGACGACCAAGACAAGGAGAATAACCAGAAGCCCGAAGCCGCCGATGATCCGCGCCCTGACCGTGGAAGGCAAAGCGAGCCTGGGCCACCCTCTGGGTGCCCGCCCTCGGATTCGTGGCAGCTTCATCATTCGTGCCTCGCTCTGGCCGCACATGCCATCGCTCACCGCATCGTCCACAGGCGATGCTGATTCCCCACAAGAAAAGATGCCGCTCACGGTGGGCTGTTACAGGCGCCCAGAAGCGGAGCTGTATCTGTACGGATTCCAGGACTCCGTGCGAACATACGACGTGGGCTGGCGCACTGTGTTGATGCCTGGCTGGTCACAGGCTCTGTCACATCACTCCCCTGAGACGCGTTGACACCATCCCGCCCCAGGCGCAGATCGCCCGGGACGCTTGGCTCGATGAGAGCTACGTGTCTCGCCAGCACATCGGACGCGATGACAAGCCAGAGGCCGCCCGTCTAGAATTGGAGCGTGACGATTCGGACCGAACGTCCAGCGGCGAGACACGAGATGGACCCCTGACTTGACGCTAATTCGCACGACCGGCCTGACAAAGCGCTACGCAAGAGTCACCGCCCTGGACGCGCTGGATCTTGAACTGGAGCCCGGCATCATCGGCCTCGTTGGTGCCAACGGCGCCGGCAAGAGCACCCTCATCAAGCTTCTCCTCGGTCTGCTGGAACCCACTAGCGGCTCCGGCGAAGTGATGGGATTCGACATCTCTCGCCAGGGGCCGGAGCTACGTCAGTTCGTCGGCTACATGCCGGAGCACGAATGCCTGCCCACCGACATCTCCGCCACCGAATTCGTCGCTCATATGGCGCAGATCAGCGGTCTTCCGCGCGGAGCCGCGCGCGAGCGCACGGCCGAAACCCTGCGGCACGTTGGCCTCTTCGAGGAGCGGTACCGCGAGATCCGCGGCTACTCCACCGGTATGAAGCAGCGCGTGAAGCTGGCCCAGGCGCTGGTCCACGATCCCCGGCTGGTGCTCCTCGACGAACCGACCAGCGGGCTCGATCCGGAAGGCCGCGACGAGATGCTGCGCCTTATCCGGCGCATCGGCGCCGAGTTCGGAATCGCCATGATCCTCTCGTCCCACCTCCTGAGCGAGATCGAGCGCGTCTGCGACCACCTCGTCGAGATCCAAGGCGGGCGCCTCGTCCGGTCCGCACCCATGTCGGAGCTCACCGCGCCCACCCGTTTCCTCGCCATCGAGGTCGACGGAGACGGCGACCGACTGGCCGACCACCTACAGAAGCACGGGGTAGCGGTAAGCAGAAGCGGCCGCTTCCTCGTCGTGCAGAAGGAAGAGGACACCCTGCTCGACCTCATCCGAGACAGCGTCGTCGACCTCGGTCTCGGCCTGGTGCGACTGGAGCAGAGCCGTCGGCGGCTTGAGGAGCTGTTCCAGTCGCGGCCCGCATTTGAGGAGGACGAAGGCTCCCGTGGCTGACACGACAGCGGGCAGCATCTACGACGTTGGCTACCAGCGGTACGAAGGCGTCCGTCTCGGGAGACGGCACGCCATCTGGGCGCTCTACGTCCACAGCCTTCGCGGCGTGTTCGGCATCGGCCGCTCCCTGTGGAGCAAAGTGGGCCCTATGGGTCTCGCCGTGATCGCCTTTCTCCCAGCGGTTTTCCAGCTCGGGATAGCCGCCATCGTCCCGGCGGAGATCGAGGTCATCCGGCCGGAGAACTACTACGACGTAATCGAGGTCGTGCTTGCGGTCTTCTGTGCCGTCGTCGCACCTGAGCTCGTCGGCCGTGACCAGCGCACGCAGACGCTGTCGCTCTACTTCTCGCGGGCCCTGAGGCGCCACGACTACGCCCTCGCGAAATACGCGGCGCTCGTTACCGGCATGCTCACGATCACCGTGATCCCGCAGGTGCTGATGTTCATCGGCAACGGCCTAGCCGCGGACCGCTTCGGCGACTACCTGCAGGACAAATGGACGGATCTGCCATCCATCCTCGGCAGCGCCGTCTTGTTGTCAGTCCTCATCGCCGCTATTGGGCTCGTCATCGCGTCACAGACGCCCCGGCGCGCCTACTCCACCGTCGGCATCCTCGCCGCGTTCGTCATCACCTCGGCTGTCGCGGCCAGCGTCTTCGAAGCAGCCGATCGGGACGTCGGACGCTTCGTCCTGCTCCTCAGTCCGGGTCATGTCGTCCAGGGCCTTACCTACTGGTTCTTCGACGCCACATTCGACCCCGAAGCGCAGCAGGCCAAGGCCGATCTCCCCGGCGTCATGTACGCGATCGACGCCGCCCTGGTGACGGTCGTCATGCTCGCCCTGTTGTTGCGCCGCTACGAGAAGATCTCGACATGAACACCGCCTCTCGGACCCGGGCCGCCGACTCGCCTTCCCCGCCACCGACGATCGAAGTCGACAGCGTCTCCCGCTGGTACGGCAACGTCGTCGCCGTCAACGACGTGTCATTCTCGCTCGGGCCCGGCATAACGGGGCTGCTCGGCCCCAACGGCGCGGGCAAGAGCACCATTCTCCACATGACCGCTGGCTTCCTTCGCCCGTCCAAAGGCACGGTTCGCATCGCCGCCAGACCCACATGGCGGAACCACAAGATGTACGCCAACGTCGGCCTTGTACCGGAGAGGGAAGCCGTCTACCCGTTCCTCACCGGCTATCAGTTCGTGCTCTTGAGCGCGAAGCTCTACGGCCTCAGCGATCCCGCCGGGGCCGCGCGCCGCGCCATCCGTGCCGTCGACATGGAGGCGGCCCAGGGCCGGCGCCTCGGTGGCTACTCCAAAGGCATGAGGCAGCGCATGAAGGTCGCCGCCGCCATCGTCCACGACCCCCAGGTACTCCTCCTCGACGAGCCGTTCAACGGCACCGATCCCGCACAGCGACTTCAGATGATGGACCTCCTCCGTCGCATGGCCGACGAAGGTCGCACCATCGTTTTCTCGTCCCACATCCTGGACGAGGTCGAGCGCCTCGCCCAGAACGTCCTCGTCATCGTCGCCGGTCGCCTCGTCGCGTCGGGCGACTTCCGCGCGATCCGTCACCTGATGACCGACCGACCGCACACTTTCACTGTTCACTCCAGCGATAACCGCCGCCTCGCCGTCGCTCTCGTCGCCGACGAGTCCGTGTTCGGTGTGGAGCTGGACGACGAGCACCTGACAGTCCGCACGTCTCAGTTCGCCGACTTCACCCGCGCGGCGCCCAAAATAGCGAAGGCGGAGGGCATCACCCTCCAGGAGTTGCTGCCCACCGACGAGTCCTTGGAGAGCGTCTTCTCCTACCTGGTGAAGCGATGAACGCCACCGTCTTCACGCTCACGCTCCGACAGATCGCCGGGCAGCGCCGCTCCTTCCTCTTGTTCCTCCTGGCGCTCGTCCCCGTGGCCGTTGCTCTCATCTACCGGCTCGGCGAGCACGTCGACCAGCATGAGTGGACCGCGAACGTCCTCCTCAACGGCATCGTCGTCACCACGATCCTCCCGCTCGCCTGCCTCATCCTGGGCACTTCCGCTCTCGGCTCCGAGATTGAGGACGGCACGGCCGTCTACATCCTGGCAAAGCCCGTGCCCCGCCGCCAGATCATCGGTGCCAAGTTTGCGGCGTCCGCTATGGTCGCAGCCGTGTTCGTGGTCCCCGCCACCGCCATCTCTGGCCTCATCGGCCTCCATGGCGTATCGGAGGAAGGCATCGTCACCGGCTTCGGCCTCGCCACCCTGGTGGGCCTCTTCGCATACACCGCGGTGTTCATGCTGCTCAGCGTCGCCACCAGCCGTGCCCTCCTCTTCGGCCTCGCCTACGTCTTCATCTGGGAGGGCCTCGTCACCGAGCTCTTCTCCGGCACCCGCTACCTCAGCATCCGCCAGTACTGCCTCGGCCTCGCCGACCTTGTCTCGACGGTCAGCAAAGATGAGTTCGAATCCAACCTCGGCGGGCCCGAAGGCCTGATACTCGCCGCGGTCGTCACTTTGATCGCCCTCGTCATCGCCGTCCGCCGACTGGAGGCGTTCGAACTCACGGGTACGGACTAGGCGATCAGGCGCCTCTGGGAGTGACACTGAGTGTCGATAGCCTGCGGTCCGGCTGGCAGGTCAGCCCGGGCCTTCGCCTCGCACAACCTCGTGAGCGGCCGGTTGCCGCCATACCATCCCCGGCATGCTTCCGATGTCGGTTCCCGGGGTGTTACAGTTGCACCAGCCATTCAACGGAGAGTCGCTCGTTGCCTTGCCCAAGGAGAGCGTCGTGCCCGCGGAGATGACAGCAGCGGCCGTCGACCCGGAGCGGATTCGGAGCGCGTGGGCCGGACGCATTTCGGGCTGTCAGCTTGGGAAAGCGGTGGAGGTCCTCTCGATCAGACAGGGCCACGAAGGGCTGACTTCGTATCTTCGGAAGGCAGATACGCTACCACTCCGCGACTACGTTCCTCTGGTCGCAGGCACGCTTGTCGAGCTGACCGGTCGTGAGTCGTGTCGGGGCGAGTTGAGTCGCAGCGAGCCGGACGACGACATCAACTACACCGTGCTCGCGCTCATGCTCCTCGAACGCTGCGGCCTGCAACTGTCGACAGAGGAAGTAGCACGCGCCTGGTTGCGACTGTTGCCGGCGGCCTCGACGTGGACGGCAGAGCGGTTCGCGTACCGCACGCTCCTAGAGCGCGCCGATGAGCTGTTCGCCTATGGGATGCCGCCAGGCTTCGACCTCGCGGAGTGCGCCCGCAACGAGTACAGCGACTGGATCGGCGCGCAGATTCGCGCCGACATGTACGGTTGGGTATGCCCAGGGCGTCCCGACCTGGCGGCCGACCTGGCACGGCGCGATGCTGCCCTCTCCCACAGCGGCGACGGTGTCCACGGAGCCGCCTTCGTTGCCGCGCTTGGCGCTGCGATCCCGGTGGCGGGGTCGCTGGAGGAGGCGGTCGACGTAGCGTACGATCAAGTCCCCGGCGGCTCAGGAGTGTCCGAGGCCATTAGTTTCGCTCGGTCGCTCGCGGCAGCGGATGACGCTGTCGAGCGAATCCACGAGCGGTACGAGAGGCTACCGCCAGTGCACAGTGTGAACAACCTCGCGCTGGTTGTCTGGGCTCTGCTCTCTCGACAGCACGATTACTCGGCAGCCATCGGTGATGTCGTTGCGGCCGGTTGGGATACCGACTGCAACGGCGCCACTGTCGGCGGCCTCTGGGGACTCACCGGACGCTCAATCCCCGAGCATTGGACCGCGCCCTGGCAAGAGCGGGTTGCAGTGACGCTGGCCGGCGTTGGTGAGCTCTCTCTGGATGATCTCGTGGCGCGCACAGTCGCTGTCGCGGAGCGCATCAGTGCGGCGGCAGGCAGCGGCGAGGGTTGAGGGGCCGCGGCATGCCAGACGTCGCCGTGCTAGGCGGTCTGAATATGGACCTGATTGTCGAAACCCCTCGGCCGGCCGGCCCTGGTGAGACGCTTGAGGGGACTAGATTCTATGCGACACCGGGAGGAAAGGGCGGCAACCAGGCGGTCGCGGCCGCACGAATCCTGGGCGAACGAGCGCCGGTGATCCTGGTTGGGCGGGTTGGCCGGGATCCGTACGGCGATGACCTGATCGCGTCCCTGAATGCCGCCGGGGTTGACACGAGATACGTCCGCCGGGATCCAACGCGCACTTCTGGGGTGGCCGTGATCTTCATCGACGCCCATGGCGAAAGCTACGTTAACGCCGTCTACGGCGCCAACGGCTGCTGCGACCAGCAACAAGTCACGGACGCGCGCGAGGCCCTAGGGGACGCAGGCGTACTGCTCGTCCAGCAGGAGATACCGCTCGACCCTACACTTGCGGCGATGAAGGAGGCGCGCAGACTGGGCGCGACCGTGATCCTCGATCCGGCTCCCACGCGGTCCCCACTTCCAGACGGGTTCCTCGCCGCCTGCGATATCGTCACGCCGAACGAGCACGAGGCGGCGGACCTTTGCGGCTTCGCGGTCGACAGCGTGGACTCCGCACGTCGGGCAGCACTGCAGATCCGCGATGCCGGTGCACCGACCGTGATCGTGACGCTCGGGGAAGCCGGTGCATGGGTGGAGGGCAATAACGTCTCGGAACTGGTAGCGGCCCCCAGCGTCCGTACTGTCGCCACCGTTGGCGCGGGCGACGCGTTCAACGGCGGGCTGGCAGCGGGCCTCGCTATGGGACTCGATCTCATGCAGGCCGTTCGTCTTGGAGTCGCAGCGGGAGCCCTGTGCGTGACGAGAGAGGGCGCGCAGCAGGCTATGCCGACGTACATAGAAGTCGAGCGTCTGCTCACACACGACTAGCTAGAGGCCTGGTCACCTTCGCAGCCCATTCAGCTCCACCTCCGTCGCTTGCCCATCGTCGTTCCCTCCTCCTGCCGAAGTCTCTGCTTGGCGGGCAAGCTGACGAGAGGATTCGTTGTGACCGCGCGACACGTCCGAAAAGACCTGGTCGCGAAAGACGCTCGGACTTCCAGTCTGGCGCCCACACCTCGCCCAGCTTCGCGTTAGCTCGGAGAGCATCTGCCTTAGGTCTCAGGTGGCTCCTGGCTGAATCTGGCAGGCTGCGCTCAGGGGCAAGGACGACCACCTGCCTGGAAGGCAGAGAGTCGTGGCCTTCGCACACTACGGCACAAACCCCGGAAAAAGATTGTGAAAACGCTCTCTAACTCTTGACAGCCACGCAGCAAGGGAGTAGGTTGGAAGTTAACCGATAGGCTTAGTTCCATCCATCACAAATGAAGGTCTCGACCAGAGCACGATACGGCACCAGGGCGATGCTTGACGTTGCTCTTCATAGCCCAGAAGGGCCGGTGCACCTTAAGGATGTCGCCCGAAGGCAGCAGGTATCGAAGAAGTACCTCGAACACATCACGAGCAGACTGCAGGCGGCGGGCCTCCTGAGAAGCATCCGCGGGACGCGCGCCAGCACCAGTCTGGGCAGGCCGCCGTCCGAGATAAGGCTCAGCGAGATCTTCCAGATCCTCGAAGGCCCATTCGCGGTGTTGGAATGCATTGACAATCCCGAGCGCTGTCCCCGCTCCAGCACCTGCGCAACGCGCGACATCTGGATCCGGCTGAGCGATGCCGTGCGCGCCTTGCTGGAATCGATAACCCTGGACGACCTTTGTCGCCAACAGCGTGCGAAGGAACAGCCAGGGGCGGCTATGTACTACATCTAGCGGTAATGGCTCGCACAATCACAGGTCGGCGGTGAAGAGTGAGGGAAAACGTAAAGCTCGTAGAGCTACCCGTGGCTCGTGTCACTAGAGGGAGGGACATTGAGGAACAAGCGGCCGTCACTGATTGCACAATAAGCCAGTTGTGAAGCCAGGTAGTGAAAAGGAAGGAGAGCCCCCATGAAGTTCGTTCGTCTATTCCTGGTCTTGGGTACCTTGGGCCTGGGAGCCGTATTGCTTGCCTCCGGCGTCTACATGATGGTTTCCGGCATGCATGCGCGGTCAGACGTCAAGGATGGGATTACTCAGGAGAACCTCGTCGTCGCGGATCCGCATGTCCTTCTCACGTATCCCGGAGCACACGCACCTGACGGTGTTGAAGTTCCCACTGTCGTTATCGACACGGCCTCTGAAGCGGAAGCGCAGGCCCAGGTGATCCGAACCCATGTCTTGGGAATTACAGACGGCAAGACCTATGCGGAGATGGACAGAGATGATCCCAACCGCGATACGTACCTGAACGCCCTGACTCTGGAGTCGGCTCTGCACCAGGCGCAGATAGGCTTTGAAACCACCAGACTTGTCATCGGCCTGGGTGCAATCGTTGTAGTCCTCGGAGCCGGCACTATCGTTCTCGGCGCGCCTCTTGCGTACTTCGCCACAGCCGCAAAGCGTGAGCGCGAAACCTCCACAGAGCGGTCTGCGGCAAAGGGGCGATTGGCTTTGTCAGAGGAATAAAGACCGCCTGCCTACGCGACCCCTCGGTGGCAGTTCGTCGTTCTACGACACGAAGGTGAACCTGGTTAAGGTGTAGGCCAGGCCACGAGCGCGGGTGAATGCCGTCTGCTGCTTGCCGCTCGACGTCTGCGCCTGCAAGAACTCGGATGTAGCGCGCGGCTCCCTGCGGGCGTCTGCCTGCAACATCGCCGGCACGTGGCCCGCGCGGACGCGGGTGGCTCAGCCGCAATTGCCTTGCCTTGTCTAGGCGGCGAGCTTCCTCCGCCAGCTAGCCACCGGGACCCGGCTCAGATTCAAATTGCGCCGGCTCGACCGTCAGGGGAACGCTCCCCCGTCGCTTGACTGGTCGATTTCAGATATGAATGTCTGGAGGGCCCGGTGGGATTCGAACCCACGACTTCCGGATCAAGAGTTGCCCCGGGCCTGTTTTAACCCTACAGCCTGCAGTTGCACCGCCCCATGCTCGCTGCCAGGCCGGTGCTCTCCCAGAGCTCTTCCTCCTCGAGGCAGAGGGCGATCTCCAGGTCCGGACGAAGGCGCCGCGCACACGCAATGATCGACGAGTAGACCTCGTGGCGGAGGGTGCGGGGGTAGCGCGCCCTCCCGTCCCCCGCCGTCGGGGAGGCGCGGTCGATGCGCTGCGAGACGAGGTTCCGCGTCCCCATCTTCCTCTCCATGAGGTCGCGAGCGCTCCGGTAGATGCAGATGCCGCCGAGGGTGAGGCGGCGAATGGGTACCGCCTCGAGGAGGCGTTTCGTGAACGCCCTGTACGCATCCTGCCACCCGTCGATCGGGATGATTGGCATTATGATGGCGCGGACGGGGTAGCCGCTGTCGGCGGCAAGGCGCATCGCCTCGAGGCGCTCATCGATGCTGGGCACGTTCTCCTCGAACATCGCCGACACCTCGGGTGGATTCACGCTCCATGAGAGGATGGAGTGTTCCCGATGCTCCAGATGCAGGAGGCGGTCGACGTGGGCGCTCTTCGTGAGGAGTGTAAGGCGTGCCCAGGGATGCTCGGCAAAGAAGGGCACCAGCACCGTCGAGTAGGCGGTGAGGGGGTCCAGGGCCAGCGAATCCTGGAGCTTCCCGAGGTAGAACGCGGTGGGCCTTCGCTGCCTGCGAGCGATGCGATCGATTTCGAAGAGCATCTCGGGCAGGTTGACGTAGATCTTCACGGAGGGCGAGAACTTGACGCCTGGGGTTCCGGCCAGGTAGCAGTAACTACAACCGTAGGGACAGAAGCCGTAAGGAGAGAAGTGCCAGTAGTTCGGGCAGGCGTTTCCCTTCTCCGCGGAGAAACGTACGGCCGACTGCAGCTCCCCGAACACGAGGGTGTGCTTCCCGGCCCGGTGCAGGCCGAGAGGGTCTCGCCCGCCCAGTTGCAGACGGTTATGGGCCGTGCCGAGGCGGTCTTCCACGGGCGCTTCGGGATAGAGAGCGCATATGCGCTCCACGAACCGCTTTCGTTCGGCGGTGGCGATGCTGCCTCGGGCGAGGTAGATGCGCTCGACCTCGAAGTGGGCCGGCCGGAAGGGGTCGTAGTCCGTGGGCAGGGATGGAGTGGATACAGCCGCTCCGAACATATCCCTCTGGTCGCAGGTCAGCTTGCCCATTTGCTGCACGATCACGTCAAGAGCATCGGCTTGACGGCTCTGGGCTGGCGACTCCTGATAGTAGCACATGTGTGCGGAACAGACAATAAGGGTCCTGAAGAGCGCAATGGGGCGAAGGACTTGGGCAACGCCAGGTGACAGAAACCTCTTCTTTCTATCGATCACGACCTACTACCCTCAGGGTCGTGATGATGTTCGACTTCTCGATGCTAGGAGATCCGATCAGAACGGACATGCCGCGATGGGCTTGAGCGCACCCCAAGCTCGACGAGATCTTCGCAGCGCTCGGTTGCGCTCCACGTTCGATGCACCGGATCTTATTGCGCGGCTGGTCGTCTCCCGGGGAGGAAGCTTCGCCCCTCAGACGCGAAACTGGGCGGACTATTGGCGGCCTGTGCAGTGGTTTGGCAGCCCGCGGATCGATCATGCCCTCCGTCAGCTCGGGACTGCATGGCAGAAGTACATCGCTTCTTCGTTCGATCCATCGCTGATGAGGGAGTACTGCTTTCGGTACTTCTCGCTGCTCGACGCGGTGCTTTCGGTAAGGGATGACTTGTCTGCCTCGCCGCTGTGGCAGCGCGCCTTGCAGATCGTGCTGGGTTTCGAGTGCTTCACCATCAATGAAGGAGTCCTTGGCCCGGAGGGCGGGGCCGCTGGCACAACCACGCTCCGCAATCCCTGCTACCTTCTGGCCAAGCTGAAGCGGCCGGATGCGCCTGACGACACGCGGTTTCACCCGCTCATACTCGCCGGCGATGGAAGGGCGGAGGGTTTGTTCTTCCACTACCGTCGATACCGGCTCTCGGAAGATTCGCCGATGTCGCTCTTGGTCTACCCGGCACTCGATCCCGCTCGCCGTCCAAGGAGCTTTCGACTTGTGGCCACGCTGGCGAGCGCTCTGGGTTCGATTGGCGATCCCTTTGCCGAGGCGCGCGCGGAGCGTCTGTGGAGAAACGTGCTGCGCCCGATTCTGCAGGGCGTCTACGCTGGCTGGCCTAGCCGAGGGCCGATCGAACTCGTGGACATTGGCGCGGGTAGCGGCGCTTTGATGGCGACTCTCTGTCGAGAGCTGGCCACTTGGAGCCAAGCTGCTGGGTTCACTCCCCGCCTGCGTCTGTGGCTAGTCGATCTGGCTCCACCTGCTGCCATGTCCGTCTTCCGGACCCCGCCGCTGGGCCGCTTCGTGGAGAACTTGGCGAGCGTCAGCATGGACTATCGCACCTGGCTTGCATCGCCCCGGCGGCTGCCCGCGGCGTCGGGCCCGCGCGTGGCGCTCGCTTCCAAGATTTTCGATGTCTCGAGTCGCTTTGCCATTCACAATTATCGCACGGATGTGCTATCATCTGTCGTCGAGAGCCCTAGGGGGTTAGAGCGAGAGCGACACATGCCCGAGCGGTGTCTGGCGCCCAGCGGTGAAGGACCCAACGCATTGCAGATGTCGAGTTCGCGCGTGGTGGTATCGGAAGGTCACGTCTTCCCACTGGCGTCACTCTCGGGATTCTTTCGGGGTTTACGCCTGCTCTCGCAGTCAGGCGCAGATGGCCATACGGAGGAAGACGGCCTGTTGCTGCCAGTGAGGAGCCTGGACCCACAGAGCCTCGTTGCCGCCGATGGTGCCAGCGTGATCGGCCGTCTGCTTGAGCAGTGCGACTACCTGATCGTCGAGGATGCGGACCTGCGGCCACGTGATCTCATCGACCACCTGAGAGCGTTCTCGCTTCGGGGAATCGCGGTGCAGGATATGACTAGAGCGATGGAGCTCAAGGCGAACTACGCGTATGTCCTCTGGCCGAGAGGGCGCGGAGCGCCGCCGTTAGAGGGAGAGCGCATATGGTGACCGTCACCAGCGCCAGGCGCCGGTCAGCGGTGTTAACCCCGTCCGGCCTCGCCTGCCTCTCGATGCTCCCGACGATCAACCTCACGGCAGGCTGCCTCCACGATTGCGTCTACTGCTACATCCGGGGCTATCGCAACTACCCGGGCGAGGGCAGGGTCGTCCTGTACGACAACACGCTGGAGAAGCTGCGAAGCGAGCTTCGGCGCCGGCGCACGAAGCCCCGCGCGGTCTACTTCAGCCCCTCGAGCGACCTGTTCCAGCCCGCGCCGGAGGTGCTGGAGCTGGGCCACGCCGTGATCAAGTTCCTGCTCAGCCAGGGCGTCGGTGTCGCCTTCCTCACGAAGGGCGAGATTCCAGACGAGACCTTAGAGCTTCTCATCGACCACGCGGAGCTCGTGCGGGCGCAGGTCGGCCTGATCACCCTGGACGAGGAGACGGCGCGCGTGTTCGAGCCTCACGCCGCGAGCCCGCGCACGAGGCTGTGGCAGCTGCACTCGCTCATCGCTGGGGGCGTGGCCGCGGCCGCCCGCCTGGACCCGATCCTGCCGACGTTGACGGACGACGCGGAGGCGCTGGAGCGGGAGTTCGCGGCGCTGGCGCAGGTCGGCGTGGAGCGGGTTGCGGCGGGCGCGCTGTTCCTGCGGCCGGGCATCTCGTACTGGCTGAGCAGAAGGGTGCCCCGCGAGATGCTGACACCGCTGCTCGCGGCCTACCGCGACGAAGAGCAGGCGGTCATGCGAGGCGCGGAATACCCGATTCAGAACCTCCCCTTGGAGCGCCGGCGCGAGATCTTCGCGCGGTTGCGGGAGGCGGCTGAGGCGCACGGCATCCGGCTCGACGTCTGCGCCTGCAAGAACTCCGACATCGCGCGGGGCTCCCTGCGGGCGTCTGCCTGCAACATCGCGGGCACGTGGCCCGCGCGGGCGCCCAGAGCCGCTCAGCCGGAGTTGCCCTGCCCGGCGATCATCGGCTAACGCGACGCCCGCTGGCGTTCGTGCCAATCGAGGAACTTCGAGATGGAGCGAAGGGCTCGCTCCATGCCCCAGTAGACCGGGAGACCAGCCTCGGCGACGCCCCGCTGGAATTCGAGCACCCTGTTCATGGTCTCGAGCGAGCGGGGAGGCCAGACCACGGCCGCGATGGGCTTGCCGGTCGCCTCACGCGATTCCTTGAGCAGGTCCACGCTCTGCCGGATAAAGTCCGCGGTGTCCTGGCCCTGATCGGGGCTCCAATCGATGCGTGACTGCATGACCAACGTGTGGATGGTGTGGGCGCCAGCGACCAGGCTTACGGTCTTCACGAGCTGACCGCCGGGTCCCATGCCGACTGTGTCGAGAGGGTTACGCACGCTCGTCCCCGCCAACGGCGTGTACTCGCGCAGTTGGGCCTGGATCCGGCGCGGCAGAGCCGGCACCTTCAGGCCCACGCGCTCCGCCATGTCGGCCGAGAGAACGCTGCTTCCTCCGCCCACACCGATGATGGCCACACCTCGCCCGGTCGGTCTGGAGAGAAAGCGGAAGGTCACGACCAGGTCCTCAAGCTCCTCGAGGGTTTCCGCAGCCATCACGCCCGCCTGCTGGCAGGCCGCCTTCCAGACCTCGCTGGAACCGGCCAGGCTGCCGGTGTGGGAGTCCGCGGCTCGAGTGCCGGCGTCGGTGAGCCCTCCCTTGAGGACGATGGTCGGCTTGACCGCGGAGGCGGCCTTGAGCGCCTCGAGGGAGCGCCGACCGTCCTTCACGCCCTCGATGTAGCATGCGATGATCTCGGTCTCCGGGTCGCTGGCGCAGTAGTCGAGGAGCTCGATCTCGTCGATGTCGACGGCATTGCCGTAGCTGATCACTTTGCTGAAGTGAACGCCTCTGAGGGAGGCGTAGAGCACGAGCTCCTCGGCGTTTAGGCCGCTCTGGGACACGAAGGCGACAGGCCCCGATTGTGCAGGGAAGTCTAGGTTGAAGGAGAGGCCACCGGCCGGACAGTAGAGGCCCATGCAGTTGGGGCCTATGAGTCGGATGCCAGCGCTGCGGGCGCGCTCCAGAACCTGCCGCTCGAGATCGGCCAGATCCTTCTCGCCGGTCTCGCGGAAGCCAGCGGTGAAGAAGTGGATTGCCTTGACGCGTTTGGCGGCGGCATCGTTCATGAGCTGGGGTACGGCTCGCGCCGGGATGCTGGAGATGACGAAATCGACCGGGCCGGGGATGTCGCGGAGGGAGGGGTAACAGGGCAGCCCCACGGCCTCCTTGACGCGCGGGTTGACGGCATAGACGGGGCCGGGGAACTTGATGGCCTGGAGCGCTCGCAAGAAATAGTCCCCGCCGCCCCAGGGGCGCTGTTTGGCCGGAACGCCGGCGATGGCCACCGAACGAGGGTGAAAGAGGAAGTCGAGAGGATGAGAGGAGTGAGAGTGCGGTTCTGACATAACGATTCCCAATGTAGCATCTGCGCCGCTTATGGGCTCGTCGCTGGAGGGCGTCATACGCGAAGGCGTACGCCGGGGAAGTTGAAGAGCTTGGAGGGCCCGGTGGGATTCGAACCCATGACTCCCAGATTAAGAGTCCAGCGGCCGTGCGGCCCGAGGTTTGGGGCTTGTCCAGATACGGAGAGCGGGTCCTAGAGGGGCTGCCTCGCGCTGAATCCTCTCGTCGCGTACCTGATACTTGCTGACGAGGGGATTTAATGTGACCGTGGGGCAGAGGCGGCAAGAGCTGCGGCCCGGGTAGGGGCCAAGCTACTCCCACTGGAAAGCACGCAGCGAAATCACAGCGGCCACCACAGTGATTGCGGCCACGATGAGGTAGGTTGTCCCGTCCCAGCCGAAGCCGAGCCAAGGGTCTTGGAGGATGAAGATCACGTATCGAAGGGGCGTAAGGTCGCCCAGAAGCTGCATCGCGCCCGACATAACCTCGCGGGGTGGTCCGGTGCCGGAGATCATGAACATTACGAAGAAGAGGATCAGACCGCCGCCCTGAGCCGCCCGCGTCGTGGCCAGCACTGAGCCAAGCAGCACGCCAATCGCAGAGAAGCACAAGGCGCTCAGCGCGAACGCGACGACGAGCTGTCCCGGCGCGTCCGGGAGCTGCGTACCGTAGGCGAGCGTTGCCGCGATGGTGATCAGGATCCCGCCGATTGTCGCCATGACCACGGCGAAGACGACCTGCGAGCCGAGCACCGCCCACAAGGAGATTGAGGAGGCTCGCAGCCGGCGCAGCACGCCCTGTTCACGGTACGCGGCGAGGTGGACCGGCAACGCGATCAGTCCGATCGATGACATCACGAGACCGATGTACGCCGCCACGTAGTAGTCCGTCGGGCCGACGCCGCGCCAGAGTGGCTCGCCGTCTTCGAATTCCGGCTCGTTGCCGAACACGCCCGCCAGCACGAAGAACGTGATTACGGGGAACGCAAGCGAGAAGATGACCGTCACCGGGTCGCGCGCGAACAGTTTCAACTCCACCCAACTGAGCTTGACGAGCGCGCGCATCGACTACTCTCCCGTCCTGCGACCCGTGATCGCGAGGAACGCGTCTTCGAGGGTCGGCTGTTCGACGCGCAGGTCGCTAGGGATGATGTCATGGCTCGCCAGCGCCGCCGCGACGTGTACCAGCACGGGCCCGCTACCTTCGACCTCAACTCGTGGGCCCCGGCGGCGTACGGAATTGACGTGCGGGACTGACTCGATCCAGGACACGTCACGGTCGTCGGGGCTGAAGATGATGCGAGTCTGTCCAGCGTGCTCCGCGATCAGCCCTTGCGGCGAATCGAGTGCGACGATGCGGCCGCCGTCAACCACTGCGACGCGGTCGCAGAGGTGCTCGGCTTCGTCCATGAAGTGGGTCACCAGCAGGACCGTCGTCCCGTGGTCGCGGATCGCCCGAATGAGGTCCCAGGCGTCGCGTCGCGCCGAGGGATCGAGGCCGGCCGTCATCTCGTCCAGAAACACGACCTCAGGCTCGCCGACCAAGGCGAGCGCGATGAAGAGCCGCTGCCGCTGCCCTCCTGAAAGGCTGGAGAAGGCAGCGTTGCGCTTGTCCGCGATGCCCCACCGCTCCATGAGCGCCTCCCAGTCAGTGGCGCCCGGCGTCAGTGAGGCAAACAGATCGAGCGCCTCCCAGACCTTGATGCGATCCGGCAGCGCCGACTCCTGAAGCTGCGAGCCGATCCGCGCGCGCAGCGCCTGTGCCTCTGTCATCGGATCCAGGCCCAGCACACGGATGCGTCCTGAGTCGGGGCTGCGCAACGCTTGCAGGCATTCAATGGTCGTAGTCTTGCCGGCGCCGTTGGGCCCGAGGAGCCCGAAGATCTCGTTGCGCCGGACCTCAAACGACACGTCGTCCACAGCGACCACGGAGCCGTAGGTTCGGCGCAGGTGCTCCACTGTGATGACCTGCTCCATGACTGGATCGTATCAGCCAACCCAAAGGGAGCGGAAGGCTTCGCCGGCTACGGTTGTGACTGGCGGAGTAGAAATCCGGCAGTCACATGGCCCCCAAAAGGCGTGCAACTGCTGTCTAAGATGAGTGCGGTCGAGTGCCCGAAATCGCCGAATCCCCTAGTCGTGAACGAATCCCCCAGTCAGCATTGACCCGGCGGCACGGCCGAGATGGCAGCATTTGAGCGTGGAGAATTTAGGCAACAATGGGTAATGGAGGGCCCGGTGGGATTCGAACCCACGACTCCCGGATTAAAAGTCCAGCGGCCGTGCGACCCGATGTGTGGGCCGTGTCCAGATACGGAGAGCGCGTCCTAGAGGGGCTGCCTCGCGCCGAATCCTCTCGTCGCGTACCCGATACGTGCTGACGAGGGGATTGTAACTTGACCTTCGGGCAGCCAGCAAGGGGCGGTGGCTTTTGCACAGGGCGACCGCGTCGGCTATAATCCGCGAACATACCCCCCGAAATCCGATCCGGGCCACATAAGGAGGGCAGGCTAGTGCTTGCAGCGATACGAAGTCCTTGGACCTGGGCCGCGCTACTCGGCTTGGCGGTGATCGCCGTGATCGTCGTCATGGTGGCGGCAGGCGGTGGAGACGGCGAGGAAGAGGCCGCGATCGGGGGAATCGAGCGAGGTCCTGACACGCCCATCGTCATCCCCGCAGACAGGCCCGTCATCATCGGCGTATCGGTGCCCCTGAGCGGCCCAGACGCCACGGGAGGCGGCGAGGATCTCCACGGCGTGGTCGTGGGCGTACAGGGGTGGAAGGCTACGAACGGCGATCAAATCGGCGGCCACGAGATCGAGATCCACGCGGAGGACGACGGCTGCTCAGAGGCCGATATCACCACCCGGGCCGCTGGTCACCTCTTGTATGGTCGAGACGGCCATCAACTTCTGCCTGGCTTGGTCGGCGTCCTGGGCCCGGATTGCAGCGGCGGCGCGTCGAGGGTGATCCCCGTCTTCGCAGCGGCAGGAATCGTGATGATCTCGGGCTCCGCCACCCGCAGTGACCTTACGACAGGCCAGACAGCGCCGCGATTCTTCTTCCGCACCGTCTATGGCAACTCGCAGGAAGGTGCCTTGCAGGCACGCTACATGATCCAAGAGCTGGGCGCGTCTACAGCGTACGTCATCGATGATAGCGAGGCTTATGGCTCGGACCTGGCGAATTCGCTGCAGGCGGACCTTCGCCAGAGCGGCGTGGGTGTGACCCGCGAAAGCATCGAGCGAGGGGCCGTCGACTTCAGCGAACTGGCGGCGCAGATCGCTGCGGACGCACCGGATGTGGTGGCCTTCGCTGGCTTCAACCCGGAGGGCGCGCTCCTGTACCGTCAGCTGCGCGACGCGGGATACGCCGGTACGTTCCTCTCCGACGACGGGCTCGTCTCGGTGTCAGACTTCATCGAACCCCTGGGCCAGTTGGCCGAGGGCGCCGTCTTCGCTGGCTGTTCGCTCGCGCTACCAGAGGAATTCCTGTCTGACTACGTGGAAATCGTCGGAAGCGAGCCCCAGACACCCTTCCCGGCGCAGTACGCCGACGCTGCCACGGTGCTGCTTAACGCCGTAGCTCAGGTCGCCGAGGAGCAGCCGGACGGCTCGCTGGTGATCGAGCCGCTGGAGCTGCGGACCGCCGTCGCCGCGACGGAGCTGCAAGGCGTATCGGGCGCCATCGCCTTCGATGAGAACGGCGACCGCGTAGGTGAAGGAGCAGACGTTGGCCTTCAGATGTGCAGGGTCCGGGGCGGCGCGTTCGTTAACTTCGAGTTCTAGCGCCGGAAAGGACGTGGAGAGATGACATCACCCGTGTCTGGAGGAGCCCAGTCCTTCACCTCGCGCATCGCCATGTGGAGCGCCCGCCACCGAAAGGCCGTGGCCGGCGCCTGGGTGCTCATCGTCGTCGCCGCTCTTGGCGCCTGCTCGGTGATAGAGGCCGACACCGACGTGGAGATGGAGCCGCCGGGCGAGGCGGGCAAGGCCGCCGAGATCCTCGCGGAGAGGTTCGGGGAGGATGAGGACGTCCTCACGGAGATCGTCGTCTTCTCGCACCCGTCGCTCACCGTGGACGACCCCGACTACCGTCACACGGTGCGTGGGCTCCAGCGGAAGCTCGAGGGGCTTGTGGCGGAGGAGACGGCGGTGGTCGGCGGCACCACCGTCGTCACGGACACACGCATCGTTGCCGACACGACCAGCCACTACGACATCGGCGCGCCGAGAGATGCGTCACCATTCGTCGCCCAGAACGAGACCGGCGGCGACATCACCTTCGCCATCGTGGAGCTCGAGGGCGAGCTTAAGGACGCGGTTGACAACATCGATCCTGTCCTCGATGCGGTGACCGAGGCGGAAGGCAAGTCCGACGGGTTCGAGATCCTCATCGGCGGCGAAGCCTCGCTCAACAAGCAGGTAGAAGAGATCGTCGAAGAAGACTTCGCCAGCGCCAGCCTCCTGAACCTGCCGGTAACCTTCGCCATCCTCATCCTCGCCTTCGGCGCCCTACTGGCGGCATCGGTCCCACTGGCCCTCGGCTTCGCGGCGATCGTCACCGCCAACGGCATCCTGGCCATCGTCAGCCAGTTCTATCCCTTGGACATTTCATACACCGAGATGGTGCTCCTGATGGGCCTGGCCACCGGCATCGACTACGCCCTGTTCGTCATCACCCGCTACCGCAGGGAGCGGGCGGCCGGACGCCCCAAGGAGGAGGCGCTGCAGGTGGCCAGCGGCACCTCGGGCAAGGCGGTGGTCTTTGCCGGCACCACTGTGGTGCTGGCTCTCGGGGGCATGTTCCTGGTGGATAACCCCATCTTCATTAGCCTGGCCCTGGCCGCCATCGTTGTCGTCATGATAGCGGTGATCATCTCGGTCACGCTCCTGCCGGCCATCATCGCCTTGATGGGCGACAACGTGAACCGGTTCAGGGTGCCCCTCCTGGGCCGCGGTACGGGCGAGGGAGGCGGCATCTGGGGCCATGTCGTCGACCGCGTTCTGGCGAGGCCGATCATTCCGGCCGTCATCGCCACTGCTCTCTTGGTCGCGGTTGCAGTGCCGGGCTACGGCTACGGCTTTTCGGTGCCGGGCGGCATCCTCAACCTCGGCTTCAACGGCCCCAGGAGCTTCCCCGAGGACGCCGAGGGCACCAAAGCGCTCATTGCCCTGGAAGAGAACTTCACGCTGGGGCTGGCGGAGCCGGCCGTCGTCGTTGTCGACGCGGGAGAGAAGGAGAACGTCTTCGCTCAGGACGTCCAGGATTCGACTGCCGAACTACTGCGTCTGGTGGAAGAGCATGCCGTGTCGGCGGACAACCCCGACGCCATGTACGGGTCGGTGGCGCAGGAGCCGCAGTACAACGACGCCGGCGACACGGGGCTGCTGTTCATCCCCGTCAACGGCGACTCCGGCGAGGAGCGCGCCATCGACGCCGTAAACAAGCTGCGCGACGACCTCATTCCCGCCGCTTTTGAGAATGGCTCCGCCGATGCCCTGGTGACCGGCGCCACCGCCGGAAACATAGACTTCAGGGACGATATCTTCTCTAAGACACCCTTGGTCTTCGCCTTCGTGCTCGGGCTCGCCTTCGTCATCCTCCTGGTCATGTTCCGGTCCATCGTCATCCCCACCAAGGCGATCATCCTCAACCTCCTCTCCGTGGGCGCCGCCTACGGCGTGCTGGTGCTCGTGTTCCAGGAGAACTGGCCGCTGGGGCTGCCGGAAAAGGTGCTCGATTTCGAGTCCACCGGTATCATCGAGTCGTGGCTGCCCCTGTTCCTGTTCGCCATCCTGTTCGGACTGTCCATGGACTACCATATGTTCGTGCTGGGCCGGATCAAGGAGGCCTATGAGAGGGGAGCCAGCAACGAGGAGGCCGTGTCCATCGGCGTCAAGGCCACCGCCGGAGTGATCACCAGCGCGGCGGCGATCATGGTGGGGGTGTTCTCCATCTTCGCCTTGATGCGACTCTTGGGCATGAAGCAGTTCGGCGTGGGGATGGGCGTCGCCGTCTTGGTCGACGCCACGATCATCCGTTCCGTCCTCCTGCCGGCCAGCATGAAGCTCCTGGGAGACCTGAACTGGTACCTACCCTCCTGGCTGGAGTGGATCCCAAAGGTCAAGATGGCGGAATGAGGTCAGCCCGTCGCCAGCGGAGGGCGCCGCGCCGGGCAGCGGACGCTAGGAGGTAGTGACTGCCGGATCGAAAATCCGGGAGCCACATGGCCCGCGAAAAGCGTGCAATTGCTATCTAAGGTGAGTGTGGTCGAGTGCCCTAAATCGTCGAATCCCCTAGTCGCGAACGAATCCCCCAGTCAGCATTGACCCGGCGGCATGGCGAAGATGGCAAGATATGAGCGTTGAGAAGCTGGAAAACGATGGGTAGTGGAGGGCCCGGTGGGATTCGAACCCACGACTCCCGGATTAAAAGTCCGGAGCTCTACCGCTGAGCTACGGGCCCTCGCGCCCCAAGATCGTATCTGGTTTCCTGCATTCAGGCAAACCCAACCATCCCTTGGCTCACTAGTTGCCGACCAACCAGCGCGGGTGTCCACAGGGCGGGGCGCACCGGTTTCGGTCTGGTGCCCGAAGGACGCCACGGGCGCCCTACTCTCGCTGCCAGTGAGTACTCTCACTGGCAATGTGCGGACCCTACTTCCGGGTCGGCGGCGGGTGGAGAGGCTTGCCGGTGGTGAGAGAGATCGCGCGGACGCGCTCCATAAGCTTGCCGAAGTTCTCCGGCGTCAGGGTCTGCGCTCCGTCGGAGAGGGCGTGGTCAGGGTCGGGATGGACTTCGATCATGAGGCCGTCCGCGCCGGCGCCGACCGCGCCGATGGCCACGGGCTCCACTAGGTACCACTTGCCGGTGGCGTGACTGGGGTCGCCGATGATGGGCAGGTGGCTGAGGCGCTTCACGAGAGGGATGGCGTTGATGTCGAAGGTGAAGCGGGTGGCGGTTTCGTGGCTCACGATGCCGCGCTCGCACAGGATCACGTCGCTGTTGTCCTGAGAGAGGATGTACTCGGCGGCGAGGAGCCACTGCTCGATGGTGGCCCACATGCCGCGCTTGAGGAGGACGGGCTTGTGTGCCTCGCCCACCTCGTCCAGGAGGGCGAAGTTCTGCATGTTGCGGCTGCCGACCTGGAGGACGTCCGCGTAGCGGGCCACGAGCTCGACGTCGCGGGCGTCCATCACCTCGGTGACGATGGGCAGGCCGGTCTCGTCGCGGGCGGCGGCGAGGATCTGAAGCCCCTGCTCACCGTGGCCGCGGAAGGCGTAAGGGCTTGTGCGAGGCTTGAAGGCACCGCCGCGCAGCATGTGGGCGCCGGCGGCCTTGACGGCCCGCGCCGTCTCCATCACGTTCTCCTCCGTGTCCACGGAGCAGGGCCCCGCCATGACCACCAGTTGGCCGCCTCCGATCTCCACCGGCCCAACCCGAACGACGGTGTCCTCTTCCTTGATCTCGCGGCCGGCCAGCTTGTACGGCTTGCTGATGCGGACTACGGAGTCGACGCCGTCGAGGACGCCGAACTCGTCCTGCAGCTCCGGGTAGACGGCGCCGAGGATGCCGATGACCGTCCGCTCGGCGCCGCTGGAGAGGTGGTCCTTCAAGCCCATCTCACGGATGCGTTTCTGCACCGCGAGGATCTGGCCCTCTGTGGCGCTCGTCTTCATTACGACAATCATGTTGACCCCGCGATTCCCTTTGCTGACCTCATGACGCCAAAAGGATATCGCCTGAAGCGGACGATATGCTACTTCGCGTTCGTTTCCGTGTCAATCGGGAACCGCTCCGGCCTTCCACCCTCACGCCGCAGGCCACGTGCGCCGAACTCGCTTGACCATCCTCGATGAGGCCCATAGGCTGGGCTTGCCACGGTCGGGGAAGGCCGAGATGAAGGAGGAGCGATGATGCGGCTATGCACGTTCGAAGTTCAGTCCCGCTTTGGAGCCGTTGAGCGCGTGGGGGTGCAGACGCCGTCCGGACGCATTCTTGATCTGAACCTCGCCTACGCGCTGACGCTGGCCGAGGCGCAGCAGCACCCGCGGGCGCAGGAGATGGCGGATGTGCTGGTGCCGTCAGACATGTTCGATCTCCTGACGAATGGGCAGGTCGGCCGCAACGCGGTGGACGAGGCGATGGCCCACCTGGGATCGCGGGTGGACGACCCGGAGTTGACCGGCCCGGACGGCGAGCGGTTGACATACGATATGAGCGAGATCAGGTTGCTGGCGCCCCTGCCGCGACCCAACTCCATCCGCGACTGTCTCGCCTTCGAGGAGCACGTCAAGAACTCGATGGGTGGGCAAGGGATCCCGCCCGCCTGGTACGAGATCCCGATCTACTACAAGGGGAACCCCGACACGGTGGCGGGGCCCGGCGACGACGTGATATGGCCGTCTTACACGCAGCTCTTGGACTACGAGTTGGAGTTCGCAGCGGTCATTGGTCGGGAGGGTGTGAACATCTCGAAGGAGGAGGCGTGGGAGTATGTTGCCGGCTGCACGATCTTCAACGACGTGTCGGCCCGCGACATCCAGATGAAAGAGATGTCGTGCATGCTGGGGCCGGCCAAGGGCAAGGACATGGACGGTGGCAACGTCCTGGGGCCGTTCCTCGTGACGTCGGATGAGTTCGACCCGCGCAAGGACAACGCGATGGTCGCGCGCGTGAACGGGGAGGAGTGGAGCCGGGGCCTCACGAGCTCGATGTACCACGACTTCGCCACGATCATCAGCTACATCAGCGATGGGGAGACGCTCCACATCGGCGACGTCATCGGCTCCGGGACGGTGGGGACGGGCTGCGGCCTCGAGCTCAGGAAATTCCCCAAGGCGGGCGACCTGATCGAACTCGAGATAGAGGGCATCGGCGTCCTGGCCAACCGCTTCGTCAAGCCGTAGCCCCAGGCGGGAAATGAGGCGAAGATGAGCATGCCCTTCGCCTCTTCGCCCGCGAGATCCCCGACGAGGATTCGATCTACATAGCCCTGGTGCCGTGACGAGTGCGACGAGCGAGGAGGTCCCGATGCCGGACGACAACCTGGACGCGAGCCTGAAGAACATCGCCAAGGTGGTGGCGATGATGCCCTTCACCAAGCGTATCGGTATGGAGTTCGTGGAGGGCCGCGAGGGCTACGCCAAGCTCCGTCTTCGCTTCCAGAAGGACAACACCACGGCTTTCGACGCACTCCACGGCGGGGCCATCGCCTCCTTGATCGATACCACCGGCGCTATGGCCGCCTGGACCACGGCTGATCCCCTCTCTCCCCGATACTTCGGCTCTACGGTGGGGGTGAACGTGAACTACCTCTCCGCCGTCGTCGGTGAGGACGCCCTCGCGGAGGGGCAGGTGCTGAAGCGGGGCAAGGAGATTATTTACAGCGACGTGCGGGTGGCCAACGCCAGCGGCAAGCTCTGCGCTCAGGGCACCGTCGTCTACCGGATCATTGAGCGGGAGGGCGACTAGGCGCGGCGGCCCAGCGACAGGGTCCCGCCAGAGGCGGACAGGCAGGGCGAGCGGGCGGGGCCAATCCGTCCCCGTGATCCGCCGCTGCCGGGCGCGGGCAGGCGACCGGGGCCGTGGCGATTGACAGGCTACGCGGCGTGGGTATAATGGGGGCGGCTGTTGAGGACGGCTCCTGTGGGGGAGGCGCCTCTTAGTGCCCAAGGCTGAAAGGAAGGGGGCCGATGCGATACCCGCGATTCGCTCTGTTTGGACTGGTGATGGTGGCGGTGATGGTCACTGCCGCGATGCTGTTGACGCCTTGGCCCGGCGCTCGGGCCACCGAGGACAGCGACGGGGACGGCATCCCGAACGCGGAGGACAACTGTCCGCTAACGGTGAATCCTGGGCAGGAGAACGGGGTACATCCTGAGACGCCGGCGGGGGATCACTGCGAGGATCCGGACGGGGACGGTGTGTACGACATCAGCGACAACTGTCCGGACATTTGGCAGATAGTGCAGATAGACTGGGACGGGGACGGAGTGGGCGAGCCGGGCGAGCCGGACCGTGACAACGACGGGATTTGCGACGGGGGGGAGTCGTTACCGGACGGGACGCGTGGGACGCCAGCAAGGGGGTGCGAGGCTGGGCCGGACAACTGTTTGATCACGTACAATCCGAATCAGGAGGACTTTGACGGGGACGGCATCCCGAACGCGGAGGACAACTGTCCGCTAACGGTGAATCCTGGGCAGGAGAACGGGGTACATCCTGAGACGCCGG
>DAOUMV010000024.1:0-32680 GCA_034408935.1 Dehalococcoidia bacterium
GCGATGCCGGCTTCTTTGGCTCTGCGGGCGACATCGCCCTCAACCAGCCCATCGTGGGCATGGCCGCTACTCCAAGCGGTAGCGGCTACTGGCTGGTCGCCTCCGACGGGGGCATCTTCGCCTTCGGCGACGCCGAATTCCACGGCTCCACGGGGAATATCATCCTCAACTAGCCCATCACTGGCACGGCCGCCGACTAGGCAGCGGCCATCAAAGCCATCGCCGCCGGGACCAGAAGCCACAGTTTCCGCAAACTCGCATCCTCCCAACCACCCCACTTCAGGCAGGGCGGCCGCGGGTGAAGTCCTCAGCCACATCGCCCGTTCTGATCCTTGCCTCCACCCGCGCCGCCAGAGGGGAGCACACTTTCCGTGTTCCCAACCAGAGATACGCGATAGCGAGATGGTCGGATTCCCGTTCAACCGGGTTGGGCTTCGGTGCGAAGGGTCAGACCACCTGGAGGGCGTGTCGCTGGACCGCCGGGTCTGAACCCTAGCCTTCGATCTTCTCGATCCGCAGGCGCAGCACCCCGGCAGGTACGGAGACCTCCACCTCTTCCCCCCCGCTCTTGTCCATCAGGGCCATGCCGATGGGCGAAGCGTAGGATATCTTCCCCGCGGCAGCGTCGCCCTCATTGGCCCCTACGATAGTGTAGCGCAGGGAAGCGCCGGAACTCAGGTTCACTACCGCTACCGTGCTCCCTATTCCCACACGCAAGCCGCCCTCGCCCCGTTTCTCCACGACGACCGCATGCTTCAGCGTCTCCTCTATCTCCCGGATGCGCGACTCAAGGTGGGCCTGCTTCTCCTTGGCCGCGTCCAGGGGGGCGTTCTCCCGGAAGTCCTTGTCCAGCATCGCCCGGCGGATCTCCTCCCGGACCTGGGGTCGTTGCCCCTCCAGCGCGTCCAGCTCAGCCTTCAGCGCTCCATGCCCCTCAGCGGTCAGCTCCACCTCTCGGTGCTGCCTCGAACCCGCGGCCGCCACCGCGGTGCTTTTCTTCAGCCGTAGGTGCGGGGCCAGGCTCGTCGGCGTCATTCCTTTCTTCTTGAGGAAGGTAAGGAACGCCCTAACCTGGTCGGCCCTTCGCTTCGCTTCCGCCGTGGCCGCCCCCAGCTCTTCGCCGTACAGCGACACGTCATGCCCGCGCAGTTCGCTTGTGAGCCGATTCGCGCCGTACCAGCGCACGAACCGATTCACCTCCGCCTGGGCCGAGGCACGAGCCTCTCCGTACAGCGACGCCACGTACTGCGTCGCTGCTTCCAAGAGCGTGACCGTAGACATGATGTGGGACTTGAATTCTATGACCGTACGGCGGGGCTGTCAAATCCGCCCCGCTGGGCCATCTCTACTCCGCAGGCGTCGGTGTCGGCGAAGACGCTGGGGTTGCCTCAGCGCCCGCCGTCGCCGTGGGCGTGAGCGACGGCGAGGGGGTAGCCGTAGGAGAATCTGCCGGCTCGGGTGAGGCGGTAGGCTGGGGTGACGCCGTGGCCTCAGGCGACGCGGCGGGCTCAGGCTCCGGCGTCGCCCCCAGTTTCTCCAGCACGTTCTCCGCTGCCGCCATGCTCGCCTTCAGCACCCACGCCTCGAACCCGGAAGCCTGCTCCTGTACCGTCCGTAGTAACTCGTACTCCCTGCTAGCCGCCGAGACCGCAACCATCCTGTCCACTAGCTGTACTTCCCCAGGGTCCCCCAAGCTCTCAGCCAGCTCACTGTTCGCCGCCTCCAACTTCTCGAGAAGCCCCACATCCACCGTCTCCCCTTGGCGCACGGCTTCCTCCAGCACGGCCACCTGCTCCTGTACTCTATCAAGCGGGCTCTGCGCGGAAGCCGGGGCAGCGGTACGCTCCGGCGTAGGGATGTACGGCCTGACGGTGACTTGGTCATCGAGTCTTCGCCCGTCCTCCGCCATCAGGGTCGCGCTCAGGAATGCCAGCACGCTGATGACGATGACGGCAGCCAGACCCGCCGGGACCCCGCGCCACCAGGGGACCCCCAGTGGCTGCGGCGACAGGATCTTCCGTAGACGGCGCCTTGTACGGGCCGCATCCAGAAACCGTTGCAGGCCGCGTTCCCTGACCTGAGACGGCAGGGGCTGGTCAAAGGCGGCCGCTACCTTCTCAGCGGCCCGCAGCAGCGGCTCTAGCCGACCCCTCCAGGCAGGGTAAAGGGAGAGACTCTCTTCAACGCTCCGTCGGCCCTCCAGCAGCGCTGAAAGGCATTCCTCAAGGATCTCTTCAAACTCTGCCCTTCCCATAAGCTTTCGGCCGCTCGCGCAGCATCTCCCTCAGCTTGGCTATCGCTTTGTGCTGGATCACCTTGACGTTCCCCTCACCTTTACTCATCGCCCGCGCCGTCTCCGCCACCGATAGCCCAGCAGCGAACCGCAAGCTGATCACCCGTCGCTGCGCCTCCGGTAGCGTCTCCGCCGCCCTCATGATCTCGCTCAGGGCCAGCCAATTCTCCACCAACTCCTCTGGCCCCTGCGAGTCCACCGGCAGCGCCTCCGATAGCGGCGAGGAGCGTCCACGCGCGCTCTCCTTGCGCCGCTGACTGACCACTGCGTTGTGCGCGATCCGGAACAGCCAGGCCGAAAACGGCGCTTCCCGCCACTGGAATCGCTCAATGGCGTCCAGCACCCGAAGGAAGACCTCTTCCGTGAGGTCCTCCGCGTCATATGGGTTGCCCATGCGGGCAAGAATGTAACGGTACACTCGGGGGAAATAGAGATTATACAGCTCAGCGAGCGCGGATTCTTCGCCCGCCCGGGCGGCATCTACTATCGCGCGCTCGCCCTGACCATCCCAGCTAGGGCTCACGGGGCAATCCTCCCAATCAGCCCCCTGCTAAGCGCTGTACAGGTGGTTGCCCCAGTATGATACCCTATTTCCCCGTCAATGTGTAGAACGCCACCCATTGTGCAAAAGTTACTTCGGCGTTAACCTCGCCAACGCCCGCTCATCGTATAATTGAAATGTGGCCGTTCCCTCGGTCACCAGTTGTTATCCTCGATGCCATGCGACAGCGATTCGCCAAGATCGACCGACGCCTGACCATCACGGGCCTGGTCATCCTGGCCTCCAGCCTACTACTGATCATTGGCCTGGTGAGTGTCTTCACCGCCCTGAGCGACGATAACGTCGACCTGCCCAGCGAGGGCAGCCTAGAGGAGATCCTTCAGGCGCACGACCCGGCCGAGGTCAGCGAGGCACCGGCCACGATCGAGCCGGACGCCCCCCGCCCGATCCGCATCAGCATCCCCCGCATCGGCACAGATGCCCCCGTCATCGTCATGGGTCTGGACTCCCGCAACTACCCCGAAGTCCCCAACTCCGGGTCTGAGGTAGCCTGGTACACCTTCAGCCCTCCCCCCGGGAGGGGTAGCAACGCAGTCTTCTCCGGCCACGTCGACTGGTACTACTGGGGCTTGCCTGGTGAGGGCGTCTTCTATCACCTCCGGGAGCTCCAAATCGGCGACGAAATATCCCTGGAACTCGACGATGGGAGCCAGCTCCGCTACATGGTGACCGGCAACGTGGCGGTCGCCTACGATGACCCCAACGTCGTCAAGGTGATGAACCCCACATCCAGCGACGTCATCACCCTGATCACATGCGGCGGCACCTGGCTGCGCGACTACAGCAACCCCCTAGGCGGCAACTACAGCCACAGGGTCATCGTACGCGCGGAGAGAGTGCTGGACTTGGCCTCCGGCCAGGCTGAAGACGATAGCTAAGACTTAAACGCCGCCAGCCACAGCTCGCCTGTCCTGACGCCCCCGACCCTCACCTCGGCGTCCTCACCAATCTCCTGAGCCAGCGCCCCAGTGCGGACCACCAGGTACCGCTCAGCCAGGTAGGACACCGCATCCAGAACTGAGTCTTGCACCCTTGTCACCCGCAGTCGCTGCCAGGATCCGGAGACCTGGGATTCGATAAGGACCTCGTTGGGTACAACGGGGGCGGGCTCAGGTGTCGGTACAGGCGTCGGTTCAGGTGTCGGTTCAGGTGTCGGTTCCGGCGTCGGCTCCGGTGTCGGCTCAGGCGTCGGTTCCGGCGTCGGTTGCGGGGTAGGCTCCGGGGTCGGAGGAGCTGGCGTCGGCTCCGGGGTCGGAGGAACTGGCGTCGGCTCCGGTGTGGGCTGGGGCGTCGGCGCCGGCGGCGGCTCCGCTGGTGGCGGCGTCCCCTGGCCGCCGAACTCCGTGCTCCAGTACCAGCCGTAGGTGCTGCCCTCCCCGTAGGCGCGGGCGATGCCGATCACCTTGAAGTTGGGGTTCAGCATGTTGGCGTCGTGCCCCGGCGAGCCCTTCCACAGGTCAAGTGCGGCCTGGGCACCGTCCACGCCCGCGGCCAGATTCTCCCCTTTCCAGGTGTTGTAGCTGTAGCCGAAGTCGGCCATACGCTGGAACGGATCGCGGCCCAGGGAGTCGGTGTGGCTGAAGTAGTCCTTGGCCGCCATGTCGTTGCTCATCCAGTCTGCCGTGGTGTTCAGTTCCTCATTGAAAGAGAGAGAGCCCAGACCGTTGGCCTGGCGATAGTTATTGATCAAGGCTAGGAAGGTCTGCTCCTCCCCATCGATGGTGGCCTCCGTCCCTCGGGGCATCCCCACCAGGGCCACCAGGGCCGCCGCCAGCACGATCAGCACTACCAGAGCCAGGCGTCGTGACGGCTTCCGTAGCAGTGCTTTGAGGCTTCCCACGTGCTATAATCCAGATGCGCGCTGGGGCCCTCGGCCCTTGCGCCTTGTCCAGCGGGGAGTTCGGTTCCCAGGCCAGCGCTCCCCGCTTTGTAGTTTGCATAAGACTAGACGAACTGTAATCTGGGGCCGTTACGGATGAGAGTCCTCGCCGAGGGGGCCAAAAGGTTAAGATTCGGTCTCACCCCTGACCACCTCCAAGCCTTCCAAGCCTACATGCAGGAGTTGGACGCGGCGCGGTCTCGGACGCGCCTCACCGCCCTAACAGACCCAGAGGCCGTACAGCGGCGCCACTTCCTCGAGCCCCTGGCCCTCCTCGTCGCCCTGGAGGAGATGGGCCCGCTGGCCAAGGCCGCCATCGACGTCGGCAGCGGCGCCGGCTTCCCGGGTCTGCCGATCAAGATCGTGCGTCCCGGCCTGACGCTGACCTTGCTAGAGGCTCACGGCCGACGCTCCGCCTTCCTCCAGCGCCTGATCCAGCGCCTCGGCCTCAAGGACGTTACGGTCATCAACAGCCGCGCCGAAGAGCTAGCCCACGACCCAAGCCACCGCGAGGCCTATGAGCTGGCGCTGGCGCGGGCGGTGGCCCCCCTGACCGTCCTCATAGAGCTGGCCCTGCCCTTCTTGAAGGTGGGCGGCCTGCTGGCCGCCCCCAAAGGGAGCGCCGCTCGCCGCGAGGCCCAGGAGGCCATGGCCGCCCTCCACGCCTGCGGCGGCCTCCTCGAATCGCTCCGCCCGCTCGATGTGCCGGGCGCAGAGATCCCGCCTACGCTCGTGGTCGTGCGCAAGACGTCCAACACGCCGGAGCGTTTTCCCCGCCGCCCCGGTATACCTGCCAAGCGTCCCCTGCGTTAAACAGAGAAGAAGTCAACCAGAGACGATATGAAGACCTCCTCTAGCAGGCGTCAGAATGCGGACGCGGCCCCGAGCCTGCCTGCCGGTAGGCAGGGCCGCCGACAGGGGGCAGGATATGAGTTATCAGGGCGCCAACTTCCGCAGCATCAGTGGCTGGGTAGCGAGACTACTCCGCCTTGACCTGAGCGTCTTCGACGAGATCCGCTCGGACCCCTCCGCAACGCCCGGCGCGCTCATCGTCGTCGCCACCGCCAGCGTAATGGCAGGCATCGGCTCCTGGCTCTGGGCTATCCAATGGCGAGGGATAGCGGCCAGCGAGGTCCTCTACAAGTCCCTCGTCATCGGCAGCATCCTCCAGACGCTGGCCTGGCTCATCTGGGTGTACTTCGTGTTCCAGGTGCTGGCCCGCGGCTACGGCGCCCGCACCGACATCTTCGAGCTCATCCGCACCATGGGCTTCGCTTTCGCCCCCGTGGGGTTGGGCATCCTCGTCTCCGTCCCCAATTTCACGATGCCCTTTGGCGTGATCTCCCTCGCCGGTGCAGCATCGCTCACGTACTTCGCCATCCGCTCCTCCTCCAGCGCAGAGCCGCAGCAGGCCCTGGTCGCGAACCTCGTCGGTTTCCTCCTCTTCGTGGTGGTCATGGGCGTCCTCGCCAACATCTGGGAGGTTGGCCAGGTGGGAGGCGGCCCCAAGATAGGCGGCCTATCCCCGGGCCTGCTCTTCTTCGACCTCCACTACTGAGCCCGCGCCTCGCTCTTCCCCCCCCCCGACCTGCTACAAGTAACCGACGCCCCGCATCCATCGCCCTAGCGAACTGGAACGGAGATCCCATCTTGCAGGGTCCTCCGGGCCTCCTCTGACGAGGGCCCTCGGCACTCACGTTGACACTGCTCCCACTTTCACGCACCATTGAACTTGCTCCAGAGGCTGGCGGTTGGAGGCATCGTGTTCCGTCCATCTTGCGGCTACGATAATCGACCGGGCCAGAAGTCCCACACTGGCTGCGGTTCGGAGTGGGAACTCGCATGCCCTTCGTGCGGGGATAGCCCGTATTTCGAGCAAGGACAGCATGCGCACAGCCAGTGTCCAGGCTACTGGCAGGGACTGACAAGCGGGGGATAGCCAGCAGATCGGCCTGCGCGGGTTTCGGGGAGAGAGAGGAACGGTCATGAAGCTCAGGGTCCCGCAACTTGTCTGGTATGACAACAACGAACTGGAGCTGGAGTTCCCTGACTCCTGGGACGTTCACTTCCTGCCCCCCAAGGGACACGACCGACCGAAGCTGACTCCCCAGGAGATCGAGCAGGCCTTCGCCAATCCCATCGGCACCCAGCGCATCCGCGACCTGGCTCGGGGCAAGAAGGAGGTGGCCATCCTCTTCGACGACATCACTCGGCCCACGCGGACATACGAGATCCTCCCCTACGTCCTGCGTGAACTGGAGGAAGCAGGCATCTCTGACAGCCAGATCCGCCTCATTGCGGCGATAGCCAGCCACGGCGCTCAAGACAACCATGCCCTGCGCAAGAAGCTGGGGCAGGAGACGCTGGAACGCTTCCCCGTCTACAACCACAACCCGTGGGAGAATTGCACGCCAGTGGGCACCACCAGCCACGGCACGCCCCTGGCGGTCAACCGAGAGGTCATGAGCTGTGACCTGAGGATCGCTATCGGCTGCATCCTGCCGCATCCGCACACTGGCTTCGGAGGAGGAGGGAAGATCATCCTCCCAGGGGTAGCCCACATCGATAGCATCGAGCATTTCCACGTCAAAGTGATGGCCATCTCCCCCAACACCACAGGCATGGGAAACTATGACGAAAACGTCATGCGCCTTGACGTGGAGGAGGCCGCCAAGCTGACCGGTCTCGACACGATCATCAACGTCTTGCCGAACCTCAAGGGAGAGACCTCCGCCCTGTTCGTGGGGGACCCGGTGCTGGCGCACCGAGAAGGGGTGGAGCTGGCCAAGGAGATCTACGCTACCGAAGGGGTCTCGGGAGTGGACATCGCGGTGACCAACGCCTTCCTCAAACCCGGCGAGGCGGCCATCTCCATCTTCGCTGCCCTGCGCTCCATCAAGCTGCCGGGGGGCACCGTAGTGATGATCATGAACGCGCCCGAGGGCCAGGTCGTGCACTATCTCATGGGCACCTTCGGTACCGGCTATGGCGGCAGGCACTACACCAAGCGGGCGATACCTCCCGCGCTAAAGGTCATCGTCCTCAACCCCCTGAAGGACCTGACCTGTGCGAACCTCTTCGGCGACGCCCAGACCGTTACCTGGGCCACGAGCTGGGACGAGGTGATGGACGAACTGCGAGCCGACCACCCTGATGGGGCCAAGGTGGCCGTGTATCCCGACGGCACTATGACATACCTTGCCGGCACCAAGCCGGCCTAGCGCGCTGGACAATCGAAATGACTGCCGGGGCGACGGAAGGGAGCGGGAAATGAGCCTGGAGGTGAAGGGTTGCCGCGAGCTTCAGAGCGAGGTGCTGGCCAAAGACCTATGCAGCCTGTGCGGCGCCTGCGTCGGCATGTGCCCCTATCTGGTTGCCTATAGGGGGAGGGTCGTTGCCCTGGACGAGTGCAACCTGCCTCAGGGACGATGCTACACCTTCTGTCCCCGCACCTCAGTGGACCTCGACCTGCTAAGCCAGACCGTATTCGGCGCCGCCTACGCGGCTGGTGAACTGGGCACGGTGCAGGAGATAGCGATGGCTCGGGCCAGGGATGACGGCATCAGGTCGAAGGCCCAATACGGGGGCACCGTGACTGCCCTCACCTGCTTCGCCCTGGATCAAGGGCTGATCGATTCGGCGGTGCTCACTACCAGCGATGAGAACGTACTTCCCGGCGGCACTCTGGCCGACAACACGGCCCAGATCCGCGATTCCGCCGGGTCGAACTTCGTGGCTGCCCCCACCGTGGCGGCGTTCAACCGGGAGTCGGGCAAGGACGTCAGGAGCATCGGCGTGGTGGCGACCCCATGCCAGGCGCTGGCCCTGGCCAAGATGCGAGCTTCGCCGCTGGAGAACCGCAACAACATCGACAAGCTGAAGCTCGTCATCGGCCTCTTCTGCACCTGGGCCCTCCGCTACGAGGACTTCGCACGCTTCCTGGCGGCGAAAGTGCCTCTTGGGCAGATAGTCAGGTTCGATATCCCTCCTCCTCCCACCAATATCTTCCAGGTCTTCACAGACTCCGGCCGTACGGACATCCCCCTGGACCAAGTGCGACCTTTCGTCAGGCCGACCTGCAATGTCTGCATCGACATGACGGCGGAGTTCGCCGACGTCTCGGTAGGCTCCGCCGAAGGAGTAGAGGGCTGGAACACGCTCATCATCAGGAGCGATGCCGGCAGGGAACTCGTGGACGCCGCCCGGGCCAAGGGGATCGTCGAGACAGCCCCGCTGCCGCAGGAGAACCTCGATCACCTCAAGGAGGCCTCTCTTGCCAAGAAGAAGAGGGGGCTGAACAAGGTCATCGAGACCACCGGCAGCGACGAGGATCTGCTCTACCTCAAGCTGGCCGCCGAGACGGTGAAGGGACTTCTGTCATAGCGATGGCACTCAGTGGGGCATGCGCGCCTGACGCGCGAAAGGGGTAGAGAAGATGACGAGCATCACAGCGTATGAGCCGGGTGCCAGCCAGCTTCTGATGGGCAATGAGGCGATCGCCCGAGGGGCGCTGGAGGCCGGCTTAGGATTCGCCAGCGCCTATCCCGGCACCCCTTCCTCGGAGATCATCGGCAGCTTGGCCGAGGTGGCTCGGGAGATGGACATCCACGTCGAGTGGTCTGTGAACGAGAAGGTGGCCCTGGAAGCCGCGGCGGCGGCCTCCTTCGCAGGCGTGCGGGCCATCGTGGCTATGAAGCAAAACGGCCTCAACGTGGCATCGGATTTCCTGATGAACCTCAACCTAACGGGCACCAACGCTGGCCTGGTCCTGGTGCTCTGCGACGATCCCTCTGCCTTGTCCAGCACCAATGAGCAGGACTCGCGGCCCGTCGCCAAGTGGGCTAAGCTGCCCCTCCTCGAGCCGGCCACGTTTCAGGAAGCCGCGGACATGACCAAGTGGGCTTTCGAGCTTTCTGAAGAGATCAAGAATGTGTGCCTGATCAGGAGCGTGACGCGGGTATCTCACGCCCGCGGTGACGTACGCCTTGGGGAGCTGGTGCCTCCCAGCAGGCAGGCGAAGTTTGCACCCACGGCGCTCGGGCAGTTCACTCCCTACATCGTGTCCCTCAAGCACACTCTCCTGCATCAGAAGGTGAACAAGGCAAGGGAGTCATTCGAGTCATCCTCCTTCAACTGGTACAGCGGCCCGGAGAAGCCAGAGCTACTGATAGTTACCTCGGGCAGCGGCTGCTACTACTCCCTGGAGGCGGTGAAGACGCTCGGCCTCGAAAGCTCTGTGGGCATTCTCAAGCTGGGCACTACCTGGCCATTGCCCGAGAAACTGGTGAAGGAGCATCTGGCCCGAACGGAAAAGGTGTTGGTGGTTGAGGAGATCGATGACTTCCTCGAGGGCAACCTCAAAGAGTTGGTGGGGGATACGTTCTCTGAGCTCGGCCCACTCACCTTCTACGGCAAGCGGAGCGGTCACCTGCCCTCCATCGGGGAACTGGACCCAGACCTGGTGATGGGGGCTGTAAGCTCGGTCTTGGGCCGGGAAAAGGTTACCGTCGATCCCGATTACGCCAAGAAGGTACAGGAGCTCACCGGCGGTCAGGTGCAAGCCCGCATGCTCGGCTTCTGCGCCGGTTGCCCCCACCGGGCCACCTTGTGGTCGGTGAAGAACGCCCTGAAGCTGGATGGACGCGGCGGCTTCGCCACGGGAGACATCGGCTGCTACACGCTGGGTCTGGGGCCCACTGGCTTCTTTCAGCTCAAGACGGTGCAGGCCATGGGATCGGGCGCTGGCCTCGCCTGCGGCTTCGGCAATCTGTCCAAGCTGGGGTTTGGCCAGCCGGTGCTGGCCTTGTGCGGCGACTCCACCTTCTTTCACGCGGTCATGCCAGCCCTGGTCAACGGGGTCTACAACCAGTCCAACTTCACCCTGATGATCCTCGACAACAGCGCCACCGCCATGACCGGCTTCCAGCCCCACGCGGGAACAGGGACCAGCGCTGTGGGGGAGCCCGCGCCCAGCGTGGACCCAGAGGGGGTGTGCCGGTCGCTGGGGATACGCGTGGAGGTGACGGACCCCTTCGATCTCCAGGATACCACTGAGAAACTGGTGGACCTGATGCGGGACGATAGCGGGGTGCGAGTGCTCATCTCCCGGAGGAAGTGCGCCCTGGTCAGGGCCAGGGAGGAGAAGGTGGCGTACAACGTTCGGGTGGACAGCGAGAGGTGTCTGGGCGAGAGCTGTGGCTGCGCCCGCCTGTGCACGCGAGTGTTCCAGTGCCCCGGCCTTGTCTGGGACGAGGAGAGCGGAAAGGCCAAGATCGATGAGGTCATCTGTAGCGGCTGCGGCGTATGTGCCGACATCTGCCCCGCCTCGGCCATCGTCAGAGAGGTAGCCTGATCATGGAAGGAAAGGACCCCCTCAACGTCATCGTCACCGGCGTCGGCGGCCAGGGCAACGTGCTCATCTCGCAGGTCATCGGCAGAGCACTCGTCCGGGCCGGCTATCACGTGACCATTGGCGAAACCTACGGAGCCTCCCAAAGGGGAGGAGCCGTCATGAGCCACCTGAGAATCTCGCGCCAAGCCCAGTACGGACCCCTCATCCCTCACGGCCAAGCCGATGCCATTCTGGCCCTGGAGCCGTTAGAGGCCCTGCGAGTGCTGGGTGAATACGGCAACCCGAACGTCACGGTTGTTACGAATTCCAGGCCTGTATACCCGATGGCCGCGGCCATCGGCACCGCCCACTATCCCAGCGTTGAGGAGATAGAGAGAGCACTGGATGGGCTGTCCAGCAAGGCCTGGCTGATCAACGCCACCGACATCGCGCTGGACCTGGGCGCGCCCATCCTCACGAATATCGTCATGGTGGGAGCGCTCGTGGGGGCGGACGTGCTGCCCCTGGCCGCGAAGGAGTTCGAGATCGAATTCCAGGAAAGCCTGCCCGGTGACAGGCTCGACCTCAATCTGAAGGCGTTCAGGGCAGGTCTCGCTGAGGTGAAGGCCCACTGACCGGCGACGATCACCCAAGGCAACACGCCAGACGGCGTTCGCGCAGGGCTGGAGGGTCAGGGCAGTGACACACACGAACCACAGGCAAGGAACAAGGGAGAATCTGCAAAACGACTGGGTGATGCTGTCACTCCCTTACCGCGGGCCGCCGGTCATCATGGACAAGGTGAAGAAGTACAACGAGATCTGTCGTCGCCACCATCCCGTCAACCCGGACCGAGCACGCGCATGGGATATCTGGGTGTTCGACGACAGGGCGAACATGGAGGCCGCCCTCAAGGATCTTGCTGAGGCCCAAGTGGGTCTTTCGGTGGTGGTGAGCGGGCTCTTTGACGAGGTAGCCGAGTCCTGCCAGAGGGTCGGCACCAGGGCACACACAGTGAACCAGTCGTTGGGCTTCTGGGGGAGAACTGAAAGGCTTCCGCGCCGCGAGATCCTGGAGATCACGACGATGTGCGGGCATGGCTTGCTGGCTCCGAGCCTCGTGTGGCACCTCGCCGAGAGGATCCGGCGCGATGAAGTAACAACCGCCACTGCCTGCCAGGAGATGAGGAAGATGTGCATCTGCGACATCTTCAACCACGTCCGAGCTGAGGAGTTGATGGAGCAGCTGGTCCAGGCTATGGAGGAGGGCCGACTCGATCCAGTCCAGTCATCGCGCGGCGGCGCAGCGCATCCCAGTACCCGGGAGACTAGCCTGTTTCCAAAGGGAGCCGCTTCGTGATCATCGAGGAAGACCTCTGCACCGGTTGCCTGGAGTGCCTGCCTTACTGCCCCATGGAGGCTATCGTCGAGGAAGCGGACAAGGGGCAGGTCACCATTGTCGAGGACGAGTGTGTCGAGTGTGGCGTCTGCTATCGCGCCCAGGTCTGCGGGCCGGACGCCATCTATCCCCAGGACCTGAAGTGGCCCCGGACTCTGCGCATGGAGTTCAGCGACCCCTCAGCGCCTTACATGTCGCCCGTCTTCGAGCATCGCATCATCGGCCGCTTTCAGGCTGAGCTGCGAGGGATGGATCGGCGCCAGCTCTTGGCCCGCGAAGGCGAGGAGCTCACCATCAGCGGTCGAGGCACTGTCGAGATGAAGATGAACGACATCATGGGCCGCTTCAAGCGGGGACGGGCAGGCCTGGCGGCGGAGATCGGACGCCCGGGCGTGGGCGCCCGCTTCCGAGACGTGCAGGTGGTCACCGAAGCCCTAGCATCGATCGGGGTCAGATTCGAGCCGCAGAACCCGCTAACCGACCTGATGAGCGATGCCCAAACGGGAACACTCCGTGGAGACATCCTGGACGAGAAGGTCATGTCCTGCATCGTCGAATTCGACGTTGCGCTGGACGACTTGGCCACGGTGCTTACCAGGATGAGGGAGGTCGTCCAGCACCTCGACACGGTGTTCGCCGTGGACCTGATCTCCGTCGTAGATAAGGACGGGTCGGTACCGACGGCGCATATCGCCGAGTCGCTGGGGCTAGAGCCCTCGATCGCCGGCAAGACCAACGTTGGCCTGGGACGCCCGTTGGCCAACTTGGACTGATCTCAGCCAGCTACAGCGTCAGCTTGCGTGTGGTAGCAGCCCGACGAGCTGTGGATCAAGATTGCCGCCGGAGAGCACCGCCACTGCTGGCCCAGCCACCAGTGGACGGCACATGAGGGCGGCCACCGTCATAGCACCTGTCGGTTCCACAACGATCTTGGCCCGGGTGAGTATGAACTGCACTGCTTTCAAGATCTCTTCGTCATCCACGGTGACGATGTCGTCGACCAGCTCGGCGATGACGGACCAGGCCTTCTCCCCCACGCTCATCCTGGCCCCATCTGCCACGGTCTCAGCGGGAGGCAGACTCACTCGTCTCCCGGCCGCCTGAGAAGCCTTGGCCGCCGCACAGGTCGACGGCTCCACGCCCACTATCCGTACTTCAGGACGCAGGGCACGCAGGGCGATGGCGCTACCCGCTATCAGCCCGCCTCCGCCGATAGGGAACAGCACCATCTCGACATCGTCGGGAGCCTCCTCCGCGATCTCAAGCCCGACGGTCCCCTGACCTGTGATGACAGACCAGTCATCGAACGGATGGATGAGATGACGGCCCTCCCTGACATACTCCTCGGCACGCTCGCCCCGGTTCGCTGCAGTGACGCCATCCTGCACGACAGTAGCGCCGTAGGCGACTGTAGCCGCGACCTTCAGCCGGTTGGCGTCCTTCGGCATGACGATCACGGCGTCGACGCCGACCTGCCTGGCAGCCAACGCCACAGCCTGACCGTGGTTGCCGCTAGAGTGGGCCACGACTCCCGCCGTGCGGGCCGCGGGTTCCAACGCCTGGAGCGCCGTCGTCGCGCCACGGATCTTGAAAGAGCCGCCTCTTTGCAGGCACTCCGCCTTGAGGTAGACACGACGGCCCGCCGCCTCGTCCAGCAGTCTTGAGGTGACGATGGAGGTCCTGTGGATGAGGGGGTTCAGGCCATCGGCGGCTACGCGAATGCGGGCGAGATCGGGGCGATCCACAGCCACCAGTCTACCACCGTGGGAGCACGGTGAGGCCAGCGCTGAACTCCAGCGCGTGGCCCGCGGAGGATGAACCCTTAGACGAAGTTGTTCTGGGTCAGGAACTGAAGCAACTGCTCCGCCACGGCATCTGGCGGCCCCTGGATGACGTCACCGTGCCGCTCCTCCACACCGCCGGAGATGATCTGTTGCCAGCGTTCCTCCGGCGAGAGGGAGCTATCGGGAATGAACAATCCTCTGGTAATGGGCTTGGGCGGCGCCAGCTTAAGTACGCGAGCGCAGGAGCCCGCCTCGCCTACCTCCTCAGGACGGAGACCCAGGTCGGCGAGGCCACGGCTGGGGATCTGCGCCTCCAGCGACCGAAGAACAGCCCGTAGCTTCGGGTAGCGAGTGCGATTGATCCCCTCCTCGACGGCGAACAGGGCTGGCAGGGGACAGCGGAGCACCTCTCGCCGGCCTCGCTCCAGCCGGCGATGAACCAGGGCTTCGCCGTCCCTCACCTCTAGCTTCACAACACCGGTGACCGCTGGCAGGTCGAGAAGCTGGGCCAGCTCAGCGCCCACCTGTCCCGTATCCCCGTCGCTGGCCCGCTTGCCGCAGAGCACTACATCGGCCCCCACTCGCCTGATCGCCGCGGCCAGGATGCGAGCGGTGGCCAAGGTGTCGGAGCCGCGGAAGGCGTCATCCCAAAGCAGCAGCGCCTCGTCGGCCCCGAAGGCCAGGCAACGGCGGAGAACCGACTCGCTTTCGGGCGGGCCCATGCTAATGGCGGTCACGGTGCTATCGGGGAAACGATCCTTGAGGCGGAGACCCTCCTCCAAGGCATGTTCGTCGGCCGGATTGAGGAGATGCCGCAGACCCTCTTCCTCGAGAGAGGCCTTTCCCGACGTCACCGGCAGCGGTTCGGTGATGTCCACCACCCTGGCGACGCAAACGACCACCTTCATCGAACTTGCCACCTCACGACACCTGCGTGGCGGCGGGCACACTGGCCAGCGTCCGCAGAACATCCTCGTCCTCGGCCGTCCCCCGCTCCTGCCGAAATCGCCGCAGCCGCTCGATCAGGGAGGGCAACACCTGGCGCAGGTCGCCCACTATCTTCACGTCGGCTATCTGGAAGATGGGGGCATGAGGATCCTGGTCTATGGCCACTACGGCCTTAGAATCCCTCATCCCCACGACATGGTGGTTGGCGCCGGAGATACCGCAAGCGACGTATAGCCGAGGGGCGACGGTCTTGCCGCTGAGCCCTACCTGTCGCTCATACGGGGCCCAGCCGGCGTCCACCGTCGGTCTGGAGGCGGCCACGGCGGCGTCCATGAGGTGAGCCAGTTGCTCGACCAGGTGGAACCCCTCCTCGCTGCCCACGCCACGCCCGCCGGCGACGATCACCTCTGCCTCGGTCACGTCGAGCGCCGAGGCAGGAATTCGGATCACCTCTTCCAGGCGAAGACGCAGGCTCTCCGGCGACACGGTCACGTCCACAGCGATTACCTGCGCCTCGCGGCCAGCTTCCAGCCGCTTGGCGGGCACCGTCCCCGGTTGCACGGTGGCCATCTGGGGCCTTGCCTGAGGACAGGCGACGTCACACGAGGCCTTGCCACCGTAGACCGGGCGAGTCATCACCAGCAGACCGTCGTCGGTCAGGTCGACGCGGGTGCAATTGGAGGCGAGGCCGGTGCCCAGGCGGGCGGCTACCCGCGGGGCCAGATCCCGTCCCTGATCCGTAGCACCCCAGAGGACGATAGAGGGCCGCTGGCGGCCGATGAGATCGGTGAGAAGGGGGGTATAGGCGTCGGGGTTGTAGCTGGCCAGGAGAGGGCTTTCGGCTAGATAGACCGTGTCGGCGCCGCACTGGCCAACCGTGGGCGCCAGGACCCGGACATCATCGCCCAGAAGCACCGCAACCGCGGAGAGGCCCAGCCGGTCGGCCAGCCCGCGCGCCTGCCCGAGGAGCTCCCGGGCAACGTCCTCTACCTCGTCGCCGCTATGGTCGACGACGACCCACACGCCACCTATCGGCCCTGGTTGCATGTTCCGACGCGGTCGCTCCCGCTAGCAGGTCATCGCCGGTGTACGCTCTCGGCCCTGTGCCGGCCTACCTTCCGCCGAGGCTCCAGAAGGGCCCCGTCTTGCCCAGCTTGGCCAGGGTCATCACCCACTCGGGCATCAGTTGGGCGACTCGCAACACATAATCGGGCTGGAGACGCTCTCGGAACAATGACACGCTGAAGAGAGTAGCATAGTCGGCGAGAGGCATGATACCGTCGGCGCTTTCGGGGTCATACAGAGACCAGTTCTGGACGTGCTCTTCCGACCGGAAGAGGTTCATGAGGCTTCAAGCTCTAGCGATGTCTTCACGCCAGCGTGAGAAGGGGACGTTGACGTGACCTACGATGCCGGTGGGTGACGCCTCCAAGATCTCTCCGTCGCGCATCCGCACCCGTATCGGTTCGTTACAGTCGAGGCAGGGGCAGTCGATCTGAACCTGCTTGCCCGGGAAGAGCCAGCTGACCGCCAGCGATTCGAACCCTCACTGGCCGTACCATTTCTGTTCGCCCTCCACGGAGATCAGGTACTGAGTAGGGATGTTGGAGAACGGTGCGGGAGACGCTATCAGGTCGACGTTTGGATAGAGAAAGAAGCCCGGGACCCTACCATCGCCGAGCTGGCGGAGCGCCTCCCGGGCGTCGTCCAGGGAGAGCCCCAGCTCGGTGGCGAGCTCGGTGTAGTGGGGCGCCCGGCCGTCACGGACAATTCCGGTCATGGTGGCGTGGTACATCCTGGCCAGGACCTGCGGGTCTGCCACAGCGCACCTCCTTCGCCTGTAGAGACGTACCGACTGCGCCATTCTACCAGACGCTGCTCCAATTGACACCTCGATCCGTCGTGCGCAATGATTGGCGCGCCAAGACCGCCCGCAGAGCCGCGCGAGCACGCTCGAGCCCGCCGCGTGGATCGGGCGGAGATCGAGAATGGAGGGTGAAAGCATGCGGCAGCCGCTTCTCCAGGAGCTGTTGACCGAAGAGGAGAGACTGGTTCAGCAAGCGGTGAAGGCTTTTGTGGACAACGAGATCATGCCTGTCCGCCAACAACTGGACGATGACAAGGGCCATGTCCTCATCGATAAGATATCCGAGAAGCTCAAGGACCTGGGATTTCAGAGGAGCGTCGTGCCGGAGAAATACGGCGGCCTCCCCCAGAGATCGGTGGTCGGCACAAGCATCCTCATGGAGGAGATCGCCCGAGGAGATGTCGGACTGGCCGTGTCACTGGGGTGCACCGGTTGGTCCATCATGCCGGCTACCCTGGCGAACAACGAGGCGGTGCTGCGCAAGGTCGCGGCGGTCTTCTGTGGCGACGAGCTACGCAGGGGGTGCTTCGCCATAACGGAACCGGAAGGGGGATGCGACGCCGAAAACCCCGCCCTGCGCGGCAAGACCATATCTACGAGGGCCGTGCTGGATGGAGATGACTGGGTCCTGACCGGAAGCAAGAGGTTCCCCAGCAACGCGGGCATCTCCGCCTACTACTGTGTCGTCTGCACCACCGACCCCGATCTCGGAGACGAGGGCATCGCCTTGATCTACGTGCCCCACCCCAGCGAAGGGCTCTCCTTCGGCAAGTTCGAGAACAAGGCGGGCCTGCAGGCGGACAGGAACTGCGATATCTACTTGGACGGGGTGAGGGTACCCAAGGAGAACCGTGCCGCAGGCCCCGGGGAAGATGCCAGGCTGCTGAAGATCAATTTGACCATCGGCAGGATCGCCAGCGGAGCTCTGGCCGTGGGCGCGGCTCAGGGCGCTCTTGAGACGGTTCTCGAGTACACCGGGAACAGGGTCGTGGCTGGGAAGCCCATCCGGGAGCACTCCATCTGTGCCGGGATGCTGGCCGATATGGCCATTGGCGTCGAGACTGCCAGGACGTACTATTTGACCGCGGCCTACATGTTCGACCGCCCGGAGACGTATGGACCGCCGGAGTCGCCCAGCCACCTGTCCCGAGGGAGCATCGCCAAGGTCTACGGCACCGAAGTGGCTAACATGGTCACCAACAAGGCTATGGAGTTGATGGGCTCCTACGGCTACATGCGCGAGTACAACATGGAGAAGTACTGGAGAGACTGCAAAGAGATTCAGCTCTGGGAAGGGGGAGCCCAACTGGGCAGATTCGACGTCGTTCGGGGATACTATGATTTCCAGATGAGCGACCGGTGAACCAGGGCAACGTGTACTGCCGGTCCGCCCTATCGATCGGAAGCGGAGGGGAGAGGATCCGTAGCGGCACCCCGTTCGATCCGGATCCGCCCCGGCAGTCATCAGTGAAGGAGCATCGCTCATGAGCACCGCACCAGAAACGTCTCCAGTGCAGTTCAAGCACCTGTTCACCCCCTTGAAGATCGGCTCCTTTACCGTACGGAACCGCATCCTCAGCACCGCGCACCTCACCTGTTTCGCCGAGGGAGGCCTGCCAACCGAGCGCCACCTGAACTACTGGGCGTCGAAGGCCAAGGGAGGCATCGGCCTCATCATCACCGAGGACCAAGCCGTCCACCCCACGGCCGCCACCGACCCATTCGTCATCCACGCCTACGAGGACGCATGCATCGAGCCCTTCACGCGAATCGCCTCTGCGGTGCATGAGCACGGGGCGAAGCTGGTGGCCCAGCTATGGCATCCGGGCAGCGTCTTCTACGGGGCGCGAGAGGGCAGCCTGCCGCTGTGGTCCAGTGGGCCCAACGCCGGCTCCTTCCACAGCGAAACCGCCCACGCCATGGAGGTCGAAGAGGTCAAGGAGGTCGTTCAGGCATTCGGCGATTCGGCGCGGAGGATGCGAGAGGCCGGCCTGGACGGCGTGGAGCTCATGGGTACGCATGGCTTTCTGATCGAGCAGTTCATGTCCCCTCGCACCAACGAGCGCAGCGACGAATACGGCGAGAGCGAGGAGAACCGCATTCGCTTCATCCTAGAGGTGATCGACGCGGTCCGGGCTGCCGTCGGTTCCGACTTCACCGTTGGCCTGCGGGTTAGCGGCGACCAGTTCCAGGGAGGTGGCCTGGGCCTCCAGGACATGCTGGAGATCATGCCCAAGGTAGTGGCTTCCGGCAAGCTGGATTACGTCAGCGTTACGGTTGGCGCCGGCGGCGCCCCCATCCCGCCGATGTACATGCCCGGCAGCCCCTTCGTCTACCTTGCGGCCGGCATCAAGGGGGTGATAGACGTGCCGGTGTTCTGCGTCGGCCGCATCACCGACCCTGTGGTGGCCGAGGATATCCTGGCCAAGAGCCAGGCGGACATGGTCGGCATGACCCGGGCCAACCTCTGCGATCCCGAGCTTCCCAACAAGGCGCGGGAAGGAAGGCTGGACGAGATTCGGAGGTGTATCGGCTGCAACGAGGGCTGCTGGGGCCGTGCCTATGAGGCCCTCCCCATCACCTGCGCCCTCAATCCCAGCGCGGGGCGGGAAAAGGAGATGGAGATCACCCCCGCGCCGGTGAAGAAGCGCGTGATGGTTATCGGCGCGGGCATCGCCGGCATGGAGGCGGCACGAGTGGCCGCGCTGCGTGGCCACTCCGTCTCGCTATACGACAGGGATGATCAGTTGGGAGGGCAGCTTCAGATCGCGGCCAAGGCGCCCGGCAGGCAGGACATGGCCGAGCCGGTTCGCTACTACGAGTACCAGTTCAAGCTGCTGGGAGTCGACGTTCACCTCGGCACGGCGGTGGACGAAGGAACCGTGGCGGAGGTCAACCCGGATGCGATCATCGTGGCCACGGGAGGGCTTCCCGCCACGCCCACCTTCCCGGGAGGAGACCAGCCCCAGGTCGTACAGGCCCGAGAGGTGCTGGCGGGTAAGGCTCAGGCGGGAAAGAGGGTCGTCATGCTGGCCCTGGACCGAGGAATGGAAGCCCTGACGACGGCCGATTTCCTGTCCGATCGCGGTTGCGAGGTAGAGGTGCTCGTACCTTGGGGGGCGATAGCGGGCTTCCAGGTGGAGCCGCTGACCCTCGGCTTTGTGCTGTCGCGGCTGTACACGAAGGGAGTTCTGCTGACCAACAGTATGCAGATAAAGGCCGTTCAGGAGAACACTGTGATAGCCACCAACATTCTCAGCCGCCAGGAGCGCACCATCGAAGAGGTGGACACGGTTGTGGTGGCCCTGGGCGGCGTGGCCAACGATGGCCTGTACAAGGCCCTCAAGGGCAAGGTGCGAGAGCTTCACGTCATCGGACAGGCGCTGGCCCCCCGCAAGATGCTGGACTCCACCCTGGACGGGCTCCGCGTGGGGAGGACGGTCTGAGAAACGTACCGCTCAGGTATCTGATACATACCGCCTATGCCGCCTACTTCCTTCGGAATCCGTATGACCGGTCCCCGCTGGGCGGCTGAACCTCCGCTCTCGCTCCCCACGAGGCGGTCGAGTGGTTTCCGCTAAGCGCCCGTCACCGACTTCTTCGGGCGGTCAGTGGCGGCAGGTGATGTCAATGGCGACGGGAAGGTGTTCGTAAGCGTTCAACCAGGAGGTCATTGTGAAGAAGCCCAAGAGCGATGTTCTCTTCGATGAGAGAGACTTCCCCATCAGCCTCGGCCGCAGGTGCCTCATCCAGGCTACCGGGATAGACATCAGCGAGGGGAGGCAGAAGCCTCTCATCGCTATCGCCAACTCGCAGACCGAAATCAACCCGGGCCATATGCACCTGGACACCATCGCCCAGCGCGTGAAGGACGGGGTGAACGCGGCCGGCGGCGTCCCCTTCGAGTTCAACGTGCCCGCCCCCTGCGACGGCCTCACCGAGGGACACGAGGGGATGCGCTTCGTCCTCGCCCAGCGAGACCTCATCGCCGACACCATCGAAACTCACGTACGCAGCATGATGTACGACGGCATCGTGTTCATAGCGAGCTGCGACAAGATCGTCCCTGGGATGCTCATGGCGGCGGCCAGACTGAATCTCCCCGCCATCTTCATCACCGGCGGCCCCAACGCCTGGGGCATCCGCTTCATGGCGACCTACAAGGGCAGCGTCGACCGCGCCTCCTACGACGATCCGCGTGACCAGCTCGCCACGGCCACCGGCGCCACCTGCGGCGCCTGCGAGCTGATGGGAACCGCCAACACCATGCAGTGCCTCAGCGAAGCGCTGGGCCTATCCCTCCCACGTTCGGCGAACGTCCCCGCCTATCATGCCGAAAAGCTCCTGTTCGCCCGTGCGGCGGGAAAGCGCATCGTGGAGATGGTGAAGGAGGAGTTGACGGCGGACAAGATCCTGACTCCGAAGGCGATCGAGAACGCCGTCATGGTGGACCTGGCCATCGGCGGCTCCACCAACTCCACCCTCCACCTGCCAGCCCTCGCCAACGAGATCGGCTTCGATCTCCCGCTGGCGGCGTTCAACGACTTCAACAAGAGAATCCCCACCCTCTGCGCCATATCGCCCAACGGGCCTCACGGTATCACCGACCTGTTCGTGGCTGGGGGCGTTCCCGCCGTGATGAAACGCCTCGCGGACGATCTCCACGTCGACGCCCTGACCGTCACCGGCAAGACCATCGGCGACGTCATCAGCGGGGCGTCCATCCTGGACGCCAACGTCATCCCGGACAAGGCCGACGCCCACTTCCCCGAGGGCGCCACCGTCGTCCTGGACGGCAACCTCGCGCCGGAGGGCGCTGTGGTGAAGCAGTCGGCTGTCGCCAAGGACATGCTCGTCTTCTCCGGCACCGCCCACGTCTTCGAGTCCGAGCAAGATTGCCTCAAGGCCATCCGCGAGAAGACCATCCAAGAAGGAGAGGTGGTCGTCATCCGGAACGAGGGGCCCGTGGGCGGCCCGGGGATGCCGGAAACCCTGGCCGTGACCCTCGGGTTGGAGTTTGCCGGCTTTAAGCGTGTGGCCCTGATCACGGACGGCAGGTTCTCGGGCGCCACCGCCGGCCCCTGCATCGGCCATGTCTCCCCCGAGGCCTGTGTCGGCGGAGCCATCGCCGCCGTGAGGGACGGCGACGAGATCTTTATCGATATCCCGGCCAGAAAGCTCGAGCTGAAGCTGAGCGACGACGAGATCACGAGCCGCCTGAGGGGCTGGAAGCCCGCAGAACGAGAGATCCCGCCCGGCTACATGCGCCGCTACGTCAAGCTGGTGAGCTCGGCCGCGAGGGGCGCGGTGCTGCAATGAGCTCCTAGTGTCTCTCCGGGGTCGCCGCCGCTTGCTGGCGGCCTCGGCAGGCAGTTCCTTTTCGCTCTATCCCCAGTTCTGCTGTAAGCTGGTCTGGCCCACCTCTTGCGCCGCTGAGGCTACGCACAGTGGAGGAGAACTCGTCCCTTGCAGGCGACATCTCAAGGCAATTTGCAGGCGAACATCCGGAAGTTCTACCTCTTCCAGTTCCTCCTCAACCTCCAGCTCTGGTGGCCCATATGGGTGGTCTATCTCACCGAGCAGCGGGGCTTCACCCTGGGACAGGTCACCCTCCTGGACGTCCCGTTCTGGGGGAGCATCATCATTCTCCAGATTCCCGCCGCCGCCATCAGCGACCGCTGGGGCCGCAAGCCCGCCCTCATGGCCGCCGCCTGCGCCCTCGCCACCGCCGTCACCCTCTTCGGCCTCGCCTCCTCCTTCGCCCTAGTCCTCGTCGCCTACCTCATCTGGGGTATCGCATTCTCCCTCCTCTACGGCACCGAGTCCGCCTTCCTCTACGACACCCTCAAGGCGTTGGGAAGAGAAGACGACTACCCGAGGGTGTACGGCCGCGCCTGGGGCCTGGTGACGGCCGCCGCCCTGGCCGGCACCCTCCTGGGAGCCCCCGTAGCCGCCGCCACCAGCCTCTCCTTCCCCATCGTTCTCAGCGGCGCCCTCGCCTTCCTGGCCGTGCTCGCTGCCGCCACCTTCACGGAGCCGGCCCCGGAGGCGCGCTCCGACCGCCGCTTCACCTACGGCGGCATCGTCGCCGACAGCATCGATAACCTGCGCCGCCGCCCGGCGATCCGCTACTCTATTCTCTTCTACGGCCTCATCACCGTCGGCAGCATCGCCCCCATCTTCTTCTTCCAGCCCTTCCTCCTGAAGCACGACATCGCCGTGGGACAGGTGGGCTTCTGGCAGACCCCCGCCCGCCTGACCGGCATCATCGGCGCCGTGGGCGCCTACCGCATCCTCGCCACCCTGGGCCCGCGACGCACCTTCTACCTCATGCCCGCCGTCCTCTTCGCCTCATACGCCCTGCTGGCCGCCTGGGACTCCGTCTACGCCCAGCTCGCCTTCCCCTTCATGACCTTGATGGTCTTCCTCTCGCAGCCAGCCATCACCGACTACATCAACCGCCGCGTCCCCACCGAGCAGCGGGCCACCATGGTCTCTCTCACCAACCTGATCCGATCCGTGGTGCTCATCCCCAGCGCGCCGCTGCTGGGCCTCCTGGCGGACAAGGCCTCCCTGGCCGCGTCCTTCTGGGCGGGCGGGGCCATGATCGCCGTCCTCGGCCTGCCCCTGCTCGCCCTCTGGTCGCCCCACCTCCTGCGTGAGCGGCAGCCCGCCCCAGCGCCCGAAGCCGCGCCCGCCGGCGGCGTCGAGGCCGACTAGCCCGCCGCGTTGACAGCCGCCCAGTCCAGGCGCTCAATCACGGCCGCTGCACGCTTTGCTGGCGCGTCGTGAAGTGTGGTAGGGTGATACGCAAGTTCGGGTCACCCAACCCGCGATGGGGGGCAGCATGACCGCCGAGCAACCGAATCGACCCTGGTACACGAACACGTGGGTGGTCATCTTGGCCTTGTGGTTGTTCTTCCCAGTCGGGCTGTACCTGATGTGGCGCTTCACCCACTGGGAGGTATGGGTCAAGACCGTCGTGTCCGTGGTCATCTCGTTGCTGTTTATTCTCGTAGTCGTTTCGGCGGCGATAGGTGGGGATGAAACGGACGATGACGAAGTCGCGGCTCGAGATGTGACTCCATCCCCCACGGTGGACGTTGAGGCGACAGAGACGGCCAGCGCAGTGGAGGCCGATGAAGCCACGGCGACTGCACAAGGTGAGGAAGTAGCAGCCACAGCAACAGCCGAGGCGCGCGCCGCTGATGCCGCTGCTACTGCGGAAGCGCTCGCCCCCGCCGAGACGGCAACCGCAGAGGCTCTAGAATTGGCAGCCACGGCTACGGCCGAAGCTGAAGTAAGGCCCATAGCGACGCCAACGCCAGAGCCCCAAGGGAATGTCGTCCTTGCCACGAATGTAGCTGGGGGATGGCTGAACATCGATTTCATTTGGAGGGACGACGCCCTGCAGGAGGCGAAGGAGTGCGTGCAATCACACCTTGATGCTGAGGCCGTAGCATGTTTCGCGTTCGCATCGCAGGCGGCCTACGAAGCGTCTGAACCGGAGTCGGCTGGCAACTTCACGGGGCCCCTCTGCTGGGATGGGAGGTGGCAGCGAAACAAGATGGGCGACGAATCTGGCGGCGAACCTTGGTCGAAGGACCCCGCTTGTCCCGATTAGCCGCCGGCCACATGTCCTCCCGTTGACACCCGCCCAGCCCAGGCGCACAATCGCGGCGCCGCTCCCCCCGTCTAGCCCGCCGCCTTCGCCTCCTTCAGCGCCGCGATCTCCTCGTCTGAGTAGCCGGCCTCCCGCAGTATCTCGTCGGTATGCTCGCCCCGCATGGGGGCCGTCCTGCGGACCGACCCCGGCGTCTCCGAGAACTTTGGCCCCACGCCCATCTGCCGTACCGTGCCGAACTCCGGGTGCTCCACCTCGGCCACCATCCCCCGCGCCCGCACGTGAGGGTCGGCCAGCGCCTCGTCCAGGCTGTACACCGGCGCCACGCAGATGTCCCGCTGCCTCAGCTCCTCGAACCACTCGTCGCGCGTCTTCTCCCGGAACTTGCTTCGCAGGAAGTCCAGCATCTCCGGGAACTTCTCGCGGTTGTTCTGATGCGGGATGTACTCCTCGCACCCCAGCGCCTGGCACAGCTCCCGCCAGAACCACGGCTCCAGACAGCCGATGCTCAGCCACCCGTCGTCCGCCGTCTGGTACACGTTGTAGAAGGGCGCGGCGCCGTTCAGCAGCTCCACCCCCGGACGCAGGACGTGGCCGGAGCTGAAATACAGGCCGGCCAGGAACGTCAGGAGAGAAGCCACGCCGTCGCTCATCGCCATGTCCACGTACTGGCCGCGGCCTGTCTTCTCCCGGGCGATGATCGCCGCCAGGATGGCGAAGGCGGCGTACAGCCCGCCGCCGGCGAAGTCTGCGATGACGTTCAACGGGATGGTCGGCGGCTGTCCCGGCCAGCCGATCATCCCCAGCGCTCCGCCGACGCTGATGTAGTTGATGTCGTGACCAACCAGCGCTGCGTACGGCCCCGTCTGTCCGTAGCCGCTCAGGGAGCAGTAGACGATGCGGGGGTTGCGGGCGCTCACGGTGTCGTAGTCCACCCCCAGTCGCTTCACTACCCCCGGCCGGAACCCCTCCACCACCACGTCGGCCCCCTCCAGCAGGCGGTAGAACACCTCCTGCGCTCGCTCGAGCTTCAGGTCCAGGCCGACCGACCGCTTGTTGCGGCCCAGGGCGTTGAACGCCTGCGCCCGCTCGCTCATGCCGATGTCGAAGCGGCGTCCCGCCCCCGGCGCCTCCTCCACCACGATGACGTCGGCACCCAGGTCCCCCAATAGCATCGTGCAGAACGGCCCCGGCGCCAGCCGCGTCAGGTCCAGCACCCGTATCCCCTCCAGAGGCATCATCGTATCTCCCTCACAGTCCAGAGCCGAAACGGCCACACCGGCCGACAGGTATCATCGATGGCAGCCATCCGCGCTGTCAACCGAACTCCGCTCTGCCACGGGGCGCATCCTTGTCGGCGAACCGCCGTTCTGCTACTATACGTCAGGCAGGGGCTGTAGCTCAGCTGGGAGAGCGCCTCAATGGCATTGAGGAGGTCAGGGGTTCGAATCCCCTCAGCTCCACCAGTTTCTTTTTGGCGACAGGCAAAGGCGGCGAAGGGGAGCAGTAGGGCCCTTGCCCGTACGGGCGAGCCCGTCTGGGCAGTCCAGAGAGCCGGCGGACGGTGCGAGCCGGCAGGCGGGCCCGAACTCGCCCCGGAGCCGCGCCGGTGAACCCGCCTCGGGCGGATAGCCGACGCCGGGCGCGCCCGTTACAGCGCCGCCTGCCGCCTGCCTGCCGGTAGGCAGGGCAGGCAGGCCACTGAGCGGTCGCCTCAGGCGACAATCAGGGTGGTACCGCGGAGAGGGCCCTCCGTCCCTGGACGGGGGGCTCGCTGGTTTAAACGAGGTGATGAAAGTCAGTAGCAGCGCAGACAATATCGAGGGACCGTCCCATGACTATCGGTGACGAGTTCGCCATCCTCGGGCGCCTCGCCCTCGCCGCCATCCTGGGCGGCTTCATCGGCCTGGAGCGGGAGCTCCGCGGCTACCCCGCCGGCATCCGCACCATGGCCCTCATCTGCATGGGTTCCATGCTCTTCACCGACGTCTCTCAGATCCTTGGCGGCGATGACCGCGTGGCCGCCGGCATCGTCACCGGCATCGGTTTCCTCGGCGCCGGCGTCATCTTCCGCGAGGGCTACACCGTGCGCGGCATCACCACCGCCGCCACCATCTGGGCCTCCGCCGCCATCGGCATGGCCATCGGCCGTGAGCTCTACGTGGTGGCCGGCCTCGGCACCCTCCTCGTCTTCGTCGTACTGGAGGCGCGGCCCATGACCCGCCGTGTCGACGACGCGATCCGCCGCCGCACCCGTGAGCTCAGCGAGGAGTTGGAGCAGGCCATCACCTCCAGCCACCGTGACGAGATCGAGCGAGAGCGAGAGAAAGACCAGGATGACTGAGCGGCCATCGAGCGTATCGGCACCGCGCACTGAAGTGCGCGGCATGGCGCGCAGGGACGCGCCTCGCTTGTACCACATCTGGTTCTCTCCAAAACGACGCACCCGCGCTCTTCAGGACGACGTTCGGTCTTACGTGTTTCAATCGCTTGACCGGATCGCAGCGGAGCACAACATTCTCATCATTGAAGCCGAAAGCCTGCCCGACCACGTCCACCTCCTGCTCCGGCTGCCGCAAACCCTCACCCTGCCCAAGGCGATGCGGTATCTCAAAGGCGCGTCCGCTCGCCGCATCTTCCAACTTATGCCAGAACTCAAGTCAGACCTGCAGAGCAATCACTTCTGGCAGCGCGGCTACGGAGCCAGACCCGTGGAGCCAGGCGCCATACCAACAATCCGCAGGTACATACGCCAGCACCGCCCAAGTAGTGTGGAGCCGCGGACTTCAGTCCGCGGAGAGCCGACCCTCGCTATGGAGAAAGACCAGGATGACTGAGCGCTACAACCCCGCCGACATCGAGCAGAAGTGGCAGGACAAGTGGGAGGCCGACGGTCTCTACCACACCCCAGACGACGACCGGCCGAAGTTTTACTTCCTCACCATGCTCCCCTACACCTCCGGCGACATACACGTGGGCCACTGGTACCCCATGACCCCCTCAGACGCCGCCGCCCGCTACCGGCGCATGCGCGGCCTCAACGTCTTCTACCCCATCGGCTTCGATGCCTTCGGCCTCCCCGCCGAGAACGCCGCCATCAAGCAGGGCATCCACCCCCACAAGTGGACCTACGACAACATCGACCGCATGCGCCGCCAGATCAAGAGCATGGGCACCATGTTCGACTGGTCCAGCGAGGTCATCACCTCCGACCCGGAGTACTATCGCTGGAACCAGTGGTTCTTCCTCAAGCTCTACGAAAAGGGCCTCGCCTACCGTGCCCTCGCCCCCGCCAACTGGTGCCCCTCCTGTCAGACCGTCCTCGCCAACGAGCAGGTCCTCCCCGACGGCACCTGCGAGCGCTGCGACACCGCCGTCACCCACCGCGACCTGGAGCAGTGGTTCTTTCGCATCACCGACTACGCTGACCAGCTCCTCGACTTCTCCGGCATCGACTGGCCGGAGCGCGTCGTCACTATGCAGCGCAACTGGATCGGCCGCTCCGAGGGCGTGGAGATCGCCTTCGGCCTCAATGCCCCTGGCGTGGAGCAGAAGGAGCTGCGCGTCTTCACCACCCGCCCGGATACTGTCTTCGGCGTTACCTTCATGGTCTTGGCGCCGGAGCACCCCCTCGTCTCCCTCGTCACCACCCCCGACCGCCGCGCCGAGGTCGACGCCTACGTCGAGCAGGCCCGCCGCCAGACCGAAATCGAGCGCCTCTCCACGGAGCGCCAGAAGACCGGCGTCTTCACCGGCGCCTATTGCAGGAACCTTCTCAACGACCAGGACGTGCCCATCTGGATCGCCGACTACGCCCTCCTCTGGTACGGCACCGGCGCCGTTATGGGCGTGCCCGCCCATGACGACCGCGACTTCGAGTTCGCCAAGCAGTACGACATTCCCATTCCCGTCGTCATCGCCCCTCCTGACTGGGACGGCGAGCCTCTCGAGCAGGCCTACCTGGACCCCGGCGTCATGGTCAACTCCGGCCGCTTCGACGGCCTCCCCGACGAAGACGGCAAGAACGCCATTGCTGATTATGTCGAGGCCAAGAAGTGGGGACAGCGTACCGTCTCCTACCGCATCCGCGACTGGCTCATCTCCCGCCAGCGCTACTGGGGCACCCCCATCCCAGTCGTCCACTGCCACAAGTGCGGCATCGTCCCCGTCCCCGAGGACCAGCTCCCCGTCCTGCTCCCGGAGGACGCCGAATTCAAGCCCACCGGCGAGTCCCCTCTCGCCGCCCATGAAAGGTTCGTCCACACCGATTGCCCCCGCTGCGACGGCCCGGCCCGTCGCGAGACCGACACCATGGACACCTTCATGGACTCCAACTGGTACTTCATCCGCTACCTCAGCCCCCACTACGACGGCGGTCCCGTCGACCCGCAACGCGCCGCCAAGTGGCTTCCCGTAGACCAGTACACCGGCGGTGCCGAGCACGCCGTCATGCACCTCCTCTACGCTCGCTTCTTCTGGAAGGTCGCCCGCGACCTCGGCATCTTCCAGGGAGACGAGCCCTTCCTCCGCCTCTTCAACCAAGGCCAGATCATGGGGCCCGACGGCCAGCGCATGTCCAAGTCCCGCGGCAACGTCGTCGCCCCCGGCGACTACGTCGCCCGCTACGGCGCCGACACCTTCCGCTGCTACCTCATGTTTATCGGCCCCTGGGATGAGGGCGGCCCCTTCGGCATCGAAGGCATCGCCGGCATCTGGCGCTGGCTCAACCGCCTCTGGAGCCTCGTCCTCAGCGAGCCGACCTTCGACGTGGCCCACCCCGAGGCCGTCCGCTACCTGCGACGCCTCACCCACAAGACCGTCCGCAAGGCCACCGATGACATAGAGCGCTTCCACTTCAACACCCTCTTGGCCGCCCTCATGGAGTTCACCAACGGCCTCATCCGCCACCGCGACGCCCATCCGGGCGTCGACCGCGACGCCTGGAACGAAGCCATCCAGTCGCTGCTGCTCATGCTCGCGCCTCTGGCCCCCCACATCAGCGAGGAGCTGTGGACGCGCACCGACCGCCCCTACAGCATCCACACCCAGACTTGGCCCGCATGGGACCCTCATCTCGCCCGCGAGGAGGAGATCACCCTCGTCGTCCAGGTCAACGGCAAGCTCCGTGACCGCATCCAGGCCCCCGCCGACATCGACGAGGCCCGCGCCAAAGAGCTGGCCCTCGCCAGCTCCCGCGTCCAGAAGTTCATCGACCAAAAGAACGTGGCGAAGGTCATCTACGTCCCCGGCAAGCTCGTCAACGTCGTGGTGAGGTAGAGTGCACCGAACTGTAGCGGCGACCTTCAGGTCGCCACAACCGCGCCCCATCCTGTAGCCATGCCCACCACTTCTGAGTCTCGCCTGATCGCCGCCCCGCCACGCGCTGTCATTCTGAGCGGCGTCCACACCAGCTCGGGGCACGACGGTAGCCGCGAAGGAATCTGGGGAGGGGTTCTCACCGTTCTCGCAGACCAACTACCGCCAGATGCTCACACCCTCCACCCCGCCGTCCTTCCACCCCGCTCGGCTCAGCATGACACGTTGAGGTAGCATAATGCCCACCGCCTCCGAGTCCCGCCTCATCGCGGCGCCCCGGGCCGAAGTATGGGCCGCCATCACCGACCTGGAGGCCGCCGCCCGCTGGAACCAGGCCTGGCAGCACATCGAGTACGTTTCTTCGCAGCGCGAGGGCGTGGGCACTGCCTTCCGCTCTTACACCGAGGACGGTCGCTCCTTCGACTTCCGCGTCAGCGAGTGGGCGCCCGAGGAGTACGTCGCCTTTGAGCCCCTAGAGACGGAACCGGAGGACAAGCGGTACCTCTTCACGCTGGACTGGCAGTCCTTCCTCCTGGAAGCCGTCGGCGATGACCACACCAACGTCACGTGGTCCGTCCGCGCGACCGGCCACGGCCTGCGCGGCTGGATATCCGCCCGCGTTATTTGGCCCGGCTACCAGCGCCAGGGGCTGCGCCGCGCCCTGGACGCGCTCGCGGAGCTGTTCGAGCCGCCGGAGCAGGACGAGCTAGAGGGGGAAGAGGACGAGGAGGAAGCCTAGCCCTCGGAGGCGGTCATCAGTGTCGATGCCTGGAGTCTGGGCTGGCGTGCCTAAATGACAGGGGGACGGCCTTTCCGCTAACCCTCCGATAGACTGCCTCAGCGGCGAAAGCCAGTCCAATCATCGCCACCAGCACCCACAGTTCCCCTGCGGATGTCGTCGCCCTCTGCCAAATCAGAAATCCCAGAGCGGTCAGGCATAGGCCCGCCCCAAGGCGCGGCAGCCACTTGCGACTTCTCGTCTCCGTATGCAAACGAGAATTGGCGGCATTGACGGCAGCGAATATGAGCAAGAATCCGGCGCTTCCCATCATCGAGATTCGGGAGAGGTCGAAGAGGTTGGCGACCAGCAACGTAGTAGCTGAAGTGATCAGCAAACCCTCGATCGGACGGTTCCAGATTCTTCTCTCCAACACCTCCGGTAGCTCCCTGTCCTTGGCAATGGTGTAGCTGGTGCGCGCCGCCCCGTACAGTGTGGCATTGATGGCGGAGCCGGTGGACAGAAGCGCCGCAGCGGCGATGAGGGTGAAGCCGAAGCTCCCCAAGAAAGGTTTCGCGCTCTCGGCGAGTGCGTAGTCCCTCGCCGCCCCGATCTCGCCTATCGAGAGGTTACCGATAGTGACCAACGAAACCAGGACATAGAGAACGATCACAAATACGACCGCGGAGTAGTAGGCGCGCGGGAGGGTCTGTCCCGGATTTCGCACGTCCTCCGCCGTGTTTGCTATGAGCTCGAACCCCTCGTACGCTAGAAAGATGATCATCCCTCCCGCAACAAGCTCCGGGAGGCTAGCCCACGCCGCCGGTTCAAGCCTGTGGATGCTCACGCTCCATAACCCTACCGCCACGAAGAAAAGTAGAATTGCAGCCTTGAACCCGACAATCCATTCCTCGAATCTACCTACGACGGCAGCGCCCAAGACGTTGAGCCCTGTCAGCAAGACGACAATGGTGCTGATCAGTATGTGCTTCCACACGGTCTGGACATCCGAGGGGAAGAAGCTAACCCCGTAGCTCCCAAAAGCAACTGCGTACAGAGAGAGCATGACGATGTAACTCAATAGAAGGAGGACATTCAGTCCCCCCGTGGCCAAGCCTGGCCCGAAGGCCCGATTCAGGAATTCGACCGTCCCGCCTCGACTCGGATACGCAACCGACAGCCGTGCATACGAATAGGATGTGGTGAGAGCCACCAGGCCCGCCAGGGCGAATGCGACTGGGGTTCCACCCTCCGCGAGTTCTGTCGCAAGGCCGAGTACGGCGAAGATGCCTCCGCCAACCATGCCGCCGACACCGATCGAAACTACCGGCCAGTATCCGATCAGCTTCTTCTTCGATGTCGTACCGCTCACGGACAGGGGATCCTTGTCAACCCAGGTCCCCGCTGCTTTACGCGCTGTGCGCCGAACGGTCTAGCTGGGCCGATCCGTCGCCCTCTTCTCCAGCGTCTCTATCCCCCGCTGCGCCGTGGCAATGAACTCGTTCAGCTCCGTCTCCAGCTTCTTCAGCGTCTGCAAGGCGTAGACGTCCGCCTCCCGCATCTGCTCCCGCGCCGCCGATTGCGCATCGTCCAGCCGCGCTGCCGCCTGAGCCTCCGCCTCCCGCGATAGCTCATCGATCCGCGCCTGCGCCTGGGCCAGCAGTTGTCGCGCCCTCTCCTCCGCCGCCTTCACCACCTCCTTCTCCTTCAGCCGCGTCTCCACCTCCTCCTGGGCACGAGCGATGAGCCGCGACGCCTCGCCACTCGCCTCCGCCAGCACCTCATCCCTCTTCTCGACGATCTCTCGGGCGTCATAGACCTCCTTGGGCATCGCCACCCGCATACGGTCGATGAGGTCCAACAGCCGCTGCCGGGAGATAACCACGCCGCCGCCCACCGGCAGCTTGCGCCCCTCGCCCACCATCTCCTCCAGCCGGTCGATCAGGTGCAGGATGTCCAC
>DAOUMV010000008.1:0-22823 GCA_034408935.1 Dehalococcoidia bacterium
GTGTGTGTGGGCGTGGGTGTGGGCGTGGGCGTGGGTGTAGGAGTTGGCGTGGGCGTGAGCGTGGGCGTGGGCGTCGGTGTAGCTGTGGGTGTAGGTGTGGGTGATGGCGTGGGAGTAGGCGTAGGCGTAGGCGTGGGTGTCGGTGTAGGCGTAGGTGTGGGCGTAGGCGTGGGTGTGATTGTGGGCGTGGGCGTAGGTGTAGGCGTGGGCGTAGGCGTAGGAGTAGGCGTGGTGCTTGCCGCACAGATTCCGCCCACGACCACCTGTCCGCTCTGGAGGGTGCTGATGGGAATAGCGGTGCCGACCAGCGGCCCGTCGCCGGCGGTGATGATAGTGTCGGGGTTGGCGTCCTGGCCGCCGTCCACGCTGGGGATAGTGAGAGGGCTGGTGCCGGCGCCCACGGACCTGACGGTGATCCTGGCCAACACGCCGTCGCCCGACTCGTGGCCGTCCGGCGGGTGTGTGCCCACGGCGATTGAATCGGTGCCGTCAGCGGCAGCGGCCGTGTAGGAGCCGTCAACATCGGCGAGGTCGCCGGTTGGGGCGGCAGATTCGCTCGTGTCTGGGAAACCGGCGCCGCCCCAGGTGTCGATACGGGAGATCATCGTAACCGTGCCGGCGGTGATGCCTCCGAGCGACTCGTCAGTAGGCGTCCCGTCGACGGCGGTCACCCCGATGATTTCGATAACGGTGTTGTCGTAGTCTATGTCGAACTTGTAGTCCGCGATCTTGTCAACGGTGTCGACGCCTTCGACGACGAGGTCGAAGGTGAGGGTGGTTCCGGCTGCCGGGGGGTCCTCGTTGTGTGTTCCTACGTTAGGGATTTCCCCGCAGTCCTCGATGTCACCGACGGTGGTGTCGTCGTTGCCGGTGGTGTCCATGTCGATGGCGACCAGGGTAACGTCGCCAGCACCGGCGCGGGCAAGGAGATCCCAGTGGACGAGGGCAATGACAGCCAGGACTGCGAGTACGCAAACGACGAAAACGCCCCCCGCGATTCGCATAAGCGTATTCATCGCCCGCACCCCTCCTGACAGGTTGTCGCTAGTAGCGTTCCAATTATACACCAGCGCGGTAAGCTGTCAACAGAAGACGCGCGTCGTTCAGGTAGCGGATGTGGGGGTGCCGCTTCCGGTGGGCGGTCAGGGCGATTTTCGCACCTGAGATGGGTCTCCTCCATCCTGTCGGCGCACCCATACCTTCGTTTGTGGTCATTGCGTAGGTTCCCCACGTTATGCCATACGTGTTTTCCCGTATTGACATCTTTCGCGCAAGCGCATACTGTTCAGGTGGCTAAAGATATCGTGAGCTGCCTGAGCGGCTTGGCGGTGCATGTGGGGGGAAGAGCCGACCAGGGGCCGGCTTCTACGTCTTGGGGGGCGGCGGAGGAAGGGCCGCGGATCAGCCGCAATGGCGACCAGCCAAAGGGAGGGGGTTCCCATGCGCAAGTTCCGACCCGCGATAGTCCTTCTGCTGATTCTGGTGGCGGCTCTGGCCGCCGGGGTGCTACTGGCGGCGGGGCCTTTGCCGGGATCGGGGCCCGCGCCGATCGAGGCTCAAGGCACTGGGCAAGGCGAACGCATTGACGCCCGACTGCTGCCGGACCCGGACGATGGAGAGTCGCCCTCTCCGGGCCAGTTGGCGGCGCTCGATGAAATCTCACGAAGTGTTGGGGGGAGGCCGCAAGCGGGTTTCAACCCCCTCAACGGCACGCCGCGCGTCCTGTTCGTCCCTGGCTCGTTTCTGTCTGGACCGACTGCCAGCCCGCCGCGCACCGTTGCCAGGAACTTCCTTCTCGACCACGCAGACCTGTTCGCCATCTCGCCGCAGTTTGTTTCCGGCTTGGTCGAATCGCGGGTGTTCAAGAATGAGAACAGCGGAATCACTCACGTCCAGTATGAGCAGCAGTATGAGGGCTTGAACGTCTTTCAGTCGACGCTTCGGATCCATGTCACTGCCGAGGGCAGGGTCCTCATGGTGATGGCCGATTACTACCCGGAGCTTTCGCTGCCGAGTACGGATCCGGTCTTGTCGAGACAGGCTGCGATGGACGCTGCGTTCGCGGAGGTGGGCCCTCCCCGTGACCTCCCGCCGCTCGAGAGCGACACGGACCCGATGACGGCGAGCATGAGAGACCTCTACACGCCAACCGCTGAACGGGTCGTCTTCCCCCTGCCGGGCAAGAGCGCGACCCTGGCCTGGCAAGTGGTAGTCCCGCAGTCCATTGACATGTGGGAGGTGGTGGTCGATGCGGACAGCGGCGCAGTTCTCTACGTCGCCAACCGTACCGTTGATAACGAGGAGGGCCAGGTGTTCGTCGAACACCCGGACGCTGGCGCCCAGGTCACGGTTCCGTTCACGGGATCGCTGCCGGCGCCCAGGGACGCGTGGGTGGGCGCAAACAGCTTCACAACTTGCACGACGTGCAGCGCCGGCAACAACGGGCTTGCGATCGAGGACCGCGACGACGATGGCACAGGGGACTTCGCGTACGACCCGGCTGGGCACTTGAACTTCGGCTTCGACGACTCGTACGCCGATACCGGCAACCCGACGGACGACCAAGACACCTCCATTACCAACCTGTTCTACCTGACCAACGTGGCCCACGATCATTTCTACGAGCTCGGATTCGATGAGGCCGCTGGCAACTTCCAGGACGATAACTTCGGCGCCGGGGGCACGGGTGGTGACCCGGTGTTCGCAACTACATACACGGGATGGGATTCCTGTACGTTCCGGCCCTCGTTGCCCGGCTTCGACTGCCGCAACAACGCCTGGTTCTCCACTTCGCCCGACGGCACTGCAGGAGTAATGCAGACGTTCCTGTTCACGGCACCTCAGCTCGCGCGGCGTGATCCGAGCTTGGATGGCGACGTCATCCTTCACGAGTACGGCCACGGGGTATCAACTCGGCTCGTTGGCGTTGGCGGCCTTTCCGGGATCCAGAGTGGCGCTATGGGCGAGGGTTGGAGCGACTACTTCCCCGTCTCCTTCTACGATGACCCCGTGGCAGGGGAGTACAGCACTCAGAATCCGACTACCGGCATCCGCCGCTATGCGTACGACAACAGTCCGCTCACGTATGGCGACCTCTGCACCAGCCCCTTTGGATGCGAGGTGCACGACGATGGTGAGATATGGGGTGCAGCCATGTGGGATCTGCGCGCTTTCTACGTCTCGCAGCTCGGTGTGGTAGCGGGCAGCCAGGCGGCGGATGAGCTCGTGATCGAAGGGCTTATGCTAACGCCTGCCAGCCCATCAATGCTCGACGGTCGAGACGCCATCCTGCAAGCGGAACTGGCGATGGGGGGTGCGAACCAGTGCGCCGTTTGGCAGGTCTTTGCTGATCGCGGCATGGGCGACTCGGCGACATCGGCGGGAGACACTGCGACCGTTACCGAGGCATTCGATGTCCCAAGCTTCTGCATGTTGGCGGCGACCGACCTGAAGATCTACCAAGTGGATGACGCTCCGACGGACGTGAACGTGAGCGAGACCGAACCCTTCACGGTCACCAAGACCGTCCACAACAACGGCCCGGACACCCCTGTCAACGCCCGAATCGTGAGCAGCGGCGACGCCCCCGTAGGCTGCGACCTCTCCTACACCAGCATCGACAACGAACAGGTCGACATCCCTGCGGGCGTGCCATACACGTACAACGGCACACCGGGTGTCGGGCCAGCCAGTATCCCGACGGTGGCGACTGACCACACTGTGGTATCCGGCACGCCCGCGGTGACGAACGAGATCGTCGTCACGGTACCTGCGGCGACCGTTGGATCTCTGGACGTCAGCGTATCGACGCCCATCGTCGAGCACTGGGATAAGCACTGCTTCGAGCCCAGTGAGCACGAGTTCGTCATCACCAACGAGATCGAGCGGACGGACCCGTTCGCGCCGCCTGACCCCGTACCGGCCAACAACATCTCGGTGAGCACCATCGTCGAGAACGTGTGGGCCGAGGCTGACGTGAACGTCACCGACGTCAGCATCGCCGGCATCGACACCGACGGCAACACTACCGTGGACATCCCGGGGCTCCCCTCGGCTACGATCCCCGCCATCACCTCCGATGATGGGTACGACAACGATGGTGACGGCCTGGTGGACGAGGACCCGATCGGCGACTGTGACAGCGACGACAGCCCGGACCAGGTCCTCGACTATACACCCGGCGGTTCCGACGACGACGATAGCGATGGACTGACTGACGAGGACGGCGGCCACTGCCTGCAACTGGTGATCGATAAGACGCTCCACAACTACGGGCCCTACGGCCCCGTGGACGTCGCCATCAGCGGCGCTGGCACCGGCATCGTCCCCACGGGCCTCCCCGGCCCGGCCGGCCTGGTGCCGGCGAACTGCACCCTCACACCGCTGCCGGGCAACCCGTCTTCCGCCAGCCTGCCCGTGAGCGTCCCCACGGTCGTCACTGAGAAGTACACCCTGCACTGTGGCCTCTCCCCGTTCCAGAACCTCAACGACGACCTCGGCCCACCCTCCTTCATCCTGAATGGGGGCGAGGCGGATGAGGACCTCATCGGCGGCCCCGGCGGAGACGACGATGGCGATACCCTAATCGACGAGGACGCCTGTGACGGCGTGGACAACGACGCCGACACGCTCGTCGATGAGGACGACCCGCTCGGCAACGCCGACTGCGACTTCTACGACCCGACCCTGGGTGAGGACTCGCTGTTCGGCAACGGCATCCCGGAGGCCCTTCTGGACGGGGTCGACGACGACGGTGACACCTTCATCGACGAGGGCGCACCCGGAAGCTGCGGCGACACCCTCGACAATGGCAGCGACCTGCTAACGGACTCTGCGGACGGCCAGGACTGCCAGACGCAGACCCCAACCGCGTTCCCGCTGGTTGACGACGACCCCTCCTTCGAGGTCGCGGCCTTCCAGTTCGTCGAGGAGATCAGCCTGATTGACCCGCACCTGATGGATCCCAACGTCACCGACAACACAAACAACACCAGCGATGCGCTTCCCGCCTTTCTGCCCTCCAACCCCAGCTTCACTATGACCATTGACGACACTGCGGCGCCGTCGGATATCGGTCACACCTTCCCGGGGCTCATAGGTACGCCGCCGGTGGCCGGCGACTGCCTGGTTGGTCAGGCCTGTGAGATGCTGTCCTACCAGGACCAGCCCGGCGGCAACCCGCTGCACGCGGTGCGCACGAACGTACCCAACCCGGACGGGGTCCCCGGCGGGCAGGGCTTCGACATCGCCAGCGGTCTGCAGGACCTCGACACCGGCGCCCCGGTCCCCAACGGCACCCTCATGGCCCACATCACCTACGCCATCAACCTAGACGTGGGCTGGGGCTGCAATTTCCCTATCAACAGCGCCCTCTCCCTAACCGATGGCGCGCTGCCGGGCCCCGGCAGCGCCTTCTTCCCCAACGGCGGCCTCCTCGTTGAGGGCCCCGACGACCCAACGGCCCCTGCGCTGTCCGACCCCACGGTCTGGCCAACACGCCTGGAGTCTGACCTGCAGCTAGCCTACCTGGTTCACCTTGGCGGCATTGTGTGGGCCCGATACACCGGCCTGGACGCCATGCTCGGGGTCCCGGTCAATATCGTAGTCGTCAACCTGGGCCCTTTCGGGTTCGAGCATGTCTTCATCACAGAAGACCCCTCAACCCCCAGCGCGCACATCTCGTGCACGCCGTTCATCACTGAGACCGACTACCTCGGTGAGACAGCTCCCGGCCTAGCGGACCTGCGCGTGTGCAACGAGGTGGCCACCCACATCTTCACCACAGCCTTCACCCGTGCCGACAGTGGCGTCACCACGACGACGGCCGACACTGGGAGGTGCTCGAACGATGCCGACGGCGACGGCATTGAGGGCAGCATTGACGGGACGTGGAGCGGCGCCGTCTTTACGGATGAATCCCTGGTCTTCTCCGACAACTTCACGGATCAGCACTTGGGCGGGACAACGTTCGGCGAGATTCTGGACCGTGGGGGTCTGACGGTAGAAGTCACCGAGCTAGCTAATCCTGAGGGGGTAAACGCGGCAGCCAGCGGCCCTGCGGGTTCGGCCACCATCGAAGTCTGCACGGCTCCGGCGACCCAGTTGACGCTCACGTCTGGGAACTCGGTTGCCGTTAAGTGCTCCAGTGCCACTCTGGAGGTGCTGAGCGGCCCTATAACAGCCACCTTCGGCACCATTGAGGCCAGCGTTCCCACAGGCACCACTCTCACTGTGACCGAGACTTCACCAGGGGTCTTTGACGTGGAGAATGTCGCCGGAAGCACGGGTTCCATCACGGTCGGCGGCCTTACTCTGGCCCCTGGCGAGTCGGCAACGGGCGTCACGGACACCGACGGCGACGGCGTCGTAGACAGCGTCGACACCTGCCCCGGTGCGCCCGACCCGTCCTGGCCTGTGCCCGGCGGCGACGGTGACTGCGACGGCTTCTCAGACGCCGACGAGGGCACCATCGGCACGGACCCAGCGGACAACTGCCCGGACGACCCGGCGGACGACGCCTGGCCGTCGGACTTCGACAAGAACACGATCATCAACCTCGGGGACGTGTTCAATGTGCTCCCTCCGCACTTCGGCACCAGCGTCCCTCCCACCAGCCCCCGGCGAGATTTGGTGCCGGACGGCTTCATTAACCTCGCGGACGTGTTCAAGGTGTTGCCGCCGTACTTCGGTACGAGCTGCACGCCGTAGGACAGCACCGCGCGGACGACGGATCGCGCCTGGGCTGGGCGGGTGTCAACGGGGCCTAGGGACTTCCAGCGATGGCCCGCACGCCCTAGGGACAGCTGCCATCGGCGTCGTCGATGCGGCCGTCTAGGTCGTTGTCCACGCCGTCGGTGCAACTGCCCGGGTTTATGGTTCCCCGCTCGGGCACACTGGCAGCATCGCGGAGGTCCGACCCCGCCCCCCATTCATCCTCATCGATGAAGCCGTCGTTGTCGTCGTCATCATCACACGCGTCGCCTTCGAGGTCGCCGTCGAAATCGTCCTGGTCGGGGTTGGGCGTGAGCGGGCAGTTGTCGTCGACGAGATCGCAGTCGCTGGGGCCGTCGCTCACCGCTGCCGGGTCGCAGATGCCGTCGTTGTCCTGATCCACCTGACCGTCGGAGCAGCCTACGTCATCCACAGCATCTCCCGCAGCCGTGTCGGGGCACAGGTCATCATCGTCACACACGGCGTCTCCGTCTGCATCCGGGCAAGCATCGTCTCCCGCAGGCGTTGGCGTAGGCGTTGGCGTGGCCTCCGCCGGGACGGTGGGCTCGGGCGTCGACTCCGGGGTCGACGTGCCCTCCACCTCGTACGTCCCTTCGTCTCCCCCTTCATCTATGTTGTCCGTCTCATCCCCCCCTCCTGCCTCATCCGCTTCTTCTGCCTCGCCTTCGGACTCGGACGCGGGGCTGGGCGTCACCGGTGCTCCTTTCTCATCGTCCCCGCAGGCAACACCGAAAGCGAACAGGGCGAAGAGCGTGACGACGAGAACGAGAAGGACCCTCATTGTGCCTCCTTGCACCCTTCCTGCCTACCTTGCCGCGATTGTCCGCCTGGGCCGGGCGGGTGTCAACGGGTGGCGGGCGCTGAGCCGCACCAACCTCGGCGGCGGACGGGATGCCCGCTTCGAGCCTGCCGACGCGGAACCGCAATCCGCCGAGCGCTCTCGCCACGTAAAGATAGTGCAGGTAGCAACATGTTCTTCAGCAAGCGCCGGAACAAGACCGTCACGCAGGAGGCCGAGCCGGCCTCGGCCGTCGCCGGACAGCACGCCGTCCTGGGCACACCTCTTCGGCCGCCGTTTCCCGAAGGCGTGCAGACAGCGGTCTTCGCCCTGGGTTGCTACTGGGGCGCCGAGCGCATCTTCTGGCAGACACCCGGGGTGTACACGGCCGCCGTCGGGTTCGCGGGCGGGCACACGCCCGACCCGACCTACGATGACGTCTGCTGGGGCCGGACCGGCCACGCTGAGGCCGTCCTCGTGGCGTTCGACCCCGCCCAGATCTCCTACGCATCGTTGCTGAAGATATTCTTCGAGGCCCACGATCCGACGCAGGGGATGAGGCAGGGCAACGACATCGGCTCGCAGTACCGCTCCGCGATCTTCTACGCCGACGAGGAACAGCGGCAGGCCGCCGAGTCGGCGCGCTCAATGTACAACGAGGCGCTGGGGCGAGCGGGCTACGGGCCGATCACAACGGAGATAGCGCCGGCCGGTCCGTTCTACTACGCTGAGGAGTACCACCAGCAGTACCTGCACAAGGTTCCGAACGGCTACTGCGGGATCGCCGGGACGGGGGTGAGTTGCCCTCTGCCCGCCAAGTCCGAAGCCAACGACGGCATCAGGCCCGTGCCCACAAGCGACGAGGAATGGCGCCAGCGCCTGACGTCGGAGCAGTACGCGGTGCTGCGCCAGGCCGGGACGGAGCGAGCCTTCACGGGCGAATACGTCGATATGGAAGATGACGGCGTCTACCGCTGCCGCGGTTGCGGGAACGTGCTCTTCGATAGCGGAACGAAATACCACTCCGGCTGCGGCTGGCCCAGCTTCACCGAAGCCGTGTCGCCGGAGGCTGTCGAGCTACTGGAAGGCCGCTCTTACGGTATGGTGCGCGTGGAGGCACGGTGCGCGCGGTGCGGTTCCCACCTGGGCCACGTCTTCGACGATGGGCCGACGGAGGCGGGCGGCCAGCGCTGGTGCATCAACAGCGTTTCGCTGGACCTCGACCGGCGCTGAGCTATAGCCAGCACCCGGGGGGATCCTGAGCCGCGCGCGATTGTGCGCGCGGGCGGGGCGGGTGTCGAACGGGGGGAGTCGTCGTGGGCTCACTGCTAGTCGAGGCGTTCGTCCTCCAGTGGGCGCGCCGGCTCGGGCTCCGTACGCCTGCGGGCCTCAATCTGCTGCTCCAGCAAATCCCTCTGGCGGCGCAACTCGGAGATCATCTCTCTGGCGTCAGACAACTCCGCCCGCAGTCTCGCTACCTCGGCAGCAACATCAGCAGCCTCATCCCTGAGACGGATCCGCTCAGTAGGTTTCCTGGACATCTCCGCCTGTCCTGCCTCGACGATACCATCGTCGGGGAGAATCACAACATACTTACGACCCTCCCGCCGGTACGGGACATCTCCGCGCTTGATCCTGCGCCTAGCGGTGTAGACGGAGATCCCTGCGCGTCTGGCGTACTGAGATACTGTCAGCTCCATGAGCCCTCCTGCGCTAGCGATCTCCTTCGCTCTCCGTCCATCCGCCGCCGCGATTGTGCGCCGGGGCGGAGCGTGTGTCAGCGGGGAAGTGCTTGATACCGGTGCCGACGGCCGCTCAGGGCCGGCTGCGTTTCTAGGAACTGGCAGGGGCGGCAGGACTCGAACCCGCGACCTGCGGTTTTGGAGACCGCTGCTCTACCAACTGAGCTACGCCCCTGCGTACTTGGGGTCGCTTCCGCCTGAGGCGGATACGCCCCTACCTGGCGGCAGGCAAGCCTGCGCAATCTGAGTATAGCAGAGGGCGCCAAATAGGGGTCAAGGACGGCCGCCAGAGCGGCCGAGCAGCGACAGCACCCGCTCCGGGTAGTCGCTTACGATGCCGTCGACATCCAGGTCCAACAGACGCTGGATGTCGCTCTCCGTGTCCGCTGTCCAGGCGTAGACCGCGAGGCCGCTGCGCGCGGCGCTGGCCACGACCTCAGCGCTGAGATTCGGGTGGAACACCCCCACCCCCTGCAGGCCCAGGCGAAGCGCCAGATCCCGCAGCGATGACCAATGCTCGATGCTCCCAGGGGGGATGTGGAGGCAGCCCGGCACCCTGGGCTCCTCTTGTCGCATGGCTGTGAGGGCAGCGGCGAGGAAGGACCACACCATGACATCCCTCTCCGCATCCGCCTGTCGAATGACATTGGCGAGCGACGCCTCGCAGCCCGGCCGCTTGATCTCGGCGACGAGGAGGGCGCCCTGACGGTCACCGCGGCCGCGGGTTAGCCCCAGCGCCTGTGCGAAGGTCGGCACCGGCTCACCGCCGGTGTCCAGCGCCTGAAGTTGCTCCAGGGTGAGGGAGGCGAGGTCTCCGCTTCCGTTGGTCGTGCGGTCCACCGTCAGGTCGTGCATGAGCACCGGCACGCCGTCGGCGCTTGCCTGGACGTCGACCTCGATGGCATCGGCGCCCAACTCGAGGGCGGTGCGGATGCCGGCCAACGTGTTCTCGGGGGCGTGCCCGGCGCAGGCGGCATGGGAGATGACCAACGGGCGCATGGCCCGATTATAAGGGACACGGATGGTGAGAGGAGCTAGTGGGTCTGCGCCGCCTCGAACAGGGCGAACATCCTGCGCCGCTTGTCCGCCACGTCGACGGCTAGGTCGCGGGCCGTGAGGGCCAGCTCGAAGCGCAGGGGCGATGTCGCCAACCCCCGCTTCAGGTCTATCCGAGAGGCGATGTGATGGAGCCGTTGTGCCAGGTAGCGGATGGCCACCCGCCAGTCGATGACCGGCTCCACCAGGCCCGGCAGGTTGTAATCGCGGCAGAAGAAATCGGTGGTCCGGTCGATTTCCGACTCCAGGCGGGTCGAGGCCATACGGTGGGCGGCGCTGCTGATGTCCCACTCTATCTCGTCCTCGGCAAGGAAGGGGACGAATCGCCCTAGGCGGGAACGGAGCGTCTCCTGGCCATTCTCGGCGTCCAGCTCCAGGTTGCGGCGCCGCTGATGTGCCAGGTACAACGCCAGCAGCTCGTACTCCTCTGTCAGGAGGGCCAGGCCCTTGGGCAGGGCGGCCACAACGCATTCGGCCCAATCGCGAACCTGCTTGTCCAGCTCATCGAGTTTGCGCTGGACGCGCCGCAGGGTGCGCTCGTCGTGAGGGATGTACAGGTCTTCGTGCTGGCTAAGCAACGGTGTATCTCGCTCCTGGTCTCTGTCCTGCGACGCTCATAGATAAAGAACCAGGTTGAGAGCGGGATGTTACAGATAGCCGACGGCTGCTCGGTTAAGAAATGGAGGGAGGTGGACGGGGCGCCGGCGGAGCTACCGCCCACGAGCTAGTGACTGCTAGAATAGCCGTGAATCGGAAGGAGGGATCATGACCGTAGACAGCTTCAAATTCCTGCCGGGGTCTGTCGCTACCTACTACCGCAACCTCGCCGTCCAGCGGGAGGAGCCTGTCCCTTTCACGCCGCTGGCCAAGCCCCTGAACGAGTGTCGATTCGCCCTCGTGACTACCGCTGGCATCTACCAGGAGGGGAGGGAGCCACCCTTCGACACGGAGCGCGAGAAACGGGAGCCGATGTGGGGTGACCCGACGTTTCGCCGCATCTCCCGCGACGTCAAGCAGGAGGAGATCGGCGCCTCCCATCTCCACACCAATAACCGCGACATCCTCATCGACGTGAACATCGTCCTGCCCGTCCACCGCTTCCTGGAGCTGGAGTCCGAGGGCGTCATCGGCTCCCTGGCGCCCACCAGCTACTCGTTCATGGGCTACCAGCCGAACACCGCCGAGTGGCGGGAGCGCTACGCGCCGGAGGCGGCGTCCCTCATGAAGGAAGAGGGGGTGGACGCCGTCCTCCTCACCCCTAGCTGACCGGACTGCTGCCGCAGCGTGTCCGTGCTGGCGCGCACTTTCGAGGAGGCGGGGATGAGCACCGTGCTGGTGACGATCATGCCCCACTGGGGGGAGCGACTGGGCATCCCACGGACCGTGGGCGTGGAGTTCCCCTTCGGCCATACCCTGGGCCGACCCGGCGACCGCGATGCGCAGGTGGGGGTAATCCGGGCGGCGCTGGCTATGCTGGAGGAGGCGAAGGGGCCGGGCGAGGTCCGCGAGCTGGATTACGTCTGGCCTCAGGACCTCGACGAGGCTAAGAAGGACTGGCAGCCGGAGGAGCCCTCGCCGATCATACGTATGCTGCGCGAGCGGGCGGCGGCGCGCCGCCAGGAAGGGAGCTAGACGATGGCACTGACATTCCCGGAAGGCTTCTACTGGGGCTGCGCTACGTCGTCCCACCAGGTGGAGGGGAACAACCGAAACAACCAGTGGTGGGTGTGGGAGCAAGAGGGTGGGAACATCGTCGACGGGACCACGTCCGGCATCGCCTGCGATCACTACAACCGGTTCGAGGAGGACTTCGCCATGGCGCAGGAGTTGGGCCAGAACGCCCACCGCCTGTCGATCGAGTGGAGCCGCATCGAGCCGCAAGAGGGCCGCTGGGACGAGAACGAGGTGGCGCACTACCGGCAGGTGATGGAATCGCTGCACCGGCACGGCCTCACCCCCTTCGTGACGCTGCATCACTTCACGAACCCGATCTGGTTCGAGGAGCAGGGCGGCTGGACGAGCCCCCGATCGCCGGACCTGATCGCCCGCTACGCTGGCTACATGGCGAAGCAATTGGGGGACGCAGTCCCCTTCTGGATGACGATCAACGAGCCCTCCGTCGTGCCGGCTGCCTGCTATCTGGCGGGGGTGCATCCGCCGGCGAAGCGGGACATGGCGCTGGCGATGGCGGCGGCCCGCCACATCCTCATCGCTCACGGCAAGATGTACGGGGCGATACGGGAAAACGCGCCCCACAGCCCCCAGATCGGGCCCGTGCTAAACATGACCGACGTCCAGCCGGCGTCGGAGTCCAAGGAGGATCAGCAGGCGGCCCAGCTCATGGACAGCTACTGGAACGGGATGTGGCTGGAGGGGATCGAGAAGGGCATCGTGGCGCCGCCGGCGGGCGGGGGTGAGGAGGTGCCGGGGCTGAAGGGGACGTGGGACTTCATCGGCCTGAACTACTACTCGCGCACCGTGGTGAAGGCCGGCCGGCCTCCCATGGGGCTCGAGCGGCTGGACCCGCCGGCGGGTGCCGAGAGGAGCACGATGGGCTGGCAGGTGTACCCCGAGGGCTTCCACCGCGTGCAGATGCGGCTGAAGCCGTACGGGAAGCCCGTTTACATAACCGAAAACGGTATCGGCACCGACGACGACGAGCAGCGACAGAGCTACATCGTGCGACATCTGCAGCAGACGCATCGCAGCATGAGCGAGGGGCTGGACGTGCGAGCTTACCTCCACTGGTCGTTGCAGGACAACTTCGAGTGGGCGGAGGGGTTCCGCCAGAAGTTCGGGCTGGTCGCGATGGAGGAGGGCACCCTGAAACGCCTGCCGCGGCCCAGCGCCTACATGTTCCGCGACATGGCCCGTGCGAACGCCGTCTCGGACGAACTGCTGAAACAGCACGGAGAGTGATCTCCGTCACTTGACCCACCGCGTCCGTACCTGCTATCTTTGATGTTGCAGACCCCCACCCAGGGGGTATGGGTAACGACAAGGGGTCACGGATATGGAAGATGGGACTCGGCAGAAGGTACTGAAGCGGCTCAACTACATCGAGGGGCACCTGGGCGGTGTGCGGCGGATGATCGAGGAGGACAAGTACTGCCCGGAGGTGCTGAAGCAGACCTTCGCTGTGCGCCGCGCGATCGAGAAGATGGAGGCGCTTATCTTGGACGGCCACCTCCACACGTGCGTCGCCACCGGCATCCGCGACGGGCGGGAGGACGAGGTGATCGCCGAGCTGCTGGAGTTATACGAGCTGGCGAACAGGTAGCGATTGACCGGATGGACCGGGAGGAGAGACGGGCGATGGGCGGAGAAGAGAAGGAAGAGAGGGCGGCGGAAGAGGTCACGGTCCCCGTGGCGGGGATGACGTGCGCGGCTTGCGTCACCACAATCGAAAAGGCGTTGCGGGGTCTCCGTGGTGTGCAGGAGGCCAACGTGAGCCTCGCCGGGGGCAGGGCCGCCGTCAGGCTGGACCCCGAAGCGTGCACCCTGCCCGACATCGAGCGCGCCATCGAGGACGTGGGGTACGAGGTGCCGTGGGCCCGTCTCCAGTTGCTCGTGCTGGGGATGATGGGTGCGCATTGCGAGGAGAGCATCACGTCCGCCCTGAAGGCGCTGCCGGGTATCGTGTCCGTGCAGGCGACCTCGTCTACCGACACCGTCATCGTCGAGTACTCCGAAGCGTTGGTCTCCGCCGCGGCGATCAAGAGGACGATCCGCGGGCTGGGCTATGAGGTGTCGGAGAAGGGCGAGGGCGAGGACGCCCTGGACCGCGAGCGCAAGCTGCGCCAGGCCGAGATCCGGCGCCAGCTCCTGAACATGGCGTTCGCCTGGCCCCTGGGCGCCCTGGTCATGCTGGGAACCTTCCGTGAGTCCTGGAGCGTCTTGGAGACGATCCTTCCCTCCATCATGGGGGAGAAGCTGTTCCTGTTCGCCCTCACCACACCGATAGTCATCGGCCCGGGACGGCAGTTCTTCGTCAACTCCTGGAACGGTCTCCGCCGCGGCGTGACCGACATGAACCTCCTGTACGCCACCGGCATCGGGGCCGCCTACATGATCGCCGTCATCAACACGTTCTGGCCGAGCGCGGGCTTCGGTGGCGAGAAGGCCACGTTCTACGAGGCGGCCGCCCTGCTAACTGCCTTCATCGTCCTCGGCCGCTATCTGGAGGCCGTCACCCGCGGTCGCACGTCTGAGGCGATCCGGAATCTGATGAAGCTTCAGCCGAAGCGGGCGCGCATAGTCCGTGACGGTAAAGAGATCGAGATCCCGGCCGACGAGGTGGAGGCAGGCGACGTCTGCCTGGTCCGCCCCGGCGAGAGCGTCCCCGTAGACGGCGTCGTCACCGACGGCTACTCCGCCGTGGACGAGGCGATGGTTACGGGGGAGAGCCTGCCGGTGGAGAAGCGTCCCGGCGACGAGGTGATCGGCGGCACGCTCAACAAGACCGGGGCCTTCCGTTTCCGCGCCACCCGCGTGGGGACGGAGACGGCCCTCTCCCAGATCATCAAGCTGGTAGAGGAGGCGCAGACCACCAAGGCCCCCATCCAAGCCCTGGCCGACAAGGTGGCCGGGCACTTCATCCTGGCCGTACACGCCCTGGCCCTGGCCGTCTTCCTCTTCTGGTTCTTCGTAGGCTTCGACCTTTGGTTCTCACCGGACAGTCGACTGGTCCTCACCCCCTACAAGCTGGAGGATCTGGAGGTGTTCGGCCTGGCGCTCCTCATCTCGGTGACGGTTTTGGTCATATCGTGCCCCTGCGCTCTGGGCCTGGCGACCCCGAGTGCCATGATGGCGGGCACCGGCAAGGGCGCCGAGTTCGGTATCCTGTTCAAGGGCGCCGATGCGATGGAGACCACCGCCAAGCTGCAGGTGGTCGTCCTGGATAAGACGGGTACCCTCACCAAAGGGGAGCCTTCGGTTACCGATGTCGTGGCGCCGGATGGCAATGCCGACGAAGTCGTGCGCCTGGCCGCGGCCGCGGAAAAGAACTCCGAGCATCCCCTGGGCGAGGCGATCGTTCGCGGCGCCGCCGATCGCGGCATCGAGGTGCAGACGGCCGACAGCTTCCAGGCCGTGCCCGGCCACGGGGTCGAGGCCAGGCTCAGAGGCGCCGTTGTCCTCTTGGGGAACCGCAAGCTGATGGCCGAGCGGGATGTCTCCCTGGACGGCCTGCTCCCGGACGCCGAGCGACTGGAGGGCGAGGGGAAGACGGTGATGTTTGTCGCCGCCGACGGACGCCCCCTGGGCCTGGTGGCGGTGGCCGACACCCTGAAGGAGACGTCCGTCCGCGCGGTGCGGGAGCTCAAGCGGCTGGGCATGGAGGTGGCGATGATCACCGGCGACAACCGGCGCACCGCCGAGGCCATCGGCCGTGAACTGGGCATCGACAGGGTGCTGGCGGAGGTGCTGCCGCAGGACAAGGCGATGGAGGTACGCAAGCTCCAGGAAGAGGGCAAGATCGTGGCCATGGTCGGCGACGGCATCAACGACGCTCCGGCCCTGGCCCAGGCCGACGTCGGCATGGCGATCGGCTCCGGCACCGACGTTGCCAAGGAGACCGGCCACGTCATCCTCATACGAGACGACATCCTGGACGTGGTGGCGGCGGTGCAGGTGGCCCGCGCCACGATGCGGCTGGTGAAGCAGAATCTGTTCTGGGCCTTCGGCTACAACTCGGCGGCCATACCCCTAGGCGCTGGCATCCTCTACCCCTTTGTGGCGCAGGTGGTGAGCCCGGAGCTGGCGGCGCTGCTCATGGCTACCAGTTCACTGTCCGTCACTATGAACACCCTGCGCATGAGGGGCTACGTACCGCCGGTGAAGCGCGGGCCTCCACCGGCCTCGCCGGAGGCGGCGAGACGAGAGCCCGAGACGGCGCTGGAAACCGTGCCCGTCGAAAGGAGGGTGACGCGATGAGGCCTGTCCTGAGCCTAGTCGAAGGATTCACAGCGGAGGACGTGGGCCGCCTGAGCGCGGCGATCTACGTGACGGTGTCCGTGCTGGCCGCCGGGGCCTTCTTCGCGACAACGGTGCTGACGGGGGACTACTCCTGGGTGGCCCGAGTGGGCGGCAGCGTCTGGGTGTTCCTGCTGAGCATGATCATCCTCATGCCCACGGTGACGCCGTGGCTACGAAAGCGGCTGGAAGGCTAGACCGGATTCCGCCGCGATAGTCTAGAGCCTGGGGCTCCAGGGCGCGACTCAAGCCGGCGAAACGCGGTGAGCAAGCCGTGGCTCTATCCGGCTGAGCTGCCGGGGCCCGTCCGCGTGGAAGCGCTGATGGTTGGGACAAGCGGACAGCGCGAATCGCGTGTTACGATGGCGGGCGAGCGGGCGTCCTATCTTTGGCTGTCAGTTTGGCATGTCAAACAACAGGACAAGCAGCGGGCTGCCTGCTAGCACACTGGAGATGGTCGGGCAGTGAAGTCAATCCTCCGGGTTCTCGCTCTCCCGGTTTTTGCTGTCGTGGCCCTCGGCGTGTTGTTCACGCCGCTGTCAGGAGCGCAAGAACCGCAGAACATCTCCGTTGTCCTCATCATCGACAATTCAGGGAGCATGGGCGGGACCGACCCTGCCGACCTGCGCTTTGTGGCGGCGAGTCAACTGGTGGACCTGCTGGAGGACGGGGACGAGATCAGCGTCGTGCTGTTCGCCGACGACAGCACCGTGCTGGTGCCGCTGACGAAAGTGACGGACGCGGCGAGCAGGGATGCCCTCAAGGCCCAGCTGGTGCCGGTGGCGCCGGCGGCGAACACGCACATGCGGGCTGGTCTGGAGGCGGGGCTGGCGGAGCTGGAGAAGGCCTCCAACCCCATCCGGTTCGGCATATTCCTGACGGACGGCGAACTCCACCCGCCGCCCTGGGACGACTTGACGGCGGAGGAGCAGGAGGCGGAGCGGTCGGCGGTGTTCGCCCTGGCGGACGCCTTTGGCGCGAAGGAGTGGGGTCTGTTCCCGGTTTCTCTGGCCAGCGCGACTGAGCCGGAGTTCCTGCAGAAGCTGGCGGAAAACGGCGGGGGGCTGTACCGCGAGGCGCCGGAGGCCGGGCAGCTAACGCTCGTGTTCCAGGAGATCTTCGCCGCCAAGAAGCTGGATATCTTCGAGATCCTGTTCAGCGATTGTCTCGCGGCCGGCGATCAGCGCTCCGTGACCTTGCCGATCCGCCAGTTCGTCTCCGCGCTGTCTCTGTTCGTGACGTACCCGAGCGAGCTGCGGCCGACGGTGACGGTGGCGGGACCCGATGGCACGTCGCTTGTCCCTACCGGCGGTGACGCTCGCTACGACGCGTTCAGCATTGAGAACCCCGCGCCGGGGACGTGGACTGTGGCGATAGCGGGGGCGGCGGAAGGGGAGTCCTGCGTGTCCATATCGTCGACGCCGCGGACGCTTGTCGATGTTGAGTGGCTGCAGCCGCCGGCTTCGCTGAGTCTGGCCTCCGGCGGGCCGCTGGAGATCGTCGTGCGGCTGACGGGTCGTGACCCTCAGACGGGGGAGGAGACGCTGGTGGAGGACGCGACGGTAACGGCGACGGTTGCTGGGCCCGAGGGACAGTCGTATGAGGTGACTCTTGAGCATGCGGGATCGGGCGAGTATGCCGGGACGGTGGCGGTAGATGGGGTGGAGGGGACGTACACGATAAACCTCGTGGCGAAAAGGGAGGAGGCGGCGATAGCGCAGCGGAGCTTCGAGACGTCGGTGTCGCTTGCGCCGGCGGGGGCACCATCGTCGTCCCCATCTCCGGCGCTGACGCCATCCCCTGGACCCCCGGGAGCGCAACCCGAGGGTGATGGGGGACCGTCGCTGGTGGTCATCCTCCTCGGCCTGATCGTCCTCGTAGGGCTGGGGGGCTCCTTCTTGGCATACTCCCACTTCGGGCGGCCTGTCCTGCGTGGTTGGCTGGAATCGACACAGGTGGGGCGGGCGTACGACCTGGAATCGCGGCACCGCCGCGTCTGGACTCGCCGGGCGCTGGCCATTGGGGGCTCCAAAGACGACATAGACGTGGGCCTGGGCCGCCGATTGGCGCGAATCATTCCCCGCAGGGGCGGACACTGCTTCCTGCAGGCGGTGGCCGAAAAGGGTGTCGTTGTGGACGGCCATCCTCTGCGGAGAGGACAAAGTCGGCGTCTCCGCCACCACAGCGAGATCAAGCTGGGCGAGGTTGCGCTGATATACCGGCTATACGTCGGCGGGCCCCGTACGGGCGTATAGGAAGCACCCGCGGCTCCCCGATGGCCCCTTGCATCTGCTCGCCTTTGTGCTTCTGTCGACAGCTTCGCCCTTGCCGCCCTCAGAAGCAGCGGGGCCTCTCGCTATTCCTCTCCCTTGGCGTCTGCGCCATGGGGGCCTAGTGTATAATATTTAGAAAGGGCCTCATACGAGGGACACACAGCGGGGGTGTGGCTCCACGAACTACTCACGACGTGCAATAATCGCGTTGCTGGCGGCGGCTGCGCTGCCTGCGGTGCTCCTGTTGGGCGGGAGTCAGCCCGCCCTGGGGGCTACTTTCGTGGTCACCTCGACCGCCGATCCCGGCGATGGCTTCTGCCTCGCGGGCGAGTGCACGCTCCGAGAAGCCATCGACGCTGCTAACGACAGCCCGGGCACGGACACGATCACTTTCGACATCCCTGGGCCAGGCCCCCACACGATCAGGCCAACGTCCGCTCTGCCGAGCATACGGGGGGCTGTGGTCATCGACGGGACGAGCGAGCCCGACTTCGCCAGCACTCCGATCATCGAACTGGATGGGACCAACGCTGGGGTTAACGCAGACGGGCTGACCATCACCGTTGGATACAGCACGGTGAGAGGGTTGGTAATCAATCGCTTCGGTGGGGATGGGATTGAGCTGTCGACGCTCGGGGGAAACGTCATCGAGGGTAACTACATTGGCACGGATACCAGCGGCACCACAGACCTAGGCAATTCCTTGAGTGGCGTGTACATCAACAAGTCGCCGTCCAACACCATTGGAGGGACCGTGGACGCCGCGCGCAACGTCATATCGGGCAATGACCACGGCGTGAGGATCATCGGCAGCGAGTCGGTAGGGAATCAGGTGCTGGGCAACTACATCGGCAGCGACGCTACCGGTGGCGCCAATCTGGGCAATGCCTCGAACGGCGTTTACATCGTCCAAGCGTCATCCAACACGATCGGTGGTACGACGGCCGCGGCTCGGAACGTCATCTCGGGCAACCAGACCGGCGTCAGGATATACGGCAGCGAATCGACGGGAAACACGGTGCAAGGCAACTACGTCGGTACCGACGCTGCTGGCGCGGCTGATATAGGCAACGTCTCGAGTGGCGTGAACATCAGCCAAGCGCCGTCCAACACCGTCGGTGGTACGACGGCCGGAGCAGGCAATACCATATCGGGCAACGATGCGTCTGGCGTCTACATCGACGGCAGTGAGGCCACCGGAAATGCGGTCCAGGGCAACTTCATCGGCACAGACGCCAGCGGCACCACCGTTCTGGGCAACTCCAACGATGGCGTACTAATCAGCGACGCCGCTGGCAACTCCGTCGGCGGTACAGTAGCTGGAAGTGGGAACGTCATCTCTGGCAACGGCCGCTACGGTGTTCAGATCACAGGAGGCGGCGCGACAGGGAACTCGGTGGGCGGCAACTATGTCGGAACGGACTTGAGCGGCACTGCCGATCTTGGTAACGGAGGCGGCGTAGTCATCTCGGGCGCGCCCAGCAACGCCATCGGGGGGACGACGGTCGAAGAGCGGAACGTCATCTCGGCTAACAACTCTTTCGGTATCGACATCACGGGCGGCGCGGCCACGGGGAACCAGGTGCAGGGCAACTACATTGGAACTCAGGCCGACGGCGTGAGCGCACTGGGGAATTCATCAGATGGCGTGTTGATTAACGGCGGAGCCGCCAATAGCACGATCGGTGGGACAGGCGCCGGCGCGGCGAACGTGATCGCCCACAACGGCGGCAACGGCGTGCAAGTCGGCGGCTCTGGGACTATAGGCAACGCCATCCGCGGTAATTCCATCCATTCCAGCGGTGGCAAAGGGATCGAAAACGTTGACGGCGGCAACGCCGAACTGACGCCACCGGTCATCACTGGCGTGGGGTCTGCTACAGGCACCGCCTGTGCCGGTTGCACTATCGATGTCTACTCAGATGATGACGACGAGGGGCGCATCTACCACGGCTCGACGGGTGCCGACGGCGGCGGCAACTGGAGTTTCCCGGGGGCCGTGACCGGCCCCAACGTAGCCGCCACCGCCACCAACGCGGGCGGTAGTACTTCCGAGTTCTCCCTCTTCGACACGGACGGTGACGGGGTGGGCAACGGCTTCCCGGGCCCGATCGACAACTGTCCGGACACCGCTAACCCGGGTCAGGAGAACAATGTCCACCCGGCGACGTTCGAGGGGGACCACTGCGAAGACCCAGAGCCGGACGGCGTGTTTGACATCGCTGACAACTGCCCGGACAGCGTCAACCCCGGCCAGGAGAACGCTGACGGCGACGGCCTCGGCGACGCCTGCGACAACTGCCCGGACACGACGAATCCAGGCCAGGAGAATGACGTCCACCCTGGGACGCCCGAAGGGGACCACTGCGAAGACCCAGAGCCGGACGGCGTGTTTGACATCGCTGACAACTGCCCGGACGCCGCCAACCCCGGTCAGGAGAACTCCGACGGCGACGGCCTCGGCGATGCCTGCGACAACTGCCCCGCCACGACGAATCCCGGCCAAGAGAACGACATCCACCCTGGGACGCCCGAGGGGGACCACTGCGAGGACCCAGAGCCGGACGGCGTGTTTGACATCGCTGACAACTGTCCGGACACTGCCAACGCCGGACAGGAGAACGACGTCCACCCTGGGACGCCCGAAGGGGACCACTGCGAAGACCCAGAGCCGGACGGCGTGTTTGACATCGCTGACAACTGCCCGGACACCGCCAACGCTGGACAGGAGAATGGAGACGGCGACGGCCTCGGCGATGCCTGCGACAACTGCCCCGCCACGACGAATCCCGGCCAGGAGAACGACATCCACCCTGGGACGCCGGAAGGGGACCACTGCGAGGACCCAGAGCCGGACGGCGTGTTCGACGTCGCTGACAACTGTCCGGACACCGCCAACGCCGGGCAGGAGAATGTCGACGGCGACGGCCTTGGGGACGCTTGCGACGCTTGCCCCGACGACTCGGACAACGACGTCGACGGGGACGGGATATGCGTGGGCTCCGGATTCCTCCCTCCGCAAACGGGCGACAACGACAACTGTCCATCTACTCCGAACGCGGGTCAGGAGAACGCGGACGGCGACCGGTGGGGTGACGTCTGCGATACCTGCCCAACGGTGCCGACTGCCTGGCTCGTGGGACCGGGCGATACTGACTGCGACGGGTTCACGGACGCGGATGAGGGTCTGATAGGAACCGACGCTTCTGACAACTGTCCCGATGACCCTACCGATGACGCCTGGCCGTGCGACTTCGACATGAGTACAGTGGTCAACCTCGGGGACGTGTTCCCGGTCCTGCCGCCGACGTTCGGCACCAGCACAGGGCAGCCAAACTTCAGCGAGCGGGCAGACCTAGTGCCGGACGGAATCATCAACCTCGCGGACGTGTTCCTGGTTCTACCGCCGACCTTCGGCGAGAGCTGCGCCACAGAGGCCGACCTGAAGGTCTCCGCGCAGTCAGCCCTCAATCCACCATCCTCCTTCCCCGTCAGCACCGACACGCTACTCACCTTCGAGAAGACCGTTCATAACAACGGACCCACTGCCCCCGTCGACGCGGACATCACCGCTATCCTCTCTGCTCCCGCTGACTGCTCCGTCACTCCTGATCCGGCCAACCCCACCACCGCCACCCTGGACGTCTCCGTGGCCACCGTGGTGCAGGAGTCCTTCACCGTCAACTGCTCCCTCCCCTCCGACCACTCCTTCACCCTCGATGACTCCATCTCCCCCTCTAACATCGACGTCTCAGACCCCAACAACCTGAACGACTCCGCTTCCACCCAGATCACCATCTCCGTCACCGCCTCCACTGACCTCGAGATCACCACTCAGTCGGCTGTTAGCCCGCCCGCCTCCTTCCTGGTCAACACTAACACCACCCTCACGTTCGAAAAGACCATCCACAACAACGGCCCCTTTGCTTCCGTCGACGCCGATATATTGGCCTCTTTCTCCGCTCCAGCGGACTGCACGGTCACTCCCGACCCCGCCAACCCCGCCAGCGTCTCCGCTCTTGCCAGCTCCGTTACCACCGTCATCCAGGAATCGTTCACCGTCAACTGCTCTCAGTCTGGCGACCACACTTTCACTCTCGACAACTCCATCTCACCGTCCAACATCCACGTCTCCGACCCCGATGACACCAACGACTCAGCCTTCACCCAGGTCAGCATCTCCGTCGACCCGACGCCAACGCCGACGCCAACGCCTACCCCTACGCCAACGCCTACCCCTACGCCAACGCCGACGCCAACGCCTACGCC
>DAOUMV010000004.1:0-49835 GCA_034408935.1 Dehalococcoidia bacterium
GCCCCCGTCGGAGGCGACCAGCCAGTAGCCGCTACCGCTTGGAGTAGCGGCCATGCCCACGATGGGCTGGTTGAGGGCGATGTCGCCCGCAGAGCCAAAGAAGCCGGCATCGCCGTAGGTGAAGATGGCGCCATCGGAGGCGACCAGCCAGTAGCCGTTGCCGCTCGGGGTGGCAGACATGCCCACGATGGGCTGGTTGAGGGCGATGTCGCCCGCAGAGCCAAAGAAGCCGGCATCGCCGAAGTCGAAGATGCCCCCGTCTTCTGCGACGAGCCAGTAGCCATTGCTGTCTGGCGTGGCAGCCATGCCTACGACCGGCTGGCTGAGGGCGATGTCGCCCGCGGAGCCGAGGAATTCGGCATCGCCGTAGGTGAAGATGCCCCCGTCTTTTGCGACAAGCCAATAGCCATGGCTGGGTGGGTTCTCGATGACGGAGACGGAGTCGTCATGGGGCTTGGCCGCGCAAGCACGGTTGCTGTTGAGGTTCATCCCAACGCCTTGGGGCCAATTGACCACGGGGATGGTGGCCACTACAGCGTTGGTGGCCCCGTCGGTGGCGGAAACGGTGGTGTCCGGCTCCGGGGTTGGTGGAGCTGGCGTCGGCTCGGGTGTGGTCTGAGGCGTCGGTGCCGGCGGCGGCGGCGGCTCCGCTGGTGGCGGCGTCCCCTGGCCGCCGAACTCCGTGCTCCAGTACCAGCCGTAGGTGCTGCCTTCCCCGTAGACACGGGCGATGCCGATCACCTTGAAGTTAGGGTTCAGCATGTTGGCGTTGTGCCCCGGCGAGCCCTGCCACAGCTCAAGCGCGGCCTGGGCACCGTCCACGCCCGCGGCCAGATTCTCCCCCTTCCAGGTGTTGTAGCTGTAGCCGAAGTCGGCCATACGCTGTAACGGATCGCGGCCCAGGGAGTCGGTGTGGCTGAAGTAGTCCTTGGCCGCCATGTCGTTGCTCATCCAGTCTGCCGTGGTGTTCAGTTCCTCATTGAAAGAGAGAGAGCCCAGGCCGTTGGCCTGGCGATAGTTATTGATCAAGGCCAGGAAGGTCTGCTCCTCCCCATCGATGGTGGCCTCCGTCCCTCGGGGCATCCCCACCAGGGCCACCAGGGCCGCCGCCAACACGATCAGCACTACCAGAGCCAGGCGTCGTGACGGCTTCCGTAGCAGTGCTTTGAGGCTTTCCACGTGCTATAATCCAGATGCGCGCTGGGGCCCTCGGCCCCTGCGCCTTGTCCAGCGGGGAGTTCGGTTCCCAGGCCAGTGCTCCCCGCTTTGTAGTTTGCATAAGACTAGACGAACTGTAATCTGGGGCCGTTACGGATGAGAGTCCTCACCGAGGGGGCCAGAAGGTTAAGATTTGGTCTCACCCCTGACCACCTCCATGCCTTCCGTACCTACATGCAGGAGATGCAGGCGGCGCGGTCTCGCGAGTGGGATGCAGCGGTGGCTAAGGCCCGGCCTCGTCAGCCTTCCAGGACGTGAGCGAGGACATCCTCCACCTCGTCCATGGCGATGATGCCCTCGAACTTCCCGGCGACTCTCCCCTGGGCATCGATGACGAACACCCAGGGTTCCGTCTCGACGCCCCAGTCCTTCGCGGCCTCGACATGGATGCGGCCTGTGCCTTCCCGGAGCTCCTTCAACTGGAGCGGCTCAACGTGGATGAAGATGGCCCGGTCCCGGTACTTGTCATACAGGGGATCCATAACGGTGTCCATGACGGGGCTGCAAGTGCGGCTCGTGCAGAAGGCGGGGGCGGCGAAGGCCACTACCACTGGCTTTCCAGCAACCAGGGCGTCGGCGATGGTGGTGTCGTGCATGTGGGGGCGCGGCTCGAATGAGGAGTCGATCTGCGCAATGTCGGCCACGTCGGCCAGGGTGAGCTGACGGCTGGCGGGAGCGGGATCGCCCACGGCCGGCTCCGGGCTCTCCTCCAGCACGTCGAACTCCAGCGGGATGAGCTGCAGTTGGCTGCCTGCGGTGGTGACGCTGATGTCGACGCTCCAGCGGCCGGGAACGTCGAAGTTCACGCCCGCGACGTACACGCCGATGCTGCTGTCGACGTATTCCCTTTCGCCAGACTGCTCGTCGATGTAGAAGAGATCTGAGGCGATGAATCTGGTGCCGGACTGAGACTTCAGCACAGGCCCATCGCCGTTGAGATCGAAGAAGCGCAGGTCGACGTCGGCGTCGAGGATGGGCGCGTTGTCCCTGTCGACAAGCATGAGGCTGAAGCGGTTCTCGCCGACGGCGAGGGTGTGGTTGGTGATGATGGGGGAGATCCCGGAGTCGCCCTGGGGTGTGGTCCCCGGGAGCTGGCCGCCGGAGGGGCTGGACGAGTCTCCGCAGGCGACGGCGGCGATGCCGAGCGCTGCCAGGACGAGGAGCAGAACGACGGGGGCGAACGGCGTCCTGGGGACGGAGGCGATCCGTGCGGTCATATCTATATAAATGATAGCGTGCCGTGAGGACGAGAGGAAAACGGGCGCGTTGACCGCGTGCGGGGGCCGACGGATAATGGCCGCGGATTGACGCGGTTGGGCGGCGGTGGTAGCGTTTTAGTGTAAGAGATACACTAAGCCCAATTCCATGCGCACACTTCGCGTCGGGCTGGCGCAGATCAACACTACGGTAGGGGACCTTGAGGGCAACGTCGCCAAGGTCCTCGAGTACGTGGAGCGGGCCCGCGACCTGGGCGTGGACATCGTGTCCTTCCCGGAGCTCACGGTGACGGGCTACCCGCCGGAGGATCTCCTGCTGCGTCCCTCCTTCGTGCGGGACAACGTGAAGGCGCTGGATGTGGTGGTCAAGGGTTGCGGCGGCATCACGGCGGTCGTGGGGTTCGTGGACGTGCCCGGCGGGAGCCAGGGTGGCGAGGGCGACATCTACAACTCGGCGGCGGTGATCCACGACGGCCGCCTGGCCGACATCTACCACAAGCAGCGACTGCCCAACTATGGGGTCTTCGATGAGATGCGCTACTTCCAGCCAGGCGAGGGCTGTCCGGTATACACGGTGGCCGGCGTGGCGGTGGGGGTGAACGTGTGCGAGGACATCTGGTACCCGGGGGAGCCCACGAGGGCGCAGGCGCTGGCGGGGGCCCAGGTCATCGTGAACATCAACGGCTCGCCTTATCACGCGGGCAAGCGGGGTTTCCGACAGCAGATGCTGGCCACGCGGGCCAGCGACTACGAGGTGTTCGTCTGCTACACGAACCAGGTAGGCGGGCAGGACGAGCTGGTGTTCGACGGCGGCTCGATGGTGCTGGGCCCCGGGAGAGAGCTGCTATCGCAGGCGGCGATGTTCGAGGAGGAACTGCTGGTCTGCGATCTCACCCTGGCGGAGGCGAGGCAAGGGAAGCGGGGAAGGCGAGTGCGGCAGGTTGCTCTTAACGACGAGTCGTTCGTGGCCGCGAAGCCCCCGCTAGAGCCGCGGCTGGTGCCGCCGCTGGAGGGCGAGGCGGAGGTGTACGCGGCGCTTGTTATGGGGACGCGCGACTACGTTCGCAAGACCGGGTTCGAGAAGGTAGTTGTCGCTCTGTCCGGGGGGATCGACTCCAGCCTGGTGGCGGCTATCGCCGTGGACGCCATCGGCAAGGAGAATGTGGTAGGAGTGAGCATGCCCTCTCGCTACTCGTCGGAGGGCAGCATCGAGGATGCCCGGGAGCTTGCGCGCAGCTTGGGGATCGAGCTGACGATCATCCCCATCGAGCCTGGGCACTCGGCGTACCTGGAGATGTTGGAGCGCGCGTTCGCCGGGACGGTGCCGGGAGTGGCCGAGGAGAACGTGCAGTCGCGCGTCCGGGGCAATATCGTCATGGCCCTGTCGAACAAGTTCGGCTGGCTTGTGCTGACCACGGGGAACAAGAGCGAGATGGCGACCGGCTACGCGACGCTGTACGGGGACATGGCGGGCGGCTACGCGGTGATCAAGGACGTGCCGAAGACGCTGGTGTACCGGCTGGCCCGGTACCGCAACACCTGGCGGGACGGCTCGGTTATCCCCGAGAGTGTTATAGGCAAGCCGCCCTCGGCGGAGCTGAAGCCCGGGCAACTGGACCAGGACTCGCTGCCGCCCTACGAGGAGCTGGATCCCGTCCTGGAGGCTTACGTGGAGGACGACAAGAGCGTGGAGGAGATCGTGGCTATGGGCCACGACCGCGATCTGGTGGTGCGAGTGATCCAGATGGTGAACCGCAACGAGTACAAGCGGAGGCAGGCGCCGCCGGGGGTGAAGATCACGCCCCGTGCCTTCGGGCGGGATCGACGGCTGCCGATAGCGAATCGGTACAGGGGGTTCTAGGCGTGGGCAGTGACAGGGCGGTCCGCGCCGTGTTCTTCGACTTCGGCGGGGTCGTCGCGCGGCTGGACAGGGAGATGTTGGCAGCTTACGAGCAGCGCCACGGGCTGCCGGGAGGCAGCTTCCTGAAGGCGCTGTACACAATCCCGGAGTGGAAGGCCCTGGAGATCGGCGAGGGGACCGAAGATACCTGGATGGAGGCAGCGAAGCGAAAGCTGGACGAGTTCGCCGGTCGCACTCTCCCAGATATCGGCGAGGAGCGGACGACCATGTGGCGGACGCTGGATCAAGACGTGGTGGGGCTGGCCCGTCGGCTAGCGGCCCGGTACGGTGTGGGCGTGCTATCCAATGCGACCCCCAGGTTGGAGAGTGAGTTGAACGACCACCACAAGCTCGGCGATGTATTCAAGGTTATCGTGAACTCGTCGCGAGTGGGGATCGCCAAACCGGACGAGCGCATATACCGTCTGGCGGCGGAGCGGATGGGCGTGGAGCCCTCCGCCTGCGTGCATATTGATGACCTAGCGCACAACGTTGAGGGGGCGCGCCAGGCGGGCTTCTACGGCATCCACCACAGGGGCGACTACGCTGCTCTGGAGCGGGAGCTGAGGTCTCTGGGGGTGGAGTGGTAACTATCGCGGCGGTGGGCTCCCGGCCGTAGGTCATACGACAGCGGGCGCTCAGTAGAACGCCGCGTTCCGCCTATTGTGCGGAGGTATGGTTTAGTGTTCCAGCTTTTCGCGGACTCGCCCGATCTGGTAGAAGAGCACGGTCTGGACGCCCATGGAGACGAAGGCCAGGACGAACCAGACGAAGACCGGTAGCTCTGAGACTCCTGCCACGAAAACCATGAGGGCAATGAGGAACACCTCTAAGCCCACGAGCTCCAGGCGCAAGCGGACCGGCCGCGAGGAACGCCAGCGTGAAACGGTAGCCATTTCAACCTAATAAACCGTTGAGAACGTATATTGTTACAGCCCGTTTGCCCGAAGTGGACACTGCGAGGGCGGGCTGGCTACAATGGCTCGTAATCCCCGCCCAAGGCGGGGCGGAGCTCCCCGGCCGCATCGGCAGTTTTGGGAGGGATACACGTGCCCCAGAGAGTGAGCATCGATGCCATCCCGCAGGTGCGGGACGCCGTGTTCGACCTCGTCACCTCTTACCCCAAGGAGAAGCGCGACTGTCGGTACGCGGATGTCCGCATCGAGGTGAGCGAGGGGAAGGTGGCGGTGGCCGAGAACGGGATGGACAAGTTCAGCGGCGAAGACTACGGCTTCGCCTTCGGCGTTCGCGTACTCGCCGGCGAGAGGATGGCGGCGCCCGGCTACTTCGGGGAGATAATCGGCGCCGCCGATCTGCCGGAGCTGCGGGGCCGGCTCCAGGAAGGGATGGAACACGCCTACGGACGCGCGCTGACCAACGCCCGTGCCAAGGAGGGGACGCGCACGCGTTTCCCCGGCCTGGGCGATGCCTTGTACGACATGTCGCTGGCGGACATCGATGTCCGTCAGGACACCATCGAGGCGCGGTACGAGGTTGACCCGCGGACGGTGCCGCTGGAGGAGGCGGGCAAGTACGTGCGGGAGGTGTCGCAGCGAGTGCAGGGGCTGGACCCCAGCGTGGCCTTCAACTACATCTCGGCCTATACGATGCTGGAGCGGCAGCTATTCGCCAGCTCGGAGGGCGCGAGCATCGAGCAGACGTGGGCGATCACGCAGGGGACGTGCTTCGTGGTGGCGCAGGGGAAGGACGGCCACCAGGAGCTGTACGACTTCACGGGCCACCAGCGGGGCTGGGAGGTGATCACCCAAGGAGTGGAGAGCGAGTTTATCCAGTTTCCCCATTTGATGGATTTCTCGGTGGAGCTGGCGCGGGACACGGTGACTCTGGCTTCCTGCAAGCCGCTGAAGGCTACCGATAAGGAGGTAGTGGTGGTCACCGACCCCCACTACAACGCCCTCCTTTGCCACGAGGTGGTGGGCCACCCCACGGAGCTGGACCGGGCGCTGAAGTTCGAGACGGGCTACGCGGGGCGCTCCTGGTTCCTGCGGGACCTGAAGGACAACCAGCTCGGCAAGCGGGTGGGCTCCGACCTGGTGACGGCGTTCAGCGACCCGACGATCGACGGGTTCGGGTACTACATGTACGACGACGAAGGGACGCCGGCGCGTCGGGTCTACCACCTCGACAAGGGGATACTGAGCGGCTTCGCCAACAGTCGCCAGACGGCGGCGACGATGGGGCTGGAGCCGAATGGCCACTACAAGGCGACGGACGCGTCGCTGGTGCCCTTGATCCGGATGTCGAACACGGCGTTCGGGCCGGGGGAGCGCGACGCGCGCGACATAATCCGGGAGGTGGACGACGGCTACTACGTCGTCGGTCACCGGATACCGTCGATCGCGGAGTCGCGGGAGAACTTCCGGATCACGGCGATGAAGGTGTACGAGATAAAGAAGGGGGAGATCGGGGAGATGTTCCGCGACGGGGGCCTGATGAGCGATACACGGGACTACTTCCTGAATGTGGACGCGGTGGGGGACGACTTCCGGCTGTACGCGATCCCGAACTGCGGGAAGGGGCAGCCGATGCAAACGAAGCGGATGTCCAACGGCGGCCCGACGATGCGGAGCCGGGCGCGGCTGACGGGGGTGTAGGGCCTGTCATTCCGAGGAGCGCAGCGACGAGGAATCTGGGGTGGTGGGGACCAGGCCCCACTTGCCCCGCCGGATTCCTCGCTGCGCTCGGAATGACAATACTCAACGGCGGCCCGACGATGCGGAGCCGAGCACGGCTGACGGGAGTGTAGATGGTGGCGACGCGCCACAGTAGACGGGGCGGATATGGGACGACATGGTAACACACTTAGAAGGATGGACGAACGCGTAGGAAGACTCATTGAACGCTTTGGGCACTATGTTGATGAGTTTGACAAGGCAAGCCTCTTCAGCGGCCCCAGCCTGTATTTCCACTTCAAGACCCTCGACCTTCTTCGCCGGCATGCTTCACCGGTTGAGGCCGTGGAAGATGAATGCTTCGTGGAAAGCGTCTACGCCACGTTGGCTTCATGGGGAATGCATCGGATGGGATCCGGTGGGGCGAAGCTCGTAGAGTTCCGTGAGTTCTGGGGAAGCCTCCAAGAGTGTCGGCAGGCCATACGCGAAGCAGATGAGGCTGCTATTTCATGCCTCACCGATGACGAGTTGCCGGAAGTCGCCGATCATATTTGGAGCATTATTCAGAAACTCAAAGTAGGCGCGGGGCAGGTTGGTTTGGTGGCAGGAACGAAGACACTGCACCATATCCTGCCTACTCTCGTTCCTCCGATGGATCGTGAATACACGCTCAATTTTTTCTATGGCCATAAAACACTGAGTCGGGGTGATGAGGAGACGAAGTTCAAAGAGATGTTTCCTCGATTTGCATTGATCGCACACGATTGCCCGACTCAGATACGGTCGCGCATGGGAAGGGGCATGAACACCAGCGTGACCAAGGTGTTGGATAACGCCATCGTTGCCTATGTCCTGGAGCACCTGAAGTCCCGCAAGCAGTAGGAGCAAATCGATGATCCCGCTATCCCAGCTTGAGAAGTCGGTACGTGACGGGCTGGCGTACCTGAAGGCGCAGGAGGATGTGGAGGAGGGGGAGGTCTACGTGGCCTCCAACGGGGTGCTGCTGACGCGGCTGAACTACACCTCGCACATCCCCTGCAACGGCGTCGAGGAGCCGAAGTCGGTGGTGAACTACGGCGTCGGCGTGCAGGCCGTGTTTCGCCCTTCGACAGGCTCAGGGCGAGCGGAGGAGGGGCTGCGCGTCGGCTTCGGTTCCGAGACCAGCGACATCAGCATCGAGGGCGTGAAGTCGGCGCTGGAGAAGGCCCGTAAGGGGGCCGTCGCCGACCCCGAGTTCACGTCGCTGGCCCGGCCCACGGGGGAGGAGCGGAAGCTGACCTCGTACCACGACCCGAAGGTGCTGGAGATCGAGGACGCGGACCTGGTGGACGCCGGCTGGAGGGTGGTGAACGGGGCGCTGCGGGTATTCCAGACGTCGGAGCCGCTGGGGAACCTGGTGGAGCGGCCGGAGAGGCTAGGTGAGCTGGGCCTCATCGTCAGCGGTGACGTGACGATCCTGCAGGAGCGCATGGCGATCGCCTCCCACGCCATGCCGGAGGTGCAGACGGACGAGTCGTCGCTGATCATGTCGTTCGTGACGTCGATGGTGGAGCGAGAGGACTCGAAGGGGAGCGGGTACGCGGCGACCACTGGGCTTAGCGGCTTCACGGAGGAGGCGGGCCGGGAGGCGGCGCGGAACGCGATCAGGGGCATCGGCGGGGTGAGGCTACCCAGCGGCGACTATCGGGTGGTGTTCGGGCACCAGGCGACGATGGAGATCGTGCACTACATCGTGCTGCCGGGGCTGAGCACGGGGATCTTCTACGCGATGGGGTCGCCGTTCATGGGGCAGATGGGTCAGCAGGTGGCTTCGGATAAGTTCAGCATCTACGACGACGGCGCCGCTGTGGGGTTGGTGGGGAGCAAGGGGATCACCTGCGAGGGTCTGCCGACCGGTCGCACGGAGCTGATCAAGGACGGCAGGCTGGTGGGGCTGCTCTCCAACTACTACGAGACGCAGCGGCTGGTGAACGATCCGCAGGGCAAGGAGAAGCTGGGGGTGGACCCGAAGGCCAACGCCTCGGCGTTCGTGCCGAGGAACGGGTTCCGCTTCGCGCGCGGCGGCGGGCGCCACTTCGACGCCCAGCCGGGTATACACCCGACGAACGTCATCGTCCCCGGCGATGTGGAGTCCACGGAGTCGATGTGCCGCCTGGTGGGCGAGGGCGTCTACATCGGGCGCATCTGGTACACGTACCCGGTGAACGGCCTGCGGGCCGGGGACTTCACCGGCACCGTCGTGGCCGACTCCTACGTGATCCGCGGCGGCAAGCTGGCGGAGCCTATCAGGGCGAACACCCTCCGCATCAACGAGAACATCCGCACGGCGCTCAACGGGGTGATCGGCGTCAGTAAGGAGGGGAAGCCGACGCTGGTGTGGGCGGCGGACGAGATCGTCTACGCGCCGGAGATAGCGGTGGAGAAGGTGCGGCTGGACGCCATCGGCGAGTACATGGAGACGCTATAGAGGGAGAACCCGGAGTCTGAGGGCCTCTAGTCCTCGTCCCGGTGATAGGTGATGACGATGTGGCAGGGGGCGTGGCGGAGGATGCGGCTGGCGGTATGGCTGAGGAACATCGTCTCTTCCCGTCTATGCTTGCGACGGAGGCTCATGATGATGGCATCCGCCCTGAGGGTGGCGGCCGCCTCGTTCACGCCGTCGGCCACTGCGGGTGCCTTGGCGATGTAGGTCTCGACCTTGACGTCGAGCTCCCGGCCGACGGCCTCGGCCCGCTGCAGGGCCTCCCGCGCTGCCTCCTCCTGGGGCTTCTCGGCGCCGACGGGCATGTCCTTGGGGATCTCCACCACGTAGACGGCGGTGATGCGGGATTCGTCGAAGACCAGGTGGCAGGCGATGCGCAGGGCGTCCTCGCTGAGGACACCGCCTTCGTAGGGAACGATCATGTGCTGGAAGGTCATCGATGCACCTCCACATCCATGTTAGCAGACGGGGGCGTCGCAGCGGCCGGCGAGGGCCGGCCTATTCCTGCCGCAGGTAGGCGTCGATGGCGGCGGCGGCGCGCTTGGCATCGGCGAGGGCGGTGACGACGAGGTCGGCGCCGCGAACGCTGTCGCCGGCGGCGAATACCCCCGGCCGACTGGTCAGGCCACCCTCGTCGGCGGCCACGGTGCCCCGGTCGGTCGCCTCTAGGCCGGCGGTGGCCTCGAACAGCGACTTGTCCACCTTGAAGCCGATGGCGACGATGACGGTGTCGGCCTCCATCTCGAACTCGTCGCCGGGGATGGGGACGGGTCGGCGGCGGCCGGAGTCGTCGAGGTCACCCAGCTCCATTCGCTGGAGGCGTACCGCCCGCACACGGCCGCTGTCATCGCCGATGAAGCGGATGGGGGCGACCAGATAGTGGAAGTCGACGCCCTCTTCCTCGGCGTGGTGGCGCTCCTCCTCGCGGCCTCCCATCTCGGCCACGGTGCGGCGGTAGGCGCAGGTCACCTGCTCGGCGCCGGCGCGGACGGCGGTGCGCACGCAGTCCATGGCGGTGTCGCCGCCGCCGATGACCACCACGTGTCTGCCGACATCGATCGGCTGGCGGAGGTTTTCGGGCAGCTCCTCCGGGGACAGGTTCATGCGCACGAGGAAATCGATGGCCATGTGGATGCCGTCCAGATCGTCGCCTGGGGCGTTGAGGCGCATGCCTCTGCCGGCTCCGTGACCCAGGAAGACCGCGTGGAAGCCCTGGGCGAACAGCTCGTCGATGGTGGTGTCGTTGCCGACGCGGACGTTGAATTCGAACTCGACGCCGAGCTTGTGCAGGTATTCCACCTGCTGGTCGACGTGGTGCTTCTCCATCTTGAAAGTGGGTATGCCGTAACGGAGGACACCGCCCGGCTTGGGCCAGGCCTCGAAGACCTTGACCGCGTGGCCGTGGCGGGCCAGCTCTTCGGCGACGGCCAGGCCGGCGGGCCCGGAGCCGATGACGGCCGCCCGCTTGCCGGTGTTGGGGGGTAGCTCGGGGACTAGACGTCCGCCCATGGCCTGCTCCTGGTCGGCGATGAACGCCTCCAGCCTGCCGATGGCCACCGGAATGGCTTTCTTGCCCACGACGCACGAGCCTTCGCACAGCTTCTCCTGGGGGCAGAGGCGGCCGCACATATCGGGGGCAGGGCTGGTGAGGCGGAACACCTCCGCCGCGCCCGGGATGCCGCCCTGCTCGAGCTTCCAGAGGGCGCCGGGGATGTCGTTGTCGAGAGGGCAGGCGACCTGGCAGGGGGCGGCGGGGCACTGGATGCAGCGGTTCGCCTCCAGGCGGGCGGTGGGCAGGTCATACCCGAGGGCGATCTCGTCCCAGTTCTTGATCCGCTCCTTGGGGTCCTGCTTGGGAACGGGCTGGTGCGGGATCTTCAGCCGCGCTTTGCGATCTACCTGGGGTTTGCCGGATTCGGCCATCTGCGGGTTCGCTCCTGCATCCATTCTATGGGTACAGGGGCGCGTAAGTCACACAGGCAAGGGGAAGGTGCGGCGCTGCCAGAGGAGGCCGTACCCCCTTGCTTGGGCCTCCTCAGGCAGTGGCGATGTTTGCGACCGCTCCCGGGCGGCCGGGGACGATTGCGAGCGAGTGTCTAGCGCAGCCAGCGCCTCCTGACGTACCAGCCGCCCGCCGCGACGACGGCGACGGATGCGGCTGCCGCCGCAACGGCGATAGCCGCATACGGGGGATCCGAGGAGCTGGAGCCCTCAGCTGAGCGTGCCGCGGCGTCGGAGCCGCTGACGAGGAGTTCGGTCGTGCCGCCGACAGTGGGGCTGGCGACAGCTATGTCGGATAGCGAAGACGGGTTTTCATAGTGGAAATTCAATCCTGGAATCGTAAAGTCCACTGTATAGCTGGTGCCATCCCAAGCTGCGTTAGCAAGGTCTCTAACGAAGTGCTGCTCAGTGTTCAGAGCGGTGGCTACAGCCTGATCGATACCTCCTTCAACTCCAAGAACGAGACCAACCAGTGGGTCCTCTTCTACTATTTCGCTTGGGTCTCCGTTAACCGGGATAACGAAAGGTCGTCCGATTATGGCTGTGATATCTTCACCGCTTTTGATTTGTTGGCGAAACATTACCTGCGGCTGATAATCGCGCTGGGCATGTTCCGGCGCGACTATCCCTACGGCACTGGATTGAAAGTACTCTTCTAGCAGTTCCGCATTCGAGCGGCCAGCCCGCGTCAGTGTTAACTCGTCAAAGTGAATGGCGGCTCCAACTATAGTCAAATCTGCCAACTCACCGGGACTCTCCGACAAACTCCAGCTAGTGCCGTCTATGCGTTTCAGATAAGCGTCTCTCTTCAATTCCTGAACTTGATCATCGTGACCCCTTAGGACTGGGAGTATCGAAAGGTTGATATCTTGCTGGAGGTAGGAATGGAAGAGGTCAATAGTGGGGCCGAACATCGGCCGGATTACCACTTCGTCGTCGCCTAGACCCTCGAAAGCGAATCGGTCGATACTTGCAAGAAAGGCTGCGCCCTCCTGAAGAGCAAACTCAGGAACGGGAGAGCAATCCACCTTTTCAGGATTTTCATATGTAGTGCCGCCTTCCGGCGTTGTGCTAGTATTAGCGCGATAACAAAAGTCTACTGTCTTTCCATCGGCTGAGAATGCTGCGGCTGCCACCGCGAATGTCTTCTGATCCTTCTTAGTGGGGTCATCTTCCGGTTTTGCCGATACCCATCCATAACATTCCTGCTTTTTGCTGGCTGGACAGAGCCGACAGTCATCCGGATCCGGTTTCCATTGCCCACCAGTGCTTTCAAAGTGAAGTTCGATGTAAGCATGGTGCTCATCACCCGGAGTATACGGGGTTTCTTCTCCGTCATCGTCATTATTCTCTCCTGTAACTACCTGCGTCCATTGATCGAGACTCCAATCAAGGCCCCTGTCACGATCAAAGTCAAAATCGATTGCTCGATCGTCTGAATCTGGTCCGTCTGTCTTTGCTTTTACATATACAGCAGCCGTGCCTAAACTTTGGATAGCTTGCTTTACCTCATTAAGCAGCGCTATCCCTATCGCGACACCTGCTCCCACTCCGGCTGATCCCCCTTGGGTCGAGGGCGACGCCTCAATCGGGGGCGCGGTTCTCGGCCCAGCCACCATGAGCAGCACTCCCAAAGTCAATATGCTAGCCCCTGCTCTCAATACCGTCAGGTTCCTCATCTTCGCACCCCTTTCTAACTGCCTTCTAACTGCTGTCTGGTTGTCATCCGCACGCCCTGGCCCCTAGAATGCAAGAGGCTAGGGTGTGTGCCCGCATTCCTTAGCTCCGGGCCCTGGTGGTTGCCGCCGCCGGGGCCTCCTCTTGGGCTGTTATCCTAGTCGCTCCTCCAGGACGCAAAACGCCGGACGCTACCTGCACTCGGTAGCCCCGGCGTCTGAAACCGAAAGAGTCAGAGAACTCTCTGCATCGCTCACCCCCTTCTGCGAGCGCATACATCATACTCCCCTGCCAGCGAATGTCAAGTGCTCTGCGGTACTGGTTTTCCCGTAGCGGGTTCCCGTCAGGCCGGCCGCGTGGGGAAGGTGCGGCGCTGCCAGAGAAGGCCGTACCCCCTTGCTTGGGCCTCCTCTGGCAGCGCCGGTGCTTGCGGTCGCTCGCGCGGCCTAGCTGCCGGTCAGCACGCGCAGTTCGGCGCCGAAGACGGGGTCCGGGCCGAGTTCGTCGGCGGTCTGCTCCACGGCCTTCACGGTGTCCATCCCGTCGACGAGCATGAGCTCGAGCAGCCGTTCAGTGACGGCGTCCGAGTGGTCCCACGATATGAAGGCGTCCCAGCTTATGAAGGAGTCCGCGCCCCTAGCAAGAAAGGCCCTGGCGGTTGCATTAAGGGAGGTCAGCCCGTCGCAGCCCATCATTATGATCGTGGTTCCGGCGAGATCGCCGTGCATGCTCGACATGACGAACGACGCCCGTATGCCGAAATACGAGGGGCCGCCTTCGTAGTAGCCCACCCGGGCCAGTCGCTCCTCCGCCTGATCGGCGTAGTGCTTTTCCGTGGAGTACGGCTCGGCCGTGAATAGGGCAACTTCGTCTATCGGGTTGCCCTCCTTGTCCTCTTTCAGTCGCGCCGAGTGGCCCCGCACGATGATCAGGTGATAGCCGTGCGCGGGAAGCTCTCGGTAGAGGTCTACGGTGACCTCCTCGCTGGGGTAGTAGTCCACGGTGTATCCAGCAGCCATGAGCGTCTCTGCTGCGGCGGCGACGAACTCCGGGTCGGGGTCGTATATGGCCGTCTGGTCAACGATGGCGGCTCTTGGGGGGCCATCCGTTGAGCTGTCACCCAGCATCAGGTTGGCCAGGAAGAGCCCAGCGATGACCAAAGCGAAGGTGAGGGCAAACGCGACCGGGGCAGACGGAGCGAGGAACTTCCTGCGTTTGCGCGGCTGCTGCGGCGCTGGCGGGGACCGCGCTGCCTCGTGGGGATGTTTCGCTCTCTTGGGATGGCCCATCACATCCTACCGCAACCAGCGCCTCCTCACGTACCAGCCGCCTGCCGTCATGGCGAGAGCGGCCGCGACAGCCGCCGCGATGGGCGCGGTGTAGTCGCGGGACGAGCCGGGGGCGGGAGTCTCCGCGGCGGAGTCAGCGCCCAGGACGATGGGCTCTGCGATGCCGCCCCCGCTGTGGGGTGGATAGTACAATTCGTTGTTCGAGGCGTTTCCATCGTCCACCCAAACCTCAGCTACCAGAAATGGGTCTTGGACAACTTGAAGGGAAGAGAAGGGGATGGTGACATTGGCCCCGGCATCGATTGAGGCCACCGTTGTGCTCTTCTGGTCAACGATCTCTTCACTTGTCGGATCCAGACTCCAGACTTTCAGTTGGCCTTCCAGGGAGGCAAGGGTACCGGCGTTGTCTATCTGAATGTCTAAGTCCCAGAGCTGCTCTGACACTGGGGTTGCGTCAAGTGAGGTGAAGACTAGCTCACTAAGGTACGTTCTTGGATCGACGGAGGCAAATTCCTCGTCGCCGACCTTGGTCGGCTCTCCGTCGTCGTCATACTTGACGACAAGTGGGTCAGGAATCTCTGCCGGGTCTGGGCCTCCTTTTCGATCTCCCCCTAGGCCGTCGAGATAGTCGTCAAGATAGGTCTCAATTCGCTCCTTGTTCGCTGCAATAATCTCTTCTTTGCCTGTCCACCACCATTTTGGATCGCTGTTCGCAATAACGTCACTGACCATGTCCTTGAAGGCCTGTTCGTCCTCAATATCATTCACTTCATCACAGGTCCGGCCGAGGGTGCCGCATGCCGCATGCAGAGCCTCAAGTGTCGTGTGAATCATCTCCCGGCTCTTGGCATGATTCTTGGCGAGGGAATCGGGGCAGCGCCCGAAGAACGTACTGATGGCGTGTCCGATTGTCCACGGGTATCCGCCATGGGCAGACCTGTCTTCGACGAAATGGAGGTACTGGCCCAACTTGGCTAGCTTCTTGGTCGCGTCGGTCTCGTTCTCCCACCTTTGACGCAGCACAGCCTCTCTTGCTGTATATTCCGCGTTCGTCCCAAAAGCATGCCACTTCTTGTTGTTGGAGCTCAGGAATCCAGCCTTCGTTGAGTCATTTGTGTCCGTGGCCAAATCGGCGCTGGCAATCTTGTGGGCCTCATCCCAGTTAAAGCAGCTGATTCTAACCGCCAGGGCGAACTTAAGATAGTAGTGGGAATCCTTTTCCCAAGCTAGGGTTTCCCTGGGGGATATGAGAGACGTGACAGCTAGCATCAACAGCAGCGTCGCGATCGTGAAGACCCTGACGAACATGATTGTCCTTTCTCCCTTTCGGGCTGGCTTGTCAGCTGGTATTCGAGTCCTGGGGATCACCGCAGCGACTCAAAGCAAACAGCGGCGACCAGGCGTCCGCCTCAGGCGCCGGAAGCCACTCGTCGTTGCCGAAGGCCTCGAGGGCTCGGCGCATTGCGCTGCATCCCCTTTCTAACTGCTTCCTAACCGTTGACCCGTTGTCGTGCGGGCGCAGCCGCCGCTAGAATGCAAAAGGCTAGGGTGTGCGCCCGCATTCCTTAGCTACGGGCCTCGGTGGACTCAACACCGAGGCCTCTTCTCTTGGTCTTACGTTGCCGCAGCGTCCTCCCTACAGAAAGCAGAAAGCCGGACTCTACCCTGACTCGGTAGGTCCGGCGTTCAAAAACAAACGGCGACAAGAACCTTGCCGCACGTGATGAAACCCCCTCCCTTTTGGCGCTTACATGTTACTCCCTTGTCGGAAAATGTCAAGCCCTTTCCAGCGGGAATTTCTCGGCGATCGCGTGGTGATTACGGCGGGCTGGTGGGGAAGGTGCGGCGCTGCCAGAGGAGGCCCTGTCCGGGGGCGAACAGGAAGGCGATGAAGAAGAATGCCGTCGCGGTGAGGACGATGGCGGCGGAGGCGGAGACGTCGGCGTACCAGGCGGCGTAGAGGCCGACGAGAGCGGAGAGGGCGCCCACAACGGCGCCGATGGCCATCATCGGAGGCAAACGACGGGTGAGGAGCTGGGCGGTGGCGGCGGGGGCCACCAGCATCGCCAGGACGAGGACGATCCCCATCACCTGGAGGGCGATGACCACTGTGAGGCCGATGAGGGCGAGCAGCCCGTACTGCATGGCGGCCACGGGTACGCCGGTGGCGGCGGCCATGGATGGGTCGTAGGCGGTGAAGAGCAGCTCCTTGTAGAAGAGGCCGACAGCGGCGAGGATGAAGGCGCCCAGGCCGGCCGTGAGCCAGACGTCGGTCCAGCTCACACCCAGGACGTTGCCGAAGACGAAAGCGAACAGGTCGACGACGTAGCCGCTCTGGCGGCTGACGATGAGGATTCCTAGAGCGAAGCCTGCGATGAATACGATGCCGATGGCAGTGTCGTAGCGGACGAGGCCGCGGCGGGCAATGAAGCCGATGGCCAGGGCGGTGAGGAGGGCGGCGACCGCGCCGCCCAGGTGAAGGTTGAAGCCCACGGCGAAGGCGATGGCGACTCCACCAAAGCTGGCGTGGGGAAGGGCGTCGCCGATGAAAGCCATCCCCTTGAGGATGACGAAGCTGCCCACGATGGCCGCCACCACTCCGACGATAGCGGCAGCGATGAGGGCCCGCCGCATGAACTCAAACGTCCAGGGCTCACGCAGGAAGTCGATCAGCTCGTTCATGTCTCGACGAGGGTCCTCTCCCCGCCCGGCAGTACCAGGAGGTGGCGGTGGAAGGCTGTCGACAGGAGTTCCGGCGTAAAGACGTCGCTGGGCCGCCCGGAGGCGATTACGCGGCGGTTGAGCAGCACGGCTTGGTCGAAGTTGGCAGCGACGCAGGAGAGGTCGTGGACGGCCACGAACAGGGTCTTGCCTTCCTTTCTCAGCTCCTCCAGGAGGTCGAGGAGATCGTGCTGAGCGGTGGCGTCCAGGCCGGCCAGCGGCTCATCCAGCAGGAGGAGATCGGCCTCCTGGGCTAGCGCCCTCGCGACGAGCATGCGCCGCTGCTCGCCTCCGGAGAGCTCGCCGATGCGTCTTTGGGCGAGGTCGGCCAGGCGGACGCGGTCCAGGGCGGCAATGGCGAGATCCCGGTCTCTTCCTCCCGGCGGGCGAATAAGGCCCAGTTGCGCGAAACGGGCCATGAGCACCGCGTCCAGGGCGGTGACGGGGAAACTCCAGTCGACTAGCTCGGATTGCGGCATGTAGCCGATGCGGCCGCGCTTCGGGGTGCCGCGCCGGCCGAAGACGCGCACCTCGCCGCGCCAGGGCTTGTGGAGGCCGAGCAACACCCGCATGAGGGTGGACTTGCCAGAGCCGTTGGGTCCGACCAGCCCGGCCAGGTGGCCTTGCTCCACGGAGAAGCTGACGTCCTCCAGGGCGGCGTGGGTGCCATAGCCGGCGTTGAGGTCACGGACCTCCAGTGCGGGGACGTTGGAGACTGCGTCTTCAGCCATGAGCGTCACTCCACCAGGCAGCGGGCCAGTTCGTCGGCGTTGAAGCGCATGAGGTCGATGTAGGTGGTAACCTGGTCGTCGAGGGCGCCGCTGTAGAGGGTGCAGACCTCTATGCCAAGATCGGCGGCAGCCTGGCTGAGGATGCTGCTCTCGGCGCCGAGTTGGGGTTCCTCGAACACGGCCGCCACGCCGGCCTCCTCGATCTTGTCCTGCAGATCGGCGACATCCGAGGCGCTGGGCTCCTGGCCGGGGCTGATGGCCACGACCCCTGCCACCTCGAAGCCCATGTAGTCGGCCAGGTAGCCGAAGGCGTCATGGGTGGAGACGATCTTGCGCTGCTCCGGTGGCACTCCAGCGACCTTCTCGGCCACGTACTCGTCCAGTTCGTCCAGCCGGGTCAGGTAGATCTGCTGGTTCTCCTCGTACTGGGCGGCACCCTCCGGGTCGACCTCCGAGAGGGCGTCCGAGATGATGCGGGCGTACTCGCGGACGTTGTCCCCGCTGAGCCAGACGTGGGGATCGAGGCCTTCGTCCCCTCCGTGCTGGTTCGCGTCGCCGAAGTGGCGCAGGACCACGCCCGCATCGGCGGCATCTTCTGCCAGCTCGATCATGGGGACGCCGGAGGGCAGGTTGGGCTCGATGACGTTGAGGGCGGCGGCTTCCAGATCGAGGCCGTTGACGAAGACGACATCGGCCTCTGTCACGAGCCGCACGTCGCGGGGGACCGGCTCGTAGGTGTGGGGGTCCGCTCCGGACGGAAGGAGGGCCGACACCGCCACTCGGTCGCCGCCGATCTCTCCTACCATGTCCTCGAAGACGGTGAGGGTGGTGACGGCCTTCACCTGTGCCTGCGGCCGGCCTTCGGCATCGTCCCCGTCGCTGTCGCAGGCGGCGAGGAGGATGGCGGCGAGGAGGCCAGCTAGGACGGCGAGGCGGGGGAGCATACGAAGGGCTCCCTTCATGGTTTGGTGCCCACAGCGCTGCGGCACTCGCCGCAGCGGCCGTAGAACTCCAGCCAGTGGCCCTCGATCTCGTAGCCGGTAGCCGCGGCGAGATCTTGGCTGAGGCCGTCCACGGCGCAGTCGCCCAGGACTTCGACGTTGTCGCACGATACACAGACCAAGTGGTGGTGATGGCTGGTCTGACGGCTGAGGCGGTAGCGCAGGCTGCCGTCCTCCAGCAGGACGCGGCAGACGATGTCGAGGTCTGTGAGGAGGCGCAGGGTGCGGAAGACGGTGGCTCGGCCGACTCTGCGGGCCTTCCGCAGGACGTCGTCGACGGAGAAATGCCCACCCTGCGCGACGACGGCAGCGATGACGGCTAGACGGGCAGGGGTGACCCTGTGGCCCAGGGTCTCCAGCCTGCGGGTGACGGCATCAAGCTCGGACATTGATGTGATACCTGGTCTCAGTGAGACCTAGTATCATCTGTTCACGGCGTTTTGTCAAGCTGTCGGGCGGCAGATTCTTGCGGAGGGTGGCTCTCGCTTCGGCGGTATCACTCCCAGGGCGGACGGCAGTGGTGGTGGCCGAGTCAGCTCAATTCGCTCAGGCCGCTCAACACAGCGCCATAGACTGGTTCCTCGGACATCTCCTTCACGAGCTGGAGGTATCTGATGATGCCATCCCGATCGACGATGAGGATCGCCCGCGCCAAGAGACGCAGCTCCTTGATGAGGAGCCCATACGATGTGCCGAAGGAAGCGTCCCGGTGATCTGATAGCGTTTGAACCCTGTTCATGCGAGCGGCGTCGGCCCACCGTTTCTGGGCGAACGGCAGGTCCATGCTGATGGTGAGAATCGCAACCGCGGAGCCCAGCCGCTCCGCCTCCCGATCGAGTCGGCGGGTCTGGGCATTACAAACGGGGGTGTCGAGGGACGGAACAGAGGACAAGACGCACACCTTGCCCCGGAACGACGAGAACCGAACCGGTGACAGGTCGTTGGCTACGGCAACGAAGTCCGGCGCCTCGTCGCCGACCTTGACCTCGTTGCCCACAAGTGTCAGTGGGTTGCCTCTCAAGGACACGAGGCCTGGGCGCTCTGACATCGAGTTTCCCTCCTCACAGTGGATTCAGGGCCGCTCTGCTTGCGGCATATCTTTGGGGTTCCTTCGGAGACGACAAGGGCCTCCCCCAAAATCCTTCCCGCTGGGCGATACCCTACCGCCTTCCTCTGAGTGAGCGCAAGCCTGCGGATGTGCATGGGACCTTGGCGAAGTACCGCGAACAGGGAACCAATGACTGAGCGCCCTTGCCACTGTGGACGATCGCGAGCGCCGAGATCCGTTAGTCGGAGCGCCGAATCCGTTCGACCTCGGCCAGGATGTTCCGGCGCAGGGACTCTGGCGCCCGGCAGAGGTCGGCGGAGAGGGCGATGGCGGCGGCGGCCCGCTGAGCCTCGCTGAACGAGTGCCAGCAGCGGGCACAGTCCTCCAAGTGCTCCTTCAGGGCAGCCGCCTCCTCGGGTTCGGCGGCGCCCAGAGCGTAGGCGTCCAGCAGTTCCTTGACCTGCTCACACTCCATCAAATCGGCTCTGACCTCATAGCAGGGGCGAGGGCCCCCCGCAGCTTCTGCATCCCTAGGCGGATGCGGGTCTTGACGGTCCCCAGGGGCTGGGTTAGCCTGTCCGCTATCTCCTTCTGGGTGAGGCCCCCGAAGAAGGCGAGTTCAATGACCTGTCGCTGTTCTGGAGGAAGCTCGGCCAGGGCGGCGCGGACGATGCGGCGCTGCTCGGCGAGTTGGGCGTTGAGGGCCGGGTCGTCGCCCGTGCCGGCGGGTACCTCCCGCTCTTGCTCCTCGAGGGAGGCGGTCTCATGGCGCTGTCGGCGGCCGCGGGCGCGCACTTCGTCTACGGCGCGGTTGCGCGTTACGGAGATGAGCCATGTGAGGAAGCGGCCGCGCTCAGCCACGTAGCTGTCGGGTTTCCGCCACAGGCGGACGAAGATCTCTTGAGAAATATCCTCCGCCAGATGGGGGTCCCGCAGGACGCGGAGCGCCGTCGAATACACCAAATCGCCGTACCTGTCGTATATTTCCTCGAACGCTCGCCTGTCGCAGAGGATGAGCTGCTCCATGAGCGCTTCATCGCTCATCTCTCCCCGGTTCAAGTCACTAGATGATACGTTCATGTGCGCCAGGCCAGATTGGTGATGCCCTTCGGAGACCGCCAACTTGGAACCATTCTACACGACCAGACCTGACTGGTGCATCTCAACGTTGTTACACTGAGGGAAAGGAGGATTCCGGTGTCTCGATCCGCTCTCGCCAGCCTATCCGCAGTGTCTTTATCCCTGGTGCTAGCTGCGGTTCTGCCCGCCTGTGGAGGTGGTTCCGATGGGGCGTCGCCGGTGGCTACGCCTTCGCCCGCTGTGTCGCAAACGCCGTCGCCCACGGCGGCGGTGGACAGCATGCCCAGCGACGAGGATACCCTGGATGCGCCGGACGTGGTGAAAGAGCTGCGGCCGTCAGTTGTGCACGTCCTCAGCGAGGCGGCGACGCTGGACGTGTTCGGGCAGGTGACGCCGACACAGGGGGTAGGCACGGGCTTCATCATCGATGAGGAAGGACACATCGTCACCAATAACCATGTCATAACGGTGGATAGTGACCAGCCAGCCCACAAGATCACAATCACTCTCGACGGCGGCCAGCAGTTCCAGGCCAGCATCGTGGGGCGGGACGCCCCCACGGACCTGGCGGTTCTCAAGATCGATGCCGGAAGCCTGACGCCGGCGAATCTGGGCAGCTCTGAAGCCCTTCAGGTGGGCGATGACGTGCTGGCCATCGGCAACGCGCTCGATCTCGCTGGCGGGCCGACGGTGACCAGGGGCGTGGTCAGTGCCAAGGGACGCCTGATCCAGGAGGGCGACACAACGATCCCCGATGCGATCCAGACCGATGCCTCTATCAACCCCGGGAACTCCGGCGGGCCGCTGGTGAACAAGGATGGCGAAGTCGTGGGGATCACGACCGCCGTTATTCGTGGCGAGGCGGAGGGCATCGGCCTGGCTATCTCTATCGACAGCGCGCAGCCGATAGTGGAGGAGCTCATCGATAAGGGTCAGGTAGACAGGGGCTTCCTGGGTGTAAGCATTGTGGAGATTACGCCGGCGCTGGCGGACAGCTTCGGTCTGGCGGTGGACCACGGCATCGGGCTGCGGGACGTGCAGTCGGGCGGCCCTGCCGCGCAGGCGGGCCTGAGGCCGGGGGATGTCATCGTGGAGCTGGCCGGCGAGGAGATCAACAACTCGGGGGAACTGTTTCAGGCTTTGACCGACCATCGGGCGGGGGAGACGATCACGGTAGGGTTCTATCGGGGCGACGAGATGATGAGCGCCGAGGTCACCCTGGGATAGCGGCTATCCCAGCGGGTAGGGGATGCGCTACGTAGACGCACTGGGCAGGACGCTGGAGGTGAAGTCGCCGCCGCAGCGCATCGTCTCGCTGGTGCCGAGCCTCACGGAGGCGCTGTTCGTGTTGGGGGTGGGTGAGGCGGTAGTGGGCGTCAGCGACTTTTGCGTGGAGCCGAGGGAGGCCGCGGCCGGCAAGACCAGGGTCGGTGGGACCAAAGCCGTGAACGTGGCGCGGGTCCTGTCGTTGCGGCCAGACCTTGTCGTCGCCAGCGCTGAGGAGAACAGCAGGGATGACATCCGGGGAATGGTGCAGGCGGGGTTGCCCGTGTTCGTTACTCTGCCCACCACCGTGGCTGGTGCCATCGACCTGCTGGAGCAGCTAGCCGGGATGACTGGCGCCGCGGAGGCTGGCGCGCGTATGGTGGCGGAGGCAAGGGAGGCACTGGCCGAGGTAGAGAGGTCCAACGAAGGGCGGCAGCCGGTGCGGACGTTCTGCCTCGTCTGGCGCAACCCCTGGATGACCATCGGGCCGGGCACCTACATGCACGACTTCATCACGGTATGCGGCGGCGACAACGTGTTCGGGCTGCGGCACGAGCGCTATCCGCGGGTCCAACTCTCGGAGATGGCGGAGCGGGACCCGGAGGTGGTGCTTCTGCCGGATGAGCCCTACCGGTTCGAGCCCAAGCACGTCTCGGAGATCAGCGCTTTTCGGGAAGTCTCGGCGGTACGGGACGGTCGTATCTACTTATTGGAGGGAAAGCACCTGTGCTGGTACGGGCCGAGGATCGCTGGGAGCCTGCGCTACGTGTCGGGCCTCATCAGAGGTGCGGGCGCTTGAGAGGGTATGCGGATTGGGGTATGCTAGAAAGCCGGAGCACGTGAGTTCTGTGCTCCAAGGTGGGTCATAGATGAACACGCTAAAGACAGTATTCCTGCTGGTTCTGCTCTCCGGGATATTCCTGGCGATAGGAGGGCTTGTGGGGGGCACAACGGGGCTGATAGTGGCCGGCGTCTTCGCCCTCGGCATGAACTTCTTCTCCTACTGGTTCTCGGACAAGCTGGCGTTGCGGATGTCGGGCGCGCGGGAGGTGACGGCGGAGCAGGAGCCACACCTACACCGCATCGTCGATGAGGTGTCGGCGATGGCGGGGATGCCCAAGCCGAGGGTCTACGTGATAAACAACGATGCCCCTAACGCGTTTGCCACGGGGCGGAACGCCAAGCATGCCGCCGTGGCCGCGACCAGCGGCATCATGCGCATACTGGACGACCGCGAGCTGACGGCGGTGCTGGGCCACGAGATGGGGCACGTGCGCAACCGCGACATTCTGGTGAGCGCCATCGTGGCGACGATAGCCACGGCGATCATGTTTGTCGCTTTCATTGGACGCTGGACGCTGTTCTTCGGTTTCGGGCGCTCACGCAACGGCTACGCTGGCATCCTGCAACTCGTCACTCTGCTGGCGATGCTCATCCTGGCGCCGATAGCGGCCACGATAATCCGCATGGCGATCTCGCGGCAGCGGGAGTACGGGGCGGACGAGACTGGGGCGCAGATAACCCACGCTCCGCTGGCCCTAGCCAGCGCGCTGGAGAAGCTGGAGACGTACTCGCGGGCGCGGCCCATGAACGTGAACCCGGCGGTCTCCCATCTCTTCATCGTCAATCCGCTAAAGGGTGGGCAGAGGCAGGAGCAAGGCGATATGACGATGGGCTTCTTCGGGTCCGAGACGTTCAGCACGCACCCGCCGATCCGGAAGCGGATCGAGCGGTTGAACGAGATCGCGCGCAGGATGGGGACGTACGCCTAGACGCTAGCTGAACTGCACAGACCGGACGGGCCTCGAATTGGCGAGGCCCCTCTTGGTCTAGAGCAGGAGGTGATGACACATGGAGAGGGACGAGGAGCGACCTGACGCTGAGGTGGAGGATGAGAGCGGCGGCGACGAAGCAGCGAGTGGGTCGCCAATCTCTTCAGCAGCTCCGACAGGGCCGGAGCCGCAGGGACGGAAAGAGGGGCCAGGCCGGATCGTGCCGACGGTCGTCATCTCGGGAAGCGCTGTCGTGGTTGGGGTCGTGTTGTTCGTGGCAGGGTTCCTGACCCACTCCCTGCTGGATGACGATCTGGACCCCGTCAAAGAGGATCTGGCCACGCTGACTGAGCAGGTGGGCACGATTCAGAGCGTTCTGGGTATAACTGGCGACGCCGGGGCGACGCCCACGCCCGCACCAGTGGTGGCAGCGACCGTTGACGATGACCCGTTCATAGGACCGGAGGACGCGCCAGTAACGATCATCGAGTTCAGCGACTACCAGTGACCGTACTGCAAGCGTTTCCGTGACGAAACGCAGGATCAGATCCTGGAGACCTACGAGGGCAAGATCAGGTTTGTGTACAGGGACTTCCCCCTCACCAGCATCCACCAGTACGCTCAGAAGGCGGCCGAGGCCAGCGAATGTGCCGACGACCAGGGCAAATTCTGGGAGTACCATGACTTGTTGTTCGCCAACCAGGGTGCCCTCGATGTGGATAGCCTGAAGGGCTACGCGAAACAGCTGGGCCTTGACACATCTACCTTCAACAGCTGTCTGGACGAGGGCAAACAGACCGCGGAGGTGGAGAAGGACTCCCAGGATGCCCAAGCCGCCGGGGCATCTGGCACGCCCGCCTTCTTCATCAACGGTCAACTGGTGTCGGGGGCCATTCCATTCGAGGACTACCCTGATCAATCCGGTGCGACGCAGCCCGGCTTCAAGAGCACAATCGACGCGGCCCTCGAGGAGGCTGAGTAGGGCGCGGGACCCCGTGGGGGTAATGTCCTAGGCCAGACCGGCCGGACGCGGACGCCGGAAGGCGGTCGTGGCCTAGCGCTTCAACGCGGCCAGTGAGGGAAAGGCGCCCGTACGCGGGCGGGGCTTTTCTGGCGGAGGTTGCGCAGCGCTAGCTTTCGAACGTAAACGTGTATTCGCCCCACTGCCAGATCGAGCGCTCCATTCCGCAATGGTAGCACTGCTTTTCATTCGGGAACTGGGGATTCTTCCAGTATGTGATATCGTATGGCCCCGACAAGTAGTGTTGGTGTGTGTGCTTGCCGGTGGTGTAGCAGTTGTCTTCGGCGGGGTCGAGGAAGCTTCCCACCACCGCTGAGTTCTTTCTCCATCCCGAATTTGCGGAGATATTGGCATAGTAGCTGGAGGGGGCCTGCGTGTGTTGACTGACTACCGAACCGAAGCGCTCCCAGTCCGATATCCGCAGAATCCTGGCGACGACGCGCTTGCAGCCCGTGTCGGGCAGTTTGGTCTTAAGCCTCGCCACCCAGACGTCGGAAGAAGAGTCGGTGAGCGCCTTGATGCGAACCCAGACGGTGGTGTTACTGCCGTAGGCATACACCCAGTCCAGGGCCTTCTTATCGCTATCCCCGAAGAAGCCGTCACAGGTCTCGTGCCAGCCGCAGGTGAGCTTGGCCTTGTTCCACTCGTCAATGCCTGTGGGATGGTAGACCCGCGCGGTGACGTCGTACGAGGCAGCTTGGGTTGGGGAGGTCTGTGGCAGGCCCGCGATGAAGGCGAGAGCGGCGACGGTCAGCAGGACTAGCACTCTTCGCACTGGACTCCCTCCGCGATCTTCAGCGTCTCGCTCAGGGGCAGGTTGTCCGCCTCCACCAGGATGCGGCCGCGGTCCGTCGCGACGGCGACCACGGACTCTCCGAAGCCTTCTTCGATGACGGGGTGGACGATCACGGCCCGCCGGCCGCTCACCTCGGTCGCCTCTATCCGGGTTTCCGGAGCATCGGCGCGAAATGCTCTCTCTCCCGGCTCGTAGCCGATGAGAAACCAAGCGTGCTTCGTGTCAAACTCCTGGAGGGTGAAGGCGAGGGTGCCGTCGGCGCAGACGCCGGAATACTGGGGCCCGATAGCGAATGTGCCGGGGGGAAGGTAGGCGATCTTGAGGTCATCCGTCAGCGGGAAGTCGACCGACACGCAGGTCTCTTTCTCGACCGACGGGTCCTCATAGGCGTGCCTCATCGAGTAGATGCGGAAGCCGTTGACGTCACCCTCGAACTGCGCCTCGCCGCGCTCGGCGGCGATGGCGGCGAGGCCCTCCTCGGCGACGGCTTCAAACGGGAACGAAGGCGAGACGTAGTCCCCCGTCGTTATCTGGATGGGCTCGGGGTACTCTGGCGGCCCGCCTCCTCCGACGCCGGCCGCCTCGGCGGCCGCGGCCTCAAGCGCGCTGGTGACGGCCTCTTCGGACGGGCCGCTGTCGCCTTCCGGGCCTCTCGTGAGAAGGAGGGCGGCTGCGACTACGCCGCAGCCCAGCACGGCAACAAGAGCGGATGCGACGGCGATCCTGCGCAATTTGCTCACCCCCTACGACCTGTGTGTTTGACCGTACCCCGCGGGCGAGAATCTGTCAACCTCGTCATTCCTCGCCCAGGATCGCTTACCCCCCCCCGGGACAGTCAGACGCAATGAGGTCGCATTTTCTAATCGCAGGATTGCGTTGTCTCCGCCGCGCTCGGCCCAGCGCCACGAGGCGCGGGCCAGTGAGGGCTACGTGCCGGGGACGTCAGTCCTGGGACGTGCCGGCGATCCCCAGTTCAGCCGCCACGGGCTTGAGGGCCTCGATGACGAAGGCGATGTGCTCGTCGAGCTCCACGCCGAGCTGCTCCGCGCCCTTGACGACATCCTCGCGGTTGACGGCGCGCGCGAAGCTCTTGTCCTTCATCTTTTTACGCACGGCCTTCGCGTCTACCTCGTGGATGCTCTTGCTGGGTCGGACGAGGGCGACGGCGATGATGAGGCCGGTGAGCTCGTCGACGGCGTAGATGGCCCGGTGCAGGGGCATCTTCCTCTCCAGGCCCAGGTGGTCGGCATGGGACATGACGGCGTAGATGATCTCTTCCGGCCAGCCGCGTTCGCGTAGTATTTCGGCGCCCTTTTGAGGGTGCTCCTCCAGGGTGGGGTGGACCTCATAGTCGAAGTCGTGGAGGAGGCCGACGATGGCCCATTGCTCCTCGTCGCCGCCGAGCTTGCGGGCGTAGGCGCGCATCGCCGCCTCCACAGCTAGGGCGTGCTTGCGCAGGGGCTCTGTCTTGGTGTGCTCGCAGAGGAGGTCCCAGGCGGCCTGACGGTCGTAGCGCTCGCTCATTCTTCGGCCTCCGGGGTCTCTGGAGTCTCTGTAGCCTCTGGAGTCTCTGCAGGCTCTTCGCCTTCCTCCACCTCCTGGACGACGCCGGAGTAGACAAAGGTGCCGTCGTCGAGCTGGTACCAGATGTCGTTATCGGCTTCCACCTCCTCGCCCGGGACATGGGCGACGACGGTGGCCCTGTCGCCTGGGTCCACGGAGCCTTCGACGCTTCCTTCTCGGGAGGGCTCGCTGCGGCGAATGACGCTCGTTTCTACTTCGATCTCGAAAGCGGCGACGGGGGTGGCGTCGGCCGCCAGCGGGCTGCCCTCGGGGGAGGGCTCGGGGGTACGTTGGTCGAACGGCGGCGTGCCCGTCGCTTCCGGTTCTTCCTGTTCGAAGAGGAAGTCGCTCTCGTCGTTGCAGGCGGCGAGGAGAGCCGGGGCGGCGAGAAGCAGGAGCAGGACGGCTATCGTGCGGGCCATATCGTCTCCTCCCTCGGCGGTGGCATCAGTGGCGGGCCGCCGTGGCAGACAACCCTCTTGGCCAGGACCTCTCCTGTGAAGACGAGGGCCATAGCGATGTACGGCAGTCCGGTAGTGGACTGCATGGCGCGGACGCCGCTGGAGTCGAGGGCCGGGCGGCAGAGGGCGTGAGCGCTCATGCGACGTTCACCATGATAGGGTCAGGGGGACAGCGGGTCAAAGGGTCTGACAAAGCGGGCCAGTCGCCGATCGTTGGATGATTTTGCGAAATTCGTGCCGCGGGGGTTGAAACATGCGTTCCATCGAGGTAGAATATGCGTGCTAGGCTCGTGAGGAGCCGTGAATCGGGCGGTGCGCTGGCCCGTCGCACAGGTCAACCTGCCGGCAGGCAGGTAGTGATCCCGAATATCCCTCCTCTGAAGTCCCCACTCCCGATGAGCCCGCCTACCGGCAGGCGGGCCAGCGCACTTCCCGGCGGCGAGCCGATTGTCCTTCCCTGAGCGGAGCGCGATACAATTGTTGCGTGCTGGGTGAACGCGATCCGCGGGACTGGGTGCTGAAGGCGCTTTCGGAGGCCGGTAACTCCCTCCTATCGGAGCTGTACGGTCTGGGAGAGGAGGAGTTGCGCTGGCGGGCGGCTGAGGGCGAGTGGTCGCTGAAGGAGATCGCGGCCCACCTGCGGGACGCCGAAGAGCTGGCGCAGGCGCAAATCAATGCGTTCGTCTCGGGGTCCTCTTCGCTCTTGCCGGTCTGGAACGTGGATTTGCTTCCCCAGGAGCGCGACTACCAGAGCGAGGAGATCGCCGGGCTGCTGGCGGCCTTCCGCAGCATGCGGCGGGAGACGGCGTACCTGCTATGGGGGCTGATGGAGGCCGACTGGGGGCGGGCGGCGGAGCACCCGTACCGGGGGTCGGTGACGCTGGAGGAGGTGGCGCGGGCGCGGGGGGACGGCTAGCGGCCTAGTGGGTGTGGACCGGGTAGGTCATGCCCTTTCCCTGGGCGTAGGCTAGGAAGAACTGCTGGTCGTCCTGCGGGGGCGTCAGTATCTTGTCCTCACGCTTCTCGAGGCGAAGTGCGTCCGGGGCACAGACGAAGGTGCACTGGCCGCAGCCCAAGCATAGCTCGTATTCGATCTCCGGCAGGTCGTCCTTCATAGTGATGGCGTCGACCGGACAGCGCTGCTCGCAGCTTCCGCAGCCGTTGCAGAGGTCAGCGTCGAGGACGGACCAGAAGCTGGACGGGGCGACAGCGCCGGCGCCCTTGTAGGTCGTGACGCCTCTGAGGAGTCCACATGCGTGGGGGCAGCAGTTGCAGATGAACCAGGGGTCGTCCTGGAAGTTCATGGTCATGTGCACTAGGCCCGCGTCGGAGGCCAGCTTCAGGGTCTCCACAACCTCGTCCACGGGGGCGGGCCGGATGCGGCTCATGTTGCCCACGAAATGGTGGGGATCGATGACCGGCGTGCCGTCCTCTTGCGGGCTGGGCGTGCCCGGGCCGAGGCCAATGCACACCCGGATGGGGTCGTCGCAGACGCGGTAGGCGGTGCGGCAGGAGCAGGGGACGATGACGGGAGAGGGCGCATTCTTGACGACCTCCACGGCGTCCTCGAAAGCGAGGACGTTCTCCTTGGGCGCCTTGATGGCGGGGAGGGTGCGGCTGATGGCGATACCGCCGCTGTGGAGGTCCTTGCCGTGGCCTTCGTCGAGGTACTGGTCCCAAAGGTCGCCGAGACGCTCCAGATCCGGCGACGGGTCGCGGAGGATGAAGGGCATTTCGAATAGGTGAGGGCCGGCGGCGATGAGCCTGAGGCGGAAGGTGCGGGTGCCATCGGGGCGGCGGAAGCCGATGATGAACATCTTGGAGGACATCTTCGTCAGGAGTTCCGACGCATCCTCCAGCGATAGGCCCGCCCGTTTGGCGATGACATCCTCGGGCTCCGGGTGGAAGCTCATGTTAGCTGCCAAGGCCGCCTCTTCAGGCTCGAAGTAGAACTTGAGGATGTCGATGAAGGTCTGGCTTTCTGGGGCGCCGAAGGGATGGCTGGCGTACGTACGCCGCAAGTTCTCGTATGGCTTGTCCTTCTTTGCCTGCACCATGTTGGTGTCTCCTTTCTCGATGCGCACGAGCAGGGAACAACCGCCCTGACTATTGGTCTCCTGAGGGAGTGCGTCCTAGGGTACGTCGTCCCTCCACATCACTACGACTCGATTCGCTCGATCCGGCAGGGGATGTGCTTCTGCAGGGGAACCCCGCTGAGGGGTTCCCTGTGCTCCGCCGCTATGAGCTCGTTGACGTTCACGCCGATCTGTCTGAGGGCACCGGTCTCCTCGTTCGTGTGGAGCATGCCGAAGCCGTGGGGGATCGAGACGTTTCCCGGATAGATGTCGTCGCTCACCTTGGCCGGAATCGAGACCGTCGACCTTTCGGTTACGAGCTTGACCGTCTCCCCGTCGGATACCTGCAGGCGCTCAGCGTCCTGCGTGTTTATTCTCGCGTAGTTGGTGGGGAGCTTGAGCGCCCGCCATGAGTTGTCGCGCTGAATAGTGTTGGCGGTGTAGTTCGTGCGCTCACCCGTCTGGAGGATGAACGGGAAGTCCGTATGGTCGGTATCGGCGATCTTCTCTGGAACTACATGCTCCCGCAGCATGTCCAAGATCATGGGAACGACCAGGTGGATCTTGCCATCGTCGGTCTTGAGGACATCGAGGTTGTTCTCATCCAGAGTGTCGCAGAGGTAGAGCGCCTCGGGATGATCAAGGATCGCCTGGAACAGCTCGGATGCATCGTCGCCTTCGCCGGTGATGATGCCGTTTTCAATCAACGCATCGCGATGGCTCGCGGCGAACGTCAGGCAGACACCACGTATGAGGGAAAGGACTGGCGGCTGGTCGCTGACCTGCTGCGCCTGCTTCATCAACGCGAAAGGAAGCGAGGTGGACGTGTCAACGCCTGCCTTTTCCAGAATCATGCCGAGGATATCGCATTCCTGTTTGGCCAGTTCTGGTCCCTTGCAGACCGGGGGGCGGAGGTGGAGGTAGATTGCGGGGAAGCCCTTCGGGAAGAGGGATGCCTCGTACTTCTCGTATCCGGTCTTGGCCGGCAGCACGTAGTGAGCGATGCGGGCGGCCTCGCTCATCGCCGGGTCGATGACTACCAGCAGGTCTAGCGCCTTGAACGCTTCCTCGTACTTCTTCGAATCCGGATATGAGCGCAGCGGGTTGCACCCTTCCACGAAGACGGCGCGAATACGGTCCTCGCCGGGAGTTAGTATCTCCTCCGGCAGCGCGCTCGGAGGAAACATGCCCCGGATCTGAGGGATGCCGGCAACACGCGTTTTCCATTTCTCTCCGCTTCCCTCTGGCAGGATGGCGGAAAAGAACCCTTCCGGAAACACGCCTCCGCCGGGCACCCCAATGTTGCCCGTTATGGCCAGGAGGATTCGTTCCAGGTACAGGTTCTCCATCATATATATGTTGTGGTAGATGCCGAGGTCGATCCGCGTGGCCGCCCTGTTGGCCTTGGCAAAGGTGCGAGCAACATCACGGATCTGGTTGGCTTCGAGGTCGCACAGCGTGGCCGCCCGTTCGGGCGTAACCAGATCGGCAACCCACTTGACCTCGTCCCAACCCACTGTGTGTTCTGCGATGTAGTCCTCATCGCATAGATCTTCCTTGACGATGACGTTGATGAGCGCGAGGAAGAAGTAGATGTCGGTGCCGGGCCTTATCCGCAAGTACGTGTCGGCTTTCTGAGCGGTTTCGTGGCGGCGCGGGTCAACGACGATCAGTTTGCGGTTGGGATCGCCGGAGATCTCCTTGATGACCAATCTCCCGCGCTGGATACCGTGACTGATCCAGGGATTGGTGCCGATGACGAGAAGGACATCGCAACGGTGCGTATCGGCGTGGAAGTCCAGGCCCTCGCTCCCGAACATGTGGCCGTTGAGCCAGTATTTCTGGGTGTATTCCTGTCCCAGGGCGTTGTAGAAGTATTTCGACCCAAGGGCGTTCAGGAAGGTGACAGCGTAGGGTACGTCCAGGTGATTGGCCTGACCGCCTCCTCCAATGAAGGCGACCGACTTGCCGCCGTGCTCGTCGATTATCTTCCTGAGCTTGTCGCCGATCTCGGTGGTTGCAGTGTCCCAGTCAATCGCCTCGAAAGAGCCGCCTTCACCGCGCTTGAGCGGGGAGAGGACGCGTTGGTTGTGGTGCTCATAGGAGCCCACGGCTTGAGCCTTGTTGCAGACGTAGCCCTGGCTGACCGGGTTCGTCTTGTCAGGCCTCACCTTGACGATGCGGTCTTCCTCAACCTTCACCTGGAGACCGCAACTGTTCGCACACATGATGCAGGCGGTAGATTGCCAATCCTGGTTGCTCATGCTCTTCTCCTTCAGTCGCTACGTCTGCCACTCCGCTCCAGCACTACTCAACACCAGCCCCCAAGATGCGCGAGAACTCGTGAACCTTTGAGGGCGTCCCCTCTATATGAGTGCTCTCCGGGCGGATATCGCGTGCGCTCCGCGTCGCCAGGAGCGTTACCCATGCCTCCGGCGTCGTCGATACCGTTACGTCCGCTTCCGCTTCGCCGGCATGGGTCGACCAGCGCTCGCCATCGAAGTGGAGTGTGTGGGCGCCGCCGGGAGCGAAGCGAAAGAGCCACGTCGCCTCCGAAGCGAGGCGTATGCGCTGCCTGTTGAGGAAGAGGGCCATCGCGCTCATTGTGAGTTCGGGATAGACTGGCTCGCCTGGCAAGGGTGGGCGCATTGCGTGTCGGATACCCCACATAGCCAGCGCCTCCACGACCGGTGCGAGGTCGCGGCCCTTCGGCGTCAGGCTGTACCAGACCTCCCGCCGGCCCGCCTCCTGTTCGCGCTCGACGAGGCCGGCCGCCTCGAGCTCGCGCAGGCGAAGCGTGAGCCACTTGGGAGTGATGGCGCCGAGATAGCGGCGGAGGTCAGTGAAACGCTGCCGGCCGCGCAGGAGATCGCGCACGATCAGAAGGGACCACTTCTCGCCGATCACTTCCAGCGCGCGCGCCACGACGCAGAAGTGCCCGTACTCTCGCCGCTTTGTCATACTCGCTCCCCTGTGAGCTGTGCCTGTTGGCCACTCGCTTTGTGGGCGGCAGACTATAGTATCTTTGAGATACTATACACCAGCGATCTCATATGTCAAGGGGGTTGGCGCAGCATTTTGAGAAACTGGGGGTGCTCTGTAGACAGGCTGAGGGTGAGCGGAGGTTGGAGTGGCGACCTGAAGGTCGCCGCTACATCGCTTGCGAGGTGGCGGAGCGTGCGCTTGACGCGGACTGTACTGTCTCCGTCAGGGCAGACGGGTCGGTGACGGGGGCGGGGCACACGGTGCCGAGGCACACGTAGGCGGCGGGAGCGGGTTGCGGTGGCAGGGCGAGCGCCTCCAGCCGGGCGACGTCGCGTCCGGGGTCGAGGAGTTGGACGATGCGGTAGGGGACGTCGAGGGCGAGGGCGGCCTGGTGAAGGGCACGAGTGATTTCGCTGTCGGCCGGGCCAACGATGTTGACCTCCGGGGGTGAGTTGAGGAGCAGGTCCGCCTGCTTGGCGTAGGCAGCGGCGAAGTGGCCGAGGGCCTGGTGCGAGGGCGCGAACGTCTCCAGGGTAGCCTGAGCGATCTGCCTGTACTCCTCGTCGTGGGTGAGGTGGTGGAGGCGGAGGAATAGCTCCGCGCAGACGGCGTTGTCCTGGAGGGACTTCTGGCGCTCACCGAGCCGCCCGAGCTTGTCGGTATCGTCCCAGACATCGAAGAAGCCGCCGTGCCTGTCGCCGAAGCGGTCGATGAGGAGACGGGCGAGTTCGCGGGCGCGGTCGAGGTAGGTGGAGTCGCCGGTGACCTCGTGGGCGTCGAGGAGGGCGCGGGCCATGTAGGCCTGGTCGCCCAGGAGGCCGGGGATGTGTGGGGAGCCGTCCCAGTAGCGGTACATGGCCGCCGGGCTGCTGCCCGTGTCGCGGCAGTTCTGCCACACGAATTCCAGCGCTTGGAGGGCGGCATCGCACAGTTGAGGGCGGTCGAGCGTCCAGCAGGCCTCGAGGTAGGCGGAGGCGGCCATGGCGTTCCATGAGGTGTAGCAGGTGCGGTCTATGTAGGGCTCAGCCCGCTTCTCCCGTTCAGCCGCGGGCAGCTTGTAGAACTCCTCATCGGCGTCCTGGGAGCCGTAGAAGAAGCCGCCCCTACGGGCGGGCGTCTGCCCGTGTTGGGGGTCTCGCAGCTTGGTCTCCAGGTAGTCGACGATGCGGGAGGCGGCACCGGCGTGGCTCTCCTCGCCGGTGATGCGGGAAAGGGCCAGGAAGTTGCGCAGAAGGTCAGCGTTGTCCTCCAGCATCTTCTCGTAGTGGGGCTCCGACCAGTCGCGCTGGGTTGAGTAGCGGAAGAAGCCGCCCCACTCCTGGTCGAAAATGCCGCCGCCAGCCATGGAGTCCAGGGTCTTGCGGGCCATGTGGAGGAGGTCGGGGTCGCGGTTGCGACGGTGCGCGTAGAGGAGGAGATCGACGGAATCGGTGTGGGGGAACTTGGGCGCGTCACCGAAGCCGCCGAAGAGGGGGTCGTAGCTGCTGGAGACGGCTCTGAGGATGTTGTCGAAGGTGGCAGGGGGGAGGGCGCCTCGCTCGGTGACCGTGGCCGCGGCGCGGCGTTCCCGCAGCTCCTGCGCCTTGCGGGCGATGTCGTCACGGCTGTTGCCGTACTGAACGGCGATGCGGGGGAGGTGCTCCCGCATCGCCTCCGGAGTGATGTAGGTGCCGCCGGCCATCAGCTCGCCATCGGGGGTGAGGAAGGCGGTGGTGGGCCAGCCGCCCTGGTTGTAGCGGGCGTTGACATCGGGACGCTGGTCGTTGTCGACGCGCACGGGGACGTAGTGCTCGTTGATGTAGGAGATGACGGCGGGGTCAGAGTAGGAGGTCTCGTCCATGACGTGACACCAGTGACACCAGACGGCGGAGAGGGAGAGGAGGATGGGCTTGTCTTGGGCCTGGGCTTCCTGGAACGCTTGGGGGCCCCACTGGCGCCAGTGGATCTCGTGGGCGCGGTTTGGCCGCGGTGAGAAATGGAAGTCCGCGTGTTCTTTGGTCACGATGGCCCGCCCTTTCCAGAGATTATGATTTGACTTCGGCGACGAGTTCGGCGACGAGGTCGAAACGGCCGAAAGAGGGGACGATGTAGACGCCGGCGCACTTTTCCCGGCAGAGGGCGAGGAAGTCGCGGGCCATAGCTTGGCCTTCCTGGGGGCCGCGCTCGTCGCCGGCGCGGCGCATGCGCTCGCGGACGGCGTCTGGGAGGTGCATGCCGGGGACCTGGGTGTGAAGGAACTCGGCGTGGCGTGAGTTATGGAGGGGCAGCACGCCCATGATGACCGGCAGGCGCAGGCGTTGGGTCTTGTCCAGGAACCCTTCCAGGAGCTTCTCGTCGAAGACGTTCTGGCTCATGAAGAACTGGGCACCGGCCTCGGCCTTGCGGCGCATAAGGCGGATCTGGGGCTCGAGCGGCCGCGCGTTGGGGTCGCAAGCGGCGCCGATGCAGAAGTCGGCCTGGCCGCTGATGGGCTTGCCGGTCCAGTCTGCTCCTTCGTTGAGGAGCTTGAGGAAGCGCATGAGGCCGACGGCGCTGATGTCCCAGACGCCGACGATGTCGTTGTAGCCGCCTACCGTGGGGGGGTCGCCGCGCAGGCAGAGGATGTTGCGGATGCCCAGGGCGTGAGCGCCGATCATGTCGGAGTGGACGGCCAGGGCGTTACGGTCGCGGGTGGTGTAGTGCATGATGATCTCGACGCCGAGCTCGCGCTGGAGGAGGACTGACATGGCGAGGGGGGACATGCGGACCTTGGCGGTGGGGTTGTCGCCGACGTTGATGGCGTCGATGCCGGCTTCCTTGAGGAGGGCGGCGCCCTGAAAGGCGCGGCGGGTGCGCAGGCCGTGGGGCGGGTCCACCTCGGCGCTGATGACGAAGCGGCCGGCGGCCAGCTTCTCGCGCAGGGTGGTGGGCTCGGCAGAAACCGTTGTGGGGTCAGGGCTATCGCTCACGGTGAACTCAGCTTAGCGGATGGGGAGACGGGCTGGCAAATGGGGCGTTTCGGCGGGATTGTGAGTGCTTGACAACTGCTGGAGCAGGGCGTAAAGGTGAGCGGCGGAGGAAACGAGGCATGGATGACCGTTCTGCACTACGCGCGCTCCTGGTGGCGAGCTTCCTCGGCCTGCTGGCGCTGGCCTTGCTGTCCTTCTATTCGATCGTCACCCTGGCCGCCTGGGTCTGTTTCCGGGGACGCGTCTACGGCTGGTCGATGCCGACCATGCCTGGGAGGCGCAGGCCGCGCTCATAGCGCTGGCTCGCCGGTCTCCCTACACCGCTCCGGCGGTGATCACCTGGTGCGTCCGGAGGCGCTGGTTAGGTGAGACGAAGAACGAGCGGACAGCGAGGCGTCGCGGCCATGAGGGTCGGCTGGTCACAAGAAAGGGACGACCTCACTGCCCGCCGTGCGCATTGTGTGCCCAGGCTGGGCCGGCGTGAATGGGTCGCGCCTAGCCCGGGCGAACGACCCAGTACGCCACGACGGTGGGGTTGGCGGGCGTCCTGGTGAAGACGATGCGGATGTGGGTGCTGTCCACCCGATAGGCTCGCCAGATGACCGCGTCGTTGCCGGGATTGCCTTGCACCGTCGCAAGGACAACGGCGTTGGTGCCCGCTTTGGTGCCGCTCGGGAGGGTCACCTTCGTGCTCTTGGCCGTCAGCGTCACCTGGCGGACACAGTCCATCTGCACCTGACCCCTGGTCCTGAGGCCGCGTCGGCCAGGGTCGTTCTTGGCGAGGACGCCGATACTCCCCTCAGAAAGACCTTCACCAACCACGCCCCAATGTCCATAACCATACACGCCCCTGCCTATGCTTGTCCCCATGAAACCGGACAGACCCTGGACGCCGTCGCCCGCAACGGAGAGACCCTGGAGGGCGGGGCCCGCCGCCGCGGCATTCGCTGCGTAGAACGTAGCGTCAGTGCTGCTGCCGCTCATAGTGATGGTGGTCACGGAGGTGCCGGAGTTCGACTGCCCCACTTTGACGTTGTCGCCGTCGGCGGCGTGGGCCCCGTTGCTGCGGCCCAACAGGGCAGCCACGGCGGCGGCCCCTCCCGCGCCGATGAGGGCCAACAGGCCACGGCGGTCTTTCCTTCCGTCGAGCGTACTGACTGGTTTGTCACTCATTGCGCAACCCCTTTCGCTACGCAGGCCCTCGCACGTTCCTACTATTGGCCTGATCTGAGGCCAAGGATTTCTGCGCTGTCCGGTCGTTATTCCATAGGCGGCCCCCTTTGCACCGAGATGAAGCGGCCCCCGCCGCGGGCGGTTTGTCCTACACGACAAATCAGACGAGCCGACCATCGGTAGGCTCAGTCCTTCAAGTTGGCCAACCGTCAGTCTCCCCCCCCATTGTCCGCCGCTCGGTCACTCGCTATGTCTTGCTTTAGCGCCCAGCATAGACTATATAGACTTCTTGTCAATAGATTGTCCTATCAGGCATGTGTAGCTGCCTTGTCTGGAGTGCAACGTCAGGGGGCGCAGGCTGGGCTAGGCGGACGCGATTGTGCGCCTGGGCCGAGCGGGTGTCAGGGGTCTAGGCTCAGCCAGCGTCCTTGGCAGCGAAACACTTCTGCTGGTTGGCTCGTCTATACCCTGGCAGCGGCAGTGCACAGGCTTAGGAGGGTGCGATGGCTAGGCACAGCCCCTCTAGCCTTGTGCAGGAAAGGAGCACGGCATGAAGCACAAGCGATTCTTTCTCCTGGGCGCGCTGGCGCTAACCGTGGTGACGGCGCTGCTGGTGGGCGTGCCTGGAGCGAACCCGACCGCCGGCCGCGCGTGCGGGGCCAGTTCCGCTGACGACACCGTTTCCGTCATCGCGGACGCGTCCACGAAATGCCACCTGAGCGGTTACTGGCTGGTGGCCGCCGACGGCGGTGTCTTCGCTTTCGGCGATGCCGTCTACCACGGCTCCACGGGCGACACTGCCCTCGAGCAGCCGATCGTGGGCATGGCCGCCACGCCATCGGGCGAGGGTTACTGGCTGGTGGCCGCCGACGGCGGCGTCTTCGCTTTCGGCGATGCCGTCTACTATGGCTCCACGGGCGACATTGCCCTCGAGCAGCCGATCGTGGGCATGGCCGCCACGCCAACCGGCGAGGGTTACTGGCTGGTGGCCGCCGACGGCGGCGTCTTCGCTTTCGGCGATGCCGTCTACCATGGCTCCATGGGCGACACTGCCCTCGCGCAGCCGATCGTGGGCATGGCCGCCCGCGCCCCCTAGGCCGCGGCGACCTAAATCACAGGCGAGATCTCCTACTGCGTCCGCTGGCGCTGCCGCCATACCGCGGCTGGGTCTGCTCGTAGTCGGGCAGCTCGTACCCTCTAGGAGGCGCTGGCTGCGGTAGGAGAGAACAGTCGGACAGCGAGGCCCGTGTCCGAGGGCTCATAAGACCGCCGCTGAAGCCGTCCCCCAGCGTCCGTGTCCGCCCGCCGTGATTGTGCCCCCGGGCCGGCAAGCTGTCAACGGCTCAGGCTCAGCCAGCGTCCTTAACAGCGCAACACTTGTGCTGGTTCGCCCGTCTATACCCTCGCAGTGAAGAGTGCATTGGCTCAGGAGGGCACGATGGCTAGACACAACCCCTGTCCCCGGTGCGGGGGTCAGCTTGTCGGGTGGAGCGATCCGGACACGAGTTGCCTGCAATGCGGCCATATCGTCTACCACCGTAGCGTCCTGCTTGGCCCCGAGCGACTGAACCGGGACGTCGGCTCTGACGACGAGACGGCGCCGCAACGCCCAGAGCAAGGACATCAGCGAAGAGGCGAGCCCAAGTAGAGGCGCGCTTGGGCTGGGCGGGTGTCAGGAGCGCTTCCACGGCCAGGGCATCGAGACAGCGGCGCACCGGGTAACTAGGCCGGGCCGCAGTCCTCGATGTGCCGTAGTCGAGCCTGCGCTTCGGCCTGATGGCGGGCAAGTATTTCCACAAACCCTTGTATCTCGTGTGCCACGGCCGGAACGGCAAAGCTCCTGTCTAGGAGGCCGGGGGCCATGTTGTTAAGCCAGGCTCGATGGGCTCCCTCGCCGGACAGAGCCTGCTGTGCTATGTGGCGCGAAATCTCCCGCGCGCCTTGGAACGGTTCACCCGCCATCGACTCTTCCTCGGCACGGCACACAGGGCAGCGCGGCTTGAAGGAACCTGTATCCATTCTCTTGTGATGCCCCGAAAAATCGACAACGCATCGCTGCGGCAATTGCCCATCATTATCGGCGACTCTTCTGACGTGTCAAGTGGCCAAGACGCTGCCACCTGGCTCCCCACGAGGCACTCGCTGCGGTAGGCGAGAACAGGCGGACAGCGAGCCCCGTGTCCGAGAATTCATAAGACCGCCGCCGAAGCCGTCCCCCACCGTCCGTGTTGTCCACCCCGCCGCGATTGTGTGCCCGGCGCGGGCGGCTGTCAACGGATTGAGCCTAGCCCGGGAAGACGACCCAGTACGCCACCTTGGTGGACGTGGCGGGCTTTTTGTTGAACACGATGCGTATGTGCTTGCTGTCCACCCGCCAGGCCCGACTGATGAAGGCATCGTTGCCGGGGTTGCTCTGCGCCGTGGCCAGGACTACCGCATCGCTGCCAGCGTTCACGCCCGAGGGTAGGGTGACGAGGTTGCTCCTGTTTGGCAGCGACTTTGTGCGGACGCAGTCCATCTGCAGACGGCCCTCGGTGCGCAGGGCTAGTTTGGTGGCGCTGTTCTTGGCGTGTACGCCCATGGAGCCGCTGTTACCATTCCCAACGCCGCGGACGCCGATCTTGCCCGTGCCCTTCACGCCGGTGGTGTAGCCACTGCCCTCGACGCCGGGTCGGTTATCGCTCCAGCCGAACACACCCCTACCGTTGATGCCCCAGCCGACGACGCCGGTGCCCCAGCCAGTGTTGTTGCCGTGTACCGCTGCAGTCCCGTCGCTGCTGGTGCCCTGGAGGGGGGCGGCCTCAGCCGCGTTCCTGCGGCCCAGCAGGGCAGCCACTGCGGCGGCCCCTCCCACGCCGATGAGGGCCAGCAGGCCGCGGCGGCCCCTCTTCTGCTCAAGGGTCGGAGTAACGTTGTCACTCATCAGAGCACTCCTTCCACATGATAGCGGTGGTCGATATGTGGCTATTATATGGGGTACTCCCAGGGAGCTGCGATTGTGCGCCTCGGCTAGGCGGGTGCCACGTCGGCAGCGACCGTGGTGAGGCCAGGTAGCGCCGGACGCGCCCTGGCGTTGGCGGTGCGGGAGAGGCTCTGCTAGCAGCAGGGGCGGGCCTGGCCGCCGCTCTCTGCGGTCCGGAAGCTGCTGCCGCAGGCGCAGGTCCGGACGGCGTTGGGGTTGGAGATGGTGAAGCCGGCCTTCATCAGGTCATCCACGTAGTCGATTTGGGCGCCTTCGAGGAAGGTGGCGCTGTCGGGATCGACGACGAGTCTGACGCCCTCGAGTTCCATCACGATGTCCTCGTCGTCGGCGTGGCGAGCGATGGCCATGCCGTACTGGTAGCCGGAGCAACCGCCACCGACAACGAAGACGCGTAGGGCGGCCTCTTCCTTCAGGCCCTTCTCCTCGAAGAGCTCCTTCGCTTTGTCGGCGGCCTTTTCGGTCAGCGTCAGCATCAGAGGTACCTCATTTTCCCTATTTCGTAAGCGAATACCTTGTATACTCGATGAGAGCGTATCAGAGGCATGAGGGGAGTGTCAACCGCTGGAGGCAGCGACCGGGATTTAGGAATTGACGGGTTACACGACCTATTGACGGAATCTGAGTCTCCGCTTATGATGCTTTCATCAATTTTCGGGCGGCCCGGCGCGACCCGGGCAGCAGGAAGGTAAGGTGACATCATGGCAGAGGAGGAGAAGGGCGGCATTCTGCAGACGGCCAGGGAAGCTCTCGTTAGCGCCGTCAAGACCGTGGGCGACGTGGCAAGCGCCGCCGTGGACGCCGTGAGCGGCACGCTGGCGACCGCCCTCAGCGGCGTGCGCGAAATCACGACCGAGGCGGCGGCGTTGATCTTAGAGACCGTGCAGGGGGTCATCCAGGGCGCCGCCGACACCGGCCAGGACCTGGCTAAGGCCGCCCGGGGTATCGTCGTGGGCGTAGTCCGTGCCACCAGGCAGACCGGGACGGAGACCATGGACGCCATCGCGACGACAGCCGGGGCGGTGGTGAAGAGCACGTCTGACGTTGGGGGTGACCTGGTAGGAGCGGCCAGGGGTGCTGTGGAGGGGGCCATCGAGGGCGCCAAGGAGGCTGGCCTGAGCGTGGAGGAGGCGGCTTCGGCGGCGGCCACCGGCGCCGTGAAGGCCGCAGGCGAGCTGGGAGGCAGCGCCGTGGGGCAGGTGCGCAGCGCCGTCACCGGTACCATCTCCGGGGTCAAGGTGATCCTGCGGGAGCCGTTCAAGGGCGAGGAGGAAGAGAAGGAGTAGCAGTCACCCTCTATAGTCGGCGCTTCCCGGCTCTGTACCGCCGGGAGCGCCTGTACATGCCCTGGTCGGTGGAAGGTCACTGCCACCCCTTGCGCTGAGCCGCCTTTTCCGATAAAAATACATTAGCACTCTGCCCCGGCGAGTGCTAACCTTAGTTTCGGTACCGGACCAACCAGAAGGAGAGGTTCACACCATGGCCAAGCAGCTCCTGTTCGATGAGGCGGCACGCCACGCCATGAAGGCTGGCGTCGACGCCCTCGCCGATGCCGTCAAGATCACCCTTGGGCCCAAGGGACGTAACGTCGTCCTGGAGAAGAAGTTCGGCTCGCCGACGATCACCAACGACGGCGTCACGATCGCCAAGGACGTCGAGCTGGAGGACCCGTTCGAGAACATCGGGGCGCAGTTGGCGCGGGAGATCGCCTCCAAGACCAACGATATCGCCGGAGACGGAACCACCACTGCCACTGTCCTCGGTCAGTCTATCGTTCAGGAGGGGCTGAAGAACGTGGCGGCGGGCGCCAACCCGATGGCCCTGAAGCGCGGCGTCGAGAAGGGCGCCGAGGCCGTCCTGGAAACGATCAAGGCCGGCGCCACCCCGGTGACCACCCGTCAGCAGATGGCCCAGATCGCCGCTATCTCCGCCAACAACGACCAGGAGATCGGAGAGCTCATCGGCGAGGTGATGGAGAAGGTCGGCAAGGACGGCGTCATCACCGTCGAGGAGTCGAAGGGGATCACCACTGAGGTGGAGTACGTGGAGGGGATGAACTTCGACCGCGGCTACATCTCCCCCTACTTCGTCACCAACCCGGAGCGCATGGAGTGCGTGATCGAGGAGCCGGCGATCCTGGTGACGGACAAGAAGCTGTCCGCGGTGAACGACATCCTGCCTGTGCTGGAGCGGGTGCTCCAGACGGGGAAGAAGGACATGCTGGTCATCTGCGAGGACTGCGACGGGGAGGCGCTGGCGACGCTAGCGGTGAACAGGCTGCGGGGTGCCCTCAACGTCTGCGCGGTGAAAGCCCCAGGGTTCGGTGACAGGCGCAAGGATAACCTGGGGGATGTCGCTATCATAAGCGGCGCCCAGGTGATCAGCGAAGAGGTGGGCCGCAAGCTGGACTCGGTCCAGATGGAGGACCTGGGCCAGGCGCGCAGGGTGGTGGTGGCGAAGGAAGACACCACGATCGTCGAGGGCCGAGGCTCCAAGGAGGGGATCGAGGCCCGTATCCGCCAGGTCAAGGGGGCGATCGAGGAGACGACTTCCGACTGGGATCGGGAGAAGCTGCAGGAGCGGCTGGGGAAGCTGTCAGGCAGCGTGGCGGTGATCAAGGTCGGCGCCGCGACAGAGACGGAGCTGAAGGAGCGAAAGCACCGGGTGGAGGATGCGGTGCAGGCCACGCGGGCCGCGGTGGAAGAAGGGCTGGTGGCCGGCGGCGGCGTCTCCTACCTGAACGCCGTGCCTGCCCTGCAGAAAGTGAAGCTGGAAGGCGACGAGGCGACTGGCTTGAACATCTTGCGCCGCGCTCTGGAGGAGCCGCTGCGGCGCATCGCCACCAACGCTGGCCAGGACGGGTCCGTCATCGTGCAGAAGGTGAAGGGGCTGAAGAAGGGCGAGGGATACGACGCCGCTCAGGACAACTACGCGAGCATGGTGGAGCGCGGCATTGTAGATCCGGCGAAGGTGACCCGTTCGGCCCTGGAGAACGCGGTGAGCATCGCCGCCATGGTCCTAACCACAAACTGCCTGGTGGCGGACATCCCGGAAAAGAAGCCGGCGATGCCTGCACCTCCGCCAGAGGGGATGTACTGAGGCTCCGCCCATCCCCGCGCCGCCGGAACACGGGACATTGGAACAATGGACATTCGGTTGCGTCTTGCTTCCCTGTTCCATTGTTCCGGGTCGGGAGTGAGGGGGGAGGCTGTTGTTCACTGAGAACGGCGTTCTGATCGACCTGGAAGAGGTGGGCAAGGTCGTGGACACCTGCGACGTGTTCACCGTCGGCTTCCGCATGTTCCCGCAGCGGGTGATCATCGATACGCGGGAAACGGAGGACGTGGGGCCGATGGCGCGGGTGGTGGAGCCGGTGGACTCGGTCGAGGAGAGGTTCCACTGGCTGGGGCGGGAGCGGCCGGCGTTCGGTGCGCCGGAGCGGTTTGCCTTCTTCGTGTGGCCGCACTCGCTGCAGTTTCTTGAGTCCTCCGGGCTGCCGCAGCGCCTACGGGACCGGCTGCGGGCGTCGGAGCGGCCGCAGGTGGCGCGGATGGCGGATGAGGCGCTGGAGGAGCTGCGGCGACTGGAGCGGGAGGCGGTACAGCAGGCGCTGTCGGGCGAGGGGTATCACACACTCTGGCCTCAGGCCTGACGGTGGTTTCTCCTCAGCTCTACGGCGCCATCGACCTGGGCGGTACTAAGCTGCGGTCAATCGTGGCCGACGGCTCCGGCCGCGTCCTTGGCGATGACATTCGCCTCTCTCGGGCACAGGAGGGGGTGGAGGTGGTCCTGGGCCGGATGGTGGAGTGCCTGGATACGTCTCTGGCGAAGGCAGGGGTGGAGCGGGCGCGGCTGAGGGGGCTGGGGATCGCCTCCCCTGGGGCGGTGGACTCGGCGCGGGGGATAGTCCCCGACGCGCCGCAACTTCCCGGCTGGCGAGACGTGCCGCTGGTGCGACTCATGGAGGAGCGAGTTGGGGTGCCAGCGCGCCTGGAGAACGACGCCGGGGCGGCGGCCCTAGGTGAGCACCGGTTCGGAGCCGGCCGGGGCAGTCGCTTCATGCTGTACTTGACGGTGAGCACGGGGATCGGCGGGGGCATCATCATCGATGGCGAGATGTACGGCGGGAAGAGCGGCGCCGCGGGCGAGCTGGGGCACGTTGTGATCGACATGAACGGCCCCCCCTGCGGCTGCGGCGCCCGGGGCTGCCTGGAGGCCCTAGCCTCGGGCACGGCCATCGCCAGAAAAGGCGAGGAGTTGGCGGAGAGCGGCGGCTCTCCGATCCTGGCCCGCCTGCGGCGGGAGGAGGGCTGGGTGACGGCGGAGATGATGCAGCGGGCGGCGGAGATGGGAGACACGGCCTCGCGGGAGGTGTTTCGGGAGGCGGGGCACTACTTCGGGGTGGCGCTGGGCGGCTACGTCAACATCTTCGACCCGGAGGTCATCGTCATAGGTGGAGGTGTGGCGAAGGCCGGGGAGCTGCTTCTGGAGCAGGCTCGGATCACCATGCGGGCCTCGGCTATGGCGCAGCCGCTGAAGGGTGTTCGGCTGGTCGTCAGCGAACTGGGGGACTTCGGCGGTGCTCTAGGGATGGTTGCCCGGCTGACCGAAGCAGAGGGGAAGGCGGAAGAGGATTAGGAGGGCGGGCTGCGCCGCCGGCGGCGGAAGCGGCGGCCTTGTAGGGGTCTGGCCGGGACGAGCGCCTCGAGCTCCGGCGGGACGTTGCTGCGCTCCTCCTCCACAATGGGCTGCAGGACGGTTATCGTCTCCGCCAGGCGGCGGGCCACCTCGTCGGCCAGGGGCTCGCTGAGGGGGTCGTAGGGGATGGTCTGGTGGATGCGCGTCCAGGAGGGCGTCCACTCCTCCAGCTCGACCTGGGGGCCAAGGCGGGCCTGAACCTCGGGCATGCGGGCGGCCATGACCTCCGACCAGCGGTATGAGAACTCGCGCTCGCCCTCGAAGTGGAGGCCGATCTCGATGCGTCCGGTCTTGCGGGTGAGCCAGACCTCGTAGTGGACCTTGGGCGTCCAGTAGTGGAGCTGGAGCCAGACGAAGCGGATACGGGCGTTGAAGCGGCGCAGCTTCGGGGGCAAGAGCGCCGTGGTGCGTTCGAGGACCAGGGACATGAAATCGCGGACGCGGAGTGGCATGACGGAGCCATGATAGCACCGCTGAAGGGGTCGTTCGGAGGACGGCGTGCTACAATTTGCGAATGGATCGAGGAACGGGCGAACGGGACAAGAAAGGGGGCCGTAGATGGTCGCCATCATCGTAATCGTAGTGATCGTCGGCATCGTCGTGCTGGCCGGCTTGGTGCTGGCGGGCATGTACAACGGGCTGGTGCGAGCGCGAGTCAGGACGCGGGAGGCGTGGTCGGGCATCGACGTGCAGTTGAAGAGGCGGGCCGACCTCGTGCCCAACCTGGTGGAGACGGTGAAGGGGTACGCCGCCCACGAGCGAGAGACGTTTGAGAACGTAACCCGCGCTCGGTCGATGCTGCAGCAGGCGGGGACGGCGCGCGAGGCAGCGGAGGCGAACAACTTCCTCACCCAGACGCTGCGTTCGCTGTTCGCGGTGGCGGAAAGGTACCCGGACCTCAAGGCCAACCAGAACTTCCTCGACCTGCAGCACGAGCTGTCGGACATCGAGGAGAAGATCGCCTACGCGCGGCAGTTCTACAACCGCAACGTCATGAGCTACAACACGCGCATCCAGACGTTCCCCAACGTGATAATGGCCAACATGTTCGGCTTTGTGCGGTTCGAGTTCTTCCAGGCGGAGGAGGAGGCACGGGAAGTGCCGGAGGTCAGCTTCGCGCCGCCGGCGGGGCCGCCGGAGGCCCCGCCATCAGCATCCGGGCCTCCTGTTTCGCCGCCTGAAGCGTAGAGGGTCGGCGCGTGGCCCAAGCCGAGCAGCAGGTCCTCATCTACGACCGCATAGACGCTAACCGCAGGAGCACGTTCCTGCTGCTCTTCGTGTTCGTGGCGCTGCTGGCAGGGGCGTCCATCGCCATGGGGGTCGTCTTGGGGTTGCCCTATCCCTTCGCCCCGCTGCTTATCATCCCCTTCCTGATCATCGCCCTGGTGAGCTACTACAGCTCGTCGCGGGTGGCATTGGCCATCTCCCAGGCGCGGGAGGTGACGAAGGATGAGGAGCCGGAGCTGTTTAGAACGGTGGAGAACCTGTGTATCGGTGCCGGGCTGCCGATGCCCAAGGTCTACGTCATCGAGGACGGTTCCCCCAACGCCTTCGCCACTGGCCGCGACCCCGAACACGCGGCCGTCGCTGTCACCCGTGGCCTCCTCCAGAAGCTGGACAGGCTTGAGCTGGAGGGGGTCATCGCCCACGAGCTCTCCCACATCGGCAACTACGACATCCGGGTGATGACGATCGTTGTGGTGCTGGTTGGCCTGGCTGCGCTGATGGCGGACTTCGCCCTGCGGCTCACCTTCTGGGGCGCCGGGCGCCGCTCCAGCAATCGCGGCCGCGGCGGCGGTGCCGGCGTGCTGGTCATCTACGCTATCGCCCTGGCGGCGATCATCCTCACCCCGATCGCCGCTCAGCTCATCCGCTTCGCTATCTCCCGCCAACGGGAGTTCCTGGCGGACGCCTCAGGCGCGCTGCTGTGCCGCAACCCGGATGCCCTGGCCCGCGCTCTGGAGAAGATATCAGCCGACCCGGACCCGCTGGAGGTGGCCAACAAGGCGACCGCCCACCTCTACATCAACAACCCCCTCCGCGAGCACAGTAGCTTCCTGAACAACCTGTTCGCGACGCACCCGCCTATCGAGGAGCGGGTGCGGCTCCTGCGGGCGATGACGTAGGCGGCTCGGACGACTCGGCCGGTCTTGCGCTCGCTATCCGTCGGCGGGCCTTACGGCACCACCTCGATGCCCTGGCCCTTGATCACTTCGCCGACCTGCCATGCCTGTAGCTCGGCAGCGGCGAAGCGGGCTTCCACCTCGGCCCCGCTCTCGGGATCGACGGCGAGGAGGAGGCCGCCGGAGGTCTGGGCGTCGAACAGGACATGCTGCATATCCTCGCTGACCTTGCCGGAGATCGTGACCTTGTCCTGAAGGTGGCTGCGGTTGCGGGAAGCGCCGCCGGTGACGATGCCCCGGGAGGCGTACTCCAGGGCGCCTGGGAGCAGCGGCATGCGGCCGGCGCTCAGGTGGAAGGCCACGTCGCTGGCGGCGGCAACCTCGTGGGCGTGGCCGAGGATGCCGTAGCCGGTGACGTCGGTGAGGGCGTGGGCCTGCACCTCCCGGGCGATGTGAGAGGGGTGACGGTTGAGGCGGGTCATCCACTCGATGGTGGTCTGGAGATGCTCCGGCTTGGCCTCGTCGCTCATGGCAGCGGTGGTGACTATGCCGGTGCCCAGGGGCTTGCTGAGGTACAGCACATCTCCCGGCCGAGCCCCGGCCTTGGCGAAGATACGCTTGGGATGGACGAGGCCGAGGACGCAGAGGCCGTACTTGGGCTCGGCGTCGATGATGGTATGGCCGCCGGCGATGACCCCGCCCGCCTCGGCCACCTTGTCTGCCGCGCCCCGGAGGATCTTGCCGATGGTCTCGTGGGCGAGGTCCTCGGGAAAGGCGGCGACGTTGAGGGCGAGGGTGACCTCGCCGCCCATGGCGTAGACGTCACTCATGGCGTTGGCGGCGGCGATGGCGCCGAACTGGTAGGGGTCGTCCACGAGAGGGGCAAAGAAATCAAGCGAGAGCACCACCGCCTGCTCATCGTTGAGCTTGTATACGGCGGCGTCGTCGAGCGCGGCCAGACCGACCAAGAGGCCGGGATGCTGGTCGGCTTGTGTCTCACTGAGGTAACGCAGGACCTGCGTTAGGGCTTCCGCCCCCGCCTTGCCGGCTCAACCGGCGCAGGAGGCCAGCTCGGTGAGACGCACCGGCTTTTCGGCCATGGGCTCTCCTTTCCGGCGGGCGATGTGCCCGCACCAGCCAGTATAGATGTGCGGCGATGAGGACGACAACAAAGTGGGGTTGGCGCTGGCCGCCGTTCCGCGAGAGAATTGATGGCATGAAGCGCCTCTTGGTGGGCCTCCTCGCGGTGCCGTTCCTTTGCCCGCTGTCTGCGGTGGCGTGCGGCGGCAGCGACGGTGCTGTCCAGCCCACGGTGGGCATCACTCCCTATTCGGAGCCTAGGATGACACCCACGGAAACGCCGCGGCCCACGCCCAGCGCCGTCCCGGCCACTGCGGTGGTCGTGCCCACGGGGTTGCCCACAGTGAGCCTGCCGGAGGTGCGGTCGCTGGAATACCTCGATGCGGACGTGGCGGTGCCGGATCTAGCGGCGACCTTTGTCCCGCCTTCGGAGGACCCTGCCCTGGATGCCCTCATCCGCACGACCCTATCCGGCTACGAGGGCACGTACTCGGTGGTGGTGCACAACCTGGGGGATGGACGCTCCGCCTCTCTCAACGAGGGTGAAGTATACTACGCGGCCAGCCTGTTCAAACTGGCCCTCCTCCTGGAGGCCTACCGCCAGCGAGACGGCGGCGAGATCGACTTCTCGCAGGAGCTGACGCTGGAAGAGGAGTACGCGGCGTACGACCTCAGCACTCTGGAGTTCCTGGAGCTGGAGGTGGGCGACAAGCTCTCGCTGGCCGACGCCCTTCGGGCGATGATCATCGTGAGCGATACCCCCACCGCGGTGATGGTGCAGGACGTGGTGAACCCCTGGCGGGTGGACCAGACGCTGAGATCGCTGGGGATCAACGATATGTCGGTGATGAGCACCGATCTGCCTACGACGGCACGGGACATGGCGCTGCTCATGGAGGCGGTGGCCGCGGGCGAAGGTGTAACTGAGGAGTCCCGGAGGGAGATGCTGTCGCTGCTGCTCCAGGAGTGGATCCGGGGGGGCATCCCGTCCGGCGTGCCGCCAGGGTCGGCGGTGGCGCACAAGACGGGGAACGTGGACAATGCTTCCCACGACGTGGCGCTGGTGTGGGGCCCCGCCGGCCCCTACATCATTGCGGTGCTCTCCGACCGCTCCTGGGATTGGGAGGCGACGGTGGCGGTCTCGCGGGCAGTGTGGGACTACTTCGCAGCTAACCCGTAGCCTCATGGCCAGGACGAGGAGGAAGGCGCCAGCGCTCACCCCTGGGGAGATCGTGGAGGTGCTGTCGGTCCTGTACGGCCGGCCGGTGTGGCGGCCCCACGGCGACGCGATGACGGAACTGGTGCTCACGATCCTCTCTCAGAACACATCGGATACGAACTCCGGCCGCGCGTTCATGCGGCTGGTGTCCCGCTTTCCCACGTGGGAGGCGGTGATGGCGGCCGACCCGGGGGAGATCGAGAGGGAGATACAGGTGGGCGGGCTGGCGGCGACCAAGGCGCCCCGCATCAAGGCGATCCTGGAGGAGATATGGCAGCGGCGGGGCTCGTTCGACCTTTCGTTTCTGGGAGAGATGCCGCTGGCGGAGGCGAAGGCGTGGCTGCGCTCGCTGCCGGGGGTGGGACCAAAGACGGCGGCCTGCGTGTTGATGTTCGCCCTGGGGCGGCCGGCGCTGCCGGTGGACACCCATGTGGGGCGGATAGCGCGACGGCTGGGCCTGGTGCCGGCGAACACGGGCGCAGCGAAGGCCCACGACCTGCTGGAGGCGATGCTGGCCCCCAAGGAGGTCTACCCGTTCCACGTGTCGCTGATCAAGCACGGGCGGCGGCTGTGCCGGGCGCAGCGCCCGCTGTGCGCCGAGTGCCCCCTGAGCGACCGCTGCCCCACGGCGCCGCTGTACTTGGGGACGAGTCGGGCCAGAGCGGCCGGCTGACAGC
>DAOUMV010000020.1:0-178927 GCA_034408935.1 Dehalococcoidia bacterium
CGCGGCCGATCGCCTCCGGGTTGGAGTCCACGATGACGAAGGGCACGCCGCGGTCGGTGAACTCGCGCGCGATCTCCGTGCCTACGCGGCCGAAGCCGCACAGGATGTAGTGGTCGCGCAGGGCCTCAATCTTCGACTCCATTCGACGCGCTCCCAGTATACTCTCCAGTTCGCCTTCAACGGCAATCTGCATCACCACCGTAAGGACACGGTAGGATGACGATGACGCCCAATACGATGATGATCGTGAATACCTGACCGGCACTCCCAAAGGGATTGATCTCCCCGAAGCCGGCCGTGGTCACCGCCGTTATCGTCTGATACATGGCGTCGAGGAAGCTGAAGCCCTCTATCGCCATGTATCCGGTGCCCAGAGGACGAGGGCGGAGACACAGCTAGTGGCCAACCTCCGCCAGGGAGTGAGAACTTACACTGTAGCCGCTCTACGCGGCCTGACCGCCCAGCCGCTTGCGCTTCTGCGACACGTAGTCCACCAGGATGTACTGCCCCAGCCGTTCCGGCGTCGTGAAGAACACCCGCCCCTTGTTCATCCTGGCGATCTGGTTCACGAACTCTTTGAGATAGTAGTTGCGGTCCAGCATGAAGGTGTTGATTATGATCCCCCGGCGGGTGCACCGCTTGACCTCTTTTAGCGTCTCTCGGATGGTGATGGGACTGGGCGGGTAGGCGAAGTAGGAGCGGCCTCGCTCAAGGTGCGCCGTGGGCTCCCCGTCGGAGATCATGATGATCTGCCGCGTCTCCGCGCTGTGCCTGGACAGCAACTTCTGTGCCACCATGAAGGCGTGGTGCATATTCGTCCCCAGCACCGATTCGTCCCAGCGCACGTAGGGCAGCTCATCGGGCCGAAGCTCCCGCGCGTAGGCGGAGAAGCCAAGGACGTACAGGCAGTCCTTGGGGAACTGGGTCTGGATCAGGTTCTGTAGGGCCAGGGCCACCCTCTTGGCCGACTGGAAGCTGCCCCGCAGCGCCATCGACCAGGAGAGGTCCAGCATCATCACTGTGGCCGTCGTGGTCAGCGTCTCTGACCTGTACACTTGGAAGTCTTGCTTGTCCAGCCGCACCGGCACCTCGGGGCCATCCCGGAATACCGCGTTCATGATCGTCTCGCCCAGGTGCAGGTGGAACGGGTCCCCGAACTCGTACTGCTTCGTTTCGTCGGCCCGCTCGCCGCCCGGTCCCCGCTCTCGCTGGGGGTGCTTGCCGTAGCCCGACTTCTTGAGCTGGCTGTAGATCTCCCCCAGCGCCTTCTCGCCGATCTTACGCACGCCCCGAGGCGTCAGCTCCCACGTCTTGCCCTTACGCCGGATGTAGCCCGCCTCCTCCAGTATCTCCAGGAACTCCTTGAGCTGGCGCAGTGTCTGGGCTGCCTCTTCCCCCAGCAGCTCCCGCAGCTTCTCCTCGTCGATGTCCTCCAGGTTGCCTCCGTACTGGGTGCGCTCAAGCTGCCTCTCCAAGCCCTCCAGTCCCTGGAGATCGTCCATCAGGTGCAGCGCCTGGAGCAGGTCCAGATCCTCGTCCCCCCGGAACGGGTACTGGTTCTGGAGCTCGCGCGCCGGGTAGAGGATGTCCACGTTGATGGCCAGCTCCTGGATCTCCCGCTGGAGATCGGGGTCCCCTACCTTCTCCATCAGCAGGTCCTGCAATTGCCGCCGCATGTCCGGGGGCAGGCTGTCCAGCAGCGACTGCATGGCGGCCATCTGCTGCTGCATCTGCTCGATGAGTTCGTCCAGGCTCTGGGGCGGGTTCGGCCCGAACAGGTCGCCGTATTTGTCCATGAACCCCTGGAAGTCCGGCTGGCCCCCGGCCATCTTCTCCGACAGCATCCGGTTCAGCTCCCGCATCATCTCCTTCATGCGGGCCATCTCTTCCGGGCTCATGTTGGCGATCTCGTTGTACAGATCCTTGAAGAAGGTGTCCATCATCGCCTTCTTCAGCATCTCCATGAGCTCCTGGAACTTGGCGCCCGCCTCCGGGTCCATGAACTCGTAGTTCTGGAGCTCCTTCACCTGCCCGCCGACATCCTCGGGCAGGTTGTCCAGGGCGTTCTTCTTCTTCTCGACGATCCCCTTCAGCATCTCCGCCAGGCGCTGCTGCTCCTCCGCCGTAGGCCTGTCCTGAGCGGAGTCGAAGGGCTCCTGCTGCGGTGGCTTCAGCGCCTCCTCGAAGGCCTGGAGCGGGCTCTGGCCTCCCCGGAGCTGGCTCTCTGCCTCTTGGAGCCGGCTGTCCAGTGTTCCCCGCTCCAGGGAGAGGATCTCCTCCAGCCGCTTCTTGATGTCCTCGAACGCCGAGCTGAGGTTGTAGCGGTCCAGCATCTGACGCCTTCGCTGCCGGAGCTGCTGGAGGAGGTCTCGCAGCCCCTGCATCCGCTGTCCCAGAGGGTTGCGCAGGCCGCGCTGCAGCAGGTTGCGCAGGGCGTGCTGCAGGTCGCCGAAGTTCATCAGGTCATCGGTGATGCTGGCCAGCAGATCGTCCGGGTCCAGCGACGGGATGTCCTGCGTCCCGTCCCACTCTGAGTACCGGTAGCGCAAAGTCATCCTATGCCCATCTGTGCCTATAGTGTCGCTCGAATTCAAAATACCAAACCGTACGAACCGCGGGTGCTTCCGACTGATACAACAGCTCAAGAGGCTTATCCTTCCGGATGCGTATTGCCAAGCGGTTGCCACAGTACGGGCAGTCAACCGTTTGGAAGTACGATATGGTGTTACCTCGCTGCCGCCTAGTCAGCACATTGACAGTCCACGGGGCATAGGTCATCTTGCCCGCATTGACATCGACCATGCAGGCAAGTTTGGAGGGCTTGAAATCATCAGGACTTGCTGCCATCAGCTCGTCTGGTTGTACCACCAGCTCTGGTGCCAGATGTGGCCAATGCCTCAAGACAGCCTCGCTGAGGTGACGGTCAGGCAACTTGACGGTATCCGCCTCATAGCTGAACGTCACTCGGTCTTGGAGGAATCCTGACTGCCACGTCAGGTCTCTAATCGCATGTAGGTCATACCGCCGGGGGCCTCTCTTTCTGAAGTCGATCCATGCTGAATTGGTGCACACCCAATCGAGATGCTTCTCATGCGATATGACAACTACCGGAAGCTCACCTGTATCCAGTGCTTCCTCAGTTGCCTTCCGCCAAGGCAGCGGCAGCTGTATCCATCGCACCCGCCGCCTATAAGCGTCCCACCACTCGACGGAATAGTCATACCCATACGTCGGGCTTGTGCCGTGTTTGCTGAGCCAGTAAAGCACTCCCTCCGTCCCAGAAAGCACAACGTTTGCTCCCTCATAGGTAAAGGACAATTCAAGATGTTGCTCGTCCACCATGCCTAGGTGCTCCATCTTGGCCAGTTCATAGCGAGCGGGCGGCTTCTTGGCAAGATCGATTAGATGCGAGCCTGTGACGACGCGATACCTACCCCACGATTCAACCACCAGAAGCGGCGTCTCGGTCTCCCCAACCGCATCTCCCAGAAGCGAAAGGATGTTGCGAGGCATGCTGTCGAGCCGGACCCTCCTCGGCTCCCCGCCATCATAGAGCTCGACCTCCACATCCCACGCACGCACGCAGCTACCCCCTGTACTGCACCCGTCCGGCGATCTTGTCCTTGTTCAGCCGCTTGTTCAGGTGCAGACCCTCCAGCACGAACTCCACCGCCGAGGCGACGACCGGCCTGCTCTTGCCTGCGCCCAGCTTCTCCACCGCCGCGTCCAGCCCCTCCGCCTGCTTCACCACCTTCGTGTAGTCTGCCGAAGGCGTCTGGTCACCCACCTCCACCGCGTAGCCAGCCTTGAACTTCGCCACCACCGCCTCCAGCTCGCCCAGGCTGAAGTAGCGGTTGAACACCGCCAGGGCGGCCCCCTGCAGGAGACGGTCGATGATCTGCTCCTCCCGACCTTCCTCCACTGTCTCCAACTCCAGCTTGCCGCTTATCGTGGGCACCAGGTAGGGCAGGTCGCTGATGCGGGGCACGATCTCCTTCTCGCCCAGGCGGATCGCCCGGCGGAAGGCGTTGGCCAGCAGCGCCTCGTAGTCCGCGATCGAGGCCCGCACGGAGACGCCGGAGCGCTGGTTAACGTCCGGGCTGCGGCGCGCCAGCCGGGTCACCTCCGCCACGATCTCCTTCATGTATGGAGGCACGTTCACGGGAAGATCGTCATCCTCCTCGAAGCGGGAGCGCTCCTGCTCTATGATGGCGATCTCCGTCTCCACGTTCTTGGGGTAGTGGGTGCGGATCTGCGCCCCGTAGCGGTCCTTGAGAGGCGTGATGATGCGGCCGCGGTTGGTGTAGTCCTCCGGGTTCGCGGAGGCGACGACGAAGACGTCCAGGGGGAGGCGGATGCGGTAGCCACGGATCTGGACGTCGCGCTCCTCCATGATGTTGAACAGGCCCACCTGGATGCGCTCGACCAGGTCCGGCAGCTCGTTGATGCAGAAGATGCCCCGGTTGTGCCTGGGCACCAGCCCGTAGTGGATGGTCAGCTCGTCCGACAGGTAGCGGCCCTCCGCCACCTTGATCGGGTCCACCTCGCCGATGAGGTCGGCGATGGTCACGTCCGGCGTGGCCAGCTTCTCCCCGTAGCGGCGCTCTCGGTCCAGCCAGGCCAGCTCCGTGTCGTCCCCCTCCCGCGCCACCAGCTCCTGACAGCGCCTGCACAAGGGCTCGAACGGATTGTCGTTGATCTCGCAGCCGGCTATGGCCGGTATCTCCTCGTCGAGGAGGTGCACCAGGGAGCGGATCAGGCGGGACTTCGCCTGGCCCCGCTCGCCGAGGAAGATGATGTCCTGCCCGGACAGGAGGGCGTTCTCCAGGTGGGGGAGAACCGTCTCTTCGAAGCCGATAATGCCGGGGAGGTGTTCCGCCTCTCCCTTCTTGATGCGCTCGATGAGGTTCTTGCGCAGCTCCTGTTTGACGGACAGCACCCTGTAGCCGGAGTCGCGGAGCTGACCAATGGTTGCTGGCTTCCTACTGGCCACGGTGTCCCATCCTCCCTAGTTCGCCCTTCCGCCAACGGCCCCGAACACTATCGGGGCCGCTTTCATCTCTAGCCTGCCAGAAAGCGTGCTACCTCGTCCCTGGCGAAGTGGGGAACGGGGGCGGTTCCGGCGCGCCCCTCCATTATAACGCCCGCCTCCCGTCTGACCATACCGCCGATCCGCCGCGCCTCGATCCCCGCCTCTGCCAGCGCCGACAGCGCCCTCCCACAGCCCTCCTCCGCCACCGCTATGAGTAGTGCCCCCGAAGCGAGCAGCCCCAACGCCTCCAGCGAGGCGGCGTCGCAGATCGCCTCTGTCTCTGGCAGCACGGTGATCTCCCTCTCCTGCACCGCGACCCCCAGCCCGGACGCCTCCGCCAGCTCGTAGAGCGCGGTGGCCAGGCCCCCTTCGGTGGGGTCGTGCATGGCGTGCACGCCGCCGCCGGCGCCTCGCAGCGCCTCGCAGGCCGTCATCGCCTCCCGTACCACACTTATCCCCGGCTCGAAGATGTAGCCCTGGGCCCGCCGGATGACCGGCCCCGGCACCCCAAGGCGCTCCAACCGCTCGCCCCCTTCCCGCGCCAGCACCGCCGTTCCCTCGATAGCGATCCCCTTGCTGAGGATGACGGCGTCCCCTTCCATGGCGCCCGAGGCCTGCACTAGTGCCTCACGCTCCACCTCCCCCAGCATCGCCCCCACCACGATGGGTCGCTCCAGACCGTGGGTTATCTCCGTGTGACCGCCCACCAGTTCCACCTCCAGCCCCTGGCACGTCTCCAGAAGTTGTCCGAACACCTGCCCGGCCTGCTCCTCGGGGGCCCCCTGCGGCAGCAGGACAGTGGCCAGGAACCAGGCCGGCCGCGCCCCCATGCACGCCACGTCGTTCGCGTTGACGTGCACCGCGTACCAGCCGATGTGATCGCTGGCGAAGGTGACGGGGTCGCTCTTGGCCACCAGCAGCCGCTCCCCGCCGGCGTCGATCACTGCCGCGTCGCGGCCGATGCCGGGGCCCAGGAGAACCCGCGGGTCCCTTCGCTGGATCCTGGCCAGGAGCCGGGCCAGCAGTTCGTTGGGTAGCTTGCCGACGTCCATCTCGCTCGCATCATTGGCCGTGGCGCCTCCGGTGTCAACCGCCGTTGGCTCAATGCGGGCCAACGGCTATACTTGGCATCGCAGTCGGGAGGTTAGGCCAGATCTGTTCGGGATAGAAGACAGGCTGCTAGACGCGGCTGAATACCTGTACGACGCCATAGGGTGGCCCGGCGTCGTCTTCCTCATGGCCGTGGAGAGCGCGGCCATCCCCTTCCCCAGCGAGATCATCATGCCCCTGGCCGGCTGGTTCCTGATAGAGGACCGGGGCTTGGGAATCGAGTGGCTGTTCCTGGCTGCCTTCTTCGGTGCCCTGGGCAACACCATCGGCTCCCTGGTCGCCTATTGCGCTGGCGCCTGGGGTGGGCGCCCCTTCCTTCGCCGGTACGGTCGCTTCGTCTTCATTAGCCAGCGAGAACTGGACTGGGCCGACCGCTGGTTTGCGCGTTACGGCGAGCCAGCGGTGTTCGTCAGCCGCCTGCTGCCGGTCATCCGCACCTTCATCAGCGTTCCCGCGGGCGTCGCCCGCATGAACGTCTTCCGCTTCGCTCTCCTCAGCTTCGCTGGCTCCTACCCCTGGTCCCTGGGTTTGGCCTGGGGCGGCTTCGCCCTTGGCGATAGCTGGGAACACCTGATCGACTGGTTCCGGCCGGTGACTACACCCATTGCCATCGCCGTTCTCTTGCTCATCGCCTACTATCTATACCGGCGTATCCGGGAGGCGCTCCGCGGCGAGCCCGCCGCCCTCTCGGGCGACGATGAGCCCTGACCGGGAGATGTAGCGGCGCGTAGCCAAGCCCTGCGCTCGGCGTTTTAACTAATATGCGGATGCGAATGCAGAGGCGGAGGTGGTGGCGGCAGGCGATGGCCGCCGGGGCGCTCCTGACGGTCCTCCTCGCCGCCTGTGGCAGGGACGGCGCCGATGTCACACCCTCGCCGACTGCCGCACCCTCCACCCCCACCGCCATCCTTCCTGGCACGGCCACTGCCACTCCCCTGCCCTCGCCGGAGCTCACGCCCTACCGCTTCCTATACAGCGAGTTCGGGACGGAGGAGGACATTATCTGGAGAATCAACCCCGCTGATCCCTCCGACCGTGTGGAGGTGGCCAAGGTGCCGCACAAGTCCGGCTCGGCCGTAGTGGCCGCCCTATCGCCCGACGGCAAGAAGATCGCCTACAACGCCATGCCCGAGGCGGGCATCGACAGCAGCAGGGACGCTGAGACCCATATCCTGGACCTGAAGTCGAAGGAGACGACCCTGGTCGCTGAGGGGGTAGACCTCCAGACCGTGCCGCACTGGTCCCCGGACGGCGGGCTCCTGTTCCTCCGGCGCAACCTTGAAGACGAAACAACGATCATCCTAGTTCAGCTGTTCAAATCTGATGATGAACATGATGGAGAAGAAGATGAGCAGCAGCAAAGCGTGGTCATCACCCTTACGGGCTCCGACGCGGACACCTGCGAGCTCATCTTTGAGACGGCGGACCCCGTCAATGGCACCCTGAGCGAGATCACAGACAACCCTTGCGTAGCGGGGAGCCCCAACACCGATTCGGCCACCGTCACCTTCACGTCCGAGCCGGGCGTCTGCGGCCCTGCCCAAGGCTCCTTCACCTACACCACCAACGACGGCTCAGCGACATCTGCGCCGGCCACTGTCACCGTAGACATCCCCTGCGTAGACGTAGGCACAGAGGAGGCTGAGGAGGGAGAGGAGGGAGAGGAGGGAGAAGAAAAACCGCCGCCCATACGCACCGTGCTCCGCCAGCACGTGAGCGACGTCCGGATCTACGAACTCTTGGGCTTCGACGCCAAGGAAGCGACGATGTACTTTGTCCAGGTCGAGGGCGGAACGCAGGGGGGTACCTCCCTGGGCCGCTACGCCCCCGCCACGGGCGAGGCCGTCGCCACCGCCACCGCCGAGGCCGAGGCCACCGCCACCGCCGAGGCCGAGATCACCGCCACCGCCGAGGCCGCAGCCACGGCCACCGCTGAGGCCGAAGCCACCGCCGCCGGCGGCAGCCCTACCCCCACGCCTACCCCCACCCCTACACCTTCACCTATCCCCACCCCTACGCCCAGCCCTGTCCTCACCGGTTCCGTCTTCCTCCTCCTCAGCGACCAGACAGCGCTTGACTACTCCCTCTCTCCCGACTCCTCACGCGTGGTCTTCCTGGTCCCCAGCCTGGTGGAGGGGAAGTTCGTGTTCCGCACCCACATCGCCGACATCAAGACGGAGCAGGTCTCGCCGCTCAGCGCGGAGGGGCTGCCTGGCGGCCGGCACCTCCACCCCCTCTGGCACCCCGACGGCGACAAGGTGAGCGTGGGGCAGCTCCCCGCTGGCCCCAACCCGGGCCGCGTCGCCCTGGTACCGCTGGACGGCGGCAAGGTAACCTCCCTCACGCCCCCGGATAAGGGGTTCGATGTCCCCCTGAGCTGGTCCCCGGACGGTAAGTTCCTGGCCGTCAAATCGTTCCCCGGGGACTCCCTGGTCAACTCCGGGCCGGAGCGCCTCGTCTTCCTCGCGCAAGGCGGCCGTCGGCTGCCAGCCCCCAAGGGGGCCGAGACCCGGCCGGTCGGCTGGCTGAGGCCGCAGTGATGCCAGACCGAGGCCAAGACGGGCCTGTGGTATACTCGCAACGGAGGCCTAAATGATAAAACGAGTAGTCAATGCTATCCGTCGCAACCATGCCCTGGAGCACGCCACCATAAGCGTCCTCCTCAGCCGACGCGGCCCCCACACCAGGATCCTGGGCCGGGCGGCGCCCGACGGCTTCTACATCTACGGCGACATCCCTACCGATGCCCTTAGTGAGTTTGCCCACGAGGGGCTGGCCCGGCTTCAGCGCGGCGAGTCGCAGCTGGCGGTCTCCCCCCTGTGCGGGACCAACCTGGCGGTGGCCGGCATCCTGGCCGGACTCGCCTCTCTTTCTGCCATGGGCCGCCGCAGTCGAGTGGAGGGGCTCCCCGGCGCCTTAGTGGCGGCGGTTCTGGCCGTCATCGCCGCTCAACCTCTGGGCCGGCTGGTCCAGAAGCACCTCACCACGTCGCCGGAACTGGACGGCGTGCGCATCGTCTCCGTAGAGCCGATGGGCAGACGTTTCCCGCGGCTGCACAAGGTGCGCACCGCGCCCGCACAGGGTTGACTTGACCGGGCGCGCGACGCGGCCCAGAATCACCTAGGTGCCCCCGTAGCTCAACGGACAGAGCGGCTGCCTTCTAAGCAGTTGGTTGGAGGTTCGAGTCCTCCCGGGGGCACCAAATCCCACCCTTGAGGGGCGGCAAATGCCGGTTTCCAGATACGAAACTGGAGCGCCTTCGGGGTCTAGTCCGGCCGAGGCGAGGCCCGTCCCACCGCCCAAAACGACCGTCAGCCTGCCCTCTGAAAACGACTCCAGCCAGATATGGAAGACACTGATCTTCTGCCAAAGATGGCCCCTGTCTCTCAGGCAGTAGGGCGCAGGGCCAGGTGCTGGCTGAGGCATAGATGTCCCACAACAACTTGAGCGCCGTACTCGAGGGAAATGACCCGTGCCCGCGGATCCCAGCCGTATCTGAATGGAGGCGCTTCGCCTTACCAGCAGACCCCCGGACTTCCAGTCTGGCGCTTTCACCTCCCCCAACATCGCCTCCGCCATCTCGACATGTCTGGACGTGCCGATCTGATAGTGCGTGGTGGTGGCTTCGGTGAGCAGCTGGCGGGCGTTGTCGCGGCCGCTGGGGCGTGACCGCCGGTAGGCGTTCGGCCCGAACCAGCGTGGTACGCGCAGTTTCTCCATGACGCCGGTGTTCGCGTAACAAGAACGTAACGCGGGCGTAACACGGCTGTAACAATGTCTCCCCATCCTGGTGCTAGGTTTCACAAATGGGTGGGCTAACTTCCGATAGGAGCTGTCTATGATGCTCGAAGTGGACACCGGCGATACGGCTTGGCTCTTGGCCTCGGCGGCCCTGGTCTTCCTGATGATCCCAGGCCTCGCCTTCTTCTATGGCGGCCTTGTCCGTCAGAAGAACGTCCTGAGCACGATCATGCACAGCTTCGTGATCATCGCCCTGGTCAGCGTGGTGTGGGTGCTCTGGGGCTACAGCTTGGCCTTCGGGCCGGACCACGGCGGCTTCATCGGTGACTTCTCCTGGTTCGGCCTGCGCAACGTGGGCAGCGAGCCGAATCCCGACTACAGCGCCACGGTGCCCCATCAGGCCTTTATGGCCTTCCAGATGATGTTCGCTATCATCACTCCGGCCCTTATCACGGGCGCGTTCGCCGAGAGGGCCAAGTTTGGCACTTTCCTCATCTTCATACTGTTCTGGGTCACCTTGGTGTACGCGCCGGTGGCCCACTGGGTATGGGCCAAGGACGGCTGGCTGGGCACAAACGGCGGTATGGGCGCCTATGACTTCGCTGGAGGCACGGTCGTCCACATCAACTCGGGGGTGGCAGCCCTCGCGGCGGCCCTGGTTTTCGGCAAGCGCACGGGCTTCGGCAGGTCGCCCATGGAGCCCCACAACATCCCGTTCGTGGTCCTGGGGGCGGGCCTGCTGTGGTTCGGTTGGTTTGGCTTCAACGCCGGCAGCGCCCTAGCCTCCGACGGCGCAGCGGCCAACGCCTTCGTGCAGACCAACACGGCGGCAGGAGCGGCGGCTCTCACATGGATTGCCATGAGCTGGCTATTGCAGCGGGCGCCCAGTGTGACAGGGGCAGCCGCTGGAGCAGTCGCTGGGCTGGTGGCCATCACCCCCGCTTCCGGCTTCGTCGGAGCGTGGGAGCACGGTGACGGTTATCTGAACATCATGCCAGCCATCCTCATTGGGCTCGGCGCCGGCTTCATCTGCTATCTAGCCGCTAGTCTGCGCGACCGCCTGGGTCTAGACGACGCCCTGGACGTCTGGGCCGTCCACGGCGTCGGCGGCACCTGGGGCGCGTTCGCCACGGGTCTCTTCGCCAGTGGCGCCATCACCGCTGCTACTGGTTTCCACGGCGGCATCGGCGGTGCCATCGATGGCAGGCCGGAACAGTTGCTTGCCCAGCTAGCCGGTATCGGCGCTACCTGGGGGTACTCCTTCGTCATGACCTTCGGAATCCTGAAGGTTCTGGATTGGTTCTCAACCGTGCGAGTCTCGCCCAGGGAGGAGCTTGTGGGCATAGACCTTGCCCAGCACGGGGAGCGAGCTTATGGCTCCTGGTAGGCCATGAGACGAGCAGAGGAATCGCTAAGGGAGTAGCCATGAAAAGAGTCGAGGCGATTGTCCGAGAAGAGAAGTTGGTTGACATCAAGGATTCCCTGGATAGGGCGGGCATCCCATCGTTCAACATCACCCCGGTCAGGGGGCGCGGCCGCCAGCGTGGGGAGACTTTCTGGCGAGGCACATCGATCTTCCCCGCCGATATCCTACCCAAGCTCAAGATGGACGTCGTCGTGAAGGATGAGGAGGTAGAGAAGGTCATTGACGCCATCATGAAGGGGGCTTGGACGGGGGACGTAGGAGACGGCAAGATCTTTGTCTCCCCAATGCAGGAAGTGGTCCGGATACGGACGGGGGAGCGGGGCGATGTCGCGATTTAGCTGGAAGAGCATACAGAAGAACATGAAGAGCATGGGAGGGGGAGCGATGCACTTCGATATTCGGGTGAGCAAGAACCTTGGCTATGAGGAGGGCTCGCAGAGCCAACCTCGATACTTCTTCGAGGTGGATTTGAGCGCCGTCCTGCCGGGCGAGGGACGCACGACGAGTCTGCCCATCTTCTGGAAGCCCAACCGGGGTCAGCATCTCCTGGTCAAGGAACTGTACTCGACGCGGATCCTGGGCACCACCCTGGAAAAAGCAAACCTTGTTGCCCTGGAGCGAGTCGTCCCCGAAGCCATCGAGGCGGTGATCGACTATGGCACTCTGCCCTACTACATCCTGTCGCTGCCCATATGGGACAAACTGCCGATCTATCTCAGCGGCGGCAAGCTCTGCCTCCACTTGCCCGACGGACCTACTCTGACCGCCGAGGACATCAGCCAGCTCTGGCAGAGGCTGGGCGATCATATGTTGCGCATCGGAAAGCTGCAGTCCAAGCAGGAGATCGAGGTCAGCATCGTTCTCTGGAAGGACCTCCAGACATATCCGATGGCTCTCGCGTTCGGCAACGGCAAGACCTGGATACCAATCTTTAGCCAGCCCTCCGTCCAGGGCCTCAGGCTGAACTACGATGTCATCGGCGTCCCCTCCCGCTTCCTGGATGTGGCGGAGATCTTTGCCCTGCGCCGGGAGATAGCCGCCGATCTGGTCGCCAGCAGAGCCATGACCTCCCCTTTTGACCTCAAGATAGAACAGATGAGGGAAGAAGTCTGGGAAGCCCTAGAGGGGCATGTGAAGCCCAGCGGCTACGTCCTGAGCTACTTCGGCGAAGATGCTCGGGTGGAGATGCCTGTTTATGAGGTCGATGGTGAGACTTTCGCCTTGGACAGAAACAGCAAGCCGAGCCTTATCTTCTCATCAAACTTCGATGATCTGCTGCACCACGTAACAGAGGAACTAATACGGGCAAGGAGGCTCCCCAGGGCCACGATTCTGACCCTGGAGGAGACCGCCAGCCCCTAGGAGGAAGGAGGCAGAACGGTGAAAACCGAGACGCCCATTTGGCTAGTAATCCTGGCCATTGTGTTCTTCCCCGTAACCCTGGCAGTGGCCGCCGCCAGGTATGTGAAAGCGGGGCCCAACGAGGTCCTCATCATATCCGGCCGCAAGACCACTTTCGTCGATAGCGATGGCCAGCGAAGGGAATCGGGGTATCGCATTGTGCGCGGTGGCGGCACCGTGGTCTGGCCCATCATCGAGTCGCTCAGGACCCTGTCTCTCGAGCTGATGAACCTGGAAGTGAAAACGCCCGAGGTGTACACCGTGCACGGGGTGCCGGTGGCCGTTGATGGGGTGGTCCAGATCAAGGTGAGGGGAGACGACGAGTCGATCGCCCTTGCCGCCGAGCAGTTCCTGTCCAGGCCCCTGGAAGACGTCATGAAGACGGCGGTGCAGGTCTGCGATGGCCACCTGCGGGCGGTCCTGGGCGCCTCCACGATCGAGGATATCTACACCAAACGAACCGAGTTCGCTGGCGAGGTCAAGAAAGCGGCCAGCATCGACCTGGGCAAGATGGGCCTGGAGATCATCTCCCTGACCATCAAGGTCATCAGTGACCCCAGGGGCTACCTGGAGGCCCTGGGCCGCCCCCGCGCCGCCCAGGTCAAGCGCGATGCCATCATCGGTGAGGCCAGCGCCGACGAAGAGGCCAAGACCTTCCGCTACCAGGCCGATACCAAGATCGAGGAAGCCAGGCGCGATCACGAGATGAAGCGCGCTGAGTATGAGGCGGAGATCAGTGAGGTCAAGGCGCAGGCCGACCTGGCCTACGACCTTCAGCGGCTCAAGACCGCCCAGGCAGTCAAAGAGGAGGAGGTCCGCCTCGGCATCGTCGAGAAGGAGATGCAGACCGAACTGGAGGAGAAGGAGATCATCCGCAGGGAGCGAGAGCTCCTGGCCGAAATTGTCAAGCCCGCCGAGGCGGAGCGCCAGCGCATCGAGACCCTGGCCACCGCCGAGAAACAGCGGCAGGAGACGGAGGCCGCAGGCGAAGCGGAGGCCATCAGGGCCCGCGGTTTCGCCGAGGCCGAGGTGATAAAGCAGAAGGGGCTCTCCGAGGCGGAGACGATGAGCGAGAAGGCCAGCGCCTGGGGCGAGTACAACGAGGCCGCCGTCAGCGAGATGTTCGTCAACATCCTGCCCAAGATGGCGGAGGCCGTGTCTGCGCCCCTGGCCAAGACGGACAAGATAGTGATCGTGTCCAACGGCGGCGGTGACTCCGTTGGCGCCGGGGCCAGCAAGATCACCAGAGACGTTACCAACGTTATCGCCCAGCTCCCGCCTATGGTGGAAGCCCTGACGGGCGTCAAGCTGGAGGAGCTCGTGAAGCGCCTGCCGGGACTGAGAGGAGGCACCAAGAATGGCCCAGAGAGTAGAGGTAGTGAAGAAGCCGGATCTTGAGTCCCCCGGAGAGGTCATCGCCTTCTGTCGTGAGAAAGGACTTCAAATAGTCGACCTGAAGTTCACCGACCTGCCCGGGATGATGCAGCATTTCTCCATCCCGATGGAGGAACTCAGCGAGAGCCTCTTCAGCTCCGGCGTGGGTTTCGACGGCTCCAGCCTGCGCGGCTTCCAAGCCATCAACGAAAGCGACATGCTGTTGTTCCCGGATCCCACCTCTGCCTTCGTGGACCCCATCTACAGCGTGCCGACTCTCTCGCTGCTCTGTGATCTCAAGGATCCCCTGACCAGGGGCCCCTACTGGCGGAGCCCTCGCCACACGGCGGAGAAGGCGGAGGCCTACCTGCAGTCCACCGGCATCGGCGACACCGCCTACTGCGGCCCTGAGGTGGAGTTCTTCATCTTCGACAGCGTCCGCTATGACGTCCAGGGACACCACTCCTTCTACTACATCGACTCCGAGGAGGGGATCTGGAATTCGGGCAAGGACGGTGGCCAGAACCTGGGCCATCGGCCCCGCTCGAAGGAAGGCTACGTACCCACCCCGCCGGTGGACAGCCTGCAAGACCTTCGCTCTGAGGCCATCCTGAAGATGATGCAGGTGGGCATCGATGTCGAGCTCCACCACCACGAAGTAGCCACGGCGGGACAGGGCGAGATCGACATGCGTTACGGGCGCCTCACCCGCATGGCGGATCAGGTGATGCTCTACAAGTACATCCTCAAGAACGTAGCCCATCAGCACGGAAAGACCGTCACGTTCATGCCCAAGCCCATCTTTGGAGATAACGGGACGGGCATGCACGTTCACATCAGCGTGTGGAAGAATGGCGAGAACCTTTTTTGGGATCCTGAGGGCTACGCTCAGCTCAGCCTCCAGGGCATGTATTTCATCGGCGGTCTTCTGAAGCATTCGCCGGCGTTGGCGGCCCTGGTCGCTCCTACCGCTAACTCCTATCGCCGACTGGTGCCGGGCTATGAGGCGCCCGTGAACCTCGTCTACTCACAGCGCAATCGCAGCGCCTGCGTCCGTATCCCCATGTACGGCTTGAGCCCTGCCGCCAAGCGGGTGGAGTTCCGGGCCCCCGACCCTTCGTGCAATCCGTATCTGGCCTTCGCGGCTATTCTCATGGCCGGCCTGGACGGCATCATGAACGAGATCGATCCCGGCGACCCTATGGACGTGGACATCTACGAGCTGCCCCCAGACGAGGTGGCTCGCATTCAGACCGTCCCCGGCAGTCTGGAGCAGGTATTGGACGCCCTGGAAAGGGATTGTGAGTTCCTCTTGCGCGGCGATGTGTTTACAGAGGATCTGCTGCGTACCTGGATCGAGTACAAGCGGACTCAGGAGGTGGAGCCCCTCCGCCTGAGGCCACACCCTTACGAGTTCTACATGTACTACGACATCTAGCCTCGCCCAGTGGGCCAGGAGGCGGACAATCATGGCCGGCGATGGTGCAAGCAGGGACTACGTGCTCCAGACGGTCCGGGAGCACGAGGTCAAGTTCGTTCGCCTCTGGTTCACTGACATCCTGGGCAATCTGAAGAGCGTCGCCATTCCAGCGGGGGAACTGGAGGCCTCGCTGGAGGAGGGCATGGGCTTTGATGGCTCTTCCATCGAGGGATTCGCCCGCATCGACGAGACCGAGATGATCGCTATGCCCGATCCTGCCACGTTCGCCCTCCTCCCCTGGCGACCCCAAGAGATGCGCGTGGCCCGAATGTTCTGTGACATCCTCCTCCCTGACGGCCGCCCCTTCGAGGGCGATCCCCGATACGTCCTCAAGAGCAACCTGAAGCGGGCCTCTGACTTGGGCTTCGCGTTCTACGTGGCGCCGGAGCTGGAGTACTTTTGCTTTGAGAACGGAGCGGACCCGCAGCCGCTGGACAGGGGCGGCTACTTCGACCTCACCCCGCTGGAACAGGCCACGGAACTGCGGCGGGAGACCCTCCTGGCCGTGAAGGGTATGGGCATAGAGGTGGAGCGGAGCCACCACGAGGGCGCCTCCAGCCAGCACGAGATAGACCTCCGTTCCACCGACGCCCTCATTATGGCGGACAACACGATGACGGTTCGCCAGGTCGTGAAGGAGGTCGCCCTCAGGCACGGCGTGTATGCCACCTTCATGCCCAAGCCGCTGGTCGACCAAAACGGCTCCGGCATGCACGTCCACCAGTCACTATTCGAGGGTGAGCGTAACGCCTTCTTCGATGCCGAAGCGCCCCATCATTTGTCGGCCCTGGCCCGTGGGTACATCGTTGGCCTGCTGCATCATGCTCGGGAGATCACCCTTGTCACCAATCAGTGGGTGAACTCCTACAAGCGGCTCGTGCCCGGCCTCGGACCCCTGGGCTTCGAGGCTCCCGTCTATGTCTCCTGGGCTGTAAGGAATCGTTCCGACCTTGTTCGCGTACCGGAGTACAGGTTGGGGAGGGAGCAGGCCATCAGCATCGAATATCGGGCCCCGGACCCGGCCTGCAACCCCTACCTAGCCTTCGCCGCGATGCTGGCTGCGGGCCTGGATGGCGTTGAGAAAGGGTACCCGTGCCCGGACCCTGTAGAGGAGAACGTCTACGACATGAGCGAGGAACAGCGCCAGGAGCGGGGCATCGCCCCCCTTCCGGGAAGCCTGGTCGAGGCGATCCAGTCCGCGCAAGAGAGCGATCTACTGCGCCGCTGCCTGGGCGACCACCTGTTCCACAGCCTATTGACCAACAAGGAGATCGAGTGGTGGGACTATCGCCGCCAGGTGACTGACTATGAACTCAAGCGCTACCTGCCAGTCCTGTGACCCCATCCGCCGCCCGGGTGTGCTCGGGTCCGAGGGCGGCCCGTCGAGTCCCACGGGCACTTGTCGTAGTAGCCGAAGAAGTGGTGCCGAGGGCTGCGGGTCAGGCTGTGAACGGAGCGCTCCACGTCGGCCATTATAAGGCCTGCCGTGGAGTTGACACGGGCCACGTGAGGCGGCGTCAGCCTCATTGCCCGTCGATGGGCCACGCGATAGGATGGGACAACGGCGGGCCCAGGCGGAAGGGAATGGTGGGACAATGCCCAAACCCAACAACCCCCTCACGGCCCTGGACTCTCGCCGGCGACCGATCTTCGCCGACCCGAACCGTGACTATCACTACTTGACGACCGTCCGATCGGTTCGTCGCGTACGAAACGGGGTGCGGCTCGACCTAAGCGATGACGACGGCAACGTCGTCCACCTGGTCATCGCCTTCGTCCGACCCGAGGTGGTGCGACTCCAACTGTTCCGCGATCAGCGGCCGCCGAGGACCACGCCCATGCTCGTGCCTCAGCCGGACGCGCTCGTGGACGTGAAGGTGAGTTCGGACCGCGAGGCCGTGACCCTGTCCAGCAGCCTGCTGTCCGTCCGTGCAGAGCGGGACCCATGGCAGCTGACGGTGTTCGACCGCAGGGGACGGGAGCTGTGCAGCCAGCAGCGGCGGGACCGCGCCATGATGGGCTTTGTCGGATTCCCCACCGGCTACTCCACCGATGGCGACGGCGAAGTAGCCTTCCACGAGTCCCTCGCTCTGGCGGCGGACGAGCAGCTCTTCGGGCTGGGTATGCAGTTCGGCCCGCTCAACAAGCGGGGCCAACGTCTGGTCTCCTGGATCCAGGACACCTCCGGATTCACGAGCAGCGACATCACCTACATGAACGTGCCCTTCTTCCTCAGCAGTCGCGGGTACGGGGTCTTCGTCAATCACACGAGCCCCATCACCTACGAACTGGGCTCGCCATCACTGCAAACGGCGGCCTTTCAGGTTGAAGACCCGTACCTGGACTACTTCCTCGTCTACGGCCCCAGCCCGAAGGGGATCCTGTACCGCTACACCGGCCTCACTGGCAAGTCGCCCCTACCGCCCCTGTGGTCGTTCGGCATGTGGATGTCGAGATCCAGGTATGCCACTCGCGCGCAGGTGGAGGAGGTCGTTGAGGGGTTGCGGGAGCGGAGCATCCCCTGCGACGTCATAAACCTCGACCCCCGCTGGCTCAAGGAGACGAGGACCCGCATCGTCCCAGGCTGCGATTTCGTCTGGAACGATGAGGACTTCCCCGACCGGTCCGGCTTCGTACGCTGGCTATCCGAGCGAGGGGTGAAGCTCTGTCTCTGGGAGAACCCCTATATCTGGGAGGGCACTCCCATGTACGAAGAGGGACGGAAGCGCGGCTACCTGGTCCGCACTAAGGACGGCCGCCTGGCCCAGCCTGTGGGCTATCCCTACGCCGGTCTTCCCGATTTCACGAACCCGCGGGCCGTTCGCTGGTGGCAGGACAAACACCGCCCTCTCCTGAGAGATGGGGTGCTCACCTTCAAGACGGACTACGGCGACATGGTACCCGAGGACACGCTGTTCGCCGATGGCAGGACCGGCAAAGAGGTGCACAACATCTACAACCTGCTCCTGAACCGCGCCACCTTTGATGTCATCGAGCAGGAGCGAGGCCAGGGCCTCGTCTGGGCGCGTTCCGGGTATGCTGGCTCCCAGCGCTACCCCGTCAACTGGACGGGCGACACTCCCTCATCCTTCGACGGCATGGCCTCCGCCCTACGGGCCGGCCTCAGCCTGAGCCTTTCGGGCGTCCCCTTCTGGAGCCACGATATCGGTGGCTTCTGGCCCGGCGGCAAGGTGGACGCCCTCACGCCCGAGCTGTACATCCGCTGGGCGCAGTTCGGCCTGCTCTCGTCCCACACCCGCTTTCACGGCACGAGCCCCCGAGAGCCGTGGGCCTTCGGCGAGCGGGCCGTTGCCATCGTGCGGAAGTTCACCCGGCTGCGCTATCGGTTGCTGCCGTACCTCTACGCCCTGGCCCATGAGGCCTGCCGGACCGGCGTGCCCGTGGTGCGGCCCATGTTCATGGAATACCCTGACGACCCTTCGGCCTATCACGCCGAGCTGCAGTACATGCTTGGGCCTTACCTACTGGTCGCCCCGGTGTTCAACGAGGACGGGCGGTGCCGCTTCTACCTGCCGGCCGGATCGTGGCACGACTTCTGGACCAACGAACGCCTGGAAGGCCCCGTCCACCGAGAGGTGATGGTGCCGCTGGACCGCGTGCCGCTGTTCGTCAAGAGCGACTCTATCCTGCCCCTGGCCCCGGAGATGGACTTCGTGGGCGAGAAGGAGTGGGACCCCATCCAGCTCGACGTGCGAGTCGAGGACAGGGCTGAGATCACCTTTCCCGACCCGGAGCGACAGGTTCGGGTTCGGGCCCGTCGGCGCGGCGACCGAGTCTCTCTCGACATCGGCCGAACCAAGCGATCTCTGGCGATAAGGTTCCTTGCGCCGCACAGGGTGAAGGATGTCCGCATGTCGGGCGCGGTCTCGGAGACGAGTGAGCGGGAGTCAAAGGGCGGTACGGTCGTCAGGCTGAGGGCCGGCGGACCGTGCTTGCTGGCAGCCGTCGACGCGGGGTAGGGATCGGCGTACTTCGGGGTCGGACGCGTTCACGAGACGACAGGAGGTTCAGCGGATGGATCTGAAGGGTAGGAAGGCGCTGGTCACTGGCGCGAGCCGCGGAATCGGCAGGGCGACGGCCCTCCTGCTGGCCCAGGAAGGGGCGGACGTCGGGATCAACTATGTGTCCAACCAGCAGGCGGCTCAGGAGGTAGCGGAGCGAATCGAGGCGCTGGGCTGTCGGACGCTGATGCTCCAGGGCGACATCGGCGATCCGCGTCAGGTGGAGGCCGTGTTCGCCAACATCCAGGAGCGATGGGGCGGGCTTGACGTCCTCGTCAACAACGCTGGCGGCCGCTGTGACGGCACGGTTCTGGAGACGGACGAGTCGGACTGGGAGCGGACCTTGGCCGTACACGTGATGGGAACGGTTCGCTGCTGCCGCCTGGCCCTGCCGGCGATGATCGAGAAGCGAGAAGGCGTCATCGTTAACATCAGTTCCACGGCGGGGCTGCGAGGCGTGAGGCGGATGGCCGCCTACGCGACGGCGAAGGCGGCGGTCGCGCATCTGACCCGCTGCCTCGCTGTCGAGGCCAGCGACCACAACGTGCGCGTGAACTGCGTGGCGCCGGGCATCACCAACACCGACTTTCACGCCGTGACGCCACCCGAGTTCCTGAAGCACTCCATGGAGAACCGCGTCCTGCTCCATCGCGCCGGAGAGCCCGAAGAGGTAGCGCAGGCGGTCGCCTTCCTGGTGAAGAACGACTACATCACCGGTGAGGTGGTCACCGTTGACGGCGGGCTGACCATGCGCATAGCGTGACGTGGCAGCCCGTCGCCTGGCGCTGCCGCACCGCCCGCGGCGATACCGGTTTTGCTTGACCCCCGCCAAGGCGCCGGTATACCGTTTCTATGGTTCCTCAAAACAGGAAGGCACCATGCCCGTACTCACGGACTTTCCTTTCACGCTCGATCCTGCCCCTCTTCTGAAGCGCTACGGCCGAGAGGTCTCCGCCCTTCTCGACCGTCCGGAGCTGCGCCAGGTGTACGAAGCAGCGCTCGCCGAAGCCCGCGCGCTCGTTCGACCGGGCATCGCCTACGCCGTCCATCCAGTCGTGAGCGCCGAGGCGGAGCGTCTCATCGTCGCTGACGGGCAGGCACTGGAGAGCGAGGTAGTTGCTCGCCTCTTCGCCGAGGCGCCTGAGGTGGTGCTGGCGATCTACAGCATCGGCCCGCGGCTGGAGGATCGGGCCAAGGAGTACCATGCCGCTGGCAACTACCTGCCGGGCTTCGCTCTCGACGTGGTGGGGTCGGCGGCTGTGAACGAGGTGGGGCGGGTCGCCTACGGTCTCATCGAGGACCTGGCGAAGTCAAAAGGGCTGAAGGCCAGCATTCCCCTTAACCCCGGCACCACCCACTGGCCGCTTTCCGGCAACAAGGTGCTAGCGCAACTGGTTCCGGCCGCGTCGATCGGCATCGAGACCCTCGACTCCGGGTTGCTGCGGCCCTTCAAGTCGATCTCCTTCGCCGTCGCTCTCGGCGAGCACGTCCTCACCCCCGCTGAGGGCTCCTCCTGCGACTACTGCGACACGCGTGACCTCTGCCGCAGGTAGATCGGGGCTCGCAGCCAGACTACTCGCGCGAGCGCTCGGCGAGGTGGCGATCGATCATCAGGAGTGCCGGGCCGGTGTCCCCGGCGAGCCGCAGCATGCTGATGATCTCGGCTGGGGAGTTCTCCTCTTCGACCTGCTCGTTCACGTACCACTGGAGGAATGCCTGCGAGGCGGGGTCCTTCTCCGTGACCGCCAGGTCGTAGAGCTTGTGGATCGCCGCTGTCACCTTCTGCTCGTGCGCAAGCACCTGTTCGAAGACGTCCAGCAGCGACTTGAACTTACCCGCAGGCTGCGCGATCGCTTTCAGCGTCACGCTGCCACCGCGCTCGCCGATGTAGTCGATGAGCTTCGTCGCGTGCTCCAGCTCCTCCTCCCACTGGATGCGCAGCCAGTTGGCGGCGCCCTTGAGGTCCGCCTCCGCGCAGTAGGTCGACATGCTCAGGTAGATGTAGGCGGAGGCCAGCTCCATATTGATCTGATCATTCAGGGCACCACTCATCTTCTTCGACAGTTTGGGCATCGATTGGTCCTTTCAGGTCTTTCGGCGCGTGGATTCGGCCCGCGTGCGCCGCAACGTTTCCTCATATCGAGACTATCACGATTTGCGACGCCGAAACCAGCGGGGGCCTTGGCGGTGGCCCTACCCGACGGTAGTATGGGATATTAGCCGCCTCACCGCCCAGCCAGTCGTTGCCCTTCTCTGAGGTCGCAGGCCAAGGAGATGAAAGGGGGAGGAAATGCCGAAGGGAGCGAAGGAGCTGATCGACGCCCTCAATGAGGACGTGTCGTACGAGCTGGCCGCCGTCATCCAGTACATGTGGCACCACGTGATGGCCTCCGGCGTGGAGAGTCCCGCCATCATCGACAAGTTCAGGCTGTTCGCCATGGACGAGATGAGGCATGCGGAGATGCTCGCCGAGCGCATCGACCTTCTGGGTGGCGTCCCCACCACCGTGTTGCAGGCGGTGCAGGTCGGCGGCGAGCTGAAGAAGATGATCCAAGACGACGCCGCGGGCGAGGAGCTGGCCATACGGATGTACAAGGAGCATATCAAGCTGGCCGACAGCCTGGACGACCCGATCAGCCGCCGCATGCTGGAGGATATACTCGCCGACGAGGAGAGGCACCTGCACGATTGGGAGACGATACTGGAGAGGTCGTAGGGGGCAGGGAACAAGGGCAGCGCCTTCGGCCCTGAGGTTCCTGGCCTTTGAGTCCATCCCGGCACCCTGCCAACGGGTGGAGGAATCCTGTGATGCTTCGGTCTGGACGAGGGAGTGGAAAGGCATGCATGCCAACGATAGCGGCCTTGAGGCCGCTGTGAGGAGGAGAGACTGATGGGAGAACGGGCAGGTATCGTATCGTCGCGCGGGAATCCGCTGACACTGGTCGGCGACGAGGTCAAGGTCGGCGACAAGGCGCCGGACTTCGTTGCTCTGGCCAACGACTTGTCGCCGATTGAGTTTTCATCATTCCGGGGCAAGGTGTGCGTCTTGTCCTCCGTGACATCGCTCGATACCGCTGTGTGCGATATGCAGACCCGGCGATTCAATGAGGAGGCGGAGCGGTTGGGCCCCGATGTCGCCATCCTCACCATCAGCATGGACCTGCCATTCGCCCAGAGACGGTGGTGCGGCACGGCCGGTGTGAGCAGGGTCCAGACCCTGTCAGACCACCGCGATGCGTCCTTCGGCACCTCATATGGAATGCTCATCAAGGAACTGCGTCTCCTGGCCAGGGCGGTGCATCTCGTCGATCGTGATGGCACCATCCGATACGTCCAGCTCGTAAAGGAGATAACCGAGGAGCCCGACTACGACGACGCGCTGAGCGCGCTGGGCAAGCTCACGTGAGCCAGCCGCTCCCCCGACTCGATACTGGAAGCCGACGGCAGGAGAGCGACGAGAGCGGCCCTTCCTGCCGCATTGCGGCAAGTGGAGCGATGAGAGTCGGCCGCTTGGCTGATGATGTCGCCCAGAGCAACACAAGGAGGCTAAGATGACTGTCCCCTTCAGCGCCGACGAGATCTTCGCGATCGCGGAGCAGATCGAGAGGAACGCAGACAGATTCTATCGTCGGGCGGCGCAGGATACGGACGATTCCGCCCTGCGGCAGAAGCTCCTTGATCTCGCCGCGATGGAGAAGGTGCATGAGCAGATCTTCGCTGCCATGCGGTCGGACTTGTCGGGCCGAGAAAGCAAAGCGACGGTAGCCGAGCCCTGGGGCGAGGCCGAACTCTACCTGCGCGGAATCGCGGACGGGCACGTTTTCGACGTGCGAGGGGATCCAACCGCGTGGCTTACGGGGAAGGAAACGAAGGAAGACATCTTGAAGGCAGCCATCGGGTACGAGAAGGACTCGATCGTCTTCTACCTGGGGATCAAAGAGGTGGTCCCGCCGGAACTGGGTAGGGAAAAGATCGATTCCATCCTTAAGGAAGAGATGAGCCACGTCGCCATTTTGAGCGAGGAGTTGGCGTCCTCGAAACTATAGCTGCAATAACCGCTACGGTGTCAGGTCAGTGTTGAACCTGAGGGAGGATCACCTGTGAAGCTCATCTACATTTCCGGGCCGCACATCGGCAGTACTTATCACCAAACCGAAGCTTACATAACGTATGCCAGGGAGTGGGCCGAGAAGCTGGCGCATGCCGGCCATGCCTTCTACTGTCCCCACCTCAACACGGCCCATTTCGACACCATCTCGCCCGATGTCCCCGAGTCCTTTTGGCGCGAGATGAACGCCAACATCCTGCGCCGCTGCGATGCCGTTCTCCTTCTCCCGGGCTGGGACAACGAGGAGGCGACCAGGCGGGACGTGGAGTTCGCAGAGAACGCGCGCGTCCCCGTCATTGTCGACATAGATGAGATCGCCGACTTGCGTGTGGAGAAGACCAAGCGGTCCGGTTCATGACGAGGAGGCCGGGCCCGACCAGCCGTGCGCTGTCCCGGCCAGCGGCCGGGCCATTGCCTGACGGCCACGCGCCGCTATAATGGCTTCACGGGTGGGCTAGGTTCGCCACCCGCCGAAAGGGATCACGATGAGCTTGCAGTCTACCGCGCAGCCCCAGCCCGATTTCGAGAACCTCCGCCGCACCATCCTCCGACAGGGCCCGCCGGGCCCGGTGCCCTTTTTCGAGCTGTTCGCCGACCCGGGCATGGTCGAGACCGTCCTCGAGGAGAAGTTCCCCGTCAACCTCCACCGCTACATCGAGGAGCCCAGTGCCGAGCCCACGCCCGAGGAGCTCCCCGGCCTCATGAAATCCCTCGAGATGTACGTCCGCTTCTGCTACGAGATGGGCTACGATTACGTGTTCATGGTGACCGGCTTCAGCGTTCGGCGGAGCTTCAAGGTCGCCGACGATACCGCCGGGGCTCAGAACTGGCTCGACGGCCAGCGCTACTGGCAGGATGAGACCAGCGGCCCCATCCAGAGCTGGGCCGATTTCGAGGCCTACCCCTGGCCCGAAAAGGATAAGATTACCCACCTGGCCTTGGAGTACGTCAACACCATCGTCCCGGAGGGCATGAAGATCGCCGCCTTCGGCTACGGAGGCATCTTCGAGAACTCCTCCTGGCTCATGGGCCTGGAGCCCTTCTCCTATGCCCTCCAGGACCAGCCCGATCTCGTGGAGGCCATCTGCGAGCGGGTGGGCGAGCTCGCCACCGCCACCGCCGCTCACGCCGCCACCATCGACAACGTGGAGATAATGTTACTCAGCGACGACCTCGGCTTCTTCAGCGGCACCCTCGTGTCGCCGGACGTCATCCGCCGCTACGTCATCCCCCATTACAAGAAGATCGCCGAGGCCACCCACGAGGCCGGCAACCTCCTCGTGTTCCACTCCTGCGGCAACGTCTACAAGCTGATGGATGACTTCATCGACGACGTAGGCATCGACGCCAAGCACTCCTACGAGGACAAGATCCTGCCGGTCGAGGAGGCCTGCCGGCGCTGGGGCGACCGCGTCGCCGTCTTGGGCGGTGTGGACATGGACCTGCTCGGTCGAGGCACGGAGGAGCAGGTGCGCGCCCGTGTCCGCGAGATCCTGGAGGTCTGCGGCACGAAAGGCACCGGCTACGCCCTGGGCACCGGCAACACGGCCGCCAACTACATCCCCAGAGAGAACTACCTCGCCATGCTGGACGAGGGCCGCCGCTGGAACCGAGAGCACTTCGGCACCGGCTGAGCCTGTCGAAGGGGCGGCTGCCGTAGGGGCCTCCTAGCTAGCTGAGGCAGAAAAGATGAAGGGCGAGCAGCACTCGCTACCTTCCTTTGCGGGTTGGGCTCACCACAACGTTGATAGCGCGAACGCTTGCCCGCCCATGCAGTAATACGTCGCCGAGACTGCCTTAGGTTCAACGAAACCCATCTTAAGCCGCCCCAACTTCACGACCTGCAGCCTGCCTGCCCCAATGACCGGCACCCCGATGCGCTCGGCGACCATCTCGGCTCGTGTAACGCTTTCCGCTCACAGACGTTATTAATAGTGGCGCTCACTGAGTCTCATCGCCGCACCCCCGCGAGCGTACCACTCAGGCTCGGGAGCGCCTTTGTATTCCCCTCAGGGGCTGGCACAAGCGAGCGGACCTCCCACGCGCACCCGATCAGCGCTCAGAGAGCGCCTTCCCGTAGATGTCGTCAGAGAGCCTGTAGGGTCGGGTCACGCTCTTCCAGGATGTCCTCCATCCGCGCCCGCACCTTGTCTTTCGTCTCCGGATGGGTGATGATGTAGAACTTCTCGTCCCTGATGGCATCAAACACGTGATGGGCGACCTGCTCGGGGCTGAGCCCGGTTGTCAGGAGCTGGCGGAACGCCTGCTCCATCACCTCCATCTGAGGGCTCTTCGTCTCCTGGCCAGGCTCGTTTGCCAGTTGCGCTGGCCGGTTTCGCTCTGAATCCGCGATCTGCGTGTTCACTGTCGCCGGGCACAACACCGAGACCTTCACCTTCGCGCCACTGAGCGCTAGGTCATAATGCAGCACCTCCGACAACGCCACAACCGCATGCTTTGTCCCACAGTACATCGACAGGTACGGGCGCGTGTGCAGCCCGGCCCCCGATGCCGTGTTGACGATGTGACCTTCCGTACCCTGCTGTAGCATGATCGGGACGAAGACCCTGATGCCGTGGATCACCCCCCACAGATTCACTCCCAGCATCCACTCCCAGTCTTTCGCGGTCTGCTGCCAGGACACCCCTCCCACAGCCACGCCGGCGTTGTTGCAGACGACGTGAACCGCGCCGAACGCGTCGATGGTCTTCTTCGCCAGCGCCTCTACGTCCTCGGCCTTGGAGACGTCTGTCCGCACGGCCAGCACTGCCGCTCCCTTGGCCTTCATCTCGCTTTGAACCTTGTCTAGAGCCCCCTGCTCGATGTCGGCCAGGACGACTTTCATCCCCTCGGCGGCGAAGCGCTCCGCCATCGCCCGCCCGATGCCGCTGGCCCCTCCCGTCACGACCGCTACCCTGTCCTTGAACTCCTTCACCTTCCCTCTCCTTTCGCCGTCGTTTCCATGGGGATTGCGCCTGTCTACTGGAGCACGGCTCCGTGGTCTGCTGAGCCTACCCGCTCGGCGTAGAGGGCGAGGAAGCCCCGCGCGACGGTCGACTCGCGCCTCCGCCATCGCCTACGCCGCTCGGCCAGCACCTCTTCTGCCACAAGCAGATCGAGCCTTCGCTCCGGGATATCGATCTCGACGATGTCGCCGTCCTCGACCAGGGCGATTGGCCCGCCCTCGTAGGCTTCGGGGACTACGTGGCCGATGCAGGGGCCGCGCGTTGCCCCCGAGAAGCGCCCGTCGGTCACTATCGCCACGCTGCTGCCGAGTCCCATGCCCACCAGCACTGCGGCGGGGATGGACAGCTCCCGCATGCCGGGGCCGCCGCGCGGCCCCTCGTTGCGGATCACTAGGATGTCGCCTGCCTGGATCTTCCGGGCCAGGAGCTGCTCCCGCAGGGCCTCCTCCCCCTCGAAGACGCGGGCTGGCCCGTGGTGACGCAGCATCTCCGGCTCCACCCCGCTCTGCTTGATCACCGCCCCGCCCGGCGCCAGCGAGCCGTACAGAACGGCGATCCCGCCCTCTGAGGCCAGCGGCTCGTCCAGGGGCCGCAGGACGTCGCGGGGAGCCGGTTCCGCGTCAGCCGCCATCTCACCTACGGTTCGACCGCTCACGGTCGGCAGGTCGAGTTCCAGCAGCGGCGAAAGACGCTGTAGCACCGCCGGTATGCCGCCCGCCTCGTGCAGATCGACCACCGTCAGGGGCGACGCCGGCTTGAACTTGCCGATCAGCGGCGTCTTCCGGCCGATCTCGTCGAACGCCTTCAGCGTCAGGTCGATGCCTAGCTCCGAGGCCAGGGCCAGGAGGTGGAGCACCCCGTTCGTCGAGCCGCCGATCACCTGGAGCACCCGAATGGCGTTCTCCAGCGCCCCCCGGCTGGCGATGTCGCGGAACGGCATGCCCTCGCGCCACAGCTCGACCACGCGCTGCCCGCTCGCGCGAGCCATCTCCGCGCGCTCCGCCGCCACCGCCGGGAGGGTCCCGCAGCCCGGCAGCGACAGCCCCATCGCCTCCACCAGGCAGTTCATCGTGTTGGCCGTCCCCATGAAAGCGCAGGCTCCCGGCCCGCCGCAGGCGTTGCACTCTAGCGTGTGGAACTCCTCCTCGCTCAGCCTGCCCGCCTTGACGGCGCCCATCCCCTCCTTGACGTCGCTGACGACGACGGCCCGTTCTTCGTTGTACCAGGGCAGCATCGGTCCGCCGGTCAGGAACACGCTGGGCAGGTCCACGCGGGCGGCGGCCATCAGCATGCCCGGCACGATCTTGTCGCAGGTACCCAGGAAGAGCGCCGCGTCGAAGCGGTGCGCCTCGATCATCAGCTCCACGGACGCGGCGATGACGTCCCGTAGGGGCAGGACGTAGTGCATCCCCAGCCCCTGGGCGATGCCGTCGCAGGGGGCGACGGTGTTGAACTCGACCGGCATGCCGCCTGCGTCTCGCACGCCCTCCTTGGCCGATGCCGCCAGTTCCCGCAGGTGATAGTGGCCGGGGTTCGCCTCCGTCCAGGAGTTGACGATAGCCACGGTGGGCTTCCCGAAGTCCTCATCCGCGAACCCCATCGCCCGGTAGAGGGCGCGGGGGTAGGCCCCCGTAAGACCCTCGAGGATCCCCCTGCTGCCTCCCTTCCCCCGTGCCTCGCTCAGAGCAACCTCTCCTCGCCTCGCTCCCGCTCGTAGGTCGCCCGGCGCTCCTCCAGGTAGGCGGGCACCGGCACGTCCCACCAACCGGTCACCAGCCCGCCGGAGTAAGGATGCTCGCGGTTCACCAGCACCTCGATCAGGCTGGGCCGGCCCGACTCGAAGGCGCGGGCGAGCGCCGGGCCGACCTCCTCCGCCGACTGAATGCGCTCCGCGTGGCAGCCGAAGGCGAGGCCGATGTCGCGGAAGTTGGGGCTGTAGGGCTCCCCCTCGCGCAGGAACTCCGTGGCCACCACCCGTTCCGGCCCGAAGGCCGAGATCTGCAGGTCTCGGATGGACTGCCACCCGAAGTTGTTTAGCACCGTCATCACCACGGGCACGTCGTACTGGACAGCCGTTGCCAGCTCCTGCATCGTCATCATGAAGTCGCCGTCGCCCACGACGCCGACCACCTGGCGATCGGGCGCGGCCAGCTTCGCTCCGATAGTGGCGGGCAGGGTGAACCCCATCGTGGAGAAGCCGCCCGAGGTAACGTTGCTGCGCGGCTCGTAGAAGGCGAACTCCTGGAGCATCTGCGCCTGCGGGTGGCCAGAAGATGTGACCACAACGGCATCTCGCGCCAGAGTAGCCCGCAATTCCCTGATGAAGCGAGAGATGGTGACGGGTACCCGGTCGGAGTCGCGGAACGGGCTCAGCTCCCGCAGCCAGCCTTCCTTCGCACGCTGGATGTCGTCGAAGTACGAACTGCCGATGTAGTCCCGCTTGGGCGTTCGCTCTCCCACCTCGGCGACGAGTTGCTCCAGCACGCTGCGGGCGTCGCCGACCAGGCCCACCGAGGCCGGGTAGTTCTTGCCGATCTCGCCCGGGTCGATGTCGGAGTGGATCAGCTTCGTGGGGGGGATCGAGAAGCTGACCCCGTGGCGGAAGGAGGACGTCGTCTCGTCGGCGAAGCGACAGCCCACCGCCAGCAGCACGTCGGCGCTGCGGGCCAGGTAGTTGCCGCAGGTTGTCCCCTTGGAGCCCGCGTGCCAGCCGTAGAGCGGATGATCCTCGGGGAAGGCGCTCTTTCCCGCGAACGTGGTGATCACTGCAGCCCCCAGGTGCTCCGCCAGGGCAAGCAGCGCCCCCGACGCCTCCGCGGCCAGCACGCCGCCGCCGGCCAGGATCACCGGCCGCTCCGCCGCCAGCAGCAGCTCGGCGGCCTTGCGGATGTCCTGAGGATCGGCGGCTGTCCGCCCCAGCGGCTCGCCCTCCTCCGGCAGCGCCAGCTCCACTTCCGCAGCTTGAGCCTGGACGTCCATCGGCAGCGAGATCGCCACCGGCCCTCGCCGCCCGCCCAACATCTCGCTGAACGCGCGGTTCATCACGCTGGGGAGCTGCTCCACTCGGTTGACCTGCCAGTAGCGCTTCGTCACCGGCTCGAAGATGCGGGCCAGGTTTGCCCAGTGGTGTCGCTCCACCTCCTGGAGCACGCCCCGCCCGAACATGTGGGTGTGGACGTCGCCGCACAGCACCAGAGCCGCCGTCGAGTCGACGTAGGCGGTGCCGAGGCCTACCACTGTGTTCGCCGCGCCGGGCCCGATCGAGGTGAAGACGGCCAGCGGCCTGCCGCTCACCCGATAGAAGCCGTCGGTCAGGTGGACGGCGCTCTGCTCGTGCCGAACCTGGATCACATCGATCTGTCCTTGGCGCGACTGGAAAGCGTCCAGCAGAGCAAGACAGCCGTGGCCGGGTATGCCCGCCAGATAGGGGATGCCCCGGCGAACCAGTTGCTCTGCGACGATCTCTCCGCCAGTTAGAAGCATGGGCTACTCCAGTCGCGCGGTGACAATCGGGTTCGCCAACGCGCACACTCCTGATCTCGCTTGCCGGACGTGCTCAGAATAGTGCGAGCGTGGACGTGTCGCAACACTCGAGCGCGCTCGGGCCGCTATCGGGTGTCGCCCACGCTGGTGCGGTCCTCGCCGACAAGCTCTACCCGTTCGACGCCCTTGGCCCAGTGGCAGGCGTACCTGCCCGGGACGCACAGCCGCACGGGATACTCGAGCTCGTCAGCGTGCCCTTCTTCCACTGAATAGACGAGGAACGCCTCATTCTGGAGCAGATCGATCAGGGGGACGCTCTCCTCATGCCCGTCGGCACACGAGAAGATGGCGAGCCGGGCCGTGTCGCGCACCTCTGCCAGGGCGAACAGGTGGGCCACCGTCACCCCCTTCACCACGGCGTCTTCGCGGGTACCCCCTGCGCAGCTCATCGGCACCGTCCGCTCCACCGCCGGCAACTCCAGCAGTTCCTCGTAGCGCAGGACGACGGGGCGGTCCGCCTCACCTTCGATCGTCAGGGTGAACGACTGCGTGTCCAGCTTGGCCACTCTCCAATAGGAAAGTGTGCCCGCCCAGCCCGAAGGTGTCAACTTATCCGGGGTCTCTGGGCCCTCACCTCGTCTCGCGTCGCCGCACAGCGACGCCGGTCAGCAGGGCCACCGGAACCAACGCCGCCGCAACGAGCCACCAAACCACTGGCGATCCGCCGCCGCTGTCGCCCGCGCCGGTCCTCGGCAACTGCGCGGGCTGCACGCCGGGCTCCCCCACGCGGTCTCGCAGCGCGAGAGCCTCGCTCTCCTCCGGGCTTGCTTCCGTATCCGCCTCGATGTACGTGCGGGCGCCCGGAACCTCGACATCCAGTTCGGTTACCTTGCCTTCGTGTTCCACCGTCAGCGAGGCACCCAGCATCGGTCTCGGGGAGCCAACCTCGACCACGCTGAACGCGAGGGTCTTCGTCTCCCCCGTTACGAAGGTCTGGAGGCAGTCGCTGTTCGGGACGAGATTGCCCTCCTCGTCGTAGCTGCCTGTGATCTCGTACCCTTCGGGGACCTCGGCGCACACGTCAACTGTCCAGTCGGAGTCGGACGTGAAGATGAACGGGTACACGAACCCCTCATCCTCCCAGACGGCGACGTCGGGCTGGTGTATCTCCAGGTAGCTGCCGCTGACCGTGCTCCTGAGGCCGCCGGTGATCTGGACGGCGCCGTTCCACTTCACGAACTTGATGATGTCGAAGTCCTTTCTCGCCAGGTCGCCCTGTCCGTCCCCGTTCGTGTCCTTGAACTGCCAGGGGAACTCGCCCTTGCCCGTGTACACCGTCTTGCCGGTCTCCTCGTCCTCGTACTTGACGATGGCCAGGTACTCGCCGGCCTCCTCCTTGCCGGCCGTGCACGTGCCCGACTCGTCGGTGGTGCAGGCGGCGATCCTGCCGATGTCGTCCTCGAACACCTCGTCGTAGCGCCACGGCCACGGGTACTTGCCGTGGGCCGCCCGGAAGTCGGGATCGTCTCTATCGAAGACCCTGACCTCCGCGCCCTCGACGGGCGACTGGCAGTAGCGGCGCCCGTCCGCGCAGTGGCCCTTCCTGAACAGGTCCACCGTGTGGAGCGTCACCGACACCTCGTCCCCCACCGGACACCCCTGGCGGTCGGCGAGGCCAGGCGCGAACATGCAGGCGTCCGGCCCGGCGACGACCGGACCGTCACCATCCGGATCCCCCGGCCCGTCTGCAACGCCGTCGCCGTCGCTGTCGGGATCTCCGGGGTTCGGTTCACCCTCGTCAACAGCGCCGTTGTGGTTGGGGTCCTCCCCACCATCCGGGAGTCCATCGCCGTCGCTATCCGGATTCAGCGGGTCGCTCCTTGTCGAGGGGTCGGCGTCAGGCTGCCAATGCGCGCTGGCGGTATCCGTGTCCGTCGTCTCGGGAGTCTCAAGCCCGCGCTCTAGCCCATCCGATAGGCCGTCGCCGTCCGTGTCCCAGTTGCGGGGATCGGTCTCACCTGGGTCCACGACCCCGTTGTTGTTGAGGTCTTCGCTTCCCGGAATGCTGCCGTCCGAGAGCCCGTCGTCGTCCGTGTCGGCATCCGTCGGGTCGGTACCTGTGCCAAGTTCGACGGAATCGAGAATGCCGTCGCAGTCAGAGTCGTCTTGATGGGCAATGGACCAATCCCAAGTCGCTTCCGGTGACGCTGACAGTCGGAGACGGTATTCTTCGACGGTTGGCCCTAGCGGAACACATACCTTCGGAGGCTGGCCGAGCGGCGGTAGGTAGACCTGCTCCGCGATGCTCTGCCACTTTCTGTCAGTGCGGTTCCACCTGTCTACTCCCAGCCAGAAGCCAGGGGGACCGTCTGCCTCGAAGACCAGCGATCCGGACGTTTCGTCTGGCGTGTGGTAGATGGAAATTGCCTCCTTTGGCTCGTCGGTGCTGGTCTCGAGGTCCGCGATTAGAAACGTGAGGTCTTGGATTCTGGGGCGTAGCCATCCCCAGGTGGCTGCGGTACGAATCGCTCCCCAAGGATCATTTAGAAGCACCACGTCGGTGTCATTCTCCTGTCCATAAGGCGCACGGTCCAAGTATCCGACGGCCACCATTACGTGTGCTTCGTCTCTACCAGCGTCCCACCGGAGATCGAGGATCAGCGGTTGATTCTGGCCGATCTCGTAAACAATGTCGCCGAAACCGATCCACGGTATCAATTGCGGGTCAACATCAACCTTGCCCAGGCGTTCCAAGGCAGGTGGCCACTCACCAAGCCAAGGTGTCGCCTCACCCAACCAAATCCCGTTGTAGTACGCTGCCTCATCCTCCAGCTCATGGGATATCTCTCGCTGGGTGAGTTCTTCACCGTAGATTCCGTAGTACTCCAGTACCATCAGACTGGACGCAGCCCAGCAAGAAAGGTCCTGCTCCTGTTGGATCAGCGGAACAGGTCTTTCGGTACTGGCAGGAGCACCGATGACGTCGGTCGGTGTGCGAATCTCTTCAAACGCCGTGTTGTTCTCTTCGTTGCTTTCCGTGATCTTATCTAGAGCGTCGACCATTACCACGACATAGTAGGACGTGTCCAGCTGAAGCGGCCCGGATAGCGTGGCCACCGCCTCGTACTTCTGTCTATCGCCGGGTGCCAACGTCTCAATGTCCTGGGTCGCCAGCGGCGGCTCGTTGGGGTCGAATTCGGTGTCTGTGCTCAGCCATATGTGGCTCTTGCAGGGACCGGACTCTGTTCCTCCCTCGTTCTTCACGGTGTACGTCACCTTGACTTCATCACCCTCGTAGGCCACACCCCAAGCAAGGCCACTTTCGATGCCAAACGGTGGATGCCAGACAGAGGACACGTCGTCCGCTAGCCTTACGGTAACGGGTCCTGAGAACAACAGATCTGGCAGCGGCGCCGGCGTAGGTGTGGGCGTGGGCGTTGGCGTCGGCGTCGGGGTTGGTGTTGGGGTCGGCGTCGGCGTCGGCGTTGGCGTCGGGGTGGGTGTGGGCGGTGGTGTGGGTGTCGGCGTAGGCGTCGCAGCCGGAGCGCCGCACGTTCCGCCCACGACGATTTGGCCGCTCTGCAGGGTGGTAATGGGGATCGGCGTATTCCACAGCGGCCCATCGCCCGCGTACACACTGGTGTCGGGGTTGCCGTCCTGGCCGCCGCTGGAGCCGTCCGCACTGTTCTCATCGATCAGGCCGTCGCCGTCGTTGTCGATTCCGTCGCTGGCCTGAGCGCCAGGCCCCTCCGGGCTGCTGGGGATGATGAGGGGGCTGGTGCCCGCACCCACGGAGCGGACGGTGATCCTGGCCAGGACGCCGTCGCCGGACTCGTGCATCTCCGGATAACCGCCGCCGTCCTCATCGATCTGAGTATCGCCGTCGTTGTCGATTCCGTCTGGCCAGTCCTCGTCTTCGTCGCCGTCGCCGTCCTCGTCGGAACAAGTTCCGGTCACCCCAGACACGCACTCGGTTCCGTCCCCGGCGACGGCCGTGTACGAGCCGTCCGCGTCGGCGAGGTCGCCGAGAGGGAGCGCAGATTCGCTGACGTTGACGAAGCCAGCGCCGCCCCAGGTGTCGATACGGGAGATCATCGATACCGTGCCGTTAGGCTGGCCTCCCGTCGCCTCCGACATCGGTGTCCCGTCTACGGCGACGGCCCCGATGATTTCGATGACGGTCTCGTCGTAGTCTATGTCGAACTGGTAAGCCGCGATCTTGTCAACGGGGTCTACTCCCTTCACGACAAGGTCGAAGGTGAGGGTCGTGCCCGCTGCCGGGATCATCTCGTTGTGCGTGCCCACGTTGGGGATCTCACCACAGCTCTCGATCGTGCCAATCGCGCTGTCGTCGTTGCCGGTGGTGTCCATGTCGATCGCCACCATCTCGACTTGGCCGGATGTGGCCTGAGCCACTTCGCCACCGTCCGGTACGCCGGCTCGCCACGCCCCTAGCGCCGCCACAGCCGCGACCAGCACAGCTGCCAGAACCGCGAATCCTGCCTTTGAAATCGCCTTCATGGCATGTACCCTCCGAGCACTAATATCGTGCCGCAGGGCCAAGGGGAATGCCGAAGGAGGCAGGCGGCCTACCTCTGGCCGTCTTGCCTTATCCCCGGCGAGTGGATAACCGGCCCCATGGCATACGAATCGCAAAGCGTTATGGTAACGGCAAGCCCCTTGTACGCCTATTCGTGCGGTTTGTCAAGCGCGACCTTACCGAGGGCTGCCCCCTACCGCTTATCCCACCTTCTCGTAGTACGTGGCCACGTTGGCCACTGCCCGCGCCGCCCGCCCCAGCGTCGGGTACGAGGGTATCTTCATGCTCAGGTATCGGTCTCGTATCTTCCGCCGCCCTTCCTCGACCTCGGCTATCCCCACTTCGTCGCCCCCTACCGGCAGGACGATCACGATCGGCTTTCCTGATCTGTCCCGCACCTTCGCCGGGATTTCGACCAAACCGTCGATGAAGCGCTGTCGTCCCCCCGGCGGCGGCCCGAACGTTCCCCTCAGAAGGTGGAACATCGCCTGGGTCGCGATGATCGTATCGACGCGATCGACGGAGGCCACGCTCTCCAGGACGCGCTCGAAAGCCGGAGCGGGCACCAGCGGCACCCCGATATCCACCGGGTTCCTCACGCTCGTTCCCGCGACGGGTAAGGTCTCCCACAGCCGCTTCTGGATACCGTCATCGAACGGAGGCACCTCCAGGCCGACGCTATCACACACGTCGGCGGCGGCTACGCTGATGCCGCCCCCTCCGCCGACCACCCCCACCCGCCGGCCTGTGGAGGCGGGCAGATGGAGAAACGCGAGGACGGTGTCCGCCAGCTCCTCCAGGTCGCGAACGGGAACCGCGGCGGTCTGCCTGAACAGGCCCTTCCAGACCTCCTCCTCCCCTCCCAGAGACGCGGTGTGGGAGTGTACCGCCCTGCTGCCTGCCCGGGTGAGGCCCGCCTTCCAGATGATGACCGGCTTCCGCTGGGCCAGGTCCTTGACAAGCTGCACGAACCGCCTTCCCTCGCGGGGCCCCTCGAGGTACATCGCCACGATCTCGGTCTCATCGTCCTCCGCCATGTACTCGAGCAGATCCGACTCGTTCAGGTCGCAGCCGTTGCCGTAGCTCACGACCTTACTGCAGCGGATGCCCCTTCCCCTGCTCTCGCGGGCGAACTCCACAGCATGGCCGCCACTCTGCGAGATGAACGCGACCGGCCCGCTCTCTCTGGGGAAGTCGCCGCCGGGAAGGAGCGTCAGCCCGCCCCCGGGACAGTAGATGCCGAAGCAGTTGGGCCCGACGATCCGTATGCCCTGGCGTGCAATCGAAGTGAGCTCGCGCTCGAGAGCCGCCCCCCGCTCGTCTCCGGTCTCCGCGAAACCTGAGGTGAAGACCTCTGCCCCCTTTACCCCTTTGGCGAGGCAGTCCTCCACCACCGCGGGGACCTGGGACGCCGGAACCATGATGGCGGCCAGGTCGACGGGCTCAGGGACCTCCCGAACGCTCCGGTACGTCTTCAGCCCTAGGATCTCCGTCGCCTCTGGATGGACGGGGTAGATCTCGCCCTTGAAGCCGAAGTTCAGCAGGGCCTGCAAGAAGCGGCTGCCGAACTTAGTCTCGTCCGTCGATACGCCCACCACCGCCAGCGACCTGGGGTAGAAGATGGGGCGCAGTTCGCTCAATCTGTCCATGCTCGCTCCTTTGTGTCGGGTGCCACAACTTCATTCGCGTCTGCTCGGCTGAGGCCGGGTGGCGGTGCAAGCCACAGTATACCCTTTGGCCCCTCGTGGTACGGCTGGCATCTGATTTCGATTGCGGATGGCGTCGCTTCGAATCCCACCCGGCCAGCCTTGGTGGCCGCTGCTCGCCCTTGTGCGTCCCTGTTCCCAAACAACGCCTGTCACCTTGTAGTCGCCTCGTGCGTTACCCAATAGTAAGCGCTTCTAGCATGGGGGGTGATCATGAAACCTCGCCAGCTAACCGACCGGGTTCGCGAGTGGCTGCGGGGCAGCCGTCGTCGCCGCATGGGGGCCATCGGCCTGGGCCTGGCGGTGATCGCTGCGGCCATCGGCCTACCCCTGTACTTTGCCGTGTTCGCTGATGACGGCGGCGGCCCGGCGGTCTCGCCGACCCCCGGGCCCGAAGTTTCCGCCTGCGCTCGCCCCACCCTCATCGAGCCGCCAACGACAATCCCCTCGGACGACTGGCAGGACTTGACCCTGCCCTCGGTCGACGATTGCTTCAGCATCGTGGCCAGCAACGCCGACGCCGGCGGAGTCGCACTCGACTCCGCCTTCGTCTTGGAGGCGCGGGAGCCCGTGGACATCGCCTCCTTGGCCGACCGCCTCCAGGTAGAGCCCGACCTGGAGCTGGACATCGAGCCCGTCTCCGACGACGAAGTCAGTGTCCGCCCGGCCGCCCTGTCCGCCGCGGCCGCCCGTTACCGCATCCAGCCCCAGGAGGCCCTCTCAGAGGACACAGTCTACCGTTTCACCATTCTCGACAAACCCGATGGCCTGCCGATGCGTACCTGGGCGTTCCAGGCCCAGCGCCCCCTGCGCGTGGTCCAGACGCTGCCCGCCGACGAGTCCACGGAGGTCCCGCTGAACATCGGCATCGAGCTCACCTTCAGCCACGAAGGCGTCACCGGCGTTCAGGAGAGCTTCCAGATCACCCCCCCGGTTCAGGGCCGCTTCGAGACCCACAAGCGAACCACCGTATTCGTTCCCGAAGGGCTGCAGCCGCAGACCCTGTACAGCGTGACCCTCGGTGCCGACATCGGCATTGAGGGCTCCGACCAGACGATGGGGGAAGCGTTCATCTTCCGCTTCGAGACCGGCTCCGAGGAGCGCGCCGGCGAGACACCCGGCGGGCCGCCCTCCCTCCAGTTCTCCCGTCGCGTCTGGGAATCGGCCACATCGGAGGCCCCCGTCCTGGCGCTTTTCAGCATATCGCCGGAGTCCGATTCCCTTCCCAACACTCCCCTTCCCTTCACCGTCTATCGCTTCCCCGATGTGGACGCCTTCGTCGCTTCCCTGGACCAGTTCACCGCCATTCCCGACTGGGCACGTGTCTCCCGCAGCCGCTTCACGGCCGACACCTCCGGCCTCCAGGCGGTGGCCTCCTTCGAGGCCACTCTGGAGTCCATCGGTGAATCGGGCGACCTGTTCGTCCGCTTCCCGGACCCGCTGCCCCAGGACTACTACCTGGTGGAGACCTCGTTTGAGGGCCGGCCTGTCCAGGCCTGGCTACAGATCACCGACGTGGCGACCTATGTCTCGGTCAGCCGCGGCCGTACCCTGGTGTGGGCCAACGACGTCGTGGCCAAGGCGCCCTTGGCTGACGCCTCCGTCCGTGCCCTGGGCACCGACTTCTCAACCACAACCGGCCCCGATGGAGTCGCCTTCTTCGAGACTCCCGACGACCTCATTCGCCTTCAGACCAGCCCCTTCGGCTACACCACCACCGAGACCGTCGGCAACCTCATCGTCACGGCCGCCGACGGCCGCTCCGCCGTCGTACCCCTGGCCGACATCTTCACCGGTTTCCGCTTCTTCGGCTTCCGCGAGTTCCCCTTCTCTGGTGACCCCGGCCTCTACTGGCGCTTCCTCTACACTGACCGCCGCCTCTACCGTCCCACAGATACCGTCCACTTCTGGGGCCTCGTTCGCCAGAGGGAGAGCCCGCCGCCCTCTCAGGAGATCACCGTCGAGGTCAGCACCGACTATGCCGAAACGGGCGAGTACCAGCCCGTCGTCGCCGCTCGCACCACTGTCACCACCACCGCCACTGGCACCTTTATCGGCGAACTCGATCTTGAGGGTGTCTCCCCGGGCTTCTACTACCTGCGCACCCGCGTGGGCGATCAGGTGATCAGCACCGAATACATTGAGGTCGAGGACTTCATCAAGCCCGCATACAAGATAGACGTCACCCCCTCCTCGGCGGCCGTCTTCGCCGGCGAGGAGATGGAGTTCACCGTCGAAGCCTCCTTCTTCGACGGCAGCCCCGTGCCCAACGTGACGCTTGACTACAGCGGGGACGCCAGCGGCACCCTCACCACCGACGCCGCCGGCAGGGCCGTCGTCCCCTTCACCGCCACCGGCGAGCCACTCGACTACACGTGGGAGGTCCTCAACGTCACCCCCACCCTTGCCGAGGAGGGCGAGATCACCGGCAGCGGTCGCGTCCGGGTCTTCCCCGCAGCCCTCACCCTCGACATCGAGTCGGAGTTCAGCGAAGGGACCGCCACGGTCAGCGGCACCGTGTACGACGTGGACCTCGACCGCATCAATGACGACGAGGCTCGCGACCTCTCGGACTACCGCGGCGATCCGTCCCCCGGCCGCACGGTCACGGCCCAGGTCGTCGAGCAATCCTACCAGCGCATCGAGGTGGGCGAGACCTACGACTTCGTTGCCAAGGCCGTGCGCAAGGGGTACGAATACGAACCGGTCACGACGCCGCTTGGCGAGTTTACCCCCACCTCCGATGCCCAAGGCCGCTTCTCCTTCTCCTTCCCCGCCCAGGAGGGCAACTCGTACGAGGTCACCTTCACAGTGGCCGATGACGCCGCGCGCGTCCTTTCCACAGAAACCTGGGTCTACGCTGGCACTCCCTTCTCCCCCTTCGGCGACCTTCCCTACCTCGCCCTCGCGTCCGAAGACCCCTACGCCGTCGGCGATGAGGTGGCCGCCACCATGCGTCAGGGAGACCAGGATCTACCCGCTGGCGGCGACAACCGCTACCTCTTCTACCTCGCCCAGAACGGCATCCTTGACTACTCGATTCAGGACGGCCCCCGCTTCTCCTTCCCCTTCGCCGAGGAGCACATCCCCAACGTCAACATCATCGCCGTCCGCTTCACCGGCACCACTCACCAGGAGATCGGCTTCAGCCAGTCCGCCCCCTTCGATCAGTCCCTTCGCCAGCTCACCGTCTCCGTCCAGCCCGACCAGGACCGCTACCGGCCCGGCGACGAGGCTACGCTCGACATCACCGTCACCGACAACGAGGACCGGCCGGTCCAGGCGGAGGTCGCCCTTAGCGCCGTCGACGAGGCCATCTTCCGCCTCCAGGGCGAGACCTTCTTCGCCGATCTGGACATACTTGAGTCGCTCTTCGTCCCCGTCTCTTCCGGCGTCTTCCGGACCTATGCCTCCCACCAGTATCCCTCCCTGTCTGGTGGCGGGGCCGAGAAGGGCGGCGGCGACGGCGAACGCGACAACTTCAAGGACATAGCCCTGTTCGACCGCGTCACCACTGACAGCGGGGGGCACGCCTCCATCAGCTTTGATCTTCCCGACAACCTTACCTCCTGGCGTGTCACCGCCCTGGCCGTCACCGACGACCTCTACGCCGGCTCCAGCGTCTCGCTCGTGCCGGTCAGCCTTCCCATGTTCGTGGACGTGGCGATGAACACCTCCTACCTCAGCAGCGACCGGCCCGCCATCAGGGTCCGCGCCTTCGGGGAAGCTCTCACCGCCGCTGACCAGGCGTCCTTCGAGGTCACATCTCCCACTCTCCTCGATGAGCCCCTGACCGCCAGCGGCGCCGCCTTCACCCCCGTCGATATCGCTCTGCCGCCCCTCCGCGAGGGCCAGCACGAGCTCACCGTCCGGGCCTCCGCTGGCGATCTGGAGGACGCCCTGGTACGCACCGTCACCGTCACCCCCTCCCGCCTCCTCCGCAGCGATGCCCGCTTCTACGAGCTCGAGCCGGGCCAGGACCTCGTCCCGGAGGGCAGCGCCGACCACCTCACCCGCGTCCTCATCACGGACCACAACCGCGGCCGCTACTACCCGGTGCTCCGTTCCCTGAGCTGGACCTACGGCGACCGGGTCGACCAGATGCTGGCCCGCAACCTCGCCCAGGACCTCCTGGGCCAGTATTTCGAGGAGGAGGCGACCTTCCCTGCCGAGTTCCACCCCTCCATCTACCAGACCTTGGACGGCGGCATCGCCATCTTCCCCTTCGCCGACGATGACCTCGTCCTCAGCGCCCGCCTCGCCGCCGTCGCCCCCGACCGCTTCGGCCGCCAGGCCCTCGCGCGCTACTTCCTGGCGGTGACAGGGAACGCCGACGAGACCCGCGAACGCGTCATCATCGCACTGTACGGCCTCGCCGCGCTGGGAGAGACCGTCCTCCCCGACGTCCAAGCTCTCGCCGCTCTCGGCGACCTGACGCCCCGCGAACGCCTCTTTCTCGCCCTCGCCGCCGCCGAGCTCGGCGATCAGGACACCGCCTACAACTTGTACCGCGGGCTGCTGGACGAGTTCGCACAGCAGCGCGGTAGCTCGGTTCGTCTGAACGTGGGCGTGGACCAGGACGACATCCTGGAGGCCACCTCCCTGGCGGCCGTCCTCGCTGCCTCCGTCGGCGACGACTTCGCCTCCCTCCTCTTCGACTACACCACGAACAACTACACGGAAGACACCCTCATCTACCTGGAGCAGATAAGCTATCTGGCGGAGGCCCTGCCCAACCTCTCGGCTGCGCCCGTCCACTTCGCCTACACCCTCGACGGCCAGCGCACCGAAGAGGAGTTGGAGCGCGGCAAGAGCCTCGCCCTGCTCCTCACGCCTGAGGATCTGGGCGGCCTCAACCTCGAGGCCATCGACGGCACTCTCGGTGTCGCTTCTTCCTTCCTCGCCCCCTTCGATCCCGCTTCCGTCCAGCCCGACCCCGCGCTCTCCATCACTCGCACGTACGAGGGCCAGCCGACGGACGCGGCGACCATCGAGGAGGGCGACCTTGTGCGCATCAGCATCGCCTACATGCTGGGCGAACAGGCCGTGGACGGCTGCTATCAGGTGAGCGACCTCCTGCCCTCCGGCCTCCAGTCCGTCACCCGCCTGCACGAGTGGGACGTGGGGGACACCGAGGCCACCTACCCCTACGCCATCGAGGGCCAGCGCGTCAGCTTCTGCCTCTACAAGGACGACGAGCAAGAACCTATCGTTTATTACGCCCGCGTCGCGGGCACCGGCACGTACACCGCTGAGCCTGCCGTCATCCAGTCCCAGAAGGCCCCGGAGAGCATTAACATCACGGGAGCCCTCCCGGTAGAGATCAGATGAGGCTCGCGCTTCCCGCCCGCGCCTTTCCCGTTGCGGCTGGCTCGTCTGCGGCCGCGGCGGCGGTGGCCATCATCGCCCTCGCCTTCGTGCTTCTTCCCTCGACCTGGGATCAACCCGCGCCGCCCTCCATCACCCAAGCTGCGCCTGCTCACCCGCTTACCTTCTTCGATGATCGGGCGTTCGCGGTTGCCCTCGCCCGCGCCGAGGCCGCCCACCCGAATCCCATGACCGGCGCACGGGCCGTTATCGTCCCTCACCACTGGTTCGCCGGCCATCTCATCCTCGGCGGCCTACGAGACCTCGCCGCCAGTGGCGACTACCAGCGTATAGTGCTTATCGGCCCCAATCACGTTAACGCCGGCGCTGCCGCCGTAGTCACCAGCGACATCGCGTGGCGGACACCCTTCGGCTCCGTGGAGCCCGACGCTGAGGCCCTCCGCTCCCTCCTCGACGGTGGCTTCGCTCAGAGCCAGCCCGAAGTCCTCACCTACGAGCACTCCGTCGCCGGGATCGTGCCCGCCATCGCCTACTACCTGCCGGAAGCCCGCCTGGTCCCCCTGGCCCTCCGCCGTGACATGACTGCTGGCGAGGTGCAGAGGCTGGCCGCAGCGCTGGCGTCCCTCCTGGACAGCCGCACTGTCCTCGTCGCCGCCGTCGACTTCTCCCACTACCTCTCCGCCGAGGAGGCTGGCCGGCGCGACCGCGAGACTCTGGCCGCCCTCGACTCGCTGGACTCGTCCCGCATCCTCTCCTTCGGCGACGATCATCTGGACTCCCCGCCCTCCATAGCGGCGCTCTTGGAGGCGATGCGCCTCACGGGTGCCGGCGAGTTCCGGCTCGGGGAGAACACCAACTCCAGCGAACTGGGCGGCTCTGCTCTGGAGCCCGTCACCAGCTACATCTACGGTTTCTACCGCTGAGGGCTGCGCCCACGGTAGGGCGCGGCCAGCCTAGCACTGCCGCCGCAGCACCACGGTGCGATGTCAGCGCCCCAATAGCCCCGCTATCCTGGAGCTGCCCATCGAGCGGGTCGAGGGGGCCAAAGAGCGTCTGGGTCCCGGGACATGGCCACCATCGCCTACGCGCCCTCGTTGCCCTTAGGTGCCTCGATCGCCGCCAGGTAGAAATCCGCCACGTCATCTGCCGCGCGCGGGTACGACCGCTGGGTCGCGAGTGCCAGCAGCATCCCGGAAGCAAGGCTCGACATCAGTGCTCCCACGGCCACCGGCACATCGACATCCGGTCGGAACACGCCGTCGCGCATTCCTCGTCGCAACAGGTTGGCCAGCAACTCTTTGAACTCGTCGATGAAGTCGGGGTGGGCGGAGTGGTATTCGTCCCAGCCGCCCGTGTGGTACTTGTCGTGGCCGCCGGGGTGGAAGCTGTCCAGATGGTCGCGGAGCATCATCTCGGTGAGAGCACCGAATTGCTCGCAGAACTCGGCTCCGGCGCGGATCGCCGTCCTGAGGGCGGCCCTCGGCTCTTCGATCTCCACCACGGGCTGCGTCCGCCGCAGCAAGTCCTCCTGAGCTTGGTGCACTAGCGTCGACAGGAGCCCTTCTCGGCTCTCGAAGTGGCGGTACAGCGTGCCTATGCCCACGCCCGCCCGCTCCGCGATCTCCCGTATCTCGGCATCCAGACCCCGGCGCGCGAACACCTCGCGGGCAGCGTCCAGGATGCGCTGCCGGTTCGCCAGAGCGTCTGACCTTACCGTTTTTCGGATCCGCTGCGTCTGCTCAGTCATCGAACTCACGATACCACTTCTCGCCTCTTGACAGAACCGGAGTTCCTGTTCATAATTGAGAACCGGAACTCCGGTTCCTATGCTAGCGAGCCTCTATCTCGCTTGTCAAGGAGGTGTCTGCCTCATGCCGCAAAAGCGCTCCTTTCTCTTCGATCGTTGGCCGCGCTTCGCTTCTTGCCATCCCTGGTACGTCCTCGCGGGGGGGCTGATCGTTGTTGCCGGTTTCGTCGCTCTGTACGTGATGGCCGGCGGGAGCTATACTACCAGCTTTGAAATCCCCGGTGCCGATTCGCAGCGCGCCGTCGACCTCTTGGAGGAACGCTTCCCGCAGACGGCCGGCGATCCAGCTCGGATAGTGTTGCACGCCCCGGCCGGACTCCGGGAACCGGAAGTTGAGTCGCGTGTTCAGTCGCTCCTCGCCGACCTCGAGGAGCTCCCCGAGGTGGTGAGCGTCTCGTCCCCCTACGAACAGCCCGAAGGGATCTCTCTTGACGGCTCCATCGCGTGGTTCGACGTCCTGTATGCGGACGAGGCGCATGGCTTGGAGCGATCCAGCCTCGACGCCCTTGTCGACCTGCGAAACGAGTATTCGTCGCCGGACTTCCAGGTCGAGCTTGGCGGGCCGATAGGAGAGGAAGCGGCGGAGGGGGAGTTCGGCCTTGGCGGCTCTGAAATGATCGGCCTCGCCGCCGCCGTCGTCATCCTGCTCGTCGCCTTCGGTTCCGTCGTGGCGATGGGCCTTCCCATCGCCATGGCGCTCCCTGCGGTGGCGTCCGGCATCCTCCTGCTGGGCGTGGGGGCCTCCTTCCTCGATATCCCGGATTTCACTACTGAGTTCGCCGCCATGATTGGCATCGGCGTCGGCATTGACTACGCACTCCTCATCGTCACGCGATACCGCGAGGGGGTTGCCCGAGGCCTGTCCGTCGAAGACGCCATTGCCAGGGCATCTGCGACGGCTGGGCGCTCAGTCTTGTTCGCCGGCTCGACCGTTGTGATCGCTCTCCTCGGGCTCTGGTTGGTGGGGGTCCCGCTTCTCGCCTACTTGGCGACGGGGGCTGCGTTGGTGGTGGCTCTCTCCGTCGTAGTGGCTGTCATCGTGCTGCCCGCGATCCTCAAGCTCGGCGCCGCGTGGATCGATCGCTGGCGGCTTCCCCTGTTGGCCGTCGCTCCTGATCAGAGCGAATCAGGCTTCGGCTACCGCCTGAGCCGCCTCATCCAGCGCGCCCCAGTCCCCGCTCTCACCTTGTCGCTGGGCGCCCTTCTCGTGCTGGCGATCCCCGTGCTCCACATGGACGTGGGCGTCGCCGACGCGGGCAACAACCCTGTGTCCGTCACGTCCCGTCGCGCCTATGACCTGCTCTCTGAGGGCTTCGGGCCCGGCTTCAACGGCCCGATCCTTGTCGCCGTCCGCATCGACGGTGGGGGTGCCATTGACACCATTGAGGCCCTGCCGTCGAGCTTACAGGACATCGAGGGGGTTGCCAGCGTATTGCCGGCCAACTTCAACGAGGCGCGCTCTGCCGCGACCATCACCGTCATCCCGAAGACGGCGCCCCAATCGCAGCAAACGGAAGAGCTCGTTGATCGCCTCAGACATGTGGTGCCTCAGGCGATCGAGGGCACACAGGCGCAGGCCTTCGTTGGCGGTTCCACTGCCGCCTTCATAGACATGGCGCAGAAGATGACCTCGAGCATGCCGCTGTTCTTCACGGCGGTCGTCGGTCTCAGTTTCCTCTTGCTCATGGCGGTGTTCCGCTCAGTGTTGGTCCCCCTCAAGGCCGCGGCCATGAACCTCCTGTCCGTCGGAGCCGCCTACGGGGTACTCGTCGCGGTCTTCCAGTGGGGCTGGTTTGGAGGCGTCTTCGGCGTCGACCGGGGAGCACCAATCGAGTCTCACCTGCCGATTGTCCTGTTCGCCATACTCTTCGGCCTCTCTATGGACTACGAGGTCTTCCTCATCAGCCGTATCCGAGAAGAGTACCTCAAGACGGGCGACAGTGCGGAGGCGGTGGCGAGGGGTCTCTCGGCAACGACACGTGTTATCTCAGCCGCCGCGGCTATCATGGTCGCGGTCTTCCTGAGCTTCACACTCAGTGAGGAGCGGGAAATCAAGCAAGCAGGACTCGGCCTTGCCGCCGCCGTATTCCTGGACGCCACCCTTGTCCGTCTGATCCTGGTGCCATCCCTCATGCAGCTCCTTGGTGACGCCAACTGGTGGTTCCCTCGCTGGCTGGACCGCCTCATCCCCAAGATCAGCATCGACGCCACGCCGGAACCGGCAGGGGGAGTCGGCGGACCCGTGTCGTCCCCGTAGGCGCGGCTCCCTCGCCGCCCGTCGTCGCCACCGCCCTGCGCGGCACAGGTTGGCCGTTCCCATGTCCTGGATGGTACAATCCTGCCTACCGGCAGGCAGGCCTGCCACTGAGCCCTGTTCCGCCTCGCGCAGGAGGTTCCTCTATGGACATTAAAGCTGCCACTGAACTGCTACGTCGCCACAACGTCCGCACCGTCCGCATCGGCGGAGCCGACCTGGACGGCGTCTACCGCGGCAAGCGGGTCAGTGCCGACCACTTCCTGGCCTCCGCCGAGGAGGGCTTCCCCCAGTGCGATGTCCTCTTCGGTTGGGACATTCAGGACGAGGTCATCGGCTCCCTCCCTTACTCCAACTGGGAGATCGGCTTCGCCGACATCGTCATGCGCCCCGATCTCTCAACCCTGGCCGTCGTCCCCTGGGAGGAGGACAGCGCCGCCGTCGTCTGCGACTTCTACGCCGAGGCCGGAGACCCCCTGCCCATCTCCCCCCGCTTCGTCCTCCAGCGCGTCGTCCAGCGCGCCCTCGACGCCGGCTTTCGCTCCATCATGGCCGCGGAGCTGGAGGTGCGCTTCTTCCAGGAGGATCAGGAGAGCCTCCGTGACAAGGACTTCTCCGACCTGCGGCCTCTCAACCCCGGCCTCAACTGCTACAGCATCCACCACGCCTCCATCGACGAGCCCGTCATCGGCCGTATCCGCCAGTGCATGAACGACTACGGCATCCCCGTCGACGCCTACAACCGCGAGCATGGCGCTGGCATGTACGAGATCAACCTTCGTCATGCCGACGCCGTCCGCGCCGCCGACCAGACGATGCTCTACAAGAGCGGGTGCAAGGAGATCGTCGCCCAGATGGGCGCCCTGCCCACCTTCATGGCCAAGCTCGCCGACGACATCGACGGTTGCGGCGGCCACATTCACCAGAGCCTCTGGACCGCCGATGGCTCCCAGAGCGTCTTCTGGGACGAAGGGGCCGAGCACCACCTCTCCCAAACCCTGAAGCAATACCTGGCGGGGCTGCTGGCTACCATCCCTGACTTCATGCTCATGTACGCCCCCAACGTCAACTCCTATAAGCGCTTCGTCCCCTGGACGTGGGTCCCCCTCAACCTCACCTGGGCCTTGGACAACCGCACGACCGCCGTGCGCGTCATCGCCTCCAGCCCCGGTGGCATCCGAATGGAGAACCGCGTGCCCGGGGCCGACCTCAACTCCTATCTCGCCTTCGCCGCCTCCCTCGCTGGCGGCCTCCACGGCATCGAAAAGGGGCTCGAGCCACCCCCGCCCACGAAGGGCAACGCCTACGAGCTCACCGACGCCGAAGCGCCGCCCCTGTCTCTCCCCGAGGCGCTGGACCGCTTTCGCTCCAGCCCCCTGCCGCGCGAGTGGTTCGGCGATGAGTTCGTCGATCAGTACGTCGCCTTTCGCCAGTGGGAGGTGGACAAGCACCGCCTCGCCGTCACCGACTGGGAGCGCCGCCGCTACTTCGAGATGGTATGACGGCCTGTCCGCGGCCAGCGTCCAACTCCTTGCGAGCGCCAGACACAGGAGATCGATAGATGGACAAGATAGACGAGATCGTCGACGCGAGGAAGGTCGCGCACGCCCGACTGACCAAGGCCGGGTCGAAGGTGTACAAGGCATTCCTCGCGATGGAGGAGGCCGCCTTCTCCGACGGTGCGTTGCCCAAGAAGGCCAAGGAGCTGATCGCGGTCGGCATATCGGTCGTCATCGACTGCGAATCGTGCATGCAGTGGCACATCGAGCAGGCCGGCAAAGCCGGTGCCACTAGGGCCGAGACCCTGGAGGCGGTAGAGGTGGGGATCGAGATGGGAGGAGGCCCCGCAACGGTATCCGCAAGATTCGCCCTCGACGTGCTGGAGCGAACGTTCCCCGAATGACGAAGCGCAGACCTGCACAGACTGCGCGGAAGGAGTGATGTCCTCGATGCGTCTCGCCGATAAGACAGTCCTCATCACCGGCGCCGGTAGCGGCATGGGCCGCCTGGCTGCCCAGGTCTTCGCCCGCGAGGGCGCTCAGGTCGTGGCGCTCGACATAACCGAGGAGGCCCTTCGCGAGACCGCCGCCTCCGTCGAGGGCGAGGGCGGCCAGATCGTGGCCATCCCCGCCGATGTCAGCGTCGCCGCCGACGTGGAGCGCGCCGTCGCCGAGGGCGTGCGCGCCTTCGGCCGCCTCAACGTCCTCTACAACAACGCCGGCATCTTCCCCGACGAGGACACCTCCGTAGTGGACACGGACGAGAGCGTCGTCCAGAAGGTGCTGGACGTGAACTATAAGGGAGTCGCCCTCTGCTGCAAGTACGGCATCCCCCACCTCATCGAGGCCGGCGGCGGCTCCATCGTCAACGTCGCCTCCTTCGTGGCCCTCGTCGGCTGCACCGTCCCCCAGGACGCCTACACCGCCAGCAAAGGCGCCGTCCTCTCCCTCACCCGCTCCCTTGCCGTTCAGTACGGCCCGCAGCACGTCCGGGCCAACGCCATCTGCCCCGGCCCGATCCTCACGCCGCTGCTGGAGTCCCTGTTCCCCAGCGAGGAGGAGCGACTGAAGCGCCTCAACCGCATCCCCCTGGGCCGCTTCGGCCGCGCCGAGGACATCGTCTACGCCGCCCTCTACCTCGCCTCCGACGAGTCGTCCTGGACGACGGGCACCACCTTTGTGGTGGACGGCGGCATCACTGTCAACTACTTCTGACACGACTGCTCAGGAGCAGACATTGACCGGCCAGCTCACGGAAACCGAGGTCGCCGCTGGCCTCCTGGCGCACTTGGCGCTCGCCGAGACGCACGCTAGAACGTTCCTGACCGCGGATTCAGAGTTCGAAGACGTGGCTAGGCAAGCGCCAGCTTCTGGTCTGGCTGTCGTGCATTTGAGGTCATGATCGCGGCGCTGCTTTCGGCCCCCTCGCGCTCTAGCGCACCTCTACGTCCGCCAGCTTCTCCAGCGCCTTAATCAGCGCCTGCGTCCCCTCCTCGCCCAGCCCCTCTTCCTCAAGTTGCGAGAAGAACTGCTGCACCAGGCTAGTTCCCGGCAGGGACATCCCCAGCTTCTCCGCCGCCTCCAACGCCAGTCGCAGGTCCTTCCGCTGGTGCGCCACCTTGAACCCCGGTCGGAAGTCCCGATCCACCATGCGCGGGGCCAGGTTCTGGAGCTGCCACGACGTCCCCGCCCCTGCGCTCACCGCCTCGATCATCACCCGCGGGTCGATCCCGGAGCGGACGGCCAGCACCAGCGCCTCGCACACGCCCAGGTTCGTCAGCACCACCGCGACCTGGTTGCATAGCTTCACTGTCTGCCCGGCCCCGCTCGGCCCGCAGTGCACGATCTTGCGCCCCATCGCCTCCAGCACCGACCGGTAGCGCTCCAGCGTCTTCCTCTTGCCGCCCACCATGATCGACAGTGTCCCGTCGATCGCCCCCTGCTGGCCGCCGCTCACCGGCGCGTCCAGCATCTCCACCCCGGCCTCGGCCAGCCGCTGCGCGATGCGACGCGTCACCTGCGGCGACATAGTCGTCATGTCCACATGCACCAGCCCCGCGTGTGCGCCCTCGATGATGCCGCCTGGGCCCAGCGCCACCTCCTCCACGTCCGGCGAGTCTCCCACTATCGTGATCACCACGTCGGAGCGTGCGGCGACGTCGGCGGGGTTGCTGCCCTCGTCGGCGCCTTCCCTGGCCAGTTCGTCGATACCCGGTCGGCTGCGGTTCCACACGGTGAGGGGGAATCCGGCCTTCATCAGGTTGCGGGCCATCGGTCGGCCCATTATCCCCAGCCCGATGAAGCCTACGCGGTCAGTCATGGCGCGGCTCCAGCGCTACCCGCGGCCTCACGCTTGGGTTCGCCACGTACTTGGGCCAACGCCCGCGCAGCACGTCCCCCGCCGCCCGGCCCACCTCCTGACGGAGCTGTCGCATCGCCTCCGGCGACACCGACCCTACGTGCGGCGTCAGCACCACGTTGTCCAGTCGGCACAGCGGGCTGTCGGTGGGCAGGGGCTCCTCCTCGAACACGTCCAGCCCGGCCGCGGCGATCTCGCCCTTGGCTAGCGCCTCCACCAGGGCTGCTTCGTCCACTACCGGCCCCCGGGCCGTGTTGATCAGCACCGCTGTCGACTTCATCGCCTTCAGCTCCGCCGCGCCGATGAGGTGTCGCGTCTCTGGCATGAGCGGCGTGTTCAGGGAAACGTAGTCGGCCTCCGCCAGCAGTTCGCCCAGCGGCACCAGCTTGACGCCCATCTCCGCGGCCGCCCTGCGGTCGCAGTGCGGGTCGTGGGCCAGCACCCGCAGGCCGAAGGCCAGCCCCTTGCGTCCCACCGCGCGGCCGATGTTCCCGAACCCGACGATACCCAGCGTCTGTCCGTGCACCGGCGCCATCCCCCGCACCTGCTCGCTCCGCCACCGCCCCGCCGCGATGTCCCGATGCAGCGGCAGCAATCTCCGGGCCGTGGCCAGCAGCAGCGCAATGGCGTGGTTGGATACCTCCTCCGTGCAGAAGTCCAGTACGTGCGCCACTACTATCCCGTGGTCTGTCGCCGCTTCCAGGTCCAAGTTGTCGAGGCCGATCCCGTACCGGACCACGCAGCGGCAGCGGGGGAGGTTCTCCAGGACTCGACGTGTGATCTGGGCCATTGCCACCAGCACCACGTCTGTGTCCCGGACGTTGGCGATGAGTTTATCCTCGCTGCTGGCCTCGGTGGCCACCAGCTCGTAGTCCAGATCGCCCATGCCCAGCCGCTCCTCTTCCAGGCGCGAGCCGGGCCGGGCGTCCGCGTGGACTATCAGCGGGCGCCTGTCCGCCGCCATCGGGGAGCGCCCAGGCTGCCCTTACTTCACCGTGGCGGCGGCGTTGCTGATCACCACGTCGCCCCGCTGCGTCTTCGCCTGGAGGACGATGTGACCACCGCCCTCGTCCCACATCTCAGTGATTATCTTGTCGCCCGGGAAGACGACGCCGGAGAACCGCACCTCCAGCCCCGCCATCCGGGCCGGATCGTTTTCGCAGTACTCGCTCAGCACGGCACGGCCGACGTGCCCGTACGTGCACAGCCCGTGCAGGATCGGCGTGTCGTAGCCAGCCATCTTCGCGAACGCCGGATCTATGTGCAGCGGGTTGCGGTCTCCGGAGAGGCGGTAGATCATCGCCTGGATCGGCAGCGTCTGCATCTCCACCGTCTTGTCGGGCGCCCTGTCCGGGGGCTTGTTCCCGGCCTCCGGCCCGCGCTCCCCGCCGAAGCCTCCCGCTGCCCGCACGAACACCCCGGCCGCGTTCTCAAACAGCACCTCGCCCTTCTCGTCCTTCGTCTCCGCCTCCACCACCAGCAGGGCGCCTTTGCCCTTGTCGTAGACTCCGGACACCTTTCCGGCGGTGGTCAGCTTCCCCTTCGTCGGAATCGGCTTGTGGAGTTTGATGCGCTGCTCGCCGTGGAGCAGCATCACCGGGTTTATCTCCACGCTGGCGGCCAGCCCCATCATCGCTGGGAAACCGGGGATCACCGCGAACGTTGGGAGCACCTTCAAGTTGCGCTCGAAGACGAAGTCCAGCTCCGTCGCGCCCACGCCCACGGCGTACAGCATCACGTCGCGGTCGTCATACTCGAAACTCGTCGGTGGCAGTTCGATGCCTAAAGCCTGGGGAATAGCGACTCGCTCTGCCATCGCGCCTATCCTCCTCCCAGGTGGGGGAAGATGCGGCCCATGCCCTCAGCGTTGGCGTTGGCGAACTCCTCGGCGCCGGTCATATCCTTTATCTTCCCCAGGTTGTCGCGCACCTGCTCGATGGTGACCCCGCCGCTGGGGTCGATGAACACGCCTTTCCCCTCTACTACCGCCACCCGGCCGAAGTAGCCGCCGCCTGCCGACCACACGCTGCCGGTCTCCGTGCACTCCTCCGAGCACAGGTACGCCACTATCGGCGATACGAGCTCCGGCACCAGCTTCTCCAGCGCGGCGGGCGGCATGATGTCCTCGGTCAGACGTGAGGCGGCCAGTGGGGCGACAGTGTTGGCCAGGATGCTGTACTTCGCCCCTTCTATCTTGACCACGTTCATCAGGCCGACCAGACCCATCTTCGCCGACCCGTAGTTCGTCTGCCCGAAGTTGCCGAACAGCCCAGCCGCCGACGTCGTGAACACGATGCGCCCGTAGCTGTTCTGCCGCATCACGCGAAGGGCTGGCTGCGTGACGCAGAAGGCGCCCCGCAGGTGCACAGCCTGCACCTTGTCCCAGTCCTCCGCGGCCAGGTTGTGGAAGGCACGGTCGCGCAGGATGCCGGCGTTATTGACCAGGATGTCCACCTTGCCGTAGGCGTCCATCGCCGTCTTCACCAGCGACTCCCCGCCTTCCACCGTGTCCACGCCGTCGTAGTTCGCCGTCGCCTCGCCTCCGGCGGCGCGGATCTCCTCCACGACCTTGTCGGCCATGGCGGTGCCGGCGCCGGTGCCGTCGCGGGCGCCTCCCAGGTCGTTCACCACCACCTTGGCGCCGCGAGAGCCGAGCAGCAGGGCGTGGCAACGGCCCAGCCCACCCCCGGCACCCGTCACGATCGCCACTCGGTCGTCAAACCGAACGTCACTCATCTGCGACCTCCATTCGTCTGCGGGCGGAATTCCTCGTTATTAATTTCACATTTCCCTGCCCCTGTCAATCGGCGGAGCATAGCCCCCGCCTCACCGTGCTCGTCCGTAGCTTTCCAGGCCGTCCGTCTGGTGCTATTATCGGGTCGAGAGGAGGCGATTGCGTGAAGGAGCTACCGTACGGCCTTTCGGTCGACCTGGACGTGCCCCTGGCCCGGGCCATCTCCGCCACCAAGGAGGCCCTGAAAGCCGAGGGCTTCGGAGTCCTCACCGAGATCGACGTGCGGAAGACCCTCAAAGAGAAGATCGGCTCCGACTTCCAGCCCTACGTCATTCTCGGCGCCTGCAACCCCTCCCTGGCCTTCGTGGCGCTCCAGGACGATATCGACACCGGCCTGCTCCTCCCCTGCAACGTCACCGTGCGGGAGGAGGCCGACGGCCGCTCTGTTGTGACCGTCCTCGACCCGAACGTGATGGCCCGTATCTCACCCTCCGCCGAGTTGAAGGAGGTGGCACGGCTAGCCCGTCAGAAGCTGGAGCGGGTGCTGGACGAGCTCAGCCGTCAACCGGTGAACTAGAGGAGCAGGCAGTGCCCTGGCCGCCTTCGCCCGGGCCGGCTCCTGGGAGCGTTGACAGAGCAGTCGTGGATGGCTATAAGTGACCTATCGATTCTTGGTCGACGTAACGTTGACGAGAAGTTGTAGCTGGGAGGCATCGCTATATGGCTGAGTCCATCTACTGGAACCGTTTCTGGCGGCGGCGCATCTCGAGACGCGCCCTGCTCGGTGCTGGCGCCGTTACGGCTCTTGGAGCCGCCAGCGCCGCCGTCGTCGGCTGCAACGGCGGCGGTAGTGGTGATGGCTCTTCTCAGTCCACCGGCCGCGATTGCAGCCCGATGCCGTCCGGCAGTCCCCAGCCCTGTGGCAGCATCACGCAGGGCCGCCTCCTCGAAGCCAAGGGCATCGACCCCCACATCGACCTCACCGGCCTCGATATCGACATGCTCGTGTACACCTACCTTTACTCCTGGCGGGCCAGCACCGACGAAATCCTCCTCAACAACTTCGTCACCGAATACGAGCATCCGGATGCCCTCCACTTTAACTTCACCCTCCGCCGCGGCGTCAGATGTGCTCCCGTTGGCCCCGCCGCTGGCGAAGAGTTAACCTCCAAGGACGTCTACGAGAGCTTCATCCGCCGCGGCACGTCCATCTCCGCCCCCGACAGGCGCTACCCCCAGCGCTACCTGCCTGAAAACGGTGGAAAACTTGAGATGCCGGATGACTACACCTTCAACATCACCCTAACTCGCCCCTTCATCCCCGCCCTCCAGGATATGGCCAACCCCACCTGGGCCATCGTCCCCGCCAAGGTCATAGATAAGTACCAGACCCGCCTCAGCCAGGCCGCCTTCGGCAGCGGCCCCTTTATGCTCGATGAGTTCCGCGGCTCCGAGCGCATCGTGCTCAAGAGAAACCCCAACTTCTTCCTCGACCCCCGACCCTGGCTGGACGAGATCAGGCTCATCGTCATCCAGGAGGGCTCGTCCCTCCTGGCCGCCTTCCGCTCCGGCCAGCACGACGTCAACGGCGCCGTCCTCACCAAGGCCGAGGCCGAGGAGCTCATTGGCGATGGTCGCTTCGACGTTAACAAGTACCCCTCCCTCTTCTATCCCGTTATCCACATGAAGGTCATCAGGCCGCCCTTCGATGACATCAGGGTGCGCGAGGCCATCGATCTCGCCCTCAATCGCGACGACATCCTCAACGTGATCGAGGACGGCGAGGGATTCTACAACGGCCCCATCCAGTGGCCCCAGGTGAAGTGGGCCCTTCCCCAGGATGAGCTGCGCTCCTTCTATCGCCACGATCTGGAGCGGGCTAAGCAGCTCATGGTGGAGGCTGGCCTTCCGGACGGCTTCTCGGTCAAGATGAAGCTCCCCAAGCTCACCGGCGCCACATTCATCGCCGATACGGCCGTCCTCATCAAGGAGCAGCTCGGTCGGCTTGGCATCGACATTCAGCTCGACGAGGTCGAGATCGGCGCCTTCATCAGCAACACCATCCTCAACGGCAACTTCGATATGGCCTTCTTCCCCAACCTCCCCTACACCGAGCCGGATCGTCCCCTCTCCTTCTACCACTCCAAGGGGGTCACCGGCACCGGCAACTGGACCAACTACACCAACCCCGAACTGGACAAGCTCATCGACGCCCAGGCCGAGGAGTTCGACGAAGCGAAGCGCAAGGAGATCATCCTTGAAGCCCAACGCATGATCCTGCCGGAGCACGGTCCGCAGCTCACCCTGGTCGGCGGCTTCGACTATGCTGCCCGCTGGAAGCACGTCCACCTCCCCACCGAATACACCGAGCTTGGCCCGGAGCTACCGGAGGGAAGCGGCCCCCTTGGCGCGGACATCTGGGTTGACAAGTAGCAACCGGGATATGGCGTCGACAGGAATGGTTACCGGACGAATGACCGATGCGTGACTACATTATCCGCCGCCTGATGCTCCTGGTGCCCATCATGCTGGGCGTCTCCTTCCTCACCTTCGCCATGTTTCGCATCATCCCCGGCGACGCCGCCGTTCTCATCTGCGACTTCGGTTGCACCGATGAGGTACTGGAGGACCTTCGCCACGATCTCGGGCTGGACCGGCCCTGGTACGTCCAGTACGGCGACTGGTTGGGGGGCGTCGTCCAGGGCGATTTCGGCAATTCCATAACCGAGGGCAGGCTACCCGTAACCACCGGCTTGGAGCGCCGCCTTCCCGTTACCGGCGAAATCGTCATCATGGCAGTCATCCTCTCCCTCGTCCTCGGCATTCCTCCGGGTGTCCTTTCGGCCGTCCGGCCTGGTACCCTTCTCGACTTCATCGCCCGCGTCGCCAGCGTTCTCTGGCTCTCCATCCCTTCATTCTGGCTCGGAATCCTCGTCATTAGCTTCGGCCTCGCCTGGTTCGGCTGGACCCCTCCCCAATTCGGGCGCGGCTACGTCCCCTTTTTCGATGATCCCTGGGTCAACCTCCAGCAGTTCTTCTTCCCGTCGCTGGTCCTCGCCCTCGCCATCGCAGCGGCCATCATGCGCCTCACCCGCTCCTCCATGCTGGAAGTGCTGCGAAACGACTACATCCGCACCGCCTGGTCCAAGGGTCTGCGCGAGAGAACCGTCGTCGTCCGTCATGCCCTCAAGAACGCCCTCATCCCCGTCGTCACCGTCGTCGGCCTTCAAGTCGGAGCATTGATTGGCGGGGCCGTCCTCGTCGAACGGGTCTTCGCCCTCAACGGCGTCGGCTTCTGGGTGGTCGACTCCGTCATCCGCAGGGACATCTTCGTCGTCATGAGCCTGACCCTCATCTTCGCTCTAGCCTACGTATTGGCCAACCTGCTCGTGGACATCGCCTACGGCTGGCTTGACCCCAGGATCCGTTACTCCTAAGGGGATCTGGAATGACTCGCGAAGTCGCTGTCCCCCTGGAGCTGGAAGAAGAGGCGAGGATAGAGCGGCCCCCGGTGCGGCGAAGGCTGCTCAACCTGGCCCGCCAGCACCCCCTCGGCGTTTTCGGTCTCCTCACCGTCGGCCTCTTCTTGTTCGCCGGCATCTTCGCCGATGTCAATCTGTTTGGCGTCAAGTTTGGCATCGCGCCTTACGACCCTCAGACTATCCACCGCGCTCCCCAAACGGTGGCACAGCTCAGCGCCCCGATCGACGCTGAACAGACCACCTTGCCCATCTCCTCCGAGGGCAAGCTGAACCTGGGACTTGGCGGCGCCTTCACCATCGACGATGAAAAGATGTACATCATGATCATCGGTGAGGATGAATTGACGGTCGGGCGAGCGTCGGGAGGGACCGTCGCCGCCCCGCACGAGGCCGGCGCCGGGCTCGAAATCGTTGACAAGGTGTTCGAGGGTCCCTCCTGGAGCCACCCCTTCGGCACAGATGGCCTCGGCAGGGATGTCCTCAGTCGCACCATTTTCGGGGCCCGCGTCTCCCTCATGATCGGCATGGTCTCCATCCTCTTCGGTGTCACCATCGGTGCCTTCCTTGGAGTTGTCTCCGGCTACTTTGGTCGTTTTTTGGACAGCCTCATCCAGCGCTCCGTGGACGTCCTCCTCGCCTTCCCCGCCATCGTCTTCCTCCTGGCCATCGTCACTGTCATCGGCGATGAGTCCTCGGCCTTCCGCAAGTTCCTGGCCGAAGACACGCCCGTGCCTGAGGGGAGTTTCTTGGGAGTTCCCTTCTTCCTCGACATCTTCATCCTCTCCTTGGCCATTGGCGTGGCCGTCATCGCCAGCGTGGCGAGGGTCACGCGCGGGGCCGTCCTCTCCATCAAGGAGAACGTCTACATCGAGGCGGCCCGGGCCCTGGGCGCCAGCGACGCCCGCATCATGTGGCACCACATCTTCCCCAACGTCGTCGCCCTGGTGGTTGTCCTGGCCAGCATCACTCTCCCCCTCGCCATCCTGGCGGAGGCCGCCATCAGCTTCCTCGGCATCGGCGTGCCTGCGCCCACCCCCTCCTGGGGCGCTGATATCACCGGCCCCAACCAGGAGGAGGCCCTCGCTGGACACTGGTGGCCTGTGTTCTTCCCCGGCCTCGCCCTCAGCGTCGTCGTGCTGGGCTTCAACATGCTCGGTGACGCCTTCCGCGACATCTCAGATCCTCGCCTGCGCGGCGCCCCGGGCAAGTAGGTAAGGCTCCTGGGCCGGCCTCTGGCCCTGTCCTCCCGGTCCGACCTCCTGAACGCGTCTCCGCAGGTGGCCCCTCGCGGATCGGAGGCCGTCCACAGGGATTGCCGACGCCTACCTGCCGTCAGCCCGGCGCGAAGATGGGCCCCAACCTGGACGGCCATACTTCCTTGGTCACCACATTCCTTGACCACGTTTGGCGCCGCATGCTAGACTTCGCTTGCGGCCCCGTACGCCTCGGGGCTTTTCTATCGCTAGGGTGGTGGGCGTCGCCTAGCGGTCTAAGGCGCCAGGTTGTGGCCCTGGAGATCGAGGGTTCGAATCCCTCCGTCCACCCCAGTCTTCCCCCCTCCGTCGGGCCCGTTCCTCTTACGTGAGCTTGTCGATCAGGAGCGCTCCCAGGCCCAGCAGGAACAGGAAGCCCATGACGTCCGTGATGGCGGTGAGGAAGATCCCGGAGGCGATGGCCGGGTCCAGCCTCAGGGCCCGCAGGCCAAGCGGGATGACCGCTCCCAGGAGGCCCGCCACCAGCATATTCAGCGTCAGCGCCACCCCAACCACTAGCCCCCACCACGGCTCCGCCTGCCAGGCCCAAGCTATGAGGCCGATAGTGACGCCGAAGATCACTCCCTTCACCATGCCGATGGCGACTTCCTTCGTCAGCACCCTCATCGCGTCTCCGGCCTTGATCTCGCCGAGGGCCATGCCCCTGACTACTATGGTGATGCTCTGGATTCCGGAGTTGCCTCCCAGACCGGCCACCACGGGCATGAATACGGCTAATGCGGCCGCCTTTTCTATCGTGCCCTCAAACGCGGCCACCATCGCCGCCGCCAGAAACACCGCAATGACGTTTATCCCCAGCCAGGGTATCCGCCTTCGCGCTGACACCGACAACGGCGCGTACACGCTGTCGTCCGAGAGGAGGCCCACCATACGGTACATGTCCTCCGTGGCCTCCTCGCTGGCCACCTCCATCGCGTCGTCGGCGGTGACGATGCCGCTTAGCACCCCCTCCTCGTCCACGACCGGCAGGGCCCGCAGCCGGTAGTGCTGGATCAGCCGCGCCACCTCTTCCTGATCCGTGTCCGGCTTCACCGTGATCGAGTCTTTGGTCATCACGTCCACGATGGACGTGTCAAGCTCCGAGATAAGCAGCTCGCGCAGGTTGACCACCCCCAGCAGGCGGTTGGCCGCGTCAAGGACGTACAGGTAATAGGCCTCCTCCACCACGGGCTTGCGTAGGCGCAGGAAAGTGATGGCCTGCTGGGCCGTCATCTCCGGGTGCAGCGCTACATAGCCCCTGGTCATCAGGCCGCCGGCGCTCTCATCGGCGTGCTCCAGGAGCGGCGTTATCTCCGACGCGGTGGTCATGGCGGAGAGCACGCGCGCCATCTCAGCCGGGGCCAGCGTCCGCAGCACGTCCACCGCCGCGTCCTGGCTGGTCTTGTCTAGGACGCGGGCCAGGCTCACCCGGGGCATGCGTGCCACCACCCTCTCGCGCACCTCCTCCTCCAGGTACTCCAGCAACTCCCCCATAGCTTCGCTGGAGAGGACTGAAAGGAACGACTCGCGCAACTCGGGGTCCAGGCGCTCGTACAGGTCGGCCCGGTCGGCTGGGTGTATGGACGCGATGGCCTCGGCGGCCTTCTCAATGTCAGGGCCGCGTAGGATCCCCTCGATCCTGTCCGTCAGCTCGCGTGTGTCCTGCTCCGTAGCCATGTCTCACCTGTCTGTGGCCTCGTCCATTAGAGCACAGCGTTCCCCCTGTCACAACGCGCGACGGCCGTTTCTGTTTGCCGCCCTGGCGGCACCGGTGCTACACTGAACCTGCCTGCCATCAGGCAGTTCAGCGGGCGCCCCTGTAGCTCAATTGGATAGAGCGCCTGGCTTCGGACCAGGAGGTTGTGGGTTCGAGTCCTACCGGGGGCGCCAGTCCATTCCTACGGCTCATCGGGCACCTTCCCTGGCCGCGCCCGCGATCCCACACGTGGCAGACCGCAGATGTTCCCTGCTAGAATGGACTGCGATGCTTAGCAGATGCGTGCGTGGCCTCAGCCTCGGCCTCCTGACCCTGGCGATTCCCATCATCCTCATCGCCGCCGCCTGTGGGGATGACGGGGAAGAAGCCCCTACCGTTCCTGTCGCCACACCCACCGCGGATGGCGGGGAGCCATCCCCTATCACTACGGGGAGCTCTGTCGAAGACGCGATCACTGCCTACATCACCGAGACGGGACTGGATGGCGAGACCTTCGAGATCACTGAGCCGATCAACTGCAACGCATTCCAACAAGTCGACGAGGAAGAGCAGCCCGTGGGCCAATTCTGTATCAACTTCAACAGCAGCGATTTCACCGACACCAGCGGCGTCATCCAAGTGTGGGCGTACGGTACCGAAGTCACCTGGGACCTTACTCTCGAGCTTCAGAACTACTCCTGGGTCGTAACGGGTGCCGAAGAAACCACCGCGGGGGCAGACGAGCAGTAGCCCAGCCGACCTCAGTCTGCGAGGGCTTCCTCCCCCGGTCAGCGACCCCCATCAGTTCCGGCGCTACAAGACAAACTATTGGTATCCAGCTCCTGCCTGGATCGACCCAGGCGAGGGGCGCGTTGGCATGACTTGCCGCTCAACCGTTGGCACTCCCCACGCGCCGTCCTCTATACTAGACTCGCCTAGTTGGGGGCCGTGAAAAAGCGGTCCCAGTGTGATCATATGCAAGATTCTGCTCCCATACTTGAGGTCGAGAGCGTCACCAAGTCATTTGACGGCGTCCGCGCCGTCAACGACTGCACTCTATCCGTCAAGCGAGGCACAATCACCGGTCTCATCGGCCCCAACGGCGCCGGCAAGACCACCCTCTTCAACCTAGTCACCGGCTTCCTCAGGCCCTCTGCCGGCCGCATCCTCTTCGAGGGTGAGCGCATCGACGGACTGCCTCCGCATCGCATATTCCATCGCGGCATCGTCCGCACCTTCCAGATACCCCGTGAGCTCAAGACTATGACGGTTCTGGAGAACCTCATGCTGGTGCCCGCCCATCAGGCGGGTGAGCGGATCTGGAACCCATGGCTGTTCGGCTTCCGCGTCTCTCGTCAGGAGCGTCTGATATATGACAAGGCCCTGGAGGTCCTGGAGTTCGTCGACCTCCTCCATCTCCGCGACGATTACGCCGCTAACCTATCGGGAGGCCAGAAGAAACTGATGGAGCTGGCCCGCACCCTCATGTGCGACCCCGACATGATACTCTTGGACGAGCCCGGTGCAGGCGTCAACCGCGTCCTCATGCGCAGGCTGGTCGAGAACATCGAGACCCTGTGCCACGACCGCGGCATCACCTTCTTCGTCATTGAGCACGACATGGACCTGATCACCCGCCTCTGCAATCCCGTTATCGTCATGAGCCAGGGAGAGTATCTCGCCGAAGGATCCCCCGAGGAGATCAAGCAGGACGAGCGGGTGCTGGAGGCCTATCTGGGAGGGCAATACCGATGACGCCCGTGCTCCAGGCTGAAGGCGTCGTCGCTGGCTACGGGGAAGTGGAGATCCTGCACGGCGTCTCCATCGTCCTCAACGAAGCTGAGATCGTGGCCGTCATCGGCCCCAACGGCGCCGGCAAGTCCACCCTCCTCAAGGCCGTCTTTGGCCTGCTCTCCCTCCGCGGCGGGCATGTCCAACTGCTGGAGCGGGACGTAACGAACCTCTCTCCGGACCGCATAGTCCAGAGCGGCATGTCCTACGTCCCCCAGGTCGACAACGTCTTCCCCAGCCTCACCATCAACGAAAACCTGGAGATGGGTGCCTTCGTCCGCCGCGATGGCCTGCACGAACGTCTGGAGCGCGTCTATGGCCTCTTCCCTGACATCGCCGACCGCCGCGGCGAGCGGGCAGGCAGGCTCTCCGGTGGCCAGCGCCAGATGCTGGCCCTCGCTCGCGCCCTCATGCTCGACCCGAAGGTCCTCCTCCTCGACGAACCCTCCGCCAGCCTATCCCCAATCATGGTCGACTCCATCTTTGAAAAGATCGGTGAGATCAACCGCAGCGGCACCGCTATCCTCCTCGTGGAGCAAAACGCCAAGGAAGCGCTCAGCTTCAGCAGTCGTGCCTACGTCTTGGCCATGGGCGAGAACCGGATCGAAGGTGAAGCGGCTGGCCTTCTGGACAACGAAGAGGTCGGCAAGCTCTACCTCGGCGCCTAAAGCATGGCCACCATCGAAGTCACCTACGGCCGGCTCCTCGACCGGCTCCGTGGCCTCGGCGACGCCATTATTGGCACAATCGTGTGGGTTGTCGCCCTCTCCTTCGTCACCTGGGCCATCGTGGCCGAGACGAACGGGCCTGCCGTCGCCGGCTGGGCAGCCCTCCTCGTCCTGATCCTGGCCGCCGGGCCCCTCCTGTTCAGATACGCCGATATCCTCCGGGCGCGGGGAGACGACCTCATCGTCAGCGGCTTGTGGGCCAACATCATCGTCTTCGCTTCCTGGGCTGTCCTTACCAGGACAGACGCCTTCGCCGTCGGCGTCGTCACCGGCAGCGTCCTCGCCCTCGGCGCCATCGGACTCACCCTCATCTACGGCATCCTCAAGTTCGCCCATTTCGCCCACGGCGACGCCATGATGCTTGCCGCCTACATCGCTTTCTTCGCCCTCACAGGTACCGTCGTCGGGGAGAGAACGGACACCGAGTTGCTGCCCTGGAGCCTCAACGATCTGCCGGGAGCCACCAATACCATCCCCTGGCCCAGCGAGCTCGGCGGCGGCGACTTCTCCTTCGGCTACGGCCTCATTCTCGCCATGGTCGTCGCCGCCGTCGCCATGGCGTTGATCTTCATCATCCTGGACTACCTCGTCTACCGCCCTCTCCGCCGCCGCGGCAGCGGCATCGTCATCTTCGCCATCGCCTCCCTGGGCATCGCCATCGCCATGCGCAGCCTCATGCTCATGGTCTGGGCCTCCTTTCGCCGCTTGTACGTCCCAGGAATACGCCCCACCACAGACCTCCCCTTTGACGTCCGCATAGTCACCGACCAGATATTCATCTTTTTCACCGCCATGGCTCTCGCAGCTCTCGTCTATGTTCTGCTCTTCCGCACCAAGCTAGGCAAGGCGATGCGCGCCGTGTCCGACAATCCGGACTTGGCGGAAGTCAGCGGTATAAACCCGGAGCAGATCATCAGATGGACATGGCTCATCGGCGGCGTCCTGGTGGCTGTCGCCGGAGTCATGCTCGCCTTGCAGGCCCAGCTCAAGCCGGAGCTCGGCTTCGTCCTTCTTCTGCCCCTGTTCGCCGCCACCATCCTGGGCGGCATCGGCAGCCCTCAGGGCGCCTTTGCCGGCGGTATGATCGTGGGCATTACCCAGGAGGTGGCCGTTACCTTCGGCTTTCTCAGCCCCGGCTATAAGTTCTCCATCGCCTTCATTATCCTCATCCTCATCCTGCTGCTGCGTCCTCGCGGCCTCCTTGGGGCGAAGACATGATCAAGCTGCCAGCGATCCTCCGAGCGGACGGCCTGCGCGCGCGCCTCCAGTGGGGGCGGCTTCTCACCCCCCTCACCTTCTTGCTCATCACCGTGGCCATCATCGTGATCCCTGCCGAGCGCTCCGGCTGGGATTTCCACGTCGACCTGCAACTTGGGGTGATCCCGACCTTCGGCGGCGGCGTCATCAACTTCCTTACCTTCTTCGCCACCTTCGTTGCCATCTACGGCCTCCTGACCCTGGGTCTCAACGTTCAGTGGGGCTACACTGGCGTCTTCAACTTCGGGGTCATGGCCTTCTTCCTGGTCGGTGCCAACGTCGCCGCCATCATCACCAAACCTCCCGCCAGCGGCGAGTTCGTTGAGTACGTGGGAGGTTTCGGCGATGCGCTCGACATCATACCGGCCCTGGACAGCGGTGAGTGGCTTCCTTTCTTGGTTGGCATAGTCGGCGCCGCCGCCGCCTGCGGCGTGCTGGCCTTCCTTCTGTCCATACCTATGCTTCGCCTGCGAGAAGACTACCTCGCCATTACGACCATCGGCATCGCAGAACTCCTGCGCCGGATCACCATCGAGGAGCGTTGGCTCGTCAACGGCACCCGCGGTCTCCCGGGCATCCCGCGTCCCCTTAGCGGCTGGGTCGGGCAGGACGAGTACAGATTCGTCATCTTCGGGATCGCCCTCGTTGTCCTAGTCCTCGTCTTTCTGGCCGTTGAGCGGGGAATTCGCTCACCCTGGGGTCGCGTCCTCCGCGCCCTGCGTGAGGATGAGCTCACCACCGCCGCCAGCGGCAAGAACGTCTTCGCCTTCAAGTCCCAGGGGTTCGTCCTGGGAGCGATGATCATGGGCATCGGTGGTGCCATGTACGGCTACGCTAACAGTTCCATCTCCCCCGACACCTTCACCCATTTCTTCGCCACTTTCATCTTCTGGGCCATGCTCATGACCGGTGGCAGCGGCAACAACAAGGGCGCCATCCTCGGCGCCTATGTGGTCTGGGGCCTCTGGAACATCACCCTGCAGCTTCAGGGATACGACCTCCCTGCCGCCATCAATACCCGTATCTTCTTCATCCGCGACTTCGTGCTTGGCGCCCTCATCGTCATCGTCCTCCTCCTGCGTCCGCAAGGTCTCATACCGGAAGAACGGCGGGTCTCCATCTGGGTTGAGCGCCATACCAGGCGTCAAGGCGATCCGGCCCCGCCGCGGGAACAGACCGAAGCATCGCCCTCGGACTAGAACGTCGCTGGCAATTGCAAAGGATAAGGGGCCTCTCTCTCGAGAGGCCCCTGGCTCGCTTCTGTTCCCGGCCCAGCCGTCGAGCGGGACCGGCTCAGTATCCTATTCGATCTCGGTAACCTCGCCCGTGTTCAGGTCGACCTTGTACACTGCGTCGGTCGGCAGGTCCTCGGTGGCGGCGTCCACATGCCAGGTCTCGATGGCGCCGATCAGCACGTCGCCATTCTCGTCGAGGTCCACGGGCCCGGCCGCACCCTCGTAGTTGATGTCCTCGCCGGCCTCAATGGCCGCCAGGGCGGTGGTGAAGCCTTCGGTGCCCGGGTTGATCGTGGTTCCTGGCGGGTTGGCGATGTCCCGTATGGCGTCCCGGATCGCTGTCGGGTCGGTGGAGCCCGCCTTCTCTGCCGCCAGAGCGGCCAGGTATACCGCATCGTACATCTCACGCATGAACGGCAGAGGCGGCGTCTCGCCGTACTCCGCCGAGTAAGCGGCCTCGAACGCGTCGCCGGTCGGCAGGTCCAGCGCACTCGGCGCTGTGCCGTGCATCCCGTCGAAGTTAGCCCAACCCAGCTCGGCTATCATGTCTGTGGACTTCGTCCCGTCCACGAACAGGAAAGTGTCTACGTCTCCTGCCTCCACTGCTTCCCGTAGGAACACGCCTGCGCTCTCGGGGTAGGCGATGGCCGCCATGGCCTCTGGGGCGTCGGCGGTGCACGTGTCCAGCTCGGAGGCGTAGGTCGCCTGCTCCGACTCGTGCGGAACGGCCGCCGTTACCGTGCCGCCAATGTCCTCGGCCTCGAAGTTCTTCGTGAAGGAGTCAGACAGACCCTCGCCGTACGCGTTGTTGATGTACATGTTGCACACGGTGGTCAGGCCTAGCTCGTTCGCCAACTTCGCCAGGATCACGCCCTGAGCCGCGTCGGAGATCGTCGTCCGGAACAGGAAGTCGCTGTCGTTCGCCTCGGTCAAGCCCGGCGACGTCGACGCGGGCGATATCTGCAGCACGCCGCCCGGCCCCGTAACCGACTCCGCTATCTGCAGCGTCACGCCGCTCGAGAGCGCTCCCAGGATCACGTCCACGTTCTCCACCTCAACTAACCGGGTGGCTTCCGTGGCTCCCTGCGATGGGTCAGTGCCGGTGTCGCCGGACACGATCTCTATGTCCTGACCCAGCACGCCGCCCGCGGCGTTGATCTCCTTCGCCGCTAGCTTCGCCGCATTCTCATGCGCGGGCCCGAAGTCCGACAGGTCGCCGGTGAATGCCACCAGCACTCCCATCTTCAGCGCGCCGCCTTCCGTCGGCGTCTCGCCCGCCGCGGGCGTCTCCCCCTCCGCGGGCGTCGCGCCCTCCTCCTCGTCGTCGCCGCAGGCACCGAACGCGAGGAGGAGTCCCAGCGCCGCAGCCACTATCCAGAGCCACTTGTGGCGCGTCAACCACTGTGGCATAACTTCCCTCCTTTCGCTACCGGGTTATTGCCCCCGTGCAAATCTGTCCGATAGCTTACCCACTTGTCCCCTCTTCGTCAAGAGAATTGCTCGCCATAAGCTTGTCGATTCTTTCCCATTTGCTCGTAGCCCCACCCTGCCCTAAGCTGACCGTCGGCAGACCACGCGACCGGAGGCCTACATGCAGAGTGCACGCTCAGCCTTGCGACTGGGATGCCCCGTCCGGTTCCGAGACCGCTGGCAGGGCCGTCTTGCCGCCCTGGAGACCGATCACCAGTGGCTGGTTCTCAACATTGTGCTGCGCCGCGGCATCTTTCGCCCCCTTGAGGTGAAGCTCCCCTTCTCCACCGCCAGCCACTGGGACGATGACTCCCTCTCCCTGGACTGCACCAGCGAGGAGGCGTTCGGCCGCAAGGTGCCCCCTGTGCCCGTGCCGCCCGGGCCTCTCTCCGTCCGGACTCCGCTCTCCGCCCGCGATGCTAGGCTGGCCGGGGCGCTGGTTGACAGGGCCTCCCACCGTGCCAGCCACCTGCTCGTCAGTTGGGGCCTGTTCGCCCCGGTGCGGCGCATGGTCCCCGTCCAGGACCTTACCCTGGAGGGCGCCGTGATCAGGCTCGCGCTCCACACGGACTCTCTACGCATCTACCGTCCCGACTCCGAACTGGCGGAGGCCGTGCGGGGTGCCTTGGCTGCCCATCGCTATCTGACCGCGGACGACCGGCGCACCCTCAACGTTGAAGTTGTGGACGAGGTGGCTCACCTGTCGGGCAACGTCCGCACTCCCCAGGCCAGAGCCTACGTCTACGCGGCCGCGACTTCCGTGCCCGGCGTCACCGCCGTGGTCGACACCGTCGTCGATGACCGCCAACTGGAGATCGATGTGGGCCGCGCCCTCGACGCCGCTGGCCTCTTCCGCTATGCGCGTATCTACGTGCGGTCCGCCCTGGGCGACGTGACCCTCGGCGGCTTCGTCAGGTCCGAGGCCGTGATCCGTGACGTCGTAAGGGTCGCATCGACGGTCCCCGGCGTGCGCTCCGTGGCCAGCGGTATGGAGGTGAAGGAGAGCTCTCCCCCGCTGACCGCGCTGCCGCAGCCCGCGCTGCCTGGTCAGGACGCTCCCGAGACCTAGCCCGCGCCTTCCCTGTCCGGACCCCGTCAACCGACTCGCCCATGCTATCATTGATTCGAACCGGATGATCTTCGTCTATTTCGACCTGCTGGACATCGACCCCTTCGCCGCCTTTGTCCTCTTTGGGGCCATGTCCACCGCTCTCGTCGCCGGCATCTCCTTCCACGAGTTCTCCCACGCCTACATAGCCGACAGGATGGGCGATCGTCTGCCCCGCAGCCTCGGCCGCGTCACCCTCAATCCCCTGGCGCACCTTGACCCGGCTGGCACCATCCTCCTGTTCCTCGTCGGCTTCGGCTGGGGGAAGCCCGTCCCGGTGAATCCCAACGTCTCCCGCAACCCCAAGGCAGCGATGGCCATCATCGCCGCGGCCGGGCCGCTCTCCAACTTCCTCGTCGCCGCCGTCGCCGGCCTGCCCCTCCGGCTTGGCTGGGTCCCCTGGCTTCCCCCCTTCAATATCAGCGTCATCAACTCCCTCATCCGCGGCGGCTGGAGCACCGAGGACTATCTGGGCCTCTACCTGAGCGCCATCGTCCTCATCAGCATCATCCTCGGTGTCTTCAACCTCCTTCCCATCTTCCCCCTGGACGGCCACCGCGTCGTCCCTGCCTTCCTCACCGACGAGGCTGCCCGCTCCTATACCCAATTCCAGGCCCGCTACGGCTTCGTTATCCTCATCGTCCTCATCGCCCTGCCCTTCCTTACTGGTGGCCGGTTCGGCATCCTCTTCGAGGTGATGAGCCCTATCATCAACGCCCTAGCTCAACTCTTCGCTGGCATAGACACGAACGTCTTCGGTTAACGGTGGCTTTCCCTGTTCGGCCGCTCGTGCTAAGCTCATGACACTGCCATGAAAGAAGCCCAGGAACGCAAACGTATCACCATAATCGGCCCCGGCCTCATCGGCGGCTCGCTGGGGCTCGCCATAAAGGCCGCTCGTCTCCCGGAGATCGAGATCGTGGGCCACTCCCGCAGCCGCCAGACCGCGAACAAGGCCCATAAGAGGGGCGCGATCGATCGGGCGGAGCACAACCTGCCACGAGCGGTGGAGCGCGCCGGCATCATCATCATCGCTACTCCCATACTCGCCGTCCGCGAGGTCATGGAGCAGATCGCTCCCCACCTGCCGGAGGGCTGCATCGTTACCGACACCGCCAGCACCAAGGAGCGGATCATGGAGTGGGCCGCGCAGCTTCTGCCCCCCTCCGTGAGCTTCGTGGGTGGGCACCCCATGGCCGGGAAGGAGAAGCAGGGGATCGACAACGCGGAGGAGGGCCTGTTCCGGCAGCGGCCCTACTGCATATGCCCTGCCGTGGACGCTCACGAGGGCGCCGTGAGTGCCGTCGTCGGTATTGCGCGGCTGGTGGGCGCCGAACCTCTGTTCCTGGACCCCAAGGAGCACGACCAGTACGCCGCCGCCGTCAGCCACCTCCCCCTACTCGTCTCCACCGCCCTGTTCACCCTCCTGCGCGCCAGCCCTGCCTGGACCGATCTCGCTCCCATGGCCTCTTCCGGCTTCCGCGACCTCACCCGCCTGACCTCCGGCGACCCCCGCATGAGCCACGACATATTCCTCACCAATCGCGATGCCGCCATCCACTGGCTGGACCGGATGGGCGATGAGCTTCGGCGCTACCGCGACCTCTTGGACGGCGACTCCGAGGAGTTGCTGGAGACCTTCGCCAGGGCCCAGATGGACCGTGATACGTTCATCGCGGAGCCCCGTCCGCGGCGCGTCGAAGCCGATCAGCCCGACGTCCGCCAGGAGCTCATGAGCTCCCTCATCGGCAGCTGGACGGCCGACCGAATCAAGAAGGTCCGTGAGTTGCCCGGCCTCATGCGAGAGGCGGACGAGGCCCGCGCCAAGGAGAAGCGCAGCCGGGCCCAGCGCGTCGCTGACGATATCCGCCGCGACATCGAAAAGCGCGAGAAAAAAGACCGCGAGTAAGCTCCCGTGCAGCGCCAGGTTCGCCCCGCTCGCACCCTCCGCGGCACCATCGTGCCCCCCGGCGATAAGTCCATCTCTCACCGCGCCGCCATCTTCAACGCTATCGCCGAAGGCCAGGCCTTAGTCCACGGCTTCCAGCGCGCCGCTGACTGCCTGGCTACCCTCCGCTGCCTGCGCAGCCTAGGCGTCCCATCCTCCTGGCCGGACGAAGCCACCCTCGCCGTGCACGGCCCGGGCCGACACGGCCTCTCGGAGAGCGACCGCGTCCTGGACTGCGGTAACTCCGGCACGACCATGCGCCTGCTGGCCGGCCTCCTCGCCCCCCAGCCCTTCCTCTCCATCCTCAGCGGCGACCGCTCCCTCCGCTCCCGCCCCATGGCCCGCGTCATCGAGCCTCTCGGCCGCATGGGCGCCGACATCAGCGGCCGCGAACAGGACACCAGGCCCCCACTGGCCATCCGCGGGACGCGCCTCAGGGGCATCCGCTACCGCCTGCCCGTCGCCTCCGCGCAGGTCAAGTCCGCCCTCATCCTTGCCGCCCTCTACGCCGACGGTGAGGCCGTCCTCGAGGAACCGGCCTCTAGCCGCGATCACAGCGAGCGCATGCTCCTCGCGATGGGGGCCGACATCCGGTTCGGCGATGGGCGCGTCAGGGTGAAGCCCCTGGCCCACGACCTCCGGCCCCTGACCCTGCGCGTCCCCAACGACATCTCGGCGGCGGCCGCCTGGCTGGTTCTCGCCGCCTGCCACCCCGACGCCCACCTCCGCCTGGAGGGCATCGGCGTCAACCCCACCCGCACCGGCGTGCTGGACGCCCTCCGCCTCATGGACGCTGACATCTGCCTGGAGGAGGAGCGCTCCTCGGGACCCGAACCGGTGGCCGACATCACAGTTCGCTCCTCCCGGCTCCGCGGCGCCGTCATCGAGGGCGATCTCGTGCCGCGGACCATCGACGAACTGCCCCTCATCGCCCTCGCTGCCTGCTTCGCCAGGGGCGACACCGTCATCCGCGATGCCGCCGAGCTCAGGGTCAAGGAGTCCGACCGCATCCGGGCCACCGCCCGCGAGTTGCGACGCCTGGGCGCTGACATCGAGGAACTGCCCGACGGCCTATGCGTCCGCCCCACCGGCGCTCTCCGGGGTGCCACCGTATCTTCCCACGGCGACCACCGTCTGGCCGTGATGCTGGGCCTGGCCGGCGCCCTCGCCCGCGGACCGACCGTTGTTCGCAATGCTGGTGCGGTTGCGGTATCATATCCCTGGTTCTGGCGGGACCTTGATCTGGTGTCGGGTCGTCGCACCAGCTAGAAGGAGCGAAGCCCTTGGAGCCTGAACTCATTCATGTCGGCTTCGGGAATTTCATCGCTGCCAACCGCGTGGTGGCAATCGTGAGCCCCGGATCCGCCCCCATTCAACGGAAGGTGCGTGAGGGCAAAAGGAAGGGTGCCATCATAGACATCACTCAAGGGCGTCGCACCAAGGCTGTTGTCTTCATGGACGACGGCTCCGTGATGCTGGCCGCCATCAGCCCTGAAGCCATCGCCGGCCGCGTCGCCGCGCACCGTTCCCCCGGCGGGCATCTCGCCCAGGCCCAGGGCGACTAGCTTCCGTATGCCCGAGGCTGGCCCCGGCCCCCTCCTCGTCGTCATCACGGGCCCTTCCGGCGTGGGCAAGGATACCGTGCTCGGCCGTCTCAAGGCCCTCAAGCGCCCTTACCACTTTGCTGTCACCGCCACCACGCGTTCTCCCCGTCCCGACGAGATCGACGGTATAGACTACTACTTCCTGTCGGACCAGCAGTTCGATGAGATGCTGGCAAAGGAGGAGTTCCTGGAGCACGCCATCGTGTACGATCAGCGCAAGGGCGTTCCCAAGCCCCCCATCCGTGATGCCCTCGCTGCCGCCAAGGACGTGCTTATGCGCACCGACATCCAGGGGGCCCGCCACATCAAGTCCCTCTGTTCCGCCGCCGTGACGATCTTCCTCTTGCCGCCGTCCCGCGAGGAGATGGAGTGGCGCCTCCGCTCCCGCGGCACCGATACCGTGAAGCAGCTCAAGCTGCGCCTGCGCACAGCCCGCGACGAGATCGCCGCCGCCGACGAGTTCGATCACACGGTCGTGAACGACGACCTCCACGCCTGCGCCGACGAGATCGAGCGCATCCTCGCCGCCGAGCGCTCCCGCAAGGACCGCGAGCCCGTCCGCCTCTAGCGCTGCGAGCTTCCCGGAACGGCAAGCGGCTCCTTCATGTCGTCCAGGTCGGCTGTGCTCAGGATCGAGTTGTACAGCGGGCTCTCCGGGTCGTCGCTGTCAAGCAGGCCGTAATACAGGATGCCGATGTACTTGGTCATCAGTTTGCGGGCGCGCGAGAAGAGCAGCTCGTCGTCGGGCGTCCCGCCGTACGCTTCAGGATTCATCCGAAAAGTGGAGATTACGGCCTGCGGGCTTGTGGGCGTGCCCTTGAGCCCGAATAGGTAGCGGAAATGGCTCTCTCCGCTGTATAGGTCAACGGGCGTTATTCCGATGAGGACGGCATTGGGATCACTGTACTCATCCATGAATAGGCTACCCATGTACCTTATCAATGTGGCGGCATCGATTTGCCCACGGAGAGGGTTAGCTATATCAGGCGGGACAGCGCAAGGGTTCAGTACTGTGATGGGCAGGCCGTACTGGTCTCGATAGTGGTCGACTAGGTGCTGGACGAGGGCAGGAGACACCTGCCCCAGAGGAACAAGACAGACGTGCTTGTCGGCACCCTGACAGGAGTCCTGGGCTATTGGCTGAAGCTGTTTCTGGAATTTCAAGCATTGGGCGAACACGGCCCCAGTGCAGGGCGCCTCGGGCATATCGAGGTCACGCCAGGGCCGGGTTCCTTCTGGCCGGTCGGGCAGAGTTATCGGCTGGTCGTATTCGAAGAACTCGAAAGTGGCATCCGTGAGGGAGTTGGATTCGCCGCCAACAGAGCCCACGCTTACGTGCATCTTTCGGGGTAAGTAGGTCTCCTCATGCAGCCACAGTTCGATATCCAGAGTGCCCTCGATGATGCCGAAGGGCCGGAGTCCGATCACATCCTGCGGGGCCTCTGACGAGGACTCGGTGAGGTCAACGGCGCCAGCGTAGCGCAAGTAAGTATCACCATCGATAGTCTCGTCGGCGAGCTGCTCGATGTCCGAGAGTTCGTCGGTGATCCAGCCGTAGTCGATAATCTGACGGTCCGGCCCGAATTCGGGCAGTTCGTCCCGCGGGATTCCCTGATCCCAGGGGCTCAACACATACCAGCGATCATCTTCAGCGCGCATGTAGAGGTCAGGCGGTATGAAGAGCACTGCCAGCTTGTCCTCAAAGGACATCGTGGAATACGCTACCTCATTCGCCTGATAGGCAATCTCGCTCTCGGTTGTGTAGCTGGGTTCCTCGCCGTCCGTCGTGATCTGGAACCGAGCCTCAAACGATTCGACATCCCTGAAGTTGATGCCAGAAGTGGCTACGGCTTCGGCGGGTGAGAGGCTGTCTTCACAACCGGTGCCAATGAGGGCTGTCACAAAGGACACAACCACTGCGGCTATGAGCGACTTGTGTGGCGCATCGGTATCGATGGGGTGCGTCTGCCTCGGACAGTTGGCATTCATCGCGGGTTCCCTGGAAACGCTGCGGTTGCCCACTTGATAACAACCGCGCTCGGGGCATCGCGTTACACACGCTGCGTCGGCACCAACAACGTCCTTGGGAAGATGTCGTAGTCTCGGCCCCCCTTCATTGCGCATCGATTGTACCGCAGGCTTGACGCGATTGTGTAGTGCTGCTACACTTCTGCCACAACCGAACAGCTATCGGCTGCGAACGGGACTAGTACGTCGCGAAGCGGGGCCCAGAGAGGTGGGCCTGCCCGTAGGGGTAAGGTGAGAGCCCGCCGCCACCGCAGCGACCGAATGGACCCGGGAGCCGTCGCCCGAACCCCTAACGGGTAGTAGGCGCGACCGGACGGGGGACCGTTACAGGCCCAGTCCGCCGCAGGCGGATGCAACGAGATCCCGCTACCGGCGGGAACTAGGGTGGCACCGCGATACCCCTCGCCCCTAGGCGAGGGGTCTTTTAGTTGGCGGAACGTGATTGTAGGGCAGGGCCCCAGTCCTGCCCGTAGGAATACGTAGGGCGTAACCCAGCCCTGCCGGGAGGAGGACCAGATGAACCAATACAAATACCTGCTGCAGGAGAAGGATCTGCCCACCCAGTGGTACAACGTCCTGGCGGACCTGCCCTCGCCGCTGCCGCCGCCCATCCACCCCGCCACCCACGAGCCAATCGGCCCCGAGGCGCTGGCTCCTCTCTTCCCCATGGCCCTCATCCAGCAGGAGGTCAGCAGCGATCGCTACATCGACATCCCGGACGAGGTCCTCGAGGCCTACAGGCTGTACCGCCCTTCGCCCCTGCACCAAGCCCACCGCCTGGAGAAGGCCCTGGACACCCCCGCTCGCATCTACTACAAGTACGAGGGCGTCTCCCCCGCTGGCTCCCACAAGCCTAACACCGCCCTCGCGCAGGCCTACTACAACAAGCAGGCCGGCATCAACAAGCTCACTACGGAGACCGGGGCCGGCCAGTGGGGCAGCGCCCTGGCCATGGGCTGTGCCTTCTTCGGCCTGGAACTCAAGGTTTATATGGTCAAGGTCTCCTACCACCAGAAGCCCTACCGGCGGGTCATGATGGAGACCTGGGGCGCCCAGGTCGTCGCCTCTCCCACCTCCGATACGCAGGCCGGACGGGCCATCCTCGAACAGGACCCCGAGTCCCCCGGCTCCCTCGGCATCGCCATCTCCGAGGCGGCGGAGGACGCCGCTACCAAGGACGACACCAACTACTCCCTCGGCTCTGTCCTCAACCACGTCCTCCTCCACCAGACCGTCGTCGGTCAGGAGGCGATGAAGCAGATGGAGATGGCCGGCGAATACCCCGACATCGTCGTCGGCTGCATCGGAGGCGGCTCCAACTACGCCGGCCTCGCCATCCCCTTCATGCGCGACCGCCTCGTCGGCGGCAAGAGCACCCGCTTCGTCGCCGCCGAGCCCGAGGCCTGTCCCTCCGTCACCCGCGGCGAATACGCCTACGATTTCGGTGACACCGCGGCTACGACGCCCCTCATCCTCATGCACACCCTCGGCCACACCTTCGTTCCCCCCGGCATCCACGCTGGCGGCCTCCGCTACCACGGCATGGCCCCCATCATCTCGAAGCTCTGCGCCGACGGCTACATGGAGGCGCGCGCCTTCCACCAGAACGCTGCCTTCCAGGCCGCCGTCCAGTTCGCTCGCGCCGAAGGCATCATCCCCGCTCCTGAGACCGCCCACGCCATCTGTGCGGCCGTCGACGAGGCCCTCGCCGCCCGCGAGGCTGGCGAGAAGCGCGTAATCCTCTTCAACTTCAGCGGCCACGGCCTTCTCGACCTAGCCGCCTACGAGGCTTTCCTAGCTGGCAAGCTGGAGGACTACGCCTACCCCGCTGACAAGATCAAGGAGGCGATGGCCGCCATTCCTAAGGTTGACTGACATGTCCGATTTCACCATCGACCCCCGCTGGAAACGCATGCTCACCGGCGATAGGCCCACCGGGCCTCTCCATCTCGGCCACTACGTCGGCTCCCTCAAGATGCGCGTCGAGCTTCAGGACAAGCTGGAGTGCTTCGTCCTCATGGCCGACCTCCACGTCCTCACCACCCGCACCGAGGCCCTCGATGAGATCGGTGACAACATCCGAGAGATCGTCTTGGACTACCTCTCTGCCGGCATCGACCCCAACAAGACCACCATCTACCTCCAGTCCCTCGTGCCGGAGGTGGTCGACCTCTTCTGGCTGTTCATGCCCCTGGTCAGCGTTCCCCGCGCCCAGCGCATCCCCACCCTCAAGGAGGTCGTGCGTGACCTCAAGCTGGAGACGGCCTCCATGGCCCTCCTCTCCTACCCCATCCTCCAGGCCGCCGACATCCTCATGGTGAAGGGCGATGTCGTTCCCGTCAGCCGCGACCAGGCATCCCACGTCGAGCTCACCCGCGAGATCGCCCGCCGCTTCAACGCGACCTACGCCCCCGTCTTCCCGGAGCCTGACGCCCCCATCGGCCCCATGCTCATCGGCACCGACGGCCAGGCCAAGGCCAGCAAGTCCATCGGCAACGTCATCATGCTCTCCGATGACCCCAAGACGGTCGAGGAGCGCGTGCGCTCTATGTATACCGACCCCAAGCGCATCCGCGCCGATATCCCCGGCCGCGTGAGGGGCAACCCTCTGTTTATATACCACGACGCCTTCAACGACGATGTTGATGAGGTCAACGAGTTGAAGGAGCGCTATCGCAAAGGCAAGGTCGGCGACGTGGAGGTGAAGCAGCGCCTCGCCCGCGCCATCAACCGCTTCCTCGACCCAATGCGTGAGCGGCGCGCCGCCTTCGCCGCCAAGCCCGGCCTCGTGGACGAGATCATCCGCGAGGGCTCGGCCCGGGCGCGAAAGGAGTGCCAGCGCACCCTGGCCGAGGCCCGCGACGCCATGGGCCTCACCTACTTCCGCGACGCCACGACCGTAAGGGTGACTGAATGAACTACCTACCCGACCTTGAGGCCGTCCGGGCCCTGGCGGCAAAGCGGGACGCCAACTTGGCCCCCGTCTACCGCGACGTCGCCGCCGATCTGGAGACGCCCGTATCGGCGTTCCTCAAGGTGGCCCGCGGCGATCACTCCTTCCTCCTCGAGTCCGTCGAGGGTGGCGAACGCCTCGCCCGCTACAGCTTCATCGGCACCGAGCCCTACCGTGTCCTCCGCTGCGGCCCTTACGCCCGCGCCGACGAGGGCTCGGACCCCCTCCTGGAGATCGAGAGGGAGCTGTCGCGATTCACCCTAGCCCCCATCGAGAACGGCCTCCCTCGCTTCACCGGCGGCGCCGTTGGCTTCCTCGCCTACGAGGTCTCCCGTCACTTCGAGCCTCGTGTCCCCATCCCCGACGCCGACCCGCAAGGCTTCCCCGAGGCCCTGTTCATGTTCACCGACACCATCCTCGTCTTCGACCATCTCAAGCACGCCATCAAGGTCGTCTCCCACTGCCGCCTCGACGGCGATGTTGATGCCGCTTACCGCCAGGCCTGCTGGCGCATCGACGAGCTTGTGGAGCGTCTGGCCAGGCCCCTCCCCGCCGTCCCCTACCCCGTCGAGCCGCCCCCTGTCCGCCAGCAGACCGTCGTCTCCAACACCGAGAAGGAGGACTTCCTCCGCAAAGTGGAGCGCTGCAAGGAGTACATCGTCGCCGGCGACATCTACCAGGTGCAGATCTCGCAGCGTTTCCAGCGCCCCACCCACGCCCACCCCTTCTCCGTCTATCGGGCCCTGCGCACCGTCAACCCATCGCCCTACATGTACTACCTGGCCATGGGCGACGCGTATGTCATCGGCGCCTCGCCCGAGATGCTCGTCCGGGTCGAGGACGGCCTCGTCGAGACCCATCCCATCGCCGGCACCCGCCGCCGCGGCCGCGACCCCGACGACGAGCGCCGCATGGAGGAGGAGCTCACCAGCGACGAAAAGGAGCGCGCCGAGCACATCATGCTCGTCGACCTCGCCCGCAACGACGTCGGCCGCATCGCCCAGCCGGGCACCGTTCGGGCCACGGAGCTCATGGCGGTGGAGAAGTACTCCCACGTCATGCACCTCGTCTCCCACGTCGTCGGCCGCCTCAAGCCGGAGCTCACCTCCTACGACGCCCTCCGCGCCTGCTTCCCCGCCGGCACCGTGACCGGCGCCCCCAAGATCCGCTCCATGGAGATCATCGCCGAGCTGGAGAGCGACCGCCGCGGCCCCTACGCTGGCACCGTCGGCTACTTCGACCTCTCCGGCAACCTGGACACTGCTATCACCATCCGCACCATCGTCATGAAGGACGGCGTGGCCCACGCCCAGGCCGCCGGCGGCATCGTCTTCGACAGCGTACCGGAGCTGGAGCACATGGAGTCCGAGAACAAGGCGCGGGGCAGCCTGCGCGCCATCGATCGCGCCGAGCTCAGCGAAGAAACCGTCCCCACCGGCAGCCTGGGGTACTGACATGCGCGCGAAGATCTGCTCCAGGCCCTACGTACTTCATCCGCCTCGAACCCCGTCCCCTGTAGGGGTGGGGCCGAAGCCTGAATCCCTTCAGGGGCTGGCTGGGTGGGACCCCAAACATGGGGGGGCCAACAAGAGTAAAGGAGGCCTAGCAGGGTGCTAAATAAGGCTCGGGGGCCGTTCGTGGTGAGCTTGTCGAACCATGAGCGGAATCCAAGACCGTTCGTCCTGAGCCTGTCGAAGGGCGGACGGCTAGGTTTTGCAGCACCCTGCTGGAGGAGTTGGAGATGATCCTCCTCATCGATAACTACGACAGCTTCACCTACAACCTCTACCAGTACCTCTGCGAGCTGGGCGCCGAGGTGACCGTCGTGCGCAACGACCAGGCCACCCTCGACGAGATGGAGGCGATGGCCCCGGAGCGCATCGTCATCTCTCCCGGCCCCTGCACGCCCCGCGAGGCCGGCCTCAGCGTCCCCGTCGTCCGCCACTTCGCGGGCAAGGTGCCCATCCTCGGCGTCTGCCTCGGCCACCAGTCCGTCGGCGAGGCTTTCGGCGGCACCGTCGCCGGCGCCGGCGAGATCCTCCACGGCAAGACCTCCCTCATCAGCCACCAGGGCGTGGGCGTCCTCCGCGGCCTTCCCAACCCCTTCGAGGCGATCCGCTACCACTCCCTCGCCATCCAGCGAGAGGGCTTCCCCGATGACGAGCTGGAGGTCACCGCCGAGTCCGACAGCGGCGTCATCATGGCCGTCCGCCACCGTCGCCACCCCATCGAGGGCGTCCAGTTCCACCCCGAGTCCATCCTTACCACCGTCGGCCACGACGTCCTCCGCAACTTCCTGGAGGGGTGAAGTCATCGACTGGCTAAATGATAATTCGGGTGCTGTGCAGGCTGTCGCAACCGTTGTGCTAGTCCTAATAACATTCGGATACTTGCTCGCAACGCGGCGCATGGTTAGAGAAATGCGCGAGCAACGTCTCGCCGATGTAGCACCCACCGTCATTCTCGATGTCGTGGGTCAGTCCTTGCCGGACTATTTGGTGTGGGACAATAGCGCCGAGGAACTACGGCACAGAGAAACCGGAAAGGCAGTGAGCCCCTGGCCCCTCCCCGATCTCAAGATTCGAATGCACAACGCGGGCCGAGGTTCTGCCGTCAACATGGAGGCGACCTACTTTCAACGCCCAGCCCATCGTCAGCCATTCTACACTTCGTACAAGGGGTTCCTTCTCCCGGACGAGACCTGCGAAATCGATCTGGCTGGTTACTTCCAGTTGCTGCCGAGCACGACGCCTGCTTGGGAAATGGAACTGGAGGCGAAGATAGGTCAGACGCGCCCAGCCGGCATAGCGGTTGTCTACGAGGACATCCATGGACGGCTAAGCGTCACGTACCTACACTTGCGCTGGCACTCTGATGTGCCGGAGATCTTGACTGGAGAGCAGCAGTTTATTCCCGTAAGACAGCGTGGCCGGCGCGAAGTTATCTGGCCGAAGGCCGAGGAGACGTGAGATGACCCGCGAAGCCATGAACACCATCGTCAAAGACATGTTCTTGAAGGGGTGGGCGAAATGAGACTATCGTTGCCCGTCGGGGTTCTCGTGGTTGTTACGGCAGGGGCGATCGCTGTAGCAGTGTGGGCGTCTGTCGCAGACGCACCCTGGGAAGACCGGAATGACGACGCCGGTGCGAGTGTGCGGTGTGAAGATGCTCTCGAGCGACGGAAAGCCACTGAAGACGCTCTCCAAAGGCCTGTATCCTCCTCATCCACCAGAGGAGGCCAAATCGAGGGGCCCCTCAGCGCCTTCAGAGACACCCCTCGCTTCAGCGGTGAAGTCACAAGACTAGAGTCAAAGCTACGTGAGATCGAGCGCGACATTGAGCGCTTCTGCGAGTGAGGTCTGCCAAATGGGTAGTGCCATCCGCGAAGTCATCGACACCATCGTTAGCCACCTCGCCCGTCATTCCGAGCGGCCAGCACGCTCTGTCGCGGCAGGTCGCATCTTCGCGAGGGAATCTGGGGTGGGGCAAACCCCCGCACGCAGCACCGGAGGCGCAACGTCATGAACATCCGCGAAGCCATCGACGCCATCGTCACCCACGCCCGCGCCCTCTCCGAGGCCGAGGCCGCCGACGTCATGCGCGAGATCATGTCCGGCGAGGCCACCCCCGCCCAGATCGGCGCCTTCCTCGTCGCCCTCCGCCTCAAGGGCGAGACCGCCGACGAGATCACCGGCATGGCCCGCGTCATGCGCGAGCACGCCCTCTCCGTCGATGCCCCTGAAGGCGTCGTCGACACCTGCGGCACCGGCGGCGACGCCTCCGGCACCTTCAACGTCTCCACCGCCGCCGCCTTCGTCGTCGCCGCTGCTGGCGCCCCCGTCGCCAAGCACGGCAACCGCGCCATGACCTCCGCCTGCGGCTCCGCCGACGTCCTCGAGGCCCTCGGCGCCAAGATCGACCTCCCCCCGGAGCAGGTCGCCCGCTGCATCCGCGAGGTCGGCATCGGCTTCATGTTCGCCCCCGTCTTCCACCCGGCGATGAAGAACGTGGCCGGCCCTCGAAGGGAGATCGGCGTTCGCACCGTCTTCAACATCCTCGGCCCCCTCACCAATCCGGCCGGCGCCGCCCACCAGCTCCTCGGCGTCGCCCGCCCCGAACTGGCGCCCCTGCTCGCCGAGGTGCTGGGGCGGCTGGGCGCCCGCCACGCCCTCGTCGTCCACGGCTGTGGCGGCCTCGACGAACTCTCCCTCTGCGGCCCCAACATGGTGCACGAACTCCGTGAGGGCGCCCTTCACGACTACGGCGTCTCACCGAACGAGGTGGGCCTGGAGCCCGCGCCCAACGAGGCCCTTGTCGGCGGCAGCCCCGAGGAGAACGCCGAAGCCCTCCGCACCGTCCTCGACGGCGCGACCGGCCCCCTGCGCGACGTTACCCTCCTCAACTCCGCCGCCGCCCTCGTCGCCGCCGACGTTGCCGCCGACATGAACGAAGGCGTCCGCCTCGCCGCCCAGGCCGTCGACTCCGGCGCCGCCCGCGACAAACTGAACGCCTTCGTCGAACTCACTCGGAGCTTCGCGTGACCCAACGTACCGGCACCATCCTCGACCGCATCGTCGCCGACAAGCGGGAGGAGCTGGCCGCCGCCCAGCGGCTCGTCCCCCTCGCCGACCTGGAGGCGCGCCTCCCCCACGCCCCGCCCTCCCGCCCCTTCGCCGACGTTCTCCAGGGTGACTCCCTCAGCCTCATCGCCGAGGTCAAGAAGGCCTCCCCCTCCCGCGGCCTGCTCCGCGAGGACTTCGACCCCGTCGCCCTCGCCCGCTCCTACGCCGAGACCGGTGCCGCCGCCGTCTCCGTCCTCACCGATGAGCCCCACTTCCAGGGCTCCCTCGATCACCTCGCCTCCATCCGGGCCGCCCTGCCCGACGGCCCGCCCCTCCTGCGCAAGGACTTCCTCTTCGACCCCTACCAGCTCTACGAGGCCCGCGCCCACGGCGCCGACGCCGTCCTCCTCATTACCGCCGTCCTCGACTCCGCCCTCCTGACCGAGCTCCTCGGCCTCGTCCGTGAGCTGGAGATGGACGCCCTTGTCGAGGTGCATGACGAACCTGAGCTTGAGCGCGCACTCGCGGCCGGCGCCGCCCTCGTCGGCGTCAACAACCGCGACCTCCGCACCTTCGACGTCGATCTCGCCACCACCGAGCGCCTGCGTCCCCTCATACCGCCCGAGGTCACCGTCGTCGCCGAGTCCGGCGTCTCCACCCGCGCCGACATCGAGCGCCTCCAGGCCCTCGACGTCCACGCCGTCCTCATCGGCGAGGCCCTCGTCACCGCCCCTGACCCGGCGGCCAAGATACGCAACCTATTCCCCAATGTGCGATAATCGATACTGCGCACCTGCCCGCCCCCGACTAGGCCATCTGCATCGATGGCGTCGTCCTCCCGGTGCACCCGGGATGGGCCGCCCGCTGATGCGATCCTCTGGTTCGCCGGTTTGCTGGTTTGTAGGTTTGTAGGCTTGTAGGTTCTCTCCCGTGACTCTCGTCAAGATCTGCGGAGTCTCCGACCCCCGCCACGCCCGCGCCGCCGCCTCCTACGGCGCCGACCTCGTCGGCGTGGTCTTCGCCCCCAGCCGCCGCCAGGTCACTATGGGCCAGGGCCGCAGCATCGCCGAGGCCCTCGGCGCACGCAGCGGCCCGCCCGCGGCACCCTCCGTTGATGCCGTCGAGGCCCGCCTGAAGGCTGGCCGGCCCCTCCTCGTCGGCGTCTTCGCTGACCAGGACGCCGACACGATCAACGGCATCGCCAGGGAGTGCGACCTAGACCTCATCCAGCTCTCCGGCTCCGAGCCCTGGGAGATGTGCGAACTCCTCGAGCGGCCCGTGCTCAAGTGCCTCAAGGTGCGCCAGGGCCAGCCCGCCGCCGAGGTCCTCGCCCGCGTCCGCGAAGGCGCCCTCCTCCTCCTCGACCCCCACGTCGAGGGCTCCTACGGCGGCGCCGGCGTCACCCTCGACTGGAACATGGCCGCCGAGGTGGCGAAGGAGCAGCCGGTGATGCTGGCCGGCGGCCTCCGCCCCGACAACGTCGCCAAGGCCGTGCGCACCGTCCGCCCCTGGGCCGTGGACGTCTCCTCCGGCGTGGAGACCGAAGGCGTCAAGGACGTCGCCAAGGTCCGCGCCTTCATCAAGGCGGCGAAGGGCCAACGCACATGATACTGATTGGTGTGGGGGTTGCTTTCCTCCTATTTGCTGTCTTCAGGCTCATCCGCTGGCGACGGTCGGTGGACTCGTATGAGCGGACCCTGAGGGAGACGAGCTACAGACCACCTGCATGGCTGAGAGGCTGGGTGGCCAGCGAATGGAACCGCTGGGTATCGGCCGCGCTTGGCGCGATTATTGGCACTTCCTTCATCGTTGCTGGGGTAATGAGCCTGTCATGACCACCACCCTCCCCGACGCCCGCGGCCGCTTCGGCCCCTTCGGCGGCCAGTACGTCCCCGAGACCCTCATGTCCGCCCTCGCCGAGCTGGAGACCGCCTACCGCCAGGCCCAGGCGGACGACGCCTTCCAGGCCGAGCTTTCCGCCCTCCTGCGCGACTACGCCGGGCGGCCCACCCCTCTCTACTTCGCCTCTCGCCTGACCGAGAGTCTAGGCGGCGCCCGCATCTACCTCAAGCGGGAGGACCTCGCCCACACGGGTGCCCACAAGATCAACAACGCCCTCGGCCAGGGGCTCCTGGCCAAGCGCATGGGCAAGCCCCGCGTCGTCGCCGAGACCGGCGCCGGCCAGCACGGCGTCGCCGCCGCCACCGTCTGCGCCATGCTCGGCCTCGAATGCGTCGTGTACATGGGCCAGGAGGACGTCCGCCGCCAGGCCCTCAACGTCTTCCGCATGAAGCTCCTCGGTGCCGAGGTGCGGCCCGTCGATTCCGGCTCCCGCACCCTCAAGGACGCCATCAACGATGCCATCCGCGACTGGGTCACCAACGTGGAGTCCACTCACTACCTGCTGGGCTCCGTCGTCGGCCCGCATCCCTACCCCATGATCGTCCGCGACCTCCAGTTGGTCATCGGCGCCGAGTCCCGCCAACAGATCCTGGACGCCGAGGGTCGCCTGCCCGACTACGCCGTCGCCTGCGTCGGCGGCGGCTCCAACGCCATCGGCCTCTTCTACCCCTTCCAGGACGACGAATCCGTCCGCTTCGTCGGCGTGGAGGCCGCAGGCGAGGGGTTGTCCTCCGGCCGTCACGCCGCCTCTCTGGTCGATGGTCGGCCCGGCGTCCTCCACGGTGCCCACTCCTACCTCCTCCAGGACGACGCCGGCCAGGTGCGCGAGACCCACTCCGTCTCCGCCGGTCTGGACTACCCCGGCGTCGGCCCCGAGCACTCCTTCTACAAGGAGTCCGGCCGCGCCCGGTACGTCGCCGTCACCGACGAGCAGGCTCTTCAGGGCTTCACCCTCCTGTGCGAGACGGAGGGGATCATTCCCGCCCTGGAGCCGGCCCACGCCCTCTACCACGCGGCGGAGCTGGCTAAGGGCCTGCCCAGCGATGCCATCGTCCTCATCTGCCTCTCCGGCCGCGGCGACAAGGACATCGACATCGTCGCCCAGGCGTTGGACGAAGGGCTATCGTAGCCCGGATGTAGCGGCGACCCTCAGGTCGCCACAACAAAGGACGGAAGCCCGAGGCCCACTTGCTTCTCGTAGTGGGGGTGGAGGGGCCAAGCCTGAACGGAGTTCAGGGGCGGGCTGGGTGGGACGAACAGCATTGGGGGGCGATGGCAGGGCCCCGCTACCCGCGCTTCCTCCCCACCAACCCAGCTACCGCCTTCATCCCCCTGTCCCCCTCCACCACGGCCTCGCGGTAGTCCAGCACCTCCAGCGAGGCGAACATGTCGCGCAGCTCGCCCGGCTGCAGCAGGAACTCGTCGTTCTGCGGCCCCCAGTCGAACTGCCGCTGCCCCGTCGTGAACGACTCGAACACGAGCACGCCGCCCGGCCGCAGCGCCCCTTCGATCTGCGGCGCCAGGTCGCGTTGTAGGTAGTAGAGATTGACCACGATGTCATACGCCGCTTGCGGCAACTGGTACGATTCAAGGTCGGCCTGGACGACCTCGATGCGCAGGCCGCGTGCTGCGGCCTCCCGACGGCAACGTTCCACCGCCACCCCCGACACGTCGATGCCCGTCACCTCGTATCCTATGGAGGCCAGGTAGAGGGCGTTGCGGCCGGTCCCCATCGCCACCTCCAGCGCCCGGCCTCGTTGCGGCAGAAGGTGCCGGTGCTCCACCAGAAACGAGGCGGGGCCCCGTTCTGGTGTCGCCTCCTTCCGCTGGTAGCGCTCGTCCCAGTATCGCTCCGCGTCTTCCTTCACGCCCCCAGTATCCCCTAGGAAGGGGGAAGAAGGAAGCAGGAAGGGTCAGCGGCAGTGCGAGACCCTGTCCCCCTGCTCCCTCCCCTCTTCTTGCATTCCCGTTCCTTGTTCCTGGTTCCCTGTTCCCCTTAGACTGACTGTATGGCGTTCGAACAGGCGCTCCCCCCCGTTGAGCCTGCGGCACCGCCCGCGGTGCCCAGGGGACGCACTCCCTGGGGCTACGCTGACATGGCCATGGCCATCGGCGTTGTCATTGGAGGCACCTTTCTCGTCGGGGCGCCGTTCGCGACGGTCGCCGTCGTCATCGCCGGCGGTGCCGACCTGGCTGATGACGACAACGCAGCGGCGGTCCTCCTGGGCGCCAGCTTGCTGGCCGAGGTCTTCCTTCTCCTCGCTGTCGCCCTGTTCACCGTGGGCAAGTACAGGGTCTCCTGGTCCGTCTTGGGCTTCCGGCTGCCCCGCAGGGGCAGTTGGTGGCTGCCCTTGGTCCTCATGGGTGGTGCCCTGGCCGTGGTCTGGGTCTACTTCGGGGTTCTCGCTGTCCTGGGGGTGGAGCCCAGCGGCAACATCCCTGAGGAGGCGCTCGATAGCGTGCCCCTGGCAGTGCTGGTGGGGATCCTCTCTCTCTGTCTCGCCCCCTTCATGGAGGAGACGTTCTTCCGTGGCTTCCTGTTCGGCGGCCTCCGCGGCCGCTGGGGGGTCTTCTGGGCCGCCCTGGGCACCGGCTTCCTGTTCGCCCTCGCCCACATAGACCCGCTCGTTTTCATCCCTTTCACCGCCGTGGGGATGCTGTTCGCCTGGGGCTACGTCTACTCCGGCTCTCTGATGGCCAGCATGATCGCCCACCTGCTGTTCAACGCCCTCAGCTTCGGCCTCGCCGTCTCGGGAGTGGCCACTTGAGCCGAATAGAGGATACCTTCGACCGCCTGCGGCCCGAGCGCCGCGCCGGCCTCGTCGCCTTCCTCACCGTCGGCTACCCCAGCGTGGACGACACCCTGCGCCTGGTCCCCGCCCTCATCGAGGGCGGTGCTGACCTTATCGAACTGGGCGTCCCCTTCTCGGATCCCCTGGCCGAGGGCCCCACGATACAGCGTTCGTCCCACCACGCTCTGCAGCAGGGCGTTACGCCCCGCGTCTGCCTGGACGTTGTGGCCGAGCTGCGCGGGCGCCGCGTGGAGACCCCACTTATCCTCATGGGCTACTACAACCCGCTCCTCGCCTACGGCCTGCCGGAGTTCTGCCGCGACGCCGCTGCTGCTGGTGCCGACGGCATCATCGCTGTCGACCTGCCCCCGGAGGAGTCCCACCCCCTCCGCGACGCCTGCCGCGCCAGCGACCTCGACCTCATATACCTGCTGGCGCCTACCAGCACCGAGGAACGCATCGAGCTGGTGGCCCGGCTCGCTTCAGGGTTCGTCTACTGTGTCAGCGTCACCGGGGTCACCGGCGCCCGGGAGGAACTGCCCTCGCACCTCTCCTCTTTCGTTGCCCGGGTTCGCGACCGTATCCCCTTGCCAATAGTTGTAGGATTTGGTATATCTAAGCCTAAGCACTTCCGGGCGGTCGGCCGCATCGCGGAAGCCGCCGTCATCGGTAGTGCTATCATTGACGAGATCGACCGCTCCGATCCGTCCAAGGTAGTAGGGAAGGTCAAGCGCTATGCGGAGGTGGTTACCGGTCGGCGGGGAGCTGCCGTCTAGGGCTGCTCGGCTCGCCTCAGGCGAGTCGTCCGGCCGCTTCTGGGATGGTGGCTCTCGGGCCGGTGTGTTTGGCTCAGGCTAGTTGGCCGGCTCGTCCCCGCCGTGCCGGGGAGGGCTCGGCGATGTCCACATGCTGACTCGAGGCATCCGCGGTGCCACCACCGTTAAGGCCAACACCCGCGAGGCGATCCTTGAGGCGACCATTGAACTCCTCACCGCCATCGTGGAAGCCAACGAGATCGATGTCGAAGACATAGCCTCCGCCTTCTTCACCAGCAGCCGCGACCTCAACGCCGAGTTCCCCGCCCTGGCCGCCAGGCAGATGAGCTGGACCAACGTGGCCCTTCTCTGTGGACACGAGATGGACGTGCCCGGCGCTCTCCCCAGGTGCCTGCGCATCCTCCTCCACGTCAATACGGAGAAGAAGGCCAGCGAGGTAGTCCATGTCTATCTCCACGGTGCCAGGGTCCTGCGGCCTGAGTTTGAAGGTCGGCCCAACTAGCGGCCGACCGTTGGCCGCAACCATCTTCCCGGAAGGAGACCAACAACATGATCGTCGTAATGAAGACCGAGGCCACTGAGGCCCAGATAAAGGCCGTTCAGAAACATATCAGGGAACTGGGCTTCAAGGATCACTTAATACGCGGCGTTGAGCGCAGCGTTGTGGCCGTGCTCGGCGCCGTCTACCCTGAGCTCCAAGACGAATTCTCCATCTTGGACGGCGTCGACTCCGTCGTACCCATCAGTAAGCCGTTCAAGCTGGCCAGCCGAGAGGTCAAGGAAGAGGACACCGTCGTTCATGTGGGGCCGCTGAAGATCGGCGATGGTCGCCTGGTGACCATGGCCGGGCCCTGCTCCGTGGACACGGAAGAGAACGTGATGGAGACGGCGCGGGCCGTCAAGGCCGCCGGCGCCCACATGCTGCGCGGTGGCGCCTTCAAGCCCCGCTCCAGTCCCTACGCCTTCCGCGGCCACGGCGAAAAGGGCCTCAACATTCTCGCCGCAGCCCGCACCGAGACCGGCCTGCCCATCGTCACCGAGGTGATGGATGCCCGGGACGTCGAGCTGGTGGCCCGCTACGCCGATGTCCTCCAGCTCGGCAGCCGCAACATGCAGAACTTCGCCCTTCTGGACGAGGTGGGCAAGGTTCACAAACCCGTGCTCCTGAAGCGCGGCATGTGGGCCACCGTCGAGGAGTGGCTGCTGGCCGCCGAGTACATCCTCTCTCACGGTAACCGCGACGTCATCCTCTGCGAACGGGGCATCCGCTCCCACGAGACGGCCACCCGCTTCACTTTCGACGTCAGCGCTATCCCCGTGGCAAAGCGGTTGAGTCACCTGCCCATCATCGGCGACCCCAGCCACGCCGCTGGCAAGTGGTACCTTGTGCCCCCCATCGCCCTCGCGGCCGTGGCCGCCGGCGTCGACGGCCTCATTATCGAGGTTCACCCCAGCCCGGACCAAGCCCTCTCCGATGGTGCCCAGACCCTCACCCCGGCCAACTTCGACAAGCTCATGGCCCAGGTTCGCACGCTGGCCGAGGCGATGAGCCGGCCCGTGGCGCCTCCCATTGACGACCTGGAGCAGGCGGCAAAGAAGGCCGGCTAGGGCAAAACATAAGGCATGTGGTGTAGCTGCAGGGCTTTAGCCCTGCCCGCCCGCCTCTGGCGGGGCTTCCGCCCTGCCGCGCGGGACACCTACGCCCCTTCGTGCCGTTATAATAGCTAAGATGCTCGAACTAAAGGTCGACGGCTTCTCCGGGCCGCTCGACCTCCTCCTTGATCTCATCGAGCGGGAACAGCTCGACATAACCACGCTTGCCCTGGCCCAGGTCGCCGACCAGTATTGGGAGCACGTCGAGTCCCGGCAGGAGCTGGAGCCGGACGCCCTTGCGGAGTTCATCCTCATTGGCTCCAAGCTGCTGTACATCAAGTCGTGTGCCCTCCTGCCCTCCGCCACGCCTCCCAAGGAGGAGTTCCGGCCCGACGAGGGGGAAGCAGCGGCCGAGCTCACCCGCATGGTGGAGGAGTACAGGCGGTTCCGCGACGCCGCCGAAGTACTCGGCGATCTGGAGGAGAAGGGACAGCGCACATACACTCGCCTCGCCCCCGGCAGCGACATCCCTCTGCCGCCCGGCCTGCAAGGGGTAACCGTTGACACCCTCATGCAGGCCGTGCGCGAGGCGCTGGCACGCACGCCCCCCGAGCCCGAAGAGGCCGTCCTCGAGATCGAGCCCGTCACCGTGGACGAGAAGATCGGCGAGCTCTCCCTCACCCTGGAGCGCTCGGGAGGGCGGCTCAAGTTCCGGCCCCTCCTGGCCGCCTGCCAGACGCGCACCGAGATCGTCGTCCTCTTCCTCGCCGTCCTGGAGATGATCAAGGCCGGCCGCCTCTGGGCCGAGCAGCGCCGCGCCTTCGGCGACATCACCCTCGTCGAGACAGCCGCCGAACCTGCCTAGCCGGTCCCAGTGGTGGAGTGGGGCGAAGTCTGAATCCCTTCAGAGCCTGTCCGCCTCAGTCGGAGGCGGGCGGCTGGGTCGAACATTTCTGGGGTGGGGCCGGCAATGGGGCCTCCGAGTAGCGGCTCGCCCCCGTATCCCGTACACTAACTCTCGCTATGACCTGTCCTGAGCCCAGTCGAAGGGCTGACTCCATGTCCAAGCCGCAAAGGGTCTTCGCCGCCCTCCGCGGCGACGAGGTCGACCGCGTCCCCGTCTCCGCCTGGTGGCACGATTTCGCCCGCGAGTGGTCGCCCGCGGGCTTGGCCCAGGCCACCATCGAGGCGTACCGCCGTTACGATTGGGACTTCATCAAGGTCAATCCTCGCGCCTGCTACTACGCCGAGGATTGGGGTGCCCGCTACCAGCAGTCCGACGACCCTCACCAGCAACCGCAGCTCATTGCGCCGGGCGTGACCTCCCCGCAGGACCTTCGCGGCGTCCAGCCCCTGGACGTGACCCAGGGCGCTTATGGGGAGCAACTCGCCGCACTTTCCATCATCGCCGCGGAGCTCGCTGGTGAAGCGCCCTTCATCCAGACGGTGTTCTCGCCGCTCGCGGCCATGAGTCGCCTGGCCGGCTCCACCAAGTACGTCCAGAAGCTCATGCGGGAGGCGCCGCAAGAACTGCTGGCCGCCCTGGACGCCGTCGCCGAGACGCTATACAGCTACGCCGCTGCCTCCCTCCAGCAGGGCGCCTCCGGCATCTTCTTCGCCACCGTCGAGTGGGGCGGCGGCGACAACATCTCCCCCCAGGACTACGACCGCTTCGCCCGGCCGTTCGACCTGCGCGTGCTGGCGGCGGTTAGAGACGCCCCCTTCAACGTCCTCCACGTCTGCCGAGACAACAACCACCTCGGCCGTCTCCTGGACTACCCCGTGCACCTCTTCCACTGGGCCTCCCGCTCGCCCGGTAATCCCTCCCTGTCGGATGTCCTGTCCAGGACGGACAAGGCTGTGATGGGGGGAGTCGACCACCAGCGCACGATCCCCAACGGCTCTCCCACCGATATCGCCGCCGAGGCCCGGGACGCGCTCGAACAAACTCGAGGCCGCCGCTTCCTCCTCGCCCCCGAGTGCTCCATCGACCCCCAGGCGCCGCAGGAGAACCTAAGCGCCCTGGCGGAGGTGCCCCGCGCATGACCGTCTCCCTGGCCCGCGAGATTCTCGCCCGCGTCGGCCCTGGCCGCGACTCCGCCGTCACCGTCGGCAAGTTCGACGGCGTCCACCGCGGCCATCATTACCTAATCGGCGGCCTCATCGAGCGGGCTCGCGCTGAGGGCCTCGCTGCCGTGGCCGTCGTGCTCTACCCCAACCCATCCACCGTCCTCAGGCCCGGCACTGCCGTCAGCTACCTCACCAGCCTGGATGAGCGACTGGAGCTGCTCCGTGAACTGGGCCCGGACAGAGTGGTAATCCTCCCCTTCACCTCGGAGCTCGCTCAGCTCTCCGCTCACGACTTTGCCTCTCTCCTCAGCGAGGAGCTGAAGATGCGACTCCTCTACGTCGGCCCCGATTTCGCCCTCGGGCGCAACCGCGAGGGAACGGTCGGGGCGCTGCGCAAGATCGGCCGCGACCTCGGTTTCCGGGTGGAGGTGGCGGACATGCTGGCCGAGGAAGGCGAGAAGGTGGGCTCCTCCGCCGTCCGGCAGGCCCTCGCCGTCGGGGAGGCGGAGGAGATGGCCAGCCTCCTTGGCAGGCCCTTCTCTCTGCGCGGACCGGTCGTCGCCGGCGCCCACCGTGGCGTCGGCCTGGGCTTCCCCACCGCCAACATCGCCATCGGCCTCGACCGCGCCCTCCCCGCCTTCGGCGTCTACGTCACCCGCGCCGTCATCGGCGACAAAGAGTACCCGTCCTGCACCAACATCGGCATCCGTCCCACCTTCGCTGGCGAGGCCGGGCCCACAGTGGAGACCTACATCCTCGACTTCGAGGAGGACATCTACGGCGAGGACATCCGCATCGACCTCCTCCACCGCCTCCGCGATGAGCTCAAGTTCGAATCGGTCGAGGAGCTGGTGGCCCAGATGGAGCGCGACATCGCCAATACCCGCGAGTACTTCCGCAATGTGTCATTCTGAGCGCCGACCACGCCCGTGCGGGGAACTAACGCCTGCCGCGAAGGAATCTTGGGAGGGGCAAACGGTCGTTCTCGCGGTAACCCTAATCCCCGCTGCGGTTCGACTGTCATGACCTCCTCGAAGCCCCGCGTCCCCGATGACGACGCGCTGCGCCGTATCACCACCCGCGCCGTAGCTGAGATCGTCCCCCACGGGGAGTTCGTCGACGGCCTCCGCTCCGGTCGCTCCCTGCGCCTCAAGATCGGACTCGATCCCACCAAGCCCGTCATTCATCTGGGCTGGACGGTTCCCCTGCGCAAGCTGCGCCAGCTACAGGACCTCGGCCATACCGTCGTCATCATCATCGGTGACTGGACGGCACGCATCGGTGACCCCTCCGAACAGTCCCAGACCCGGCGCATGCTCAGCGAGGAGGAGGTCAAGGCCAATTCCGACGCCATCCTCCCCCAGTTCTACAAGGTGCTGGACGAGCGCCGCACCGAGATCCGCCGCCAGTCCGAGTGGTACGACAAGTTTGACCTTACCGAGGTCGTCCGTCTAGCCGCCCGCTTCACCGTCGCCCAGATGCTCCAGCGCGACGATTTCGCCCAGCGCTACGCCGACCACAGGCCCATCGGCATCCACGAGCTCGTCTACCCCCTCCTTCAGGGCTACGATTCTTTCGCCGTCGAGGCCGACGTCGAGTTCGGCGGCACCGACCAGAAGTTCAACAACCTCGTCGGCCGCGAGCTGCAGCGGATGCTTGGCCAGAAGGCCGGCCCCGCCGGCGAGGGTCAGGCAGTGTTCCTCGTGCCCCTGCTCGTGGGCCTGGACGGCACCCAGAAGATGAGCCAGTCCCTTGGCAACTTCATCGGAATCGACGACCCACCCCACGAGATGTACGGCAAGCTCATGTCCATCCCTGACTCCCTAACGATGGACTACTTCGACCTGCTGACCGACGTGCCGGACGACGAACTGGCCGGCATCCGCAAGGCCGTCGAGGCGGGCGGCGCTCAGGCGATGGATGCCAAGATGCGCCTGGCCCGCGAGGTAGTGTCGCAGTTCCACACCGACACGGAGGCGCAGGAGGCGCAAGACGGGTTCGCGCGCGTCTTCCGCGCGGGAGAACAGCCGGAAAGTGTACCGGAATCCCATATTTCGTTCTCGCGATCCGCATATCTCATGGACATCGTCGTAGGAGTTGGCGTGGACCCGCGATCAGTCCCCCGTAGGTTCAAGCTCGCGTCTCTGCTTGCCGGAGAGGGTCTCGTTTCCAGCATCACTCAGGCAACTCGCCTCATCGAATCGGGTGGCGTCGAGATTAACGGCGAGAAAGCGCAGAAGCGCGCGGTTCGCCTGAAGGACGGCGACGTCATCCGCGTCGGCAAGCACCGGTTCCTTCGCATCGTAGACGCGGACAAGCACCTGTCACCGTAGCTGCAGGCCTTCAGGCCTGCCGGGGTGGAGTTGGGGTATCCGGAAGCCTGAGGCGATAGCCTCAGAGCCTGTCCGCCTCAGGTAGAGGCGGGCTGGGTGGGACCTACAACCCTGGGGGTGGGGACGTAGTGGGGGAGTCCGCTCGCACCGCTTTCTCCGCATCGACTAGCCGTCATTGCGAGGAGCAAAGCGACGTAGCAATCTCGCGTGTGCAGAGATCGCCACGGCCCGCTCACACGGGCCTCGCGATGACTTTCTCAGCCGCCTGTTAACGGATAGGTCCCGATCCGCTAATCCGTTCCTCTATCCGTTGACAGCGCCCGCACCCGCCCGTATATTCGCACTCGTAACCTGCCTGCCCCTGGAAGGAGACAGCCATGACCCCGGACCCCGCCGTCGACGAGATCGTCCACCGCCACGCCAAGGCCATCGTCAGCATGGACATCGCCCAGATCATGCACGACCTCGAGCCGGAGGCGATGGCGAAACTTCAGGGCCAGGCCGGCGGCGGCACCGCCATCCAGATCAACGACTACGAGGTGGTCGGGGGCAGCCAGGACGGGGACGACTACCTGTACGACGTCAAGTATATCGGCCCCCAGACGTTCACCGTCCGCGCCCGCTGGTCACGCCTCGGCTCCGAGTGGAAGGTCGTGGACGCCGACATCATCTCCCGCGAGTAGACACCCCGAGCAACAACCCCCTCACTCTACTTCCCGCAGTCGGCCAGTCTTCACGTCGTACACCAACCCCCTCACCGATACCTCGTCCGCGATCAGCGGCGATGAGCGGATCGTCTGCACGTCCTCCCGGACGCTCCCGTCCAGGTCCGTGAACGGCATGAAGTCCACCCCTGAGGCGTCCGCATTCAGGTCCCGTCTCAGAACCTCCCGGATCTGCTCGTTGGTGTGCTTCGTCATGCCGCAATCTTCGTGATGGATGACCAGGATCTCCCTCGTGCCCAGCAGATTGCAGGAGATGACCAGCGATCGGATCGCGTCGCCACTGGCGCGGCCCCCCGCGTTCCGGATGACGTGCGCGTCACCCTCCTGCAGCCCGAGGAATTTCTCCGGATCGAGACGAGCGTCCATGCAGGTGAGTACGGCCACCTTCCGTGCTGGCGGCACCGGCAGGTCGCCCTTGCTGAAGCTTGCGGCGTAGCGCTCGTTGGCGGTCAGTAGGTCCTGCAATGCGGACATGGCGGTCCCTTTCTCTTACGGTTCAGGCCTGTTGGTTTGCAGGTTTGTAGGTTTGTAGGTTCTTGATTCTAAGGTCTCCGAAGAGCCTACCCGCCTCTCACTCCGCGCGTGTCATTCTGAGCGCCATCGATGCTGGTGCACAGGGAGACGCCTGTTCGCGAAGGAATCTGGGGTGTGGTGGCGTGGTGGGTCAGGTGGCTCGTCTTCGGAGTATGTCCAAGGACGTACGGCTGTCCTGCCTCCCCCTACCCCTTCGCCGCCTCCCGCTCCTTCTCGGCGGCCTCGACCACTTTCTGCGACACGTGCGCCGGCACCTCTTCGTAGTGCGACATCGACATCTCGAAGTGCCCACGCCCTTGCGTCATCGACCGCAGGTCCGCGGAGTAGCGCTGTACCTCTGCCATCGGTGCCTGCGCCTCGATCGTCGTCATCGTCCCGTGCGGCGTCATCCCCAGCACCTTCGCCCGCTTGCCGTTCAGGTCGCTGATGATGTCGCCCGTGTTGCTTTCGGGGACGGTGATCTGAATGTTCACGATCGGCTCCAGCAGCACCGGCTGCGCGTCCTGAGCCCCCTTCTTCAGCGCCATCGACGCCGCGATCTTGAACGCTATGTCCGATGAGTCCACCGGGTGGTCCTTGCCGTCGTACAGCGTCGCCTTCATGTCCACCATCGGGTAGTGGGCCAGCACCCCATCCTCCATCGCCTCCACTACTCCCTTCTCCACCGACGAGACGTACTGCTTGGGCACCACACCCCCCACAGTCTTGTTCTGGAACTCGCGTCCCCCTCCCCGCGACAGCGGCTCCACCTTCACCGCCACCCGGGCGAACTGTCCGTGGCCGCCGGTCTGCTTCTTGTGCGTGTACTCCGCCTCCGCTGTGCTCTGGATCGTCTCCCGGTACGGCACCCGCGGCATCGCCATCTCGAGGTCGACGCTGAACTTGCGGCGTATCTTCTCGAGCGCCACCTCCACGTGCGAGTCGCCCAGCCCGGAGAGCACCGTCTCGCCTGTGTCGGGGCTGCGCTCGAGGTGCAGGCTGGGATCCTCCTCCACGATCCGCTGCAGGGCGCTTCCCATCTTGTCCAGGTCCGCCTTCGTCTTCGGACTGATCGCCGCGCTGAACGCCTGCGCCGGGAACGATATCGGTGGCAGCGTGATCGCCTTCTCCCTCGTGCACAGCGTGTCGCCGGTCTGCGTTTGGGTCAGCTTGGCCACCGCCCCGATGTCCCCCGCCGTCACCTGCGATACCTGCTCCTGGCTCTTGCCGCTGATGCGGTACACCGGCCCGATGCGCTCCTGCGCCTGGCGGTTCGCGTTCCAGACCTGCGAATCCGCCTTGAACGTACCCGAGACCACGCGGAAATAGGTCAGCCGCCCCACGTACGGGTCCGCCGTCGTCTTGAACACCAACGCCGCCAGCGGCCCCGACGGGTCCGCCTTCAGCGTCTCGCCGTCCGTCTTCACCGGCATGTCCACCGGCGACGGGAAGATGCTCCCGATTGCCTCCATGAGAGCGTGCATGCCCATCATCCTGCCCGCCGAGCCCGCAAGCACCGGCACGATGCTCCCCCCTATGATCCCGGCGCGAAGCCCGTTGGCCAGCTCCTCCTCCGTGAGCTCCTCTCCCCCGAGGTACTTCTCGATCAGCGCATCGTCCGTTTCCGCCGCCGCCTCGATGAGCTTCTCCCGCTGGGCGTTGACCTCGTCGGCCAGCTCCGACGGTACTTCCTGCTGCTCCCCCTTTTCGCCAACGTAGGCCTTCATCGTCAGCAGGTCGATGACACCCTTCAGCGCCTGCTGGGAGCCGATGGGTATCTGGAGAGGGACGCATTTCTGACCCCAGTTCGCCCGCACCTGGTCCAGCGTACCGTTGAAATCGGCGTTCTCTCGGTCCATGCGGTTGATGAACACCGCCCGCGGCACCGAGACCTCGTCCGCGAACTGCCACGCGAACTCCGTCCCCACCTGCACCCCCGAGGCGCCGCAGACCACGACTATGGCTAGGTCGGCGGCGCGCAGGGCGCACTTCACCTCCCCCATGAAGTCCGCGTACCCCGGCGCGTCCACCACGTTCACCTTGTGCCCGTTCCACTCGCAGGGCACTACCGATAGGTTGACGCTGAACCCTCGCTTCTGCTCGTCCGGGTCCCAGTCGGAGACCGTGGTACCGTCCTCCACCTTTCCCAGTCGCGTCGTCGCCCCCGTCGCGAACAGCATCCCCTCGGCCAGCGAGGTCTTGCCCGTGCTGCCGTGACCGATGACGGCGACGTTGCGAATCTTCTCCGGTGGGTACTCTTTCATGGGTGCCTACCTCGCTTCTGATGGGGTCAAATGCGATTCTATAGTATCGCCGGAAGCCCTCGCAAGAACGGCTACAGCGTCGGCCCCGACCGATGTATCCTTTTCGCCGTGTCGCGGTACTAATAGATCGTGAGGTGCCAACTGGACGAGCCACGCATCAAGGATGACGCAGCCCTCATCGCTGCCTACCGGCGTGGCGATGACGCGGCGCTCTCCACCCTCGTCGAGCGGCACCAGACGCGGGTATACCGGCTTGCGCTCGGACTGCTGGCCTCGCACGAGGACGCGATCGATGCCACCCAGGAGGCGCTCACGGCGATGCTTACGTCGCTGCCCCGATTCCGCGGCGACAGTCAGTTCTCCACCTGGCTCTTCCGCCTCACCGTGAACACCTGCCTCAAGTGGAGGAGACGCAAGGGTGGACGGCGGGAGGAGCCGCTGTCCCCGGATGTCGACACCCTCCCGGCCGCTGCCGACGGCCGGCCCGACGTGCAGGCGGGCCGTCTCTGGCTGCGCGCCCGCGTGGCCCGGTTCTTGGCCGCACTCCCGAACACCTACCGGCTGCCTGTAGTGCTCAGCGATGCCCTGGATATGCCCGCGTCGGAGATCGCCAAGATACTCGATATCTCCCTGCCCGCTACCAAGGCGCGTCTCTTGCGGGGACGCCAACGGCTGCGGGCTGAGATCGAGCGGTATTGTGAGGAGGCAGGCCTCCGCGACTGGCGAGAGTTGGTGAGCTAGTGATGACTGCTTTGACCTGCGAGCAAGCCCGAATCATGGTGACCGAGACCCGTCCCGGTGACGTCGCTCCCGACGCAGCAGTGGCCGTCGCCGATCACCTGGTGGACTGTGACGACTGCCGCACCGCCATCCTGAGCTGTCAGCAAGCCCTGTCGCTGTTCGACAATGTCCGCGGGGGGCCCCTGACGCCGGAGACTGCCCTCCCGCTCGCTACCCACCTCGTGCAGTGCGATAGTTGCCGCACCCAGGCCGACACGGCGCGTCGCGTTCAGGCGCTTCTGGAAGGCATCGAGATGCCCGCCACCCTATCGGAACGTCTCGCCGCGGCCACGCAGGAGCACCTCTCCCGCCAGCTCCGCGCCCGCGCCTTCCAGACGCCCTTCGGCTGGAGCGGCCTCGCCTACACCGACGGTGGCGTCGTCCTCATCCGCCGCTCCGAAGAGGGCGAGACCGGCGCCTACGAGCGCCTGGCCGACCGGCTCCGCACGGACGACCTCATCGTCCAGGAGAGGCCCCGGGACGACATCGGCGGCGATGCCGTGCGCAAGCTGCTCGCCTACTACGACGGTCGCCGCCCCCGCTTCGACGAGCCGCTGGACTTCTCCCTCGCCTCCCCCTTCGCGCAGCAAGTGCTCCAGGCCACGGCCCGCATCCCCTACGGCGAGGTGCGTCCCTACGCCTGGGTCGCCCGCGAGATCGGCCGGCCCAAGGCGTTCCGCGCCGTTGGCCAGGCCCTGCACATCAACCCCCTGGCCCCCATCATCCCCTGCCACCGCGTCATCGCCTCCGACAACACCCTCGGCGGCTACGGCGGCGGGCCGGAGATGAAGAGGTGGTTGCTGCGCCTGGAAGGCTACCTCTCCGGGCGCCGCGCCCATGACCTAGAAAGGCGATAAGAATGCCTGCCGTTATGCCCGGGAAAGAGGCAGAGTTCCGCTATTTCCAGCGCTGGTTCGCTGCCAGCGACCACCTTGACCGGCTGATAGAGGCCACGGAGCCGCACCGGGACTGCGTTCCGGCCCCTGTGTCCGCTCCCGTCGCCGCGGTCGCCGAGTCGCCGTTCCCTGCTCGCGGCCTTCGCGCCGGCGTTGCTGCCCGCCTGGCGCGCCTTGCCCTAGCCCTCAACCGAGAGGCCGCCGCCGGCGCTATCCAGCGCTGAGCCCCTAGCGCGCCGCTGCCAGCTTCTCCGCTAGCGCTTCGGCCAGCGCTTCGGCGGCCCGCGGAACGTCATCTCCCTCTTGCCAAAGCAGGTTGACGATCACCGTGCCCACATGGTTGTCGACACGCACGCTCACCGCCGTCGCGCTGGGGATTCGGTCGATGACGGCTCCATCACCGATTCCTCGAAGCTCGACCGTTGCCAGAACCTCCCTGCCGATCTGCGCGTCGTCGCTCAGCAGAGTGCTCAACGGGAAGAGACCATATATTCGGGCGCCGAGGGCCAGTGCTTCCTGCGCCCCTTCGCTCTCCTCGTACGTCGCCACGCCCAAGTCGACTAGCCCTGGCTTTGCCACCCATCCGACCTCACCCGAGGGCCCCGAAAAGCGCTTGACCACGAAGCCGAGAAACCCGGCCTCATAGTATCGGTCCGGCATTGCGAACGACTCGGCCTGGGGCTCGGGAGTCACGGATTCAAGCCCGCGGCCAGGAGGATCAGCCGACGGAATGAACCACCACTGCCATGCCTCTTCGTAGGTGGGTGGCCACGAATGGGGATTCGTCGGATCCATCGGACCCATCGGACCGACAGCTTCAGAGACCTCCTCCGCTGTCAGGCTCATCTCAAGCAGCTCGATTGCCTTGGGAGGCGGCGTGGGCAGTCCTGGCGTGCCCTCACCTATGGGCGATGGCTCAGATGCCTCGTCTCCGCCGCACGCGCCCGCCAACAGCAGAACCGCCAGTAGCGCTAGCGCCAGACGCACACCGGCGCCAACATTGGACCGTTCGCCCCCCTCAGCCTTCCGGCGCGGCATAGCGTGGCTATTATACCCCTCCGCCCTCCTTCGCTGCCGTGATCCGGAACACCGGGTGCCGCGCCGCTATCGCCTCAAACTCCGACAGCTCTGCCTTCGGGTCGATCCCGAAGTGCTGTCGCGTCGCCGTCGCCGTCTTGCCCAGGTACGCCTTGATGATTGGCGCTCTCTCCCCCGCGGCGATCTCCTCCAACCGTACCCGCTTCCGCCCCCGATGCCTGATCGCCGCCTCGCCTCCGGCCGCCCGCACGTTCCGCACCCACTCCGATTCGCCCCGCGGCGATACCAGGTACCGCTGCCCGTCGTGCTCCACCCAGGTGACCGGGTTGGAGCGCACTCGGCCAGAGCGGCGGCCCTTCACCTCCAGCGTCACCGTGTCCGAGGATGTCAGCCCCAGCGAGGCCAGCCAGGACAAGAACCGGTTCATCACCTGCGTCAGCTTCATCGGCCTGCGGTAGAACGTCACTCCCACCCTCCTTTCCGCGCCCGGGTCTCTATCCGTTCTAGGGTCTATCAGGCTGGCGAAAGACTTGACCGTTCGCCCTGAGCCGGTCGAAGGGCGGACGGTTCTCACTCCGCTCGTGGTGAGCCTGTTGAACCACGAGCGGCCCCCGAGTGTCCTTCATCTGTCTGCTAGGCACCCGGTTCTCGCTTGTCCTCCGTCACCGCCACGTCCTTCACACGCAGTTCGAGACCCCGAGCGCTGTCCCCCCGGTCCTCCGCCAGCGAGTAGACCGCGTCCAGCCGCTGCCCCTCCCGCACCTCCGCCTCCCCCAGCCCGAACGCGATCGCCGGCCAGGTGACCCGCCCGCCCCCGTCGTGCGTGTCCCGCAGCTTGAGACGCAGGTGCTGCCCGTCGCTCCCCACGATGCGACACTCCGTCACCTCCACGCCGCGGCTAAGGAACGTGGGCTGCGGGTTCCCCTCCCCGAACGGGCCCATTTGCGAGATCAGCCGTATCTCCCTGCCCCTCAGGGCGCTCAGGGGCAGGGCCGCGTCGATGTCGATGGTAGGGACGAGCTCCACCCCTGCCAGGGCTGCCTCCGCCTGGCGCACTAGCCCCTCCCTCAGCGAGGACAGATTCTCGTTGCGGGCCGTGAACCCGGCCGCTGCTCGGTGGCCCCCGTACCGCTCCAGCAGCTTCTCGCAGCCGCGCAGCGCTCCCGTGATGTCGAACTCCGGGATGCTGCGGCAGCTCGCGCGGCTCCTCTCCTCCCCCCGCTCGTACACGACCGCCGGCCGGCAACGCCACTCGGCCAGTCGGCCCGCCACCAGCCCCGCGACGCCCAAATGGATATCCTCGTGCCCCACGAAGATCAGCGGCGACTCCGCGTCCCCCCCTTCCAGTAGCTCTCCCGCCAGCTCCATCGCCGCCGCCGTCCGCTCCTGCCGCTCGCGGTTGAGCGCGGTCAACTCCAGCGCCCGTCGCTGCGCCTCATCCTCGTCCTCCTCCAGCAGCAGCTCCAAGGCCAGCCGCGCGTGCCTCAGTCGGCCCGCCGCGTTCAGCCGCGGCCCTAGCCCATACCCGATCGCCTCCGTGTCCACTCGCGTCGGCTCGATGCCCGCCGCCTCCATTAGCGCCCGCAGGCCCAGCCGCTCGCTGCGGGCCAGTTGCTGCAGCCCCTGCTTCACCAGCCAGCGGTTCTCCCCCAGCACGCGCGCCACGTCGGCCACCGTGCCCAGGGCAACCAGGTCCAGCTCGCGCTTCCCCTCCCACGCCCGGCCCACCGACTCGAACAGCGCTCCCATCACCTTGTAGGCGAGGCCCACCGTCGCCAGTTCCCGATCCGGATACCGAGAATCGGCCCGCTTGGGGTTCACCGTCGCCGTCGCGTCCGGCGGTTCGCCCAGCACCGAGTGGTGGTCGAGGATCATAACGTCCATCCCCAGCCCGCGCGCGTGCGTCACCTCCTCGGGCGAGTTGGTGCCGCAGTCGGCTGCGACCAGCAGGGCGGCGCCGTCCGCCCGCAGGCGGTCCAGGGCGGCGCAGTTGAGGCCGTAGCCCTCGCTAAACCGGTCCGGGATATAGGCGAGGACATCGGCGCCCAGGGAGCGCAGCCCGTCCACCAGCAGCGCCGACGCCGTGACCCCGTCCACGTCGAAGTCCCCGTACACGGCGACCCTCTCGCCATCCCTCAGCGCCTGCCGCAGCCGTGCCAGTGCCGGCTCGATGTCCGGCAGCAGCATCGGATCGTTCTCGACCGGTGGGCCCTCCATGAAGCTGGCCGCCTCGTCCGCCGTGCGCAGTCTGCGATGCCACAGCAGGTGGCGGATTAGCGTGGGGTACGGCGCGCCCTCCAGCGCCCCCTCTGGGAAGCGGCCTCGCAGCCGCCAGCGCCTGCCCGACGCGCTCATCTCCCTGCGCCCGCGCTACACGTCAATACGCATGCCATCCTCAGCCCATTCCACGTCGATGCCCGCCAGTCGGTCTAGCATGTCATCGTTCATGTGGGTGAGGACCAGCCTCTGGCACCCCAGTTCTCTCCGGTGGCTGACCAGCGTCTGGTAGTCCAGGTGGTACTTGATCTTCTTCTCAAAGAAGTAGGCCTCGCAAATGAAGACGTCCGCGCCTTGCGCGACCCGGATCAGGGAGTCGGTCCATTCCGTGTCTCCGGAGTAGGCGATCACCTTCCCGTTGCACTCAATCCGCAACGCATACGCTGGAGCGCCGCTCGCGTGCACGACGCTGTACGGGGTCACGAGCAAGGAACCGAGCGGTGTCGCTTCCTGATCAGGGAGTTCGACGAACTCGACGCTGAACTTCTGCCGCGTCTGAGACGAGCCGGGGAATAGCACCTCCATCGCCTCCCGGATCCGCGTCGCTAGCCCTGGTGGCCCCGCTACCACCAACGGTCGCGTCCGGCGCGAAATGAGCTGCGCCTCCAGGAGAAGGAAGGGGATGCCCCCGAAATGGTCGCCGTGCAAGTGCGTCAGCAGTACGGCGTCAACGAGAGAGGGATCCGCTCCGAAGCGCCTCATCGCGATGAGCGACGAGGCACCGCAGTCGATCAGGAACTGTGCCCCGTCCGACCGGACGTGGATGCACGTTTGGAACCGTCCCCCGCTTCCGAACGCATCTCCACTTCCCAGGAATTGCACTTCAAGTTTGGCCACTACTCCCCCCGCAGTGCCTTGATCGTTCGCGGCAGCGCAGCCAGCAGGTCCCCCGCCACCATCCCCGCGCTCCCCAGCTCCTCCCGCACTCGCTCGCCGGCCAGCCCGTGCAGGTATACTCCCAGGCTCGCCGCATCGTACGGCTCTGCTCCCTGCGCCATCAGCCCCGCGATCGCCCCCGCCAGCACGTCGCCCGTGCCTCCGGACGCCAGCCCCGGGTTCGCGAACGGGCTCAGCCGCGCCCGACCATCTGGCGCCGCCACTACCGTGTTCGCCCCCTTGAGCACCATCGTCACACCCCACTCCTCCGCGCGCCGCTTGGCCACCGCCAGCCGGTCCGACTGTATCTCTTCCATCGGCAGCCCCGTCAGGCGGGAAAGCTCCCCCGGGTGCGGCGTCACTACCGTCGGCGCCGCAAGCTCCTTCCACCAGCCCTCCACCTTCGACAGGTTGTTCAGCCCGTCGGCGTCGATCACCACGCCGCGCAGGGCTTCTGGCTTCAGCAGGGGCAACAGCGAGCGCATGAACGCTCGCACGTACCCCTCCTGGCCCAGGCCCGGCCCCACCAGCAGCGAGTCGTACCCCTGCCCGAGCGCCTGCCCCACGGCGTGCGCGCCCTCGGCGGACAGGTAGCCCTCCTCGTCCGGCAGTGGCTCGAACGTTGCCTCCGTAAGCTTGGAGGCGAAGATCGGATATAGCGAGGAGGCGCAGGCTAGGGTCACCAGGCCGACGCCCGTCCGCAGGCCGCCCATGCATGCCAGCACCGCGGCCCCGACGTAGCGCGGCGAGCCGGCCACCACCAGCGCCCGTCCAAACGTCCCCTTGTGCGCTCCCGCAGGCCGCTCCGGTAGCGCCGACCGCGCCCAGCGGGCCGTCATCAGCTCAGGCCACTCCTCCGTCTCAAGGCTCTTCGGGATGCCGATCTCCACCGCCTCCACCCGGCCCGCCATCTGTGCCCCTGGCTGCACGTGCAGCCCAACCTTGCTCCACCCCAGCGCCACCGTCGCGTCTGCGGCGACGCAGTGAGGGTCGACGGCCCCGCTGTCGGCATCGACGCCGGTGGGCATGTCCACGGCCAGCAGCCGCGGCGACAGTGGCCTCTCCCGCGCCGCCCGTAGCCGGTCCAGCACCTCTTCCAGCGTCCCCTCGATGGGCCGGGCGCGGCCCGTCCCCAGCAGTGCGTCGATCACCAGGTCCGCCCCGCTCAGCAGCTCCTCCAGCCCCTTGTACCCCTGTTTCGCGTCCTCCTCGGCCGTCGTCGCCGGAACCTGCGCTTCGACTAGAGGCGCGAACACCGGGTCCTTCTCGTCGCGATGGCTCAGCAGGTAGACGCTGACCTCGGCCCCCCACTCGCGCAGGTGCCGGGCCGCCACCAGCCCGTCGCCGCCGTTGTTCCCCGAGCCCGCCAGCACCACGATCCGCCGCTCCACCACCTCGCCCAGAAGCAGCCATCCCTCTTGCGCCACCGCCAGGCCCGCCTTCTCCATCAGCTCCGGCACGGGCACCCCAGACCGCTTCTCGGCCTCCTGCATCTCGACGACGGTGACGAGCCTCATCCGGACTTCGCGCCCCCCATCGCGCTCGAGATCGTTTCGGCCCAGGAGTTGAGGTTCTCGACCAGTGGCAGAGGAGAGAACCAGTGCGTTTCGCCGTCGGTCGCCTCGACGAGCAGCGACCTTGCCAAGCTGAAGGGCTGCGGTCGGCTCCTCTCGCACCTCCGGATATCGCTCAGGGCCACCTCGACTAGCCGAGGGCCAACCGGTAGAGGCAATGCGTTTCGTACCCAGATCAACCTTTCCGTAGTCAGGTAGAGCCTCCCTTGCGTCCATAGCCACCACGAGACCCTATGCCAGAAGTGGCCTCTCTCCAGCACCGTCTCCTCAGGCCCGAGGTCGACTTTGGACTTCAGCCAGCGGTCGGTTATTCTCTCCGTGGCCATCGGTCGCTCCTTGCCCCGGCGATTCATGCGCCGTACTTCTCCGGCGACGCCACGAACTGCCGCAGGCACTCGTCCGAGCAGAACGCCCGCTCCTGTCCCTCCAGCGACAGTCTCGCCGCTACCTCCGCTGGCCGTAGCTCCATCCCGCACACCACGTCGATGATCTTTTCCTCGCCCTCCGCGGTAATGGGCTGTGCCTCGAACAGCACCACTTCGTCTGCCAGCCCCTTCAAACGTCGTTTCCCCACCCTAGCGAACTCCACCTCCGGCAGGTTCTTGGCCGCGTTCCGCACCGCGCCCGTCACCAGCACCTGGTGCCGCTTGGCCTCCGCCGCCAGCCTGGACGCGATGTTCACGTTCGATCCCACGTAGTCTCCTTCTCGGAACAGCACTGGCCCCCAGTGCACCCCGCTCCGCGCCGCCGGGAACTGCGCCTCCTTCGAAGCTCGCCCTTCCACCTCCAGCGCGCACGCCACCGCCGATCGCGGGTCGGGGAAGACCAGCATGAACGCGTCCCCGATCTGCTTGACCACGCGGCCATCCCAGCGGCTGACCGCGTCCCGCACCAGGTTCGAGAACCGCGCCAGCACCTCCGCCGCCTTCACGTCGCCCATCGCCTCGGCCAGTGACGTGAAGCTGGATAGATCGACGAACACAATCGCCGCCCGAAGCTGGCCCGGCACTTCCCCCTCCTCCAGCAGGCCGGCCTCCTCCGCCAGATCCCGCACCATCTCCTCCCTCGCTGCCCTCCTCATCGCCTTGCGATGGAAGTACAGGATCGCCGGCTCCATTAGCGGGTTGATCCGTTCTCCCGCCGCCTGGATGCTGTCCACCAGCTCCAGCCCGGCAAGCCCGGCAGCCTTGAGCCTCTGCTGAACGTAGAAGTGAAACAGCCGCGACTCCGAGTCGGCCACTTTGCCCAGCGCATCGCTGTATACGCGCAGCACTTGGGTCAAAGCCTCCTCAGGGAACCCCGCCTCCAGCGCCACCTTGCCGTACCGCAACATGCTCACGTCTTCGTCGTCGCACATCTCCCCGTGCTCCCCCAGCTCCGCCGCCTCCCACAGTCGCCGCGTCAGGTCGATGTCCAGCCCTATCATCTCGGCGACCTCCGCCAGCGAGTATCCCGAGCCCGATCCGGCGGGGGGTACGTACTCGACGTAGCGATCCAACACCCCGCTCTCGGCCGCCCGTACGATCGTGTCCAGATCGATCCCTCGCCGCAGGAACGACTGCACCAGCCACGCCCGCTCGACGTCTTCCAGCCGAAACCGTTCGCTGTCCTCGCTGCCGATGAGCCCCAGCGACCGCCACTGTCGCAGCCGCTCCTCCGGCTCCCCCGTCCGTCTCGCCATCTGCTGCAGCGTCAGTACATCGTCCATGGCCCTACCTAGCTTTCAGGTTCTAGGTTCTGCTCGTCTCCCAGTAACCCCCGCTGCCGCAGGATCCCGATCAGCGTCTTCCGCCAGCCGACGCGGTCCGGCTCCGGCTCCCCTGCGTGCCCCACCACGAACGCCACCGCGTACTCCCGCGAGTGGCTCATGCTCACGTCTAGCCCCTCCAGCCCGATTCGCTCCGCCCGCTCCTGTGCTCGCCCGTACAGGTACACCAGCGGCTTTCCTCTCCGGTTCGGCAGCACCTCGATCTCCCGCCAGCCGATCCCCCGCGCTCCAGTCCCCAGCGCCTTCATCACCGCCTCCTTGGCCGCGAACCTCACCGCCAGCTCACGTACGCGGCCGCGGCAGAACGCCGCCTCCACCGGCGAATACACGCGCTGCAGGAACTTCTCGCCGAACCGCTCGAGCGCCTCTCTCACCCTTTCGGTCTCGATGATGTCCACCCCCACGGCATTCGCGCTCATATCCGCATTCTAACATCTGGACACTGAGGCAAAGGAGCGATGGAACATGCTCCAATGCTCTAATGTTCCATTGCCCTATCGCCTCCCAATTGTTCAAATGCTCTAGTGTTTACGCCCTGCCCACCCGGTGCTATCATGCTCGCGTCGGGCGGGCAGCGATAGCCTCAGGAGGCGGCCCCATGAACATCATCCGCGAGCCCAAGGTCTACCTCGTTGGCCGCCAGGACATCGACCGCTCCGGGATCGGCCGCTTCCTCGACGAGCACGGCATGACCTGGCAGACCGACACCGAGGTCGGCGGCGAGCAGCTCGCCGAGGCCGGCGGCCGCCTCTGCTACCTCTCCTTCGGCAAGGGCCGCAAGTCCAACGCCGAATACATCGGCAACATCATCGCCCAGAAGCACGGCTCTGTCCTCGAGCACGCCGTCTGGAACTTCGTCATCGCCGGCGTCTCCCGCTCCTTCACCCACGAGCTCGTCCGCCACCGCGCCGGCTTCGCCTACTCCCAGCTCTCCCAGCGCTACGTCGACGAGTCCATCGCCAGCTACATCGAGCCCGACATAATCGCTGAAGACGAGACCCTCCACGACGTCTGGCTCCGCTCCGTCGAGGTCTCCCACCAGGCGTACCTCACCCTCGTCGCCGGCCTTATGGAGAAGCTCGCCGATATGACCGACAAAACGCATCGTCGCAAGCTCGCCCGCCAGGCCGCCCGCTCCGTTCTCCCCAACGCCACCGAGACGATGATCTTCGTCTCCGCCAACGGCCGCGCCCTCCGTCACTTCATCGAGATGCGCGGCTCCGAGTGGGCGGAGGTGGAGATCCGCAAGGTCGCCCTGGACCTCCTCCGCATCATGCAGCGCGAGGCCCCCAACCTCTTCTCCGACTACGACATCGTCCGCCTCGACGACGGCACGCAGGTGGCGCGAACGCAGTACGAGAAGGTGTAGATGGCAAAAGTAACCATCACCATCGACACGAACTGCATCAACGTTCGGTCCTCCTTGCCCGCCGTGAGTCGGCTTGAACGCCTGCATTCGGAAGGGCGTCTCGAGTTGGTTAAGACGGATGTCTTGGACACGGAGCTGTCTGACTGGCACGGTCGTTGGGGACAGCGAGCCCGAAAAAAGTCAGCTCGAATCCACGAAGACATTGGGGTGCTGGTCTGGGACCACTCGCGCTGGGATCATGCCCGTCTAGGGAGCGACGAAGACCCCGCCCTATACGATCAGATAGCAAGAGCGGTGTTCGGCCATCGCTTGACGCGGCTTGATGCGCGTCAGGTGAGAGACGTGATGATGGTGGCTACTCATTTGAAGCATGGCAGGGACATCCTGGTGACATTGGACAACTCATTGCTGGACGCGGCGGAAGCGCTTCACAAGAGATTTGGCATCACTGTCACGATGCCGGAAGACTGTCTAGTTCGGTTAGAGGGATCGGCCTAGTCCCGTACTTCATGGTTCCTGCCTCGTACGGCTTCAGTTCGCCCGCGTCGAAGCTTTGAAGACCATCCTCTACCTGGACCAGAACTACCTCAGCCATCTAACAAAGGCCCGCCTCGGCGTCAAGGTCAATCCGGCCGCCGGCCTCGCTTGGGAGGCGCTATAATGGGAGGCGTCATGGCCAAGCGCGAGCTCGTTCAACGTTTTGAAGTCGTCTTCGAACCTGACGAAGACGGCGGCTTCCATGTCTACGTGCCTGCTCTCAAGGGCTGTCACTCCTGGGGCGATACTCGTGAAGAAGCCCGCGAGCACGTCAAGGAGGCCATCGAGCTCTGGCTGCAGACTGCTCGGGAACAAGGCATTCCCATTCCGGATCGTGAGACCGTAGAGATCTCTTCCGCATGACCAAGCGCCTGCCCGTGGTTCGCCCTGCGGATGTGATCAGGGCTTTGGAACGGGCAGGATGGGAAGTCCAGCGCCAACGTGGCAGTCATGTCTCTCTCAAGAAACAGGGTGTGCCCTTTGTCGTCACCGTACCTTTGCATCGCAGGGATATTCCGCGCGGCACGCTTGCGGCCATCGTCAAGGATGCGGGACTGACCGTCGACGAATTCCTCGCTTTGCTCTAGCCTCGTCGGATCCTTGAAGGCCATCCTCTACCTGGACCAGAACTACGTCAGCCACCTCACCAAGGCTCGCCTCGGCGTCAAGCTCTGTCCGTCCCACAGCCGCCGACTTCAGTCGGCGGGCTAGCATCCCATCCTGTCCTCATCCCCCATCCGCTGACCGACCTGCGCTATCATACCCCCATGACACCCCGCCATCCCAACGTCGCCGGCATAGACCTCGCCTCCGCACCCGAGTACGGCGCCGTACGCTACAACCGCGTTGGTCTCGCCGCCCTCGCCCCGGACCTCGCCGTCCTGCGCCTCGAGGCCGGCCCCTTCGACGACGACCGCATCGCCGCCTTCGTCGCCGATGCCGAAGCCCGGGTAGTCGCCATCGATGCTCCCCTCTCCCTCCCCGCCGGTCGCTGCTGCGCCGACGACTCCTGCCCCTGCGCGCGCTTCGGCCGCGTTCGCGCCATCGACCGCGCGATGGCCAGGATGGGGTTTCGGCCCTACTGGCCGCTGATCCCCTCCATGAAGGCCCTCACCCTCCGCGGCATCGCCCTCAAACGCCGCTTCGAGGCCCTGGGCCTCATCGTCATCGAGGTCTTCCCCGGCGCCGTCCAGGACATGCTGAGGCTTCCCCGCAAGCAGGCCAGCCTCCGCCGCCTCCTCGCTGGCCTCCGCCGCCTCGGCCTCCGTGGCTTCGACAACGAGCGTCCCGACGGCGACCAGCTTGATGCCCTCACCGCCGCCTACATGGCCCACCTCTACCGCCAGGGACGCTACTGGGCCATGGCCGCCCCCGGCGAGACGCCCCTCATCCTCCCGGACCCCCGCGCGCCTGGCCCCGAATTAGTCGCCTAGCCCGTGCACCGGTCCCCTGGGTGCGCTATCATATCCCCGCATGCCCGCCCAGATCATCGACGGCCGCGCCATCGCCCAGCAGGTCCGCGCTCAGGTAGCCAAGCGAGCTCGCAAGCTGGCCCGGGGAGGCGTTACCCCCGGCCTCGCCCTCATCCTCGTCGGCGAAAACCCCTCATCCATCTCCTACGTCCGCTCCAAGGGCAATGCCGCAGAGGAGGCCCGCATCTTCTCCGAGATGTTTCACCTCAGCGACTCCATCTCCCAGGACCAGCTCGACTCCCACATCATGGACGTCGATGAAGACCCTCGCTTCCACGCCGTCCTCGTCCAGCTCCCGCTGCCGCCGCACTTGGACGAGTCCGCCGCCATCAACGCTATCGATCCCACCAAGGACGTCGACGGTGTCACGGCCGTGAACCTGGGCCGCCTCCTGCGGGGCGAGCCCTGCCCTCATCCCGCCACCCCTGCCGGCATCGTCGAGCTCCTCCACCACTCCGGCAACCCGCCCGCCGGCAAGCACGTCGTAATCTGCGGTCGCTCCAACATCGTGGGCAAGCCGCTGGCCGCCATCCTCATGCAGAAGAACCCCCGCGCCAACGCCACCGTTACCCTCTGCCACACCGGCACGCCCAATCTGGCCGAATGTACCCGCCAGGCCGACATTCTTGTCGCCGCCATGGGCTCGGCCTTTGCCATCACTGCCGATATGGTGAAGCCCGGCGCCGTCGTCATCGATGTCGGCAACAACTGGGTCGAAGACCCCTCCCGCAAGACCGGCCGTCGCCTCGTCGGCGACGTGGACTTCGAAGCGGTGTCGCAGGTCGCCGGGGCCATCACCCCCGTCCCGGGGGGAGTAGGCCCCATGACCGTCGCGATGCTGCTCTCCAACACGGTGGCGCTGGCGGAGGCGCAGGTTAACCGGTAGGCGGGGGAACGGCGCCTCCTGCCTGCCCGCTCGCCTGGTCGATTTCCAGGCCGCCCGCTGCCGGCGGCTAGGCGTGGGACGCGGCGATCGGCTCGCCTTCGGCCGGCCGGCGGTCCAGATCGCGTACCCAGGCTGGCAGGCGGCTCTCGATCTGCGGCCAGTAGCGCCGGACCAGCAGGGCGATGACCAGGCCGAACAGCGCCACCATGATGCCCAGCGGGGCGTCCACCAGATAGTGGTTGCCCGTGACCACCGTGGACACGATCATCGCTGGCGGCAGCAGCAGGGCTGCCCCGCGCATCACCGGGTGGCGGAACGAGAGGAACAGCCCCAGCGCCAGCAGCAGGTTCCAGCCCACGTGCATGCTGGGCACCGCCGCGAACTCGTTGACGCCCGGCGACTTATCGTAGGTGAGGGCGAGTGTATACTGGAGCGTGTCGATGAAGCCCGCTCCGATGAGCCTTGGCGGCGCCACCGGGAACAGCGCGAACACCACCAGCGCTATCGCTCCCGATGCCAGGAAGGCGTTGCGGATCAGGCTGTACACTGGCGGGTGCTTCCAGAAAAGCCACGCCCCCACGATGATGATGAGGGGGAAGTGCCCATAGAAGTAGATGATATTGAACAGGTGGGTCAGGCCGTCGTAGGGCAGGGCGGCTGCCTGAAGCGACAGCTCTCGGAACACCCCCAGGTCGCGCTCCAGCCGTATCAACTGGCCCGCGTTCGCGAACGCGTCAGCCGTCCGCTCCGCCGCGTGGTTCCGCACAAGGTAGTACAGGAGGTACGCCACTCCCATCACTACCGGCTCCCGGACGTAGCGCGAGAGTACTGCTGCCCTTATCCTCGCCATAGGCGTCTCGCAATACAGTATACGCTATTTCTCACCTTGCCAACCCCATCCAATACATAAAGATGCCGCTTGCTGAGCCTTTGCTACACGCCCCCTTCCTTTTCCCGACCGTATGTTCTACAATATCCACGGTTGTTTGATGGGTTCTTCTGTCGCTTCCCAGATTCCAGGCTCTAGCCCCTAACATCTCCGAAATGCCCCGAACTGGCGTCGCTCATCTTCCCCTGCACGGGGGCTCCGCCCCCCGCTGGCTCTTCGACCGCATGGTGCGCCTCTCCCGTCAGATCACCCTCGTCATCGTCGAAGAGTTTGGCCCCGCCGAGATGCTGGCCCGCCTCTCCGACCCTCATTGGTTCCAGGCCTTCGGCTGCCTCCTCGGCTTCGACTGGCACTCCTCCGGCCTCACCACCGTCGTCTGCGGCGCCCTCAAGCAGGCCCTCGCTGGCCTCGAGCGCGATACCGGCATCCTCGTCGCCGGCGGCAAGGGCGCCACCTCGCGCAAAACCCCCTCCGAGATCGAGCGCGCTGCCGACCGCTTCTCCTTCGAGCCGCAGCCCCTCGTCTACGCCTCCCGCATGGCCGCCAAGGTCGACTCCGCCGCCCTCCAGGACGGCTATCAGGTCTACCACCACACTTTCCTCTGGACCTTGCCTGCCGGCAGGCAGGCGCCCCAGGGACAGTGGGCCGTCGTCCAGCAGGGGCTCAACCCCGACGCCCGCTACGCCCGCCGCTACCACTGGCTCTCCGACGCCGTCTCCGACTTCGTGGTCGAGCCCCACAACGCCATCATCTCCGGGGAGCGCGCCGCCGCCCTCAACATGGTCGCCTCTGAGGCCGACGATTGCCGTGCCCTCTCCGCCCAGGTCTCCCGCCAGCCGCCCGACAAGACCGTCGCCGAGATCACACGCCTCCAGACGCTCGCGCTCCCCTCCCACCACCACATCCACCTCGCCGACATCCGCGCCGATCGCCTGGAGAGGGCGTTCCGCAAGGCCTACGAGGCCAACCCTCAGGACTTCGAGCAGCTCCTGGGCACGGAAGGCGTTGGCCCCAAGTCGGTGCGTGCCCTCGCCCTCATATCGGACCTCGTCTACGGCGCTAGGGCCTCCTTCCGCGACCCCGCCCGCTTCTCCTTCGCCCACGGCGGCAAAGACGGCCATCCCTACCCCGTCGACCGCCCCACCTACGATCGCTCTATCGAGGTGCTCCGCCGCGCCGTCCACCGCGCCAGGATCGGCCGCACCGAGAAGCTGCACGCCCTCCGCCGCCTCACCGCGGCCACCTCCCCCTGATCCCCCAGCCCCAAACCAGCAATCCAGAGAACCAGCAAACCACCAGTGGATGCCCCTTGGTTTGCAGGTTTGTTGGTTTGCAGGTTTGTTGGTTTGCCGATCTCCGATCCGCCGGCCTGTAACGCATCGCCCTCTCCTGCGTCTCTTATTAGCGGACAAAACCCTGCCCTCGGAGATAGCGATGCCGTACTACTGGTGGCCCGCTGCCCTGCAAGGCGTGTGCGCGGCGATCATCGCGTCCTTCGTCTTCATCGCCCTCGGCTATCTGCATCCGGCTTCGGCCCTGCCCCTGATCGGCCTGGGCGCCCTCGGCGCCCTGGGCAGGCCGACTCGCGTCCGCGACCCTGGCGCGGCGCTTGCCTCGGCCTCCTCGCCACTGGCGGGGTATAATGCCCGCGAGCGACCCAGCCCCGCCCACACCCCGTCCGAGAAGGAGGCCCGACATGACGACTGCCCCCAACGGACAGTTCCCGTCGTTCGGCACCTGTACGGCCTTTCTCCGCTACGACCGCATCCTCCCGGACGACGCCTCCACTGCCCAGTTCGTCCCCCGCGTCCTCGACGACACGCGCTCCGGCCACTCCCAGGCCCCCGTCGAGGCGATTGTCCACACCCACTGCCACATCGACCACACCGCTGGCGCCCTGGCCTTCCTCACCGAGGCCGAGGCCCGCGGTCGCCCCCGCCCTCGCACGCCCGCAGTCCGCCCCTAAGGAGGCCAGACATGACCGACGCCCCCGAAGACCAGCTCCTGGATCCCTTCACCGCCCAGGACCTGCCTCCCGAGGACGCCGCCTTCTTCTATCGCGGCCCCGGTCAGGCCGTGGCCGAGGGCATCGTCTTCTTCCCCAACCTCGGCAACGCCATCGCCTTCGTCTGCGGCGACCGCATCCTCCTGGTCGATACCACTCCCGGCTGGGTCGCTCCCGCCTCCGTCCAGGATCTGCGCTCCAACCACTCGCAGGTCCCCGTCGACACCATCGTCTACACCCACGGCCACATCGATCACACAACCGGCGCCCACGCCTGGCTCGACGACGCCGAGTCCCGCGGCCACCCCCGCCCTCGCATCGTCGCCCACCAGGACCTACCCCGCCGCTTCGACCGCTACCGCCTCCTCGGCGAGCAGAACAATTTCATCAACTCCGTCCAGTTCAACCTGCCCGCGCAGTTCTCCAAGCCCTTTACCACCGTCCCCTGGACCTACCCCGACGAGGTCTACAACCAGGCCCTCGTCACCACCGTCGCCGGGGAGCGATTCGAGTTCTACCACGCCCGCGGCGAGACCGACGACGAGACCTGGGTCTGGTGCCCCGCCCGTCGCGTCCTCTGCACCGGCGACACCTTCGTCTGGTCCACCCCCAACGCCGGCAACCCCTACAAGGTCCAGCGCTACGCCCTCGACTGGGCCCAGGCCCTCGAGGCCATGGCCGCCCTCCGCCCCCTCCTCCTCCTCCCCGGCCACGGCCCCGCCCTCTCCGGCGAGGACCGCATCCAGGACGCCCTCACCTCCACCGCCACCCTCCTTCGCTCCGTCCACGACCAGGTCGTCGCCAAGATGAACGAGGGCAAGTGGCTCGAGGACATCCTCCGCGAGATGGACTATCCCAAGGAGCTCATGCAGAAGCCCTGGCTCCGCCCCATCTACGACCACCCCGAGTTCATCGCCCGCAACGTCTACCGCCTCTACGGCGGCTGGTACGACGGCGACCCCGCCGACATGCTCCCGGCCCACTCTGAGGACATCGCCCGTGAGCTCGTGGGCGTGTGCGGCGCCGAGTCCCTCCTCGCCCGCGCCCGCGCCCTCCGCGACTCCGGCGATCTCCAGATGGCCTGCCACATCGCCGACTTCGTGCGCAAGGGCGACCCCGACAACCGCGACGCCTGGCTCCTCTGGCGCGACCTCTTCACCGCCCGCATCGCCCAGGAACCGTCGTTGATGGCGAGAGGGGCGTTTCATGTGGCGGTACGGGAGGCCGAAACCCGCCTCGCCGAACTGGACGGCTAACGCCCGCCGCTACGTGCCCACGTAGCCACCCGTAGGGACAGGCCTGCCCGCCTGCCGTTCCCCCCTCCCACATGACATAACTCATACCGGGCCGCCAGCCGCGACCCTGTGGTGTCTACGAGCGGGAGGGAGAGGCGATCGTTCTGCCCGACCCCGAGCGCAGCGCGCGACTGATCTAGCGTCTTCGATGCGGTGGGAAGTGCAGGCTGTTGATCTTGTCCTGCAGGAGCTTCAACAGATTATCCCCCCGGATTAGCCTCTCGAGATCATCGCGGACAAAACAAATGATGCGTTTTCCTGCGAGGAACTGTTCCCTCACATATCCTGCAGCGTCTGTGAATGACTCCCGGTCCCCTGTGATTCCCTCCGTGGCCACGACTAAGGCCGTGTTGCACTTCGCCGAATCCATCTTGGCGCCGACCTTCGCAAGCTCAGGAAATCCCACCTTGTCTTTCTGATTCTTGCATTCCGCTATCATGTGTGGCGTCCAGTCCTGCGTGACCAGCCCGGGGATCACTTTCACGTGGCATGCGGCATCTATCTGTCCAACGGCAACCCTGTTCACCCCCAACACCTCGAAGAGCTTGCAGCCCCCCAAGAACGCTCTCGTGAAGTCCTCTAGGGCATCGCCGTGCTCTTTACTGCTCTCCGTCGCTTCGTCCAGTCTCTGTAGGAGACGGTTCAGCTGATCGCGGTCCGGCGCGTAGAGGTGATCAGGCAGGTATTCGTTGATGAAGTAGGGTTGGGCCAGCAGTTCGCCGAGACTGGTTGCATCGGCCCCTGCGGCCCCACCATCGCCGCCGGGGCCTACACTTTTTTGCCGGGGCCTCACTGATCCTAAACGTCACCCAGACCTGTTCCGGTGCCAACGAGTACTCCTGATAGCAGGAGTCGCACTCGCCTTGCCCTTCAACAGGTACGTCGGCCAATTCCGCATGCGTTTGGATGGTCACCCCGCACGCGGAGCACATGATCTCGTACGCAATGTGCCCAATCCCTTGATCCACAGCCTTAAGCAACACCCGCGTTGCCGTATCAAGTGGGATGTCCAGCTGGCGGCTGACATACGACGGCGCGATCCGCTGCTTGCGCTCCTCGAACAAAGCCGCAAGCGTTTCGTCCAGGCGATCAACTATGGCAGGGTCTTCAGAAGCCTTTAATGCTTCTAACGACGGATAGTACATGCTCCACCACTTCCTCCGCTACGTAGCCGCGAAACCAAAAGCCGGATGACCGAGTGATCTCCAGCCGCACAGGTGGCCCGCCATCTGGCGGGTCAAATTCTATCACTCTTCGGATCGATGGTTTGGGCGCGATGTCACTCTGGTACTCCGGTACCTGCTGTAGGTCCCGCACCAGTGGATCCGCAGTGACTTCAATCGTGTCGTATGTACCAGAGTCGTCCTTGACCCGGTCAAGCGGTATCCGCGCCTTCAGCACGGATGTTAGCTCATCTAGCTCCTCGTCGGCCAACGTGATCTGGTCTGTCATTCCAATCCCCAAGATCAGCCCCAGGCTCTTCCCCGCGGCCTTGGCCACCTGGATATCCCCCCAACATTCTAGGAAGGTCGTACCGGTGCGCAGCACCACGCGGGAGAACGCCGTGAGCAGCCGCGGAGAGAAGTCTAGGCCGTCCCAAGCGGGCGCCTCCTTCGCGCGGGCTAGCTCCAACAGGGCCACATCATCTGTCAGCCACATCGCGGATATCACCTCTGGCGTCGACGTGAGGTCAAACCGCAAGTCCTCTTCGAACGGGTTGCGCTCGTAGTGTTCAATTAGCCGCTCTTCGACCGACCCGCGCGTGAGTTCCGCCACAGGTCGGCGTGGCACATACCACGAAACAACAGACCGCCCAGTACGCACATATTCTCTAATAACACCCCACATCTCCCCTTCATCTACTTCCTTTGTCAGCGATTCCGCCACTCCCATCTTCCGCGCCGGTGGAGCGCGTTTTGTCCGCTTCCTGACCAACTCCGCCAACACGGGTTGAGGAACGTACAACATCAGGGCTCGGAACAAGTTCGGCATCTCAATCCCCCTTACGCGTTAGTCTGCTGGTATAGTAGGCTTCTGCCGGTCAGCATACAACCCCCATCTCCCCCCCTCCCCCGCATACATCCCCTTCCCGCCGCGCTGACGTACCTATTGCATACCGGCCCTCCATCGCCCCGTTGGGAAAGGAGCCTCTCATGGCCAGCATGTTCATCAAGCACCGCGTCGCCGACTACGGCAAGTGGAAGCCCGCATTCGATGAGCACGAGACCGCCCGCAAGGAGTTCGGCGCCACCGCCCACAGCCTCCACCGCGACGCCGACGACCCCAACGTCGTCATCGTCGCCTTCCACGTCGACGACATCGCCCGCGCCAAGGAGTTCGCGGCCTCCCCCGACCTCCGAGCCGCCATGGAGAACGCCGGCGTTCAGGGTCAGCCCGAGATCTGGTTCGCCGACGACGTCGAGGACAAGCACTACTAACCTTCCAACTTCCTACGTCCTACGCGCCCCCATCGCGGCGATAATCTGGCGAGAGCCCCTGTGCGATCCTGTACACGTAAGCTTTAGGGAGGCCAAGGAGGTGGGCTGGATGACAAAGCTTACGCGCGAACTCGGCCAGACCATGGCGGGATACATGCTGATTCTCGCCCCGGCGACGATAGTTGTCGCGTTTGTCGTGGCGCTCATTGCCCTCACCGGCTAGTGATCGCTCCTGCAACGGCGAAACACGACCAGACCTGCTGACACTGGCTCGCACGGGGCCTACAATTGGCCCTGTGCGACTCCGTGATCTCCATCCCTGGCGCGTCACCCCGTCCGAGGCGATCGCCATCCAGGCCCGCCTCGCCCCGCAGGTCATCACTGAGGGCGCACCCGCCGATGTCCGCTACGTCGCCGGCGCCGATATCGCCCTCGGCGATGTGAACGGCCGCGGCGCCGTCGTCCTCCTCTCCTACCCCGACCTCCACCTCGTCGAGCACCACGCCGTCGACGAGCCCGTCGCCTTCCCCTACATCCCCGGCCTCCTCGCCTTCCGCGAGGTCCCCGTCCTCGCCCGCGCCTTCGAGAAGCTGGAGCGCACCCCAGACCTCCTCCTCGTCGACGGCCACGGCCTCTCCCACCAGCGACGATTCGGCATCGCCTGCCACCTCGGCCTCCTCCGCGCCGTCCCGACGATTGGCGTCGCCAAGAGCCGCCTCGTGGGCCGCCACGATGACCCCCCGCCTGAAGCCGGCGGCCGCACCGAGCTCCGCGACGGCCCCGACCTCGTCGGCCTCGTCCTCCGCACCCGCGACCGCGTCTCCCCCGTCTACGTCTCCGTCGGCCACCGCATCGCCCTCCACCAAGCCGCCGACTGGGTCCTCTGCCTCTGTCGCGGCTACCGCCTCCCCGAGCCCACCCGCCTCGCCGACCAGCTCTCCAAGGGCCGCGAGCCCCAGCCCGCGCCCCCTCAGCCCCCCGCCGACCAGCCGTCCCTCTTCTAGCATCCTGCTGAAACCCGACGGACTGTCATTGCGAGGAGCTTGCCTGGCGGTAGGCAGGCGAAGCGACGTGGCAATCTCACATCTACACTCACCCCGGCCCTCCCGCCTCGTCGCCTCGTTGACTTTTCTCAGAACCGGTGCTACCTTCGAGCCGACCGAACAGGCCTCCAACACCGCAGCCTTCCCTTTGCAGGCAGTGCGGCTCCCCCGCCGCGAAAGGAGTCCGAGATGGAGCTGGGTGGCTATGCAGACCACGTTGCCCGCGTCGACCTTTCCTCCGGCGCGATCACCTACGAAGGCGTCAACGAGGAAGACGCCCGCAAGTACATCGGCGGCCGCGGCCTCGGCGTCAAATACGTCTTCGACAACGGCCCCACGGTCGACCCGCTGAGCCCGGACAACCTCCTCTGCTTCATGCTCGGCCCCTTGACCGGCACCGACGTCAATATGAGCGGCCGCATGGCCATCGTCACCAAGTCGCCCCTCACCGGTACCGTCACCGACTCCCACCACGGTGGCTGGTCCGGCGCCCGCCTTCGCTGGGCTGGCTTCGATGGCATCCTCTTCAAGGGCAAGGCGGACAAGCCCGCCTACGCCTACGTCGAGAAAGGCAAGGTGGAGCTGCGCGACGCTTCCGACCTCTGGGGCAAGGGTGTCCATGACACCGTCAAGACCCTCCTCGACCGCCACGGCGACGACGTCAGCGTCATCGCCATCGGCCAGGGCGGAGAGAACCTCATCCGTTACGCCTCCTGGGTCAATGAGAACGACCGCGCCTCGGGCCGCGGCGGCACCGGCGCCGTCGGCGGCAGCAAGAACCTCAAGGCCGTCGTCATCAAGGCCAAGAAGGCCCTCCCCAAGCCCGCGGACAAGGACGCCTTCAAGGACGCCCATAAGGGGGCCCTCGCTGCCATCATGGACGAGTCAAAGGCCACCTCGCCTCGCAAGGGCGGCCTCTCCGTGCTCGGCACCAACAGCCTCATGAATCTCGCCAACGTCATGGGGGCCCTCCCCACCCGCAATGCCCAGGCAACCAACTTCCCCACCGCCACCGAGATCGCCGGGGAGAAGGTCAAGGAGACCATCCTCGTCAACGACCCGACCTGCCACGCCTGCCCCGTCGCCTGCAAGAAGGAGGTCGAGACCAAGGGCAAGTATGCCGTCCACATGGAGAGCTTCGAGTACGAGTCCTCCTGGTCCCTCGGCGCCAACTGCGGCAACGACAACCGCGACTCCATCGCCTTCATCATCGACCTCTGCAACGACTACGGCATTGACACCATCGAGCACGGACATGCCCTCTCCGTGGCGATGGAGGCCAGCGAGAAGGAGCTCATCACCGACCGTATCCCCTGGGGCGACACCGACAAGATGGTCGATCTCACCCACCAGGTCGGCCAGCGCCAGGGCCTGGGCGATGCCCTCGCTGAGGGCCCGGCCAGGGCCGCCGCCAAGTTCGGCGACCCCGATATCTCTATGACCGTGAAGGGTCAGGGCATCGCCGCCTACGACCCCCGCGGCATGAAGGGCATGGGCATCGGCTACGCCACCAGCAACCGCGGCGCCTGCCACCTCCGCGGCTACACCCCCGCCAGCGAGGTCATGGGCATCCCCGAGAGGACCAGCCCCATCGCTTGGGAGGGGAAGGGCAAGCTTGTCAAGCTCTTCCAGGATCTCCACGCCGTCTCCGACTCCTTCGATATCTGCAAGTTCTCCGCCTTCGCCGAGGGCGTTGACGACTACGTGGCCCAGTACTCCGCCGTCGTCGGCGTCCCCATTACCGCGGACGACCTCCTCAGGATCGGCGAGCGCATCTACAACCTCGAGCGCCACTACAACAACCTCGCCGGCCTCCGCGAGGGCTCCGACACGCTCCCCAAGCGCTTCCTCGAGGAGCCCTCCACCGGCGGCGCATCCGCGGGCCAGGTCTGCGAGCTCGACCTCATGCTCGCCGAGTACTACGAGGCCCGCGGCTGGCAAGACGGCGTCGTCCCCGAGAGCAAGCTCAAGGAGCTGGAAATCGCCTAGGGGCGCCGCATGGGGCTCGTACGGCTCTACGCCACGCTGCGGCCGCGCGCTGGCGGCGAGGGCGTCGTTGACGTCCCCTGGTCGTCCGGCGACACCATCGCCGATGTGATCCGGGACCTTCTGCGCCGAAAACCGGCCCTTGAGGGCCACATCCTCGACGACGATGGCCAGCTCCTCCCCCACGTCATGGTCTTCCTCGACGGTCGAGACATCCGCCACCTCAGCGGCCTGGAGACCCCGGTGGATAGCGAAGCGGAGCTATTCGTCTTCCCCCCCGTCGCTGGCGGCTGACGACGGTGGGCAGACGCCCGCCTGTCTGGGCGCGGGCCGGGCTCGCGCCTGCGGTATAATCGAACCCGGAGGTACGAATCACAGATGCAAGAAAAGAAACTGGCCCTTCAGGAGCTTCAACGGCGCATTCAGCACGTCCTCCACCGTCTTTGACATCCCCAAGCTAGAGCTAGAGATCGAGCAACTGGAGCGGCAGTCCGCCCGGCCTGCCTTCTGGGACGATCCCACCGAGGCGCAGAAGGTGATGCGGCACCTCGCCGACGCCCGTGAGCAGGTGGAGGCCTGGCGCGGCGCCGAGACCAAGGCCCGTGAGACTTTCGAGCTGCTCGACCTCGCCGAGGCGGAGAGCGACGAAGCCCTCGCCGCCGCTATCACCGCGGACATCGATCACCTCGCCGCCGACCTCGACGGCATGGAGCTGGCCCTCGCTCTCTCCGGCCAGTACGACCGCCGCGACGCCATCCTCGCCATCCACGCTGGCGCTGGCGGCACCGACTCCCAGGACTGGACCGAGATGCTCCTGCGCATGTACCTCCGTTGGGCCGAAAAGCGCGGCTACAGCGACACCATCCTCGATATGACCAGGGGTGAGGAGGCCGGCGTCAAGAGCGTGATCGTGGAGGTCACCGGCCGCAACGCCTACGGCTTCCTGCGCGCCGAGCGCGGCGTCCACCGCCTCGTTCGCCTCTCCCCCTTCGACGCCGCCCACGCCCGCCATACCTCCTTCGCCCTCGTCGAGGTGCTGCCCGAGGTCGAGAGCGCCGCCGAGGTGAACCTCGACCCCGATGACCTCCGCATCGATGTCTTCCGTGCCTCCACCAAGGGCGGCCAAAACGTCCAGAAGAACGCTACCGCCGTCCGCATCACCCATCTCCCCTCAGGCCTCAGCGTCTCCTGCCAGAACGAGCGCTCCCAGCGCCGCAACAAGGACAGCGCCCTCAAGGTCCTCGAGGCCCGCCTCCTCGAACGACAGCTCGTGGAGCAGGCCGAAGAGCGCGCCCGGCTCAAGGGCGAGCACGTCTCCGCCGCCTGGGGCAACCAGATCCGCTCCTACGTCCTCCATCCCTACAAGATGGTGAAGGACCACCGCACGGACTACGAGACCAGCGATGCCGAGGGCGTCCTCGACGGCGACCTCGACCCGCTCCTGCGGGCCTACCAGAAGGCGACCCTGGGTGACTAGATTGCCCGCGCGTAGCTGCAGACCTCTGATCAGGGTGCTGAAAGACGACGAATTGTCATTGCGAGGAGCGAAGCGACGTGGCAATCTCGCATCTGCAGAGATCGCCACGGCCCGCTCACGCGGGCCTCGCGACGGCTTCTTCAGCACCCTGTTAGCTCTGCTCCTCCTCCCCCTACTCGTCCTCCTGGCCGTCGTCGGGGCGCTTTCCCTTTCGCCGCCGTCGCTCTCCGCCCAGGCCCTCACCGTGACCGACGACGGCGTCGAGAACCGCTTCCCCGACGAGATCGAGTTCCGCGTCTCCGCTCAGAGCGACCAGCCCATCGAGGAGATCCGCCTGCGCTACACGATTCTACCGGACGGCACCACCGCTAGCGGCGTCCCCGAGTTCGAGCCCGCCGCCTCCGTCTCCACCAGCTTCACCCTCGCCGGCAACGAGCCCCCGCAGATCTACCTCCCGCCCGGCACCCGCATCGACTACCACTGGGAGGTCGAGGACGCCGCCGGCAACACCGCCACCACGCCCGAGACCAGCATCGTCTACGAGGACACCCGCTTCCAATGGTCGACGGTCGAGGCGGACGGCGTCATCGTCCACTACTACTCGGGCAGCGAGGACGATGCCCGGGCCATGCTGGACGTGGCCGAAGACACGATCGCCGAGATGTCCGACCTCCTCGGCGCCACCATCGATTTCCCCGTCAACGTTCGCATCTACGACTCCTCCGGCGACATGCAACCCGCCCTCCAGCGCCGCAGCGAGTCCTACGAAGCGCAGATAACCACCGCCGGCGTCCGCGTCTCCTCCGACACCGTCCTCGTGCTCGGCAACGTCTCCTTCATCACCCTCCGCCACGAGCTCACCCACGTGGTCACCGCCGCCGCCGGCGAGGGCCCCTTCGGCCAGATGCCCGCCTGGCTCGACGAGGGAACCGCTGTCTACGCCCAGGGCGACGCCGGCGGCTTCGGCGCCGCCGTCGAGCAGGCCATCGACCGCGGCAACGTCTTCTCCGTCCGCTCTATCACCTCCTACCCCGGCGATCCCGACAAGGTGAACCTCTTCTACGGCCAGTCCTGGAGCCTCGTCTCCTTCCTCATCGATACCTACGGCGAGGAGAAGTTCGCTCAGCTCTTCGCCGAGATCAAGGCCGGCAACACCACCGATGCCGCCCTCCAGGCCGTCTACGGCTTCGACCAGGGTGGCCTCGACGCCGAATGGCGCGCCAGTGTCGGCCTGCCCCCCCGCGATGATGCCACCAACCACGATGAGGAGGCGGTGCCCACCTTCCCGCCCTCGGACGGCGGCGACGCCAGCGGCTCCCCCGCCCACGCAGACGATGGCGGTACCTCAGCCGGCACCATCATCGGCCTCGCCCTCGGCATTCTCGCCGTCGCCTCCGCCATCGCCCTCGCCACGCTCGTGCTTGCGCGTAGGTTCCGCCCCTAGCACTTGCCCTCGCGCCCCACGAGCCCGCCTGTCCTGAGCTTGTCGAAGGGCCGCTTCCGCTAGCGGACTATCGGCCCCTTGCCCAGCTTTCTCGCTGTCCCGCTTCGCTTCCTCCTGCCTCACAACACACGGAACCAGATTAGGACACCCATGAGGACAAACAGAGCGGCGGCACCGCGACGGAGAACGGCGTCCGGCACGACTTGGGCAATCCCTTGACCCACAACGGCGGCTAGCGCCGTGATGAGCACCAGCGCCAGAGCCGCGCCGAGGAAGACCGGAATGGGCTCCTTGTGCCGTGCCACCAGCGTAATGACCGCCAACTGGGTCTTGTCTCCCAGCTCTGCCAGAAACAGAAGACCGAAAGTGCTGAACAGAAGCTTCAGTTCCATGAGCGTCTCACCCTTCCGCCTGTGCCCGCCGTAGCCTCGCCGTCGGCCGTGTGCCTTCACGACCCGGTAGCCAAGGATACACCGTTTGTCGCATCCTCGGCACCCTGCGACTCGGATTCCCGAAGAGGGGCCTCACAAGCCCGCCAGCGGCTCCCCGTCCGAACGCTCGCCACCCTCGCCCCCGGCGTGGCTTCCGCCCGTAGGGGCGCCGCTGGCTGCGCCCCCATGCTTGTCATTCCGAGCGGGGCGAGGAATCTGGGGCCGGGGTGGCCCTCGCCGTCGCCATCCCCCCGGGCGCCCCTTCCGCTACCGATCTGTTATTCTGACCGAAGCGAAGAATCCGCGGCCGGGGCCCGACGCTGTTAGCGCCAACCGTCACGGGCGGGTGGAAGGAGGAACCATGTCGCAACTGCCGCAGGAGCTCCCCCGGAGCGCCTTGATGGACCTCATCGGCGGCGAGCTGGGTCCGTGGGAGGAGGGCCGCGTCGTAATGTCCATCAAGCTCCAGGACCGGCACATGAACCCGGGCGGCGTCGTGCACGGCGGCGTCCTCGCGACCCTGATGGACGAGGCCACGGCCCACTCCATCGCCACCGTCCGCGGCCTCGAATCACCCCTCGCTACCGTTGACATGAACGTCAGCTTCCTCTCCGGCGCCCGTCCCGGCGACGAGCTCCAGTGCGAGGCCCGTGCCCTGCGTGTCGGTAGCTCGGTCGCCTTCTCCGAGGCGGAGATTCGCCGCCGCGGCCGCGACGACCTCGTAGCCAAGGGCCGCTTCACCTACGCCATCCTGCCGCCTCGCGGTCCCTGAGCGCCGTCGCCGCCGCTAGGGATCTGTCATTCCGAGCGGAGCGAGGAATCTGGGGCCGGGGTGGCCCTCGCCACCCTCATCCTCGCCCGCCGCCATCGGTCGTTCGGTCGGACACGTCTGCCCATACAGCCGTGCATCCCGTACGCACGCACGATTTCCCGGCTAGGTGCCGGTCTTCGGCTTTCTTTGCTGATCCGTCCCAAGGGTACGAAGGAAGGCGTAGCCAGCCAGGCCGGCGATAACGGAAGCAGCAAGTATCCCCACCTTCGCCTCCGATATGAGTTCGGCATCCTCAAACGCCAGCCCGGTGATGAACAACGAGACGGTGAATCCCATCCCGCCGAGCAACCCAACCCCGACCATGTGCGCCCATCTCATACCGGTTGGCAGCGAGGTGATTCCCAGCCGAACGGCGACCCAAGAGAAGCCGACGATGCCCAGCGGATCGCCAATCACCAACCCCAAGATGATGCCCAGCGTGATGGGACTGGACATCGAATCCCCCAGGATGCCGCCAGACAGATCCAGGCCGGCATTGGCAAGTGCGAACAAGGGGACGACAGCAAAGCTCGTTAGAGGATGGAGGAGCCGCTCCAACCGTTCGAGAGGCGCCTCTGTCCCCTCCGTTAGCTGCTCGGCCTGCCCTAACAACATCTCCGCCCTGTCCTCATCGCCTTCAGCCAGTGCCTCGCGGAATCCCGTCACAAGCGACCCCATCGACTCTGCATATGTGCTCTTGGTGAAGTAAGGGCTCGCTGGAGTCAGAAGGCCCAGGACAACGCCGGCGATGGTTGCATGGACGCCCGTCTTCAGCACTGCCACCCAGAAGAGAGCGCCGACAATGAAATACGCGTTCACACCCTGCACTCCCGTGCGCCTCATAGCCACGATGACCCCCAGCAGGAGTACCGCCATGCCCAGCGCCTCAAACGACACGCTTTCTGCGTAGAAGATCGCCACCACGACGATTGCGCCGATGTCATCTACGATGGCGAGCGCGAGCAGGAACACCCTCACCTCGGAAGGGATCCGCCTTCCCAGCAGGGCGAGCACGCCCAAGGCGAAGGCTATGTCCGTGGCCATCGGGATGCCCCATCCCCTTGCGCCATCTCCGCCCGCATTGAGGGAAAGAAACAGCAAGGCAGGGACCACCATGCCGCCCAGCGCCGCCACCGCTGGTAGGGCTGCTCGCCGCACATCCCCAAGCTCGCCGTGGACAAGTTCCCGCTTGATCTCGAGCCCCACCACGAAGAAGAAGAACGTCATCAGCGCCTTGTTGACCCAGACCCGCAGCTCCTCTGAGATCGAGAACAGCCCCACATCCACGCTCAAGGTCGACTCCCAGAGGTCGGAGTACGACTCGTCCCACGGGGAATTCGCCCACACTATTGCGGCTACTGCTGCCGCCAGCAGGATGACGCCGCTCGCTGCTTCCGTGCGGACGAAGGAATGCGTCGGCAGAAGCAGATGCCGCGCGATGTACGAGTGCTCCGCCTGTACGCTCAGCGCCCCTCGAATACGAGGTGGGATATTCATGTCGTCTCACACCCTCAACCGCTGAGTATACCGGCAGAGCTCGCAAGGGCAAGACCGCCGACGCCGCCCGCCCGAAAGGGCGCCGCTCGCTGCCCCCCCCCATGCTTGTCATTCCGAGCGGAGCGAGGAATCTGGGGCCGGGGTGTCCCTCCAGCTCCCGCCTGCGTCTACCTTAGCAACTCACGCCCGGCTGTTTCTGCGAGCGGCTGCAACCGCCCGACGTGCTACACTGCGGACGACATCCTGGACGGCGACGCACAACGTTTGCAGCGCATCGGGAGGTGATGCTATGGAGACGGCGGCCAAGATCCTCATCGTTGGGGGCGTACTCAACCTTGCCTATGGATTCCTGACCGGGCTCTTCATGGCCAGCGTGCGAAGGACCAGCCCGGAGGCGCCGCGGTATCTCGTCTCGGCACACTTGACCCCGCTCATGGAGGGGGCCATGCTTCTGGGCCTGGTCATTGCGCTCGGCCTTTCCGACCTGCCTACCGGCGTCGAAACGCTCGCGGCGTCACTTCTCGTGGCCGCGTCGGCGCTCCTGGCAGCCGCCGACACCCTATGCTGGCTCCAGGGCATCAAGGACGCCTTCGCCGAGCGGCCGCCTGGCCTCTTCATGGGTGTGACACAGGGCACCCTGGCCAGCGTCGGGCTCGCCATCCTCACTGTCGGAGTGTTTCGAGGCCTCTAGGTCTACGGCGGCCCCCTCCCCCTCTGACCTCTCGCCGCTCGCTGCCCCCCATGCCTGTCATTCCGAGCGCAGCGAGGAATCTGGGGCCGGGGCGACCCTCGCCGTCGCCGCCGCAATTGCCCTCGCCACTCTCGTCCTCGCCCGCCGCTCCGCGCTGAGCGAAGCCTCGGCCCCGGCCTCCCTGGGGTGGGGTCGCCTGCGAACGCAGTTCGGGGCGGGCTGGGTGGGACAGACAACACTGGCGTGGGGCCCTCACGTCGCCTGTCCCCCTCAGGCGGAGGCGCGCTGGGCGGGACGGACCACCCTGGGGTGGGGTGGCTCGCAGCGCCCGGCTTCATCCCAACTTGCCCCCGTGACGGTACGGCCGCCCCTCGTTGTACTCCATCTTGCGGCGCAGAATCTCTTCCGTGTCCTGCTTCTCGTGTGTGAGCGTGTCGAGAATCCGGATCACGCAGTCGACGAGCTCCACTGCCCATCCCTCAGGCTTTCCCTCAACGACATGCACCGGCGGGTTGCGCTCGCGCCACGCCTCAAGGGCCTCCGATAGCTCGCTGTGCATCAGAGCGATCAACTCCGGGAACCGCCGGTTGTCCTCCCACCATCCCTTTTCCACGGCGCAGCCGTGAATCGCCTTCGCGATGGCGTTTAGCTCCCCGTTCCACTCGATCTCCTGCATGAGCCTTCCTTCCTTCATCTTCGACGTTGGGCGCGGGGCCTGGCAGCCTCGAGTCCAGCTGCCGCACCCCCCATCCTAATACGGAATCGACCGCTTGCGCAGCGACCGCTGGGAGCGGCCTGCCGGCGTTCGCCCGCCCACCCTCGGCCTCGCCCGCACTCTTTGACGTCTGGCCGCAGCGCCGGTATGATTGCGGCGTCAAGGGGACGGCAATGCATTCATGGGGGCGTTGTTGACATTGCTGACGCTCATCTCGCCTCGCGCCTCAGTCTTCCATTCGATCGCACTATGGGCGGCCCCGGTTTCCCATGAGACGGACCCCGCAGTCAGTCAGGACCTGATCCACATCGGCCGGTGCTTACGCGTGCCGCTAGACAGGAGGGTGCCACCATGCCAGAACAGCCCAGTGACGCCGAGCTTGAGGAGCTGCCGACGGCTCCCCTGACCACCGCAAAGGTACGAGCCATGCTCAACCGAGCGGATATCATACTGACCCGCGGGGGCGGGCTGACATCCTACGTCATCCGCTGGCTCACGCAGAGCTACTGGAATCACGTTGCCATCGTCTTCGTCATCGGCGACAGACCGCCGGAACTAGAACAGGGCTTCAACAACACCTTCATCCTTGAGGCCGAGTCGCGAGGCATCGACGCCCATCCCATCGACAAGTACATCGACAACGACAACCAGGATATGGCTGTCTACCGCTTCCCGGACGCCGCCCTGCCGCCTGGCCGGGGAGCCGAATTCGTGAGGCGGGTTCGGGGGTTCGCGTTTGACCAGATCGATGCTCGCTACGGGTACGGCACCATCTTGACCATCGGCGAGAGGATACTGGGTCCCGTCGGCTGGGTGCTCAGACCGCTCATCCGCGCCCTCAAAGTCGCCATTGGCAATCGCAAGAAGGCCATCAACGACTTCGTCTGCAGCGGCGTTGTTCAGTACGCCTACTTCCGGGCCACATTCGGCGCGGAGACAGCGACGGGCGAACCGTGGGATTCCTTCTTCGACATGGGCGACAACCGTCGCAATCTCATCGTGGATGCGGACACCCGAGCCGCCTTCGATCCCCAGGCCACCTTCCAGAGTGTCGCCGAGCAACTGAAACTGACCACTCCTGCCGACTTTTCGAGGGCGGCATCGCTTGGCGTGCTTAAATGCGTAGCCGAGCGGATCAAAGGAAACTGGGGGAGTAAGCCAACGAAGGCGTAGGTCCCCTCGCCCCCCGCCCTCGCCGCCCTGGCCCTCGCCCGCTGCTTCCGCCCGTACGTCGGGCGCGCACGCCTGTCCATTAACCATCCTCACACCACTGCCGTTCTACGACTGGGTCCATACTCATCGCGACGACTTGATGGATAGCTTGCTCAGTGATCTCCAACGCATTATGGCCGACAAGACACCGGCCAGGGGACTTGGCCACGACTTCTACCCTTACCCCGCCAAGATGTCACCTGCCGTCGCGCGCTTTCTCATCCAGCACTTCTCCAGGCCCGGCGACTGGATTCTCGACCCGTTCATGGGCGGCGGCACAACTGTTGTCGAAGCCCTCGCCCACGGGCGCAAAGCGATCGGCGTTGATCTGAACGCCATCGCCCACCTACTGACGCTCGCCAGAACAACGCCGCTTTCACCTGCAGACTTATCTGCGTTGAGAGACTGGTGTTCAGACTCGCGCCGGCTCCCCACTCCCCAACCTGACGCCAAATGGGACTCACTCCCCCACGGCTCATGCCTCGCTAGCCTGGCGCAGGCGGCCGATGCACTTCGGTTTCCGCGCCGTCGTCGGTTTGCCAAGGCCGTATTGCTCAAAGCCGCGCAATGGGCCCTAGACAGACGTGACCAGCCACCCCCGCAAGCCGCTCTCCGCTCTAAGACAGCGGATGCGGCCGAGCAGCTGATCCTCGCACTAGGCCAGTTGACCAACCGCGTGTCCTCTTGCGGCGTCTCGCGTAAGCGGCTCACAGCGCAAAGGCTTCTCCTAAACAGGAGCGCTCTTGGGCTCGAACAGGTCCCACAACTCGACCACTTGAAGGGTGCCGTAGACCTGCTCGTCACCTCTCCCCCCTACCCGGGCGTACACATCCTCTACCACAGATGGCAAGTGAGGAGTAGGCGCGAGACCCCTGCACCCTATTGGGTTATCGGAGCGCAGGACGGCCACGGCGCATCGCACTATACCATGGGAAGCCGCACCCCAACCGGTCTCGCAAACTACTTCGACTCCATTCAAAGCGCTTTGGAGTCCGTCCGGCCATTCCTCAAGCACACCGCCCGCCTATGCTTCCTCTTGGCGTTTCGCGACCCCACTGCCCACCTCCCCCTCTTCCTGGATGCTGCAGCAAGAGCGGGTTTCGAGCCAGCCCATTACCCACCATTGTGGCGCGAGGTGCCAAATCGCACATGGTACGCCAATCGCCAGAGCGATCACAGTGCGGCGCACGAAGTGTTACTTATTCTGCACCCGTCACTACCGGCACGGGCAGCGCCGCCTGCGGCCCCTCATGCAACCGTCTCACGATCGGTATCATTACGCGCGCCAGCCCCGCAACCAAGTCCTCGATAGTCCCAATACTAGTGTCTTCCTGCCCGCGCTTCTCAACATCCGGGATCTTCAACATACTCATGGCCGTGAGAGCAAGGCCGTACTTGAACCAGTATTCCAACACCGGCCGCTCCAACGCCTTGTTCCGCCGCACCTCCGTAATCAGGAACGCGTTGTCCATGTTGACGTAGAAATCGTATCCTTCCTCATCAGCCCCCGTACTCTTGATGCGGATAGCATCCATCGCTCCCATCTCGTGTTCCGTCCACTGCTCACTGCGGACCTCAATGACGTTCGGGATAGATAGCCGCGGGGCTGTAGATCGCCCGTTTTCTCTGTCCTTATCTCTTCCCCCCGTCCCCCCTCCCCTCTGGTGAGCCCTCGCCTCCACAACCGCCAGCTTCAAGTCATTCTCAAAGGGCCCACGCCGTATTTCCCGTGCATCATCCGTCACGCTGATCCGCACACATACTTCGTTACCCGGCCGCGCGCTTGCGGGCGGACGCAAGTAAGTCACACATTGTCCGTTCCACAGGCTTCGTGATACCAGAACTCCATCCGGGCTGGTTGTCATCTCACCAGCGCTATCCGTGCGGTCAAAGTAGTCATTGGCGGCGTCCGTCTCGAAGTCAACCCGGCACTTCCAATTCACAGGACATGGCTTCACCAAACCCGACGACGGCTCCTTCGCTATCCGAAAGAACGTGGGGAACTCGCGGCCTTTGTACTTCACCTGCTCTTTCCTAGGACCCACTGTCGTCACTAGTCGCTCCCCGCCGCCGAATAGCGCCGCAAGTGACGGATCTGACCGAATGAGATCCTGGAATGCCTCCAAGCTCTCCTGCTCGTTTTCCAGCGCCTCCTGTAGCTTCTTCGCCCGTCGCCGCGCGTTCAGTTCCTTTAGACCGGGGTGCTCTGCCAGGAGGCTCTGCAGGTTGTCCGCGATGGCTTCGTATACTTCGTTCCGGCGCAGCCTATCGCGAGACGCCATAAAGAAATCCTCCCTCACGCGCTCATTCATGTGAGTGCAGTCCACCGATACCAGAATGTGCTGCGCCAAGTAGTCAAGCTTTGCCTCCCGCGACGCGAAGTCCCGCGGCAAGCTTCCATGTACCTGGCCGTTGAGCGTGAAGAATACGCCGCTGGGTATCCGCCGCGCACCAACCTTCTCACGGAAGACAACAATTCCATAAGGAAGATCGCCCACGCCAGGGATGTCAACCTTGCCGTACGCTGGGAACCCATCCTCGATCTCGGTGGATTCAGCCTCTCGTGCCCCCTCCCTCACCCGCACCCACACCCCCGACAGAGTCGTCGCAAAGTAGTGAGCGCGGTATCGTCGGGTCTCGACAATCCGGAACGGAAGGCATGGCGCATGCAGAAGGCGCTCCAGTTCAAACCGCGCATCCGTGGTCGCAAGGCTGCGTCCCTTCCACAGGTAGCTGTATACCTTGATGACACTCCCTGCCCGCAACTGCCTCCGGTATGGTACTGGAGCCCCGCTTCCTCGGCGGTCCTCCGGCAACACATCGATTCCCGGAGCGTCGAACGTGGGGACACCTCCGGAAGGAGCCAAGTACACGTACATTGAGTTCTTCCGGCCCCCGGCTGGCAGGAGCCGCCTCATCACCGTGAAGCCCCACAGATCCGCGCTGTCGTCCTCACGCTTCCGCGGCGCTTCTCGATCTCGTTTGGATGCTATCAGCTGGTAGTTCTGCGACCCGCAGAATTGAAGGACTCCCGTTCCCCCTGCGTTGAACCTCCCCTGAACGAAAGGGATCCGGATCTTGTTTGACCGGCTGAGCGATAGAAAAGTATCCGGAAACGACCGCGGCGTCTGGCCCTCGCCTTCGTCAACTATCAGGTAACAGGGCTGCGCCTTTGAGCCCACTGCTACCAGCTGAATCCGGCTGGCCAGCGCGGTCCGCTCGCTCGGAGTGATGTTTTCCAGCCACCCGTCCCTAATCCCTAGGAAGGCCTCTACAGCTTCGCTCATGCTCCTGGGGGCCTCCCCTCCCTCGGGATCAATTCCTCTCTTGAACGCCTCCAGCATCAGGACCGCGTCGATGCCATTAATCACCTTCTCGGCTAGCGCCGCTGTAGCATCAGTCTGTTGGTTCCCCACAATCCCAAAATTGTTCTCCATCCCTCCCAGCGGCTGCCAGAGGTTCTCCTCTAGCAGTCCGCTGCTCTCCAGCAACTGCGTCACTTCGTTCTCGTCTTCTGCCCTCAGAAGACCGTAGAAGATCTGCTCCCAGTTCACACCTTCACCCCCCTACTCCAGTCGGAACCGGCGCCGTTCAGTCGCTCGGAAACTTGCCTTGACCTTGCGCAACTCCTCCTCAAGAGCAGCGAATATCTTGCGGATATCACCGTCTGAGTACTCGTAGGCACGTCTATTCGCCAAGTTTCCCAGGATACGTATCTTATCAAGGACCGCATTCGTCCTTTTCTCAGCCAGCTTCTTGAAAGCCTCCCGCTTTCGGTGAGCTCTATCATCGGCTATGCTCGGGATGGTCGCCATTTGTGCCATAATACTCCTCATTTGCAGAATAGGCGCAGTATTTGCCACAGGGCGACTGAATCATAGTCCCCTACCGTCCCACTGTCAACCCCTGTCCCCTGCTATCCCCTCACGGCTCCCTGGGCCGCGCTGCCCCCTGCCTCTTCCCCCTTTGACCTCCCGCCCTCAACCGCTACCCTCAGGCTGGAGGTATCCCATGACCGTCGGCCACCCCACACCCCGCCGCTCCCGTAGGGCCTGTCCTGAGCGCAGTCGAAGGGCGGCCGCCCTCCTCCTCCAGCGCCTCCTCCAACGCGCCCACCAGATACGAAACGCTCGATTGAACGCTCAATCCCCTATCCTTGATCGTCGAACAATCGAAAAAAGCGACCCGAACGCCCGCCGCCCCGGATACGCGGGCCGGCCCCAACCGAAAACTTTCGCTCCCGGTTAATCAAACCCCGTATCTGGCGTCACCCACTCCATCAAACTCCAGATACGAAATCCCCCTTGATCGAATGCGCCCACCGTCGTCCGTTCGTCCTGAGCCTGCCTGCCGCCAGGCAGGCCTGTCGAAGGACCGGTAGCAACTCTCCGCCGCTGCCCGCTCGCACTGAGCGCGTCGAAGTGCGAGCCTCTCGCTTATACCGTTCGCCCGCGCCCCTTCCGCAGAACCCCGCCGCCCTATCGCTACGGCAGGATCAGCCCGCTGCCGCCCCGCTGCTCCCGCTCCCCCTTCCCCTTCTCCCCCTTCGGCGGCTCCCACGGCGTGCTCGGCCCCCTCACCTCCGACGGCTGCGCCGCCGCAGACTGCGACGCCTTCACCACCTCCTCCACCAGCCCCTTCTCCGGCACCGCCCCCAACACCGCTATCCGGTCCTCTATCACCGTCAGCGGCACTGCCTTCACCTCGTACCGCTGCGCCAGCGTCGGAAACTCGTCCGCCTGGATCACCTCCGCCTTCACCCGCGGGTTCACGATGCTCAACTGGAACGCCGCCCGCGCTGGCCCCGGGCTGAACGGGCACATCGGCGCCACGAACACCTTTACTCGAAGGTCCTCCTTGACTTTCCGAAGGGCCTTCACCGACTCCGGGGACAGCATCACCGCCTTGCACGATACGTCCGATATGCTATCCAGGAACGTGGGGAACTCCGTGCCGGCTGGCATCCCGTACACCTTCATCGAGGCCGTATCCCTGCCCCGCAGCACGATGCCCGGGATGCGCTCCACCCCGAACTTCGACGCCTCCTCCCGCTCCTCCTCAAAGATGTGCACCCGCAGGCTGATCAGGTCGCTGAGGGCGGCCAGCTCCCGCAGCATCTGCCCCGTCGGCTTGCACGTCGCGCAGGGCTCCCGCCCCGGCACCACGATGTCCAGCTCCTTCTGCGTGAAATAGTCGATCTTCACCGGGCCCAGCAGCTCCTGCCCGAACTTCATCCGGATCGCTTCTTGGTCCTTGAGCGGTATCATCGTCCCTCTTTCTCGGAGCTGCGCGCCCGCACCCACACGAGCGCGAGACGCTGCATGGCGGTGGCCCCCGCCGCCACTGCGAGGACCCACAGCGCGATCGTCACCTGGTCGACTAGGAGTCCGATGCCCAGCAGCACCACTCGCTCCGCTCGCCCGAACAGCCCCTCTCGCATGGGGATGTCCACGGTCTCGGCGCGGGCGCGGGTGTAGCTGACCAGGAAGGAGGCGACCAGCGCGGCGAAGATGAGCAGCTCCTCCTCGCGGCCGCCGCGGTCACTGAAGTAGTAGAGCAGCCCGAACAGCACCGCTGCCTCGGAGACGCGATCCATGACGGCGTCGAACACAGCCCCGAAGCGAGTGACCTTGCCGGTGGCCCGTGCCAGGGCCCCGTCCAGCAGGTCCAGGGCGCTGGCCGCCAGCATCACGATGCCGGCGGGAAGGAAGTCGCCCCGCGCGGCCAGGACGGCGGCGCCAGCGTTGCCCAGGACGCCGGCCAGGGTGAGCATGTTGGGGGTGATTCCCACCCCTGCCAGAACGCCGACGACCGGGTCGGTCAACCAGCGAGGGGCGGAGTGGGGAAGGAGGCGAGGCATCTTATGGGCCGCTGTCGGTAGTGGCGGCGCCGCTGGCCACCGCCTGGTAGCATTCCAGAACGCGGGCGCTGACGCGCTCCCAGCTGTAGTGCTCGGCCCGCAGGGGGCCTGCGCCGCCCATACGCTCGCGCAGAGCGACGTCGGACAGGAGGCGCTCCACGGCCGCGGCTAGGGCGTCGGCGTCCCGCGGCGGCACCAGCAGCCCTTGCACCCCGTCCTCCAGCACGTCGGCGAAGCCCTCGATATCGGAGGCGACGATGGGCGTGCCCGCCGCCATCGCCTCCAGCAGGACGATGCCGAAGCTTTCGTGACCGGTGCTCGAAGCGCAGTAGACGTCGGCCGTCTTGTAGTATCGTGGCAGCTCCTCGTACGGGATCAGGCCCGTGAATACGACGTCCTCCAGTTGGTGTCGCTGGACAAAGCGGTGGCAGGCGGCGCGCATGCCGGCGTCCGGCCCCACCACGATGAGCCTGATGTCCGGTCGCTCGCGTTTGAGGCGTGCGTAGGCCTGGAGCAGGTATTGCAGCCCCTTGCGCTTTTCCTGGCGGCCCACGAATAGGATGTTCCTCTTGCTATCCATGTACCTGGGTATCGGCAACACATCTGAGGCGAAGTGCGGGTAGTCGATGCCGTTGGGTATGATGCGGTAACGGTCGGCGAAGTAGCGGCTGATCATCTTGAGCGCCGCCCTGGAGACGGCGATGCGGCCTTGGATGCGGTCCCACCACGGCTTGATGAGGAAGCGGGAGTAGGCGTACAGGCGGCTGCCGCCCTCGCGGGTGGCGTGGAGGGTGGCCACCAGGTTGGAGTCTGCGTAGCGCAGGAACTGGAACGGCAGAAGCGGCATGAACGGCTCGTGCACGTGCACCACGTCGAAGCGCTCGCGGGCGAGGAACGACTTGACGCGTGGGCCGAGGTTGAACGAGAGGCATACGTTGGCCACGGAACCGCTGGCGGGCAGCCCGATGACGTGCTCGCCGATGACCGTCAGGTAGTCGCAGCGGTGGGACCAGCGCCGCGAGGAGGGGGCGACGATGTGGACCTGGTGTCCGGAGCGGACGAATTGCTCCGCTAGCTGCGTGACGTGGCTGTTGACGCCGCCGGGCACGGCCCAGTCGTAGGGGCTGACGAGGGCGATTCTCATCGGAACGAGAAGATACGCTTGACGAAGCTACCGGCGGTGGGCCCCCAGCCCAGCGTCCGCGGCGTCACCATGAGGCCGCGCCAGGATTGCCGCAGCACCTGCCAGGGCCCGATCTCCAGCAGCGTCGGGCGATGCCCGTTGGCCCCGCGGCAGGTGCGCTCCCGTATGCTGCGCCGCAGTTCCTCCGGGCTGCGGCCAGGAAACTCTGTATAGGCGCTACCGATCACCTTCAGGAAATGAGCGTCGCTGCCGCCCACCTCCGCCAGATGGAAGCGCTCTCGGTTAAGGTCGGCGGCCCGCTTGAGGCTCCTCCGTGCCAGCGGCGACTGGTTGGCGGTCTCCAGCCCGTCCAGGTATACGCCATCCCGATCGGAGCTGGCGATGCGGTCCAGGGCCTTCTCCCCCAGGGAAATCGTGAGTCGGCTCAGTGGGTGGGCGGCGATGGCCAGCCCTCCCTGGCGGTGCACGGCCTCCAGGACCTCCCCTACGGGCCGTAGCGAGGGCAGCGGCTCCTCTACGAACAAGGCGACGATATGGCCTTCGATGGCCGTCACCTCCATGCCGGGAACGATCTGGAAGCGGTATCTGCCTTGAGCCCAAACTTCACGCGTCTGCACGGACCCCCGCAGGTCATCGTGGTCCGTGATGGCGATGACGTCCAGGTCGGTCTCTGCCTCCACGTAATCCAGGATCTCTCGTGGGGAGGCCATGCCGTCGCCGACGGCGGTGTGGACATGGAGGTCGGCCTTGCCGGGGCGGTCGCCTTCGCTCACGCTTTCTCCTCTGCGGCCACGGGCGGGCGCGCAGACGGGGCCGTCTCCCTATCCCAGATGGATTCCAGCACCACCCACTGGTCGGGGTGGTCCCGCAGGTGCCGCTCCAGGCGGGAGAGAAAGCGCAGGGTGTTAGTGCGGGCGTCTCTCTCCATGTCGCCCGTTCGCTCCATCTCCAGAGGCTCCTCCAGGTACGCGTCGATGCCGCCCTGCTTGGTGCGGATACAGAAGGAAGGAATGACCGTCGCACCCGTGCGTAACGCCACCTCTATGGGCCCCGTGGGGATTAGTGCCTCCTCTCCGAAGAAGGGGAGAGAGGCCTTTGGGCCTTCGATGTCGCGGTCTCCCATGAGGGCAACGACGCCGCCCTGTCTCAGGGTCTGGATGGCCCGCCTCACCCCGGCGAATCCCACCGGCGCCACGGAGTGACCCTTACAGGCGCGTAGGGAGTCTACCAGGCGGGAGAGCCTTGCCGGCCGAAGGGGTTCGGTGAGGGCGAACACCTTCACTCCCCTGGGCAACATCCCCTGGGCGCCAAGCTCCGGATTACCCAGGTGACCGCTCACCACGATCACCCCCTTCCCCGCTGCCACCGCGGGAAGGACGTGCTCGTCGAAGCCGTGGTAGCGGAGGCGGCGCCGGTAGAAGTCGTCCACGTCCATGTATGGCATCCGTACGAGGTCGACGTAGTACTTGGCGACGTTGACGAAGACCTTGCGAGCGGCCGCCCTCACCTCCCTGTCCGGCGCTTCCCTGCCCATGACATGGCGGAGGTTGTTGATGACGTCGCGCCGGCGAGCTGGAGAGAGCCAATACACCAGCCGCCCCGCGATTTGGGCCACTGCGTAGCCGACCCGCAGCGGCAGGCGTCCGAGCGTGTGAATCGCTATCAGGAAGAGAATGTACTTCCACATGCGTCTGACGGCCCTGGCAGGCTTTCGCTATTCGGAGGGGGAGGCGCCGTTGCTTCCCTGGATGAACTCCTCGGTCAGGATGCGTGCCTGCTCGTCCGTGAACTGCTTCGGTGGTGACTTCATGAAATAGGCGCTGGGACCCGTCAAGGCGCCTGAGATGCCTCGGTCCAGAGCCAGCTTGGAGCAGCGGATGGCGTCGATGACGACACCGGCGGAGTTGGGGCTGTCCCACACCTCCAACTTCGCTTCCACGTTCAGGGGGACCTCGCCAAAGCTGGTGCCCTCCATCCGGATGTGGCACCACTTGCGGTCTTGGAGCCAGGGCACGTAGTCGCTTGGGCCGATGTGGACGTTGCCTTCGGGCATTTCGTGATCCAGTTGGGAGGTGACAGCGCTCGTCTTGGAGATCTTCTTTGACATGAGACGCTCTCGCTCGAGCATGTTTAGGAAGTCGGTGTTGCCTCCGAAGTTAAGCTGGTAGGTGCGCTCCAATCGGACCCCGCGATCCACGAACAGCCGGGTGAGGATTCGGTGCAGGATGGTGGCCCCCACCTGGGACTTGATGTCGTCGCCGATGATGGGGAGGTTTCGCTCCTCAAAACGGCGCCCCCAGTACTTCTCGCGGGCGATGAAGACGGGGATACAGTTGATCAGGGCACAGCCAGCCTGGAGTATCTGCTCCACGTACCACTTGGTTGCTTCTTCGCTTCCCACCGGCAAGTAGTTGATGACCACCTGCGTCTCAGTGTCGCGGAGTATCTTGACGATGTCCGCTGTCGGTCCTGGCGCCTTGCGGATCACGGTGGACAGATACTTGCCGATGCCGTCGTGGGTCATGCCACGAGAAACAGGAACGCCCTGGTGGGGCACATCCGCGAACTTGTAGGTGTTGTTGGGCGGCGTGAAGATCGCTTCCGAGAGATCCTTGCCCACCTTGTTGGCGTCGATATCGAAAGCGGCCACGAACTCAATGTCGCTTATGTGATAGCTTCCCAGGTTGGCGTGCATCAGCCCTGGCACGTTGGCGTTGCTATCTACTCCCCTGTAGAAGTGCACACCCTGCACCAGCGACGATGCGCAGTTCCCGACGCCGATTATGGCAACGTTGATCTTGCCCACGGACGTTCTCCTTCTGGTTCTCTGCCGCGATCTACGGGCGCCTGGCATACTAATCCTCCGAGCGCTTGGCCTGACAACGCCCAGGCTATTCTACAGCAAGAAGAGGATAGCCTCATCCTCTAAAGAAAAGACCAGGCCAACTGACGCTGGCCTGGTGTCCTCTTGCGCGTTGCCCAATCAGGTGGTTGTAGTGCCTCCCACACAGAAGGAGAGAATACACCACGCCCTGACGGGTGGGGATGAGCTTTGGCGATCGGGGTTGCTGAGGCTCGGTAGAGGTCTATCCCTTGCCGATCCGGTACATTTTGGTGCCACACACGGGACATTCGCCCTGGGTGGCCGGCCGGCCGTTCTTCAGGACCGTCGGCTTGGCGTTGCGCATCTCTCGCTTGGTTCGGCACTTGAGGCAATAAGCCTGCATGTCAAACCCCCTTGCTGGGTCTGCTATACCTGTCCGTTCTGATGGCCAAGCATACGCGTTTTCAGAAGCTTGTCAAGAGGACAGTCGCCCAAATAGGAGCCAAATACGAACTTTCCGTATCCCCTTAGAAGGCCGGATGGGCAGGCGCGAACACTTTGTGTGGCCTCCATCGAGTAGAGCTGGCATCGTAGAGCAGGATGGCCACGAACGACCCGTCCTCCCCATAGGCGCGGCAGCGCTCGCCGTCCTGAGGGTTGTCAAAGCGCTGAAACGGCGGGAAGCTGGCCTCCAGGAGGTTGCCGTGGCGGACATCCTTCTCCGCCTCTGTATCCAGATAGACCGCGGAGATGTGGCCCAGGCCGTAGTCCAGGGGTAGCAGGTGGTCTTGCCAGGTGCCATCGGCGAAGGCCGTCTCCAGCCGCTCCGGGGAGATGGCGTCCTCCGCGCTGAATGGGCCTACGACGGTGCGCCGCAGGGCCTGAAGGTGGGCGCCGCAGCCTAGGAGGCGTCCCAGGTCATCAGCCAGAGTGCGGATGTAGGTCCCTTTGCCGCATTGCACCTCTATCTCGACCAGGGGTGGCCGGAAGGAGATGAGGTCGATGCGCTCGATCCTGGATTTGCGGGGGCGCAGTCTGACGGGCTTGCCGGCCCGGGCCAGGCGGTAGGCCGGCGTGCCGCCAACTTTGACGGCGCTGTGGCTGGGCGGTACCTGCTGCTTCTGCCGTTCCAGTGCCTCCAGGGCGGCTCGCAGGTCTTCTTCGCTCACTGCTTCCGTGTTCCCCTCGAACACCGCTGTGCCGTCAGAGTCGTAGGTATCCGTGGCGACTCCAAGGCGGACGGTGCCGCGATAGGTCTTGGACAGCTCCATTAGGTGCTCGCTGACCCGCACTGCCTGGCCTAGGCACACCAACAGGACGCCAGTGGCGATCGGGTCCAGCGTGCCGGCGTGTCCTGTCTTCTTGATTCCGGATAGCCTGCGTACGAGGGCGACGATCTGGAAGGAGGTGCTGCCCGCAGGCTTGTCCACGTTGAGGATGCCCTGAGGGCTCATTAGTCCCCGCGCCCCTGTGGTAGGTGCTTCATCAGGTCCAGGACGTGAGCTGCTTCCGCCATGCTCTCGTCGAGGGTGAAGTGGATGTCCGGTGTTCTGCGGATAGTGAGCCGGCTGGTAAGCTGCCGTCGGATGAAGGGCGCGGCGTGGGTCAGGGCGTCCATGGTGGCTGTCTTGGCGTCGGCATCGCCCATGACGCTTACGTAGACGGTGGCGGCGGCCAGATCAGGGGATGTGCGGACCCGGGTGAGGGTCACGATCTCGGCCAGGCGCGGGTCGCGCAGCTCGCGCAGGATGAGTTCGCTGATCTCCTGTCGCAGGAGGACGTTCAGTCGCTGGAGGCGTCGGCTCACGGCTGTTCCCCGTATCTTCAGGATTGTGGGCCTGGTGAAGGGCGGCGGGGGCTAGGCCTCCGTCTCGGTGTGGAAGGCCTCGATGATGTCTCCCTCCTGGAAATCACTGAAGCCTTCCACGCCGACGCCACACTCCACTCCGGCCTGCACCTCACGCACGTCTTCTTGGAAGCGACGCAGGCTGGAGACGCGGGATGTCCGTACCACTTCCTCGCCCCGCTTGACCCGCACCTGGGAGTTGCGCCGGATGAGGCCGTCGGTGACCATACAGCCGGCTACGCGACCGCCGCGCACCCGGAATATCGCCCGCACCTCGGCGTGGCCATCCATGACCTCCTGGGTGATGGGCTCCATGATGCCTGCAAGGGCGCTTTCGACGTCCTCGATGAGCTGGTAGATGACGTTGTAGTGGCGGATGTCCACCCCCTCGCTGTCCGCCACTCGCACGGCGCCGGGCTCTGTTCGCACGTTGAAGCCGATGACGATGCCCTGGGAGGCGCGGGCCAGCATGACGTCCGATTCGCTGATCTTGCCGGTGCCGGTATGGATGACCCTCACGCGGGCCCGCTCCGAGCTCAGGCCCTCCAGCGCCTGCTGGACAGCCTCCACGCTGCCCTGGACATCGGCCTTGAGGACAACGTTGAGCTCCTTGGCCTTGCCGACGGCGACGTCGCCGGAGAAGGCCTCCAGAGTAGCGCCGCCCTGGGCTGCGGTGGTGCGCTCTCGCTCTCGGGCCTCCATCTCCTCGCGGGCAGCCCGTTCGTCAGCGACGACTTCTAGGACGTCGCCGGCACGGGGGACGTCGGACAGGCCCATGATTTTCGCCGGCGTGGAAGGTCCTGCCTCCTGGACCCGTTGCCCCTTCTCGCCGAACATCGCCTTGACGCGGCCCCAGGTATTGCCGGCGATGACCACGTCGCCCACCTTCAGGGTGCCCGTCTGGACGATGGTGGTGGCCATGGCGCCGCGGGAGGGGTCAAGTTCCGCCTCAATGATGGTACCCTGGGCGGGACGGTCCGGGTCCGCCTTCAGTTCGGATATTTCGGCTACCAGGAGGATGTGCTCCAGCAGGTCTTGCAGCCCCTCTTTGGTCTTGGCGGATACCGGCACGGCGATGACATCGCCGCCCCACTCCTCGATGACCAGCTCCCGTTCCGCCAGTTGCTGCTTCACGCGCTCAACGTTGGCGTCCGGGAGGTCGATCTTGTTGATGGCGACGATGATCGGCACCCCGGCTGCCTTGGCGTGGTCGATGGCTTCCAGGGTCTGGGGCATGACGCCGTCGTCGGCAGCCACAACCAGGACCGCGATGTCGGTGACGGTGGCGCCGCGGGCGCGCATAGCGGTGAACGCCTCATGCCCCGGCGTGTCGATGAAGGTGATCCTCTGGCCCTTTGCCTCAATCTGGTAGGCGCCGATGTGCTGGGTGATTCCGCCCGCCTCACTGTCTATGACGTTCGTCTCGCGGATGGCGTCCAGAATGCTGGTCTTGCCGTGGTCAACGTGGCCCATGACGGTGACTGCGGGCGGCCTGGGCTGCAAGTTGGCAGCCTCCTCCTCGACCTCCCTGCGCTCCACGGCTAGCGCTTCCTCTTCCCGGGGCTGAGGCTGGAGCCCTAGCTGACGGGCCACGGCCGCCGCCGCCTCATAGTCCACGCTCTCGTTGATGTTGGCCATGACGCTGTTTTTCATCAGTTCCTTGATTACCTCTATGGCTGAGGTGTTCAGGAGTTCAGCCAGGTCACGCACCACCACGGTGGCGGGTATCTCCACCGTCTGGGAAGCTGCGCTTGTGCCTGAGGGGCTGGTCGTCTGCTGTGAGTTCATGACACCTCGGCGACTATGCGTTCCGCTCCGTACCGCAGGAGGGCTTCACGGTCGTCCGCGGAGAGCCTGGTCCTGAGGGAGTTCTCCAGCCGGCCCTTCTTGAGAGCGTGTTCCCAGCACTCGGGAGTGTGACACAGGTAAGCGCCGCGTGCCGGCCGCTTGCCGGTGGGATCGACCTCGACCGCGCCGGTGGATGTGCGCACCAGGCGGATCAACTCCCGCTTGGCCGCGGCTGAACCGCAGCCGACGCAGGTTCGCTGGGGCACGTGTTTGGGCCGCGGTCTAGCTCTTGCCGCAGTCATCGCTCACGCGTCAACATCTTCGAACTCGTCTTCTTCCTCTACGATGGGGCGTCGGGCCCGCTTGCCCTTCTTCGCCTTGGCTTCCGGCTCATCGGCCTTGCGTTCGGCCTTCTTGCCCTTCTTTCGCTTCTTGCTTTCGCCGCTGCTGCGAACGAGGACATCTTCAGCGAAGCGGATCAGGGGCTCAGGGCCTGCCGCTTCGGTCTCTGGCTGGGGCGGGGCCTCCGCTGCCTCGGCCTGCACTTCTGCAGCGGGAGCCTCAGCGGCCGCCTGTGCCTCGTCGACGACTTCCACCCAGGGCTGCGCCTCAGGCTCGGGCGCTGGTGGGGGTGGGGCAGGTGTCGAAGGGGCGGCCGCTGGCTGTGTCGCGGCTGGGGCTCCGGCCAGCACCTCCTGCATGGCCGACTCCGGCTTGATGTCGATGCGCCAACCCGTGAGCTTCGCTGCGAGGCGGGCGTTTTGGCCCTCCCTACCGATGGCCAGGGAAAGCTGACGGTCGGGCACGATGACGGAGGCGGTGTTGTCCTCCTCCGAGATTTGGACGGTCAGGACCTGGGCCGGGCTGAGGGCGTTGGCGACGAAGCGACTTGGGTCCGCATCCCACTGAACCACGTCGATGCGCTCGCCGTTGAGTTCGTTGACGATGTTCTGGATGCGGATGCCGCGCAGCCCCACACAGGAGCCGACGGGGTCCACTCCCTCCTGGCGGCCGCTCACCCCCACCTTGCTGCGGTAGCCGGACTCGCGGGCGATGGACTTGATCTCCACTGTGCCCCGGTATATTTCTGGTACCTCCAGCTCGAACAGGCGTCGGAGGAGGTTCTTATGGGTGCGGGAGAGGATGAGCTGTGGGCCTTTCAGGGATCGGTGCACCTCCAGCAGGTAGAACTTCAGTCGCTGGCCGGCCCGGTAGTGTTCCGTCCGCACCTGCTCCCCCGGCGGTAGGATGGCTTCCGTCTTGCCAAGGTCGACTACGATGTGCTTGGCGTCGATGCGCTGGACTATGCCGGACACTACGTCCCCCTCGCGGTTGGAGAACTCCTCGAACACCATCTCCCGCTCGGCCTCCCGCAGCCGCTGGAGGACGACCTGCTTGGCGGTCTGGGCGGCGATGCGGCCTGCGTGGGAGGGGTGCACCTCCGTACGGATAATGTCGTCTATGGTGGCGTCCGGCTTGATCTTCTTGGCGTCTTGAAGCGAGATCTCGATCTTGGGGTCTTCCACCTGGGCCACCACCTTCTGCTCGCGGTAGACCCGGTGGTCGCCGGTCTCGCGGTCGATGTGAACGACGATGTTGCCCTGGAGATCGCTGTCCTTCTTGTAGGCGGAAACGAGGGCGGCCTCCATCGCCTCAAGGATGACCTCCCGAGGCAGGTTCTTCTCCGCAGCGAGCTGCGTGATCGCTATCATGAACTCGCTCTTCACAGCCGTATCGTCCTCCCTCGTCCCCTGTTCGCGGGGCCAAAAAAAAGTGGGTCCACACCCACTCTGACAAGAGAGCGTTATTCAGACAACACTATAGCACTTTGGGAAGGCCCCCGCAAGCTGAAAAATCGCTGCCGCGCTAGCGGCCGATTGCTGCCTTAATCTCTGCCGGGGCGCTGTCCAGCGGCACCAGCGCGCTCTCCGCATCCGTGCGGCGCTTCAGCTCTAGAGATGCCTTCTCCAGGGTACGGGGGCTGACCGTGACGCGCAGGGGCATGCCCAGCAGGTCGGCGTCGTTGAACTTGACCCCGGGCGTCTCGTCGCGGTCGTCGTAGATGACGGAGATGCCGTCCGACGGGAGGCTCCGGTACAGCGTCTCGGCGGCTTCGTGCACCTGCTGCCGGTCCGACTGCAGGGCGACCAGGTGCACCTGGAAGGGGGCGATCTCGACGGGCCAGATGATGCCCTTGTCGTCGTGGTTGGCCTCCACCACCGCGGCGAGCAGGCGTTCGGTGCCGATTCCGTAGCTGCCCATGACGGCGGGGCGTTGCTTGCCCTGGGCGTCCAGATATGTGGCGCCCAGCTTTTCGGCGTAGAAGGTGCCCAGCTTGAAGATCTGCCCCATCTCTACGCCGCGGCGCAGGAGCATGGGGGTGCGGCATTCGGATTCTGCGGCGGCGGAAGCGGCGCAGAGAGAACCTTCCGCGGCCAGGGCGATGTCGGCGAGGATGTCCGCCTGCCAGTCGCGGCCGTAGTTGACGTTGAGCAGGTGGGTGTCCGGCTTGTTGGCGCCTGCTACCAGGTTCGCCTCCTGTGGGAGGAGGTCGTCGGCCACGATGCGCACATCCTCGAGGCCGACGGCGCCGGCGGAGCCGGGCACGAATCCGGCGGCGATGACCTCGTTCTCGCTCATGTAGTGGAGGTCGAGGGCGCCCAGGGCGCGGCGGAGCTTGGTCTCGTTGACGTCCATGTCGCCGCGGATGGCGACGAAGACGGGTTCGCCGTCAGCGGAGTAGAAGACGGCTTTGCAGGTCTTGGAAGTGGGGACGCCCAGGTGGTCCGCGAGGGCCTGGATGGTGTAGAGGCCGGGCGTGGGGATCTCCTGGACGGGCTGGGGCTCCTCGGCGGCGTGAGCGGGCTCCTTGACGAAGGAGGCGACCTCGGCGTTGGCGGCGTAGCCGCACTTGGGGCAGAGGAGGCAGGAGTCCTCGCCGTATTCGGTGAGGTAGACGAACTCGTGGGTGTCGCGGCCACCCATGGCGCCGGAGTCGGCGAGGACGGGGACGGTGGGGAGGGCGCAGCGCTCGAAGATGCGGGTGTAGGCGTCGTGCATCTTGCGGTAGGAGACATCGAGGCCGTCGAAGTCGGTGTCGAAGGAGTAGAGGTCCTTCATGGTGAACTGGCGGAGGCGGATGAGGCCGCCGCGGGGCCGAGGTTCGTCGCGGAACTTCTGCTGGATCTGGTAGACGAGGAGGGGAAGGTCGCGGTAGGAGCGGACGTTGCGCTTGAAGAGCTCGACGACGATCTCCTCGTGGGTGGGGCCGAGGACGAACTCGCGGTCTCGCTTGTCGGAGAAGCGGAAGAGGACGTCGCTCATGACCTGATCGCGGCCGGATGCCTGCCAGATCTCGATGGGGTGGATGGCGGGCATCATGAGCTCCTGGCCGCCAGCGGCGTCCATCTCTTCGCGGATGATGCGCTCGACGTTGGTGAGGGCGCGCCAGGCGAGGGGGAGGAAGGCGTAGATGCCGGCGGCGATCTGGTGGACGAGGCCGCCGCGGAGGAGGAGGGAGTGGGACGGGGTATCGGCCTCGGCGGGAGGCTGACGGAGGGTCTTGCCGAAGAGCTGGGAGATACGCATGGTGAGCCTATCGTGCCAGCCGGAGGGCATTGGAGCAAGGGAGCGCTGGAGCAGGGGGACGAACGATCAAGGGGGTTTTCGTATCTGGGGATCGATAGAAGGGGCGGGGCCAGATACGGGGTTTGATTGACCGGGAGCGAAAGTTTTCGTCTTGGGGTGCCCGGCGTATCCGGCGGGTGGGGTGTCCGCGGTGGTTTTGTTGATTGTGCGACGTTCGGGGATAGGGGATTGAACGTACAATCGACGGTTTTGTATCTGGGGTACGTGCACGATGCAAGCGTACCGTATCTGGCGAGCGCGGCGGTCTGCGAAGGCCACAGATCGAGTCATGGGGGGACCTCCAGCCTGAGGGTAGGGGTTGAGGGCGGGAGGTCAAAGGGGGAAGGGGCAGCGAGCCAGCCGCTCACGCCGTGAGGTGTTCCAAGGGACCCCACCCCAACATTATTTGACCCACCCAGACGGGCGCGGCCCACCCGTCTCCGCCTGAGGCGGACAGGCTCTAAGGTTTCACCTTAGAATCCGGCCGCCCCTCCCGAGAGGACAGAAGCGATGGTGGCGGGAACATGGTCGGATGCGGGCCGTGGCAGACAGGCACCGGGGGCCTCCGGCCTGAGGGTAGGGGTTCAGAGCGGGAGGTCAAAGGGGGATGGAGCACGGGGGCAAATCTGCCCGCATAACGACCTTCATCATGGCGCGTTGGTGCTGGCTGGCTATCCGCGAGCGACTGCCCGGGCTCTGCCTGGCTGCCCGGTTATGAGTCATTAACAGAGCCGGTTCTGAAGTGCGACTCCCTAGAGCCGCCGTACTGTTGACAGCATGCTGGCGCGCTTGCTATAGTCGAGGTAGAGCAATGGCATAATTACACTGTGAATCCTCAAGGAGCACTCAAGTGAATGGGCAGGACGAGGAGCTTTTGCGCCAAATCTCGAACCAGTTGGGTGACCTGCTGGCTATGTACCGGCTGGTGAACAGGGAGCGGATCGCCCGAGGGCGTGAGGACGTGCTCGGCGACGGAACGAAACGTAAGCTGTGGGAGGCATGCGATGGCTCGCGGACGCAGGCACAGCTTGCCAAGGCGACCGGGGTGACGCAGCAGCGGGTCTCTCAGATCGTCTCGGAGCTAGCCGACGCGGGTATGATCGCGCGGGGGGCTGACGGAAAATGGGCAAGGAGGCTGGAGTCATGATTGAGGAGGAACTACTACGAGAGATACGCCTGCAGAACGCGATCCTTCGGGCTGGGTTCCGGGACCGGATCGATGCCGTTGCGCGGGAAGTTCAGGAGGATGCTGTCTCGGCGACGGTCGTTGAAGTCCTGAGTGAGAACGGCCGAACCGCATCGGGCTCTCTGAAGGAGACGGTTGCTGAGAGGGTGCCACGGGGGATCGACGTGTCGTCGCGCACAATCAGCCGTCGCTTAGCTGAGCTGGAGAACAAGGGCGTCGTCAAGCAGATCGGCCAGGGCCGCACTACTGGGTACGAACTGACTGGGCTCATCGAGTAGCGGAGGAACCTATAGAGGAGCACGGATATGGCATCGAAGAAGGATGGACGAAGCGCGATCACGGATGACATGAAGGACCTATCGCGGATCGAATCGAAGCTCGACACACTTATCCGTCTCCTGGCCCTTAGCGCCGCCCCAGACAACCTTTCACTCAAAGAACGGGCAGTTCATCTCCAGCGTGTGGGGATGACCCCGAAGGAGATAGCGGCGGTGTGTGATACGACGGCTAACGCTGTTAGCGTGGCTCTTTCCATGGCGAAGCGGGAGCGCAGGGGCAAGAAGAAGACCACGGAGTAAGGAGCATCCAATGGCGAAGGCGAAAGCTACCCCGACCGATCCGGTATTGGCAGAGCTAGTCGCGATCAAACGATTGGTGACGTTAGTGCTGTTGAGATCTGGAGCGACCCAGGAACACGTCGCCACCGCGCTCGACGTGAACCAGAGCCAGGTAAGTCGCATGTTTCCCGGCGGCATAGGGAGGAGCGTGAGGGGTACTGGGAAGTAAGGGTGACGCATGACCAATGCCATTGAGGTCTCCGACTCCCTGTCCAATACGGAGGAACTGATCGAGCGTGCCGCGAAGACTATCGGGCGCGGGACGATCCGTCCGAAGGTGTTCGAGGCGATCTACTATCACAAGACCAAGATCAAGACGGTCAGCGCGATCATGCAGCGGACGGGGTTGGAGCGAATGCAGGTGCTTCAGAACGGCCGACATCTCGTCAAGAACAACATTGTGAACGCCGCGAAGAAGGATGGGGAAACGGCGTATAAGATGATCGACTTCTTCCATACCCACAAGGGCAGGATACTCAAATACGCAGCCAACCCCAGGAAGCTAGCGGAGCTGCCCACAAAGCGGAAGAGCTCCATCTCCGTCACGGTGAAGACGATGAGCGGCCGCGGCGCGGCCCGTCCGAGGGCGGAGGCCCTCACAGTCGATGACCTCGATTCGTTCAGTGCGGTAAGGGCGGTGAAAGCGGATGGGTACATTCCGCGCACCGTCTCGGAGGAACAGTTTAAGCAGGGTGTGCAGGCGATCCTCGGTGATCAGGCGGACTGGAAGGACTGGGGCGGCGAACACGCCGACCTTGTCTCAACCCGCGTAGTCTATAAGGGCAGGAGAATCGGGGCCGTGTTCGCGTTCAAAGGGCCAGGGCAGCGCGGGCCTCTCGTACCAGGGAAGATGGGAAAGAATGGTGACCAAATCCAACGGATGTTCATCCCCGACGGACGCCTGTTTGTCGTTCAGTACGTAGGAGAGGTCAAGCCCAGCATCAACGATCTGATGCAATTCCTGGCCTTAGCGAAGTCGGTTACGACAGGAGATACGATCTATTACGCGGTGATTGATGGCGTTGACTCCTATCGCCTGCTACGGGCATACCCGAGCGAATTCTCAATAGCGTCTCGCGGAGCAGCGTAGTCGCAGCGAGCGGTACCGATCGCCGTGAGCTAGCGGAAGCGGCGGGCGAGGGCGATAGCCGAGGCGGCGTACGGGCCGGATCATCCGCATGTGGCGATCCAGGTGAACAACCTGGGCGGCGTGCTTCAGGACATGGGCGACCTGGAGGGGGCGCGGGCGCGCTACGAGCGGGCGCTGGGGATCGACGAGGGGGCGTACGGGCCGGACCATCCGCAGGTGGCTGTCAGCTTGAACAACCTGGGCGGGGTGCTTGTGGAGGTAGGTGCGGTCAAGGAGGCGCGGGCGCGCTTCGAGCGGGCGTTGCAGATACTACGTAAGTCCCTAGGGGATCGGCACCCGAATACGGTGACGGCGCGGAGGAACCTGGAGACGCTCGACCTATTGGAGAGGGTGGGGGAGATGGAGGGGGACGAGGAGATGCTTGCTGAGCTGAAGGAGGCGTTGAAGGGACGGCGGGAACAGATGGGTGGCGAGGGGGGGAGGCGGGGCAAGAAGGGGCCGGGACGCGGGAAGGGGTAGGGGGTAGGAGGGCGGGCACAGGGGCCCGCCCCTACGGCGGGAGGAGGTCAGGCGCCCTTGGAGAAGTAAAGGAGGACGCCAGCCAGCGCTTGCTCCTCGTGAACTCCTATCGCGGCGACGAGTCTCCATCCGTGCAAGCGGTAGGTATCGATCGCGTCCTGCTGAGCCTGCATGAAGTCACGCCATTGCGCTCCCTTGGGTGTCTCGCCTTTTCTTCCTATGAAGATGACGCCTTGCTGATCGTTCATCGCTGCTCCCGGATGTGGACCTGCTGGCGGGTTGGCGGCAAATCGGCCGGCTGAGGATTAGTGACCGGTAGCCCGACACCAATGTGCTAACACAAAGTATATCGTCAGTACCCTCTCGGTCAATGGTCGCCGGCAGTGTCTGGGAGGATCGTTTGGTGGACTAGCGCGCTTCAGTCGGCTCGAAGATGAAGTCGTGCAGCAGCCTGGCGACAGTGGTCTCGGCCTCGGGCGAGCCGAAGCCGCCGACGCCGGCGAGGCCGCGCCAGGTGGGGTAGCTGACGAAAGCCAGGATAGCGCGCTTGGCGAGGAGAGGGTCGATAGCGCAGCGGTCCGACCAGCGCGCCAGGAGGGCGTCGACGGCGGATATCATCGCGGCACCCGCGACGAACTGTACCCCCATGAGCTCCGGCACCTCGGCGGAGCGAGTGTAGAGGGCCCAGGTCTCTCGACGATAGCGGGCATAGGTGGCGAAGAGGGCGCCGGCAAGGCCCCGGAGGTCATCGTGAGGGGAGTGTCCAGGCGAGCGCTGGGAGAGTTCTTCGGCGAGGGCTTGGGCGGGGTGGCGCACGGCAGCGGCGAGGATATCGTCCTTGGAGCCGAAGTGCCGCTGGACGGTGCGCACCGCTACAGCAGCTTCCCGCGCGATGTCAGCCATGGTGACGGCGTCGTAGGCCCTGATGGCGAGGAGCCTGACGAGGGCCGTCTCGATTTCTCGGCGGGTACGCTCGGTGAGCCTGGCCCGCTTGGCCATGGAGTAGCGTCGGGGCATGACTCCCGAATTCTACGCCATTGTGGGGAGGAGAGCCATCGATGGCTGAACAATGGGAGGGTACGGTGGCGGGCGGAGAGGCAGCGGGCGATGGGTCGGGGGGCTAGACCTTTGCAGCTACGTGTGCTGCAGCTAGTGGGTGGGAGTGCGGCCGCGGGAGGCGCACCAGTCCTCGTAGGAGGGGACCTCCTCGCTGACCACCCAGAGGAAGTAGTAGCAGCCCATGTCGCCGAGGAACTTGAAGCGCTTGCGCAAGTCCTTCACGGTGCCCTCGAAGCCGTCGTGGGAGCGGAGGTAGGCGCGGAAGCTTCCGTGCTGGCGCTCCAGCTCCAGCATCTGGTGAGCGTTGTCGACGGTGGCCTCGATCTTGCGTCGGTTGCGGATCACGCGCGTATCGCTGGTGATGGCGTCGAGGTCGTCCGGGGTGAGGGCAACGACGGCGGCGGGGTCGAAGCCGCGAAACGCCTCGCGGATGCCGGGCCACTTGCTTTCGACGACCTTCCAGGAGATGCCGGTCTGGAAGACCGCCTTGCTCATCACCTCCAGGTAGTCGGCGAGCGAGCGGGGCTCGATACGCTCGGGCGCGCGGTGCTCGTATGCCATTGAATCGCTCCTTGTTCAGCGGATACCCGATCAGGGACAGCCCCGAGAATGAGGCGTCCCACTAAGTAGTACGTCCCAAACGGCGTGTTAGGCTGATACGGCCTCGGCGGAGACGGGCGGTCGGCGGCCGGCCCACGGGCGGGCCTGCTCGAGCTGGGCGGCGAGGCGGAAGAGGGTGGCCTCGTCGCCGAAGCGGGCGACGAAGTGCGTGCCGACGGGGAGGCCCTCGTCGTTCCAGTGCAGGGGAACGGACATGGCAGGCTGGCCGGTGACGTTGCAGATGGGGGTGAAGGGGACGAAGGCGGCGGCACGGGTGAAACCTTGAAGGGGATCGTCGGGCGGGGAGTCGAAGGTGCCGAGGGGAACGGGAGGCTCAGCCATGGTGGGGGTGAGCCAAACGTCGTGGTCGACGAAGAAGCGGGCGACGGCGCGAGACATCATCTGTTGCATCGTCACGGCGATGAGGTAGGAAGAGGCGGTCTGCTGACGCCCCATCTCGTAGAGGCCCCAGGTCAGGGGCTCGAACTGATCCTTGCTGACGGTACGGCCAGTGGTCATGGCGGTGCCGTCGATGGTGAGGGCGCAGCCCGCCGACCAGACGGTAGTGAAGGTCTGAACGATCATCGGTCCGTTGAGGGGCGGGCTGGCCTCGATGATGTCGTGTCCGAGGTCGGCGCAGAGAGAGGCGGCGTCCTTGACGGCCGCGACGCAGTCGGGGTGGACGGCGGCGCCGGTGGCGGCCTCGGTGGTGAAGGCGATGCGGAGCTTGCCGGGGTCGGCGCCGACTTCCTGGAGGAAGGGTCGTTCGGGGGGTGGGGCCCAGTAGGGGTCGCCAACGTCAGGGCCGGAAGTGGCGTCGAGAAAGGCGGCGCTGTCGCGGACGGAGCGGGTGAGGGCGTGCTCGGAGACGAGGCCGTTCATGATGTCGCCGAAGTCGGGGCCCAGGGGGTTGCGGCCGCGGGTGGGCTTGAGGCCGAAGAGGCCGCAGCAGGAGGCGGGGATGCGTATGGAGCCACCACCGTCGTTACCGTGGGCGACGGGGACGATGCCAGCGGCCACGGCGGCAGCTGAACCCCCGCTGGAGCCGCCGGGGGTGCGCTCGGTGTCCCAGGGGTTGTGACAGGGGCCGAAGAGATGCGGCTCGGTGGTGGGGACGAGGCCGAACTCCGGGGTGTTGGTCTTGCCGAGAACGACGAACCCGGCACGCTTGTGACGAACGACGAGCTCGGTGTCGTGGGTCGCGACGTAATCCTGGAGGAAGGCGGAGCCTGATGTCAGACGAACGCCGCCGTATGCGGCCAGGAGGTCCTTGAGTACGAAGGGGACGCCGGCGAAGGGGCCGTCGGGGAGGGGGCCGGAGGCGACCTTGCGGGCCTCGTCGTACATGGGGGTGACGACGGCGTTGAGGGTGGGGTTGAGGCGCTCGATGCGCCCGATGGCGGCGTCGACGAGCTCGATGGGCTTGACCTTCTTGCGGCGCACGAGGTCGGCCTGGGCGGTGGCGTCGAGGAAGGCGATGTCGTCCATGGGGGTCCTCCTGGGGAATGTCTGGCTTCGACTCCGTTACGGTGCCAGATTGCGGTCAGAGAGTCAAGGGCGGGTCACTGCTCCCCCAGCAGCGCCCGTCGAGTCATGATCACGATCCAGCGCCAGTGGAGGACGAGGTGCAGGCCGATGACGGCGAGCAGGGCGACGCCCGCCCAGTCGTGGATGTCGATCCAGTCGCTGCGAGTGACGGCCAGGAATTCGTCCTGGCCCGGCTGTTGGGCGGCCCCGCGGCCGCCCCGGAAGCCGTCGCCGTGCTCCAGGGCCAGCCAGAGCACGAAGCCCGAGAAGACCTCAAGTAGGAAGGCAAGGAAAGCGGAAACGGCTATCAGGTAGAGGGTAGGTCCCTTTCTCACGGCATCCTCCGAATGGAACCGATGGGGTGACTAGGTAGGCTGGGCAGGGGGCTACGTTACGGTGCCAGATTGCGGCGACGGAGTCAAGGGCGGGAACGCCCTCCCGCTGCCCAGACCGACCAGGGACGGCCCTCAGGCCGGGCCCCAGGCGGAGGGGTGTGCCTGCCTGATCGGCCGGGGCAGGGAGAGGGCGCTCCACCTTGACACGACAAGGGAGGGAAGCCCATCATCGTGTGAGCCAGCATACGATGCGCAGACGGGGCGCGCAGTGACGCGCGTCACAGTTGGGCGGAGATATGTGATTTTGGAGGCGACGGCCTGACGACAATCGGCGAGCTTCTCGAGCGGGTGCCCTTCGTGGCGGCGCTGGGGGCGTCGGAGCGCAAAGCGCTGGCGGCTGTGGCGAAGCGGCGGCGGTTCAACCGGGACGAGGCGATCTTCGACAAGGACGACGCTGGAGAATCGTTGTTCATCATCGACGAGGGCTCCGTCCGTATCTACCTGCCCAGCCCGCAAGGGGCGGATCTGACGCTGGCCATGCTGGGGCCGGGCGATTTCTTCGGCGACATGGCGCTGCTGGACGGGAGACCGCGCTCGGCCAGCGCTGCGGCGCTCCGGGAAACGGAGACGGTAGCCCTGGATCGGGCGGACTTCAGTGCCATCATCCGGTCGCGGCCGGAAGCGGCGATGGCGGTGCTGGCGGCGGTGGCCGAGCGCCTGCGAGAAACGAACGAGATGGCGGGTGATCTGGCGTTCTTGGACGTGGGTGGGCGACTGGCCAAGAAGCTGCTGGAGCTGGCGGCCGTTCACGGAGTGCAGCGGCCCGGGGGGATACTCTTGGATCTGCGCCTGACCCAGGAAGAGCTAGCGAACATGGTGGGCGTGACGCGGGAGAGCGTGAACCGCAACCTGGCGCTGCTCCGGCGGGAGGGTGTCATAAGCGGCCAGGGGCGGCGGTTCGTGATACGGGACGCGGAGGCGCTCCGGAGGCATGTCGAGTAGGGCCGTGCGAGGATAGGCCGCTCACCCTGAGCCGCGAAGGGTGAGCGGTGGGGGCGCCTAGAGGACGCTGTGCTGTCGGAGGAAGGGGATGGCGGCGGCGATGGCTTCTTCTGGCGTACCCTGGTTGATCTCGAAGACCCGGGGGGCGTCCGCCGGCAGGCCGCGGGCGACGTACGACCAGTCGACGTCGCCGAGACCGGGGGCGCGGTGGTCGGCCAGGCCGTCGACGTCGTGGACGTGTGCGCCGAGGCAGCGGTCGCGAAGCTCATCCAACCAGCGGGTCTTGGGGATGATGCCGAGGCGGTCCAGCACCTCGGCGTGGCCGACGTCGAGCCAGAACCCGACGAGGTCAGGCGGGTAGTCGGTGAGGAGCTCATGCATCTCGTCTAGGGAAGGGAATTCGTGGTGGTGATAGCGGTTCTCCAGGCCGACGGCTACGCCGCTGCCAGCAGCATGATCGGTGATATCGGCGAGGGAGCGGCGCGCCTGGGGGAGGTTTTGGACGGCGCCGTGGCGGCGGTCGAGTAGGGTCTGGCGGCGCAGGGCCTCGACCTCCTCGCCGTCTCGCACGCCGGAGTCGAAGAGGCGGCGGAGGCGGCGCTCGCTTTCGAGCATCTGGGACCTGCCCTGGGTTTCGATCGCCCCCAGGTGAACGACCATGTAGGGGGCACCGGCCCGCGCGGCGTAATCGATCGTGGTGCGGGCGAGGTGCACGGCCTGGACGCGCTCGTCCTCGTCCAGGGCGGCGAGGTTGAGGGCGTCTGACCAGCGGCTTCCTGCTTTGACGCGGGGGGTGGGCGAGTGGAGGGAGACGACGGAGACGTGGTTGGAGCTGAGGAGCTCCTCGACGCCTTCCGGGGGTATGACGTAGTTGATCTCCACCGAGGGGAAGCCGAGGCGGGAGGCGGCTTCCGCGAATCGATGCATGGAGTCGCGCCCGGACGGGCGCCCGTCTGGGCGGTCCCCCAAGGGGAAGCGGCCCTGGGACCACATGGTGGAGAGGGCGGGGGCGGGGGGTTGGACGAGGGTCACGGTTCGAGTTTAGCGGGTGTCGAGACGTCGGGCCAGGGCGACGCCGGCGAGGGTGCCCAGGATTCCCCCCAGGAAGGCTGTGGCGATGGACAGGAGGAAGCCGGTCTCGTCTCGGGCGCCGATGAGGGGGACGAGGACGCCGGCCAGGCAGGCGGCGGCAAGGGCGAGGGGGAGGGCGAGGAGGACGTGACGGCCGCGGCGGATGACGGCGGCGAAGGACCAGGGGAGGAAGCCCAGGGCGGCCCAAAGGGCGAAGAATAGAAGGACGAAGGCTAGGCGGGCTTCGAAGGTCACGGGAATAGGGTCGTGGGTGAGGGGGCGGGGGTCAAGAGGTGGGCGGCTGGTGACCCATTGAGCGGCCTGGGAGAGCAGCATGGGGACTTGGTGCGGTATAATCGGCAGACAGCGCGCAAGAGGGACCACTCGGCACCGGATAGCAGCACCCAGTGTAGAGGAGCTTTCGCTAGAACACCCCAAGGCCGCCGCGTTGAACGCGCGGCAGAAGGAGGTAGGCAGCCGTGACCGATGCATTCTCGGTCCTGTCCTGGAACGTCGAGAAGTTCGGGACCAAGGGGAATGAGCACACCATGCGCGTCTTGGCGAAGGTGACGTCGAAGGCCCCCGACCTCGTGGCGTTCTATGAGACGAAGCCGAGCGCCCTGTGGCTCGATCTAATGAAGGCGATGCAGGGGTACACGTGGCACATCACCGAGGGGAAGCAGTCCCAGGAGATCCTCCTGGGAGTGAAGAACGACGTGACCGCGTTCATTACCCAGCGCACCGAGTTCAAGACACGGGACGCCTACTACAGGCCCGGTCTGCTCTGCACTGTGCTTGTTGACGAGGTCGAGTATCCGGTGCTCTTCTTGCACCTTGCGTCGCTCAAGGACCCGAAGGGTTTCGGACGGCGACAAGAGCAGATCGATGCAGCATTTGAATTCAAGGACACCCTCGATTCGGCCGCGGCAGGAGCCTCCGCCAACTACATGTTCGTCGGCGACCTGAACTCGATGGGTTTGGATTTCAAGTACTATCAGGCAGCCACTGGTCAGCCCTATGATCGCGTGGAAGTTTCGGCTGATCGGGAGTTACAGCGGGTATCGTGGCTGGCGTCGAAGAACAGCATGCAGCTGCTATCCAAGACACACGACGTCACTTGGAGAGACGCCGCTGGCAAGAAATCCAACCTTGACCATGTCGTGGCAGCGAATCACCTCCAGTTCACTCAGCAGTGCGGTCACGACGTCCGTGTGGAGGGCTGGGTCGATGAGCCACCAGACCAGCAGGCCCAATGGCTGTTGGACTACTCCGACCACTCAATGCTGTTCTTCAAGGTCCGCAAGGTATAGCGACTGACAGGATCGTCGCCCGGCCTCGAGGCCCCTCGGCAAGACGCACCGGGGGAAGGGGCGTAAGGAGAATGCAGGCCCCGGCGATTCCGTGAACACGGCGTGCGCCGTTTCGAGGGAAGGGCCAGTCGGCGCGCCGGCGCCGATGGATGGGATCGCCGAGAGAGCGGCTCAAAGGGCGAAGAAAAGCAGGACGAAGGCTAGGCGGGCTTCGAAGGTCACGGGGATAGGGTGGGGGGTGGAAGGGGCCGGGGTCCGGGGGTGAGCGGCCGGCTAGCGGCGGGAGGCGCGGCCCGGCAGGCTGCGGCTGGGGCAGGCGGCGGACTCCACAACGGTCGTGGGGGTGGCGGCGTCGGAGTCGCCGGACGGAGGGGGCGACGTGTCGCCGAACTTCTCGACGATGATGCGCTGACCTTCCTCGACTAAGGCGGAGAGGAACTGCTCCTCGGGGACGGTGCGGACGATCTCGCCCTTGCGGAAGATGGCGCCCTTGCCCTTGCCGGCGGCGAGGCCGATGTCGGCGTCGCGGGCCTCGCCGGGGCCGTTGACGACGCAGCCCATGACGGCGACGGTGATGGGCTTGCCCAGCTTCTGGAAATGCGCCTCCACCTGGTTCACCAGGGGAATGAGGTCGACCTCGATGCGGCCGCAGGTGGGGCAGGCGATGATGATGGCGCCGCGCTGCCGGATGTTGAGGGAGGCGAGGATGTTCCAGGCCACCGGGAGCTCCTCGGCGGGGTCGGCGGCCAGGGAGACGCGGATCGTGTCGCCGATGCCCTCGGCGAGGAGGATGCCGATGCCGACGGCGGAGCGGACGGAACCGGCGCCGAGGGTGCCGGCCTCGGTGACGCCCAGGTGCAGCGGGTAGGGAACGCGCTTGGCGATCTCGCGGTAGGCGGTGACCATGGTGGGGATGTCGAACGCCTTGAGGGAGACCTTGATGTCCTCGAATCCCATCTCCTGGAGGATGGCGATCTCCCACAGGGCGGCGTCGACCATGCGCTGGGGCTTGGGCGGTGGCATTTCGCCCTCGGCAAGGGGTGGGAGGGGAGGCAGGGAACCTTCGTTGACGCCGACTCGGATGGGGATGCCGCGCTCCTTGGCGGCGCGGACTATCTGACGTACCTTGCCGGGATTGCGGATGTTGCCAGGGTTGAGGCGGAGGCCATGGATGCCGGCTTGGATGGAGGCGAGGGCGAGGCGGTGGTCGAAATGGATGTCAGCGATGAGGGGGACGGGGGTGTGGGGCAGGATGTCCGGCAGGGCGGCGGCGGCCGCCTTGTCGGGCACGGCGAGGCGGACGATCTCGGCGCCGAGGCAGGCCAGTTGGGCGATCTGGTTGAGGGTGGCCTGCGCGTCGGCGGTATCGGTGTTGGCCATGGTCTGGACGACGATGGGAGCGTCGCCGCCGATCTGGATTTCGCCCACGTGGACGGGCCGGGACTTTCGGCGGGGCGTGAGTGGCAGGCGTTCTTCGGCCATCAATTGCATTGTGCGGTACGAGGGCGGGCCGGGCAAGCTTGAGGATGGGGCGGCGGGCCGCGGTCGACGCTCAGAACGATAGGGCGGGGCTGGGGGGCAGGTCCGCTTCGACCCCGCCGGGGCAGGCGGTCATCTGAACAGGCTCTCGCCCCTGATGATGCGGAGGACGTCGAAGTAGGTGATGACGACCGCGAAGGTGATGATGAGGGCGAGGCCGATGAGGTGGACGAGCGCCTCCCTTTCGGGAGCGATCCTGCGGCCGCCGCGGACGATCTCGAGGAGGACGAAGACGATGCGGCCGCCGTCGAGCATGGGGAGGGGGAGGATGTTGATGACGGCGAGGTTGATGGAGAGGAGAGCGGCGAACTCCAGGAGGACGTCGAAGCCGGATTCCTCCACAACCTCGCCGGTGGCCTGGGCGATACCCACGGGACCGGCGACATCGGGGCCGGAGCTGCCCTTGGTCCAGGAGATGACCTCGTTGCGGGCGAGGATGAGGGCGTCAAGGGTGGCCGTCCACCCCTTGGGGATGGCTTGCCAAGGAGGGAAGCTTTCCTTCTCCGTGAAGGGGTACAAGTTTCCGATCTGGATACCCGTGGGGCCCTGGCCCTCGGGGGGTGACCAGCGGGAGTGGACGGGGATCGTCTCGACGACGCCGTCGGTATGCTTGACGGTGAAATCGATGGTCTCGCCGAGGTTGAGGCGGATGGCGAGGCTGACCTCGCGGATGTTGCGGACCTCATCGCCGTTGATCTCGAAGATGACGTCGCCGTTCTTGAGGCCAGCTTCTTCGGCGGGGGCGCCGGGGACGACGTAGCTGATCTGGGTGAGGCCGACGTTGACATCGCGGGGGATCATGAAGGCGATGGCGAAGAGGAGGATGGGGAGAATGAAGTTCATGCCGGAGCCAGATGCCAGGACAAGGAGGCGGACCCAGCGAGGCTTGGCGGCGAGGCTGCTGGGGTCGGAGGGGTCCTCCTCGCCGAGGAGGCGGCAGAAGCCGCCGAGGGGGAGCCAGTTGATGGAATAGATGGTGTCGTGCCAGGTGAAGCCCCATATGCGGGGAGGGTAGCCGAGGCCGGCCTCCAGGACCTTGACGCCGGTGAGCTTGGCGGTGATGTAGTGTCCGAATTCGTGGGCGATGATGAGGACGACGAGGACGCCGACGAAGGGGAGGATGGTGTGGAGGATGAGGTCCACAGGCTAGCCTCCCCTCATCTCAGCCGCCCCAGAACCAGCGAACCTTTCCGGCAGCGCGAGGCTAATAGGTCTGCTGGCTTGTCCGTTTGTCCGGCAAGCTCGCAGTGATGCTTTGCGTCAGTGGTCATCGCTATGAGATACGTTCTAGAGCTTCGTATCGGAGCTATGTCTTGGCCTTGATCCAGTCCTCGGCGCAGGCGCGAGCAGAGGCGTCGGCGGCGAGGATGTCGTCCAGGGTGGGGTCGGCGGTGCCGGGGTGGGCGACGAGGGCGTCTTCGATGACGCGGGCGATGTCGGTAAAGCGGAGGTGACCGGCGAGGAAGTGCTGGATAGCGACCTCGTCGGCGGCGCAGAGGACGGCGGGGAAGGTGCCGGCCCGGCGGCCGGCTTCGAGGGCGAGAGTGAGGCAGGGGTACCGCTGCACATCAGGCGTTTCGAAGTTGAGGGCGCCGATACGCTTCAGGTCGAGGCGGGGCACGGCGGTGGCGGGTACCCGCTCCGGATAGGTAAGGGCGCACTGTATAGGTAGACGCATATCGGGAATGCCCAGTTGCGCCTTCACTGAGCCGTCGCGGAACTCGACGAGGGAGTGGACGATGCTCTCCCTGTGCAGCAGGACGTCGATGCGGTCCAAGGGGACATCGAATAGCCAGCGGGCCTCGATGCACTCCAGTCCTTTGTTGAGAAGGGTGGCGCTGTCGACGGTGATCTTCTGTCCCATCTGCCAGTTGGGATGCCTAAGCGCCTGCTCGGCGGTGACCTGGTCGAGCTCCTCGGGGGGAGTGTCGCGGAAGGGGCCGCCGGAGGCGGTGAGGATGATGCGCTGGACGCTTTGCGGTTGCTCGCCCCAGAGGCACTGCCAGATGGCGGCGTGCTCGCTGTCGATGGGGCGAAGCTCGGCGCTGTGGCGTCTGGCCTCGGCCGTGATGAGCTGGCCAGCGATGACGAGGACCTCCTTGTTGGCCAGGGCGACGGCCTTGCCGGCGCGCAGGGCGGCGAGCGTCGGCGCCAGGCCGGTGGTGCCGACGGTGGCGACCACGATCAGGTCCGCTTCGGGTTGGGAGGCCATCTCCTCCATGGAGGCCCAGGAGGCGGAGACGCGGCCGCGGAGGTAGTCCGCATCGCGGTCGCAGCAGATGATGCGTGGGCGGAATTCGCGGGCTTGCTCCTCCAGGAGGGTGACGTTGGCGCCGGCGGCCAGACCGATGACGGTAAAGCGGTCGGAGAGGGAGCGGACGACGTCGAGGGTCTGGCGGCCGATGGAGCCGGTGGAGCCGAGGACGACGAGACCGAGGGGGCGGTCCGTCAAAGGACTGTCCATGTCAGGTAGTAGTATACCAGGGGTATGGTGAAGAGGAGGCTGTCCAGGCGGTCGAGGAAGCCGCCGTGGCCGGGAATGACGCGGGAGGCGTCCTTGACGCCGGCGCCACGCTTGATGAGGGATTCCGCCAGGTCTCCCAGTTGAGCGGCGAGGGGGAGGAGGAGGGCCAGGGGTATGATCTCCGCGCCGGCGCCGGCGTCGAGGGCCCAGTTGAGGGCGAGGACAGCGCCGACGCCGCCGGCGAGCCCCGCCAGGGAGCCCTCCAGCGTCTTGCCGGGGCTTATGGTGGGGGTGATCTTGGTGCGTCCGACAAGCCGGCCCACGAAGTAGGAGGAGGTGTCCGTGGCGAATGTGGCAAGGAGGGCGAGGAGCACCCAGTCGCGGCCGTTGGGGGCGTCGCGTAGGAAGACGAAGTGGGAGCCCAGGAAGCCGATGTAGATGAGGCCGCCGAGGGACCAGAGCCAGTCCCTGAATCCGGTGGCGGTCTCGCCCCGGAGGATGGAGGGGAGGAAGGGCAGGATGACGAGAAGGGCAAGGGCGCGGGTCCACCATTCGAAGCCATTGTCGGCGGCGGCGGCGAGAAGGGCGACGCCGGCGACGCCGATGAGGCTGGGGAGGCGCTGGTGCCACAGGTTGCGGGTCTCGCCGGCGGCGCCGGCGGGGTCAGTGGCTGGATAGAACTCCAGGGCGGCGATGACGAGGACGAGGCCGGCGGCGACGGTGAAGAGGGGGCCGCCGAGGAGGGTGAGGGCGATGATTACGGGTATGCCGACGATGGAGACGGCGACCCGCTGAAGGAGCATCAGCGCCGGGCGTTGTTTCGCCCTTGGAGGCGCCGGCCGCTGGGGCGGGCGCCGTTTCCTCCATTTGTCGGCGTGGGGTAGTCCACCTCCTCGGGGAGGAGGCCACCGAAACGGCGCTTTCGCTGGCTGTAGGCGAGGAGGGCCTCATCGATGTCGTGTACGTCGAAGTCAGGCCAGTAGACGGGGGTGGATATGAATTCGGCGTAGGCGCCCTGCCAGAGGAGGAAGTTGGAGAGGCGAATCTCGCCGGCGGTGCGGATGATGAGGTCGGGGTCAGGGAGCTGGGCGGTGTGGAGATAGCTGGTGATCAGGGCGTCGTCAATCTGGTCTGGGGGCACGCCTTCGGCGACGATGCGGCGGACGGCGTCTACGATCTCGGCGCGGCCGCCGTAGTTGAAGGCGATGCAGAGGATCATACGGTCGTTGTCCTTGGTGAGGTCGATGGCGTCGAGGACCTGGCGCTGGAGGCTGGGGTCAAGGGGATCGAGGTCACCGATGTGGACTAGGCGGATGCCGTTCTTGTGGAGGCGCTTGGTCTCGCGCTTGAGGTAGTGGCGGAGGATGGTCATGAGGCCGCGGACTTCGCGTTTGGGTCGGCTCCAGTTCTCGGTGGAGAAGGCGTAGAGGGTGAGGTAGCGGACTTCGTAGTCGCCAAGGCGTTCGATAACGCGGCGGAGGTTTTCGGTGCCGGCGCGGTGGCCGGCGAGGCGGGGGAGGCCGCGGCGTGCGGCCCAGCGGCCGTTGCCGTCCATAATGATGGCGACGTGTCTCGGCACCTGGGGCAGGGCGAGGGGGGGTGGGGGCGGGGCCTTCTTGAGGGCGCGGACGGCGATAGCCATGCTTATCGTTGTCTACTAGAACGCTCAGGCGTCGCGGCGGTTGCTGGCCGGCGGCTCAGACTGCGAGTACCTCCTCCTCCTTTTCGTGGCCAATCTTGTCGATCTCCTTGATGTGGTCATCGGTGAATTCTTGGAGATCCTTCTCGGAGCGGTGGAGGTCGTCCTCGGAGATCTGGTGGTCGTGCTCCAGGTGGCGGATGCGGTCGTGGCAGTCGCGGCGGATGTTCCGTGCGGCGATACGGGCTTCCTCCGTGCGCTTTCGGATCTGTTTAGCGATGTCGCGTCGGCGCTCCTCGGTGAGCTGGGGGATGGCGAGCCGGATGACGGTGCCGTCGCTGGCGGGGTTGAGGCCGAGATCCGACTTGAGGATGGCCTTTTCGACGGCGCCTATGGAGCCGCGGTCCCAGGGCTGGATCATGATGAGACGGGCCTCGGGTGTGGAGATGGTGGCCAGTTGGTTGAGGGGGGTAGGCGTGCCGTAGTAATCGATTTTGAGGTGCTCAACGAGGGCAGGGCTGGCGCGGCCGGTGCGGACGGTGGCGAGGTCCCGGTGGAGGGCCTCCAGAGCCTTGTCCATGCGGTCGGTGGCATCCAGAAGGACGTCGTCGATCATTGCATCACCTCGAGGGTTTGGCGGGGGCTGGGGCGTTCTCCAAGACGGTTTCCAGGTCGCCTATGGTGGTGCCGTCGTCCTTTCCGGATGCGGCCAGCTCGATGCTACGGGGCATGCGCAGGTCAAAGACGATGATGGGCAGGGAGTTCTCCATGCAAAGGGAGAGGGCGGTGGGGTCCATGACCTGGAGGCGGCGGTTGAGGGCGTCGAGGTAGTTGAGGGTGCGGAACTTGCGGGCGGAGGGGTCCTTCAGGGGATCAGCCTCAAAGACGCCGTTGACGTTGTTCTTGGCCATGAGGAGGATGTCGGCGTCGATCTCTATGGCGCGAAGGGCGGCGGCAGTGTCTGTTGTCATGTAGGGATTACCGGTACCGGCGGCGAAGATGACAGCCCGACCCTTCTCCAGATGGCGCATGGCGCGGCGGCGGATGTAGGGCTCGGCGACGGCGGTGACGGAGATGGCGCTCTGGGTGCGGACGGTGAGGCCGTTGCGCTCCAGGGCGTCTTGGAGGGCGAGGGCGTTGATGATGGTGGCGAGCATGCCGGCGTAGTCGGCTGTGGCCCGGTCCATACCGAGGGCGGAGGCCTCGGCGCCTCGGTAGATATTGCCGCCGCCGACGACGATGGCGATCTGGATGTCCATCTGCTGGACGGCCTTGAGCTGGCCGGCGATTGTGTCCAGCATGGTGGGGTCGATGCCGAAGGGGCGGTCTCCCATGAGGGCTTCGCCGCTGAGTTTCAGCAGGACGCGTTGGGGGGTGTCTTGCGCCATGGATCAGCGTCCCAGTTCGAAGCGGGCGAAACGGTGCACGCGGATGTTCTCGCCGGTCTTGCTGATGGCCTCCGTGATCATGTTCTGGATGGCGACGGACTCGTCGCGGACGAAAGGCTGGAGAAGGAGGCAGATCTCCTTGGGGTCGCCCTCTGTGCCGTCGGGGATGTCGTCGGGGGAGAGGTAGCGGGGGTTGGTGGCGGCCACCTGGAGGGCGATGTCCTGAGCTAGCTGGCGGAAGTCATCGGTGCGGGCGACGAAATCGGACTCGCAGTTGATCTCGACGAGGGCACCGAGGCGGCCGTCATGGTGTAGGTAGGCGTGCACGAGGCCCTGGGCGGTGACGCGTTCGGCTCGCTTGGCGGCGGTGGCGTGGCCCTTCTGGCGGAGGATATCCTTGGCCTTCTCGAGGTCTCCTTTGGCCTGTTCAAGGGCGGTCTTGCAGTCCAGCATGCCGGCGCCGGTGAGTTCGCGCAGTTCCTTGACGGCCGCGGCGGATATGGGCACGGTAACTCTCCTTGTCGGCTACTGGGGTGGGACGGTTTCGTCTGTTGCGGGGGTTTCACCTTCCTTAGTGGGCTGGGTGGCCGGTTGCTCCTCGCTGGGCTGCTCCTGCGGGGAGGGCTCGGCGGTCGCTTCCGCTTCCGGGGGCTGCTCAGCGGGCGCGGGTGCCTCCTCGGTTGCGGCGCCCTCAGCCGGGCCTTCCTCCTGTTCCGCCTGGCCGTACTCCGGCATGGGCTCGTCGGGGGAGGCGACGTAGCCGGTCTCTTTGTAGGCTCCGACCTCTATCTCGGCCTCCTCGGCGGCCTTCTGAGCGTACTCGCGGGTGGTGAGACCTTCCAGAACGGCGTCGGCGATGCGTGCCGTGATCAGTTTGATGGCGCGGATGGCGTCATCGTTGGAGGGGATGGGGTAGTCGATCACTTCGGGGTCGCAGTTGGTGTCGACGAGGGCGGCGATGGGGATATCGGTGCGGAGGGCCTCAGCGACGGCGATGTCCTCCTTGGTGGTGTCGATGATGAAGACGGCGCCGGGGAGGGTGGTCATCTCCTTGATGCCGGCGAGGTAGCGGTTGAGGCGGGCGATCTCTTCGTCGGTGCGGAGGCTCTCTTTCTTGGTCAAGTGCTCGAGCTCGCCGCGGGCCTTGGCGTCCTCCAGGCGCACGAGGTAGTCGATGCGGCCCTGGATGGTGTGGAAGTTGGTGAGGGTGCCGCCGAGCCAGCGGGTGTTGACGTAGGGCATACCGCAGCGCTTGGCCTCGCTTTCGATGGTGTCCTGGGCCTGGCGCTTGGTACCGACGAAGAGGAGGGTGTGGCCGGCGGCTACGAGGTCGGCGACGAAGCGGCAGGCCTCTTCCAGACAGCCGACGGTCTGCTCAAGGTCGATGATGTGGATGCCGTTGCGTTCGGCGAAGATGAATTTCCTCATCTTCGGGTTCCAACGGCGGGTCTGGTGGCCGAAGTGGACGCCAGCCTCCAGGAGGGCCTTCATAGATACGGCGGCAGGCAAGCAAATCTCCTTCTGTGGGAAAAGTATCCGCAGGCGAGTATATCAGAGGGGGCAGGAGAGGGACAAGGAAAACGGCTCAAGGGCAGGGCGCGGCGGGCTGCGTCGCTGGCTGTCCATTCCCTTCCTGTTGCGTGAAGGCAGTGTTCTTGCTATATTTATGTCGGAAGCTGCCCGTGAGGGCGGCTTTCCCAACGGAGGAGGTCCACGCAAGTTGCCAACGTACGAATATCGATGCTCGCAGGGCCACCAATACGAGCGGATTGAAGGGTTCGACGCGCCCTCCGAACAGACGTGCCCGACGTGCGGGAGCCGCTCGCTGCGTCAGATCAGCCTGCCTGCAGTGATCTTCAAGGGCCCCGGCTTCTACAGCACGGACAACCGCAGAGGCTTTGCGAGCGGCAATGGAGGCCACAGCTCGTTCAGCTCAGACGGGGGCTCGGAGAAGAGCGAGAGCAAGTCCAAGTCGGATGGCGGCTCAAAGGCGAGCGATAGCGAGTCCAAGACGGAGGCTAAGGCGGACTAAACCGCAGTCCTGTGGCCAAAGCAGCCGCCCCGCAGGGGCGGCGTTTGTTTTTGATGGGAAGGTGGAAGGGGAAGAGGGAAGAAAAGGTGAGCACACCAGTATACTGACGGGTATGAGAGTCGTTGTCCAGCGGGTGAGCCGAGCCAGCGTTTCGGTCGATGGGGAGACGGTAGGCTCCATCGGGCGGGGGCTGGTGGCGCTGGTGGGTGTGGCTGAGGGGGATGGGGAGGAGGAGGCGCTGCGCCTGGCCCGGAAGTGCGCGGAGATGCGCATCTTCGCGGACGCGGAGGGGAAGTTCAACCTTTCGCTTCTGGACGTGGGGGGAGAGGCGCTGGTAGTGAGTCAGTTCACGCTGCTGGCGGATGTGCGGAGGGGTCGGCGACCGAGCTTCGTGGGGGCGGCGGCGCCGGAGAGGGCCGAGCCGCTGGTGGAGGCGTTCGCGGGGGCGATGCGCGACGCGGGCGTGCGCACGCAGACGGGCCGCTTCGGGGCTATGATGGCGGTGGAACTGGTGAACGATGGCCCGGTGACGATAGTCCTGGACAGCGAGACGTTCGAGCGGCCGAGACGGGGGTAGCTAGCGGACGGGGCGCCTACTTTCGCAGCCTCCGCTGGACCTTTTCGCTTGTCAGCTCTCGGAGCGCGTCCGAGGCGATCCACCGCGCCGCCTTTGAGTCGATCTCCTGGATCCGCTTCGCTGTATCTATCGCCGCTCTATTGAGATCGCGATTGCGCTTGCCTATCTGCCGCAGCGCCCAGTTGACGGCCTTCTTGACGAAGTTTCGGTCGTCAACGGACTCCCGTCTTATCAGGGGTAGGAACGACAGGAACTGTTCGTCTGCTGATTTCTTGTCGTGGACGGCCAGCGACGCCATGAGGGCGAAGCCCGCTCGCTTCACGAACTCCTCTTCCCTGGCGCTCCATTCGGCGGCCTTTCGGTGGGCGAGGTCGGTTCTGTCGAAGAGGTTGCTGCAACACTGGTCGCAGACGTCCCAGGAGTCGAAGTCGCTCACCCAGCGCTCCATCTGGTCTTCGGTGACCTTCCGCGGGTCGTCGATGAGGGCCGCGAGTATGCGGGCCTCGTGGACGCCCGATGACCAGAGCTGCTGGGCGAGGGCGTGATCCCGGCCGATCTCCTTACCTATCTTCCTCAGGGTGGGAATAGAGATGCCGTAGGTGTTCTCCGGGTTGATCCCGAAACGGGCCATGCCCGCAACCGCTTCCGGGTCAGCGAGCGATTTCAGGCGTTCTAGGACCTCTTCAGCTCGCATATCGGTTTGCTATTGTGCCTCCACCTCCAGGCTCAAGTCCAGGGCCCGCGCCGAGTGGGTGATGGCGCCGACGGAGATGAAGTCCACGCCGGTCTCAGCTACCTGACGGGCGTTATCGAGGGTGATACCGCCGGATGCCTCGAGCACGGGCCTGGGATCGCGGGCGGCGGCGAGGGCGACGACCTCTCGCATGGCGTCGGGCGACATGTTGTCGAGGAGGAGTTCGTCGGCGCCGGCGTCGAGGGCCTGGCGGGCCTCGTCGACTGTGGTGACCTCGATCTCGATCGTCATGTCGGGGGCGGCCTCTCGGGCGAGCCGGACGGCGTCGGCGATGTCCAGACCACGAGCGCGGAGGGCGGCTAGGTGGTTGTCCTTGATGAGGACGCCCCCGGCCAGGTTGGGGCGGTGGTTGGTGCCGCCGCCGACGAGCACGGCGTACTTCTCCAGGACACGCAAGCCGGGGATGGTCTTGCGGGTGTCGCGCAGGCGGCATCCGCCTTTGGTGCCTTCGAAGGCCCGAACCAGGGCGGCGGTGGCGGTGGCGATGCCGCTGAGATGGGTGAGGTAGTTCAGGGCCACTCTCTCGGCGCGCAGGATTGAGGTCAGCGCGCCCTCGACGGTGGCGACGCGGTCGCCGGGGGAGACGCGGTCGCCCTCCTTGCGATGGGCCTGCCAGGCGAGCAATCGGTCGGCGGCGAAGAAGACGGCGTGGGCGACGGGGAGGCCGGCGAGGACGCCCTCCGCCTTGGCGACGATCACGCCGCGACCACGCTGGTCGTCGGGCACGAGGGCAGCGGTGGTGACGTCTTTCTGCGCGCGGTCCTCCAAGAGGGCATTCAAGGCAACGCGCTGGAGGCGGACCTCGTCGAGGGTGACGTCCGGCAAGGTCATGAGCCGGCGCCTCGCCTGAACACGATGTGGCGGCGCCATTCGTCGCGAGGCTGGGGGAAGTCGGAGCGGTAGTGGGCACCGCGCGACTCCTCGCGGATGAGAGCGGCCTCGGTGGCGAGGCGGCCGCAGACAACGAGGTCGGCCAGCTCGTGGGAGGGGCGGTCTGTGGGTGGGGGAAGGGTGGCGGGCAGACGCCCGCCCGTCTGGGCGTGCCAGGCGGAGAGGGCGGCTCCGGCGCGCGAGAGGCTGTCGCCGTCGCGGACGATGCCGACGTGCTTCCACATCAGGGACTGGAGGGCTTCTCGGGAGACGGGGGGTATCTCGCCGGGTGTCGGCGGCGAGAGGTCGATGGCGTCGGGGACGGGCTCGGCGGCGCCCCCCGGGGCCTCGATGGTGCGATCGACGACGCGTTTGGCGAAGACGACGGTCTCCAGGAGGGAGTTGGAGGCGAGGCGGTTGGCGCCGTGGACGCCGGTGCAGGCGCACTCGCCGCAGGCGTAGAGGCCGGGGATGTTGGTCTCGCCCCAGAGGTTCGAGCGGATACCGCCCATCGTGTAGTGGGCGGCGGGAGAGACGGGAATGGGCTGCCGGGTGATGTCGAGGCCGTGTTCGAGGCAGGTGCGGTATATCTGGGGGAAGTGAGCGGTGACGGCGGCGCGATCGAGGTGGGTGATGTCGAGGAGGACGTGGTCGGAGTCGGTCACCTGCATGCGGTCGAGGATGGCGCGGGCGACGATGTCGCGGGGCGCGAGCTCGGCGGCGCCGTCGTATTCGGGCATGAAGCGGACGCCGTCGGTGTCGAGGAGGATGCCGCCCTCGCCGCGGACGGCCTCTGAGATGAGGAAGGGCTGAACGCCGGGCAGGCGCAGGACGGTGGGATGGAACTGGAAGAACTCCATGTCCATGATCTCGGCGCCGGCGCGGTAGGCGAGGGCGATGCCGTTGCCGCTGGCCACCTCCGGGTTGGTGGTGACGCGATAGAGCTGGCCGGCGCCGCCGGTGGCGAGGATCAGGTGGCGGCAGGCGTAGTCGGTAGTGCGGCCGGAGCGGGCGTCGAGGGCGCGGATGCCAACAACCGCTCGCCCTTCGACAGGCTCAGGACGAGCGGGGGAAGAGCGCCCTTCGACAAGCTCAGGGCGAACGGCGTCATCGTCCAGCAGGATCTCAGTGGCGAGTGTGAACTCGAGGACGGTGATGTCGGTCTGCCGGGCGACGGAGGAGAGGGTGAGCTCCATGTGGGCGCCGGTGGAGTCGCCGCCGGCGTGGAGGATGCGGGAGGTGGAGTGGGCGCCCTCGCGGGCGAGGGCGATCTCGCCGTGCAGGGTGTCGAAGGGGACGCCGAAGCGGACGAGGTCGTCGATGCGGTCGGCGGCCTCCTCGGCGAGGACGCGGGCGGCTTCGGGATCGACGAGGCCGGCTCCGGCGGCGATGGTGTCGTCGAGGTGGAGTTGGGGTGAATCATCGGGGCCGATGGGGGCGGCGATGCCGCCCTGGGCAAAGCGGGTGTTGCAGTCGTCAACGGAGCCCTTGGTGGGGACGAGGACGGAGCCGCCCCTACGGGCAAGTTGCTCGCGCGCCAGCAGCGCGGCGTACAGCCCGGCGATGCCGGACCCGACGATGATGTAGTCGTAGGAGGAGGGCATCGCCCTACCGCACCGTGAGCATGCGCTCCAGGGCGATCTTGGCGTCGCGGCGGGTGTGTATTGTGTTACCTCCCCCGCGGACTGAAGTCCGCGGCTCCCTTGGCGACCTGAAGGTCGCCGCTACATTCGTCACGTTACGTTGCATTTGCCTAGCTGACTACCCGGCGCGTATTCCATCGTGCGTTCGGATGATGCCTTCGGTGAGGATCTGGGCGCGGAGGCCGCCGCGGTGGACGAGGCCGGGGAGGACCTTCTCGTGGGTGAGGTCGGCGAGGTGGGCGCAGGGCTCACATAGGCTGATTCCTTTCAGGGTGACCTCGCCAACGGTGAACTCGCGGTCCACCAGGTGGTTGAGGGCGACTCCGCGGGTGACGATGTTGCGGCGGGCGTCGCCGGGGCTGAGGCGAACGCCGTATTCCCGCTCCAGCGCCTCGATCGTCTCGATTTCGATGAGGGTTATCTCTCGGTCGGGCCGAGGGCTATCGGGGTCGCTCGCGGCCCGCCCGAAGTGGCGGTCGCCTTCGAGCCCCATGGCGGGCACGGCGCGCACCTCGTCTACGGGTGTGGTGGGGGCGCCCCTATCGGGAGCGATGTGTATGGAGTGAACACGGCCCGTCCATCCTGGCGTTGGCATTCAGGATTCCTTTCCGGCGCGCCTACACGGTCGGCGCCCTACCTGACCGTGAGCATGCGCTCCAGGGCGATGCGGGCGTCGCGGCGGGTGTCTTCGTCGAGTTCGACCTGGTTGACGACGCGGCCGGCGGCCAGCTCCTCCAGGGCCCAGCAGAGGTAGGCGGGATGGATGCGGTACATGGTGGAGCAGGGGCAGACGACGGGGTCGAGGCAGAAGACCAGCTTTTCGGGGTTCTCGCGGGCGAGGCGGGAGACGAGGTTGATCTCGGTGCCGACGGCGAACTTGGAGCCGGGGGGCGCCTCAGCCACGGTCTTGACGATGAACTCGGTGGAGCCGTGATGGTCGGCGGCCTGTACTACGTCGATGCTGCACTCCGGGTGGACGACGACGGTGATGCCGGGATGGTCGCGGCGGGCCTTCTCGATCTGCTCGACGGAGAAGCGGAGGTGGACGGAGCAGTGGCCCTTCCAGAGGATGACGCGGGAGCGCTCCAGTTGCTCCGGGGCGTTGCCGCCGAGGGAGCCGTAGGGGAGGGTGTAGTCCCAGACGGGCATCTCGTCCAGGGCGACGCCGTGCTTGAGGGCGGTGATCCGGCCCAGGTGCTGGTCGGGGAAGAAGAGGATCTTGGGGGCGTCCGAGCGGCCGTTGGATCGGGGGGCCTGCTCGACCGCCCAGTCGAAGACCTGCGGGGCGTTGGAGGAGGTGCAGACGATGCCGCCATTGCGGCCGCAGAAGGCCTTGAGGGAGGCGGCGGAGTTGATGTACGTGACGGGGACGACGTCGGTGATGCCAGCGTCGCGGAGCTCGTCCCAGGCGGCGTAGACGTCCTCGGGGTCGGCCATGTCGGCCATGGAGCAGCCGGCGGACATGTTGGGGAGGACGACTTTCTGGTGGGGCTGGGAGAGGATGTCGGCGGACTCGGCCATGAAGTGGACGCCGCAGAAGACGATGAACTCGGCCTGAGGCTGCTGGGAGGCCCACTGGGCGAGCTTGAAGGAGTCGCCGCGGAGGTCGGCGAACTGGATGATATCTTCGCGCTGGTAGTGGTGGCCGAGGATGACGCAGCGGGGGCCGAGCCGCTCGCGGGCGGCGGCGATGCGGGCGATGATCTGGGGGGCGTCTAGGCGCCAGTACTCCTCCGGGATGTCCTTCTGCCAGAAGGCGAAGGCCCGCTCCTCGGCGAGAGGGCGGGTCTCCAGGGAGCGGTCGGTGGGGCACCGCATCGCCTCGTCGAGGATCGTCTCGTCGGTGACGATGGGGAGGGGCTCTGTGACCTCGGGTTTGAGAGCCATGGGAAACGACCTTTCCGGTAACCAGTTAGTGTATCACGTACACTATCCTCTTTCGCCTCTAGAGTAGCAGGTCAAGGAAATGGTGTCAAGAGGACACGAAGAGGTACGGGAGTGGAAGAGGTGTGGGGGAGCGCTGGTATAATCGGCGTCGGGATCTGGGAAGATGAAACGACTATTGGGCATCCTCTTCGTCGCCGGCGTGCTGGTTGCGCTGGCGATCGTCGCCGGTGCCTGTGGCGGTGGCGGTGACGACGAGCAGGCCCTCGAGGAGTACTTTCAGGAGCTCCAGCGGATAACTGATGACTACTTAGCCAGGTTCGACACGGTGGACGACCAATACCAGCAGCTCGTGGGGGCGTCCGAGAGCGACGCTGTACGGGTGCCTGCGTATTTCAACTTCTTGGAGGCATCGAGCCTGAATATAAGAGCGGAGGTCAATGCGAGGAGTGCGCTGGATCCGCCGTCAGAGGCCGAGAAGGCTCACGTGGAATGGCTGACTGCGGCGCGGGTGCTGGCCAAGCTCTACGAAGATGTAACGGACCGTGCCCCCGGCGTGCAGACGTCCTCCGATCTGCAGGAGGTGCTTAAGGAGGTTGATTACGAGGCCAGGCAAGCGGAGGCGGAGGATCGCGCTCGGCGGGCCTGCTCCGGGCTGCAGGAGATCGCGGACGAAAACGAGATTGACGTGAACCTGTGTCCAAGGTAGGCGGGCCGCGTATGGAGACGCGCTGGGACTAGTGCGAGAGCGCAATGAGTTCGAGGGCCAGCCTGTCTACGTTTGTCGGGCGTCCTGGAGGCAGGCGTCGTAGGCGGCAGTGCGGGCGAAGGCGCGGAGGACGGGGCGCAGGAGGGGGGCGCGGGGCGAGAGGCGCGAGGTCTCGTCCAGGGTGACGAAGCGGTGCTCAATACCCTCGCCGAGGCGGATCTCTTCGGCCCGTACACCCAGGCCAGCGGCGTAGAGGTAGACGGGCCGTGGCCAGGAGACGCGGACGACGAGGTGGAGGCGCTGCACGGCATGACCGACCTCCTCTCGGATCTCGCGCAGGGCGGCCTCGTGGGGGGTCTCGTGGGAGTCGATCATGCCTCCGAGGATGGCCCAGCGCTGGGCCAAGACGGCCCTCGCCAGGCGCTGGCGCACGTCAGGCTTGGAGGAGCGGCGGCCGCGGAGGTTGAGGAGGAAGCGGCCGCGGGCGTCGACCAGGATGATGCCGACTCCCCTGACGCCGGCCAGGGCCAGGGCGGCGGCTAGGAGGCGCAGGAACAGCATGCGCCGCTAGAAGACGATGGGCTTGCGTTCGCGGAAGGTGTAGAGCTGGGCGGGTCGGTGGCGGCCTTCGGTGGCGGTGCGGCCGGTGGCTTCGATGATGCCCAGGGAGAGCATACGCTTGCGGAAGTTGCGCTTGTCCAGGGGGCGGCCCAGGATGGCCTCGTAGGCGCGCTGGAGCTGAGAGAGGGTGAACTCCGCGGGTAGTAGTGAGTAGGCGACGTTGGAGTAGTCCAGCTTGGCTCGCAGGCGCTGAAAGGCGTAGTCGATGACACTAAGGTTGTCGAAGGCGAGTTCGGGGAGGCCGTCGACGGGGTGCCAGGCGGGGAGCCAGGCGCGGCGACGGGCGAGTTGAGCACTGCTGGAGTCGACGAGGGCGAAGTAGGCGGCGGCGATGGAGCCGCGCCCGTCCAGGTCGCAGAAGGTGTAGAGCTGCTCCAGGAACACGTCGGTGACGCCGGTCTCGTCGTCGAGCTTGCGGACGGCGGCCTGATCCATCGTCTCGGCCGGGGCGAGGAGGCCGCCGGGGAGGGACCAATAGCCCTTGAAGGGGTCGGCGCTGCGGCGCACGAGGAGGACGTGGAGACGGCCGGCGTCCACGGTGAAGATGACCACGAGGACGGCGACGTCTCGGTGGGACGTCTGGCGCTCAGGGCTGGGAGTCATCTCAGGACCCGCTAGGCCGGGACGGCGACCTCGGCCTGGGCGCCGCGCAGGGCCCAGGGGCTGGCGCTCGTGATGCGTACGTTCACGAGGTCGCCGGGGCGGGCTTCGCCACGCCCAGACGGGCAAGGCCAGTGGACGAGCTTGTTGCTGCGGGTGCGGCCGGTGAGGACGCCATCATTCTCGCTCTCGATCAGCACCTCCTGGGCGGTGTGGATCAGCGCCCCGTTGATCTCAGTGGCGATGCGTTCTTGCAGGGCCTCGACGGCGTGGAGGCGGCGCATCTTCTCCTCCTGGGGCACGTCGTCGTCCAGGTAGCGATGGGCGAACGTACCCGGCCGCGGGGAATAGGCGGCCACGTGAACCTTGTCGAAGCGGATCCGCTGCAGCAAGTCGAGGGTGCGCTGGAACTGAGAGTCCGTCTCGCCGCAGAAGCCGACGATGACGTCGGTGGAGAGGGAGGCACCGGGGACGACGTCGCGGATGCGGTGCACCCAGTCGACGTACTCCTCGATGGTGTAGCCGCGGCGCATGCGGGCGAGCACGTCGTTGTCGGCGGCCTGGACGGGGATGTTGAAGTGCTCGCAGACGTTGGGGAGGTCGGCGACGGCGCGGACGATTCGGTCGGTCATGTCGCGGGGGTAGGAGGTGAGGAAGCGGATGCGGCGGAGGCCGGGGGTGTCGTGGATGGCGGCGAAGAGGTCGGCGAGGTCAGGCTTGTCCCCAGACGGGCAAGCATCCAAATCGTTGCCGTAGGCTTCCACGGTCTGGCCGAGGAGGGTGACCTCGCGGACGCCGCGGGAGCAGTGGGATTCGACCTCGCGGGCGACGTCATCGATGGGGCGGGAGCGCTCGCGGCCGCGGCGGTAGGGGACGATGCAGAAGGTGCAGAACTTGTTGCAGCCGTGGATGACGGGGACGAAGGCGGTGGGGCCCGTGGGCTGGGGGAAGGTATCGGGCCAGAACTCGCCGCCGAGGTCGGAGTCGGGCGCAAGGTGGCGGATGAGGGCATCGAAGGCCTGGGGGCGGGCCCAGACGTCGACGTAGGGGAAGCGGGCGCGGAGTTCGTCGGTGCGGTGGCCGACGATGCAGCCGGTGACGGCGATGCGGAGGGGGGCGTCGCCGTCGCGGGTCTCCTTGATGCGGCGGAGGTGGCCGAGGTAGCTGACGGCGCGGTTTTCCGCCTTCTGACGCACGACGCAGGTGTTGACGATAGCGAGGTCTGCGTCCTGGGGCCTGGCGGCAGGCTGCCAGCCGAGACGGGCGAGGCTGGCGGCGAGCTTGTCGGAATCGGCCTCGTTCATCTGGCAGCCCTCAGTCCAGATGTGGTAGCGCATGGCGAGGACGATTGTATCACGGGTACGGGGAAGCATTGGAGCAGAGGAGAGATGGAGCAGCGGTCTAGCGTCTGGGCGGGCCGGCGCTAAGGCTAGTGCAGATTGGTGTGTGAGTCATGGCAGTGTTGGTGTGTTGGCTTGACGAAGAGGATTAAAATCTCAACCGTATCTGAACTGTAACCCACGTAACGTTTCCAACGGAGATTGCAGTGGTTTCCACCGGAAATCGCAGTGACGGTGTAACAACCGTGGGCCCCCGGCGTCATCGTGTGTGCAGGACATAATGCAACATCGTGCCCTCGACGTGATCCTGACGCGAGAGTGCAAGGGAGGGTGGGCGAGATGCCCCCGCCGGTCTGGGACTTCATATCAGGATTGGAGTGGTGGCAGATACCGCTGGTCGCAATCCCTGCGGCGATAATGGCGGGCATAGTCGTGGGGCTTTACGATGGGGTCCGGAGAGTCGTCAGTGACTTCACATACTGGGTGTTCCATCGGCGTGGGAGGTAGACACGGAGTGATGACTAGGGGCTAGCGCCCTTTGATTGCTGGGAGCGTTCATGAGCATTTGGATTCATGAATCGCTGCACCTCTTGCCGCACGTGGCGGTGCCAGGTGAGGGGTGGTGGGGGCAGACTCAAGTAGTGGTGCAAGTGGAGGGGGAATGGGCCTTCGGAGCTCATCGTGGCCAACGGCTAGTTGGCGTTGTGAACTGTTGATGGGGAGCAACAGGAGTATACTCCGTATGGCTGGATCGCTGGTGGAGATCCGTTGGGAGCGGTGGTAGCGGCCTTGCCGAGCCCCGCCTGGGTCTGGTTCCAGCCGAGGAGCTAGCTGGTTGGCTGACAGTATTGGTGCCGTAACGCACATCACGACTCTTCGCGGGTGGTGTGTCCCCTTCTGTCCGTCCGCCCGCTGATGCTCACCATTCGGAGGATGGAATATGCGTGACTATCCATCAACATGGACGGATATGTCAGAGTTCGTAGTCCACTTCACCAAGGGTGGGGAAGAGGAAGATGACTACCGCAATATGATGGGCATCTACTCGAATCATGTGCTCAGACCAAGGGGGGCATTCGGTATTGGGAAGGATCGCTGTCCCCTGCCGGAGAGTCAACTTGCGGTGTGTTTCAGCGAGATTCCGCCTGGGGAGTGGTCCCGCCTTAAGCGAAGGCGTGAGACGAAGTATGGGATCGGATTTTGCAAGAGCTTTGTCATATCAAGTGGAGCTGGACCCATTTGGTATGTCTGGAAGGAGTCCCCTCAGTGGTTCGCACTGCAGGACATGATGAGTCGACAGACCTCAAACCCTGCGGCTGACATCTGGAAGCTGACCCCACTCATTGACGCTCCGGGTGACTACGGATCGAAGGGGTATTTCTTCGAATGGGAGCGAGAGTGGCGCCATGTTGGGGAGTTTGCGTTCGAGCCGGAGGACGTAGCATTCTTATTGATTCCCCAGGAATTACATGAGGCTGCGAGAACTTTCTTCGAAGCGGCTCTACACGAGAACCTTGGCCCCGCCTATCTGTGTCCTTATGTTGATCCTACTTGGGCCCGACGCCGAATACTCGAAACACTACGAGAAGATCAACGCTGAACAAGCACAGCCGTCGGGGCGACCGACGATGGCCTATAATGGCCTCGCTATGGAACCGGCCAGCGTCGTCGTCAAGTCGTCCCCTATCCATGGGAAGGGTGTGTTCGCCGCCTCCGACTTGCAGGAGGGAGACGTGATCCTCCGCTTCGACGATTCCCGCCTCGTGACGGAGGAGAACCCGCTCCGGGAGGGCGAGAGCATTATCTACTGCGAACAGCTCCCCGATGGGCGTGTCGTCTACGGGCAGGAGCCGGAGCGCTATACGAACCACTGCTGCGACCCGAGCACCTACATCAAGGAGGCTGGCGGCGTCAGGTATTTGGTCGCACGCAGGAAGATCAGCGCTGGCGAGGAGATCACCTGCGACTACTCCATCGACAAGCACTGGGGCGACGTGTGGTGGCACTGCGACTGCGGCGCTGCGCGCTGCCGCGAGACGGTCTACAATGACTTCTTCCGACTTCCGCTTGAGATACAGATCGAATACCTGCCCTACCTCACGCAGGCGTATCGGGAGCGGTTCAGGGAGCAGGTGGAGGAGCTGGAGCGAAAGGCGGCTCGTCGTTAGGCTGGCATCTCGCCGCAGCCTGCGCGGTGCCGTCGGAGGCCGCCTCTTTTTGAGGCCCGCCGCGTATACTGGGGTGGATGGCGGAGGAGCGAGCGAAGGCCCCAACGCAGAACGATGACATAGCGCTGCCGGAGCCGCCGCCGCGGCGGCTGGTGCTGGACATGCCGTCGTGGCTGCCGCTGGATCGGGTGCCGCGGCCGGTGGTCATCGCGGTGGCGGTGGTGGTGCTGGTGGCGCTGGTGGCGGGGACGACGGTGCCGTTTGCGGCGGGCTGGCTGGACCAGAACGACCTGGAGGCTTTCGGGTATCCGGGCATCTTCCTGGCGAACTTCCTGGGCACGGCGACGGTGTTCGTGCCGGTGCCGGGGCTGACGGCGGCGGGCCAGGCGATCATTGTGGCCGGGCCGCGGGGACTGGACTTAAACCCGGTGGGGGTGGTGGTGGCCGGTGCGGCGGGGATGACGCTGGCGGAGAGCACGGCGTACCTGGCGGGGGCGGTGGGCCGGGGGGTGGCAGAGGAGCGCGAGATGCCGGTCGGTGGGCGGCTGGGGGAGTGGCTGCGGCGGGCGGCAGGGTGGGTGGACTGGCTGATGGCTCGCTACGGGTTCGCGACGCTGCTGGTGCTGTCGGCGGTGCCGAACCCGCTATTCGAGTTTGCGGGGATCACGGCGGGAGCGGTGAGGATGAACTTCTGGCGGTTCCTGCTGGCCGTAGGGATCGGGAAGACGACGCGAGTGATCATCCTGGTGATAGTGGGTGACGCGTTCCTCGATTTCTTCGGAATAGGGTAGGGAGTGGCGGAGGGAGTGGGATTCGCCCAGACGGGCGGGCGTCTGCCCGAACCCACAAGAGACCAGACGTTAGGGGACAAACGTGGCGGAGGGAGTGGGATTCGCCCAGACGGGCGGGCGTCTGCCCGAACCCACAAGGGGGTGTTCACCCCCTACCCGTTTAGCAGGAGGGCGGCTGCTGATGATTGGCGACCAGTTGCTGCTTGAGGGCGCCGCCCGCCGGCGTCTTGAAGAACTTCTCGCGAGCGAGCGCCTGGCTCTTGGTTGGGAAGAGTTCGTGGTATACGAGGGACAGCGGCTGTCGAGTGCGTGTGGAACGGACCTTCCCGGAATTATGTTCCCGGATGCGGCGCTGCAGATTGCAGGTGACGCCGGTATACAGGCGAGAGTCTTTGGCGCTCCTGAGGACGTAGAGCCAGTACAAGAGTTGTCTCGGCGGGACCAGAGAACTATCGCGTGGCGGAGGGAGTGGGATTCGAACCCACGAGGGGGCTGTTCACCCCCTACCCGCTTAGCAGGCGGGCGCACTCGGCCACTATGCGATCCCTCCGCGGGTGGCCAAGAGTAGTATAGCAGAGGCGTTTCGCCAAACCGGCGGGGCGGGGCTAGCCGGCGGTCTCCAGGGCCTCGACGGGCTGGAAGAGGCGCTTCTTCAGGGCCTCGCGCGGGGGGTCGATGTAGATGGCGTACCAGCCGCAGGACTGCTCGCAGAGGCGGCAGCCGGTGCAGCGCCTCTCGATGACCTTGACGACGCCGAAGAAGTCGCCCACGAGTTCGCCGGAGGTATCGAGCTCGAGGGCGGTGAAGGGGCAGATGTTGACGCACTGCTCGCATCCGGAGCCGATGCAGTTGTCGTCGATGACGATGGCCTTGGGCCACTCGCGGCGGGGGAACTGCTTGCAGACGTCGCCGACCTCGTCGAGGATGCACTCGACGGGGCAGACGACGCCGCAGGCGCCGCAGTCGATGCAGAGCCCGGGGTCAATGACGTGGACGGCGTCGCGCTGGCCGGAGATGGCGCCGGTGGGGCAGCGCTTGGTGCAGGCGGTGCAGCCGATGCAGGTATCGGCGATCGTATAGGCCATTCTCGCCTTTCCTACCGCTCAGACGGCGATGCTGCGCTCGCGCAGGACGCGCTCGGTGGTGGAGCCGATGTCGGCGGGGCTGTCGACGACGACAGCGCCGGCCTTGTCGAGAACCTCTTTCTTGGCCTGGGCTGTGCCGGCGGCGCCGACGATGATGGCGCCGGCGTGGCCCATGCGGCGGCCGGGCGGGGCGGTGGCGCCGGCGATGAAGGTGATGACGGGCTTGGAGACGTCGGCGGTGATGTATTCGGCGGCCTGCTGCTCGGCGAGGCCACCGATCTCGCCGACGAAGACGACGGCGACGGTGTCTGGGTCCTCGTTGAACATGTGCAGGGCCTCGACGGGGGTGGTGCCGATGACGGGGTCGCCGCCGACGCCGACGCAGGTGGACTGGCCGATGTTGCGCTCCGTGAGCTGGGCGACGACCTCGTAGACGAGGGTGCCGGAGCGGGAGATGACGCCGACCTTGCCGGGGGAGAAGACGTTGCCGGGCATGATGCCGACGCGGGCCTGGCCGGGGGTGATGACGCCGGGGCAGTTGGGCCCGACGACGGTGGTGCCGGAGCCGTCGAGGTAGCGGCGGACGCGGACCATGTCCATGGCGGGGACGCCCTCAGTGATGCAGACGATGACGGGGATCTCGGCGTTGGCGGCCTCGAGGATGGCGTCGGCGGAGAAGGGGGCGGGGACGAAGATGAGGGAGCAGTTGGCCTCAGTGGCGGCCACGGCCTCGCGGACCGTATTGAAGACGGGGACGTCGTCCATCTTCTCGCCGCCGCGGCCTGGGGTGACGCCGGCGACGACGTTGGTGCCGTATTCGATGCAGCGGCGGGTCTGGAAGGAGCCTTCCTTTCCAGTGATGCCCTGGACGAGGAGACGGGTGTGTGATCCGACGAGGATGCTCATGGGGCTTAGGACCTCCTGGGTTGGCTGGCGGGGACGAGCTGTCCCGCGTGCTCCGATATGTGCTCTGTGAACATCTGGATGTACTCGAGGACGTTGCAGGTGCCTCCATCGGCGAGGGTGATGGGGGTGGAGAGGTAGTGGGAGGTGAAGGCGTCGAGGAGGCGGAGGGTCTCCTGGCGGCGCGTCGCGAGTTCGTCCACGAGCTCGGGGACGGGGCGGCCGCGGCGGCTCTCCACCTGGCGCTCGTTCCAACCGTTGATGTCGTTGATGGCCCTCTGTTCGGCCTCGTCCGTCTGGCCGAGGGCCGAGCGGAGGCGGGTGTGGACGCGCAGCTCGTTGGAGACGACGTGGGCGAGGACGTCGCGGTAGGTCCAGCCGGGGTCCGGGCTGGGCTGGTCCCAGTCGTCGTCGGCGACGGCGTCGACGGCGCGGAGGAGATCGCTGTGGACGGCGTGGAGGGTATCGATGGCGGCTTCTATTTCGGGCAGGGTCATGGGGCTCCTTCTAGCCGCGCCCCATGATACGACGGCGAAGGGGCGGAGTGGAAGCGGGGAGGGGTTCAGGGGCTAGCCAAGGGCGTCAGCGAAGGCGGGCGAGCCACGAACCGAGGAACTCCGGCGCGACGCATTCCTCGTCCGCCCAGGTGAACGGGTCGGACCAGTTGCGCCGCGGCGGAAGTGCACTGGGGGCGCCCCAGACGCGGCTCGATAGCTCGAAGCGGATCCACTTGATGGGAATCCACCTGAGCCAGAGAGGCAGCTCAGTCTTGCCCCAGCGGCCCTCGATGTTGAGCCATTCCCATTCGCCTGTCCAGTCGCTCCTGTCGTGAGGGATGAGCTTGACGGCGGGCGTCACCGGCTGAACGCCTTCGGCCGATGTCGAGGTGGTGAAGTCGACGAAGTCGCCGGTGAAGGGGAACTCGCCGGTGGTGAGGGTGAGGCCGAACGCCTCGGCGGTGCTACTGTACTTCTTGGGGCCGAAGAAATAGTTGGCATGCGATCCGTTGGCGACGTAGACGGTGGGGTGGGTGCCGTCGGTCTCCACGAGCTCCCAGGGCAGCCTGAACCCACCGTGGTGCGCTGAGTAGGCGCAAGCGATGGGAGCGGCTTCTCGCAGGAACACCATGACGACCTCCCAGTCGCCCTCGTGCGTGGAGCGCCAGTCGTTGTAGGGGTAGGCGAGCCAGTACTCGATGGCGGTGAGGTCATCCTTGCGGACGATCCAGGCGTAAGCGGTGTGGGGGTACTGCTCCTTATCTATCTCCGCGTAGCGGCGCCAGAAGCCGTCGCGGTCGGTGTTGCTTATGCCGGGGAAGATGGTGAGGCCGTCACCCCGGGGCTCGGAGTTGTCGAGGATGAGCTCGACGCTGCGCGGGTGATAGTCCTGTTTGAGGGGAGCGACCTCTCGCTCCCGCCAGTTCTTTTCCACTGCCCTCCTGGGTGTGCTGATCTCGGGGTAGAGGACGAGGCGGGGACAGTGTTGCTCGGCAAGCTCGAGGTCCGTAGGCATGCGTACCTCCCTCCGTGGGCAGCGTCTCTCCTGCGGGGTCTTAGAGGGAGTGGCCTGCTAGCCGGCGAATCTCACGCCCATCGATGCGGCTCCCCGTCCCTGCTGGCAGCCGACCCCCTTTCAGACGCGCTCATGATACGACGGGGGGTGAGAAAAGGGAAGCGGGCTGGCGTGGTATCTACGCGCGTCGCCGGGCGCGGAGGGTGAACCAGCCTCCGCCCGCCAGAAGCGTCAGGCCGAGAGAAGAGCCGACGATGATCGGGAGCCAGGGCGCGGTCTCGCCCGACCGGTCGCCCGCCGGGGCAGAGCCGGTGGGCGGGAGCGCCTCGACGGCGGCGATGGCCTCGTGCACGTCCTCGAGGAACTGCTGATCGAGTATTCTGGAGCCCGAACAGGCGTGCGTGGCAAGCGAGTCCACCTCCCCTTGCAGGAAGAGTATGTAGTATTTACCCGCGGATTCTTGATAGAAGACCCCGTCCTCAACCCACCTCCCCATGAGAACACCTTCGTCATCGAAGAGGAACGTATGCGAGGGCTCTAGGATGGTCAAGGTATGCGGGCCCGATCCCTTCAGGTACTCGTCCACCGCAAAGGTGGCCTGGAGGGTGTGCACGAGATCATCGGGGGACTCCTCGTCGAGGGGCGGGACGATGTCCATCTGGCTGACGGTGCCGGTGATGATGATGTCCGCGGCCTGTACGTACTCTTCTGGGGTCTTGGCAACGCAGATGGCGTGGGCGGGGCGGGCGCCGGTGGACAGTAGAAGGCCAGCGACGGCGATGGCGGCCATGGGCAGAACAAAGCGTATCATCTCTAATCACCTCCGCTCATAGGACGTAGCGGGGGCGGAATAAGTTCCCGGGGCTATTATACCTCCACTCGAGGGGGCCAGCGCCTTCAGGCCGCGGTTGCCCTCCTAGCCGGCGGCCTCCACAGCCTTCTGGGCGGCCTCGCCCAGGCCGGCGGCGCGGATCACGGGGACGCCGGACTCCTGGAGGATGCGGTCGCCCTCTTCGAGGTTCGTGCCGGCGAGGCGGACGACGACGGGGACGTTGACGTCCATCTCCTTGTGGGCGTCGACGACGCCCTGGGCGATGACGTCGACGCGGGCCATGCCGCCGAAGATGTTGATGAGGATGGCGC
>DAOUMV010000010.1:0-21285 GCA_034408935.1 Dehalococcoidia bacterium
GCTCCGGGTCCTCGCAGTGGTCACCTGCAAACGTCCCCGGGTGGACATCGTTCTCCTGCCCCGAGTTCACCGTGTCCGGGCAGTTATCCACGGCGTTGACGACCGCGTCGCCGTCCCTGTCGGAGTCACAAGCGTCCCCTTGCCCGTCCCCATCGCTGTCCGTCTGGTCAGGGTTGTATTTCACGAAGCAGTTGTCAACAGCATCTACCACGCCATCCTCATCAATATCGTCACAGGCGTCCCCGATGCCATTGGCATTAACGTCTTGCTGTGCTGGGTTTGGCTCCGATGGGCAGTTGTCGTTGGCATCAGGGATCGTGTCCCAGTCAGAGTCGCCAGGGGGAGGTGTGGGCGTGGGCGTCGGTGATGGCGTGGGCGTGGGTGTAGGCGTAGGCGTGGGTGTGGGCGTGGGCGTCGGTGTGGGAGTGGGTGTGGGCGTCGGCGTAGGAGTAGGCGTAGGCGTAGGTGTGGGTGTGGACGTCGGTGTGGCAGTGGCGGTGGGTGTGGGCGTGGGTGTGGGCGTCGGTGTAGCAGTGGCGGTGGGTGTGGGTGTGGGTGTGGCTGTAGGCGTGGCGGTAGGCGTGGCGGTAGGCGTGGCGGTAGGCGTAGACGTCGATGTCGCGCACGACTGGCCAACGGCCACCAGGCCGGGGGTCTGGGTGGTGATGGGGATGGGTAGTCCGTCATACGTGCCAGTAGCTCCGTAGACGCTGGAGTCGGGGTTGCCGTCCTTGCCGCCCAGGGTGCTGGGGATGGTGAGGGGGCTGAGGCCGGTGGCGACGCCGGTGACGGTGAACCTGGCGAGGACGCCGTCGCCGGACTCGTGCTTGCCCGTCCCAGGTGGGTTGGCCGTGCCGTCTGCGCCTACGAATGTGACGGAGTTGGGGTTGGTGACGACGTCGGTGCCGGCGACCGGAAGCCTGCGCCGCCGCCACTGGGGTTACGGGAGTGGATGGTGACGTTGTTGGGGGTGGCGCCGTAGGGGTCGAGAACGATGAAGTCGCACAGCTCCGCGTCAATGGCGGTGGCGCCGTCGTTGTCGGTCCAGTCGGCCCAATAGGAGTTATACGCGCCGGTGATGTCGTCGTAGCAGTCCTCGTCGAAGAGGGTGTCGTCATCGTCGTCGATGCCGATGCCGATCTTCGAGGAGTCGTAGTCAATGTCGAACTGGTAGCCCTTGGTGAGGTCAGCGGGGTCGACGTCGTCGACCCAGAGGTCGACGACAACGGTCTGGCCGACGGCAATCTCCACACAGGAGTCGGGGGCGGAGATAGTGGTGTCGTTGTTGTCGAGGAAGGCTCCTGTCTGACAGTCGTAGTCGGCGCCGTCGGTAAGCGTGTCGCCGTCGTTGTCGACGTTGTCGTAGCACTGGTTGGTGGCGGGAGCCTTTTGAGTGCCGTCCTCGCCCTGGTCACCGTTGTCGTCGACGTTAGTGTCGATGGCGACCTCAGTGACGTCGCCGGGACCGGCTTGGGCAGTGAGACCCCAATGGAGAAGGCCAAAGGCCACGAGAATCACACCCACGAGTAGGCCTGCCAGGAGGGAGGCAAGCGCTATGCGTCCCATTTCCGCACCCCTTTTCAGGCCGCCTAGCCGCAATCAGAACTCGCGTTCACTCACCGGAGGCCGCGATAACGCGCCGTACGCAAGGAACGGTCGTGCGTATCGTGGCCCTCGCTCGACGGTGTTGCGTCTATCAGCGACCATTATATACCCCCACGACAGGCTGTCAATCGGCATCGCAGCCGCCAACCAGCCGTTTCCAGCACCCTGATCTCCAGTCTCATGGATGCGGGACTGGGTCGTGCAGGACCGCATGCTGGCACACACAACGCTCATCTGAGCCACGTCGTCGCCAGCGCCAACGCCTGCAGCCGGCGTACGGAGAGGCGTGATCCGAGACTGACCAGCAACGTCGACGGCGTGCTGAGAGCCTCGGGAGGCCCATCCGGTCGTCTGGAGTGAAGTCGGCACGACGCCCACCGCGGGGTAACGAAGATTCTGGACGACAGGGCTGCCGACGTGAGAGACGATGGGGACAGACAGGCTTAAGAGGTGGCCTGACCGCGCCTACAAAGGCGAGATGCGGTTCTTGCAGGCGGACGGCTAGGGGGAAAAGGCGGCTGACCTGGGCTCAACCAAGCGGGCCTGAACTACAACCCGTTCTGTGAAGTCGCCGCCCAGCGGGTCATCCAGGTCCGTCTCCCATTCACCCGTACATGTGATGAGGGTGAGGGTGTCCCTCTTGGTGGGCCCCATCGCCCGCAGCAACTCGGGATCGTCTGCGTCCATCACAACGTTGGTGGAGACCTCGTACACCGATTCCTTGCCGTTGGTCCACTGCAAGCGGATCACATCCCCCTCATCGAGCTCATCCAGGTCGGCGAACACGCCGGGGTCACCGGCCCACCTCACGTGCCCGGCCAGAACAGCGTTGCCGCCCGTGCCGGGTTTCGCGGTGAACTCGTACCAAGCCACTTTGGCGCCGTCGTTGGGGACCTGCGGGACATCACGCGGGTCCAATCCCAGCCGAACCACCATAGCCTCCACTCCCAGGGAGTCGATCACCAGCACGAAGCCAGCGAACGGTTGCACCGGCGGCACCAAGTAACTCCAGGCCTTCACCATCTCCGGCGGCACGGGGTAGGCGGTGCCGGGAATACCACCGGGTCCAAACCCCGGGGGCGCGGCCGCAGGCTTGGCGTCGTCGCCGGAGGGAATGACCAGCAGACCGATGACCACAAGAGCCACGCCCAGGAGGAAGGCCACCGGCGCCACGATGCGGACGGTCCGCGGCCGCATCAGCCAATCGCGGATGCGGCGGGCCCTGGACGGACCGATCAGATCGTGCTCTCTCTCGCTGTCTTCGGCCATCGGTCGCTACAAACTACTGTAGCACACTACGGCCGGCAGCCAGTAGAGAGGGTCATCCGCCAGCCATTTGCGGCGAGATCGCCGGCGCGTGGTTTACCCACCCCCCAAACAGCGGACCAGCTCATCGGCGTTGAAGTTCATCATCTCGAAATATGTTGTGACCTCGTCATCCAGGGTATCGCTGTACAGCGTGCACACCTCCACTTCGGCGCGCCGGGCTGCCTCCACCAGGAGCTCCGACGTGAAACCGGGCTCGCTAAACACGGCGGGCACGCCTTGCTCACGTATCAGCTCAGCCCACTCGTCGATTCGGCGAGGGCTGGGCTCCTCGGTGGAGATAGGTGTCGGCAGCCGGACAAGCTCCAGTCCGTAGCGGTTGGCCAAGTGGAAGAAGGAATCGTGGAAGGTAACCAGCTTGCGGTTTTTCGGCGGGATGGACTCGACCTTCTCCTTTATCTCCTGGTGGAGGGAGCGCAATTCGTCCTTGTAGCGATCACCGTTCTTCCGATACGTGGTGGCCGCCTCCCCATCAACGATGACGAGCGAGTCCCAGGTCGTATCCATGTAGGTCCGGGCGAGGACAGGGTCAAGCCAAAGGTAGGGGTTGTCCCGAGCCTCAAACGCCGACATCCCTTCGCTGGTGGGTGAGGCGACATCCCTAGAGTAGTCGATGAGCTGCGAGCCGCGGCTCCTATGCTCGAACAGCAAGTCCTCGGCGGTGGTTTCCAGGTCAAGGCCGTTGAAGAGAATAAGATCGGCGCCGCTGACACGCTCGGCCTCCTCAGGCGCCAGCTCACGGAGGTCGGGATCGACCCCGTCCGGCAGGATCGTGAACACCTCGACCCGATCGCCGCCCGCCTCCCGGACGAAGTCGGCGAACACCGGGAGCGTCGTGACCACGGTCACCTCCGGCGGCGGCCCGTTGTCGCCAGTGGGGCTGGCGGGCCCGCCGTCTCCGCCGTCCCCGCAGGCGAAGGCGAGAAGTCCCACGCTCGCCACGGCGACGCTGGCCAGGAGCGACCGAAGTGGGATACTGCAGACTGTAGGCGTCATAGACACACCTCGCTCCTACGGCTGTTCTGCCCAATACTAGCAGATTGGATGTGCTCCAGGACAGACGATAGACTGGTCGTAGGAGAGGACGCGACTCGATCTCCATCCATCATGAACGCATCGCCGTTGAGGCAGAGGCTACTCCCGCTGGCGACGTGGGTGCTGTTCGCGATCCTCATCGCTCAGGCATGCGGTGGTGGATCGCCCTCGCGCCCCCCTACGACGATGCCATCAACGGTCGAGCCCCACCCCACTCCTAGCCCGACATCGCAGGCCGTCGCGCCCACTCTTGAATCGCTGGCGCCCGTCACCCTGCGCGATCGTGTTACTTTCTACGGAGATGAGCCAGGGGACGCCGCCACGGGGCTGGCCACAGGTGATTTCAACGGGGACGGAATCCCCGATGTAGTCCTTGCGGCAGCCCAGGCCGACGGGCCCCAGAACGACCGGCCTGATGCCGGCGAGGTGTACATCTTCTTTGGCCCGTTCACTCCAGGCGAGGCCCGCGACGCCGCCCTGGGTGAGCAGGATGTCACTATCTTCGGTGCCACCGAGGGGGACCAGCTGGGCCGCGCCGCCGTCGCCGCCGATATCAACGGTGACGAGCTCGATGACCTCGTCCTGGGAGCACCCTTCGCCGACGGGCCCGCCGGTCAGCGCCCTGACGCCGGGGAGACGCATGTCCTGCTCGGGGCTCGCTCCTGGCCGGCGACGATCGACCTGGCGGCAGATCCTGCCGCCACTGTCGCCTTCGGGGCGGACGAGAAGGACATGGCCGGGCTTTCCCTTGCCACCGCCGATGTTAACGGCGATGGCGTTCACGACCTCCTCATCGGGGCCTTCCAGGCCGACGGCCCCGGCAACACCCGCCCCGATGCTGGCGAGGGTCACCTCATTTTGGGCTCACCATCATGGCCCCCGATGATCGACCTGGCTGATGGGGTGCAGGATGTCACCTTCCTCGGCACCGAGGCGGAGGACTGGCTAACGGAAACGGTGGCGGCCGGTGACTTGAACGGCGACGGCATGGACGACTTGGTCCTTGCCAGCACCTTCGCCTCCGGCCCGGAAAACCAGCGGCCCAAGGCGGGGGAGGTCTACATCATCTCCGACGGTGAGCTTCCGGCGACTTATGACCTCGCTCTCCGCCAGGGCGAGATGACGATCCTGGGATCCGACGAAGGCGATCAGATCGGCCATTCAGCGGCCATCGGCGACTTCGATGGCGACGGTGTCGGTGATACGCTGCTGGGCGCGGTCAGCGCCGATGGCCCGGGTAACGGCCGTGATCTGGCAGGCGAGGCCTATCTGGTCCTCAGCAGCGCTGAGCCGCTTACCACCGTCGATACGCTTGAAGGCGCTGAAGCGTTGCGCATCTATGGGGCGGACGCAGTCGACCGTCTGGGACGCAGCGTGGCGGCAGGAAACCTCAACGGAGACGGCATGAGCGACCTCCTCCTGGCCGCCACCGGTGGCGACGGGTCTGGGGATGCCACGGAGGACGCCGGTGAGATCTACGTGATCTACGGTCGGCCCAGTCTACGGGGCGCACTCGACCTGGCGCACCAGGCAGCCGACATAGTCATCGAAGGGCTGGACGTCGACGACTTTCTGGGCGTGAACACATTCGCCAGGCCGTCCCTGCTGAGCGCCGACATGGACGGCGATGGACTGGACGACGTGCTGGTAGCCGCCGTGGGGGACGGGCCAGCGAACGACAGGGCCGACGCCGGCGAAGCCTACGTGCTTTTCGCCCGGCGCTGACCCAACGGGCCGGACCGCTCCCGCTATGGAGCCGTGATCTCGATGAAGAGGCCAGCCCTGGGACCGCAATTCTGGAGAGTCTCGTCGCAGCCGGTGCTCTCGGCCGCCAGCTCGTACTGCCCCGGTTCTACCTGCTGGCCCTCGCTGTCGAGTTGGTCCCAGGTCTCGGTGAACGTGATCTCCTCGTTCGGCTCGTACGTCTCCTCGCCCTGAACCTCGGCGAAGGCCATGCCGTTGGACCAGCGCCACACCTCGTCGTCATCGCCCGTCTTTGCCACGAAGTCGTACCGCTGAGCGTCGGGGAAGGTTTGCGTGATCGGCTCGCTGGCGCAATTAATCAGACGTAAAGTCATCTCGACAGGCTCACCCTGCTCGTAACTCAACTTGTCCAACTCCAAGAGCGCGATTACGGATTGCACCACCTCACCATCGATCATGGGGCAGAGTTCAGACGGCGACGGGGCCACGGTGGGCGTGAGCTCCGGCGTAGGAGTAGCGGCCGACTCGCCACCATCGCCGTTGCAGGCGGCTACAACGAGCAGGATGCCGAGCGCCATAATCCCTATCGAAGATATCTTCACCGGCATGTACGACCTCCGCAATGAAAACGAACATCGCCCCGAAAGGTTTCCCGCAGACCCCCGCGCCGCTTCCACCCTTCCGCAACCACCCTGACGATCATACGGTAGCAGGTGGTGCTCACCCGCAAAGTCGAGTATATTCTACAATATGCGAATTGAACGCTTGAAGAACCGCACACTTCACCTGGCCCTGACGGCGGTAGCTCTTGTGGCCTTGGCGGCCGTCGCCTGCAACGGCAACGGCGGCGGTGACCGCGACGACTCCTCCCCCACAGATGGGTCCCCCACCACCAATGTCACCCCGGGCACCGGCGACACTCCGGGCATGGCTGCGGGCACCTACATCCAGGACATCGGCCTCGACGGGCACTTCCTAGACCTCAGCAGACAGGTTGAATGCCCCCTGGAGCCGGTGCAGACGGTCGTCGCAGGGAACCCCACCATAATATCCAGAATAGCCCTGGGGCAGTTCTGTCTCTCGACGAAGGTCCCCGAAGCAGACAAGGCCCTCACCTTCCTCGCTCAGTTGCCCGATACCGGCGAGACGTGGGAGATGAACCTGGAGTTCGACGACGAAGTCTCCCTATGGAAGGTCAAGGACGTCAAGAAGATCGAGTGACCAGGCCCGCCGGGCCACCCGCCGCTCGTTAGCCGCCTTAACCCACGCCCGCAGTCTGCCACTGGAAGGGGCAGCCAGTCGATAGGCCGCACTCCTGCCGTCATGATCGCCGGGGCCGATGAGTGCGCCGCAGAAGCACGCCCCGCAATTGTGAATTCTCTTGCAATGTTGACAGCCTAGCCAAACCCCATAGAATCATTGATACGGCATATCGTTTGCCTCTATCCGGTTGAGAAGGGGGTGCGCTTATGGGCGGGCATCTGGTTGGCCAGCCCCTGTTTCGCCGATTCCTCGTCGGAGGAGTCATAGTAGCGGCGCTGTTCGCCCTGTTCTCACTGCCTGATAGCACCGTCCACGCCGACGGGAGCTTCAACACTACCACCGAATACTTCTTCTGCAACCAGCTCCCCACCGACTTCACCGGACCGGCGGTGCTCCGAGGTGACCCCAACTGCACCAGCGACTACTCCCCCAACGCCAACCCGAACTTCGGCTTCACCTGGACCGTGCCCAGCGGCGACTACAACTTCTCCACCTTCGCGAACTGGATGTCGGACGAGTTCTCCATCGCCGCCGACGAGGAGATCGACGACGGCACCGTAATCGGCGGAATAGGAACCGACCTGAGGTTCGGACTCACGGCCAACCCCTGCAACAATGCGATGCCCCTGGACTTCATCCTCTACGACTCCACCACCGACACGTCCGACACGGTGGACGCGCTGCCCGAGGGATGGCCCGACCGCTTCTCCAATCTGAAGATCGACGGCGGCGACGGCTTCCCCAGCCAGGCGGACGCCAACTCCCCGGCAGTGCTCCACTACCCCAGCTTCCTGAACACCCTCCTTGACCCGGACCTGGACTACCCGGGCGGCCCCAACGGGGACACGCCCCCCATCAGCCCCCACGCCCGCTACACCGGCCTCACCAAGGTGACCGGCGCCGACTGGCTCTTCCTCACGGTCCTCGTCTTCCAGAAGGACCAGCTCCTCGCCTTCACCAACGACCCTGACAACGCGATGCATCCCTTCGCACGCTACGGCCGCAACCCCGATGATGCGGGTTGGGTGCACATACTGGTCCTCCAGGACCCTATGGAGCTCGTGGTCTCCATCAGCGCCCTCAGCGACTTCTGCACGCCCCTCACCACCAACGCCATGTTCCTGGGCCAGGTGACGGACACCAACCACGGCACCGTCAATCGCCTCACCAGCCCGGCCGCCGGCACCGGCATCGACGGCGAAGGCACCCACCCCCTCCTGCTCTACGCCCTGACCATCCGCGACGCGGACGGCGACGGCATAGAGAACAGCTTCGACACCTGTCCCTTCACCGCCAACGTAGAGGACCCGCGATCCGAATCGGGCCCGGACTTTGACATGCTCGACTCGGCCTGCGACCCGCATGCGGACGAATATGAGGACGACGAGGACGGCGACGGCTTCCTCAACCCCCAGGACAACTGCCCCCTCGTCGCCAACGCCACGCAGGCGCAGGGGGAGATGACCACAACCTACATCCAGGCAGCGCCGGACGGCGGCTTCAAGCACGATTCCATCGGCAACGCCTGTGACTCAGAGCAAGGGGGCAACGACAACGTGGCGGACGGCGCCTTCCGCCACGACATGAACACGGACGCCGTCTGCATAGGCGGCGTCGATACCACTCCCCCGGACGGCTTCTGCGACGCCGGGGGCCTCAGCGCCTCGACCATCGACACCGACGGTGACGCCCACCCCAATGATAACGAGCTGATCATCGGCACCGACCCGCTGGTGGATTGCCCTCTGGTGCCGGGCTCCCACGACGCCTGGCCGGCCGACTTCGACATGAACCGCATCATCAACCTGGGGGACGTGTTCCCGGTGCTGCCGCCGACGTTCGGCACCAGCACGGGCCAGCCCGGCTTCAGCGCGAGGGCGGATCTAATGCCGGACGGGATCATCAACCTCGGGGACGTGTTCCCGGTGCTGCCGCCGACGTTCGGCACGAACTGCACACCATAGACCAAGGAATCACGCAGAAGAGGGACAGTGCCCGGTGCACCTTGACCGTGCCGCTACTCGCTGCAACGATAGAGCCATCCCTACAGCGGCAAGGCGGGTCGCTAGCCGGCGAAGATGATGTGGACCGCGGGGTAGATGCAGAAGATCACTGAGAATGCAGGCCTGGTCCTGCTGATCCTCGCCCTGGGCGCGCTTGCTGTCTGGGCGGACACCGGCTCCGCCGGCTCTCAAGGCAATGGCCCCGCAGCCCGCGCCGAGGCCCACCTGCGGGCTAACGCCGATCGCTTCGGGCTCGCGTCTGACCTGCAGGACCTGGAGCTCATCGCAGTGCGCGAGGGGTTGTCCAGCCAGCACGTGCGCTACCAGCAGACGCTGGACGGCATACCCGTGTTCGGCCGCTCCCTGACCGTCAGCCTGCCCAAAGACGAGCGCACTCCCGCACCGCCTCTCATCATCAGCCGTTACCGGCCAGGGGTCAGGCCACACGCCAGTGCGCCCTCGCTGACGGCCCAGGAAGCCCTTGATGCCATCGGAAGCTCCGTGTCCCTATCGCCAGCGAATCTTCGCGGTGCCGTCTCCGTCAACCTGGTCTATTACCCTATCGGCGGTGGCGAGGGAGAGGAGCATGTCCTCTCCTGGCAGGTGGTGGCGCCGACCGTGGAGCCGCTCGGTAGCTGGCTATTCGTCCTGCGGGCCGACAGCGGCGAGATACTGCTGCGACAGAATCTCGTTCGCTCTGATAGCGGCCAAGTGTTCGACCCGAACCCGGCCAACAGTTCCAGCGGCCTCATCCCACCCCCTGACGATTGCGACAGCTCCGGAAACGAGTCGGCCCTGTCCAGCGAATACGGGACCCACACATTACGGGGCATCAACGCCGGTCAGGACAGGCTCATCGGCGAGTTCGTCGACCTCTCCGCACCTGGGATAGCGGGAGCCTACAAGACCGCCGCGGTGGCTGACGAGCCCTCCCGCAACTACGTATACGGCTGCAACGACGACCGCTTCGAGGAGGTGATGGTCTACCACCATATCGATACGCTCCAGCGGAAGATCCAGGCCCTTGGCTTCAGCGGGGCCAGCGGCATCGTCGACCGACCCATCGCGGCCCACGCCCACTACTTCTCCGACTGCAACGCCTTCTATGACCCCACAGACTTGGGCCTGCACTTCGGCGATGGCGACATCTGCTCACCCTCCGCGGACGCCGCGGAAGACGCGGACGTCATCGTCCACGAGTACGGCCACGCCATCCAGTATGACCAGGTGCCGGGCTGGGGCTTCGGCGCAGAGGCCGACGTCTGGCAGGCCTTGGCAATGGGCGAGGGCTTTGGCGATTTCCTTCCCGCCGCCGTCTTCGGCAACCCCTGCCTCGGTGATTGGTTCAGTGTCGGCGTGGCAGCGTGTGGCGGCTCTCCGGGCCTACGCAGTCTGGAAAACTCAGCCTTCTTCGACGGTGATTCGGTCGTTAACCTGCCAAGTTGGTGTTCGAACAGCGGCGACCCACACTGCGCCGGCCTGGTCTGGGGCGGCGCGCTCTGGGACTTGGTCCAGGCCCTGGGTGGCGACCAAGCCGCCCGCGACACCGTCCTCACGCTGGTGCTCGACAGCCAGTTCTACCTCGATCCTCATTCCACCTTCGCGGAGGCCGCTGCCGCCATCCGCCAGTCCGACACGTTGCTGTACGGCGGCGCCCACGTCACCACCATCGACGGCGTCTTCTCCGCCCGCGGCATCTCCGCCACCGGTGCCGTCTCCGACTTCCCCTACGCCTACCTCCGGATCATCCACGCGCGGCGGGGCGACCTCGACGTCCACATCAAGGTGGGCGCGGACGCCAACAGCCCGCTCTGCACCATCAACGTCTGGGAGCCGGACCCTGCCGATTCCGTGGACGACCTCGTGGCCTTCCTAGACCTCAGCGGCCACCCCTGCGTAGCGTACCTTCCGCCCTCGCCCGCCACACCCTGGCACCTTGAGGTTCGCGACACACGCAAGTTCCAGACCGGGGCCATTGAACAGTTCGAGATCGTCCTCCCCGGAACTGATCGCTGTATCGCCACGGACGTCCCGGCTCCCGTCCCTGACAGTGATGGCTTCGTCTACTCCACTATCGATTGCTCCACCACGGTCACCGTCCCCGGCGACAACGATGGCGACACTGTCCCTGACCCCGTCGACACGGATGATGACAACGATGGGTTCGGCGACACGGACGAGCTGTTCATCGGCACCGACCACCTCGACCCCTGCGCCGACACCATGACGGCTGAGGACGAAGCCGACGACAAATGGCCGCCGGACTTCAACGACGATCAGGTCGTGAACTTGGCGGACGTGTTTCAGGTGCTGCCGCCCATCTTCGGGTCGAGTTCAGATGACCCCCTGTACAGCGCCCGCAGCGACCTGGTGCCGGACGGCGTGATCAATCTCGGGGACGTGCTCCAGATGTTCCCGCCCATCTTCGGCACGGCCTGCTCGTGACAGCTCCCTCCGGATGTCGCCTGAACCTCTAGGGTCAGCCGCTGGCGCTGGCGTTGGCGCTGGCATCCACCTTTGCGTTATCCTATGACTTCAGTGAAGGAAGATACGCACGAATGTCGCCGCCGTCTCCGTAACCCGTTGAAGAGCCCAGCCAGCGGGCTGTCCACCGGGCCTTTCAGGCGTTCGAGACTCCCGCTTGTGGCCATCGCCGCTCTCGTTGCCGCTACTCTGGCATCGGCCTGTGATGACGGCCAGGATCAGGTTTCCGGCACGACCACGCCCACAGCGGCGACATCGCCAACAGCCTCGGCATCTCCGGAGCAACAGCTCCTCGAACACGTCGTCCTCCGGGTCGAAGATCTACGGGCGGGTCTGGAGCAGGCTGACGCCAGCGCTTCCACCAACGAGGACATCGCCGCCGGCGAGGATGACCCTGAGCAGGAGCTCGCGCGGCTGGAAAGCATGGGGCGTCTTCTGGGCTACGAAGTCAGCTTTGTGCCTGGGTCTGAATCCCCCCCGGCACGGGGCTTGATCGCCGTGACCTCGGCTGCCAGCCTCTATCTGACCCCTGAGGGGGCCAGCGAGTCCTTCGCCGATGACAGCCAGGAGGCCCAAAGCGCGGACTGGCAGGCGGCCTACCCCAACCTGACCGACGTGGAAGTGAAAGAGGTGGAGCGCCCCGGGCTGGCGGACGAGGTCATCTGGATACGCATCACCGGGCTTCAGGGCGGGGAGGACGGGCCTTTGTACATTGAGGACTTCGTGGTACTGCGACGGAACCGCTTGCGCGGCTTCCTTCGTGCAGTATCCCTGGTCGAAGTCTCCGCCGGCCGGGACGCCCTTCTTTCGGATGTTGCGGACCTGACAGCGCTCCAAGTCCAACGTATCGACGCCGCTCTTGAGGAGAGTCAGCCTTGATGTCCACTGGATCGTCGCTATCCGTTCCAAGGCGCGCCAGCACTAAGTGGCTTGCATTGGCGTGCTCACTGGTCGCTGTAGGAATCATGGGCGCCGCTTGCGGTGGTGAGGAGGAGGTGTTCACCGGTGAACCCGCCGGCACTATCGCCTTCGTCACGAATCGCGACGGCAACGACGAGATCTACCTGATGGACGGCGACGGCGGCGACCAAGTGAATATCACGAACAACGAATCCGAGGACAGCGAGCCCTGGTGGTCCCCGGATGGCTCTCGCCTGGCCTTCAAGTCGTTCCGCACCGGGCCGGCCAACGTCTTTGTTATGAGCCCCGACGGCAGCGACGTCGAACAGCTAACCGATGACTCGGCCGTGGAGGGCGGCGCCCGCTGGTCGCCCGACGGCGGTCGTATCGCCTTCTACAGCTTCCGTTCGCAGAGCGAGGGCCTGCTGTGGATCATGGGCGCTGATGGCTCCGATCCGCAGCCGGTGCTGAAGGACCAGGTGCCCAGCCCCCAGACGACCTGCGCCGGCGGCTTCCCTGGCGGCTGGTTCCCCGACGGCCAGCGCATCCTCTACCGCGGCTCTGAAGGGGGAATCAGTGCCCTCCAGATCTGCTCCGTGGAGCCAGACGGCTCAGACATCAGCATCATCCTCAGCGAGAGTGGGGCCCAGAGCTATTACCCCAGCCTGTCTCCGGACGGCACCAAGATAGCGTTTACCAGCGACCGCGATGGGAACGTTTCGATCTACGTGATGAACACCGATGGTAGCGATGTGCGCCGCATCACGGATGACGCCGGCGCCGACGAGTATCCAACGTGGTCGCCGGACGGCCAGTGGATCGCCTTCCACTCCGACCGCGACGGCGACTTCGATATCTACATCGTGCGTCCCAACGGCAGTGACCTACGCCGACTGACCGATAATGACGACATCGACATGCTGCCGTCTTGGTCACCCTAGCAGCGTCCCGCCAAGCGGGCGGCAATGTTGACCCTGGATTCGCCAACCCGTAGGATTGTCTAGCGATGGTCCTTCGCATTCGCTGGCCCATCCTAGTGCTGGGCCTCCTGCTGGTCACGGCCGCCTGTGGCGACGGCTCAGAGACGCCGTCTGTGGTGGGAGATCTCTGTGGCGGGAGCCCTCAATCACCGCCTCCCACCGACAATGTGTTCGCCAACCCCAGCTTTGAGGACGGCGCCGGGCCATGGTGCATCCTGAAACCACCTGCCTTCATCGTGTCCGATACGGTCGCCCACTCGGGTAGCACCAGCGCTCGCCTCCACCTTCAGGCGGACGAAAGCGAGAAAGACACCAAGATCGCCTACCTGGTGCAGGAGATCAAGGTTGAGGAGTTGCCGGAGGTGCTCTCGGGCTACTATCGGGTGGAGAACTGGGTCAAGGGAACGAAGACGCAGTACCTTCAGTTCGTGGTCATCGTTTGGGGCGCCGATAACGCCCCGAGCGGCTTCCAGAACCATCAAATCCGCTACCTGCTGGCCGGGACGGATTCACCTCCCTTCGTCATCAGCAACGCCCATTTCGTATTCGTGGGCCGCGACGATCCCCCAGTCGGCAAGTGGGTGCACTTCGAGCGAAACGTGAGAGAGGACTTCCAGAACCTCTGGGGCGCCGTCCCGCAAGGGTTCGAGTTCATCCGCGTGCTTTTCGAAGTGCGGTACGACAACAAGAAAGTCGGGGAAGGGCCGATCGCCGCCGACGCCTACTACGATGACCTGTACTTCGGGCCCGCACCCGGTTCATAGCCGCACGACTGACGGAATCCGGCGCGGATCGCCTCTTGTCTCCTTCGGCGTCGTCGTTGCCCTTCTCGCCATCGGTTGCGGTGTAGGCAGCCCCACAACCTCGCCCGCTCCGTCGCCCACCACCCGCTCCGTCCCCACCGCACTTCCAGAGTCGCCAAGCCCTGCTGTCTGCCCCGAGGACCTGACCGAGGAGGCAGCCGACACCGTAATCTTCGGGGCTGAGGCGGGTGACTTCCTGGCCGATCGCTTCTCCCTCACCAGCGGCGACTTCAACGAAGACGGCTTCGCGGACCTCCTGATCGGCGCCCCTCTGGGCGACGGGCCCGCCAACGACCGCACTGACGCCGGCGAGGCCTACGTCATCTTCGGAGGGCCATCACTGCCGCCAGTGATCGACCTGGCAGACGGAGCGGCCGACCTCACTCTCTTCGGCCAGGGGGCCGACGACAACCTTGGCTTCACCGTGGCCAGCGGCGACGTCAACGGCGACGGCATCGATGATGTCCTGGTGGGATCGCGCTTCGCCACGGACAGCGGGCGTCCCAGCGTCGGCGCCGCATACGCCGTCTACGGCGGCCGCGACCTGGGCGGCACGATTGACATCGCCGAAGGGCGGCAAGACCTCACCATCGTGGGCGAGGACAGCGGCGACTTCTGGGGCATCGCCCTCGCCACGGGCGACGTCAACGGCGACGGCATCGACGATATCATCCTGGGCGGCTCATCGGCTGACGGCCGGCGAACGAGCGCCGGGACGTCGGCGCGGTGGCTGTGACGCTGGGCTCTGGGCAGCTCGGAGGCCGCCTGGACATGGGTCTGGAGTCACCACATCTCATCGTGCACGGCGCGCGCGCCAAGGACTCTCTCCCCAACTTCATGGCGGCCGGCGATCTGGACGGGGACGGCAGGGACGAGCTGCTCCTCGGCGCCCCCTTTGCCGACCAGGGTGACCCGGCACCAGAGAAGGCGGGAGCAGCTTACATCCTGGATGTGCCCGACACAGCCAGCAGCCTCGATCTCGCCTCCGCCGAGGGGTTCACTGGCATCGTCGGCGCCGACCGCCGGGACGGCCTCGGCTTCTTCGTCGCCGCAGGCGATATCAACGGCGATGGCATCGACGACGCTGTTATCGGCGCCCGCGATGCCGACGGCGTCGGCAACCAGCGCAACAACGCCGGAGAGGTGCATGTACTCTTCGGCTCGCCTGACCTCCCCGAATCGATAGACCTGGCCGCCGGGTCGCTGGACGTCACCGTCTATGGCGCCGGGGCGAGGGACAGCCTGGGCTTCACAGTGGCTACCGGCGACCTCCACGGTGACGGCGTCCACGATATCCTCGTGGGCGCGCCCGTGGCCGACAGCTGCCGCGACACCCGGGCCGATGGAGGCGAGGTGTACGCCGTAGCGGGTGGTCCCAGCCTCAGAGGCGACATCGACCTAGCCCAAGGTGCGTTCGAGCGGGCGCTGTTCGGCGAGGAGGCGGGCGACGAGCTGGGTTTCTCGCTCGCTGCGGGCGACATCGACGGAGACGGTAGGGATGACATCATCGCCGGCGCCCTCCTGGCCGACGGGCCCGAAAACGCCCGCGAGGACAGCGGCCAGGCGTATATCATCCTCAGCGAGTAGGGCCTGCGAAATCCGCTGCCGGCGATCTCCCGCACATCAGGAGCCGGGGACATCCACCAGGTATAGCTTCCCGGGCCCTTCAGGCGCACCCGCGCCACCGGAGGCCAGGAGCAGGAGTTCTCTTCTATCATTATCGTTGAGATCGATCCACAGCAGGCCCACCCCCAACTGCTCTCTGATGGCCGCGCCGTAGATGAACACAGCCCTGTCCACGTCCACCCGCAGATCGATCTCGCCATCCAGGGCGTCGCCAAACAGTACATACGCCTCACCGCCGTCGGGGCGTGCGTTTTCGGGACCGTCAGCGAACGCCGCTCCCAGAACCACATCATCGCGCCCGTCGCCATCCAGGTCACCGACGGTCAGGGAGGAAGGCATCATATCACTTGGATCACGGCCGTAGATCAGAGAGTCTGATGCCCCTTCGCCCAGGTCGATGACGCCTTCCAGGGAAGGCGACCCCAAGATGGCGTAGACCTCCCCACCCACCGAGCGCACGTTGTCGGGTCCGCCAGCGAAGCGGGCCCCAAGGACGATATCCGCCAGTCCATCACCGCTCAGGTCGCCGCTGGCCACCAGGTCGCCAAGTGTATCGCCTTCGTCCGCACCGTAGATGATGACGTCAGCCTCATCGCTGCCGACCCTCCCCGAGAGAGTGGGGGAGCCGAAGAACACATACGCCTCGCCTGCCTGCGTCCGGGAATCGTCGGGCCCGTCGGCCCTGCTCGCTGTCACGATGATGTCATCCACGCCATCCCCGTTGACATCGCCTGAGGCCACTGCCTGCCCAAAGCTGTCATACTCCTGAGCGCCCTTCAACCTCACGTCCTCCTCACCGCGGGCCACGTCCTTCTCCCCGCTGAGGTCCGGCGCGCCGAACACCACATACACTTCGCCCTCCGTCGTCCTGGGACTGCCAGGCCGCGTCCCCTCGACACGCCCCCCGAACGGGCCTCCAGCGATGAGATCATCGATCCCGTCCCCATTCACGTCACCGATGGCGAAGGTAGTGCCTACGCGGGTGAACCCCTCGGCGGGCCTGAAGGTGAAGTCCTGCTCTACTCCCGCCAGGTCCACCGTCCCTCCCAGGGAAGGAGACCCGAAGATCACGTACGCCTCTCCCAGGTCGGTACGTATGTTGTTAAGACCATTGGAGGCGGGTGCGCCCACAACGACGTCGTCGATGCCGTCACCGTTGAGGTCGCCGCTGATGACGGAGAACCCCAGGTTATCACCCGGGAGAGCGCCGAAGACCGTGAGGTCAGCCGCCCCTCTCCCTAGGCCGATCTCCGCCCCCAGATCTCCCGAGCCGAAGATGACATACGCTTCGCCAGCGTCCCCCCGTGAATTATCGGGCCCATCGCCAAAGGGCGCTCCCAACAGAAGGTCGTCCACACCGTCACTGTTGAAGTCCCCCCGGGCCAGAGAGGTGCCGCCGGCATGAAGATCGTCGGCGTCGGCGGCCAGGATGGTGAGCACCGGCGAATCGGAAGCCATGTCGAGGAGAGCACTTGGGGGAAGCGGAGCAACGTCGGCGCCCGGGGAAAAGGGGTTGAAGGGCGTGACGGTGGGCATGACGGTGGGCGTAACAGTGAACACCGGCGGTGGCCCGGCCGTGGGGGTCGGCGAAGGGGAGGCGCCGCCGTCGCCGCAGGCGCTAGCGGCAGCGCCCAGAGCGATGACGCAGAACAAAGACACCAGGTCCTTGGGGGAAATCAAGGCGCCTCCACGGACTTTACGAATTGAAAGCTCTGAGCTATCTGGATGCCCACCGCCTCGTCCTCCTTCGACCATGAGTCCCGATAGCGGCCGGCATCGGAATCGTACTCGAACATCGGCACTACTTGTATGAAGTAGTCCCTCTCCCCCTGCCGAACGTGATAGGCGATAATCTTGGCCTCCGGGGACTCGCCGGGATAGTCGGGGCAGAGGCTGGCTGGCCGACCATCCAACTTGACCTGGTACGCCTGCTGGCAATCGGCTACATACAGGAATGGCTGGCTGTAGGGGTTAGTCACGTAGATACTAACGTGGGCGCGCTCACGACCGTCCTCCCCGAACCGAGACAGGGCCACCGCGTACCAGCGGTCATCGACGCCGCCGGTTACGTAGGCGTGGCCGCCAATCTGCCAGTCGCTCGGATAGCAGACCTGGAAGCCCTCCAAAGGCCGGAAGAGCACCTGCGCGTCCTTTGGGCAAGTGTGGGTTTCCGGGGGATGGAATTCGGGGCCTTCCTCGTCACCAGAGGGACTGGGCAGGCTGGCGGGATCGGGTAGACGGAATTCGGGGAGCTTCCTGTAGTTCGTGCGCTCCTCAGGCCGAAAGGTCCGCTCGGGGCCTTCCATGGGAGCAAACATAGGGGTGGGCTCCACAGCAGGGGTGAACGAATCGCTGGCCGTGGCTTCAGGCGTCTCGCCCGTGGAGGGCGTCTCGCTCGTGGAGGGCGTCTCGCTCGTGGAGGGCGTCCCGCCGGTGGAAGATCCTCCGCCCCCGTCGCACGCCAGGCCGATCAGAGACACGGCGGCCACCACAGCAATCGTTAAGCGCAATCCCCTCATCATGAGTCCTCTCGATGATCCCCACCCACAACCGCTATGTCAACGGCCACGGGCTCGCCGGACGCTTCCCTCTGGCGTCCGCCAACGGTCGTCCGCTCGTCGTCCTCCAGAGCCCCGAAAGGCTTAGCGATGCAGCCACCGGGTCGCCCGCCGCTAAGCTCCTCAGAGTAGAGCGCAGCCATTTCCGATAGCAGGTCCTCCGACGCAGCCTCCGTGATGTAACGCGGCACGAGAGGGATTTTCCGGATCACCTCCGGCTCAGAATAGAGGGGAAAGCGATTGGGGAGGCCGCGCGGTAGCTCACCCCCTACCGTCTCCCGCGATCCGGGGCGCAAGTCTCCAACGGCGCGAACCGACCGACAACCCATGCTTAAATGAACACCCCCCCAATTGATACGCAGATTTGGCACTTTATCACACATCATTCACTTTCAAGCGTTGACATGATGTCGCCCCACCGCTGTACTATGAAGATGAAAAGTCGTCAAATCTTGGGGGTGCGGAGCGATATTATGTTGCGTCTCTTGAGTAGGTGGCTCGCGATCTCTCTGCTCGTCTCCGTCGGTGCTATCGGCTTCGGCGTATTGAACTGGGGGCACAGTGCCCAGGCCATCCAGGGCAGCGTCACCGAGGTCGCGATCGACACCAACGTCGACAACAACGGTGACCAGGGCGAGGACGGCACCCAAAAGGCTCCCGCCACCAACCAGTGCTACGACGGCGTCGACAACGACGGCGACACCCGCAAAGACGGAGCAGACCCGCAATGTCAGAGAGGGCTCTACCTCGACAACGACGACACCGCCGTCTCGGACGCCGACTCCTGCGTTTCGCTTGACGTCGGTCAGACCGCTGTCGTCGACCTCTGGGTAAAGGGTGTCGACTCCGCTGACCTCACCAAGGGCTACCAGTTCGACATCGACTACGACCCCACCAAAATCGGCTTCGGTATCGACGACGACGGCGACACCCGCTTCGACGAAGACTGCTATGACGACGTCACCGGCACGTATTCCTCCTTTTGGGGCGACTTCGCCGACAACGACGGCGACACCGCCATCGATGAGGAGCTGTGCGACCTCATCGCTATCGACCCCGCCGGCAGCAACAACCCCAACAACGTCAGCATCCACTCCCGCATCGGCAGTGGCGGCGGCGCAGGCTTCCTCGTCGCCGGCACCGACCTGACGGCCAAGCCCAACTCCGTCACGTTTGTGGGCGCAGACGGCACGGCCAACCCCGCTTTCCCGGCCATGCATGAGTCCGGCGACGGCGTCCTGGCCAGGTTCACGGTCACCGGCGTCGCCCCCGGCATCAGCCCCCTCACCATCCCCAGCACCGTGGGCGGCAAGGACGGCCGCCCCGACTCGAGCGTCTACGGAGCCACTGGCACGTATACCTCAAAGCCCATCCCCATCACCACCCAGACCAGCGGTCTGGTGGCCGTTGGCCAGCCGTGCCCGGGCGCGACATCCACACCCAAGCCCACACCCAAGCCCACACCCAAACCCACTCCCACACCTACACGCACGCCTACGCCGACACCGACAGCAGCGCCGTCGCGGCCTACCCCCACACCCACGCCCATCGTCTCGCCGGAGGTAGCCCCGCCAACACCCAGTAACGGCTACTGGCTTGGCGCCTCGGACGGCGGCATCTTCGCCTTCGGCGACGCTGGCTTTCACGGCTCCACAGGCGCCATCGCCCTCAACCAGCCAATCGTGGGCATGGCCGCCACCCCAAGCGGCAACGGCTATTGGCTGGTGGCCTCGGACGGCGGCATCTTCGCTTTCGGCGATGCCGTCTTCTACGGCTCCACAGGCGCCATCGCCCTCAACCAGCCTATCGTGGGCATGGCCGCCACTCCAAGCGGCAACGGCTACTGGCTCGTGGCCACCGACGGGGGCATCTTCGCTTTCGGCGATGCCGCTTTCTTCGGCTCCACAGGCGCCATCGCCCTCAACCAGCCTATCGTCGGCATGGCCGCCACTCCAAGCGGCAACGGCTACTGGATGGTGGCCACCGACGGGGGCATCTTCGCTTTCGGCGATGCCGGCTTCCATGGCTCCACGGGCGCCATCACCCTCAACCAGCCGATCGTCGGCATGGCGACCACCTCAACTGGCGACGGCTACTGGCTGGTGGCCACCGACGGGGGCATCTTCGCTTTCGGCGACGCCGTCTTCTACGGCTCCACAGGCGCCATCGCCCTCAACCAGCCTATCGTCGGCATGGCCGCCAACTAGGCTGCGCTCCACAGCAGGGGTAGCAGCGCCCGTGGCGACCTGGACATCGCCGCTATCCTGTAGGCTACCTGTTGGGCGACCGCGGCGACGATCCCCGCCGCCACTTGTGCGGCGGGGGTACGGGACACGGTACTACCGCCAAGAACCGTAAGCAGCAGGTTTGGATACCCTGCCGCCGCCCCCTAGCACTTGACCCGGGACTGGTCCCCGAGAATCGGCCCGCGGACCAGCAGACTGCCACCGCTAGCTCTTGCCCTCATCACGCCAGTGCTGACCCCCTCGCTCTGCCGTGGGCAAGTCGAAAGGTAGCCCATCCTTTGCCGGCCTCCGCTTTCCGGGACGCAAGCCTGCAACAGCGCGAATCGACCGACAACCCATAGCGAAATCCATACGAATTAATTGATAGACAGCTTTGGCACTTTGTCACCGACCGTTTCCTTTCGACCGTTGACACCGCATCGGCCGACCACTGTACAATGATGTAAAGCAGTCAAATCTTAGGGGTGCGGTTGTATGATGTGGCGTAAACCAATTGCGTGGCTCGCGATCTCCCTGCTCGTCTCCGCCGCTGCTATCGGCTTCGGCGTTCTCCATTGGGGTCTCACTGCACAAGCCGGTCCCGGCGACATCACCGAGGTCGCCATCGACACCAACGTCGACGACAACGGTGACCAGCATGAGGACGGCACCCAGGGTACCGCTGGCGACGACCAGTGCTACGACAACGTCGACAACGACGGCGACACCCGCACCGACGGCGCCGACTACGACTGTCAGACAGGAGCCTTCCT
>DAOUMV010000022.1:0-114086 GCA_034408935.1 Dehalococcoidia bacterium
GGAAGTCCCTGTACACAAATCTAACCTTGCCCTCATAGGTCTCCAGGATCTGATCCAGCGTTTCATCACGGAAACGCTTGCAGAATGGGCACTGGTAGTCGCTGAACTCGATGATCGTCACCGGCGCGTCCGCTGGCCCGATGAAGGGGTCATCGTCAGCGCTAGCAGCTGCCACTGGTGGAGGCGTGGCTGCTGTTGCCGTAGCTGTCGCTGCCACGGGCTCCTCAGGCGTCTCCCCGAGCCCTTCCTCGCCCGATGATCCGCCGCCAGCGAACACGACCGCACCGACAGCCACAGCCATCGCAACAGCCAGAGTCGACCCGATCCCCAACAACAGGTAGCGAGCGATGGGCCGCCGCAGCCAGTCAGGCGCAGACCAACGCGCCCCGCCTGGCAGCCGCTGCGGCCGTACTCTCGCCGAGCCCGCTGAGCGCATGCCTCCCTCTTTCGCAGGCGTCGAGACTCTGGCCTCGACATCACGCCCCTCCAGCGCCGACAGCACTCCCTGGGGGCTCTGGAAGCGCTCCTCTGGCCGCTTCTCCAGACAGCGCTGGACCACCACGGCCAGGGTGCCCTCGCCCAGTTTGTCCAGTTGCTCCAACCCGGGCGGCTCGGTGCTGCGGTGCATCTCCACCACCGCAAAGGGTGTGTCCGAGTCGAAGGGAACACGTCCCATCAGCATCTCGTAGAGCACGATGCCCAGCGAGTAGATGTCGGAACGGATGTCAGTCCGCCCCAGGAATGCCTCCGGAGCCCCGTAGCGCACCTTCCCCACGAACAGCCCGGTCTGGGTCATCCTGGTGGCGTCAGATGCCCTAGCGACGTCGAAGTCGGAGACCTTGACGCTGCCGTCCTTCGTGATAAGGATGTTGCCGGGGCTGATGTCGCGGTGCACCACACTCTGGTGGTGGGCTGCGTCAAGGGCCAGGGCCACCTGGCGGGCGATGGAGAGGGCCTCCTTCTCGGGGAGCTTCCCTCTCTCTTGGAGGAGTTGGGAGAGGGGTTTGCCCTGGACGAACTCCATAACCAGGAAGTGGCGGTCGCCATCGGAGCCGTGATCGAGGACCTGGACGATGTGTGGGTGTTGGAGCTTTCGGGCGATGCGCGCCCCCCGGTGGAAACGGCCGACGAAGCCTGTTTCCTCTGCCAGGTGGTCGTGCAGGACCTTGACGGCGACTCCGGCGCCGGTCCGCAGGTCGGTCGCCTGGTAGACCGTGCCGATACCGCCTCTGCCCACCTTGCGCTCCAGGCGGTACCTAGCCGAAAGCACGACACCTTCAATCACATTCCGCTCCTCACAGGCCGCGTGGGGCGGCACCTGAAATGACAGCCATCTCACCGTCGAGCCGTCGTCTGAAGCTTTGCGATCTCATCTTCCGTGGGCCTATTCTTGTCACCTCGGCTCCTGCCAGCTCACGATGGTCGCGTCCACCCGCGCGATGCGGTCGCCTGGCTGGTGGCAGGGACCTTCTTGGCTTCCATCTGCTTTCCAACGTCTACTGCGAAAGGAGCGCCCAAGACGGGTCGGAGGCATCCTCCTCGGTGAGCCGCACCACGCCAGAGCCGTCCGCATTCATGACGTAGATCTGACTGTCGCCACTGCGCATGGACTCGAAGGCGATCTTGGTGCCGTCGGACGACCAGGCAGGCGAGCCGTCAAAGGCCGGGTCATTGGAGAGGCGCACCACGCCGGAGCCGTCGGTGTTCATCACGAAGATCTCTCCATTGTTGCCCTCGCGATAGGAGACGAAGGCGATCTTGGTGCCATCGGGCGACCAGGCAGGCGAGCGGTCATAGGCCGGGCCATCGGTGAGGTGCACGACGCCCGTGCCGTCGGCGTTCATGACGTAGATGTTGTCGTAGCCGTCGCGCATCGAATCGAAGGCGATCTTGGTGCCGTCGGACGACCAGGCAGGCGAGCGGTCATAGGCTGGGTCATCGGTCAGGCCTACGAGGCCGGAGCCGTCTGCACTCATGACGTAGATGTTGTCGTTGCCGTCGCTGTCGGAGATGAAGGCGATCTTGGTGCCGTCGGGCGACCAGGCGGGCGAGCGGTCATAGGCTGGGTCATCGGTCAGGCGCACGACGCCGGAGCCGTCTGCACTCATGACGTAGATGTCGTAGCCGCCGTTGCGGTTGGAAGTGAAGGCGATCTTGCTGCCGTCGGGAGACCAGGCAGGGCCGAAGTCATCGGCTGAATTATCTGAGAGGTTGGTCGCCCCGGAGCCGTCAGCGTTCATAACGTAGATGTCGTGGATGTCGTCAAAGCCGGAATCGCGGGTGGAGACGAAAGCGATTCCGCCCCTTATCGTCGACGGTGACAGGAGAGCGCCGCCAACGAGAACCGCGGCGACGACCAGCATCGATCCCGCCCCTAGCACCAGGTAGCGAGCGTTGTGCCGCCGCCGATCAGGCGCGGGCCAACGCGGCCCCGCTGGCACTGGCTGCGGCCGCGCCGCGGTCGAGCCCTTCCGGCGCATGTCCCTCGCTTTGGCAGGCATCGAGACTCTGGCCCGGACATCTCGTCCCTCCAGCGCCAGGAGCAGCCCCCGCGGACTCTGGAAGCGCTGCTCGGCCCGCTTCTCCAGACAGCGCCGAATCACCGCCGCCAGCGTCCCAACTCCCAACCTGTCCAGTTGCTCCATCCGCGGCGGCTCCAGGCTACGGTGCATCTCTACCACTGCAAACGGGCTGTCTGAGTCAAAGGGGACATGGCCTGTGAGCATCTCGTAGAGGACGATACCCAGGGAGTAGATGTCTGAACGGATGTCGGTCCGCCCCAGGAACGCCTCGGGCGCCCCGTAGCGCACCTTCCCCACGAACAAGCCGGTTTGCGTCATCCTGGTAGCGTCGGTGGCCTTCGCCACGTCGAAGTCGGAGACCTTGACGCTGTCGTTCCTGGTGATGAGTATGTTGCCAGGGCTGATGTCCCGGTGCACTACACCCTGCTGGTGGGCTGCGTCCAGGGCTAGGGCTACCTGAAGGGCGATAGCCCGAGCCTCCTTCTCGTGGAGCTTCTCCCTTTGCCGAAGGACCTCAGAGAGGGGCTTCCCCTGGACGAACTCCATGACCAGAAAGTGACGGTCGCCGTCGGAGCCGTGGTCCAGGACCTGGACGATGTGACGGTCCCGAAGCTTGCGAGCGACGCGTGCTCCACGGTGGAAACGGCGCACGAAGTCGGTATCCCTAGCAAGGTGAGGGTGCAGGACCTTCACGGCTACGGTGCCACCTGTACGCTGGTCGGTGGCTCGGTAGACTATGCCGATCCCCCCGGAGCCGATCTCCCGCTCTAGGCGGTACCTTCCGGAAAGCACGACGCCCTCAATCACATCCAGTGCCTCACGTGGCCGCGCGCGTAGGCACCTGAAATGACAGCCATCTCACGGTCAAGCCGTCGTCCGAAGCTCTGCCATTTCATCTTCAACTGACCTATTCTTGTCACTTCGGCTCCTGCCAGGTTTTCGCGCGACATCGACTCCGCTCCCAGGGTCCTCTTGGCAGCCTCCATCCACACAGCGCGGCCGCTGCGGTGGCGGCGGGAACCTTTGGCCTCCATTCACTTTCCAGCCGCCTATTGGGAAGCGAGTACCCAAGATGGGTCGAAAGCGCCGTCGGTAGTCAGGCGCATGAGACCGGAGCCATCTGCGTTCACGAGGTAGATCTGATTGTTTCCGTCGCGGTCGGAGTCGAAGGCGATCTTGGTGCCGTCGGGCGACCAGGCAGGCGAGCCGTCATGGGCTGGGTCGTTGGTGAGACGGAGGACGCCGGAGCCGTCGGCGTTCATGATGGAGACCTCAAGATTACCGTCCGGGCTGGACATAAAGGCGATCTTCGTGCCGTCAGGCGACCAGGCAGGTAAGCTGCTGCCGGCCGGGCCGCCAGTCAGGCGCACGACGCCGGAGCCGTCCGCAGCATTCATGACGTAGATATTATCGTTACCGTCGCGCATGGAACCGAAGGCGATCCTAGTGCCGTCGGGCGACCACGCAGGGGAGAAGTCATCGGCCGGGTCATTGGTGAGACGCACGAGGCCGGAGCCGTCGGCGTTCATGACGTAGATCTCATCAGCGCCGTCGTAGCAATCGGAGACGAAGGCAATCTTAGTGCCGTCGGGCGACCAAGCGGGCGAGCAGTCATGGACTGGGTTGCTAGTGAGGCGGGTCTGGCCGGAGCCATCGGCGTTCATGACGTAGATCTCCCAGTTGCCGTCGCGGCTGGACGTGAAGACGATCTTGCTGCCGTCGGATGACCAATCAGGCTCTTCGTCAAAGGCTGGGTTCTCCGTAAGGCGGAGGACACCGGAGGCATCGGCGTTCATGACGTAGATGTCGGTAGGGTCTCCGACGCGGGCCACGGAGACGAAGGCGATCCTGCTCCTGGCCGCCGGCGCTACCGGCGGGTTGGCGGGAGTTGCCGTGGTCTCGGGTGCTGGCGTGGGCGAGGGCCCATTCGTGCTGGTGGTTTGAGGCTCCGGCGTTTCCGTGGCGGCTGCAGTGGGTGTGGTGGCGATGGGCCCGGGGCCGCTGTCGTCCCCCATCGCATTGTTGAAAGCCCAGCCAATCACGAACAGCACTGTCAGCAGGCCTGCCGCTCCCGCCAGCAAAGTCAGGATGCGGGGAGATGGTTCCCAGGGCCAACCAAAGCCCACAAAGCGCTGTGGCAGAGGGGCCGCCTCTGCCGCAGATCCTTCCAGCGCCAGCAAGAGCTTGTGGGGGTCTTCGAAGCGATCCTCGGGCCGCTTCTCCAGACAGCGCTGCACTACCGCCGCCAGCGTCCCCTCTCCCAGCCTGTCCAGCTCCGCCAGCCCCGGCGGCTCAGCGGTGCGATGCATCTCCATCACAGCCAGCGGAGTGTCGGCATCAAACGGGACGCGGCCCGTAAGCATCTCGTACAGGACGATGCCCAGGGAGTAGATGTCGGAGCGGATGTCCGCCCGGCCGGAAAACGCCTCGGGCGCAGCGTAGCGCACGCTACCCATGAACAGCCCCGTCCGCGTCATCCTTGTCGCGTCGATCGCACGCGCGATGTCGAAGTCAGTTACCTTGGCAACACCGTCCTTGGTTACAAGGATGTTGCCGGGCTTGATGTCCCGGTGCACAATACCCTGCCGACAAGCAGCCTCCAACGCCTGCGCCACCTGCCTAACGATGGAGCGCGCCTCCTTGTCCGAGCGCTTACCGCGACTGCTTAGCACATCCGAGAGGGTCTTTCCCTCGACGAACTCCATCACAAGGAACTGCCGCTCGCCGTCCTGCCCGTGGTCGAGAACACGTACGATATTGGGATCTTCCAGCTTGCGAGCGATGCGTGCTCCTCGGTGGAAACGCCGCACGAAGTCGGCATCCTCCGCCAGGTGAGAATGCAGGATCTTGACGGCGACGTTGGCGCCGGTGTGCAGGTCGGTCGCCTGGTACACAGTGCCGATGCCGCCGGAGCCCACCTTGCGCTCAAGGCGGTACTTTCCTTGCAGTAGGCTTCCGACGCTCATCGGTCAGCTACTTCCCTAACGGTGGCCCCGAACTGGTCGCCTCCTCCCCGTCTCCCACTCTCTCCAGTTCGAGCTTGTATTGGCCCACCTCGACGGTATCGCCGGCTTCTAGCTCCGCCCGGGCGATTCCGCGGCCGTTGACCTTCGTTCCGTTGGTGGATCCCAGATCCTCGATCCATAGCCTTGACCCATCCCACCAGATGCGCGCGTGCTCCCTAGACACCGCTCGATCAGGGTCTCGAAGGGGGATTTCGCATTGCTCAGATCTTCCTATGACAGCGGCCTCTGCCCTCAGATCGAACACGCTGCCCTTTTCCGGCCCTCTCTTGACGACCAGTCGTGCCAGGAAGGACGCTACCCTCTCTGAAGCGACTCTTGCTGAGGACGTCGTAGGCGCGGCCTTATCAGGGTCGAGCCTAGGCGGCTCTTCTACGTCCGGTTCTGCTGGTTCTGCCCCCTTGCCCGCGACGACAGTTACCCGCCGCCGCCGCGCCCTGAAGTAGATGGACATTGATAGAGCGACCGCTGCAGCGACGCCTGCAACCAGGGCAACGAAACCCCAATTGAAGGAACTCCCAGTGATATCGAAGCGATACTCCTGAACCCCCTCATTTCCTGATTCATCAATCGCTTGGATCGCCAGAGTGTGCTCTCCCCTTTCCAGGGCATCGCTGTTGAGTACGTACCGGAACGGCTGGTTAGAAGTGGTATGAACGACTTCTCCGTCGAGCAGAAACTCGACGCGAGTGATGGAGCCCTGCGCCGTGATAGCTGGCTCTATGACAGTGGTCCCAACCGGCGAATCCCCTTCTTTCAGGATCTCATCAAGTGCCGGCAGAGAGACCGCTGGTTCCACCGGCTTGCTCGTGAATTTCCCTTCGGCTTGTATCTGCTCGCCCGCGACTGTAGCTGACACCGTGAACGGATGGGTGCGAGAGTCGGCTAGGGCACTGCTTTGATAGCTGATCTGGTACTGACTGCGCAGCGTTTCTCCAATTCGCGACAATAGATCTTGAAGCTCTTCGGCCGAGGGCGCGAACAATGACTCGCCCCCCGAGAGAGAGCTCAACTCGTGCAGAAAGTCTCGATCGGCGTCGTCACCGATGCCCACAGTGAATATCGGCACCCGCGAATCACCGGAAAATTGGAGCACAGAACCGCGAGTGCTGAGGCTCACGTCCCCAAACTCCTTGCCGTCCGTTAGCAGAATCACGGCTCTCCGGGCCAGTGTGGACTGCGCAGCAAGGCGCACCGCCTGGAACGCTCCGTCATGCAGTGCAGTGTTACCAGCGGCGGACAGTGAGGCCAAGACGTCAGAGGAGGCTTCGTCAACTGAGATGGGGTCCAACACGATGTTCACGGTGTCGGCAAATGATGTGACAGCAACCTGGTCTTCAGGAGATAGGCCGGCGATGAGCGTCTCCACCCCTGCTCTTGCTGAGGCCAGCTTGTCGCCCTCCATGCTGCCGCTGGTGTCGATCGCGAAGACGATCAGCAAAGGGGTCCCTAAGTCCACGACGTTTTCGACCGCGAAATCGGAAACGATCTCCCGTTCTTCTTCCAACCTGAACTGTGACCGATCCAGATCCTTCACAGGTCGGCCAGTGGGATCCGTCACGCTGACGATCAACCTGACCTCGGGGAAATCGGAGGCGTCAACCCGCCCTATGGACATATGGGGCGAGGCCTCCTGCGCGCGAGCGGCCGCAGGTCCGACATACCCTAGACCCAAGAGAAGGCCTGCCCAGACCAGTGCGGTCAAGAGACGCGCGACGGTGCTCATTGCCAACCCATCCTCATTTCAGTGCATCGGCTTGGAGCTACTCCAAAGGCTGACCCTGCTACGAGGTCTGGCCTCTACTCGGCGTCTCCCTGAAGAGAAGACGCGCACCGCCGATTTCCAGTTCGTCACCATCTCGCAATGGGACTGCGCCCTTCACCCGCTCCCGGTTGCCTTCCGGCGTCACCAGCCACGAACCGTTGCGGCTTCCCAGGTCGTAGTACACGAACCGCTGGTCTTCGTAGCGTATGCGGCCGTGGCGGCGGCTCACGGCGGAATCATCGATCACGATCTGGTTGGAGCCGCTAATGCGGCCGATGTCCGTGATGGGACGGAGTTGAGTTGAATTGCCAGTGCCCGGGCCGGCACTGATCACCACGTGGGCGAGTGCCACGCTGGGAGGGGTGCCGGCCACCCGAGTTTGGGCCACCGTTTCGGGGTTCTGTCGCCTCTGGCCAGTCCGTAGGGGCTCGCCGCATTGGGGGCAGCGGGCGAAGTCGGGCTCCAACGGACATCCGCAGTTTTGACATTCTTCACGCTCGTTCATCGCCAACCTCCTGAATCTCCCCTCGGACAGAGAGTCTAGTTGCCGGCTGACTTGACCTGAGTAAATACGAGGATCGTTGGGCCGACCTGAATTCGGTCACGCTCGCTGAGGGCATGAGGCGCCTCAATCTTTCTTCGTCCGTCCGCGTCAAGAAGCCAAGTCCCGTTTGCGGAATCTAGATCGCGGAGAACGAAGCGGCCGTCTTGGAGCCTGATACTGGCATGATCGCGGCTGACCTCCTGGTCATCCAGTACGACCCTGTCGTCACCGGAATCCCGACCTATGATGGTCCTTTCCCGCAGCCTGTGGATCGTGCCTGCTCGAGAACCCGTCTTCTCAACTACAAAAGCGAGTTCGTTGATCTCATCCCATCGAGCAATCCGCGTCGGCTCTGGTCCTTGGGGCCGGAGATGTGTCGTCTCCTCCTCTGCCGGCAAGGGGGGCGGCGGCACGGTCTCCGCCTCTTCTGCCATCCTTGGCGTACGCCGTGAAAACACGAGATAGGAGAGGACGGCGATGAGGGACAAGGCGAGACCGCCAAGACCGACGAAGCTAAGGGGATTGACCAGGTTCTGCTCCGAAACGTCGAGATTGAACGCAGAGACAATCAGCGCCGGTAGCGTCAGGAGAGTCCCTATAGCGGCGCCGATCTTCCATGTGAGCCCGCTCACACCGCGCGTCTGAGCATCGTAGAAGAGCCAGAGAGCGGCCGCTAGGCTCACCAGGAACACCCCGGCGAACAGGAGGGCCCTTATCGTTGAATCCATTGACAGGAAGTCTATGGGGTAGTCCATAGTACCTTACCTCCCTACAGTTGCTTGAACACCAGGACAGTCCCACCGATCTCGACTTCGTCGTCGTGCTGCAGCGCATGCCTGACGACGGACTGTCCGTTCACCTTCGTTCCATTCGTGGAGGCCAAGTCATAGAGGACAAAGCCCTCCTCGCCCTCCACCCGGACACGCGCGTGTGATCCTGACACCAGGTCGTTGTCGAGCCGAATGTGATTCTCGCCGGAGCGACCGATGTTCGTGCTGTCCGGCCGGAGCTGGTGGGTTGTGCCCGCCCGATCGCCCTTCCTCACAATGAGATAGGCGAAGCTCGGTTCCGTGGTCTTGGCGATAACGGTCTCATCGGTCATGCCGACCCTCCTCATGGAAATGGAGTCCCGGTAGAAGCGACCTTCCGGCCGGGAGCGTCACAGTATGGGCATAGCCTCCATTCGCGACGGAGTTGCCTTCCGCATGCGGGGTTTGAGCAACGCAGAGTTGAGTGCGAGACGGGAACGCTGGAGGCAGCATCTGAGTGGCAGTAAGGGCAGTAGCTCCACTCCAGCTCGAGCGACCGACCGCAGGCCGGGTTGCTGCACCTTCGGGTTGAAGCGATTTGGCGCGAGGGGACCGCCCTTGGCCCAGCCCTGGCCACTTCCCTGACACCCTCCTGTCCAAGGCCACCGGCAACGCCGAACGCGTCACGGATAGGAACCGACAGAAAGTAGGCCAAGATGATCACTCCGATCAGGAGACTGCCCCCGAAGATAAGTGCTACAGGCAGGACGTCTCCCCTCTCGAACAATGCAGGGAACGCTTCGGCATAGAAGGAGGCAATCCGTCTGACGAAGATCAGGCTGATGATATTCGTGAAGATGCCTAGAGTCGACAGTCCCACGACAACTGACCAAGCCCATTGCCTCAGACCCCACAGGCCTGATCCAAGCCAGCAAACAAGTCCTCCGATTGCCAGGTAGACAAGAGCAAGGGCCAGCACCGCTGGGCCGCCTCCTGCAAGGGCGATCAGCAAGCCAAAGGCCCCAAAGATCAGCATAAGAATGCCTGCCAGCCAGTACAGGCTCGAAAGGATGGCGACCCCGATTGGTCTATTCATCCTGCGCCTCCTTTGCCCTGGGATCCACCGTGGACTCATTCCTGCCCTTCGTACGACCCCTAGATCGAGATGTCAGGTGCTCCGAACGCCCTTTGCGCAACCGCGACAGAAGTCTCCAGAGACATCCCAAGACGGAGCCACCAGAAGCGATAAGCCTGAGAGCGCGGCCCACGGAGGCGATCCGGCCTGTCCGCCCACCGATTCCCGGCAGCGCCATTGTGTCGTCCGGACCAGATGGGGCCTGGTAAACGATCACGGAGATGTTGTCCACGCCACCCCTCTTGTTCGCAAGCGCTACTAGTCGACGTGCTGATTGGCCTGGTCGTTCGGAGACTGCGGCGTCGTAGATCTCTTCATCTTCGACGGCTCCATGCAGGCCGTCAGAGCAAAGCACCAGGTGGGTCCCACCGGTCAGCCGCAAGGGACCAACGGTGTCAACCTGCACAGTTGGCAGAGGCCCCAAGCTTCTAGTTATGACGTTGCGTTGATCGCTTTGTCTTGCTTCTTCTTCTGTCATGTAGCCGCTTCGCACTTGCTCCGCGACGAGTGAGTGGTCTTGAGTGATCCTCTTGGCATGAGGTCCCTTTATCAGATAGGCTCTGCTGTCTCCCACGTTCGCTAACCAGGCTCGCCGATCCCGGACAACCGCAGCAACCAGGGTGGTTCCCATGCCATGAAGCTCTGGCTTCGACGCACTGAGACTGTGGAGATCATGATTGATTTCTTGAATGGCACCACGCAAACCCTCGGTCGGATCGCTGACGGACATATGGCTCAGCTTCTCAGCGAGCCGTCCGACGGCTTCCGAACTTGCGATTTCTCCGCCGACAGCGCCACCCATACCGTCAGCAACCGCCATGAGGAGGCTGCCATCGGGCAATTCACGGACAAGGACTGCGTCCTCATTGTGTCGCCGCCGGCGGCCCCGATGACTCTTTGCTGCAACTTGTCTATCCACTGTCCCTCTATCCCTCGGCAGTTCTTATGCCTGGTACGGAAGCGAGCGACCCCAGATCGTCACGCAATTCACAGCCAGATCGTAGGATGGCAGCCGATGGGGCATCAATGGCACGGCCATGACAAACGTCTTACATGTTGGCCTAGACGTTGAGCTTGTAGCCCTCGCCAGGGATGTTCTGCAGGCTGTCCCGCGGGAAGGTGGTTGACTCCAATTTGTGCTTCAGGCGATACACTAGTCGGTGAACCAGGTTGGCGTCGTAGTTCCCTGTCCCCCATATAGCGTCGCCGACCTCCTCAAGAGTACAGAGCTGGCCTGAGTTGCTGTGCAGGAGCCGGAGTAGGGCGAACTCTTGACGGGAGAGAAAGACAGCAAGCGGTTTGCCTGATACCCACACCTCCCGTCGGCCCGCGTCTATGGTGACAGCGCCGACTGTCCGAACCGTCCGCCCCACGCTTGGAACCTCTATTCCCTCGGTCTCGTCCTCGTCTGCCCCCTGTTTCAGATATACTAGTATGATGTCGGCAAGCTGGATCTCGTCGCCATCGGATAGCCGATAGGGACCCAGAATGCGGTCCCCGTTGACGAAGACGCCGGCAAGGCTCCCTGCGTCCGAGAGGACATGATGCGCGCCCTCCCGATTGATGCGCGCGTGTAACCTCGATACCTTCCGGCTCTCGATAACCAGATCGCACGATGAGCGGCGGCCAATAGTGAATCGACTCTTCTCCAGCACGACCTCTCTGGCCTGAGATGGGCTGGTACGAACAAGAAGCTTCACACTCTGCTCCCTGGATGTTGAGCCCCCCTTGTTGCGTCGCCTATCCACTTCCGTAATCCTTCGAGAATGCGACCATGAGTGTGGAGAGGCCAGAACGGCTACTAGGATCTGGCCCTCGCGGCAATACCACACAGACGCGCGCCCCACAGTATCAACAAAGTCTCACCACATGTCAACTATTCGCTGGCGATTCTAGGAGTTGGGCGGGTTTTCCATGAGCATTCGAGACCGCCAAGAGCGTCCACGGCTTGCTCCCCAGCCCGCCCATCAGCCAACCCTCAGAGGAATCCCTGAGCATCAGACGGGAAGCTCGCTTCGCCTCCTCCATGGCCTTGTGGAATGCATGATAAGGTCACTTCTCATGCATTCTGGATTCACAGGGGGTACTAGCTCAGCGACCGTGAGCCTGCCGCTGGACATGTGCAGCCACGTCTTGCCCGACCGTCAGCGCGACGCCGCGGAGGTGATGAACGGCGTCCTGAGGCCCTCCATTCAGCACACGCCGACAGGGGCCACCTGAATTTTTCGTCGGCAATTTGTCGGCAATTTCTCGGATTTCCGCCCTGTGGAGGCGCTCCGAGGGTCGGTTTCAGATACAAAATCTGGAGCCGGGAGAGGGATTCGAACCCCCGACCCGCGCTTTACGAAAGCGCTGCTCTACCACTGAGCTATCCCGGCTCCATCCCATGATAGGACGCCCCTCAGCCCCTATTCAAGCGGTCGTGCCCGCTGACACAAGCCGCCGTCTGCGCCATAATTGAGGGCACACCGCTTCTAGCACGAACTGGAGACCGTTGATGCTGCGAGCTTGGCCCCTTCTACCCATCTGCCTCCTACTAGGCGTGCTGGCCCTGGCCTGCGACGACGGGGGCCAGCCCTCCACCCCTACCTCCGCTCCCACCTCATCCCCTGCCTCATCGCCCGTCCTCACGCCCACGCCGTTGACCTTCTCCGAACGGCCCGAGATTACCATAAGTCCGGACAAGAAGTACTTCGCCAACGTAGAGACCACCAAGGGCACCTTCCGCATCAGGCTGAGGCCGGACTTGGCCATCCAGACCGTGAACTCCTTCATATTCCTCGCCCGCCAGGGCTACTACGACGGCGTCACCTTCCACCGCGTCATCCCCGGCTTCGTGGCCCAGGGCGGCGACCCCACCGGCACCGGCTCAGGCGGTCCCGGCTACACTCTTCCCGCCGAGTTTAGCGATGAACCCTTCAAACGCGGGACCGTCGGCCTCGCCCGCAGCAACGATCCTGACAGCGGCGGTAGTCAGTTCTTCATCGCATACGCAGCGGACGTCTACGACGATGTCGACGACAGCGGTGACGCTTCGGAGGGCGACGTCCGGCTTATCGAAGTCGGTCCGTACCCTGAGGGAAGCACCGTGGCCAGTGGCGATGCCGACATCGGAAGCGGCCTGACCACCGTCTCCGGCCTCAACGGCCAGTACACGGTGTTCGGCAAAGTCATTGAAGGCATGGAGGTCGTCGATTCCCTGACCTCCCGCGACCCATCGAACATCACCACCCCCCAGCCGGACGGCGACACCATCGTCACGATAGTGATCGAGGAGCAATAGCCCCTACATCAGGTGGGGCCGAGCCTGAACGGAGTTCATGGCCTGTCCGCCCTGCCTACTGCCAGGCGGGCTCAGGCGGAGGCGGGCTGGCTGGGACGGACGAGTGCGGGGAGCGGAAGCGCCCCCTACTCCTCCTTGACGAAGAACAGCCACACACCGAGGGTCACCCTAGCCCCGTAGTCACCCACGGTGTTGAGGAGCCGCCAGCCTCCCGTACCCCAACTGTTGCACACCTCCTCTACCTGGGTGGCGAAGTCTTCCTGCTTCGTATTGGCGGGGCTGCGGGACACATAGGCCACGCCGTACTGCACGTCTGTCATGGAAACCCCCTTAGTTAGGCTCTTGCTCCTGCCTGTTCAAGACGTTCACGTCCGCATGGACAACTATAACGGCGATACGCCGCTCTAGTCCTGCTTCTCCTTTCCGACGAATTCCGGGTGCCCAATCGGGTTTGGGATCTCGGTTCCCTCCAATACGGCGGGCCTGCTGAGCTGCGACACCTGACGCGCCGCGCGGTAGGACGAGCGCACCAGAGGCCCGGCTTCGACGTGCCGGAAGCCCAGCCGGCGGCCCGCCTCCGCCAGCTCCTCGAACTCCTCCGGGCGGTAGTAGCGCGCCACCGGCAGGTGCCTGCCGCTGGGCCGCAGGTACTGGCCCACGGTGATCACGTCGCAGTCGACCTCCACCAGGTCGGCCATGACCAGTAGCAACTCGTGCTTCGTCTCCCCCAAGCCCACCATGACGCCCGTCTTGGTGATGCCCTGGGGATTCATCTCCTTGGCGCGGCGCAGAAGTTCCAGCGAGCGCTGGTAGCGGGCCTTGGGACACACGCGGCGGTAGAGGCGCGGCACCGTCTCCGTGTTGTGGTTGAGGGTTTCCGGCCGCTCCTCCATCACGGTGGCCAGGGCATCCCAGTTGCCCTCGAAGTCCGGGATGAGCACCTCCACGCTGGTGCCAGGGGAGAGACGGCGGATCCAGCGTATCGTGGCGGCGAAGATGGCGGCGCCACCGTCGGGCTGGTCGTCCCTGTTGACGGAGGTGACCACGGCGTGGGTCAGTCCCATCCGGCGTACCGCCTGGGCCACGCGCAGCGGCTCACCGGCATCGAGGTCAAGTGGGCGGCCCGTCTTCACGGCGCAGAACCCGCAGGCACGGGTGCAAGTGTCGCCCATGATCATGAAGGTAGCGGTGCCGGCCTCCCAGCATTCGCCGATGTTGGGACAGTGGGCCTCCTCGCACACCGTGTGCAGCCGTCGGTGCCGCATCAGCCCCTTCAGCCGCAGGTAGTTGGGGCGCCCAGGCAACCTGACCTTGAGCCACTCCGGCTTGCGTTGCAGTTGTTCGCCGGCCACGATTGGTATGATACCAGCCTCCCGCCTTAGGGGGGAGTTGTGATTGCCGCTGCCGAAGACGGTGCTATATGCTACCGACATGCGGAAGGTGCTGATAATAGGCGAGGAAAACGTCCTGCCGTTCCGTCGCGGCCTGGAGGAAGACGGGTATGAGGTCATCCTCACGGCCCCGGGCGACGCTGGCGCAGGCGTCGAGCACTCGCCGGACGTGATCGTCCTAGAGCTGGCGGAGCGTGCGGAGGTCAAGCTCATCCTTGAGGGCAGGGGGAAGGCAGATAGGCCACCGGTGATCGCCCTGATCGATCCGGACCGGCTATCGTCCTTCGACCCGGGCCTCGGTGTGGACGATTTCCTGGTGACGACAGCCTCCCCGCAGGAGCTTTCGCTGCGCGTCCGCCGTGCGCTGCAGCGCTGCACAGGCGTGGACACGATGAACGCGGTTTGCAGCGGTGAACTGGAGATAGACCTTGCTAGCTACACCGTCCACCTGGGAGGCCGACCAGTGGAGTTGACCTACAAGGAGTATGAGCTCCTCCGCTTCCTGGCCACCAACGCCGGCCGCGTGTTCACCCGTGAGGAGTTGCTGAGTGAGGTCTGGGGCTACGATTTCTACGGGGGCGCCCGCACGGTGGACGTCCACATCCGGCGCCTCCGCTCCAAGATAGAGGAGCGCCACACCTTCATCGAGACGGTGCGCAACGTGGGCTATCGCTTTCGCGCCGCCCCTTGACGGCGGTTGCCTTCGGTGCCCTGAACCGCATTCTCATCGACCCAGGGCAAGGCCCTGCGCCGCGACCTGTGGCGGATTCTTCGCTCGGCTCACTGTGACGCTGGGCTACCGGCGCGACGTCAGACCGCTGTAACCCTAGGCGAAGCGAAGTCTCAGCCGTCGCCCTTCTCCCCATAGGCAGCGTTTGGGGCTATTCCTTCGTCGTTACCTTCGCTATCCTTTAGGTGCTCGACGTCGTGATGGGCCTGCGCGTCACTGAGGACGAGGAGCGGCTGGGGTTGGACGCCTCTCAGCACGGCGAACGGGGGTACGTCTTTGAGGAGGCGGATCCGCTCGCGCCGGCGGAAGCGCTGGCGTCTGCGCCCCAACCCGTCCCCCAGTCGGTGCCCTGGCAAGCCAGCAGCGAAGCGTCGTAAGGAGCGAACCGTACCATGCAGAAGATCGAAGCCATTGTGAGGCCCGAGAAGCTAGAGGACGTGAAAGCCGCCCTCGCCAACGTCGGCATCGGCGGCTTGAACGTCGTCCTCGTCACCGGTCGCGGCAGCCAGAAGAGCATCGTCCACACTCCCGGCGCTGAGCCGTATGAGGTGGACATGCTGCCCAGGACCAAGATAGAGGTGGTGGTTGAGGACGGCCAGGTCGATCAGGTGGTCGACACCATCTGCGAGGTGGCCCACACCGGCCGCGTCGGCGACGGTAAGGTCTTCATCATGCCCGTGACCGATGCCATACGTGTCCGCACCCGAGAAAGGGGCGATGAGGCCCTGTGAAAACCTAGGCGCGACGTAATATGCTTGTAACAAGACCCACGGCACGGCACTACCGCCAGTGCCTACAATTCACGCAGGCCCGCATAGGAGGAAGCGAAACTCGAGTCCAGAGGTCGCCTAACAGGCAGGCGACCTCGTCGATAAGAACAGCACGCAGACCGTCGGGCTCGAATATGGAGACCTGCCAGGCCTCCAGCAGGATTCCTCCTGCCGCTCTCCTAACTCACGCGGGCGAACGCGGGCTTGAGAAGGAACCGCAGCGGACACACAGGAGGGGAAGATCATGAGCAATGGCCCGGAAAGCAAGGACTACGTGCTCCAGATGGCGAAGGAGCACGACGTCAAGTTCATCCGTACTTGGTTCACGGACATCCTCGGCAGCCTGAAGAGCGTAGCGATCACCGTGGAGGAGCTGCCGAAGGCGCTGGAGGAAGGTGTGGGCTTCGACGGCTCATCCATCGAGGGGTTCGCCCGCATCGATGAGTCGGACATGATCGCCATGCCCGACCCCGCCACCTTCGCCATCCTCCCCTGGCGGCCTCAGGAGCGCTCCGTGGCCCGCATGTTCTGCGATATCCTCCACCCGGATGGCAGGCCGTTCGAGGGTGACCCACGCTACGTCCTCAAGCGTAACCTGAAGCGTGCCGCCGACCTGGGCTACACCTACTACGTGGGGCCGGAGCTGGAGTACTTCTACTTCGCCGAGTCCGGGGGCACCGAGCTTCTGGACCAGGGCGGCTACTTCGACATGACTCCTCTGGACGCCGCCAGCGACTTCCGCCGTGAGACCGTTCTCGCCCTGGAGCAACTCGGCATCATGGTGGAGGCCTCTCACCACGAGGTCGCCCCCTCCCAGCACGAGATCGACCTCCGCTACACGGACGCCCTCACCATGGCCGATAGCACGATGACCTACCGCTTGACGGTGAAACAGGTGGCGATGATGAACGGCGTCTATGCCACCTTCATGCCCAAGCCCATAGCCACTGAGAACGGCTCCGGCATGCACGTCCACCAGTCGCTGTTCGAGGGCGAGCGTAATGTCTTCTTCGACGCGGCCGACCAGTACTACCTCTCGGCCCTGGCGCGTGGCTACATCGCAGGCCTCCTCCGCCACGCCCGCGAGATTACGCTTGTGACCAACGAGTGGGTGAACTCCTACAAGCGGCTGGTGCCCGGCTACGAGGCGCCAGTCTATCTCACCTGGGCCCTCCGTAATCGCTCTGACCTCGTCCGCGTGCCCGAGTACAAGCCCGGCAAGGAAAACGCTACTCGCATCGAGTACCGGTCGCCGGACCCCGCCTGCAACCCGTACCTGGCCTTCGCGGTGATGCTGGCCGCCGGCCTGGAGGGGATCGAGAAGGAGTACCCTTGCCCTGAGCCCGTTGAGGAGAACGTCTACGAGCTGACCGAGCCGGAGCGTCGGGAGCGGGGCATCGACCACCTGCCGGGCAGCCTCTGGGAGGCGATCGAGCTAGCGGAAGGGAGCGACGTCCTCCGCCGCTGCCTGGGCGACCACCTGTTCCACAGCCTGATCAACAACAAGAAGATCGAGTGGTCCGACTACCGCCGCCAGGTCACCGACTACGAGCTTGAGCGCTACCTTCCGATCCTGTAGTCTACGGCGCTGTGAAACACGTCGTGTAGCCCAGCGGCTGGCGGCTCTGCTCCAGGACGTCGAAGCCAAGGGCCCGGCAGAGGTCGCTCACGCTGTCCCGGAGCTGGTAGTCCGGGTCCACCAAGCTCTCGCTGATCGACAGGACTCCCCCGGGCCTCAACACGCGGCGTAGCTCAGCGACGGCCCGCGGCCTATCCGGGATCTCCCCCAGAACGGTGAACAGAAAGGCCGCGTCCACGGAGTCATCGGCGAGCGGCAGGTTCAGCGCGTCGCCCACCACCGGGTCAGCGTTCGTCACATTGCCCTCGTCCAGGCGCTTCAGCAGCCCGCTGATCATCCCCGGTTGGATGTCCAGGCACAGAAGCCTTCCCTCGGAACCGACCATGCGGCTCGCCTCGATGCTGAAGTAGCCTATCCCGGGCCCCAGCTCCAGCACCGTATCGCCGGGCTTGAAACCGAACTTCTCCAGGGTAGAGCGCTGCGGGTGTATCAGGGGCCGCAGCGGGTGCTCCAGTTTGCTCGCTTGAGCGACCGGCATGAGGCTGTGCCGATGCCGCTCCCCGAACCACTGAACCACGTACACGAGCAGAAACGCGCCGCCGGCCAGCAGAACAACCAAGAGGACCTTCACGACTCACATGGGCAATCAGGCTCGATTATGACACCGAACGAGCGCTTGTCAAGGGCAGCGGCTCAGGGCAGCGACTCCCCGGGGAAAAAGAACACAGGGGGCCGGATACCGCCCCCTGTGCCGTTTCTGTCGCTCTTCTAGTAGCGTCCCCGTGAGGACGGCTGCTTGCTGAAGCAATCGCTGCAATACACTGGTCGATCGCCGCGCGGCTGGAACGGAACTTCCGTGTCCTTGCCGCACTGCGCGCACACCGCCGGATACATCTCTCGACGGGATGACCCATAGCCGCCGGAGCTGCCGTAGCCACCGCCGCCGCGATCGCGCCGGCGTGCCTGACGGCAGGAAGGGCAGCGCTTTGGGTCGTTGTCGTAGCCCTTGTCCGCGTGATACTGCTGATCGTCCGCGCTGAATGTGAACGAATCGCCGCAGTCCTGACAAGTTAGCGTCCTGTCTTCGTAACTCATGGATGACCTCCTTTCCCTCAATAGTTGGCGAGGGTCAGGTCACCTGAGTCCAGGACGTTTTGGCGATCCCGGGGAGCACGAAACGCTCACCACCGTAGTCAGGGTAACACGGCCACCATATTTCCACAACGCTTGCCTGGCCGCTAGGCCGCGCCCGATTTTGTCCCTCCTACCCCGCGGCCGGCCCCGGTCGCTTCGCCCGGCCAGCAGGAGAACCAGAAGAACCCGTAGCGCACGCATCGACAGTCAGGGTCGATTATGGCGACTGGCGATGGTTTGTCAAGACCTGGAGACCGAATGGCCCGCCTACTGGCCAGGTCATCGACTACGAACTCAGGCGCTACCTGCCGATCCTGCGTTGGAGGCTTCCACGAGCTGGCCCACTGCCACCAGTCCAGCTCCAAGCCAAGCTACCGACCTGAGGAGTTGCCGGTGGCATCGACGTCCAAGTTCACTCCGGTGGTCCACAGATAGATTTGAGCGCGAAGGCTATTATGGTTAGGCCGCGTCACGTCCAGAGGAGCAGAAATGGCGGACCAGTTTGTGGAGCACACCGTGAAATTTGTCCTGCCCTGCTCGTTATTTCCGCCCAAGCCCCACAGGGAAAGGCGGCCGTCTACGCACGCTCCCGGGCCCACACGGAGAAGACGTAGCTCTCCCCGGGGGACGGTGTCACAGTAGTGACGTCTTGAAAGATAGACCCGCCCGTCCCGGTTGTATTCGTTTGCAGGTACCAGGCCCCGTTCTTGGCGGTGCCGTTCTTGTACCTGGCCCAGTTTGTTACCCCGCCTGGCGGATTAAGTCGCTGCCAGTAAGGGGCCCCCAATGACGCGCTTCGCTCAAACGAAGCATACGAAAGTGAGTTCATATAGACTCTGGTGCCATCGAAATCGTAGTTTACATTCGCCGAAAGTAAGTAGATCTGGGCCCTTAGGGCAGTATGTCCCGAATTAGCCACGTCCAGCGGTGTGGAAATGGCGGCCCAGTTTGTGGAGCAGACGGTGAAACTTGTCTTGCCTTGCTGGTTACTTCCGCCGCCCAAGCCCCACAGGGAAAGGCGGCCGTCTACGCACGCTCCCGTGGGGGAGCGGGCCCGCACGGAGAAGACGTGGCTCTCCCCGGGGGACAGGACGATCTGCATATCCTGATAGATAGAGGAGCCTGCCTGGCTCGTATTTGTCTGGAGGTACCATAACCCGCTCTTGGCGGTGCCGTTCTTGTACACATTCCAGTTCGTTGCGCCTGGGTTCATGCGCTGCCAGTAAGAAGTGTCTTCTCGTTCAAAGGAGGCGTTCTTGTTCGCGACCTGGATTACTTCAGTGGAGTCAATGTCAAAGTTGGTATGCAGTGTGAATAGGTAGATTTGAGCGCGAAGGCTATTATGGTTGGGCCGCGTCACGTCCAGAGGAGCAGAAATGGCGGCCCAGTTTGTGGAGCAGACCTTGAATTCTGTTTTGCCCTGCTCGTTATTTCCGAGGCCCCACAGGGAAAGGCGGCCGTCTACGCACGCTCCCGTGGGGGAGCGGGCCCACACGGAGAAGACGTAGCTCTCCCCGGGGGACGGTGTCACAGTACTGACGTCTTGATAGACAGACCCGCCCGTTACACTGGTATTCATCTCCATGAACCAAGAGCCGCTGTGTGGCGAGGGCGAATCCCACGCTGTGTAATTAGTGTCTCCAAGGCGGTCCCAACCGGTCGTGGTTCCCGTCTCAAATGAGGCGTTGGTCAAAACGTTCCTAACGTCAGGCGGCCGGGAAGTCCAGGAGGGGGAGGGGTCGTTTGGATTGCTCCCGCAGCCGACCCCATTTTCAACGGAGTATCCATACCAGCCGAAGCCGCTCACCCCCGACATCGGCTCCGGCCTGTAGGCCGCTCCGTTTAGCTGCATGAGGAAGTGGAGATGGACACCATCTGCCCAGCCGGTGTCACCTGCATAGCCCACAGTCTGACCCTGCGACACTGTCTGACCGTTGGATACTGCGAAACCGTATAGGTGCGCGTAATAGGATACGTATCCACCGTCATGAGCGACGATCACATAATTGCCCAACGAGCCGCTGTAACCCCTCGTCGCCGTGCCGCCGGATACCGCGCTGACATTCTCCCAGGGTCCGAACGCAAAGTCGATAGCGTAGTAGGCACTCCCCGTGTGATACATGCACCCGTAGGTGTAGCCGCCGTTGATGCGGTGCTGGTGGCCGGTGGGCCAGGGGAGCTGAAGGGCGGGGGCGGCGCGCGCAGTCGAGCCGCCACTGGCGACGGCCAGCAGCAGGGCCAGCAAGGTGACCAGCGCCAGTCGTAGCTTCATCGCCCTCCCCTCAGGGCGGTCATTTGCTGAACTGAAAGCTGCTCGCTATCTGCAGAAACGTCGTCTCATCGGGGTCTGCCCCAGTGAAATGCGCGACGAGGCAGAACCGGTAGCCCACGTGGTCAGCCGCCACCTGATGAGAACGGCTGAAGTTCGACTCATCCGGTAGACCTGGGTAGTCCACCGCCGTGTCGTAGACGGTCAGTACTTCCCATCCCGGAACCCCCCCCAGCGCCCTCGGGCTGGAGGAGTCCTCCGGCTGGCATGTGGGCAGATCCGCTTCTAGACTGGCGGCGAATACCTCTACCTTGACTGAATTGGGCGGAAAGTACGGCTGCGTCCACTCGCTCCGGTCATAGCTGAAGAAGCTAACGACGGAGATATCTCCTACACCTACAACACCAGGAGGCCGCTGTTCACCGGCCGTTTCGAGTTCCCAGGTGGACGGATATCGGACGGTGAAACGGCCTCTGGGGTCGGTGTATGTGGCCCATTCATCGGGGACAGGCTCGGGCGATGGGAAGGGCGTTGTTATCGGGACGACCGTACCCTCGAGACCTCCGCCCCCTGCGCCGCCTGGCGGCTCGGTTGGCTCCGCAGTCTCCGGCGGCGGCTCCGTTGGCGTCGGGGTCTCCTGCGCGGGCTCCTCTGTAGGCGTCTGCGCCGCGGGAGTTGGGGCCGGGGTGTCGGAAGGCGGCGTGGGAGTGGCGGTCTCCCGCCCTGAGTCCCCGCAGGCAGCCAGAAACAGCAGGCTTGCCAGCAGCGCGACAATGATGGGCTTCATTTGGGCTCTCCCCTTGCTCGCTTCATCATTTTACTCCCCCTGAAGAACAACGTGCCAAGCTTCCGGCAGATACGACATGCTGAAAGCTTCGCGAAAGGCGGCCCCTTCGCCTCCTAGCCCGCGGCCGGCGCTGGCCGCCTCGCCCGGCCGTCCGGGGAGAAGAGGAGTCGGCTGGCCCACAGCGACACGTACACCAGGCCGACGAGCACCGGCACCTCGATGAGCGGGCCGACCACAGCCGCGAACGCCTGCCTAGCGTTCATCCTCCCTCCCTTTCAGGGTACTCAGTCAGTGAACTGAAAGCTGCTCGCTATCTGCAAGAACGTCTCTTCGTCGGGAGTGTCCTGTGCGAAATACGCGGTCAGGGAAAAGCAGTACCCATCGTAGAACGCCTCTACAATATGAGTTCGCGTCAGCCGACCTGCCAAGGCGTCGTCGGAGGGGCTGAAGGTCAAGATCCGCTGCCACCCGGACACGCTGCCTAAGACAGCAGGCGAGGCCCCGTCGGGCGCTACCCTGCAATCCCAGCCCGTCGCCGGTGCGTATACTATCACGTCCACTTTGATGGATCCGCGGGCAATTTCTGGATCTGTGGTGCCGGGTTCGTAGGTGGTCAGGATGACAGTGAGGTACCCTGGCGGCTTCAGCTCGGACGTCGTGTCGTCTTCTAAGAACCACGTAGCCGGGTAGCGGAAGGTAAAACGTCCCTTCGGATCGGAGTAAGTCGCCCAGTCCGCCGGAACAGGCGGCGGCGAAGGGAGGGGCGTGGTTATTGGGACGGGCGTGAAGTCTCCTCCCCCGCCAGCGCCGCCCGGCGGCTCGGTTGGCTCCGCAGTCTCCGGCGGCTGCTCCGTTGGTGTCGGGGTCTCCTGCGCGGGCTCCTCTGTAGGCGTCTGCGCCGCGGGAGTCGCGGCCGGGGTGTCGGAAGGCGGCGTGGGAGTGGCGGTCTCCCGTCCTGAGTCCCCGCAGGCAGCCAGAAACAGCAGGCTTGCCAGCAGCGCGGCAATGATGGACTTCATTTGGCCTCTCCCCTTGCTCGCTCTGTCATTCTACCCCCCCGAAGAACAACGTGCCAAGCTTCCGGCAGATACGACATGGAGAAAGCTTCGCGAAAGGCGACCCCTTCGCCTCCTAGCCCGCGGCCGGCGCCGGCCGCCTCGCCCGGCCGTCGGGGGCGAAGAAGAAGCGGCTGGCCCACAGCGAGACGTACACCAGGCCGACGAGCACCGGCACCTCGATGAGCGGGCCGACCACCGCCGCGAACGCCTGGCCCGAATCGAGGCCGAAGACGCCGATGGCGACAGCGATGGCCAGTTCGAAGTTGTTGCTGGCGGCGGTGAAGGAGAGGGTAGCCGTATCGGCGTAGCGGAATCCTGCCCTCCAGGACAGGACGTACGATACACCGAACATGATGAGGAAGTAGAAGAGAAGCGGCACAGCGATCCGCAGCACGTCCAGGGGCAGGTCCACGATGTACTCGCCCTTGAGCGAGAACATCACGACGATGGTGAACAGCAGGCCCACGATGGCCGTAGGGCCGAGCCTCGGCATGAACCTCGTCTCGAACCAATCGCGCCCCTTCGTCCGGATGACGGCGAAGCGGGTGATGATGCCGGCCGCGAGCGGCACGCCCAGGAAGATGAGAACGCTGCGGGCCACCTGCCACATCGAGACATGCACGGCCTCGCCACCGCCGCTGCCCCACGGTATCCAGGCGGACGCCACGCTCACGAAGAAGTAGGCGTACAGCGAATAGAACAGTATCTGAAACACGGAGTTCAGGGCCACCAGCACCGCGCAGTGGTCGTTGTCTCCGCCTGCCATCATGTTCCAGATCAGTACCATCGCGATGCATCGCGCCAGCCCCACGATGATCAGTCCCACGCGATACTCCGGAAGGTCGGGCAGGAAGATCCAGGCCAGGATGAACATGATCACGGGGCCGACGATCCAGTTCAGCCCCAGCGACACACTGAACATCCTCCACGCCGTGGCTACCTTCGAGAGCTGCTCGTACTGCACCTTGGTCAGCACCGGATACATCATCCACAGCAGGCCGATGGCGATGGGCAGCGATACGGTGTCGATGCGCAGGGCATCGATGGCGTCGGCGGTGTCCGGCCAGATGCGGCCCAGGCCGACGCCCAGGGCCATGGCCGCGAAGATCCATAGCGGCAGGAAGCGGTCCAGGACGCCGAGCTGCCCGACGACGCCTCCTGCTCGCGACTGGGTAACGGCGTCTGCTGTCATCGGTCTGTTGGCTCCCGCACGCCGGGGCTACATCCCGGCCCGCTGCCTGCGCAACTGCATGAGGAGCATGTTCAGGTCGCGCCTCTCCATGAAGTGAATGGCGTTCTGGGGGCAGATCGCCTGGCATCTGGAGCACCCGACGGGGCAGTTCAGCGGACGCGCCACGTCCAGCTTGCCCTCGACCTCCTCGTACACGTCGTGGGGGCAGAACTCCAGGCACTTCAGGCAGTTGTCACACAACTCCGGGTTGATGATGGGGAACCAGGGGATCTCCCCCCGCGGTATTCCCTGGTAGAGCTCAGTCATCTCTCTATCCTCCGTCCTCTTCTGTGGGCGCAATGAAGAAGGGGCACATCAGCATCCGTTGATATGTCTCCAGAAAAGAAAAGCCTCATCGGCGGGCACGGCAGACCTCCTCCGCTTTCCGGCCGCCGGAGGGGGCGCGCAGCGTGAGCAGGTCCGCGAACCGTTCCCCCAGGGCAGCCGTGGCGCCGGGGTCAGCCCGATAGAATATCCAGCGGCTGTCCTCTTCGTCGCGGCGCCATCGCACCAACCCCACTCGCCGCAGGACGGCGAGGTGGTTCGACACCAGGCTCTGCGGCAGGCCGAGAACGTCCTCGATCTCGCACACGCACAGCTCGTCCTTGGTGAGGAGGGCGAAGATCTTCAGGCGCGTCTCGTCCGCCAGCGCCCGCAGCGGCGGCACGAGGTCATCCGTGGCGGGCGCTCTCACCGAAGCTGTTAGCGGCCGGGGCGCGAGCGGCGTCTTGTCCATGTCGATACGAGGCCATTATATCACCGCGCAGTGATATACGGCCACACCTGTCTGTTCAGCCATCCTGGTGCGCTCTTCAGCGCGCGGCCCACCGTACGAGGTGAACCGCTACCCGCCCATGCTGTAGACTAAGAGCGCAGTGGTCATATCTGCCATCCGTCTTGAGAACTTCAAGAGTTTCGCGCAGACTGACTTGTTGCCGCTCGCCCAAGGTCTCAACGTAGTCATCGGGCGCAATAACACCGGCAAATCCTCTTTTCTCGACGCAATTAAGTTTGCGGCTGAAGTTGGACTGACCGGCAAGGTCAGCCCCCACCCGGCTATCAGAAAGCGCGGCGACTTCGCGGACGTTGTATTTGGAAAGGATGAGCAGCGGGCAATCGCCGTGGAACTTGTCCTTGATGATGTGCGGCACGCCGGAATCTCTGGCCCAGGCGAAGCCTTGACAGATATTGCGGATTGCCGCGTCGCTGTGATGTGCGACTCCGCCGATTCCGTAGGTTCAGAAGTCCGGCTCACATTCTCCGGCGATCGAGACCCGCTTCACTTGCCCTTCCGCGGGACGGGAGCATCGTCAACATCCGGGCCGTACGCCTTCAACAGCGGACCGCTACTATCTCAGCTAGAGCGCGTGCGTCGCCTCCAGGCTCATCGTGTTGTCAGCCCGCAAATCGATGTGCGGGGTGAAGAAATCTTGCACGAGGACGGCGGTAACCTGATTCGCGTACTCAACACGCTGGCATCATCCAACCCACGCATCGTTGAATCCATGCTGGATGGCGTTCGCGAGATTGAACCAGAGATTCAGGAGGTTCTGGCAAAGCTCGTCTCTGGGGAGGCCACAGCCGCCGGAACGGTGATTGAGCGGTCGTTTCCCAATATGGAATTCGCTTGGCCTAGCCTGGCGGCTGGAACCCAGCAACTTATCCTACTCCTGACGTTCCTCTACGCCTCCCCGACCAACAGTGTGCTGCTCATCGAAGAACCCGAGCTGTACCTACATGGCGAGTCAATTTGGAAGCTACTGGCCATAATGGAGAAGGCCAGCAAGTCCGAACAGAAGCAAATCGTTCTCACCACACACTCCCCCTTAGTTGTGGAAGCCGTCGGCTTCACCGGCCTACTTGTCTGCACGAAGGATGATTCGGGAGCCAGTGCGATTCATCCGCTGGAAGGCTATGAATCGTTGCATGGCTTCCTACAGGAACGCGGACTCATGCTCCATCATTTCCTTCGTCCAGGCGCAACCGGTGTCCGAGAGCTGCCGGACTACATTCTGGTCGTTGAGGGCCCAGATGATGTTTCTGTTTGGCGAGAGTTCCTGCGGTCGGCTGGCCTAGAACCCGGCGGAGGGAAAATCATCTATGTGCGGAATGGGGGCTGGTCAGAGGCCGCGAAAACAGCAAGCCTTCTCGATCTTCTAGGGAAGCTCGGTGTAGCGTCAGTGCCCTTCTTAGTGGTGGTAGAGGCAGATGACAACCCCGCTGAGAAGAAGGCATATCTTGAGAGCCTAGATCTCACGGAAGATATGTTCCGCATTCTACCTAGGGAGATGGAAGCCTATCTCATTAATGAGGAGGCCATCCAGAAAGTGGTCTTCAAACCGCTCAGCACTGTTCGCAACGCGATTGACGCGGCGAAAGGAAGGCCGTCCAAGGGCAAATTGGAGACCATTCTCAAGTCGCTGGGAGTACGGAAGATCAACCGTTCGCTCAAGACATCTCTCGCCGAGAACCTGCCGCGCTTGCCACGGCCCGTCAGCAAGGTGGTGGCCCACCTGAAGAGGCGAATGAAGGACGCTGAGTAGTGGGACGCCCTGCGCGCCGTCGCCGCTACGGCGGCGTGCCAACCATCCCCGCGGCGCCGGACGCGGCCGTGATCGCCGTCGTCCCCTGCTCCACCACGTCGAACACCGGCTGCGGGTACAGCCCCACCAGGAACACCCCCGCCACCAGCAGCGTCAGCACGCCGTACTCGACCCAGGGCGTCGGGAAGCGCGTCGGCTCCTCCGGTTCCCCCAGGTACATCTGCTTGATCACCACCAGGTAGTAGTACAGGGAGACGAAGCTGAAGAACACCGCCAGCGCCGACAACCACAGAAGGTCCTCCGCCGCCGCCGCCTGGAACAGGATGAACTTCGTGGCGAAGCCGGCGAACAGCGGCATCCCCGCCAGCGAGAACAGCGCTATGCACAGCGATAGCGCCAGGTAGGGCGCCCGCTCCGCCGCCCCCGCGAAGTCCGATATCTCCTCCTTGCCCGTCCAGTTGTACCAGATGATCACGCAGACGAACGCCGCCAGGTTGCTGATCACGTACCCGACAAGGTGCAGGACCAGGGCGCTAGAGGCGTCGGTACTGTCCGCAGAGAGGGCCGCGATCCCCATCAGCAAGAACCCCACTTGGCCGATGCTGGAGTAGGCCAGCAGCCGCTTGATGTTGTGCTGCTGGATGGCCACCAGGTTCCCCAGCGTCATCGTAATCGCCGAGAGCACAGCGATGAATACGCGCCAGTCGTCCACGAGAGGGATGAACGCCTGGCTGAACAGCTTCAGGAAGAGGGCAAACCCCGCCGCCTTTCCTATCGCCGAGATGAGGGCCGTGATGGGCAGCGGCGCCCCCTCGTAGGCGTCGGGGGTCCACATGTGGAAGGGCACCGCCGCCACCTTGAACCCCAGCCCGGCGATGATCAGCACCAGCCCCAGGAGCATCGCCATGTCGAAGCCGCTGGTGTCCGCCGACAGCGCCTCCGCTATCTCGGTGAACCGCGTCGACCCGCTGACGCCGTAGATCATGCTGATGCCGTACAGGAAGATCGCGGAGGAGAAGGCGCCCAGCAGCATGTACTTCATCCCGCCCTCGTTGGAGCGAAGGTCGAACTTGGCGTACGAGGTGAGGACGTAGAGGCTGAAGCTGAGCAGCTCCAGGGAGATGTAGGCCGTCAGCAGCTCGCTGGCCGCGGCCATCAGGTTGGCACCGAGGACGCTGAGCAGAATGAGCCCGTAGTACTCGCCGGCGTGCAGCAGGCGGTCGCTCACGAAGCGCGCGGAGGCCAGGCACGCGAAGACGCCGATGAGGCCGAAGAAGACCCGGAACAGCGCCGTGTAGTTGTTGATATCGATGAGGTTGGCGAAGTTGTCGTTCTCGTTCACCCATATCAGTGCGGTTAGCGCTGAGGCCAGAGCCCCCGCCGCCGCCACGTAGGCCAGTTGTCCGCCTCTGGCGGACCGCCCCCAGAACAGATCGAGCAGCACCACCATGCCGGCCCATCCGGCCAGGATGTACTCGGGCGCCAGCAGCGACCATTCGAGGTTCAGGTCCACTAGCCCACCCTCAGGATGAACTGCACGCTATCGTTGATGCGGTCGATAAACGGCGCTGGCCAGATGCCCATGAAAGCGATGAAGAAGATGAGCAACGCGCCGCCGAACTGCTCGCCCAGTCGCATCTCCTTGATCTGCGCCCAGCGCTCGTTGAAGGGGCCGAAGAAGGCCATGGCCAGCATGCGCAGGATGTAGGTCGCGGTGATGGCGGCGGCCAGCACGCCCAGGGCGCCCGCCCACGGGTAGGTACGGAACGTGCCCACGAAGATGTGGAACTCGGCGATGAACCCGGCCAGCCCCGGCAACCCGAGCGACGACAGCCCGGCGATGGCGAAGAAGCCGGCCAGCCGGGGCGTCTTCTGGGCCAGCCCCCCGAAGATCGTCATGTCCCGCACGTGAGCCTGGTCGTACACCGCGCCCACCATGGCGAACATGAGGGCCGTCATGACCCCGTGGGCGAACATCTGGAGCACCGCGCCGTTCACGCCTATCGTCGTCAGGGTAGCCAGCCCCATCAGCACATAGCCCATGTGGCTGACGCTGGAGTAGCCCACCATGTACTTCAGGTCGCGCTGCGCCATCGCCGACACGGCGCCGTATAGAGCGCCCGTCACGCCCAGGGTCATCAGCACCGGCGCCCAGAACTCGGCCCCTTCCGGGAACAGCGAGATCCCGACCCGCAGGATGCCGAAGGCGCCCAGCTTCATCAGCACGCCGGCGTGCAGCATGGAGACGGCGGTGGGCGCCGCCACATGGCCGTCGGGCGACCAGGTGTGGAAGGGCCACAGGCCGGCCAGCACCCCGAACCCCAGCATGAAGAAGGCGAAGAACGTCTTCTGGAACGTCTCACCATAGGTCACGGAGCCCAGCACCGGCAGATCGAACGTTCCTCGGCCTGCCTCCACGAACGTGGCGAAGATGCCGATGAAGATGAGGACGCTGCCCCCCACCAGGTACATCACCAGCTTCATCGCGCCGTACTCCTTGGTGCGGGTGAACGTGCCGAAGTGGCTGCTGGCCCCCCACACCACGATCAGCAGGTACATCGGCAGCACCGCCAGCTCATAGAAGAAGAACAGGAAGAACAGGTCAAAGGAGAGGAACACCCCGAACACGCCGCTGACCAGCGTGAACAGCAGCACGAAGTAGTCCTTGTTGCGATAGGTGATGTTCCAGGAGATGAACACCCCGGCGAAGATGACGATGCCGGTGAGCAGCACCAGCGGCGCCGAGATCCCGTCGACCGCCAAGTGGTAGGTGATCCCGTCCTCCTTCAGGAACGCCACGTTCTCCAGCCAGTCAAGCTGGAGGTCGAACCGCAGGCCGCTGCCGCCGGCGAACTCGTACTTGACGAACACCAGGAGCGCCAGCACGAACATGGCGAATCCGGAGACCGCCGCCACGTTCCGCACCAACTGTGGGTAGCGGGACGGGATGAGTATGAAGACGGGAACGGTGCCCATCGGAATGGCTATCAGCGCGAACAGCACCCAATCCACAGCTACACCCGCACCACCATGAACACGATCGCCAGGACGATGACGCCGGTCACGATGGCCAGGGCGTAGTTGGGCAGCTTACCGGTCTCGAGGAACTTCATCTCGAACCCGCTGAACACGCCCAGCCCGGCCGATCCGTCCACGCCCGTGTCGTTCACCACGTTGCGGTCGAACCAGGCGATCACCGCGCCGGCCACCAGCACCGCCCGGTCGATCGCCCACTGGTAGATGTCGTCCATGAAGTACTTGCGTTTGAGGGTCTCGTAGGCCGGCCCGAACGCCTCGGCGGCCCGCCGCGCGGGCTCAGCGGCGCCCGACCAGAAGTAGAAGGCCACCGCCAGGCCGGCCAGCGCCGCCAGCGTCGACAGGATCGCTACGTCCCAGGGGAAGTGGAACGCCTCCGCCTCCTCCACGAACACGAACTCGCCGAAGCCGCCGGGGAAGCCCAGCGCCTCCCCCACCCCATCGAAGGCGACGAACCCCGCCACGACTGTGAGCGCGGCAAGCAAGAGCAGGGGCACCGTCATGACCAGCTCCGCATCGTGGGCGCGCTCGTGCGCCTCGCGGTCGTGCGGTTCACCCAGGAAGGTGAGGATGAACATCCGCATCATGTACAGGGCGGTGATGAACACGCTGAGCATCATCAAGCCGTAGACGACGAAGTTCTGGTGGTCGCCTGTGACGTTGAGGATCTCGTCCTTGGCCCAGAAGCCGGACAGGGGCACGAGCCCGGCCATAGATAGCGCCCCTACGCCGAACGCGGCCGCCGTCACCGGCATCCGCCGCGCCAGGCCACCCAGGTCGCCCACCTCCTGGCGATCCGTAGCGTGGATGACGGACCCGGCGGAGAGGAAGAGGAGCGCCTTGAAGAAGCCGTGAGCGAACAGGTACAGCATAGCCGCCGTCACGGAGCCCGAGCCCAACGCCACCATCATCAGCCCCAGGCTGTTGATCGTGGAGTAGGCGATCACCCGCTTGATGTCGGTGGCCACCAGCCCCATGGTCGCGGAGATCATCACCGTGGTGAGGCCGAGGGCGGTGACGACGTTCAGCGCCACCGGATCGGCCTCCTGGAAGAGGGGCATCATCCGCGCCACGAGGTATACGCCAGCGACCACCATCGTGGCGGCGTGGATGAGGGCGGAGACCGGCGTCGGGCCCTCCATGGCGTCGGGCAGCCAGACGTGCAGGGGGAACTGGGCGGACTTTCCCACAGCGCCGGCGAACAGGAACAACACCGCAGTCGTCAGGTACTCGGTGCTGTAGCCGCCGTTCTGGGCGAACTTGAAGATCTCGGAGATATCGAAGGTGCCGGCCTCCCGCCAGAGGAGGAGGATGCCGATCAGCAGCCCGACGTCGCCGATACGGGTAGTGATGAACGCCTTCTTCGCCGCCTCGGCGGCGGAGCGCCGCTCGTGCCAGAAGCCGATGAGCAGGTAGGAGCAGAAGCCCACGCCCTCCCAGGCCGCGTACAGCAGCAGGAGGTTGTCGGCCAGCACCAGGGTGAGCATCGCCGCCGTGAACAGCGACATGGCGGCGAAGTACCAGCCGTAGCGAGGGTCGCCCTTCATGTAGCCGGTGGAGTAGATGAAGATCATCGAGCCGACGAAGGTGACCACGGCCAGCATGACGATGGCAAGCTGGTCCACGAAGAAGCCCAAGCGCAACTGGAAGTCCGGCCCTCCCGGCACCTCGAATTTGACCCAGTCGATGCCGGAGCGAGCCAGCTCCGGGAAGTCCGGCCTATCCAGCTTGTCGAGAAGGTCGATGAGGACCGGGAAGAGCAGGACGAAAGAGGCGACGATGGCGCCTATCGCCAGCCAATCGCCACGGCGGGGAAGGTACCTGCCGAATAGGAGGAGGATGGCGAATGCCGCGGCCGGTATCGCCGGCAGGAGCCAGGCCTCCTGCATACCTACCACTTCAGTACGTCCACCTCGTCCACGTTAGCCGTGGCCTTGTTGCGGAAGATGCGTAGGACGATGGCCAGGGCCAGGCCCACCTCTGCCGCAGCGATCGTGATCACGAAGATGGCGAAGATGAGGCCGGTGAACTGCTCCGGCGACAGGTACACAGCGAAGGCGATGAAGTTGATGCTCACCGCCTGCAGCATCAGCTCTATGGACATGAGGATGAGGACGGCGCTGCGCCGCGTCAGCACGCCGTAGATCCCCAGGGAGAAGAGGATGCTGCTGAGCACTAGGAAGTGCTGGATAGGGATCATTCGCCCTCCTCGCTGCGGGCCAGGATGATCGCTCCTATCAGGGCCACCAGCAGCACCAGGGACGCCACCTCGAAAGGAGCCGCCCAGTTGCGGAACAACCTGTCGCCCAAGTCGCTGAAGGCGATGACCGTGATCTCTTCGGTCTCGCCGGGCCACTCAGCGGAGACCACGGCCAGGATGGAGATGGCGAGGAAGGCCGCGGCGGCCAGGGCGGCGAAGGGCCGCTGCGGCCCGTCCAGGCCCTGCCCTGAGCCTGCCGAAGGGCCCCCCGACATGTCCCGCACCCGGGTGAGCATCATGGCGAAGAGGATGAGGATGGTGACGGCGCCTCCGTAGATGAGGACCTGGACTATGGCCAGGAACTCGGCGGAGAGCAGGATGAAGACGGCGGCCACCGCTATCAGGGCCACTATGAGGAACAGCGCGGAATGGACGACGTTTCGAGCGAGGACAACCCCCAGAGCGCCGAGGACGGTAAACGCGGCTACGAAGTAGAAGATGACCTCTTCGTAGCTCATGGGCCTAGGGCCGCCTCGACGACAGCTCTACGCCCGCCCCATCCCTACCTTTCTCTTCCGCTGCCACCTCCGCCTTCTTCTCCTGCGAGCGCACCTTGGGTGTCCACCCGGAGTGGGCCATTCCCATCGGCTCCCGGAACGGGTCCTTCAGCTCCCCAGACTGGGACTGCTGGAGGAGATCATCCAGGCTCATCACCAGGTCGTGGCGCTCGTAGCTGGAAAGCTCCACGCCCTCCCACGTGTTGTTCATGACGATGGCGTCGAAGTTGCAGACCTCGACACAGATATCGCAGCGCATGCAGCGAGCGTAGTCGATGAAGAACCTGTCGACGATCTTTTGCCGCTTGCTCTTCCCCTCGGCGAACTTCCGGTTGTCCTTCATGGTCACCGTCATGCAGTTTACCGGACAGTAGCGGGCGCAGACTTGACAGCCAGTGCAGAACGGCTCGTCCGCGTCGAAGTCCCAGAGAAGGACGGGCAGCCCCCGTGACCGGTGGGGGAGATCCTTCTTCGCCTTCGGGTACTGGACGGTGACGGGCTTGCGCAGCGCCGCCGATACCGTCGTCTTTATCGCTCTGAGCACTCCCAGCATCTACAGCACACTCCCAACCCTGTGTAGCTGGGGCGAGACCGCGCGCGTCGCCTGCCGGGCCATGCGATACGTGAGGTAGGCCGCAGCCAGGGCGGCCATCCCGGACAGGGCGCCCAACACCCAGTCCGGCCAGTCGTAAACGAGCACCCAGCCGTTGATTATTATCTGCAGGAAGGCGAAGGGCAATAGCACCTGCCAGCAGAACGCCATCAACTGGTCGATGCGCAAGCGCGGAAGCGTCCCACGCAGCCACATGAATAGCAGAATGAACATCGAAGTCTTCACGACGGTCAAGGGGATCTGCAGACCGGCACCCGCCCCGTTCCCCAGCGGCCAGTTCCAGCCACCCAGGAAGAGCAACGACGCCAGCACGGAGATGAGAACCATGTTCGCGACCTCCGCCATCTGGAACATCGACCAGCGGATGCCTGAGTACTCCACCAGCGGCCCGCCCACCACCTCGGACTCCGCCACCGGGATGTCGAAGGGCTGGCGGTACAGCTCGGCAAGGCCCGCCACCAGGAAGATGAGGAACGCCAGCGGCTGCCACGCGACGAAGGGCACCCGCCCCTGTTCGTCTACCAGCTCCACGAGGTTCAGGCTCTGGCCTATCATGGCCACCGCCAGCACCGCCATGACCAGCGGAATCTCGTAGCTTATGAGCTGGGCGGCGGCGCGGGCCCCACCCAACAGGGCGTATTTGTTGTCCGAGCCCCAGCCCGCCATCAGGAACCCCACGATGGACACTCCTGACACGGCAACGATGTAGAACAAGCCTAATTCCAGGTTGCGCACGAACAGATCCGCGGTGAAGGGGAGCGTCACGACGGCCATGAATACTGGCACCACCACCACGAACGGCGCCAGCTCGAACGTCCAGCGGTCTGCAGTCTGCGGGCGCAGGTCCTCCTTGGTGAGAAGCTTAACGGTGTCGGCAACGCTCTGGAGCGCACCGTAGGGACCCACCCGCATCGGCCCGAGGCGCATCTGCAAGCGCCCAAGCACCTTCCGCTCCACGTAGGTGAGGACGATAACGGCCAGGGGCACTGCCGCCGCGATGATCCCCATACGGGCAAGGCCGTCCACCCAAGGATTGTCGGCGATCAACGGTCCACCTCGCAGAGGACTATGTCGAAGGAGCCCAGATTGACGATCGTGTCGGCAACGTAAGTACCGACGCACATCGCCTTCAGCGCCGAGAGATTGCAGAAGGCCGGAGAGCGGATCTTCAGCCGGTAGGGCTTGTCGGCGCCCTTGGAGACCAGGTAGATGCCGTACTCCCCACGGGGCGTCTCGTTGCGCATGTACACCTCGCCTTGGGGCAAGCGCAGCGTCCGCTTCAACCCCTCGGCCATAACAGGGCCGTCCGGCATCTGCTCAAGCGCCTGCTCCGCGATGCGGACCGACTGGCGCATCTCCTCCAGGCGGACCAGGTAGCGGTCGTAGACATCGCCCTGGGTGCCCGTCGGGATGTCGAACTCGAAGCGATCGTAGATGGAGTAGGGCTCGGCTCGGCGCAGATCGTGCTTGAGGCCGGTGGCCCGCAGCATGGGTCCGGTGACGCCCCAGTTGATGGCGTCCTCCGGCGTCAGCGGGCTCAGCCCCTGACAGCGGGCCACGATCACCTCGTTCTCCGTCATCAGGCCATCGATGTCATCGACACCGCGGCGAACGACGGCCAGCACCTCACGGCAGCGCTCCTGGAAGTCCTCCGGCACGTCCCAGCCCACGCCACCGGGACGGAAGTAGGCGTACATCATCCGCTCCCCGGTGATCTCCTCGAACAGGTCCACGATCATCTCCCGGTCGCGGAAGCTGTACATGAAGGAGGTGCCGAACAGGCCGACGTCGGAGCCGAAGGCGCCCATGAACATGTGGTGGCTGGCGATCCGGTTCATCTCGGCCAGAATGACGCGGATGTACTCGGCGCGCTCCGGCGGCTCGATGCCCGCCAGCTTCTCTACGGCAAGGACGTAGCAGAGTTCGGCGTTGAACTGGCCCAGGTACTCAGTTCGGTCCTGGTAGCCGATCGCCTGGCGGTAGTCGCAGTTCTCGGATAGTTTCTCAGCGCCGCGGTGGAGATAGCCGATGACCGGGTCCACGTCCACCACCTGCTCGCCGTCGACGGTGAGGACCATGCGGAACACGCCGTGGGTAGCCGGATGCTGCGGCCCCACGTTGACGTTGACGTCTATGGTCTCCAGTTCTTTTTCGCGGGGGAGGCCGTGCTCGATAGCCATGGGAGGCTCCTAGTCGCCGCCTTCATCCTCGGCGGCCAGGCCCTTCAGGGCCTCCGCTACTGCCTGGCTCTCCTCCTCCGGGGAGGCGTTGCGGGCGCGGGCCTCTTGCCGGGCCTTCTTGATGAGGGCCTCCGCCTGCTCCTCGAAGGCCTTGACGGCGGCCTGGACGGCCGCCTTCTCCTCCTCGGCGGAGAGACCCCTGGCCCTGGCGTCCTCCCGCGCCTTCCTCCTGATCGCAGCCTTCTTCTGACCCATCTCCTTCTTGCGAGCCCGCTCGTCCATTGGGACGCCGGCCTCGGCGGCCTTCAGGTAGTCCTCCTGCCAGTCCTCGATCTCCGCCAGGGGGTGGGTCTTGCGCAGGGCGTAGTAGCCCAGTCCCTCCTCCGTGAGCAGGGGCCGCAGGTCGGGGTGACCGTCGAAGACGAAGCCGAACATCTCCGCCGCCTCCCGCTCGTGCCAGTTGGCGGCCTGCCAGAGGTGGCTGACCGAGGGCAGGTGCGGGTCGTCCGGGGGGCAGCGAACCTTGACAGCCAGTGAGTGCCCCAACCTGTACGAGTACAGGTGGTAAACCACCTCCAGTTCGTCCAGATGGTCCATGCCGGACAGGCATCGCAGGAAATCGAACGCTAGGCGCTCGTCCTCCTGGGCCGTCTGCATCACGCGGAGCAGGTCTTCGCGGCGAACGGTGATAGCGGTATCGATGGCGGTCTGCTCGGCGGCCACCTGGACTCCGGGCAGAGCCTGCCGGAAAAGGTCGGTCAGGGGGTCGGGGGGCGGCGCCGTGACGGTGGTCTCCTGACCGGACTCCTGGGTCATGCCTCCTGCCCGATCTTTCCCCGCTCCTCCATGATCTTCCTCTGGAGGGCCACGAAAGCGTCCATCAGTGCCTCCGGCCGTGGCGGGCAACCAGGCACGTAGATGTCCACCGGGATGATCTTGTCCACCCCTTGCAGGACGCGGTCGTAGGAGGTGTAGGGACCGCCGTTGGTGGCGCAAGCTCCCATGGAGATGACCCACTTGGGGTAGGGCATCTGCTCATACAGCAGCTTGACGGCCGGGGCGATCTTCTTGGTCACCGTCCCGGAGACGATCAGCACGTCCGACTGGCGGGGCGAGGGCCAGGGGACGATGCCGAAGCGGTCCAGATCGTGCCTGGCCATGAAGCCGGAGATCATCTCGATGGCGCAGCAGGCCAGGCCGAAGGTCAGCGGCCAGAGGGAGGACTTGCGCCCCCAGGCGATGATCCAATCCGCCGGCACCTGGAGGACGCCCGGCAGGATCTGACGGTACGGCGCCTGCCCTTGACCGGGGAGGAACTCCGCCGACTTCAGCTTCTTGATGTCGTGCCGGATCTCCTCCGGAACGGCGTCGCTGATCGCCTGCCGCGGGTCGTCGCGTATCTCGTGGACCTCGATGTGTGTCTTCTCAGGCATTCCCAGCATCTACCTCCAGCTCAGCACGCCCTTCTTCCAGGCGTAGAGAAGGCCGAAGCCGAGGATGAGGATGAACACTAGCATCTCATAGAAGGCGGCCTCGCCGATTCCCAGGAAGCTGACCGCCCAGGGAAACAGGAACACCGCTTCGATGTCGAAGATGAGGAACAGGATCGCGAACAGGTAGTAACGGAAGTGCACCTGGGTGCGGCTGCGGCCGATGGGCAGCATGCCGCATTCGTAGGTAAGGGCCTTGACGTCGCTGGCCTGACGAGGGGCCAGGATGCGGTTGGCGAGCAGGGCCACACCCACAATGGTGAAGCCCAGGATGGCTGCAATGAGCACGGCCACGTAGTCGGCGAAGAACTCCTGGATCACTGGCGGGGACCCTGATAGGGGCAAGAACTGGACAACTGGGCCATTCGGCACAAACGATGCTAGCATGGGGTCATGCTAGTGTCAATTTAGGAAGTATCGAATTGGTTAATAGCAGCCATCGAAGCTGCTGGAGCGATGTAGCGAAGGCCTTCAGGCCTCCATGTCGCTGATGGCGACCTGAAGGTCGCCGCTACATCGTCTAGGAGCCGTGCGCCTGCCTGCCAGCACAAGGCCAGGCATTAGCCTGTCACCGTCGGGCTGAAGCCTAACCCTTTGAGAACTGCCAGTGCCACTATTCAGTCAGTGACCTTCCCGCTGGGGGTGGGGTCGAAGCCTGAATCCCTTCAGGGACGGGTGGGTGGGTTGTACAGCCCAGGATGGGGCGCAGCGCGGTGAGCGCCGTCCTATCTCAGCTCCGCCAGCCGCTGACGCAGCCCCTCGAGCCGAGCTTGGGCCGCCGCCAGCCTGTCCTCTTCGTTGGCCACCACCTTCGCCGGCGCCTTCTCCCGGAACGCCGCGTTCCCCAGCTTCGCCTCCAGGCGCCGCACCTCCGCTTCCGCCTCCGTCATCTGCTTGGATAGGCGAGCCCGCTCCTCCTCGAGGTCGATGAGGCTGGCCAGGGGCAGGATGACCTGGGCCTGGGCCAGGACTGCCGAGGCCACGCCGCTCTTGGGCGCCTCCGCCGCGTCCCGCACCAGGTGAAGCGGCCGCACCCTCGCCAGCGACTCGACGATGGACCGGGCCGCCTCCAGCACGGGCCTCGCCCCATCGGCTGCCACGTAGCCCTCCACATAGCGGGCGGGGTCCACGTGCCGGTCGGCACGAATGTTGCGGATCGCCCGCACCACCTCCATGACGACCTCCATGCGCTGTTCCGCCTCGGGGTCCACCTCCGAGACTCCCTGGGGGAAGGAGCACTCCATGATGGCCTCCGCCTCCGGGTCCTGGATGCGCTCTCGCAGGTGCTGCCACACCGCCTCGGTGATGAAAGGCATGATGGGGTGGAGCAAACGGAGGCTGGTCTGCAGCACCGCCGCCAAGACGGGCAGCGGGGAGCCCTGCGCGTCGGCAGGCGCGGCTGCGCCTCCCCTCAGGCGGACCTTGGCCATCTCCACGTACCAGTCGCAGAACTCGCTCCAGAAGAACTCATGCAGCAGGTGGCCGGCCTCGTTGATCTGAAAGCCAGCTAGCAGCTTGTCGACATCACGCATGACCTGCAGGGCCCGCGAGAAGATCCATCGGTCCTCCAGCGGCCAGCCGCTTCGCTGGTCCACCGTGCGGCTATCGCTGACGTCCGGCAGGCGCACCTTCTCGTCGCCGATGCTCTGGATCACGAAGCGGGAGGCGTTCCAGATCTTGTTGGCGAAGTTGCGCCCTCCCTCCAGCCGCTCGTCGGTCAGGCGGAAGTCGTTGCCGGGGGCGCCGCCGGTGGCCAGCATGAAGCGCAGGGCGTCGCAGCCGTACCGCTCGATCGCCTCGATGGGGTCCACAACATTGCCTAGGCTCTTGGTCATCTTGCGGCCTTGGGCGTCGCGGATGAGGCCGTGCAGGTAGACGTGGCGGAACGGCACGTCCTTCATGTTGTACAAGCCCGTCATGATCATGCGGGCCACCCAGAAGAACAGGATGTCGTACCCCGTCTCCAGCACCGATGTCGGATAGAAATAGCGCAGGTCCTGCGTCTCCTGGGGCCAGCCCAGGGTGGAGTGCGGCCACAGCGCCGAGGAGAACCAGGTGTCCAGGACGTCGGGGTCCTGCTCCAGCTTGCCAGAGCCGCACTTCTCACAGGCGCTGGGGTCGTCGATGGCAACGATAACCTCCCCGCAGTCGCCGCAGTACCATACGGGGATGCGGTGTCCCCACCAGAGCTGACGGGAGATGCACCAGTCGCGGATGTTCTCCATCCAGTTCATATACACCCGCGCGAAGCGGCTGGGGATAATCTGGATACGTCCCTCTTCCACAGCCTTGATGGCCGGCTTGGCCAGCGGCTCCATGCGCACGAACCACTGCTCGCTGACGATGGGCTCCACGATCGTGTCGCAGCGGTCGCAGTGGCCGATGGCGTGGTGGTAGTCCTCCGTCCTCTCCAGGAGGCCCAGTCGCTCCAGGTCGGCGACGATGACGTCCCGACACTCGAACCGGTCCATCCCCAAGTAGGGGCCAGCCTCGTTGTTCATCGTCCCGTCCGGGCCCACGGAGACGATGCTCGGCAGGCCGTGGCGCTCTCCTATCTCAAGATCGAGGATGTCGTGGCCGGGGGTGATCTTGAGGGCTCCGGTGCCGAACTCCGGGTCCACCGCGTCGTCGGCGATGATGGGGATACGGCGCTCGATGATCGGGAGTAGGGCCTTGCGGCCAACGATCTTCTGCCAGCGCTCCGCGCGCGGGCTCACCGCCACCGCCACGTCGGCCACGATCGTCTCCGGCCGCGTGGTGGCGATAACGATGTGCTCATCGGTCACGCCGCCGGAGTCGTCCAAGAGGGGATAGCGAACGTACCACAGACTGGCGGACTGCTCGCGGTGCTCCACCTCCAGGTCGGAGAGGGCAGTCTGGCAGCGGGGGCACCAGTTGATCATCCGCTCGCCGCGGTAGATCAGGCCGTCACGATAGAGGTTGACGAAGGTGGTGCGAACGGCCCGCTGGGGCCCCTCGTCCATGGTGAATACCTCTCGCTTCCAGTCGCACGAGGCGCCTAGACGCATATGCTGGCGGCCGATGAGGCCGCGGTACTTGTGCACCCACTGCCAGACACGCTCCACGAACCGCTCTCGGCCCAGGTCCTGGCGGGTCAGCCCTTCTTTGGCCAGTTCCCTCTCCACGACGTTCTGGGTGGCGATGCCCGCGTGGTCGACGCCGGGAAGCCAGAGGGTGGGGTCGCCGCGCATGCGGTGCCAGCGGATGAGGCAGTCCTCCATGGTGACGGTGAGAGCATGGCCCAGGTGCAGTTCCCCGGTCACGTTGGGAGGGGGCATGATGATGCAGAACGGCTGCTTCTCGCGGTCTATCCTGGGCGCGAAGTGACCGCCGTCCAGCCAGAACTGGTACAGAGGGCCCTCCACCTTGGAGGGCTCATAGGCCTTGGGTATCTCTTCCGCGTTCCTCGCCACTCGTGAACGCTTCCTACCTACACAGCGAATCCGCCGGAGGCGGATTCCGTCAGGGCGCATTCTACCGCCGCGTGCTAGAAGGGTCAACGAAGGAGGAGGACGCCATTCCGCCGTCGAGAGGCACCGTTCGCACATGGGGAAACCTCGTCGGGTCTTCTTGCGTTCGTATGTGGGGCAGGGGTGATAACAGTGTCAACGATATCTACGCGTACATGGGCGAGGTCGCAGGCAGGTGGCATGTGCCCCGGTTAAGCGTCCGCTCCCTCACAAAGCAGTTCGGTGGCATCGTCGCCCTGCAGGACGTCTCCTTCGATGTCCACGAGGGGGAGATCCTGGGGCTCATCGGCCCCAACGGTGCCGGTAAGACCACCGTCTTCAACTGCATCAGCCGGTTCTATGACCCGGAGGGCGGCAGGATCACTTTCGACGGCGTAGACATCCTCCGTCTGCCACCGCACAGAGTGATCAATGCGGGAATCGCTCGTACTTTCCAGAACGTCCTCCTGTTCAAGGGCATGACCGTGCTGGAGAACGTCCTGGCCGGACAACACAGCAGGGCCAAGCGCAACCCACTGAGCTGGCTCCTCCCCGGCACCCAGCGCGAGGAGAGAGAGCTGAACCGCGCAGCGATGGAGATCCTCGACTGGCTGGGGCTGGGTGAACTGCGCGACCTTCCCGCCGCCGGCCTCCCTTTCGGCGTCCAGAAGCGGGTAGAGATAGCGCGTGCCCTGGCTGCCAACCCCAAGCTCATACTCTTGGATGAGCCTGCGGGCGGCCTCAGCCACGAGGAGCTACAGGGTCTGGCACGACGCATCCAGGCCATCCGTCACGACCTTAAGGTCACCGTCCTCCTCGTGGAGCACAACATGGACCTGGTCATGAGCATCTCCGACCGCGTCTGCGTCCTCAACTTCGGGTGCAACATTGCCGAGGGTTCGCCGGAGGATGTGCGCAGTGACCCCACGGTGATCGAGGCCTACTTGGGAGAATCGTTTGCTGAGGGTTAGCGACGTCAGCGCCAGTTACGGCCCCATCCAAGCCCTGCAGGGCATTTCCCTTGAGGTCAATGAGGGGCAGATCGTCGCCATCCTGGGAGCCAACGGCGCCGGCAAGAGCTCCACCCTGAAGGTCATCTCCGGGCTCCTCCGTCCCAGCGGTGGCTCGGTGGAGTTCCTGGGCCAGCCCATCCACCGCCGCTCTCCCGAGTCCATTGTCTCCCTTGGCATCTCGCACGTGCCCGAAGGCCGCGAGCTGTTCACGGACCTCACGGTGGAGGAGAACCTGCGGCTGGGCGCCTACACCCGCCGTGACGGCGCCATCAAAGACGACATCCAACGCATCTTCACCTACTTCCCCCTCCTGGCCGAGCGTCGGAAGCAACCGTCGGGCTCCCTCTCCGGCGGCGAGCAGCAGATGCTGGCCATCGGCCGGGGGCTCATGGCCCGGCCCAAGCTACTCCTCCTGGACGAGCCCTCTCTGGGCCTGGCACCGACGGTGGTCCAGGAGATCTTCCAGATCATCAAGACCATCAACCGTGAGGAAGGGCTGGCCGTCCTCCTAGTGGAGCAGAACGCGACGATGGCCTTGCGCGTGTCTCAGTACGGCTACGTGCTGGAGACCGGGCGGATCGTCCTGGCGGCGGACGCCGCCGAGCTGCGAGAGAACGAGACGGTGAGACGGTCCTACCTGGGATACTGAGGTGCCGCCTATGGAAGGCTTGGGCCAGGTGTCAGCCACGCTCTCGCTGCCCGCAACGTTTCTGGCCGCCTCCCCCCCCTGGAGTGACCCTGAGCTGTTCTTCAGCCAGATCATGGCCGGCCTGGCCACGGGGAGCATCTACGGCCTCGTGGCCCTGGGCATCGTCCTCATCTATCGCAGCACGGACGTCCTCAACTTCGCCCAGGGGGAGATGGCCCTCCTCGTCACCTTCGTCGGCTGGTCCCTGGTCCTGGCCCTGGGCGCGGGAGGCGCCAACTACTGGCTGATCTTCTTCATACTCCTGGCCCTGGCCGGGGCGATGGGGGCATTCGTGGAGCGGACGCTCATCCGGCCTGTGGAGGGCGCTCCGGTGTTGAACGCCGTGATCGTCACCCTGGGCCTGTTCGTCATATTTCGGGGCCTCGTCGCCTTCATCTGGGCCCAGGGAGAGTTGCCCAAGGGATTCCCCGCCACCCCTCTGGGCTCCCAACTGAAGCCCGTGTCAGAGTGGATCAACCACGATCTGTGGGGCTTCGCCAAGATCACGCAGCACCAGTTCTGGGTCATCATCATCGCCGCGGCCGTCATGGTCGCCCTCTACCTGCTGTTCAACCACACCAAGCTGGGGCTGGCGATGCGGGCCACCGCCCAGAACCCCCTGGCCAGCCGGCTGATGGGGATCAACGTGGGACGGATGCTCATGCTGGGCTGGGCTCTGGCCACGATGGTCGGTGCGGTAGGAGGAATCCTGGTGGCCCCCATCCTCTCCCTGGATCTGGTGATGATGCTGCGGGTGATCCTGTTCGCCTTCGCCGCTGCGGTGCTGGGCGGCCTGGACAGCCCGCCGGGGGCCATCGTGGGCGGCGTGATCATCGGCGTTGTGCAGAACCTGGCGAGCACGTATTCGTTCGGGCCCGTCTTCTTTGGCCCTGAACTCAGCCTGCCCATCGCCCTGCTGGTCCTGGTTGTGATCCTCCTGGTTCGTCCGACGGGCATCTTCGGCCGAAAGGCCGTGCGGAGGGTGTAGCCGGTGGGACTCGGCTTCTGGGAGGTCATCTTGCTGGCGGTGGCCGCTGCCGGAGCCGTACGCTATCTGCCGATTCTGCCGGAGCGCTGGCGGGTGCCCGCGTCGGTGGCTGTCCTGCTGGCCTTCGTCTGCTGGATGCCGTTCACGGTCGGCACCTTCCGCACGTTCCAGTTGACGACGATGGCCACGTGGGCCATAGTGGCCATCGGGCTCAACATTCTCACGGGCTACAACGGCCAGATCTCCCTGGGCCACGGCGCCTTCGTCACCATAGGCGCATACACTGCCGCCATCCTCACCGACAGCAAAGAGCACCTGGGCTTCATCGACCAGGCGGCCTGGCCTTTCTGGACGGCCATCATCATGAGCGGCCTCGTGGCCGCGGCCGCCGGCTTCGCCGTGGGTGTCCCCGCCCTCCGTCTCTCTGGCCCTTACCTGGCGGTGGCCACCCTCGGCCTCATCCTCGCCATTCCCTCCGTCCTGACGAAGTACGACGGCCTCACCGGCGGTCGCCTGGGCATCCGTGTGCCCCAGCCACCGGCGCCGCCGTTTCTGGAAGACCTCATCAACCGCGACCAGTGGTTCTTCTTCCTGGCCCTGTTCGCCGCCGTGGCCATGGCCGCCATCGCCTGGTATATCGTCGGCAGCCGCTGGGGAAGGGCGTTCGTCGCTGTCCGCGACAGCGAGGTGGCGGCAATGGCCGTCGGCATCTCGGTAGCGCGTTCCAAGGTCCTGGCCTTCACCATCAGCGCCTTCTACGCGGGCATAGCGGGGGGAATCTACCTCACCTTCTTCGGACGCATCAGCCCCGAGACCATCGGTCTCCTCCTCTCCATCAACTACTTCACGGCCATCGTCATCGGGGGCCTCGGCTCCATCATGGGCGCTATCATCGGTGGCTTCGTTGTCGTCTTCCTGCCCGACATAGCCACAGACGCGGCCACCGGTATTTTCGGCGAACAACAGGGGAAGCAGCTTTGGCCCACGATTTACGGAGCGGTGCTCATCGGCGTTATTATCATAATGCCGCATGGTGTGGCCGGCTTCCTGCACCGCCTGGCCCGTCTGAGCCCGGCCCAGGTGGCCGAGGCGGCGCGGCGGTTGCCAGCCGCCCTCAGGTCCCGCCTGGGGCAGACCCTGGGACGGCTCTCCTAGGGCGGCAAGGGCAGCGGCGGACCGTGACCGCCAGGAGGTGATGTCTATTTGATGCAAGCGAAAGCGAAGCGAGAGGACGACATACTAGAAAGGAGACAAGGGATCGTGCAAATGCTGCGCAGACCCTGGCTGTGGGTCCTGGCCCTGGCGGCAGTCCTGCTGGTAGCCATCGTGGCCTGCGGTGACGATGGGGATGAGGACGGCGCCGTAGAACTCGGCCCCGGCGTTACCGATACCGAGATCAAACTGGGTCACACCAACGACCTCGCCGGCACGGGCGGCACCCCCTACGGCATCATTACCACGGCCTTGAACGCCTACCTCACCAAGGTGAACGAGGAGGACGGGGGCGTCTGCGGCCGGGATGTCACTCTATTGGCCGAGGACGACCAGTACGCGCCGGGTCCGGCTCTAGAAAAGACCAGAAAGCTGGTGGAGCAGGACGAGGTGTTCGCCATTGTGGGCGCCCTGGGCACCGCCGCCCACCTGGGGGCGGTGGACTACCTCAACGACCCCAACGGCGACGGCGACACCTCGGACGGCATCCCCGACCTGTTCGTCTCCACCGGCTTCACCGGCTGGAGCGACTACGAGACGTGGCCCTGGACCTTTGGCTACATCCCCGACTACGACAGTGACGGCCAGATCCTGGCCAGCTATATCAACGACAACTTCTCGGGCCAAAAGGTGGGGATCCTCTACCAGAACGACCCGTTCGGGCAGGACTACCTCAACAGTATGAAGAACAACCTGGCCGACCCCAGCCTCCTGGTCTCGGAGCAGACCTATGAGCCGGGGGCGGCAGACCTCAGCTCCCAGATCATCAACATCCAGGACGCCGGCGCCGAGGTCGTGGTCCTGGGGGCCGTGCCCACCGCCAGCGCCGCCGCCATCGTGGCGGCCAACACCCAGAATTACAGCCCCCAGTGGGTGGTGAGCTACGTCAACGCCCACACCAGCCTAGCCTCCAACATCGGCGGTGGGACGGAGCCGGAGCAGCTCGGCCAAGGGTTCGCCCTGCTGGACGGCACCATCTCCAACAACTACCAGCTCGATGCTATTGGGAACGCCGATGACCCGGCCATGGTGGAGCACGCGCGCATCATGGATACGTACAACGGCCCGAGCCTGAGCACCCTCAGCGTCTACGGCCAGTCCCTGGGCGAGCTGACGGTGGAGGCCCTCAGCGGCGCCTGCGATAACCTCACCCGCGAAGGCCTCCTGCAGTCGGTCGAGGCCATCGATGGCTTCAGCCCCTCGGTGTTCCTGCCGGGCATCTCGGTTAGCTTCAGCGCCACGGACCACCGCGCCATCGAGACCCTGCAGCCGACTAGGATCGAGGCCGACGGCACCCTGACCCCCGTCGGCGACCTCATCTCTCTGGAGGAGTGATCCCGCGGCGAGGGGTCTAAGAGCGAAGAGATAGGGCGCGGCCGTCTCGGGCGGCCGCGCCCTCGCGCTCGCGCGTACGTTCGGCCTAGTGAGGCCGCGCCTGCAAACGGGAGAGCATGGCCAGGCCCTTGCGGGTATCGCTGGCCACCCGCGCCGGATCGGCGTTGTTCAAACGGTGCTTGAACAGCCAGTAGGTGAACTCGTGCAGGTCACCCAGGGAAACGCCATCGCCCGATAGCCCCCGCTCTTGCTGGAACCTGGCGAACAGCTCACGTCGGGTGGCGCCGTAGATGCGGCTACAGACATCGTCATCGATGTGTCCGTTCTCCCACACTTGGGACAGGCGCTCCTTCTGCACCTCCTGGGCCACGCTCAGTTGCAGCGCCTCCTCCACTTGGACGCCGTACCGGAAGTTGAGGTGGGCGCGGTACTTGGCGGCACCCAGCAGCCGACGGAACGTCTCCTCGGATACATCGGCAGGGAAGCGGCCGTGCACCAGAAGCGCCTCGCGCTCCTCTTCCGGAGCCAGGTCATCTAGGGCCTCGCATAACCGTTCCGCCAGCAGCAGCCAGTCGAACGCCTCGCCCCCTATCATGTAGCGGTAGCGGCGGCCGTTGACCGCTTCTTCCGCCAGAGGCCACTGGCCCACCCCCTCCAGGACGGCGATGAACCAGTGACGCTCCCCGCTCTCCACTGCTTCCCGCAGCCGGGCGAGGAGGCCTTCCACCTTCGCGGCCTGATCATGAGGAGCCGTACGTTGTGCCATCGCTAGCGACCTTAGAGGGTCTGGCCGCTCCCGCAGCACTTCTTGTACTTGCGTCCGCTACCGCAGGGGCAGGGCTCGTTGCGGCCCACCTTGCGCCGTGACGGACTCCCGCCGGGGCCGGGCGTGCTAGCCGTGGCAGCGCCGCCAATCCTCACCGCCTGGCCGGACGCGGCGGCACGAGCCTGCGCCGGCGTCGGCGTCTCCTTCGCGGGCCCGCTCTCCTGCATCTGGCCGCGGGGAGGCTGGGGCGCGGACGCCGCCGCCTGGGGCACCAAGGTGACGTGAAAGATGCGCCGCACCACGTTGTGGCGGATGTGATCCCCTAGCTGTCCCCACATATCGTGGGCTTCCCGCTTGAACTCCACCAGCGGGTCCCGGCCCCCGTAGCCGCTCAGCCCTATGCCCTGACGCATCTCGTCCAGCGCCGTCAGATGGTACACCCACAGCCGGTCGATGGTGCCCAGCATCACCAGCCGCTCCAACATGCGCATCTTCTCTTCGCCGAGCTCCTTCTCCTTGGCCTCGTGGGCCTGGTGGACGAAGGCTAGCACCTCCTCCACCATCTGCTCGCGCTCCATCTGGGAGAAGTGGCGCTCGGTGAAGTGAGAGGGCAGAGGCACGATGGTCTTCAGCTCGCCCAAGAGGCTACCCAGGTCCCAGTCCTCCGCTCGCTCCCCGGGGGCGAAGGCATCGAACGCGTACGCGACCTCCTTTTCGATATCATCCATCACGTTGGAGCCGATGTCGGCGCCCTCCAGGATCTTGTGGCGCTCGGCGTAGAGATACTCGCGGTGGCGGTTCATCACGTCGTCGTACTGCACGACGTGCTTGCGGATGTCGAAGTTGTAGCCCTCCACCTTGGTCTGGGCCTGCTCGATCGCCTTGGAGACCATACCGCTCTCCAGGGGCATGTCCTCGTCCATCCCCATGCGGCCCAGGAGGTTGGGCACCCAATCGGGCGAGAACCGGCGCATGACGTCATCGTCGAACGAGACGAAGAAGCGGGAGCTGCCGGGGTCGCCCTGGCGCCCGGAGCGGCCGCGGAGCTGGTTATCGATGCGTCTCGCCTCGTGGCGCTCCGTGCCCATGATGTGCAGGCCGCCCACGGCCACCACCTTGTCATGGTGCTCTTGCCACAGCTCCCGAGCCTGGCGTCGGATCTCCTGCGCCTCCTCTGGCTCCGCGGTCACCAGGTCCACGCCGCGCTTGCGGGCTACCTCTTCCGCCAGCAGATCGGGGTTGCCTCCGAGGATGATGTCCGTGCCACGGCCCGCCATGTTGGTGGCGATGGTGACGGCACCGTAGCGGCCGGCCTGGGCGATGATGGCTGCCTCACGTTCGTGGTGCTTGGCGTTGAGGACCTGACATTCCTTGAGGGGACAGACCGGGTGATAGGTGCCGCAGTCCTCCAACTCGCACGTGGAGCGGCGCTTCAGCAGGTCCGCGAGCCGCTCCGAGTTCTCGATGGAGACGGTGCCAACGAGCACCGGCCGTCCCTCGGTATGCATCTGCTCGATCTCCCCCACGGCCGCCAGGTACTTGCCGTCCCCCGTCCGGTAGATGACGTCAGGGTCGTCCTCTCGGATCATGGGGCGGTCGGTGGGGATAACGAGCACATCCAGGCCGTAAATGGTGTGGAACTCCTCCCGCTCGGTCCAGGCGGTGCCCGTCATACCGGCCAGCTTCTCGTACAGGCGGAAGTAGTTCTGGATGGTGATAGTGGCGTAGGTTATGCTCTCCCGCTGGACACGCACGCCCTCCTTCGCCTCCACCGCCTGGTGCAGGCCGTCCGACCAGCGGCGCCCGTACATGAGGCGCCCCGTAAACTCATCGACGATGATCACCTCGCCGTCCTTCACCACATAGTGATGGTCATGCTGGTAGAGGGCGTGAGCGCGCAGGGCCGCGTCCAGAAAGCGGGTGAGGCGGAAATTGTCCGGATCGTAGATGTTGCGGATGCCCAGCGACTTCTCCACCTTGGAGGCGCCGTCATCGGTGAGGGACACGGTGCGGTGTTTGACGTCCACCACGTAGTCCGTTTCCGGGGAGAGCCGTGGTACGAGGCGGGCGAAGGTGCGGTATATCTCCTCCGTTTCCTCTGCAGGGCCGCTGATGATCAGGGGCGTGCGCGCCTCGTCGATGAGGATGCTGTCCACCTCGTCCACGATGGCGTAATGGTGAGGGGTGTCCGGCCGCTGCGCCGTCCGGGAGAGGTCCACCACCATGTTGTCGCGGAGGTAATCGAACCCGAACTCGTTGTTGGTGCCGTAGGTGATGTCCGCCCGGTAGGCATCCCGGCGGGGAACGGGAGCCAAGTAGCGCAGGCTGGGGTTGTCCAGGTTTGCGGAAGGGTCGAACAAGTAGGAGGCGTCGTGCTGGAGGACGCCGATCCTGAGGCCCAGGGAGTGGTAGATGGGGCCCATCCACTGCGTATCGCGCTTGGCCAGGTAGTCGTTTACGGTGATCATGTGAGCGCCCTTGCCCTGCAGGGCGTTAAGGTAGATGGGCATTGTGGCCGCCAGCGTCTTGCCTTCACCGGTCTTCATCTCGGCGATCTTGCCCTGATGGAGAACGATGCCGCCCAGCACCTGCACGTCGAAGTGGCGCAGGCCGATTCGCCGTTGGGAGACCTCCCGCACGACTGCGAACGCCTCCGGGAGGATGTCCTCCAGCGTCTCCCCCGCGCTCAGGCGGGAGAGAAACTCATCGGTCTTGGCCCGCAGATCGGCGTCGGAGAGGGCGCTCACCTCCCCTCCCAGCTCGTTCACCCGCTGGACGAGGTGCCGGAGCTTACGCAGTTCCTTCTCGTTGTAGTCGCCGCCCAGAACTCTCTTGATCGCGCCTACGACCATCTTCTACACACGCTCCGGTGCTCTACAAATTGGCGACGCCCGCCTGGAGCACCGGTTCAATGATAGCAGAAGGGGGTCGACTAGTGTTCGTCGAACAGGGCACCCACGGACTGACCGGTGTGGATGCACCGGATCGCCTCACCGAGGAGGGGAGCCACAGAGAGTACCGTGATCTTGGGCAGCCGCTTCTCCGGTGTAAGGGGGATGGTGTCCGTCACCACCAGCTCCTTGATGGCCGACTCTTCAACGCGCTGGACGGCCGGTCCGGAGAGGATGGGGTGGGTGGCGCTGGCGTAGACCTCGCGGGCCCCATTGCGGAGGACGATGTCCGCCGTGGCCACCAAGGTGGCCGCCGTGTCCACCTCATCGTCGACGATAAGGGCGCGAGCGCCCTCCACATCACCGATGATGCTCACCGCCTCTACCTTCTGCCGGTTACCGATGCGGCGCTTCTCCACGATGGCGATGGGTGCACCAAGCCGGTCAGCCATGTGGCGCGCCCGCCTGGCGTCCCCGACGTCAGTGGCCACGACCGTCAGGTCGTCCAGCTTCTTGTCGCGGAAGTAGCGGGCCAGAAGCGAGAGCGCGGTCAGTTCGTCCACGGGGATATTGAAGAAGCCCTGCACCTGGCCGGCGTGCAGGTCGATCGTGAGCAGGCGGTCCGCCCCCGCCGTTTCGATGAAGTTGGCGACGAGGCGGGCGGTTATGGGCACGCGCGGCTGATCCTTCTTATCGCTGCGCCCATATGAGTAGTAGGGGACGACGGCCGTGATGCGCCCGGCCGAGGCCCGTTTGGCGGCGTCGATCATGATGAACAGCTCCATGAGTCGCGTGTTCACCGGCGAGGCGATGGGCTGAACTAGAAATACATCACGGGCGCGGATGTTCTCCAGGAACCGGACGAAGATGTTCTCGTTGCTGAACTCGAACACCTGGCACTGGCCCTCGGGTTTTTCCAGATATTCGCTGATATCGGAAGCCAGCGCCGGATGGGCGTTGCCCGAGAAAACCTTCAGCTCTTGATACAGTGGTGTCTCTATCACAGATGGGAGCCTATCGTCTCTGGCCCGTATCAATATAGCACAGGGACCACTCATGACAAACCGATCACCTGGTCGGATTGACCCAACGGGCCGCCTCAGATACGGTAAGCGTGAAGACACCTGACTTTGCCGGGCACGTCCTAACTGCTCTAGCCCTATCCCAAAGTGAATCCCAAGGCGTTACTTACACTGCTGGCACTGGGTGCTACCTGGGGCGCCTCCTTCCTCTTCATCAAGGTGGTGGTGGAGGAGACATCGGCCCTGGAGCTGGCGGAGGGACGCATGTTCTTCGGCGCCCTGGCCGTTGGCGCCGTGCTGGCGATGAAGAGGTCACGCTTGCGCTGGCCATACTCCTTCTGGTTCAGGGTGGCAGTGTGGTCACTGTTCGGCATCGTGGCCCCGTTTATCCTCATAGCCTGGGCGGAGGAGCACATCGCCAGCGGCACGGCCTCCGTCCTGAACTCCACCATGCCTCTCTTCACGACGCTGTTCGCCGCTGCAGTCCTGGCAGAGGAACACTTCACGCCAGGACGAGCTGCCGGCCTCGTGGTCGGCTTTGTGGGAGTTATCGTCCTCACCGGCGGTGACATCTACGATTTCAGGGATTCCAACGTCCTAGGCCAGTTGGCGGTGGTCGCTGCCGCCGCCTGCTACGGCGCCGGAGCCGTCTACGCCCGCAGCCTGCTCAAGAGGGTCGACCCGCTGGAGCTCTCCGGTGGCCAGTTGATGATGGGAGTGCTGCTGGTGCTGCCGGTTATGCTGGGGGTGCGGGGCACGCCGGACTATTCGCTGAGCGTGGAGGCTTGGCTCTCCCTCCTCACCCTCGGCGTACTGGGGAGCGGGGCCGCCTTCATCGTCTACATGTGGCTGGTGGACAACGTGGGGAGTGTGCGCAGTTCCTTGGTCACCTACATCATCCCCATCGTCGGCCTGTTTCTGGGATGGGCCGTCCTCGACGAATCGATAGGCGTGAACACGGTTCTGGGCTGTGCCCTCATCATCGCCGGCGTCGCCGCCGTCATGCGTGGCCAGGGGCCATCCAGCCAGCGGTTGACCGCCACGGCCGACGTCACCGCGGCCGACTGAGGGGGGTGAAAACAACGCGACACCCCCTGTTGACATCTGCCAGAAGCGCTGTTAGACTGAAAGATTGATGGCCGGTCTGTGTCCCCCATCATTTGTATCCCCATTTGATTCTCGCCGATAGGCGTCGTCCGTTTCTCCATTGTCGAGAGGCCACCTAGTCCTCTCCTGAGGAGTAGTCACGCTATGGTTATGGCCAGTGATTCCATCCAGGGCAAGTTCCACGTCCCCTCCCTCCGCAAGTCCTACTCTCGCATCCCGGACGCCATCGCCGTACCCAACCTCATCCTCATCCAGTTGGATTCCTACGAGGCGTTCAAGACCGAAGGGCTACGGGACCTATTGCATGAGATCTCCCCCATCCAGGACTTCACGGGCAACCGCCTGGAGATGCGGTTCACCGACTACAGCTTCGGGGAGCCCAAGTACACACAGGAGGAGTGCCGGGAGCGGGACGCCACTTACGCCGCCCCCCTGCGCGTCATCGTCCAGCTCCTCGTCAAGGAGACGGGCGAGGTCAAAGAGCAGGAGATATTCATGGGCGACTTCCCGCTCATGACGGACAAGGGCACCTTCATCGTCAACGGTGCCGAGCGCGTTGTCGTCTCCCAGTTGGTCCGCTCCCCGGGCGTCTACCTCACGTTGGAAAGGGATCACACCAGCGGCCGTGACCTCTGCTACGCCAAGCTGATCCCCAACCGCGGCGCCTGGCTGGAGTTCGAGACATCCAGTAAGGACGTCGTATCCGTTAAGGTGGACCGCAAGCGCAAGATACCCATCACCACCCTGCTGCGTGCCATCGACGAGCCAGACCTTCTGCCCGATCACCCCAGTGGCGCTGCCCTCCGTGAACTCCAGAAGAAGATCGAAAAGGCGAAGACGGAACGTGAGGCGGAGACCCTCCGCCAAGAACTGCTGCAGAGCCTGGGCACCAACGAGCGCATCCTGGCGATGTTCACGGGGGCGGACAGCAACCCGGATCATCACTACATCCAGTCCACCCTGGAGCGGGATCCCTCCTGCGAGAACAAGGGAGAGGCGCTGCTGGAGTTCTACCGTCGGCTGCGCCCCGGCGATCCGCCCACGATCGACAACGCCCGTGGCCTCATCACCTCCCTCTTCTTCAACCCTCGCCGCTACGACCTCGGCAAGGTGGGGCGCTACAAGATGAGCAAGCGCCTGGCCCATAGCGTCTCCATCGAGGAGCGGATTCTCGTGCCCCAAGACCTCATCGCCATCGTGCGAGAGATCATCCGCCTCAACAACGGCTTTGGCAAACCGGACGACATCGACCATCTGGGGAACCGCCGCGTGCGCACCGTGGGGGAGCTCATCCAGAACCAGTTCCGCATCGGCCTCCTGCGTATGGAGAGGGTCATCCGCGAGCGTATGACCATCACCGACCCCCAGGAGATCGCGCCCAGCCAGCTCATCAACATCCGGCCCGTGGTGGCCTCCGTCAAAGAGTTCTTCGGTGGCTCTCAGCTCTCGCAGTTTATGGACCAGACCAACCCCCTGGCCGAACTCACCCATAAGCGCCGTCTCTCCGCCCTCGGCCCCGGAGGCCTCTCCCGCGATCGCGCCGGCTTCGACGTCCGCGATGTGCACTTCAGCCACTACGGCCGCATCTGCCCTATCGAGACCCCCGAAGGGCCCAACATCGGCCTCATCGGAAGCCTGGCCACCTTCGGCTGGGTCAACGAGTACGGCTTCATCGAGACCCCATACCGGAAGGTCGTCCGCGAGCTGCCCACCAACTCTCCAGACCTCATCGACCGCGTCCTCAGCGAGGGTTTCCACGACTCTTCCGGTAAGCTCCTGTTCCGGGCGGGTACGACCATAACCACGGACGTCAGCAAACGACTAGCCCGGTTCAAGTCGGCGACGGTGAAGGTCAACCCCTTCGTCTCCTCCGAGGTAGTCTACCTCTCCGCCGATGAGGAGGAGAATTACGTCGTAGCCCAGGCCAACTCCCCGCTGGACGAGCACGGCCACTTCTTGACGGAGCGCGTGGAGGCGCGAGCCAGCGGAAACTTCACAATGGCCTCTAAGGACCAGGTGGAGTACGTGGACCTATCGCCCAAGCAGATCGTCTCCGTGGCCGCGGCTCTCATCCCCTTCCTGGAGCACGATGACGCCAACCGCGCCCTAATGGGCGCCAACATGCAGCGCCAGGCCGTGCCTCTGGTGAAGCCCGAGATGCCGCTGGTGAGCACCGGCATGGAGCGGCAGACCGCCGTGGACTCCGGCCAGGTGATCTTCGCCGAAGGCGACGGCGTTGTCACTAGCGTCACCGGCAGCGGCATCACCGTCCGCCACGATGCGGGGGTCGAGAAGACCTACACCCTACAGAAGTTCCTCCGCTCTAACCAGGGCACCTGCATTAACCAGCGAGCCATAGTGAGCCGCGGCCAGCGGGTCTCCGAAGGGGAGGCCCTGGCTGACAGCTCCTCCACCGACACCGGGGAGCTGGCCTTGGGGCAGACTCTCCTCTGCGCCTTCATGAGCTGGGAGGGCTACAACTTCGAGGACGCCATCATCATCTCTGAGGCGGTGGCCCGCGACAAATTCACCTCCATCCACATGGAGAAGCACGAGGTGGAGGCCCGGGACACCAAGCTCGGGCCCGAAGAGGTCACCCGCGACATCCCCAACGTGGGCGAAGAGAGCCTGAGCAACCTGGACGAATACGGCATCATCCGCATCGGCGCCGACGTGCGCTCCGGCGATATCCTCGTGGGCAAGATCACCCCCAAGGGGGAGACAGAGCTCACCGCCGAGGAGAAGCTCCTGCGTGCCATCTTCGGGGAGAAGGCCCGCGAGGTGAAGGACAGCTCCCTGCGCGTGCCCCACGGCGAGCGGGGCAAAGTCATCGACACCTACTTCTTCGCCCGGCCGGACAACGAGGCCGGCAGGGCCCACCACGGCCAGCCCAACCACCAGTGCCGCTGGCCGCCCTATGCCCAGATAACCGATGAGCTGCCAGCCGGGGTGCAGGCCATGATCAGGATTGCCATCGCCCAAAGCCGCAAGGTAGCGGAGGGTGACAAGATAGCGGGACGCCACGGCAACAAGGGCGTCATCGCCCGTATCCTGCCTGTGGAGGACATGCCTCACCTGCCCGACGGCACGCCGGTGGACATCATCCTCAACCCCATCGGCGTGCCCAGCCGCATGAACATCGGCCAGGTGCTGGAGACCCACCTGGGCTGGGCCGCCCGCCGCCTCGGCTTTCGGGCCGTATCCCCCGTGTTCGATGGTGGCAACCCCGGCACCATCGAGGACGCCCTCTGCCGAACCTGGTTGTGCGAACAGGCGGGCGCCATCCTCCCCAAACCCGACGGCGCTGGCCCCAACGGCATCGGCGAGAACGTGGACGCCGAAAAGGTTGAGGCTTGGCTCCGGGACAAGCGCTACGACCCGGCCGCGGTGTTCGACGAAAGCCAGGTAGGGCAGGCCAAGCGCGCTGCCCTGGAACTCTGGCTGGGGCAGCAGGGAGAAAAGAGGGTCCGCGGCAAGCCCGTGCATGACCTGGAGATGCGGGCAGACAGGCTGCTCGTCAACAAGGGCTTGGCCGCACCCACCTACGGCAAGCAGGTGCTCATCGATGGCCGTACCGGGCTGCGGTTCGACCAGCCGGTGACCGTGGGCTACATCTACATGATGAAGCTCGTGCACCTGGTGGAAGACAAGATACACGCCCGCTCTACGGGCCCTTACTCCCTCATCACCCAGCAGCCCCTGGGAGGCAAGGCTCAGTTCGGTGGCCAGCGCTTCGGGGAGATGGAGGTGTGGGCACTGGAGGCCTACGGCGCCGCCCATGTCCTCCAGGAGCTGCTCACTGTCAAATCGGACGACGTGGTGGGGCGGGTGAAGACCTACGAGGCCATCGTCAAAGGTGAGGACATCCAGGAACCGGGCGTACCGGAGTCGTTCAAGGTGTTGGTCAAGGAGCTCCAGAGCCTGGGCCTGGCGGTAGAGGTGCTTAATGAAGAAGAGGAGCGGGTGACTCTGGCGGAGACTTCCGCTGCCGAGATCCCCGAACTGGGCATCGACCTAAGCGGCCGCGAGAAGGGAGAGGATTTCCTTGGCCCTTGAAGTAACTGACTTCAACGCACTGCGTATATCCCTGGCGTCTCCGGAGCAGATCCGCTCCTGGTCCTATGGCGCGATTACCAAGCCGGAGACCATCAACTACCGCACCCTGAAGCCCGAGAAGGACGGGCTGTTCTGCGAAAAGATCTTCGGGCCCACCAAGGACTTCGAATGCTACTGCGGCAAGTACAAGCGGGTGCGCTACAAGGGCATCGTCTGCGACAAGTGCGGCGTGGAGGTGACCCGCAGCAAGGTACGCCGCGAGCGCATGGGCCACATCGAGCTGGCCTCACCCGTGGCCCACATCTGGTTCGTTAAGGGGACGCCCAGCCGCATCGGCCTTCTGCTGGACACCTCGCCCCGCAGCCTGGAGCGGGGCCTCTACTTCGCCCAGTTCATGGTTACCTCCGTCAACGAGGAGGCCCGTGAGAAGGCGCTGGAGGAGCTGCGTCAGGAGATGGACCGGGTCGTCGCCGAAAAGGAAGAGGAGTCCGCGGAGCGCATCGCCGCTATTGAGGCCACAGCGGCCCAAGACATGGAGCGGCTGGAGGCCCAACGGGAGGAGAAGCTGGCGGCGATAGACGCCGAGTTCGACAAGAAGGCAGACTCCCTGCACAAGAAGGTGGAAGCCCTGGAGCAGGATATCGCCAGGATGGGAGACAAGCCTTCCACCAAGAAGCTGGCCCTGCCCGCTATGGGCCCGGCTGGGGACGCCGATTTCGTCATAGCGGAGCGGCACCAGAAGGTGCCCAAGAACGCCTCTAAGCGCCTTCAGTCCCAGGTTCAGAAGCGCCTCAAGGCTCTGGAGAAGGAGAAGAACCGGAAGCGGATCGAGCTGGAACGCGCTCTGGCCGCCAAGGTTAGCCAGCGCCGGGAAGCTCTCACCGCCGAGCTGGAGCCTCTGCGCAAGGCGGTCATGGAGGAGCGGGAGGCTGCCCAGGCCGAGCTCCAGGAGCTCCTGGAAGACCTGGAGGACATCAAGGACCCCGTCCGCGATGACCAGTGCACCCTCCTCACGGAACAGAAACTGAGGCAGCTATCGGAACGCTACCCTGACCTGCTCAGCGCTGGCATGGGTGCCGAGGCCGTACTGGACATCCTCCGCCGCCTGGACCTGGACGCGCTGGCCGTGAAGCTACGGGGAGAGATCCAGAACTTCAGCGGTCAGCGCCGCAAGAAGGCTACCAAGCGCCTGCGCGTTGTGGAGGCCTTCCGCAAGAGCGGCAACAAGCCGGAGTGGATGGTCTTCGGCATCCTCCCCGTGCTCCCGCCGGACCTGCGGCCCATGGTCCAACTGGACGGCGGACGCTTCGCCACCAGCGACCTCAACGACCTCTACCGCCGCGTCATCAACCGCAACAACCGCCTGAAACGGCTGCTGGAGCTAGGTGCCCCAGAGATCATCATCCGAAACGAGAAGCGTATGCTCCAAGAGGCGGTGGACTCCCTCATCGATAACGGCCGACGCGGCCGCGCTGTGTCCACCGCCGGCAACCACAAGCTGAAATCCCTCTCGGACATGCTAAAAGGCAAGCAGGGCCGGTTCCGCCAGAACCTCCTGGGAAAGAGGGTGGACTACTCCGGCCGCTCCGTTATTGTGGTGGGGCCGGAGCTAGATCTGCACCAGTGCGGCATCCCCAAGCGGATGGCCTTGGAGCTGTTCAAGCCCTTCGTCATGCACGCCCTGGTGGCCCGCGACCTGGCCCACAACATCAAGTCCGCCAAGCGCATTGTGGAGAGGGCCCGACCGGAGGTGTGGGACATCCTGGACGACATCATCAAGGAGCGCCCCGTGCTCCTCAACCGCGCGCCCACCCTGCACCGGCTGGGGATTCAGGCCTTCGAGCCGATCCTCATCGACGGCAGCGCCATCCAGATCCACCCTCTGGTCTGCACCGCCTTTAACGCTGACTTCGACGGTGACCAAATGGCGGTGCACATACCACTCTCCCGCGCCGCTGTCGCTGAGGCGCGCCAGGTAATGCTCTCCACTCACAACCTTCTCCTCCCCTCCAGCGGGGAGCCGGTTGTGGCACCCACCTTGGACATCGTCCTCGGCTGCTACTACCTCACCGACATCAGGGAGGGCGCCAAGGGCGAGTTCAAGCCCAGCAGCAACGGCACTCCCGCTCAGGGGATCTACGGCAGCTTCGACGAAGCCAAGATGGCCTACGATATGGGCCACCTCAACCTCCGCGCCCGCATCCGCGTGCGCGACACCCAGACCGGCGGCGAGGTCGTTGAGACCAGCGTGGGGCGCATCATCTTCAATGAGGTTGTCCCGGAGGAGCTGGGCTTCTGCAACACGCTGATGGACAAGAAGGCCATCAAGGACCTGGTCTCTGAGGCCTCCCGCAAGCTGGACAGCGAACGTACCGCCGAGATGGTCGACCGGATGAAGAACGTGGGCTTCCAGTACGCCACCCAGTCCGGCATCAGCATCGCCATGAACGACCTCAAGGTGCCGGAGAAGAAAGATGAACTCCTGGCGGCCGCCGACCGCAACATCGCCGAGATTGAGGAGCAGTACAACCTGGGCCTCGTGACCGAGGAGGAGCGCTACAGCCAGGCGGTGTCTATCTGGCGGGACACCACGGACAGGATGCAGGAGGTCATTCGGGACAGCCTGCGCGAGTACGGCGGCGTCTACCTGATGGCGGTCAGCGGTGCCAAGGGTAACATCAGCCAGATCGCCCAGATGGCAGGGATGCGCGGTCTCATGAGCGACCCGGCCGGCCGCATCATAGACCTGCCCATCCGCTCTTCCTTCCGGGAGGGGCTCACCGTGCTGGAGTACTTCATCTCCACCCACGGCGCCCGCAAGGGACTGGCCGACACCGCCCTGCGTACCGCCGACAGCGGTTACCTCACCCGCCGTCTCATCGACGTCTCCCAGGATGTCATCATCCTGGCTCAGGACTGCGGCACCACCGCCGGCATCTGGATCGGCAAGCCCGCCGAGAAGGGGCTGTTCGAATCCCTCCAGGAGCGCATCATCGGCCGCTGGGCCGCCGCTGACATCGCCCATCCCGAAACCGGTGAAGTCATCGTTGAGCGGGGCCAGGAGATCACAGAGGAGATCGCCGACCGCATCGTCGAGGCGGACATCGAGCGCGTCTACGTGCGCTCCCCCCTCACCTGCCAGTGCCATCGCGGCATCTGCTCCCTCTGCTACGGCCGCGACCTGGCCCGCAGCAGGATGGTGGAGAACGGGGAGGCGGTGGGGATCATCGCCGCCCAGAGTATCGGCGAACCAGGCACCCAGCTCACGATGCGCACCTTCCACACCGGAGGCGTGGCTGGCATCGACATCACCTCTGGCCTTCCCCGCGTGGAGGAGTTGTTCGAGGCCCGCGTGCCCAAGGGAACCGCGCTCATCTCTGAGATCGACGGCCTGGTGGAGATCACCCGCGAGGGGGACACCCGCCGCATCAAGGTGGTGAGCGCCGAGCTCTACCGTGACGACTACGCCCTGCCGGAGGGCGCCAAGCTGCTCGTCAAGAAGGGCGAGATTGTGGAGCAGGGGGCCGTCCTGGCCAGAATGCCGCAACCGAAGGCCAAGAAGGGTGAGAAGAAGGCGCTGGTGGCCCCAGGTGAAGTCCTGGCCCGCACAGGCGGCACGGTCTCCGTTACCGGCAGGGGGAAGAACAAGGCCCTCTCCATCACATTCGAGGAGCGAGACGAGCGCGAATACTCGGTGCCGGCCACCGCCCGCCTGCGCGTCCAGGAGGGCGACCAGATCCACGCTGGCCGGGCCCTCACGGAAGGCCCCCTCAACCCCCAGGACATCCTTCGTATCCAGGGGCCAGAGGCGGTCCAGATATACCTGGTGGAGGAGGTCCAGAAGGTCTACCGCTCCCAGGGCGTCACCATCAACGATAAGCACATCGAGGTCATCGTGCGGCAGATGCTGCGCCGCGTCCGCGTCGACTCGCCCGGTGACAGCGAACTCCTGCCGGGCGAGCTGGTGGATCGCTTCCGGTTCGAGTCCGTCAACGCTAAAGTGCTGGCGGAAGGCGGCGAGCCCGCCACCGCCCAGCCCGTGCTCCTCGGCGTCACTAAGGCATCCCTCAGCACAGAGAGCTTCCTGGCGGCCGCCTCCTTCCAGGAGACCGCCCGCGTCCTCACCGAGGCCGCCGTCAGCGGCGCCATCGACCACCTCCTGGGTCTCAAGGAGAACGTCATCATCGGCAAGCTCATCCCTGCCCGCGCCCCCATCGTAGTGGAGGAGCGCCCCAAGCTGATCGAACTCCGTCTGCCGCCTGAACTGGCCGGCGACGGCCAGCGCCCCGCCCCCGCCGGGCTGGCCGAAGAGATGAGGATCCTGACCGAGGGCACCGAAGAGCAGCAGGTGGAGGAGGAAGACGGGGAGAAGGGGTTCGGCGAGGTCGAGATCCTCCACCAGGAAGAGACGGACATCGAGCCGGAAGATAAGGAGTAGGCGGACCCGACGGGCATGGACAGAGGCGGGCCCTTGATCTCTCCTGTGAGGAGGATGAGGTCCACGGACGGTTAGCGCGGGTGAGATCACCCACGCCTAGTGCGGGATAGCGGCTTTGCCGGGAGCGGAGATGTCTCCTTGCTGTACGCCGTTTGTCTTGACGCCGGACTTGCGCAGCTTCGGCGAGAGTACTGTGATCCCCAGCGACTAGCTGACGGCGAACCTACCCCTCGTCTCCGGCGAAAAGCCCCCAGCCCGTGAGGGCCAAGCTGACGGCGGTAAGAGCCGCCAGGGCCATGCACCAGATGCAGATCGCCTCTAGGACGAACAGCTCCACGTAGGTGAGGTAGGCGACGAACGCCGTTCCCGCGAGGGCCATGGAGAGGGCCACCGGCTGGGCCCACTCCAGCACGTCGGGCATCCACTCAATGCGGCTGATATGCACCAGCGCCAGGATGGCCATCGCCACGAAATAGAGCAAGCCCAGCAACGCCACCGGCACGCCGGCGATGTCCGAGTATTCGCTGGTCTGCACCAGCTCGCACTCGCCGATGCCACCGCACGCAGTGGGGCGGTCCGCCCAGTGAGAGTACGTCAGGTACGCGGCTACTCCGATGCCGGGTGGACCCAGCGCAACCAGGCCGACCCAGGACAACCGGCTGGACAGGCCTGTCGCCGTTCTATCGCTCACGAGCCGGAGCCCAGCGCCTCCTGGATGGCGGCCCGCAGGTCTTCCAAGTGCCAGGAGACCGGCTCGCCGTTCACGAACGTCGTTGGCACTGAGGTGACGCCCAGCTGCGTCGCCGCGTCCGTATCCTCCCTCACCTTCGAGGCGTGCTTGGCCGAATCCAGGCAGGAGTCGAACGCTGCCGTATCCAGTTCCAGCGCCTCCGCGAACCGCTTCAGGTTCTCACTTGAGAACGCCCCCTTGTTCTCGCCCCTCTGGTTGGCGTACAGCGTGCTGTGGAAGTCCCAGAACCGGCCTTGATCGTTGGCGCACTCCGCCGCCTGCGCTGCCAGATCCGATTCCTCACCCAGGAAGGCGACCGGCCGCGCCTGGACCTTCACCTGGCCGGTGGAGACGAACTCCTCCTCGATCACTGGTTGGACGCTCACGGCGAGCTCGCGGCAGAACGGGCACTGGAAGTCCGCGTATTCGATCAGTGTCACCTCAGCGCTGGCGCTGCCCAACAGGTGACCTTCCTGTGCGATCTCAGTCGGTCTCGGGCTGGGCAGGATTACGGGACGATCTCCTCCGCCCCCTCCGTCCCCATCACCCCCACCACTCAGCAGCACAATCAGAACCACCGCTACAACCGCGGCCACCCCGACTGCGATCGCGTAGGGCCACAAGCCAACCTGACCCCCGCTTCCCCGCCTGGGCCCCTTTCTGCCGCTGGAACCTCGCGCCATGCCCACTTCTTATCCTATCTAGGACGATAGCATCGCCCCTACGGCCGGTCAAGGCGACGACTACTGCCAGCGGAACAGCCGCACGGAGACAACGGATCCGCCGACAATCCAGGAGGATCTTCGGGAAGGTCACCATGTTCATCGAGGCACTGGCGGAAGTGACCGATCTGATGAGACTGGCGATTACGTCGTGGCGGGTGGGAGTGCAACCGAGGCCCCCGGCGCATCGGACTGAACTGGCGTGGTCGCTGTGTACGTAAGGCAAAACCCCACAGCAAATACTGTGGCTGCCCGACAGACAGAAGGTTGACAAGCGACATGGATAGGCTACGCTATGCGTATCGTAGAGACACAACGATGAATCACCGACCTTGGAGTACATCTTGAACCCGACCTCCCGTGATGAGATCCGAGTCGTTGTCAAGGATCTCATTATTTCCATCAAACCACTGGAAACCGGGTCGGAGGATATCCCCGATGACGCCCCGCTTTTTGATGACGGATCGGGCGAGCCATCACCGGTGGAACTGGATTCTCTGGACGTCCTCGACTTGGCTTTGGCCATCGCGGATGGGTTTGGGCTCGACCAGGAGCAGGTTGACCGTCTGCTTGGTGGGGAGGTGGACCTTCGATCCTTACGCACAGTCAACGACATCGTCGATTTCATCCTGTCGGTCTCACCGCAGTTCACAAGCATTGGCTCCGACGCTGTCTCGTGAGGAGTGAGCTCCATTGCTTAAGACCCTGTTAGTAAAACAGGAAAGGAGGTGAAAAAGGTGGTACGGTTCTTCCTGCGGCTGATCTACCGAGGCCAGGCTGAAGGGGCGGTGCCTTTCGCCTACGTCTGCCGTTATCCCGTTTGGCCTGGCTACTGATCCTCGTTGTGGGGCCTCGGCCTGCTGGGTAGGTGGCCCCGGCGTTTGGATCCGCCAAGCTTGGCAGATTCCCAAATGGGCCTAGCGCACGCAGCGAGGAGAAGGACCCTGATCGGGAGGAAGTCTCTGCGTGGGCCGGTTGTGAAGCGGCTGTTGATCACACCCTAGAGCCGCGATGCTAGCGAGAGCGAGCTTCGATCAAGCCGCCACAATTGGGTTTGCTCTGTCGCATGCCCGCCTGTTCAAAGGGTTGGGCCGGTTTCCTCATGGGATGGTCCACAAGACCATCGTCGCCCTTATCTGGTTGCATACGTGGTTGCGCTGGCCCCTGAAGACACTCCGGATGCTGGATGCCGTCGATGAGACGTTCTCCCTGCTGGACCCGGATGGTCGGCGGTTCGGTCTTACCAAGGAAGTGCGCGCTGACTTTCGCAGGAACCTCCTTTACTTCCAGCTCGCTGATCTGACCATTCTGCTGAGCTCCTTGGAGAACCCCCGGTTCCGTCGGCGGGCGCTCCTGATGGAGAACGAGGAGGCCCTGCTACGCGAGAGGGAACGCGGGCCTGGAACAATCGTAGCCGGTTTCCGTATCGGGGCATACCCCGTCATACCCTGGGTCCTGGCGACTCTTGGCTTCCCCGTCTCAATGATTGTCGGAACCCAGCCGTTCGTCGAGATGGGCCAGGGTCTCGGGGAGAAGTTGCTCCCCGATTCCACCGAACGAATCCGCTTCATCAGCGCACAGGATCCGCGAGTGCTCGCACGATGTCTAGAGGAGCTCAACGCCGGTGGCCTTGTGAGCACTCTTATGGAGCTGCCCCCCGTAGGATTCGCGAAGACGACGGAAGTACGATTCCTCGACTGGACGATCCAGGTTCCCTACGGCATCGCGTATCTGGCGGCGACAGCGGGCAGAAGCATTGTTCCGGCGGTGCTGACGCGGGAGAAAGGTCCCCTGTTCAGAATGCGTTTTGGAGAGCCCATGCCACCGCCGTCGCGAGATAGGGCATCGATTCTCGAGAGCACGCAGCAGCTCTACCAGGCGTTGGAGGAGAATGTGCGACAGTTCCCCGATCAGTGGATCGGTTGGACGATGCTGGCTTCTGACATGGGAGTTGAGCTGCAGCCAGCGACCTCTACCACGGCGCCCCCGATATCTTAGAGACCCCTCGCCTCGCCGTGGTGGCCATGCCTACTGCCAGCGGAACAGCCGCACGGAGATAACGAACCCGCCAGCGACCCAGGCTGCCAGCGCCGCCCAACTCAACCACAGGTCGCCCAAGCCCCCGCCGTGGTTCACCACCTCGCGCAGGGCGTCGTTCAGGTGGGTCAGGGGAATGGCGTTGACCAATGGCTCCACCGACGGCGGCGGGTCCATCGAAAAGTAGGAGCGGCCCAGAAAGATCATGGGGAAGGCTACTAGGTTTATCACGGCGCCGACCGAGGTGACAGTCTTCAGCACGCTGGCGATGATGTAGCCGATGGACAGCATCGCCGCCACGCCCAGCAATACGGTCACGGCCAGCCACAGGTAGCTCCCGTCAATATCCACACCAAAGATGAGACGACCCATGCTCAGGATGAGGACCACCTGCGTCAGCGAGATGAGGGCGAAAGAGGCGGCCTGACTGGCGATGAGGCTACCGGGCGGCAGGGGAGTCACCCCCAGGCGGCGCAGGATACCCTGCTCCCGCCACGTGACCAGGAGGATGCCCACCCCCAGGTTCACCCACATAATAGCCATCCCCACCATGCCCGGCGTCAGGAAGTCTATGAAGCGCACGTTCTCCGTAGACATCGCCTGCTTCTCTACCGTCACCGCGTTGGTCGCCCCTACGACGCTGGCGTTGTAGTTGTCCACTACCGCATCCACCGTGCTGGTGACGTATCCGATGCGTATTGGGTCGGAGTTATCGTAGTAGACCAGGAGCGAAGCGACGCCCTTGTCCAGATCGTCCCCGAACCCCTGAGGCACGATCACTACCGCCCCCCGGTCGCCGTGCTCCAGAGATGCCAGCTCATCTTCGCGGGAGCCCTCGCGCAACTCCACGCTCTCAAGGCCATCGAAGGCCTGGACCAGCGCCTGCGAGGCCTCCGTCCGGTCCTCGTCCACCACCGCCAGATCGAACGCTTGGGTGTCAAAATTGAACAACCAGCCGAAGACCGCCATCGAGATCACGGCCATCATGATGCTGCCCAGCCAGAAGCCCGTGTTGCGCCGGAGCATCGTCGCCTGTGTCACGACGAGCTGGATGAAGGCCCTAACGTTCATCGCTAGTCCCGTAGCCTCCGCCCGGTGAGGGAGATGAACACGTCCTCTAAGGTGGCGGTGCGCACTTGGAGGCCCTTGACCGGCTGGCCGCCGTCATCGGTAAGGCCCATGAGACCGGCCAGGGTGGCGGAAACGTCATTGGTGAACAGGAAATGCGCCCCGTCCTCGCTGCGCACGTCCCGTACGGCGGGCAGTGCCAGCAGCCGCTCTCGCTCCACGGACCCCTCGAAGCTGCACTCCACGGTATTGTCGAAGGCAAGATCCCGTACCAACTGCCGCGGCGTGTCAAGGGACATGATCCGCCCCTGATCCATGATCGCCACCCGCTGGCATAACGCCTCCGCCTCCTCCATGTAGTGCGTGGTGACGATCACCGTCTTCTTCCCCTGGCGGTGCATGTCGCGGATCAGGTCCCAGAAGCTGTGGCGAGCCTGCGGGTCCAGGCCCGTCGTCGGCTCGTCCAGGAACACCACTTCCGGATCGTTCACGAGCGCCGTGGCCACCGACAGCCGCTGCCTCTGTCCTCCCGATAGGGCCCGCACCAGAGACCGCCGTTTGTCCATGAGAGAGAAACGCTCCAGCAGCCCCTCAACCGGCACCCTCCGCCGGAACAGCGCCCGGAATGTCTTCAACGTCTCCTCCACCGTCAGCTCAGGCCACAGCGCCTGCGACTGAAGCTGGACGCCGATACGCTCCTGCACGGCGCGGCGCTGGCGCACCGCGTCCAGGCCCATAAGCGAGATGCGCCCGGCGTCCGGTGTCCGCAGCCCCTCGATTATCTCGAGAGTCGTGGTCTTGCCGGCGCCGTTCGGCCCCACGATCCCGAACGTCTCGCCGCGCCGAACCTCGAAGGAGATGGCGTCCACTGCCACCAAGCCTCCGTAGCTCTTGCGCAGCCCCTCGACGCTGAGGACGGCCTCCGGGCCACCGAGCGTCTCAGGACGCGCGGACGAGGGGGCGACGGCCCGACTAGCGTCTGACACTTGCCTTCGCCCTTCCCTGCCGGCGTATTCTTGTAGACCTCTCTTCAGACACTAGCACCTGCATCAGTTCGAAGAGCCGCTCCGGCTCAAAGCTATCGGGGTCGACCAGTCTGAAGTGGCGTAATCCCTCATATGCGCAGATGAAGAGGCTGGCCAATGATGCTGGGTCTACGTTCGCTTTCAACTGTCCCACCTTCTGCGCTTCGCTCAGGAGCTGGGTTACCAGCGTTCGCCAGAAGGTGAGGTCTCTACGACGGTTTTCAAGCAATTCCTTGTCACGGATGGTCTCCGGCCAGTTTTCGATCTCCACCCGCGCCATCGTCTCAAACGTCGGGTCGCTAAAGTACGACAGCCACATCGTCTCGCCTATAACCTCCAGGGTATCTCGAGGCTGTCCTGCCTGTGAGCGTGCCCTCTCTAGCACATCCCGGGCCCACTTCTCATGGCGGTCCCAGACTGCCTTGATGATCGCCTCTTTGCTGGCGAAGTAGCGGTAGATGGCACCGGGGCTGAGCCCGGACTCCTGGCAGATATTCTGCATCGTCGTCTGATAGTACCCCTTGCGGGCAAAGCAGGCCCAGGCGGCGTCCACTATCTGCTGGCGCCTCGCTTCCAGGTGCGCGCTGGTCACCTTGGGCATCGCCATCCTCCATGAAGGAACGACTATTCCTTTTTAAAAACGAACGCTCGCTTTTTATTTACCACTGCAACCCGAATCGTGTCAACCCCCCTAGCACTCCTTCTCCACAAGTTCCCCATCCAGACACACCGTAACCTTTGCCATCAGCACGCGTTGACACATGTGAGGCTGCTCTGCTAGCTTCAAGCCAACCGCATATACATTCGACGCCTAATCCCCGCCTCTGGCGGGGAGCGGGGGACCCACCCGCGGACGCGGGCCCTGGGGTGAATCTCGCTTATGAGGCGAGTAGGCCAACTCCTTCGGCCGAACCCGTCAGCTAACCTCGCAGGCGTAGAAGGAGAGGCTGGATCCAAACCTTGCATCGAGGGGCGAGAGGCCAGACCTCCCGCCTCTCTCGTTATCTAGAGCTATGGCTACGCGGGAAGGCGTCCGGATCATGACCCGACGCGAGGGGGACAGCGCCCCGCGTGAGGCACGCGCACCCATCTGGCGACTGGAGTACGCCCTCCTAGTCGGCGTCGCCCTGCTGATGACCGCCTTCGCCGTCGCCTTCTTCTATTTCGGCGCCGATACCAGCAACCTCAAGGCCTGGGGCTACGCCGGAGTGTTCCTCATCACCCTGGTGGGCAGCGCCTCCATCCTTCTGCCCTCTCCTGCCGTGGCCAGCGTGTTCGGCGGCGGCGCCTTGCTGCAGGACTTCCTGGGAGTGCCTGCCTTCATATGGGTCGGCCTCGTCGGCGGAATGGGGGAAGCCCTGGGCGAGTTCAGCGGCTACGCCGCCGGCTACGGCGGCCGCATCGTCTTCGAGAGCCGGCCAGAGTACCAGCGTGTCCGCGGCTGGATGGAGCGCCACGGCACCATGAGCATGTTCCTGCTCTCCCTCTTCCCCAACCCGCTGTTTGACGTGGCAGGCGTGGCGGCGGGAGCGGTCAAGATGCCCGTCCGTCACTTCTTCCTGGCCGTGCTGGCCGGAAAGGTCATCAAGGACACCTATTTGGCGGCCGTGGGTGGCTTAGGCGCCGACATCGTCGCCCACCTCCTCTGACGCAACTGCTAACTTTGACAGCCTATTAGGTCCACTGTATACTGCAGTCTGGCCGCGTTTCCCCCTGGGGGCGGCGCAGGCCGAGGTGGGGTGGGGAGCAATCATCGCATGATCGAACGGCTGACCGTCGTTGTCCGCGTCCTGGGCGCCATCTTCTTCGGCTTTTTAGGCCTGCGTACCGGTCAAGCGCTGGCCGAGGGCGATAGCGGTCTGGTGCGCCTCCTCTTCTGGGTGGTCACACCCGTAGGCTTCACCCTCTTCGGCGCGCTGGCCGCCCCCTTCATCATCACCGTCCCCCTCCAGCGGCTCCAGGAGTGGTCCAAGACCATCCCGCCCTTGCAGCTCATTCTGGGCACCTTCGGCTTGCTCGCCGGATTCCTCCTGGGCGCCTTGGCTACCCCCTTCCTCCTCACCCTGCCTGGCGTCGGCGGTTGGGTAGCCCCCTTCGTGGTCAGCTTCATCCTTGGGGTCATCGGCGTCGTCGTTATGGTGGGCCGGGAAGAGGAGTTCGCTGACTTCCTCTCGCGCTACCTGCCCGGCCTGCCCGGGGCCAGCAACGGTCCCACCCGTGAGATCGTCGTCGACACCAGTGCCATCATCGACGGCCGCATCGCCGACGTAGCGACCACTGGCTTTCTCCAAGGCACTTTCGTAGTTCCCCGCTTCATCCTGGACGAACTCCGGCACATCGCCGACTCGCCGGAGACGCTGCGCCGCAACCGCGGCCGCCGCGGCCTCGACATGCTCAGCCGCCTCCAGAAGGAAGCGCCCATCCCCGTGCGGGTAGTCGAGGATGACTTCCCGGACGCCCGCGACGCGGACGCCAAGCTCATTCGCCTGGCAAGCAAGCTCAAAGCTACCATCCTAACCAACGACTTCAACCTGGCCCGCATCGCCGAGCTGGAGAATGTCGCGGTGCTGAATGTGAACAACCTGGCCAACGCCGTCAAGGTGGTGATCCTCCCCGGTGAGGAGATGGCCGTGCGCATCATCCAGGAAGGGAAGGAGATGGGCCAGGGTGTTGGCTTCCTGGACGACGGCACTATGGTGGTCGTGGAAGGCGGCCGCCGCTACCTCAACGAGCAGCTGGACGTCATCGTCACCCGCGTTCTCCAGACGGTGGCTGGGCGGATGATCTTCGCCCAGCCCAAGGGCATCTAGTGGACGGAAGAGGGACGACGGGACCTTCCTCCGACCCTCTTCCCCCTTCCCAGGGAAGTCGCGGGGTGGTCGGGGCCATCGTCGCCGCCGCCGGCAGTAGCATCCGTATGGGAAACACCGACAAGCTGTTCGTCACCGTTGCGGGGCGGCCCCTCCTGGCTCACGTCCTGGCTGCCGTCCAGGAATGCCCCCTCGTCGAACGAATCGTGCTCGTCGTCTCATCCGCGAACCTCCAGCGCGGCCGCGACTTTGTGGCCCAGCACGGCATAGACAAGGTGTCCGCCGTGTGCCGGGGCGGCCCGCGCCGTCAGGACTCCGTGCGGTTGGGCCTGGAGGCACTCGGGGCCTGCGACTGGGTCGTGGTGCACGACGGCGCTCGCCTCCTCGTCGAGCCGGTTATTACAGAAGGGCTGGCCGTCGCCCGGGAGACTGGCGCTGCCGTCCCCGCCGTCCCCATCGCCGACACGATCAAGATGGCCGCTGCGGACGACACCGTGGCCAGCACTGTGGATCGCAGCAGCCTCTGGGCCGCCCAAACCCCGCAGATCTTCCACCACGATCTCCTACTCCGCGCCCACCGCGAGGTCACCGCAGATGTGACCGACGACGCCGCTATGCTGGAGACACTGGGCTTGCCGGTCAAGCTCTACACGGGCTCTCCCCTCAACATCAAGGTGACTACCCCGCAGGACCTGAGCATCGCTGAAGCGCTGCTGCGGGAAGCGGCCCGGTCAGGGGGCCAAGGTTCCTGATCGCAGGAGTTCGACATGCGCATCGGCATCGGCTATGATATACACCGCTTCCAGGAGGGGAGACCCCTCGTCCTGGGAGGCTTGACGTTGCCCGGCGAGACCGGCCTTGGCGGCCATAGCGACGCCGATGTCGTCCTCCACGCCGTTATCGACGCCCTCCTGGGCGCCGCCGGCATGGGGGACATCGGCCAGCGCTATCCCCCGGACGATCCCGCCTTGGCGGGCGCCGACAGCCGTCGGCTCCTCGCTGAGGTGAGGGCGGCGGTGGAGGATGCCGGCTACCGTCCGCAGAGCGTGGACGCCACGGTCATCGCGGAGCAGCCGAAGCTAGCGCCGCATCTGCCGCGGATGAGGCGGGCCGTCGGGGAAGCGCTGGGGCTGGACCCGGCCCGGGTCAACGTCAAGGCCACCACCAACGAGGGGATAGGCGCCATCGGCCGCGGCGAAGGGATCGCCGCCATCGCCGTAGTCCTCCTCGGTGAAGTGGAAAGATGAACGAACGGCCATATCGGCAACCATCACTCCCCAGGGAGGGGCCAGGCCTCCGCCCCAGCACCGTCCCGCGCTGCGCCTGTAATGGGGCCCCGTTATCCGCCTCTGGCGGACCGGGGCCGGCAGCAGCGGACATCTACTCCTACTGCGGAAGGAGAAGGACGGCCAATGGGGCTCCTAAGAAGCATTAAACAGGACATCGAGGCGGCCAGGGAGCGCGACCCCGCCGCCACATCCACCCTGGAGGTCATCTTCGCCTACCCCGGCTTCCACGCAAGGCAGTTGCACCGCATCGCCCACGGTCTCCACAGGCGCGGCCTGCGGCTGCCAGCCCGCGTCATCTCCCACCTCAGCCGCGCTGTCACCGGCATCGAGATCCACCCCGGTGCCGAGATCGGCGACGGGCTCTTCGTCGACCATGGGATGGGCGTGGTCATCGGCGAAACGAGCGTTATCGGAGACGACTGTCACCTCTATCAGGGGGTAACCCTAGGTGGCAGCAGCACCAAGCGCGTCAAACGTCATCCCACTCTGGGCAACCGCGTGATCGTCGGCGCTGGGGCCAACATCATCGGCGCCGTCAACATCGGCGATGGCGCCAAGATCGGCGCCGGCTCGGTCGTGGTCACCAACGTTCCCGCCAACGCCACTGTGGTCGGCGTCCCCGGCCACATCGTCGCCTACGCCGACCCCGGCGACGAGACCGTCCTCAGGCTGCCGGACCCGGAGTGGGACATCATTCAGCGGCTGGAGAAACGCATCGCCGAACTGGAGCAGCGCATCGCCCAGCAGGAGGCCCGGGACAAGACCATGCCATCGCCGACGGAGGAGGAATAGACGGTGAAGCTGCACAACACCCTCAGCCGCCGGGTGGAGGAGTTCGTCCCCGCAGGCGACGAGGTGAAGATGTACGTCTGTGGGCCCAATCTCTACGCCCCCTGCCATGTCGGCCACGCCATGAGCTACATCGTCTTCGACGTCCTCCGCCGCTATCTGGAGTACCGCGGCCACAAAGTACGCCACGTCCAGAACTTCACCGATATAGAGGACAACATCATCAACCGCGCCCAGGCCCAGAACGTCTCCATCGATGAGCTGGCCGAAGAGCACGTCGACCAGTTCTTCCGCGACATGGAGCCCCTCAACATCCTGCCGGCTCACGTCTACCCCCGTGCCACCCACGAGATGCCAGCCATTATCGAGATGGTCGAGCGGCTCATCGAGAAGGGCCACGCCTACGAAGCCGACGGCGACGTCTACTTTCGTGTGCAGAGCAAAGCTGACTACGGCAAGCTGTCAGCCCGCGACCTGGACGCCATGCTGGCTGGTGCCCGCATCGAGCCCGGCGAGAACAAAGAGCACCCCGGTGACTTTGCACTCTGGAAGGCGTCCAAGCCCGGCGAGCCCGCCTGGGACAGCCCCTGGGGTAAAGGACGCCCCGGCTGGCACATAGAATGCTCCGTCATGTCCCTCAAATACTTGGGCCACCCCATCGATATCCACGGCGGCGGCCAGGACCTCATCTTCCCTCACCACGAGAACGAGATCGCTCAGAGCGAAGGCTCCAGCGATGACCAGAAGCCCTTCGTCCGCTTCTGGGTCCACAACGGCCTGATGCGCCTGGCCGAGAGCGAGGAGAAGATGACCCGCCACCTGGGTAACCTGGTGCCCATCCAGGAGGTGTCGCAGCGCTATGGAGGCGACGGCCTGCGCATCTTCGTCCTCAGCTCCCACTACCGCAGTCCCATAACGTTCTCCCAGGAGAGCCTGGAGGCCGCCAAGCGGGGGGCGGAGCGCCTGCGTATAGCGGTCAACGCCCCCGGCGGCCAGGCCGACCCCCCCCCTGACCCGGAGCCCTTCCGAAGGCGCTTCTTGGAGACCATGGACGACGACCTCAACACGGCCGGCGCCCTGGCCGCCCTCTTCGACCTCGCCCGCGAGATCAACCGCGCCCGCGACGAGGGCCGCCGGACGGACGAAGCCCAGGCCGCCCTGCGGGAGATGGCCGGCGTCCTGGGTTTCACCCTCGCCGAGCCTCAGGCCGCTGACAGGGCAAGCGCTGGCCCCTTCATCGAACTGCTAGTGGAGCTCCGCGACGAACTACGCGCCGCCAAGCAGTACGAGCTGTCGGACAGGCTGCGGGCCCGCCTGGCCGAAATGGGTGTGATCCTGGAGGACTCATCGGAGGGGACACGCTGGCGGCTCAAGGACTGAGCGATATCGGATTGGAGGCTTTATTATTGACTTTTTCGAAAGGAGGCCCCTATACTACGGGATGGGTCGTCGCCCTGTGCGACGAACCTTGAATTTTAGGCGCTGGAAGCGGCGTGGGCCGAAGTGGCGCAATGGTAGCGCAAGCGATTTGTAATCGCTAGGTTGGGGGTTCGATTCCCCCCTTCGGCTCCAGGAGGAAATCGGGGAGTAGCTGATACGGCGGGGTGGCTGAGCGGTTAAAAGCACCGGGCTGTAAACTCGGCGCCCTGAGATGGGCTACGCAGGTTCGAATCCTGCCCCCGCCACCAGAAACGTAGGGCAGGCCTTGAGGAGGTAACAGGCGGGGGGCGCAGACAGACTCCCAGCCACCGCTGCAAACCGGCCCACGTAGCTCAGTTGGTAGAGCACGTTCTTGGTAAGAACGGGGTCACCGGTTCGAGTCCGGTCGTGGGCTCCAGCAATGGAAGTTATTGGACAGGACAGGCTATTATAGGGGTTGGCGAGGGATGCCTTGATCCCTAACCCACGATCTACAGCATAGGAGGAATTCCCGCATGGCTAAGGAAAAGTTCGTGCGCACCAAGCCGCACCTCAACGTGGGTACCATCGGTCACATCGACCACGGCAAGACCACGTTAACCTCCGCCATGACCAAGGTCTTGGCCCTCAAACAGCAGGCCGAGTACCGCGACTTCTGGAGCATCGACAAGGCGCCGGAAGAGCGCCAGCGCGGCATAACCATCGCCATCGCCCACGTAGAGTATGAGACCGACAAGCGCCACTACGCCCACATCGACTGCCCCGGTCACGCCGACTACATCAAGAACATGATCACCGGCGCAGCCCAGATGGACGGTGCCATCCTCGTCGTTGCCGCCAACGACGGGCCCATGCCCCAGACCAGGGAGCACGTCCTCCTCGCCCGCCAGGTGGAAGTCCCCGCCATGGTCGTATTCCTCAGCAAGGTAGACATGATGGCGGACCCGGAACTCCTGGACCTCATCGAGCTGGAGGTGCGCGAGCTCCTCACCAAGTACAATTTCCCCGGCGACGAAATCCCCATCATCCGCGGCGATTGTCTTAAGGCTATGCAGAGCGAGAGCACCGATCCCAACGCGCCCGAATTCCAGCCTATCCATGAGCTGCTGAAGGCCATCGACGAGTATATCCCGGAGCCCAAGCGGCCCCGCGACAGGCCTTTCCTTATGCCCATCGAGGACGTGTTTGGCATCAAGGGCCGCGGCACCGTGGTCACCGGCCGCATCGAGCGCGGCGTGATCAAGTCCGGCGAGGAAGTGGAGATCGTCGGCTTCACCGACACCCGCAAGACCGTCTGCACCGGCGTGGAGATGTTCCGCAAGACCCTGGACTCGGGGGAGCCCGGCGACAACGTGGGCTGTCTCCTGCGGGGCATCGAGCGGGAGGAGGTAGAGCGGGGCCAGGTGCTGGCCCACCCCGGCTCCATCAAGCCCCACACCAAGTTCGAGGGCGAGGTCTACGTCCTGGCCAAGGAGGAGGGCGGCCGACACACCCCCTTCTTCAACGGCTACCGCCCCCAGTTCTACATCCGGACGACCGACGTCACCGGCGATGTCCGTCTGCCCGAGGGGATGGAGATGGTGATGCCCGGTGACAACATCAAGATGTCCGTGGAGCTCATCCAGCCGGTTGCCATAGAGGAGGGCGTCCGCTTCGCCATCCGCGAGGGCGGTCGCACGGTGGCCTCCGGAGTCATCACCCAGGTCGCGGAGTGAGGCAGGTCTGACAGGTGGCCCGCAAAGAGGATCGGGTGGTGGCCGAGATGGCCTGTACGGAGTGCAGGAGCCGCAACTACGTCACCACCAAGAACCGCCGCAACGACCCGGACCGCCTGGAGCTGCGCAAGTTCTGCCCTCGCTGCCGGGGTCACCGCCTGCACCGGGAGGCGCGATGAGCCGCTCCCTGCGGCGCCACCCGCCCGTCAAGCAGAAGCGATCCCGCGGTAAGGCGTCCGCGCGCCCCCTACCGCGCACCGGCGTCCGCGCCGCTCCCCGCGGGGAGGGCCGTTCCGGCCTGGCCGCTGTCGCCTCCTGGCGCCCACGTTTCGTCATGGACATCGTTAGCGAGCTGCGTAAGGTAGTCTGGCCCAGCCGCCAGGACACGGTGCACCTCACCGTTGTCGTGGTGATCGTTGCTCTCATGGTGGGCGCCGTCCTCGGCGGCATCGACATCGGCTTCGGCTGGCTCATCGATAACCTGCTTCTGCGCTAGGAGTGATAGGAGTTGGCCAGGAGGAAGAAGAGCGCGGAGGCTGCCCTCGAAGAGGGCGCCAGCAAAGAGAACGCTGAACCCCAGGAGGAAGCGGCGGAGGAGTCCCCGAAGGGGCCCGCCATCTCCGACGAAGAGATGTTCCTGCCGGGACGCGCCTGGTACGTCATCCACACCTACTCCGGCTATGAGGACAAGGCCCGCGCAAACCTGGAGCAGCGCATCAAGTCCATGGACGCCCAGGACCTTATCTTCCACGTAGTCGTCCCCTCCGTGGACGAAATCGAGATCCGCGACGGGCTTCGCCGCACCGTTCCCCGCAAGATCTTCCCCGGGTACGTGTTGATCCAGATGATCGAGATGCGCCAGGACGACCCAGCCGCGTCTGACCAGGATAAGGGCCGCTCCAGCAAGGCATGGACCGTGGTCCGCAACACGCCGGGGGTGACCGGCTTCGTGGGCTCTGGCACCATGCCCACACCGCTCGATGAGCCGGAGGTACACTCCATCCTCCGCCAGATGCGCGCGGAGGAGCCCCGCATCAAGGTCGGATTCCAGATCGGACAGAGCGTCCGCATCGTAGACGGCCCCTTCGCCGACTTCATCGGCACCGTGGACGACATTAACGCGGAGAAGGGCAAGGTGCGCGTGCTGGTGTCCTTCTTCGGGCGGGAGACGCCGGTGGAACTGGACTTCCTCCAGGTGGAGAGGCTGTAGGCACGTGGCTAAAAAGCTCCGCGCCGTCATCAAGCTTCAACTGGAGGCCGGCAAGGCCACCCCAGCCCCGCCTGTGGGCCCCGCCTTGGGCCAGCACGGCGCCAACATCATGGCCTTCTGCAAGGAGTACAACGAGCGCACCGCCTCCCAGGCCGGCAGCATCATCCCCGTGGAGATCATCGTCTATGAGGACCGCTCGTTCGTATTCTCCCTCAAGACGCCTCCCGCATCCGACCTCATCAAGAAGGCCTTGGGCCTGGAGAAGGGGAGCTCCACCCAGATCCGCGAGAAGGTGGGGACCCTCAGCCGCGACCAGGTGCGCCAGATAGCCGAGACCAAGATGAAGGACCTCAACGCCAACGACATCGAGGCCGCCATGCGCATGGTGGAGGGCACTGCCCGCAGCATGGGCGTGGAGGTGGCCAGATAGCCATGGGCAGACGGGGAAAACAGTACCGGGCCGCCCTGGAGAAGATCGACCGCGATCGCGCCTATGAGCCGCAGGAGGCGGTGAAGCTTCTCAAGGAGACCGCCTTCGCCAAGTTCGACGAGACGGTGGAGCTGCAGGTTCGCACTGGTCTGGACACCCGCCACGCCGACCAGCAACTACGGGGCACCATTGTCCTCCCCCACGGCCTGGGCAAGAGCCAGCGCGTCCTAGTCTTCGCCGACGGCGAGGCCGCCCGCCTCGCTGAGGAGGCCGGCGCCGACCACGTGGGTTCCGACGACCTGGTCAAGCAGATCGAGGGCGGCTGGCTGGAGTTCGAGGTGGCCCTGGCCACCAAAGAGATGATGGGCAAGGTCGGCCGTCTAGGCCGCATCCTGGGCCCGCGGGGGCTCATGCCCAACCCACGCACCAACACCGTCGTTGAGGGCGATAACCTCCCCAAGGCCATCCGCGACGCCAAGCAGGGCCGCGTCGAGTTCCGCACCGACCGTACGTCCCTCATCCACGTGCCCATCGGCAAGGTCAGCTTCCCTGAGGAAGCCCTCCTGGAGAACCTCAGCACCCTTGTCGGCGCCATCGTCCGCGAGAAACCGGCCGGAGCCAAGGGCCAGTTCATCCGCACCCTCACCCTCGCCTCCACCATGGGGCCCGGCATCAAACTGGACCCCCAGCCCACCCTTTCCCTTAGTGCTGGAGCTGGCGTATAATCAAGCTTCGGTAACGCCCGAGACAGCGGGTCTCGCCGCAGGCGAGTTAAACCACTGGCCCGCCGAGGCAGCCAGGACGAACCGAAGACGGCGGTGGTCAGGCTCAAGCCTGACATTCGCCAGGCTGAAATCATCGTCCCTTGCCTCCGGGCAAGGGATTTGTTGTTTCGAACGTCGTAGGCCAGGGCCCCGGCCCTGAGCCATCCGGTCACGGCAGGGGCCGTGACCTATAGACTAGGAGCGGCCACATGCCGACTCAGAAGAAGATCGATACGGTGGAGGAACTGAAGCAGCGCATCAGCCGCGCCACCATCACCATCGGCGCGGACTACCGCGGACTGCGGGTGCCGGAGATGGAGCAGATGCGGCGGCGCCTGCGCCAGGCTAGGGTCGAGGTTAGGGTGGTGAAGAACAGCCTGCTGCGCCTCGCCGCTGACCAGACCGGAATGCCAGAGCTGATGCAGGTCGTGGAGGGCCCTACCGCCCTCGTCCTCGGCTACGAAGACCCCCTGGAAGCCGCCAAGGCCGTCACCGAATACGCGCGGTCGGCGCCCCCCACTTTCGCCATCCGTGGCGCCTTCATGGAGGGTCAGGTGGTATCGACAGAGGATCTAAGGAACCTGGTACGCCTGCCCCCCAAGCCGGTCATGCTAGCCCAGCTCACCGGTCAGCTCCAGTCACCTGTGGCCGTCCTCAGCGGCCTGCTGGGCTCGCCTATACGGGAACTGGCGTCACTTCTGCAATCAGCCCTGAGCGAGCTACCCGGCCTAGTCGAGGCCCGCGCCCGCCAGTTGGAAGCAACCCAAGGCTAACCCTAGAGGAGGAACGTCATGGCCAAGGCCAAGTCTTCTGGAGACGGGAACCGCGTAGACCAGGCGCTGGACATCATCAAGGAGATGACCATCCTGGAGCTGCGGGACCTCAACCAGCGCATCCAGGACGAGTTCGGCATCAGCGCCGCTCCGGCAGCGGTGGCCGCCGCCCCGGCGGCTGCCGATGCTCCCGCTGGCGCTCCCGGCGCCACTGCCGAGGCCCCCGCCGAAGAGGAAAAGACGGAGTGGACGGTGCATCTCAAGGACATCGGCCCCAACAAGATCAACGTCATCAAGGCCGTGCGCGAGGTGACTACCCTGGGGCTCAAGGAGGCCAAGGACCTGGTCGAGTCCGCCCCCACCAACGTCAAGGAGGGCATCTCTAAGGCTGACGCCGAGGAGGCGACGAAGAAGCTTCAGGAGTCAGGTGCTACCGTCGAACTGCAATAGCCTGTAAAATGCGGCTGGGGAGGATGCGGGTCTCTCCCGGCTGCGCATGCAGGTCATGGACTGCTACGACTGCCAGAAGAAAGCCACTCAGCGGTGCCCTCGCTGCGGCAATGCCTACTGCCGCGACCACGGCGAAGAGCTCTGCGCCGACTGCCTCAATCCCGTCAACGCCGCTCCCTCCGGCAACTTCTTCCGAGCCTCCCTGCTGGCTCTCCTGGTGGGTAGCGTGCTGGCGCTGTGGCTGCTGATCCGTCCCCCCGGCCTTCCCGGCGAGTCCTCCGAGGTCACTGCGCCGCAGCCCTCCCCAGCCGCCTCCCCCGAGCCCGTCACTCCGCCACCTCCTCTCACTCCTACCCCCACCCCTGAGGCCGCGCCTGAGCCCAGCCCCACCCCCACACCTCAGCCCACGCCTGAGCCGACACCTGAGCCCGAGCCTGAGCCGACTCCCGAACCGCCAGCGGCCATCGAGTACACCGTGGTGGAGGGCGATAGCTGGATCGGGATCGCTGAGGCATACGGCATCGATCCGGCGAATCTCGCCGCTTACAACGGCCTAACTCTGGAGGACGTACTCCAGCCCGGGGATGTGATCGTCATCCCGCAGTAGGGAAGGGAGAGGAGGCCCCGATGCCTGCCCGCCATAGCCTCTCCGATGACAGTGGCCCGCGAGCGCAAGGCGGGGCCGCCCCAGCTGTCGAGTACCGTCCCCTCATCCGCGATATGCCCTCCGAAGAGCGGCCGCGGGAGCGCCTGCGCCAGTGGGGAGCCGCAGCCCTGTCCAATGCGGAGCTGCTGGCCATCGTCCTGCGCACTGGCGGCGCCGGGGAAAACGTCGTCGCTCAGGCCACCCGTCTCCTCTCGCGGTTCAACGGCCTGACGGGCCTGGCCCGCGCCTCGGTCGGCGAGCTGTGCGCGGAGCGCGCCGTGGGCGAGGCCAAGGCCGCCCAGATGCTGGCCGCCATGGAGTTGGGCCGCCGCCTCCTCGCTACCCAGCCCGACGAGCGCCCCATCGTCCGCTCGCCGCAGGACATCGCCAACCTCCTCCTGGCCGATATGGTCCTGCTGGAGGAGGAGCACCTGCGCGTCGTCCTCCTCAATACCAGGAACCAGGTACTGGCCGCGCCCGAAGTGTACAAAGGGACCGTCAACGCCACTCAGGTGCGGGTCGCAGACCTGTTCCGTGAGGCTGTGCGGGAGGGCTGCCCGGCCGTCATCGTCGTCCACAACCACCCCTCGGGCGACCCCACGCCCAGCGCGGACGACGTGGCGATAACGCGCCAGATATGGGAGGCCGGCTCCCTTCTCAACATCGATGTCCTGGACCACATCGTCCTTGCCCGCAGCGGTTTCGTCAGCCTGCGCGAGCGCCGCCTGGGGTTCCCGGACGATTGACATGTCCGAGTTCCCCGTCATCGACGCCCACGTCCACACCTACCGCAGCCGCGAGATAGGCCGCCAGGCCATGGCCGGCACGGGGCAGACCGACTACGGCGGCACCGTCGACGAGCTGCTGGGACTGATGGCCCGCGCCGACATCGAGAAGGCCGTCATGGTGAATATGACCCCCGTCGTCGAGATGGCGGACGCCGCTATCGCCAAGCTGCCCGCCGACCTCTCCCCCTCCCAGCGCGCCGAAGCCGAGGACGATATCCGCCGCCAGATGATCGGCCGCCTCCAGCGCCGCAACGACTGGACCTGCGATGTCGCCCACGAACATCCCCAGTTCATCCCCTTCATCAGCCTCGACCCGTCCATGAGCGAGGAGGAGCTCGTCGCCGAGATCGACCTTCGCCAAGAGAGCGGCGCCCGCGGCATCAAGCTCCATCCTGCCAACCAGCGCTTCTACCCCAACGATCATCGCCTGTGGCCCGCTTACGACCGCGCCCAGGAGCTTGGCCTCCCCATCATCTCTCACTCCGGCACCTTTCCCCCTGGCGCGCAGACCGGCGACTACGCTCACCCCAGGCACTTCCCGGAGGTCCTCTCAGCGTTCCCCCGGCTTACGGTCGCCATGGCCCATCTCGCTTTCGGCGAATTCGCCGCCTGCGCCAACCTGGCCCGTGATCACCCCAACGTCTTCTTCGACTGCTGCGGCGTCATCAACGGCACGGAGAAGCAGCCCGTTCTGAGCGACGAAGCGGCGGTGGCCGCCTTGCGACAGGTGGGCACTGAGCGCGTGATGTTCGGCTCCGACTTCCCCTGGTTCGACCCCGTCCTCGACGCCGCCCGCATCAAACGCCTGCCCCTCACGGACGCCGAGGAGCGGGCCATCTTGCATGACAACGCCGTCCGCATCTTGGCGCTATAATGATCCAGCACCCTGCCTGACCGGCTCGAAAGGAGGCCATCGGTGCCGTTCTTCCTTAGCGTCGTCCCCGAGTTCCGCCGTCTCGTCCATTTCCGCTTCGGCCGCTGCCTGGGTCAGAAGGGCCCCGGCCTCGTCTTTCCCCTCTGGCCCATCATCGACCAAGTCATCGTGGTCGACCTGCGGGAGCTCTTCCTGGACGTCCCGCCCCAGACCTGCATCACCAAGGACAACGCCCCCGTCTCCGTGGACATGCTCGTCTACATGAAGGTGGTCGATCCCCAAGACAGCGTCCTCAAAGTGGAGAGCTTCCTCGGAGCCGCCCGCGGCATGGCCATCACCACCCTTCGCGCCGTCGTCGGCGACATCTCCCTGGACGACGTCCTCGCCAAGCGTGATCAGATCAACCAGGTCATGCAGGCCAAACTGGACGAAGTAACCGACCGCTGGGGCGTCAAGGTGACAGCCGTTGAGATCCGCGAGATCCAGCCCCCGCGCGACATCCAGGAGGCGATGAGCCGCCAGATGTCCGCCGAGCGCAACCGCCGCGCCGCCGTCCTCGAGGCCGACGGCCAGCGGGAGGCCGCCATCAAGGTGGCCGAGGGCCAGAAGCAGGCCGCCATCCTCCAAGCGGAGGGCGAAAGGCAGTCCGCCATCCTCCGCGCCGAGGGTGAACGCCAGTCCAGGATCCTTGAGGCTGAAGGATTCAGCGTCGGCCTCGACACGGTCTTCCAGGTCGCCAAGGGCATCGATGCCAAGACGATGAGCCTCAAGTACTTCGATACCCTCAAGGATGTCGCCGACAGCCCATCCACCAAGTGGATATTCCCTCTCGAGTTCACCAACCTCATTCGCCCCTTCGCGGACACCTTGGCCGGGGGCGAGGGTAGCGGTGGCAGTCCCCGCCGCAGGAACGTGGATGTGGAGGACAAACCGAAGCAGTGATCCGCACTAAGCTCATCGCCCTGGCCCTCGCGGCCTTCTCCTTTGCCCCCGCGTGCGCCGGCGACGGAGAGCCCGCCGTCGCCCCCTCAGACGATGGCTCGGTGCCGGGCAAGATCGCCTTCGTCTCCGACCGCGACGGCGATCTCGACATCTACACGATCAACCCTGACGGGTCCGACCTTACGAACCTAACAGCTGACTCCGCGAACGACTTCGACCCTATCTGGTCTCCCGACGGCTCTCGCATCGCCTTCCTCTCCGACCGGGACGGCAATGCGGGCCGCCCCACCTACGGGATCTTCGTCATGAATGCCGACGGGACAAACACGATCTCTCTCACACCACCAGACGCCCGCAACCCTAGGTTCAGGTTCCAGCTACCGACATGGTCTCCTGATGGCTCCCACATCGCCTTCGCGTCAGACCACGGGGGCAACTTCGACATATACGTCGTCAATGCGGACGGCTCCGGCCTTGCCAACCTCAGCGATCATTCAGAGATCGATTTCTCTCCCGTCTGGTCCCCTGACGGCTCCCGCATCGCGTTCATCTCCTTCCGTGACCGCAGGCTCGCCGGATACTACGTGATGAACGCCGACGGTTCGCACGTGAGACGGATCCGCCAGTCGCCCCAACCGGGAGAGACTCAACCCTCCTCTGAGGTGACTCCCGGCATTGTCTTCATCCCCGACACGCTCTTCACTGATCCCTTTAGCGAGCGCCCGCCACTTCTTGGGGATTGGTCTCCAGATGCGCGGCAACTGGTTCTCTCCTTGTGGGACGGAGACCAAGAAGTCTATAGCATCAACGCCGACGGCTCCGGCTCGACCAACCTGACCGACGACCCGGCGGATGACCTGTTCCCCGCCTGGTCTCCTGATGGCTCCCGCATCGCCTTCGCCTCAGACCGCGATGACGAGATCGCCATGTACGTGATGAACGCCGACGGTTCGCACCTCACCTGGGTCGCCCGGGACGCGGTCTTGCCTACCTGGTCACCCGACGGCTCCAGTATCGCCTTCATGTCAGATCGCGACGACAACCTTGAGATATACGTCGTAGGCGCCGACGGATCCGGTCTCAACCGGCTCACCGATGATGCCGCGACCGATGCTCTCCCCGCCTGGTCACCGGTGCCATAGGAACTTCCGTCATGCGCATCCGCCTCATCGCCCTGGACCTGGACGGCACCCTCCTCAACAGCTCCCTCAAGCTGAGCGAGCGCAACGCGGAGGCCGTCAGACGCGCCATGGACAGGGGGGTGAAGATCGTTTTTGCCACCTCCCGCTGGTTCGGCCTCGCCAAGCGCACCGCCGACCGCTTGGGCATCGATGCCCCACTCATCTGCAGCAACGGCGCCGTTATCCGCCGGCCCCAGGACGGCAGCGAGATCCTCCACCTGCGCCTCGACCAAGAGGTCGCCCACGAAGTCGCCGCCCTGGGCGACGAGCGCGGATGGGAGATGTTCACCACCATCGAGGACGCCACGTTCATGCGCCCGCGGCCCGGCGTCACCCCCGAAAGCCTGCCCGGCGGCCTCCGCATCTCCGATCGGCAGGCTGATGAGGTGGCGCGGGGACGGCCCACCGCCGTCCTCGTCTTCGGCGATGACGCCGTGGAAGAGATCTCGCAGCGGCTCCTGCCCGCCTACGACGGTCGCGCCAAGTTCTCCCGCAACCGGCCCGTCAATCTGCCACCCTACATCGTCCTCACCCACCCGGAGGCCGACAAGGCGAGCGCCCTGGAGATCGTCTGCCGCCAGATGGACGTATCCCTCTCCGACGTGATGGCGATGGGCGACTCCGAGTCCGACCTCACCATGCTACGCCTTGCCGGCCTGGGCATCGCCATGGACAACTCCACCGAAGAGGTGAAGCGCGCCGCTGCCCACGTCGCTCCCTCCAACGACGCCGACGGCGTCGCCTGGGCGATCGAGCGCTTCGCGCTGTAGGCTTTACGTAGCGGGGCCCTGGTCCTTCCGCCCGGCGAGCCTCTCCTCAGCCTCCGACTTCACGATGCGGTACACCTCCGCTAGGGGCAGCGCGCTACTCTCCGCCAGCCGCTTGCAGACCTCGTACTCCGGCGCCACGTGCGGGGGCTCGTCCGGCAGGCGCTTCACCTTGACCGCCGCCGGCCCCAGAGACGATTCGAACTCCACGACCTCTCGCTCCGCTTCCCAGCGGTGCACGGGCCGCACGCGTACGCCCAGCGTGGTCGTCTCCCGCAGGAGCAGACGAGCCAGTGCCTCCTCCTGGGCCTCAGCGCAGATGACCGAGAGCACGATCCCGGGGCGGCCCTTCTTCATCTGCACCGGCGTCAGCCATGCGTCGGCCGCGCCGCCGGTCAGGAGCTTCTCCAGCACATAGCCCAGCATCTCGCCCGTCATGTCGTCGACGTTGGTCTCCAGGAGGACCCTGGGCGGCGTCCCTTGGGCCACCCCCTGGCCCAGCCACAGCCGCAGGACGTTGGGCCGATCAGGGAGGTCGCGGCTGCCGGCGCCGTAGCCGACCCGCTCCAGGGTCATCTCCGGCCGCTCGAACCTGGCAAGCGTCGTGACGATAGCCGCTCCGGTGGGTGTCACCAGCTCGCCCTGGCCAGTGTCGGCCGGCCGTAACGGTGCCCTCGATCGGGCTAGCATCTCCAGTGCGGCCGGGGCTGGCAGCGGCAGCGTCCCGTGCGGACCGTCCACCTGCCCCTCGCCCGACGGGAGGGGGGAGCAGTACAGCTCCTCCACCTCCAGCAGCCGCAGTCCCACGATGCTTCCCATCACGTCCACGACGGCGTCCACGGCGCCGACATCGTGAAGATGGACCGTCTCCACGGTCTCCCCGTGCACGGCGGCCTCCGCCTCCGCCAGCCGTCGGAAGACGGCGATCCCCCTTTCGCGGTCTGCCAGGGGCAGGGACGACTTATCAATGACGTCCGTCACGTTAGCCAGGGCCCGCGGTGCCGGTGTCTCGTGCACGTGTACCATCGCCTGCACGGCGGTCAGGCCGCCCTTGGTCACCCGCCTCGCCTCCAGGGAGTACCCGGCTAGAGGCACCTTGGCCAGCTCCGCCCGCATCTCCTCCAAAGGGACGCCCGTGTCCACCAGCGCCCCCAGCAGCATGTCCCCGCTGACGCCGGAGAAGCAGTCCAGGTAGGCGATGCGCCCCACAGCTACTCCTCCTCGACCCCGAGGCCGGGCTCCGCCAGCACCTCCTCCACGTTTTGGACCAGCGTCCGTAGCCACTGCTCCACCGTGGGTCGTATGAGTTGGCGGTCCTCGCTCTCTGTGGAGCCAGTTTGGACTCTCAGGAACCCTCTCTCGCGCCCCACCCTGAAGAAGATGAAGTCCTCGGTGACCAGTGGGTCGGGCCCGTCGCCGACGGGCTGGAAGCCGCTGAAGCGAAGCCACACGGTCTCGTCGGCTGGGCCGCTGGCATCGACCTTCTCCTGCTGGAAGTCCCTCAGCCCGGCATAGTCGGCCGCCCAGTCCCTCTCCTCTGCGCCCTTCACAGCGTCGATGGAGAACGCCTCGCTCGCCCCCTCCTCGGTCCGGTAAAGGGAGGACGAGACGTTGATGCCCCGCACTGGCGACTCCTCCGTAGTTGCGCCGGCGGCCTGGTACGTGACCTCGTAGCCCAGGAGCCTTCCCCAGTCCTCGAGTTGACCCTTTCTCACATCCGGGTCGGCGCTCAAGGAGGCCTGATACTCGTTGGTGGTGAACAGCTCGTCCGTCTGGACGAACCCCTGAGGCAGTTCTTCGGCCTGGAGCACCATGCGCCGCAGAGCCTTCTCCAGCGAGCTCTCGCCCTCACCGCCGTCGCCATCACCGCCGCAGGCCGCGAGGACGGCCACGGCCAGCAGCCCGGCACCCAGTAGAAGGCAGTGCCTCACTCGTGGAGGCCCTCTCGTCCGCCTGAGGCGGACCGGTTGATGACGGCCGCCAGGTAGCCGGCGCCGAAGCCGTTATCGATGTTCACCACGGCAACCCCGGCGGCACAACTATTCAGCATCGCCAGGAGAGGGGCCAAGCCGCCGAAGCTGGCCCCGTAGCCCACCGAGGTCGGCACCGCTATCACCGGCGCCGACACCAGCCCGGCGACGACGCTGGGCAGCGCTCCCTCCATACCCGCCACCACCACAAGCGCCCGTGCCGACCGCAAAGCATCCCACTTGTCCAGCAAGCGGTGAATCCCGGCCACGCCCACGTCGTAGGAGCGATCCACTTGGCTGCCCATGAGCTCCGCCGTCACCGCGGCCTCCTCTGCCACCGGCAGGTCCGAAGTGCCAGCACAGAGGACAGCCACGCCCGGCCAGCTCGGCTCACGCCCGCGATCCAGGGTGATCGCCCGCGCGTCGGCGTGGTAGCGGGCGTCCGGCAGACGCTCCTTGACTGCGCGGTAGACGTCGACGTCCACGCGGGTTATGAGCAGCCGGTCCGACTGGGCAGCCAGACGCTCGGCGATTGCGATCACCTGCTCCCTCGCCTTGCCCTGGCCCAGGACGACCTCCGGGAAGCCGCGGCGGAGGGCCCGGTGATGGTCCACCTCCGCGAACCCGATGTCCTCGTAGGGCAGGCGGCGCAGCCGCGCCAGCGCCTCATCCAGGGGCAGGGTGCCCCGCTGGAGAGACTCCAGCAGATCCCGCAGTCTTGCCTCGTCCGTGGCAACCTCCTTCGTAGAGCAGGGCGTATTGTAGCACCGGTTTCTCGCTTGCGTAAACGAACGGGGTGCCTCGATAATGGCCGCAACTATGCTGCGCGGCCGTGCCCTGCCGGTGCTGTGGCTCCTCCTCCTGGTCGGGTTCGCCGTCCTCAGCGGCTTCGCCGCCGCCTACGACCGCTTCCCGGCGGACGTCTGGCTGGCTCACCGCCTCCAGGAGATAGACGCTACCGCCTTCCTGCGGGCAATGGACTGGGCAGAGGACCTGGCAGACACGCCCTGGATAATCGCCGTGTACGTGGTTGGGGTCGCCACCCTGTTAGTAGCGGCCCGCCGCTGGGAGGCACTGCTGCTCCTGGCCAGCGTCCTCGGGCGGCTCGTCAACGCCGGCGTCAAGGAACTGGTGGGGCGGCCGCGGCCCGGGGAAGAGTTATTGGCGGTGAGGGAACACCCGTCCAGTTTCGCCTTTCCCAGCGGCCACGCTGACGGGGCCTTCTTGCTCTACGGTCTCCTGTTCTACTTCATGACGCTGTACGTGCCCAACCCCATCCTACGCCGAGTGGGTCAGGCGGCTTGCCTGTGGGTGATCCTGTTCACGGGCTTGGAGCGGGTCGACGCGGGCGCCCACTGGCCCAGCGACGTCCTGGGCGGTTATTATCTGGGTGGGCTGATGCTGGCGGCCCTCGTCGCCGCCCACCGCTTGGGGCCGGCGCTCCGCAAGCAGGAGTAGACGTTGGTGATGGGCCACGTTGTGAGTAGCGCGCTCCCATGAACTGGCTGGACATCGCAATCGTCCTCATCATCGCTTTCTTCACCGTCACCGCCTTCTCCGCGGGCCTCATCCGGGAGCTGGTGACTCTGGTGAGCGCTGTTGTGGGCGTCGTCGCCGCCGGGTTGTTCCACGACGACCTGGCCCGCGATGTACTCGTGTTCATCGATGATGAGATAGCGGCGAAGGCCATCGGCTTCCTGGTGCTCCTGGGCGCCATCTACCTGGCCGGACAGCTCATCGCCATCATGCTAAAGCAGGTGGCGGCTGTCTTGCTTCTGGGCTGGGCAGACCACCTGGGAGGGGCTCTGTTCGGCCTCCTCAAGGGCTTGGTGGTGGTGGAGGTGCTGCTCATCCTGTTTGTCACCTACCCTCAATTGGGACTGGAAGGCGCCATCGAGGACTCTGGCGTGGCGTCAGTGTTTCTGGACGCCTCCTCCGCGCTCCTCATCATCCTCCCTGACGACTTCGAGCGGGCCGTCGACGCTTTCCCTGCCTAGGGGCAGAGCACAGTATTGCGCAGCTTGACGGCTATCTGCTACTATTGCCATCGGTGACGGCGAGATGGGAGTTACTACCGCCCCGGTACTGGTCCTCAACCAAAACTACGAGCCGCTGAACGTCTGCACCGTTCGGCGCGCTTTCGTACTCGTCGACCGGGGCAAGGCGGAGATCCTGGAGAACGGGCGCGGCCACCTGCACACTCCTACCGCCCTCTACGCCATCCCCTCCATCATCCGCCTCGTCTACCTTATCCGTCGGCCGAGGCCCCAGGGGCGTCTTACCCGCCGCGACATCTTCCTGCGCGACCGCTTCACCTGCCAGTACTGCGGCAGGCACACCAAGGACCTCACGCTCGACCACGTAGTCCCCCGCCGCCGGGGCGGGGGCCACGACTGGAGCAACGTCGTGGCCGCCTGCAAGCCCTGCAATCACCGCAAGGCCGGTCGCACCCCCCAGGAGGCACACCTGCGCCTCATCCGCGAGCCGTTCCAGCCGCCGTACAGCTTCTACCGCACCTTCTACGTTTACCTAGAACACCAGGTGGAATGGCGCAAGTTCGTCCCCAGCGTCGAGGCGGACGGCGGCTTCGCCTAGCCCGTCCTAAGACAGGCGCGCCCGAACCTCGAACTCTCCGCCGCTGACCTCCATGACCGTGAGACCATCCTCCTTCCGGACCGCGAGCCCCGAGGCATCGCCACCGACGTGCACCTCCGGCGTTACCGCCGGCTCCGCGAAGCGAATCTGGTAATCCCAGGGCGGCCCGGCCACCCGCAGGCGCACCTCATCACCCGCCTGCTCGCCGGCGATGAGCACCTGCTGCTCCGGACTCCAGACCGCCGTCTCGGCGCCCACCGATAGCCGCACGTCGACCGTCAGTGGCCGCCACTCCCGCTGCCCCACGTGCTCCATCTCCGGTGCCATCGCCAGCATCGAGTCCTCACGCACGTACAGCGGCAGCCGCTCCAGCGGCACCTCGAGCCGCAGGTGCTGGGGCCCCTGGAGCCGTTCGCCGCTCCACCAGTCGTACCAGGTCCCGAACGGCAAGTAGACTAGGCAGCGGCCTACCTCGTTCATGACTGGGGCCACCAGCAGGTACGGCCCCAGCAGGTACTCGTAGTCGACGGCGGCTGCCACCGGATCGTCGGGGTACTCCAGCACCAGCGGCCGCACTACCGGCAGGCCCGTCGCCTCCGCCTCTCTGGCCAGCGAGTAGATGTAGGGCAGCAGGCGGTAGCGCAGCCGCGCGAACTCCCGCACCACCTCTACCGCCTTGTCGCCGAAGTACCAGGGCTCGCGACCGCGGACGCCGTGGAAGCGAGCGTGACAGGAGAGGATGCCGAACTGGGCCCAGCGAATGTACAGAGCCGGGTCCGGCGGTTCGAAGTTGTCGGGGTTCCAGAAGCCGCCGATGTCGTGGCTCCACATGCTGATGCCGGACAGGCTCAGGCTTAGACCGGCCCGCAGGGCGGCCGCCATGCCGCCCCAGGTACAGGGCTGGTCCCCGGTCCAGTTGATCGGATACCGCTGCGACCCGGCGTAGCCGGAGCGGCTGAACAGCATCGCCTCGCCCCGCTCCTCCCGCACCACCTCGTACACGCACCGATTGAACAGCAGGGGATAGATGTTGTGCACTTGCTCCCCCGTGCGGCCGTCGGCGAACAGGGCGTCGGCGGGCACCGCCTCGCCGTAATCCGGCTTGAAGGCGGACACCCCCATGCGCAGGTAGGGGCGGTGCTTGTCCTGCCACCAGCGGTATGCGTCCGGGTTGGTGAAGTCCGGCAGCACCGCCTCATTGGGGTTGTCCAAGGGTCGGGCGAGGCCCCCCTTCTGGGAGCGCACGAAGTAGCCCTTCTCCAGCCCCTCTCGGTGCATCTCAGTGTCCACCCACACGTACGGGTTCTCCCACAGGCTCAGCTTGAACCCCCGCTCCGCCAGCCAACGCACGAAGCCCCCCGGATCGGGGAAAGCCTCCTCGTCCCAGGCGAAATCGCAGCCATCCAGCTCCCGAGACCGGCGCTCCTTCAACCACAGCGGGTCAACGTGTACCACGTCTCCCGGTATTCCGAGCTGCCGAAGCCGCTCTACTATCTCCTCCACCTGCCCGCGGTCGCGGTACCAGCAGCGCGAATACCACGCGCCGAACGACCAAGCTGGGGGTGCCACTGGCCGCCCCGTCAGCTCCGTGTAGCGGGCGATGATCTCCTTGGGACCCGGGCCGTAGATGAAGAAGTAGTCCAGATACGGATCGTCCACTCGGAAGGCGACCGACTGGAGCGCGGGCTGGCCCAGCTCGTACACGATCTTGGAGCCGTGGTGCAGGAAGATACCGTAGCCGCGGCTGCTCATGAAGACGGGGATTTGCAGGTAGCTGACGGTTGAGATCAGTCCGCCCGAGGGTTCGCGCGACCAGGAGACGATTCGCTGGCCCCGCTTGTCGAACGGGCCGAACTGCTCCCCAAGGCCGTACAGCCGCTCGTCGGGGCCCAGCGAGAGCGAGTCGTGGAAGGCCTCGCGGCCCCGGCCGTCCCGAGAGAACCCCAGCGGCAGCACGAAGGGTACCCGCAGCAGGCGGGCGTCCTGCGAGGGCTCGACCAGGACGCGGCCGTCCGCGTCCTCCACCGTCGGGCCCCAGCGCGACCGCGCCAGCCTCACCCTCAGCGAGCCGCTGTCCAGCGTCAGAGCGCCTTCGTCCTCGGCCAGCCGCGGCTGGTGGCGCCGGTGGGCGCCCTCTACCAGCATCGGCGAGTCCCGAGGCGGCTCGTCGTCCCGCCAGACGCGCAGGCGGAACACCTCCGGCGCGACGAACGCCAACTCCGCCTGCAGGCTATCCCCGCCCTCCGTACGCGCCTGCAGCCGCACGCCGCCCTCAACCTCATGGTGAGCGGCGATGGAGGCGACGTGATCGTACTCCCGCTGGGGATCGGCGAATATCGGTGTCCAGTCGTCGGCGAACTCGCGCAGGCTGCCGCCCGGTGTGACCATGATCCCTCCTAGCTCAGATTCGAGCCTGCCCGCCCTGCCTATCGGCAGGCAGGCTCTGGCGGGCCGTATCCTAGCACGCGGCCCGAGGTGCTACAAACCTTGACATGATACTTAGAATGATAGTATCATTTATATCAAAACTGAGAATACAAACCATTCACATCACTCTCTATTGAGATGACTGATACTATCTTCGCTCCTCAATTCGAAATCACCGATGAGATCCAGGCCCATCTCGAAAACGTCGGGCGCACCAATTGGCTGGTTCAAAACATGCTCATCATGCCCAAGCATGAGGCATGGATACGTCGGCAAGTGTGGGTCCGACGCGCAGCGGCAACTACCCAGATTGAGGGCGCTGGCATGAACGAGGCCCAGGTAGACGAATTGAGGAAGAAGGGACACCCAGGAAAGCTCTCCGACGATGAGCAGGAGAACCTGAACGCCCTCCAAGCCTACGAGTTTGTAGACTATGCCAGCGACGAGCCTGACATCCCTCTCGATGAGATGGTGATTCGCCAACTCAATAGAGAGTTCCTGCGCGGCGCGCCCGAACATCTCATGCCGGGAAAGTACCGAAACGGACAGAACACTGTCGGTTCGTATACGCCTCCAGACCAGGGAGATGTCTCCGCACTGATGCGAGCATACGCCGATTGGCTGAAGTCCGATAGTGAACTGCATCCAGTACTGAAGGCAGGAGTTGCGCATATCCAACTGGTTGCCATACATCCGTTCTGGGACGGCAACGGCCGCGTGGCACGCGGCCTGGCGACTTTGATACTGCAAAGATCGGAATATGACTTCAAGAAACTCCTGTCGTTGGAGTCTCTGCTCTACCGGATGCGGCATGAATATTTCGGTGTCATCGAGAGGACACTTGGCAAGAGCTACTCGCCAAGTTACAGCGCGACGCCTTGGTTAGAATTCTTCGTTAGGGCGGTAGTGACTCACGCATTCGAACTCCAAATCGAGCTCACTGATTGGCATCGCCAGATGGAGGACGTTTACAAGGCGCTGGAAAAAGCCGATATCAATCATCGTCAGGCTGACGGCGTCATCTTTGCCATCCGCATGGGGCAGCTTACTCGCGCCGATTACCTGGAGATCGCAGGGGTATCCCAGGTCACCGCCTCGCGTGATCTGGCTCGGCTTGTTGCAAGGGGTTGGCTCGAACCTAGAGGGCGAACACGCGCACGCGTCTACATTCCGAAAGTTCCAAGCAACCGATCTGAGCCACCGCCAGAGCAGGGCCGCCTCTTTAGAGATAAGATGGGGTAGCCCGACCGTGAAGCAGGGATCACCCCATCATCCCTTCCGGCGCCAGGTGGACAAACGGCAAGCGGCGTCCCCAGCAAGAAACAAGATGCCGGTTCGAGTCCGGCCCACGCCTCCAGGTGCGCCCGGGTCTAGCCGTCCCCCAGCAGAAGCGCCTCCACCCGAGGGTCGTCCAGGCGCTCCACCACCAGGTCGGCCTCGCTCAGCCGGTCGGGCGGGCGCGTGGTGGCCACGCCGATGGCGCGCATGCCCGCCGCCTTCGCCCCCTCGATCCCCACCGGCGCGTCCTCAAGCACCACGCACTCCGCGGGCGCGGTGCCCAGCCGCTCCGCACCCGTCAGGACGCCCTCCGGGTTCGGCTTCCCCCGCCGCACGTCCTCCGCGCCGACGATGGCATCGAAAGCCTCGGCGAGCCCCAAGGAGCCGAGGATGAGCTCGATGTTGGCCCGTGGCGTGGACGACACGATCGCCATCGGGACGCCCGCATCCCGCAGGCGACGCGCAAGCTCGGCCGCTCCCGGCAACGCCTCCACCTTCCCGGCGATCAGCCCCCGGAAGATCTCCTCCTTCCGGTCCGCGAGCCGATGCACCTCAGCGGGCGGCAGTTCGCCGAGCAGTCGGCGCAGGATCGACTCGTTGCGCAGCCCGAAGAGGTTGCGGAACTCGTCGAAGGCTACATCCCGGCCGAACTCCGCCAGCAGCCTGCGGTACGCCTCATAGTGGAAACGGGTGCTGTCCACCAGCACCCCGTCCAGGTCCCAGAGAACCGCCCCTTCGGCTGGGCTCCCTGGCCGGGCAGGCAGGGCAGGCTTCGCAGCCGTCATCTACGCCACGGTGCACAAACGTCAACGGCCATCGTCGGGCGCTCGCCCTAGCCCATCTCCGCCAGCGCCACCGGCCGACTCTCTCGTGCCGCACGGTGAGCCGCCAGCGAGAATCGCAGCACCTCACGCCCCTCTTCGGCCGAAAGCTCCGGTTGCCCGCCCTCCCGCATGGCGCGGACGAAGGCTTGGCTGGCCTGCACGAACCCGGACGCCCAGTCGGTCTCCACGTCCTCGATGGCCCGCGTCTCCCCGTCCCGGTAGACCAGCAGCGGCGGGCCCGGCAGCATCTCCCCGGAGCAGCGGTTGACCCAGATAAGCCCTCGTGTGCCGGTCAGCTCCAGCCATTCGTCGTTGGGGTAGTACTTGGAGGGCACCATCAGCTCAGGGGAGGCTACGGTCTCCCAGGAGCCGAAGCGGGGGCCGCCGGCGTGGCGCCAGACGATGGTAGCCGGGGTGTCCAGGGCCATCCCCGGCCCTACCTCTGCCCGCTCGATCCAGGCGAAGACCTTCTCCACGGCGCCCAGGAAATACATCGCGATGGAGAAGATGTGGTATCCGTGGTCGAAGATCATGGGGCCGCCGCCGCACTCCTCCTCGCTGAGCCGCCAGGCCCAGGCAGCGGCTGGCACTTGCCATCCGTGGCGAGGGTTGCCGCCGATCACCTTCAGCCGCAGCGACAGCGGCTCGCCGATGGCGCCTTCGTCCAGCAACTCCTTCGCCCGCACGTAGGGCGGGTAGTAGCGGAAGTTCTCGAACACGCGGAACACTCGATCCGAGCGCCGCGCCGCCGCCACTATGGCGTCGGCCTCCTCCAGGCTCACCGCCATCGGCTTCTGAAGGGAGACGTGCTTGTCGGCTTCCAGTGCCGCCAGCGCCATCTCCTCGTGGAAGCGGTGGGGGGTCAGCACCTCCACCGCGTCCAGCTTCGGATCGGCCAGCATCTCCCGATAGTCGGTGAAGCTGTGACCGGCGCCCCACTCCCGGGCCCGGTCCGCCGCCACCTGGCCGTCCGTGTCGCACACGGCGTACAGCTCGGCGTCGGCGCTGCCGCGATATCCCAGCGCGTGCAGATCAGCGATCCGCCCCGCGCCGATGAAGCCGACACGAAATCTAGTCACGGCGGCGCCTCCTACTTCCGGCCACCGGTGACCGCCTCTCTGTATTCCAGCCAATACACCGCCACGTCGCGAAGGCCGGCGTCTCGGAGAACCTGCATATCGTCGTTCAGCGTAAGCGGTTGGTCGCCCTCTTTCGCCTCAAGTTCATCAATGAAACGCCGTGTCGCCTTTCGGTCTCTGAAGCGTGGATCGATGCCTCGTGCTCGCTCGACGATCCCGTCCACCCGTATCTCCTGGATTCGCTCTTCCACCTCCGGTGCGTCAGCGATAACGATGTCGGCATTCACGAACCAGCCGCCCGGGGGCAGCAAGGCCACAGCCGTCCTCACGACCGACACCTTCTCGTCGCGGGTGAGATGATGGAGAGCGTAGGAGGAGAAGACTACGTCAAAAGTATCGACGCCCGCAAGCAACTGTCCCAAGTCACGGAAATCTCCTACGTGAAAGCTGACCTGGCTCCCTTGGCCGCCCAGCCTCGTTCTCGCCAAGTCGATCATCGTCTTCGCGCCATCGACTGCGTGAATCTCAGCCTGGGGAAACGCCTCGAGAAACCTCCCCGTGAAGTATCCGGTGCCGATGCCCAGGTCCAGCCCCATCAGCCTTGCGTCGGAACCGAACGGGAGCACTTCAAGGGCTACCTCAACCATCTTGGAGCGATTGGGGTGCATGATGTCCATATCCGCGTCGTAGGCGGCCACACGCTTCCCCAGGTTGTACGCGTCGATGCTCCTTCGGCTCACCGGCCATGCTCCTCCTGATACCAGTCCCGACTACTCCTGGCACTTCCGGCAGAAGTTGGTGATGCGTCGCCCCGCAGTGATCTCCGAGATGCGCGAGCCGCAGCGCGGGCAGGACTCGCCCCCCTTGCGGTGGACCCGCAGGTGATCGCGGTAGTGGTCCGCTGGCAACCCCTCCGTCTCCATCCGCTCGGCGACGATGGGCGTCGCCCATTCCATCACCGCCCGCAGCGCACCGTAGAGCCGGCCCAGCGCCTCGTCGGACAGCTCGACGCGGCGGCGATAGGGGTGGATGCCCGCCTCCCATAGCACCTCGTCGGCGTAGGCGTTGCCGATGCCCGCTACGAACTGCTCTTTCGTCAGCACGTTCTTAATCTGGCCGCGGTATCGCTGGAGGCGCTGCAGGAACAGCTCCTCCGTGAGCTCCGGGCTCATGGCGTCGGGCCCCATCTCCGACCAGCGAGGCACCGCCGTTGACAGCTCACCCTCATGGCGGGCCAGATACACCTTTCCCATGAGGCGGTCATCGTAGTAGCGGAGCTCGATCCCGTTGTCCAGGCCGAGGACGAATGCCGTCTTCGCCCGCCGCTTCTCGCCCGGGTCGCAGTACTGGAAGCGTCCGCTCAGCATGGCATGGACGACCATGAGCAGGCCGCTCTGGTAAGGGAACAGGAGGTACTTGCCCAAGCGGCGCACCTCGGCGAACGTCTCCCCGGCCAGCGCCTGCGCGAACTCCTCCTTCGGCGCGCGCACCACTATGGGGATCGTCACCGCCGCTTCGGCGATGCTCACGCCGGGCAGGCGCCGATTGAAGTAGGCGCGGTAGCCCTCTAGATCGGGGATCTCGGGCAACGCTGTCTCCTATCCCTCTTCCCGGTACCTTGGGTAGGAGCCCAGGATGCGGAAGAACGAGCTCTTCTCCCGCACCCGCTCCAGGCAGTCCGCCGGAGCCTCCTCCGTGCGGTGGCCGTCCAGATCCACTAGGAAGATGTACACGCCCAGCCGCTCCTTGCTGGGGCGCGACTCGATCTTGGAGAGGTTGATGCCGCGGCCGGAGAACTCTTCCAGCGCCGACACCAGGAGCCCCGGACGGTCCTCCACAGCGAAGGCAAAGGCCAGCGACGTTTTGTCATCGCCTGTGGGCGGGTGGTCCTCGTGAGCCAGCACGACGAACCGGGTGAGGTTGGAGCTGCGGTCCTGGATCCCTTCGGCCAGCACCTCGGCCCCGTACAGCTCCGCCGCCCGTCGATTACCGATGGCCGCCGTGTTCTCCCGGCCCACCGTCTCCTCCACCGCCGCTGCGGTGGACAGGGACGCCTCCAGGGTCGCCTTGGGGAAGGAGCGATCGATGTAGCCGCGGCATTGGGCCAGCGCCTGCGGCACGGAGGAGATGATCTTGACATCGCTGGGCCTGGTCCCCGGCCGCGACAGCAGCAGGTGCTCGATGGGCAGCACGATCTCGTTGCGCACGGACAACCGCGAGTCGTGGATGAGGATGTCTAGCGTCTCCGGCACCGAGCCTTCCAGGCTGTTCTCAATGGGCACCACGCCTTCGTCGGCGCTCCCGGAGTCGACAGCGGCGGCCGCGGCGCTGATGGTGACGAAGGGGAGGAGCTGGGCTTCGGGGTCGTAGCGCAGGGCTGCCTCCTCGCTGAACGTCCCGGGCGGGCCCAGGAAGGCGAGGCGGCGGCTCATTGTTCTCGCGTACCTATGGGCCCGTAGGGGCCGTAGGCGGCGGGGGAGGTAAGGACGGAGCGAAGGGCGTCCTCGTTCTCCGTCCGGGTGACCGCCACCACCTCATCACCCGCCCGTATCAGCGTGTCGCCTTTGGGCACCCTCGGCACACCATCCTCGTCGACGATAAGGGCTATGAGCGATTGCTGTGGCAACAGGATCTCGCTCATGCGTTTGCCCACCACAGCGGAGTTATCCGGTATCTTCACCTCGACCATCTCCAGGCCGCCGCCCTTCAGGGTCAGCAGGGGGATCAGCGGGTGCGCGGGCAGTTCCTGTTCGATCTGAGCGAGAATAGCGGTGGTGGCGCTGACGGTGGTATCGATGCCCAGCCTCTTGAAGACCTCCTCGTTCTTAGGGTTGTTGATGCGGGCCATCACGCGGGGGACGTTGAACTTTGCCTTCGCCACCTGACAGACGACGAGGTTGTCCTCGTCGTCCCCGGTCACGGAGATGACCATGTCGGCGCGACCGAAGCCGGCCATCTCCATAGTGGCGGCCTCACAGCCGTCGCCCCGCAGAGTGATGTCTCCCAGGTTCTCAGCGATGTCCTCCACTTTGCTGGCGTTCTTCTCGATGACCAAGACCTCGTGGCCCTCCTCCACCAGTTCCTTGGCCAGGTAGTAGCCCACCTTGCCCCCGCCGACGACGATGATGTACATCAGTTGCCACTCTTGCGGGTGACCGGCTCCCGCTCCAGCGCCTCCTTGAGGAGTCGCGCCCCTACCTTCGTGGGGCTGATAGTCTCCAAGCCAAGGCCGTGGTATATCTCCTCCCTGATCGGATCGTATATCCGGCAGACCACCTTAGGCACGCCGAAGATGTGCTTGGCCATCTGCGCAGCCATCACGTTGCGGTTGTCTCCCTGAGTGACCACGACGAAGGCGTCTGCCTCGCCGACGCCTATCCGGGCCAGCACATCCTGGTCGATGCCGTTGCCCACCTCGCGCTGCCCGCCGAATTCCGGCGGCAGCCGCCGGAAGGCGTCCGGGTGCAGGTCCAGAATCGTCACCTCGTGGCCCTCCTGGTCCAGCATAGAGGCCAGCTCCGCTCCCACGCGGCCGCAGCCCATGATAACGATCTTCACGCTTCCGTCCCCCCGACGGCCGAGCGGCAGCACACCACCTGGCAGGGAGCGTTGCGCAGGATATACCTGGACGTTTCCCCCATCTGCATCTCGCCGAGCGGCCGCCTGTACTCTATGCCGAGAAGGATGCCGTCCACATCCCGCTCGATCGCCTCATCCACTATGGCGTGGCCGGCGTCGCGGGCCTGGAGCAGCTCGCCGGTTACCTCATAGTCCAGGGAGTCGGCCACCTGCTCGGCCCGGGCCAGCATCTCCTCGCCTTCCCTGGCCTCCGGGCTCAGATTGGCGTCAAGGGGCAGGGTCCTCGCCACCTCTATTACGTACACGGCGTAAACCTTCCCCTTGTTTCGCTTCGCCAGGAAGCATGCCAGGGCCAACGCCTCCAGGCTGGCCTGGGAGCCATCCACCGGCACCAGTATCTCCTTGAGCTGGATCGTACTGAAGTCCAAACTTCGGTCAACTTTCTCAAGAGCTCCCAGAGCCGTCAAAGTATTATATCCGCGCCCGTAGGCCGAATCAACAGAGGCGGAGGCCCCTACGTGGGGGCCTCCGCGGGTCTATCTGAATTCGGGTATCTGCCTACCGGGGGGCAGGCCTGTCGAAGGGCTACGCTTCGCCCTTCGGCTGACGCCGCGGCCCGAACAGCCGCCAGCCGATGGCGATCGCCAGCGCTGGCACCGCCAGCCAGGCCAGCACCACGCCGCCCACGATCGCCGCCGTCCCCAGCGTCTGTAGCGCGTCCTTGGACGTGCCCCACGCGTCGTCCCACACCTGCTGCGCCCAGCCCGGCTCCGACGGCTCTTCGGCCACCAGCGCCAGCGGCTGCAACTGCACGACGATAGTCGCCAGGTCGGTGAGGTCGTTTAGCAGATTGATGCGCCCCTGTGTGAGCTCGATCTCCAGCCGCACGGAGTTGATGCGGTCCTGCAGGGTGAGGATATCGGGGATCTTCTTCGCCTTCTCAAGCAGCTCCAAGTAGCGGGCCTCCGTCGCCTCCAGGTTGCGCTGCCGCGCCTTCAGGTCGGCGTACTCCTCCGACACGTCCGAGGTAGTGGAGCTCTCCGACTGCACCTCGCCCGCTATGCCCCGCAACTGGTTCATCACCGAGGCGTAGGTGCTGGTAGGCACCCGGATGGTCACCGCGGCCGACTGCGTGCGCCGAGGTGGGGCCGTATCGTCCTCTAGGGGCTCCGGCGGCGACTCCACGAACACGTTGGACTCGGAGACGAAGCCGCCGGCGTTGCCGGCTATCGTCTCCACATTCTGCACCGCCGTCCCTACGTCCTCCACGCCCAGCGAGATGCTGGCGTTGCGCACGATCTTGCGCCCCGCGACCTCCGGCAGAGGCAGCGCCACCTCGTCGCCGCTGCCGCCGTACGGCTCGGCGGGCTCTGGCGCTGCAATCGAGCCTGCGCCTGAGCCGGCCGTGTCGGCAGCCGCCATCTCTTCCGGCCCGCCCTCCCGCTCGTCGAGCTGCACAGTCAAGTCCGTGGCCGCCTCCTCCGGCAGGGGCGTGCCCTTCGGCGCAACGATGGCCCCGGACGACCCGTCCCTGAGCTGCGCCGCCGCGACCACCACCAGCACCGCGGCCACTATCCCCAGCGCGATCAGACCTGTCTTCTTCATCTCTCACCTCCGTGGATTCGGCAGGCTCACCATGCATCTGAAGTCTTACCCTTCTAGACGGATGGGGGGCCGGGAAGGTTCCCTACGGTAGCTGGAAGATGGAGGGCCGCCCCACGGTCTGCAGCCGTAGCCGAAGCACGATGGCAACACCGCGTTCATGTCTGGGACGTTGATGACGCCATCCGGGACGAGATCCCGGCGCGCTATCTCTGAGGGCGGAGTGACCAGGCGACGCCAGAACGTAGCTGGTGGCGACCTCGAGGTCGCCACCAGCGCTGCTCTTCCCGCTATGGAATTACGGCCTAATTGGCGGCCATGCCCACGATGGGCTGGTTGAGGGCGACGTCCCCCGTGGAGCCGTAGAAGACGGCATCGCCGAAAGCGAAGATGCCGCCGTCCGAGGCCACGAACCAGTAGCCATTCCCGGTTGCGTTGGCCGCCATGCCCACGACCGGCTGGTTGAGGGCGATGTCGCCCGTCGAGCCGTAGAAGGCGGCATCACCGAAAGAGAAGATGCCGCCGTCGGACGCGACAAACCAGTAGCCGTTGCCGGTTGGGGTAGCCGCCATGCCCACGATGGGCTGGTTGAGGGCGATGTCGCCCGTGGAGCCGTAGAAGACGGCATCGCCGAAGGCGAAGATGCCGCCGTCGGAGGCGACCAGCCAGTAGCCGTTGCCGGTTGGGGTGGCAGCCATGCCCACGATGGGCTGGTTGAGGGCGATGGCGCCCGTGGAGCCGTAGAACGTGGCGTCGCCGAAGGCGAAGATGCCGCCGTCGGAGGCCACCAGCCAGTAGCCGTTCCCGCTTGGGGTGGTGGCCATCCCCACGATGGGCTGGTTGAGGGCGATGTCGCCTGTGGAGCCGTGGAAGACGGCATCACCGAAGGCAAAGATGCCCCCGTCGGAGGCCATCAGCCAGTAGCCGTTGCCGCTGGGAGTGGATGCCATGCCCAGGATGGGCTGGTTAAGGGCTATGTCGCCCGTGGAGCCGTGGAACGTGGCGTCGCCGAAGGCGAAGATGCCGCCGTCGGAGGCCACGAGCCGGTAGCCAAGGCTGGACTCCGGCGGGGCTACGCCCGGCAAGACGGGGGGTGTGGGCGCAGGCGTGGGCGTGGGCTCATGGAGCGCGATGGCCCACCAGGACACATTTATGGCAGAGTGGCAGGGGTAGGGCCAAGCCCGCTCCGTGGCGTATAGGGTGCCCTTAGCAGTGCTGCCTGTCGGGAACGAACCACTGAAATGCAGCCTCGCGGCGGTGTCGGTGAGGCCCGTGGACCCCGTAGTGCTGAAAGTGCCGTCGTCGTCGATGCTTACGGGCTCCAGATGCCTTGCGATGGGAATCACGCAGTCCACCCTCGGCCCGGGGCGCAAGTATTCGAAGCCGCGGATGTTCGTGGCTTTGAAGCTGGTGATTTCCGACCCGTCGGCCGAAACGGTGAACTTGACCGTCCCGCTCTCAAAGGGAGGTGCCCCGCGGTGATATCCCTCATAGGTAGCGCCGGCGATGACGTTGGCGGTGCCGTTGGCGGACGGCGCGGTGTGAAGCGCGTCTGCGGCCAACAGTAGCGTAGCCACCACCACCAGGCTCAGCAGGGAAAATCGAAGCAATCGCATGTCCCCCTCCTATCGAGACGAACCGCCCGCCCCCGCGGGCGGCGCCGTTTATGGTCAAGCTCTGAAACCTTACCAGTCCGGCGACAATATGTCAATACGGGAAATCCCGTAGACCATATAGGGGGTAAGCCTGGGCATACAGTGGCAAGGACGTCATCACAATGCAGCGGCGATCTGAAGACCGCCGCCCCCGCCTGCGGGCGTGCCGGACGGCCCGCAGCGACCCCTCGCCTCTTCGACTATGGTCTTGGAGCCTTCAGCGTTCTTCCAGGTGCCAGCGCGTCAGGCATCCTGCACCAGGAGCGGAAGACAAAGGGGACTACTGCCTTTCCACCCACATGCTTCCCTCGGAAACGTCGCCTGGCGAGGCCGCGCGAGCCGTCCAATCGTATATGTCGAAGGAGAAGGGGCTCGTGCTAGCCGAGATCCACACTGTCACCTCCTCGCCTTCACCCATGTTGAACACCTTTGAATGCCGTGTTGTACAGCCCCGACACATCGTGGTCACAAATACTTTTCCCGGATCGCCGCGGTTCACGACGATAGCGCCAACATAATGGCTTATGACTGTACCGAAGGGGCTGTATTCCCAATGCTCCCTAGTCGTGCTCAAAAAGTGGGGGTCTGGGCCTCCGGTGGCAGGTGGCTCAGGAGTGGGTGACGGTGGCGTGGGCGCCGGTGGCACATCACCCGTAGAACCGTAGAAGCCAGCGTCGCCGAAGGAGAAGATGCCGCCGTCGGCGGCCACGAACCAGTAGCCGCTGCCGCTTGGGGTAGCCGCCATGCCAACAACCGGCTGATTGAGGGCGATGTTGCCTGTGGAGCCGTGGAAGCCGGCGTCACCGAAGGAGAAGATGCCGCCGTCCGAGGCGACGAACCAGTAACCAAGACCGCTTGGGCTGGCGGCCATCCCTACGATCGGCTGGTTCAGGGCAGTGTCCCCCGTGGAGCCGAAGAAAGCGGCATCACCGAAAGCGAAGATGCCGCCGTCCGAGGCCACGAACCAGTAGCCGTTGCCAGTTGGGCTAGCGGCCATGCCCACAATCGGCTGGTTGAGGGCGATGTCGCCCGTGGAGCCGTGGAAGACGGCATCGCCGAAAGCGAAGATGCCCCCATCGGAGGCGACCAGCCAGTAGCCCTCACCGCTTGGGGTAGCCGCCATTCCCACTATGGGCTGGTTGAGGGCGATGTCGCCCGTGGAGCCGTAGAAGTTGGCATCACCGAATGAGAAGATGCCCCCGTCGGAGGCTACGAACCAATAGCCGTTGCCGGTTGGGGTGCCGGCCATCCCTACTATGGGCTGGTTGAGGGCGATGTCCCCCGTGGAGCCGTGGAACCCGGCATCGCCGAAGGAGAAGATGCCCCCGTCGGAGGCCACCAGCCAGTAGCCCTCGCCGCTTGTGGTGGCGGCCATGCCCACGATGGGCTGGTTGAGGACGATCTTGCCCGTGGAGCCGATGTCGGCGTTGCCGTCGGCGCACGGCGCGCTGTGGAGTGTGTCTGCGGCCACCAGTAGTGTCGCCAGTGCCACGAGGCTCAGCAGGGAAAACCTAACCAATCGCATGTCCCCCTCCTTTCGGCACGATAGCGTGCCCATCACAGCTATGTCAGTACTCTGAGGGGAGAAATCGGACTCATCACATGGCCCCCTCCCTCGTCTCCTTCAGCCCGCGCCAAGGGGTAGCAAATGTATCACAAGCGCGCATAACTGTCAAGTCGTGGTGCAGCACAGGCCCAGGGCCTTCATCTTAAGGAGAAGGCGCCAAGACCAAGCACACCTATCTGGCCTTTGACCACTCACCTTCACCTTCGTATACTGAACCTACCTGGCTCGTCCTGAGCCGGTCGAAGGAAGGTGAGTCCCCAAATGGCTGTCGAGACCGGCACCGATACCGTCAAGCGCGGCCTGGCCCAGATGCTCAAGGGCGGCGTCATCATGGATGTCGTCACCCCGGAGCACGCCAAGATCGCCCAGGAGGCCGGCGCCTGCGCTGTCATGGCCCTGGAGCGGGTCCCCGCCGATATCCGCGCCGCCGGCGGCGTCGCCCGCATGGCCGACCCGGAGGTCATCACCCGCATCATGGACGCCGTCTCCATCCCCGTCATGGCCAAGTGCCGCATCGGCCACTTCGTGGAGGCCCAGATCCTGGAGGCCCTCGGCGTCGACTACCTGGACGAGTCCGAGGTGCTCACCCCCGCCGACGAGGCGCACCACATTGATAAGCACCCCTTCAAGATCCCCTTCGTCTGCGGCTGCCGCGACCTGGGGGAGGCGCTCCGTAGGATCGGCGAGGGGGCGGCGATGATCCGCACCAAGGGCGAGGCTGGCACCGGTGACATCGTGGAGGCCGTGCGCCACATGCGCGCCGTCTGGGACGGCATCCGCAAGCTCCAGTCGATGCCCGAAGACGAGCTGATGGCGGAGGCGAAGGCGCTGGGTGCTCCCCTGGAGCCCCTCAAGGAGACGCGGGAACTCGGCCGCCTGCCGGTGGTGAACTTCGCCGCCGGGGGCGTGGCCACCCCCGCCGACGCCGCCCTCATGATGCAGCTCGGCGCCGACGGCGTCTTCGTCGGCTCCGGCATCTTCAAGTCGGATGACCCGGCGCCCCGCGCCCACGCCATCGTCAAGGCGGTCACCAACTACAACGATCCCGCCATCCTGGCCGAGGTCTCCCGTGGCCTGGGCGAGGCGATGAGGGGACTGGCCGCCAAGGGCCTGAGCCAGGAGGAGCTCCTGGCTACGCGGGGCTGGTAGCGGCTCTCCCCGCCACAGATTGGCACGGATTGATCGCAGATATCGTGCGTCACACGTATTCGTGCTCTATCTGTACATATCCGTGGCTGATGTGGTCGGGGTCGTGAACACCTCCCGTATCGCGCTAAAATAGGGCTGAAGTGACTACCATCGGTGTCCTGGCGCTCCAGGGCGATTTTGTCGAACACCAGGCCGCTTTCGGCCGCCTCGACGTCGGCGTCCGTCAGGTGCGCACCGGCGACGATCTGTGCGACCTGGACGGGCTCATCATACCCGGCGGCGAGAGCACCACCTTCTGCCGCCTTATGCAGGACTACGACCTGTACGAGCCTCTGCGGGCGTTGATCGAGGGTGGCCTGCCGGTGTGGGGCACCTGCGCCGGCCTCATCGTCCTCGCCAAGCGAGCGCCAGATCTGGACTTCCCCACCCTGGAAGCCCTGGACATCACCGTGCGACGCAACGCCTACGGCCGCCAGGTGGACAGCTTTGAGGCCGACCTGACCGTACCGGCCCTCAACAGCGCGCACTCGCCGCGGCCCTTCCACGGCGTGTTCATCCGCGCCCCCGTAGTGGAGGACGTGGGGGCTGGGGTGGAGGTGCTGGTCCGCCTGCCTGACGACACCACTGCCGCAGCGGGGAGCCCCGTCGCCCTGCGCCAGGGGCCGCTCCTTGCCACCTCCTTCCATCCCGAACTCACCGACGACGACCGCTTCCACCACTACTTCCTCGACATCGTCCGACAACAAGGGAGGCGAGCCAGCCCCAAATGAGCCGAGCCCGCTATCCCCTGCCTACCGACCTCGTGGCCCTCATCGCCCACGACGGCAGCGTCTATCCCAACGAGGCCAAGACCTGGGACCGTATGGGTATGGGGAACGGCGGTCCCCACCCACTGGGAACCGCCTTGGAGCAGTGGCTCTCCTTCGCCACCGGCAAGCACACCTGGGTGAGCGTCCGCGGTGCCACGATCCGTGGCCTAGTCTCGGCACGCCGCCGCGCCAAGCGCGCCGCCTGGGAGGTGGACTGCCTCATCAACGCTGACGAGGACCGCTCCGTTGCCCGCTCGCTCCTGGAGCGCATGGTTGCTGGAGCCACCAAGGAGGGGGCGGAGCGCATCTTCATGCGCCTGGCCGCCGACACCCCCATGGTGGAGATCGCCCGCGGCGTCGGCTTCTTCGCCTATGCCCAGGAGACCCTGTACCGTGCCGACGAGCCGGCGCCGACCTCGGACCCGGGCCTGCCGCTTCGGCATGCGTCCAAGGCCGACGCCTTCGGCATATACCAGTTGTACAGCGCCGTGACGCCAGCCAACGTCCGCGCCATTGAGGGCGCCACCTTCCGAGAATGGCAGGCCGCCCGTGAGCCCTGGGGAGGCAACCCCAGCGACCTCGTGCTGGAGGAGGGCGGCATAATCACAGGCTGGCTGCGCCTCCTGCGCGGCAACGAGAGCCGCTTCTCCATGCTGGTTCATCCCCAGCGCCGGGACGCCGAGGCCTTCCTGGAGACGGCGCTGGCCCGCTTGAAGGGATCACGCCCCGTCCTCTGCCTGGCACCATCCCACGGGGACTCTCTTTCGCGCCTGTTGCGCTCGCTCGCCTTCTCATCTGTGGAGGACTACGTGGTGATGGCCAAGCGGACGGCGAGACTGAGCGAGGAGCTGGCACCGGAGACGGTGGGCACTGCCGTGACCGTGAGTTGACACCGTGCTGAAGATCACCGACGATCTCGACGCCCTCATCGATGTCCTGCCGCCCCACCTGGCCGAGTCCGTGCGGCAGCGTCCCAACGACTTCGAACTGCTGGAGGTGGTGCTCGATCTGGGGCGCCTGCCAGAGGCCCGTTACCCCAGCGAAGAGGCGATCCTGAGCGAGCAGGAAGTCTCCCCCCAGGACATCCATCACGTTACATCCCGTATTGGCGAGTTCACCGCCGACAACCGCGCCGGCATTGAGCGTACCCTCCACCGCATCTCCTGCATCCGCAACCGCCAGGGACGCGTCGTCGGCCTCACCTGCCGTGTTGGCCGCGCCGTCTTCGGCACCATCCGCATCATCGAGGATCTCGTGCGCGCGGAGAAGAGCGTGCTCCTGCTGGGCCGCCCCGGCGTCGGCAAGACGACGATGCTGCGGGAAGTGGCCCGTTACCTCGCCGACGACATGAACAGGCGGGTCGTGGTGGTGGACACCTCCAACGAGATCGCCGGCGACGGTGACATCCCTCACCCGGGTATCGGCAGCGCCCGGCGGATGCAGGTGCCCACCCCCTCCCTTCAGCACCAGGTGATGATCGAGGCGGTGGAGAACCACATGCCGGAAGTCATCATCATCGACGAGATCGGCACCGATTTGGAGGCCGCCGCTGCCCGTACCATCGCCGAGCGCGGCGTTCAGCTGGTCGCCACCGCCCATGGCAACGCCCTCGAGAACCTCATCATGAACCCCACTCTGTCCGACCTGGTGGGAGGCATCCAATCGGTCACCCTAAGCGACGAGGAGGCCCGCCGCCGCCGCACCCAGAAGGCGATCCTGGAGCGCCGCGCCCCTCCCACCTTCGATATCCTGGTCGAGATCCAGTCCTTCTCCCGCGTGGCCGTCCAGCGCGACGTGGCCGAGGCGGTGGACGCCATCCTCCGCGGCTACGAGGTCCCTGCCGAGATCCGTGATCTGGACGCCGAGGGCAACGTCCACACGGCCGGCGCCCCCGCTGGAGGACGCCGCGCCCTGGAGCGGCGCGACCCATCGGCGCCCGTGCCCACAGTCACCGCCGCAGTTCCCCCCCGCGAACGCCGCATCTTCCCCTTCGGCGTATCGCGCCCGCGCCTGGAGCAGGCGATAGGCCAGACGAAGTTCGCGGGTCGGGTGGTGGACAGCCTGGACGACGCCGACGCCCTGATCACCCTCCGCTCCTACTACCGTCGCAAGCCCCAGACCCTCCGCGATGCTGAGGACCGCGGCGTCCCCGTCTATGTCATCAAGAGCAACACCGTCTTCCAATTGGAGCACTGTCTGCTGTCCATGCGCACCGAGAAGGCCGGCGACCCGGTGGTGGTCGCCCTGCGGGAAGCGGAAGAGGCGATCGGCGAGGTGATGACCGGAAGCGACTTCGTGGAGCTGAACCCCCAGAACGCCTACATCCGGCGGCTCCAGCACATGCTGGCCCAGCGCTACAACGTCTCGTCCCGTAGCCAGGGCAAAGAGCCCTACCGCCGGGTGCGCATCCTCCCCAGCGGGCTGGACTGACCGTGTCCCCCCAGTTCCGCCGCGGCACCCTGGTCACCCTGGAAGGTGGGGAGGGATCCGGCAAGTCTAGCCAGGGCGAGGAGCTGGCCGCCCTCATGCGAGCCCAGGATTACACCGTAACGCTGACCCGCGAGCCTGCCGGGACGGAGATCGGTCGCACGGTAATGGCGACATTCCAGCAGAGGACGGCGGTTACCCCGGAGGCGGAGCTGTTCCTGTTCGAGGCGGCCCGCGCCCAGCACGTCGAAGAGGTGATCCGCCCCGCCCTTGAACGCGGCGCGGTTGTCCTCTGCGACCGCTACACGGACTCCACCCTGGCCTACCAGGGGTACGGACGCGGCCTCAGCCTGGACCACATCCGCGCCGTCAACCACATCGCCACAGGGGGATTGGTTCCCCACCTCACGATACTGATGGACTTGCCCCCGGAGACCGGCCTCGCCCGCAAGGATCACCAACGCCTCGACGACAGCATCGGCGGGGAGCCGCTGGAGTTCCACCAGCGCGTGCGTCAGGGGTTCTTGGAGCTGGCGCAGCGAGAGCCGCAGCGGATCGTCGTTGTGGACGCGACCTTGCCCCTGGAGCAAGCGACGAAGGCCGCGTGGCAGCATCTCCAGCGGTTCCTGGATCACATCATGTAGCAGGGAACAGCAGCGCGGCCCCGGCTGTTGCGCCGGGGCCGCTCGTCTGCGGGTCGCCGCACCCTCCCTTTGGGCTCACCACTCAGACTCCTATGCGACTACCGCATTCGCATACTCGTGTTACTATTCTGGTATCATAAGGAGTCAGTTGTCAAGACAAACCACTACCGATTGTCTTCACTGTTCCTTAACTTCTGCCCCTGCAGCCCGCCAGTTGGTCGGGCCAGCCGCTTTATTGCTGGCCACGATCGCTGATGCTACGATTGCCCTGACGTAAGCCGCGAACCCGCGTCCGGCGGGCAGGCCTGTCTGATCACATCGATGCCGCCATCGTCCGTATCCGTCCGTGTCCCGGCCACCAGCGCCAACCTGGGCCCCGGCTTCGACTGCCTCGGAATGGCACTGGACATCTGGGCCACCGTCACCCTGTCTACGGGCGCAAGCCAGGACGACCACCCCCTGGCCCGCATGACCCTCAACGCCGCCCGTGCCCTATTCGCCGCTGCCAACCTGGAGCCCCCCAAAGACTGCGCCGCTACCTACAGGGGCTCCATTCCCATCGCCCGCGGCCTGGGCGCCTCTGCCGTCGCCCGTGTGGGCGGCGTCCTCGCCGCCAACGCCCTTGCCGGCCAACCCCTCGACCGCGAGCAACTACTCCTCCTAGCAACGGAGCTCGAAGGCCACCCCGACAACGTCGCCCCTGCCCTGTTCGGGGGACTCCAAATCGTGGTGCGCGACCGCCAGCGCCTCATCCACATCGCCGTGCCCCTACCGACGGCGATGAAGGCTGTCCTCCTCATCCCGGAGCTGCGCATGCCAACCCAGAAGAGCCGCAAGCTTCTCCCCCAATCGCTGTCGCGGGCGGACGCCGTGCGGAACGCCTCCCGCACCGCCCTACTGGTAACAGCCCTCAGTCAGGGGCGGTTCGACCTCCTGAACGAGGCGACGAAGGACCGGTTGCACCAGCCGGCCCGCGCCAAGCTCTTCCCCGCCATGTTCAGCATCTTCGACGCAGCCCGCGCCGCCGGCGCCCACTGCGCCTACCTCTCCGGCGGCGGCTCCGCCATCTGCGCCCTCTGCACCGATAACGAGCAGGGGATCGCGGACGCCATGCTGGAGGCGGCCCGCAGCCGCAGAGTGGCCGCCGAGACGCTCATCACCGCCCCCACCGAGCGGGGCGCGGAGTTGCTGGAGGAGGGATAGATGGCCCTCGTCGTCCAGAAGTACGGTGGCACCTCCGTCGCTGACGCCGAGCGCATCGGCAACGTTGCCGACCGCATCGGCCGCCGGTTGCAAGCCGGCGACCGCCTGGTGGTCGTCGTCTCCGCCATGGGCAGCACCACGGACGACCTGCTGGCGTTGGCCGCCCAGATGACCGACAGGCCGGAGGAGCGGGAGCTGGATCTCCTCCTCTCCACAGGGGAGATCGTCTCCTGCACCCTCCTGGCCATGGCATTGAAGCACATCGGGCGGCCCGCCGTGGCCCTCTCCGGCCCCCAGGCCGGCATCGGCACCGACAAGCGCTACGGGCGGGCCCGCATCCTCAAGGTGGACCCTCACCGCATCGAGCGGGAGCTGGCTCAGGGCAACGTAGTAATCGTCGCCGGGTTCCAGGGGATGACGGAGGAGCTGGACATCACCACCCTCGGCCGCGGCGGCTCCGACACAACCGCCGTCGCCCTGGCCGCCGCCCTGAAGGCCGAGCGCTGCGAGATCTACACCGACGTGGACGGTATCTACACGGCCGACCCCCGTATCGAGCCGAAGGCGTTCAAGCTGGAGTCGGTAAGCTACGAGGAGATGCTGGAGCTGGCCAGCTACGGGGCCACGGTCATGCACCCGAGGGCGGTGGAGCTCGGCCACGTCTATGAGGTGCCTATCCTGGTGGCGTCCAGCTTCAAGGATGTCCCCGGTACCCTCATCGGAGGTGCGAGCATGATGGAGCAACGGAACAAGGTATCGGGCATAGCCGAGGACAGGGACGTGGCGCGGATCACCCTGCGGGGCGTGCCCGACCAGCCCGGCATCGCCGCCCGCCTGTTTCAGCCACTGGCGGAAGCAGGGATCAGCGTGGATACGATCGTGCAGAACGCCAGCGTGGAGCGGCTCACGGACGTGACGTTCACGGTGACCAAGGCGAGCCTGGAGCGGGCGATGGAGATCGTGAGGCCGGTGGCGGCGGAGATCGGAGCGCCGGAGGTGCTGGCCGACACGCACCTTGCCAAGGTGAGCCTCGTCGGCGCGGGGATGCAGTCGGGGCCCGGCTACGCCGGCCGCATGTTCCGCACGCTGTACGAGGCGGGGATCAACATCGAACTGATCACGACGAGCGAGATCCGCATCACCTGCCTGATAGACGAGGAGCGGGTGCCGGCGGCGGTGCGGGCGCTGCACAAGGCGTTCGCCCTGGAGGAGGCGTAGGAGGACGCTCTATCCCGTTTCTCACGTCCTTCCCTAGCTACATTTGACAAAACGTCACGAAAGCGTATGATTGGGGTGCCTCCCGGCACGGGGCGGCTCACCAGTGCCGGAGAGAGAAGCAGGGGGATATGCGATACGCGCGGCATTTGCTCCCGGGCCTGCTGGCACTGGCCGCAATGCTCCCCGTCGCACAGGCGGCGAGGGACGGCGTTCAAGCCGACGACCCCACACCGGGGCACGCCCCGGTTGTCACGCCCGCGGATGAGGCCGACCACGGCAGAGCACCGCGCGCGGGCGACATCATCCCCGGCCGCTACATCGTCAGGCTCAAGGACCGGGCCTCGCCCAACGCGCTGGCCGCCCGACACGGCTTGCGACCCCAGGTGGCGTACGAGTCCGTTCTCAAGGGGTTTGCGGGCCGCCTGTCGGAGCGCCAAGTGGAGCGCCTCCGGGCCGACCCCAACGTCGTCTCCATCGAGCCCGACGCCATCGTCTCCGCTGACGACGCGCAAACAGTGCCCACCGGCATCGACCGCATCGATGCCGACCTGAACCTTGCGGCGTGGATCGACGGCGTCGATGATGCCCTCGACGTCGACATCGCCATCCTCGACAGTGGCATCCAGCCGGACCATCCCGATCTGCGAGTGGTCGGCGGCGCTACGTTCCTGGGCGAGGACTGCGATGGTGCCTCCTGGGCCGACGACTACGGTCACGGGACGCACGTGGCCGGCACCGCCGCGGCCATTGACAACACCATTGGCGTCGTGGGCGTGGCACCCGGCTCGCGTCTGTGGGCGCTCAAGGTGTTGGACGAGAATGGCGACGGTACCTTATCCTGCATAGTCGCGGCGGTGGACTGGGTCACGGCCAACGCGGCCACCGTGGACGTGGCGAACATCAGCATCGGCGGGGACCCCAGCGACACCCTCTGCCAGGCCATTGCCGACTCCACGGCCGCCGGCGTGGTCTACGCGGTGTCGGCGGGCAACCAGGCCAGTGATGCCAGCTCCCAGAGTCCAGCCAACTGCCCTGACGTCCTCACCGTGTCCGCCATCGCCGACTTCGACGGTCAGCCGGGCGCGCGCTCTCCAGAGACCTACTCCGGATCGTGCACCTTCACCGGGGACGACGTCTTCGCCTGCTTCAGCAACTACGGCCCGCTGGTTGACATCGCCGCTCCCGGCGTTCACATTCACTCGACCTCCATTGGCAGCACATACACGACGATGAGCGGCACCAGCATGTCGGCGCCCCACGTGACGGGGGCGGCAGCGCTCGACATCGTGCAGAACGGCAAGCCTACCGATGCCGCCGGCGCCGCGGCAGTGCGCGACCGCCTCATCGCCGCCGGGGCAGCTCAGGACGGGCCCTACGGATTCACAGGCGACCCCGACAGCTCTCCCGAGCCTCTGCTCTTCCTGCGCTCACCCGGGCTATACGACCTGAGAGTGGCTGGAATCAATGCACCGAGCTACATCATGGAGGGGGCCCAGGCCCCGATCGCTGTCAACTTGTCCTATCAGGGGAACTCCTCTACCGAGTCAGTCTCGGTATCGCTTGTCGCCAGCGCCGGCTCCGTCTTGGACTCTCCCCAGACCGTGATCCTGCCCGGCGAGTCCTCCACGACGATCACCTTCACATGGGACACCTCGGGCCTACCCTCCGGTGACTACACGTTGACGGCCACCGCCTCGTCGATTCCAGGAGAGATGAACCCCGACAACTCCCATTGGATCGCCGCCAGGGTGGGGGGCCCCGTCACCATACGGGCCAGCCTGGCCTCCGATGGCACGCAGGCGAACCGCGGCAGTTCGCACGCCGAAATCAGCACCGACGGCCGCTACGTGTCCTTCGATTCCTTCGCCACCAACCTCGTGTCCGGCGACACCAACGAAATGATGGACGTCTTCCTGCGCGACCGCCAGGCGGGGACGACGGAGAGGGTGAGCGTAGCCTCCGACGGCAGCCAGGCCAATTCACTGAACGAGTCGCCGTCTGTCAGCGCCGATGGGCGCTTCGTGGCCTTCTGGTCCCGTGCCTCGAATCTCGTGGAAGGAGACACGAACGGCTGGGACGACATCTTCGTGCGCGATCGCCAGACGGGGACGACGGAGAGGGTGAGCGTGGCCTCAGACGGGAGCCAGGGCAACGGTAGTAGCTGGTACCCATCGATCAGCGCCGACGGCCGCTTCGTTGCCTTCGAATCGTGGGCCTCCAACCTGGTGCCGGGGGACCACAATAACTTCTGTAATCGCACCGGGTACGGCGAGGATCCCCAAAACTGCGGCGACGTCTTCGTGCATGACCGCCAGACGGGGACGACGGAGCGCGTGAGCCTCGCCTCTGACGGCAGCCAGGGCAACGGCGAGAGCAGGTTCCCCACCATCACCCCTGACGGCCGTTTCGTCGCCTTCTACTCGCGCGCCTCCACCCTAGTGCCGGGGGACACCAACGACTACTGCGACAACCGTGGTGTGGTGAACCACGACAACTGCAATGATGTCTTCGTCCACGACCGCCAGACAGGGACGACGGAGAGGGCGAGCGTGGCCTCGGACGGCACCGAGGGCGATGCCGGAAGCACCGGGGCCTCCATCAGCGACGACGGCCGATTCGTCGCCTTCTTTTCCCTCGCCTCCAACCTGGTGGAGGGAGACACGAACGACTGCAGAGACGTCTTCGTGCACGACCGCCAGACGGGAACGACGGAGATGGTCAGCGTGGCCTCCGACGGCTCCCAGGGAAACGATGAGAGCAGGGGCTATCTCGCCATCAGTAGCGAGGGTCAACTGGTCGCCTATTGGTCCTACGCCTCCAACCTGGTGGTCGGGGACACCAACGGCCAGCCTGACGTCTTCGTGCACGACCGCCAGACAGCGAGTACGGAACGGGCCAATGTGGCCTCGGACGGCACCCAAGGCAACAACACAAGCCAGTGGCCCGCCCTCAGCGCCGATGGCCGCTTCGTCGCTTTCCAGTCCCTCGCCTCCAACCTGGTGGCTGAGGACACCAACGGCAAGGAGGACATCTTCGTTCGCGATCGGGGCCAAGAGGGATCGACGTCCACGCCTACCCCCACGCCTACCCCTACCCCTACCCCAACTCCAACTCCGACACCCACAGCCACGCCTACACCCGCACCGACGCCAACGCCCGGTGATTGTCCAGAGCCCGATGCTGTGCCCTGGCCTGTGCCGCCCGGCGACAGCGACTGTGACGGCTGGACGGACGGGGACGAGGCCTACCTTGACACGGACCCGGCGGACAACTGCCCGGACGACCCGTCGGATGACGCCTGGCCCTGCGATTTCGACATGAACACGTTTATCAACCTCGGCGACGTGTTCAACGTGCTCCCGCCGCACTTCGGCTCCAGTCCAGGGATGCCCGACACGAATGGTGACACCATTCCCGACTGGAGCCCCCGGCGGGACCTGGTGCCGGACGGCTTCATCAACCTGGCGGACGTGTTCATGGTGTTGCCGCCGTACTTCGGCTCCAGCTGCACGTAGACGCGGGCGAGGTTCCCGGGCACGCGCCCGTTGACAGGATATCGCTAGGGTGTATACTAGCTACGCCTCGGACGAGCGACGAATCGCCAGGGGAAGGGGGCAGCGATGCGATATCTGCGGCTCATCACAGGGATAGCTCTCGCACTAGCTTGTGGTTCCCTTGTACTCTTGTCTTCCGGCGATACCCACGCCCAGTGGATCCCGGGCACCCCCCAGTTCCAGCCCACCTTCAACTTCAAGCTCTGTAATGATCTCGACCCCGATTTCTATGGCCCGGCCGACCTGCAGGGCGGCGGTGGCATGTGCCCGCCGAACACCACCCCCGGTGGCCACCCGGACACCACTCTGTCGTTCGCCGTGCCCTACGGCCACATGAACTACGCCCAGAGCTACTTCGTGACCACCGGCGGGGGCGACACGGACGGCGACACCGTCATCAATCCAGCCACTGAGGAGACGCGTCTGGACGGCAGCCAGATCGGCGGGCCCAACCCGGACGGGACCGGTGCCGCCGCCGGCGGCCTCGATGGCCTCACTACCCTGGGCCTGGCCGCCAACCCCTGCAACAGCACCATCTACCCCAACTTTATCTGGTGGGAGGCCGAGTACGATATCACCGACACGGTCGCCTGCCAACCAGAGGGCACTGCGGACCGCTGGTCCAACCTGGCCACCGACGGCGGCGACCCCTGGGCCGGCCATGCGGACAAGGACTCCCCGGCCGTCACCCAGTTCCCCGACTGTACCGTCAGGCTGTTCGACCCTGATGGCGACGGCATCGACACGGACGGGAACCCCACAACCATCGGTGACCAGCCGGTGCAGCCCCGCGCCCGCTTCGCCGGTCTGACCCAGGTGCCGCCCGGCGGCGACTGGCAGATGCTCCAGGTTGTAGAGTTCGAGCCGGGTGACCTCCAGGAGGCGTTCGCGGCCAACCCGGGCACCACCCAGCACCCCTACGCCAAGCTGGGCTCCGAACTTGGCTACAACCAGGTGACCGTCCTGAATGACCCCAAGGCCGTCATCCTTCAGCCCAGCATAGTCTCCGACTTCTGCAGCACCCTGAGCACCAGGGGGATGCTAAAGGGGAGGATCGATACGGACGGCGACACCAGTCCGGACATCGACCGCGTGACCATGCCGACGACGCCGGGGTCGCACATGGTGCAGGCGCGCACCCAGAGCCTGCGCGACGCCGACGGCGATGGTCTGGAGAACAACTTCGACACCTGCCCATGGACCCCCAACATCGACGACCCCTACACTTTCTCCGGCACGGACCGCGACATGATGGACCCGGCCTGCGATGAGAACCCAGCCGGTCCGATCGACGAGGATGGCGACGGCTATCTGAACCCGCAGGACTGGTGCCCGAAGGTCTACAATCCGCTCCCCGCCGGTGAGACAGACAGCGAGAACACGCAGCTCTACAACGCTGCTGTGCCCTTACCCAATGCTGTGGTCAAAGACGGCGGCCCGCAGGCGGATCAGATAGGTGACGACTGTGACAATGCCGTCCGCACGTGGAAGGGCGAGTTTAAAAACAACACTGACAGCACCGTGAATGATCTGCACCTCACATACTTAGAGAATCCAGGTCCCAATCCTATTGATAGGACCATTTTCAAGGTGATCTCGGTCAGCGGCGGAACATCCCCTGATACCTGGGACTGGGAGATCGACGGGCACGGCGTCAACACGGTCGCGGCGGACTGCGCGAGTGACCCCGGTGACAACGTGGTGGATATCACGGGCACGAACGGCACTACAGTGGAAGACGGTCACACACTCACCGTCGTCGTTCAGCCCTGCAAGTCGGAGAAGATCACTACTCTCTTTGTGATGGGTCAGTGGACATTGGACGGCACGCCCGTCGGCGCTTTCCTCGTGGTGAACGTGCCGAAGTACACCGCCAGCCCCACGGTGAGCGACGGGCTCTTCTTCAACGTCATCCACGTCGATAGCGTGTGCATCGAGGGCGGAACCGTCGTTGACGCCGACGGTGACGGCTGGTGCAACTACAAGGACACCGCGGACACCGACACGTACATCTCGTCAAATATTGAGGATCCCGGGCCGAACCAGGGTCCTTGCGACGACGGCGACGATAACGGATGGGACGGGCTCACAGACCGTTACGACGACGACTGCAACCCAAACGCCGGTATTATTAACAACAGCATCCCCGGTCAGATGAAGGCCACGCTGATGGACAGCGTCGCGGGGGATCCGGACGACGACGGGGACGGCTACGACAGCCTGCCCGAGTGGTACCTGGGCGTGGACCCCGGTAACGACTGTCCGCTGTTCGTGGGTGAACACGACGCCTGGCCGTGTGACTTCGACATGAACACCTTCGTCAACCTCGCGGACGTGTTCAACGTGCTGCCGCCGTACTTCGGCTCCAGTCCAGGGAACCCCGACACGAATGGTGACGGCATTGACGACTGGAGTCCCCGGCGGGATCTGGTGCCGGACGGCTTCATCAACCTGGGGGACGTGTTCATGGTGTTGCCGCCGTACTTCGGCTCCAACTGCACG
>DAOUMV010000023.1:0-56875 GCA_034408935.1 Dehalococcoidia bacterium
GCCCGCTGCGCAGACTGTTCTCCAGGGCCAGGCGCTCGGCGATTCTGGCGTTCATGGCTGCGGTGTAGAGCTGATAGTTGTCCCTGCCCTGCTCCTTGGCCCGATACATAGCCGTGTCGGCGTTGCGAAGCAGGCTCTCGGCGTCCTCCCCGTCGCCCGGATAGAGGGCAATGCCGATGCTGGTGGTGACAAGGAACTCCTGGCCCTGAAGTACCCAGGGCCCTCTGAAGCTCTCGAGGATCCTCTCAGCGACCCCAGCGGCGTCCTCCACATGACCGATTTCCGACGACAGAAGCGCGAACTCGTCCCCACCTATGCGGCCAACGGTGTCCCCCTCGCGCACAAGGCTTGTCAGCCGCTCGGCGGCACGCTGTAGCAGCCTGTCACCTTCCCCATGCCCGACCGTGTCGTTGACGACCTTGAAGTGGTCCAGGTCCAGGAACAGCACCGCCACCATCCGCTTCCTACGGCGCGCCTGTGCTAGCGCTACAGTGAGGCGGTCTTGGAAGAGGGTGCGGTTGGGCAGGTCGGTCAGGGCGTCATGGTAGGCGAGGTGACGGATGGTCTCCTCGGCCTGCTTGCGATCGGTAACATCTCGACAATTGAGGACGAATCCGGCCACCACCGGATCATCGAGAAGGTTCGTGAGCACGCCCTCGAAGTCACGCCATGAGCCATCCTTGTGCCGAACGCGTACGGCCATGCACACGGTGCCACCCGGGTCCCGGGCTGAGTCTGCAAAGGCCTTGGACGCATTTGCCATGTCGTCGGGGTGAAGAACCTCCCCAAAAGCGGCTGTGCCAACCAGATCTTCTGGATCATATCCGGCTGCTCGTTTCACTGAGGGGCTTACGTATCGTATGGTTCTGTCATCGTTCAGGAGCATGATGACATCCGAAGCGTTCTCTATGAGTGACCGGAAATGCTCTTCGCGGCGGCGCAACGCCTCCTCGGCCCGCTTGCGCTCGCTGATGTCGCGGGTAACCCCCATAATGCCGGTTGGCCGGCCCTCTTCGTCACGCAGGAAGGTCACTGTCATCTCAGTCCAGATCGTGGAGCCGTCCTTGTGGTACATTTCGAGTTCCAGCGTCCGCGATCTGGACAGGTCTTTGTCCTCTTCGTTTTCTTTCGCCAGCTCTTCCGCGAGGGTCTTCCTGGCGATCTGTAGCGAGTCTGGGGTTAGGACTTCGTCCAACGTCTGGGCCATCGCTTCCTCTACGGTGTGGCCCCGGAGGCGTGTGACGGAGGGGCTGGTGTAGGTGGGCCGCAGGCTCAGGTCCCTGGTCCAGATCATGTCTGATGCGTTGTCGGCCAGCAGACGATACCGCTCCTCGCTCTGGCGCAGCGCCTCCTCCGTCCGCTTGCGCTCGGTGACGTCAAAGCCTGTTCCCATCACCGCCGGCTTTCCCTCGAACTCGGTCAGGCCGACTGTGAAGTCAACCCAACGCTCGTCGCCGTCCTTGGTCAGCAGCTTCGCTTCGTACCGGCGGGGGACATCTTCGCCCCGCTGGCGCGCCATCCCTCGTTGCTTAATGTCTTCCCGAGTGTCGGGATGGAACACCTTCCAGAAATCCATCGCCAGCAGCTCTTCGCGCGTGTATCCCGAGATGGCTTCGGCCGCAGAGTTCACATATCGCAACCGTGTGCCTTGGTATATGAATGCAGCGGCGGCTATGGTCTCCGTCAACATGCGAAACTTCGCTTCGCTCTCGTGCAGCGCCTCCTCCGCCTGCTTGCGCTCGGTGATATCAAAGGCCGTTCCAATGACTGCTGGCTTACCCTCGAACTCAGTGATGCCGACGGTGAAGTCAAGCCAGCGCTCTTCGCCGTCCTTGGTCAGCACCTTAGCCTCGTACTGAGTGGGGACCGGTTCGCCCCGTTGGCGGGCCAGCCCGCGTTGCTTCATGTCTTCCTGAGCGTCGGGATGGAACGCCTCCCAGAAATCCATGGCCATCAGCTCTTCACGCGTGTACCCTGTGATGGCTTCGGCCGCAGAGTTCACATATCGCAGCCGCGTGCCCTGAATGATGAATGCAGCAGCGACTATGGTCTCCGTCAGCGTGCGGAATTTCGTCTCGCTCTGGCGCAGTGCCTCCTCCGCCCGCTTGCGCTCCGTGATGTCAAAGCCCGTTCCCAACACGGCGGGCTTCCCTTTGAACTCGGTCACGCCGACGGTGAGGTCGAGCCAGCGCTCTTCGCCGCCCTTGGTCAGTAGCTTGAGCTCGTAGCGTGTGGGAAGCTGTTCACCCCGTTGGCGGGCCAGGCCCCGCTCTCTGGCCTCGTCCCGAAAGTCGGGATGGACCACATCCCAGAAATCCATCCTCATCAACTCTTCCCGCGTGTAGCCCGTGATGCTTTCAGCCGCAGAGTTCACATAGCGGAAACGTGTGCCCTGAAGGATGTATGTAGCGGCGGTGATTGTTTCCGTCAGCGTGCGGAACTTCGTCTCGCTCTCGTGCAGCGCCTCCTCCGCCCGCTTGCGCTCCGTGATGTCGCGGGCGATCGCATGTATCGCCACCGGCTTGCCGTCCTCCACAATCAATCGCGGATTGGTCTCCAGCCACACTCTACGGCCATCCTTGGTCACGATCTGCGCTTCTATGGTCCTCGGGGCTTCTCCAGCGAATTGCCTCTTGATAACTTCGGCTACGCGCTCGTGATATTCGGGGGGCGCGAGCTGGGCAATCCTCAGGTTCGACAGCTCCTCCAGCGTGTACCCCGTCACCCGTTCGCCCGCCTTGTTGACGGAGATTATCTTCCCCGGAGGATCGAGAGTATAGGCGTAGACGATGTCGTTGGCGTTTTGGAACAGGTCGCGGTATCGCTCTTCGCTCTCTCGCAGGCTCTCCTCCTGGCGAAGGCTCTCCAGGGACAGGCCGAGGGCGACACCGAGGCTGCTCAGGAGCTGGCCGTCCTTCAGGTCTGCGTTTCCCCTGCGCCCCGCGACGGCGAGGACGCCGATGGGCTGTTGAAGGGCTGCCACAGGGATGAAGACAAGGCGCTCACCACGACTCGCTCCGGTCTCAGACAGCGAGCCGTCGGCCGGATTGAACGGCACCGGCTGCCGGGAACTCATCGCCTCCCACACCTCGCGCTCCCCCGCCTGCAGGAGGGCCTGGGCGGCCTCCCGACTCATGCCGGACATTGACATCAGGTCGAAGCGGCCGTCACCGTTGCGAAGAGCGAGGAGGGCGGCGCGAGTGCCCATCAGGCGTTGGATGACCCCAAGGCAGTGCTGGGCGGCCGAGTTCAGGTGATGACCGGAGCCGAGCTCTGCCAGAAGCACGCCAGGGTAGGCGCCGCGTTTGCGAAGCTTGAACAACTGCGCAAACGCGAGCTCAATGGCGATGGTGGCGATGATGAGGCCCACTGTCCACGAAGTGAATACTTGATGGAGCTCATAGTCGAAGACGAACAGATACAAGGGGCCGTACCCCAGGATCGCCAAATAGACGCCGATCCGGGTCCAACGCTTGGCGGAACGGCTCCCCCGAAGGGGGTCGGCGCCAAAGGCAGAGCCGAGCGCCTGTGCCGCTCCCGCTTCGTCGGTGGTGTCGCGGGCTTCCATTTCGTTAACCATTCATGCAGACGAGAACCATCTCGCAATCTAGTTGTTGAGACGCCCGCAACCTGCGCGGCGTTACCGAGAGCAAAGCCTGGAGGGCATGCAGGATCTTTATTCTGCGCCCGCTTCAATGGTGTCCTAATCGTAGGGCGCAGGCGTATACGTATGATTTAGTAGAACTTTCCTGTCGCGGGCCTTGGATGTGCCTATCGCACCACTAGGCCAGTGCTCACCGACCGAACATGATGGAACACCTTCATAGCTTCTCGGAAGCCAGCGTCACCCCGGCGTCCTGCGCAACGCGTGCCCGGGCGCGCCCGTTCGCCGAGCCTCACCATCGCGACGGAGGCGAGCCGCATTCCCCTTCCTTGTATTGCGGCTGTATGATAGCCTGCGTCAGAGTCGTGGAGGGATAGCGCCCATGACAGGGAGCGAAAAGAGCCGCACAGAGCGCGACTCCATGGGCCCCATGGAGGTCCCCGCTCACGCCTACTACGGCGCATCCACCCAGCGCGCCGTCCTCAACTTCCCGCTCAGCGGCCTCCGCTTTGGCCGCCCCTTCATACGCGTTCTCGGCCTGATCAAGCAAGCCGCGGCCCGCGTCAACGCCGACCTAGGCCTGCTCGACCCCAATATCGCCGAGGCGGTCCGGCAGGCCGCAGGGGAGGTCGCCGACGGCAAGCTCGACGACCAGTTCGTGGTGGATGTCTTCCAAACCGGCTCCGGCACCTCCACCAACATGAACGCCAACGAGGTCATCGCCAGCCGGGCCACGGAGCTTCTGGGCGGAGAGCGCGGAGCCGGCCTCGTCCATCCCAACGACCACGTCAACCTGGGCCAGTCCTCTAACGACGTAATTCCCACGGCGATCCACCTGGCCGCCCTGACGGAGATGGAGGGGCGGCTCATCCCCGCCCTGGAGCGTCTGCACAAGGTCCTGGCCGCGAAGTCGGAGGAGTTCTGGGGCATCGTCAAGACCGGCCGCACGCACCTCCAGGACGCCACGCCCGTCCGCCTAGGCCAGGAGTTTCTGGGCTACGCGGGGCAGATGGAGCGGGCCGTGCGTCGCCTGCGCCGCGCCCAGGAGGAGCTCTCGGAGGTGGCCCTCGGCGGCACCGCCGTCGGCAGCGGCGTCAACACCCATCCGGAGTTTGCCCCCCGCGTCTGCGCCCTGCTGGCCCAGGAGCTAGGCTTGCCGCTACGAGAGACGGACAACCACTTTCAGGCCCAGAGCACTCTGGACGCCGTGCTGGAGGCCAGCGGCAGCGTGCGCACCGTCGCCGTCAGTCTGATGAAGGTCGCCAGCGACATCAGTTGGCTGGGCTCGGGCCCCCGCGCCGGTCTGGCCGAGCTAGAGCTGCCGGAGGTTCAGCCCGGCAGCTCCATCATGCCCGGCAAGGTCAATCCGGTCATCCCGGAGTCCCTGATCCATGCCTGCGCACAGGCGATCGCCAATGACTCCGCCGTCTGCCTTGCCGCCCAGGGTGGATACTTTGAGCTGAACACGCGGATGCCGCTGGCCGCTCACAACCTCCTCCAGGCGATCGGGCTCCTCGCCGCCGCCAGCGACAACTTCGGCGACCGCTGCATCCGTGGCCTGCGGGCCACCGAGCGCGGCCCTCAGATCGTGGAGGAGGGCCTGGCCCTCGCCACCGCACTGGCCCCCATCGTCGGCTACGACGCCGCGGCAGCCATCGCCAAGGAGGCGGCTGCCAGCGGCCGCACCGTTCGCGAGGTGGCGGGGGAGAGGACGGACCTCTCGCAGGAGGAGCTGGATCGCATCCTCGACCCGGCGGCGATGACCGAGCCCGGCCTGGAGGGCAAGCCCGCCGGCGGCTAGCCTGCCCCCGGACGGGGGAGGCGCCGAGCCGCCCGCGGGTCCAGGGCGTCGCGCAGCCCGTCGCCGATGAAGGTGAACGCCATCATCGTGATGGCTATGGCCAGCGCCGGGTACACCACCAGCAAGGGCACGGAGTAGACTGCCGAATAGCCGGCATCCACCATGCCGCCCCATGTGGCCTGGGGCGGCGTCACTCCGATCCCGATGAAGCTCAGGGCCGCCTCTGCGAAGATCGCTTGCGGCACGATAAAGGTCACGGCCACGATCGCTGGGCCCAGGCTGTTGGGTAGCAGGTGAGTCACCGCGATGCGCCACCGGCTCGCCCCCATCGCCTCCGCTGCCCGGACGTACTCCCGGCCCCGCTCCGACAGCATCTGGGCCCGCACCAGCCGGGCGATGGTCACCCAGGCCACCAGCGATATGGCCAGGATGATGATCGTGACACTCCCGCCCGGCACCGCCGTGTCCGCCAGCACCCGGCTCAGAAGGATGATCATCAGTAGATCGGGGAAGGCGTACGTCAGATCGGTGAACCGCATCAGCAGGTTGTCCACCAGGCGGGTCGATAGTGCCGCCAGCGCCCCGATAGGCACCGCGATGAGCAAGACGGCCATTGAGGTGAGTACGCCAACCGACAAAGATACCCGAGTGCCGTGAATCAGTCTGGACAGGACGTCGCGGCAGGTGGCGTCGGTGCCCAGCAGGTGATCGGCGCTGGAGCCGCGCAGCGCCCCTGTCGCGCAGTCCTGGGCGTTGGGATCATGGGGCGCGATCTGCCCGGCGAACACGGCCGCCACCGCCAGCGACAGCACCACCAGCAAACCGGCGACAGCCAGGCGGTTGCGCCGGAAGCGACGAAAGGCGTCTCGCCAGAGGGAGCGCTCCTCCGCCGGCGGCTCCACCTCCCGCGGTATGGCTATCGTAGCCGCTCTCGTCATCGCCTAGTACCTGATCCGCGGGTTGACTGCCACATACATCATGTCCACCACGAGGTTCGCCACGGCGATAATCGCGGCATAGAAGATAGTCGTGCCCATGATCATGCCGTAGTCCCGCTGGAACACTGAGGCGACGAACTGTTTTCCCAGGCCCGGTATGGCGAACACCGTCTCCACGATGAACGACCCGGTCACCAGGCTGGCGGCGATAGGCCCCGACACGGTGAGGATGGGTACAACGGCGTTCTTGAGGACGTGACGCCCCAAGACGAGACGCTCGTTGAGGCCCTTGGCGCGGGCGGTACGGACGTAGTCTTGCTCCAACACCTCCAGCACGCTGGCGCGGGTGATGCGGGCTATATAGGCTGCTGGCAGTGCTCCCAAGGTGACGGTGGGCAGGATGGCCTGTTTCCAGTTGGGGAACAGCCACCAAGCCTTCTCCCAGCCGAAGACTGGCAGCCACCCCAGCTGCACGGCGAACACCACGATCAACAGGATGCCCAGCACGAAGCTGGGCGTGCTGGCGGCAAACGTGGATAAGAATACGGACGCGTAGTCGATGGGGCTGTTCTGCCTGACCGCAGCGACCATCCCCAGGGTCACCCCCACCACGATAGCGAACGCCAGGGCCATCAGGCCCAGGACCGCCGAGACCTCCACACCCTCCCGAATGATCCCCGTAACCGACCGGTCCTGGTACTGAAAGGACACACCAAGGTCACCATGGAGAGCGTTCCAGGAGTAGGTGAGAAACTGCTGCCAGACAGGCTCGTCCAGGCCGTACTTGCTCTCCAGTTGCTCCCGCAGTTGCGGGGAGATCGGACGGTCCTTGGTGTCCCACGGCCCTCCCGGGACCAGATGCATAATGACGAACGTGACAAGGGTTACGAAGAAGAGGACCGGGGCCAGCCACAGCAGCCGCCGAAGGACGTAGCCCGTCATGGCTCACGTTGACGCTTGGGGGCTGCACTCTGGGCAGCCCCCAAGCGAATGCTCACGCTTAATGTTCTAGGATTGCTGTCTTCCAGTAGAAGAAGTCTCCCGGCTGGCCGTCGGTGCCGGTCATGATGAAGTCGCGCACGTAGGGCTTCACCAGCCAGACGTTCTCGTGGGTGAACAGCGGGCACACGGCCACATCCTCGTCCACCAGAATTCGTTCGGCTTCCTGCCACAGCTCCGCGGCTTCGTCCGGATCGCTCTCACTCAGCGCCTCTTCCACCGTGCTGTCGAACTCATCGTTGCTGTAGCCGCCCGGGTCGGCGCCCGTCATCCACATGAGCAGCCAGTTCTCCGGGTGATGGTAGTCCTCTCCGAAGCCGATGAAGACGAGATCGAAGTTGCCCGTACCGAACGCCTCGCCGAACGCCGGTGGGTCCAGGGGATCAGGCGTTACGTCTACCCCCAGGTGCTCCTTCCACTGACCCTGCAAGAACTCCACCCGCGTCCCGTTGGGGTCGACGTTAGCATAGGTGAACTTGATCGGTGGGTAAGCGGCCCGGGCGGAGCCCGGCTCCAACACGAGCTGGAGCGCTGAGTTGGGGTCGAACGCCAGGTCCTGCCCCCGGTCCTCCACGAAGAACGGGTCCAGCCCGTACGGCAGCCAGGAAGTGGTGGGCATCCCCAACCCCTGCTGCACCTCGTTCACAAGCGTCTCGCGGTCCACGGACTGGCAGAAAGCCTTCCTGGCGTCCACGTCGTCGAAGGGCGGGGCAGTCTGGTTGAACCCAAAAGCAAACGTGACGGCCATGGGGACCCGCTGCAGCTCATCGCTGAACTCGTCATCATCGGCGACGCGGCCAAGGTCCGCCACGGGCACCGGCACGGCATCTAGATCGCCCGCCAGGTAGGCCGAAAACGCCGTGTTCTCGTCTTCGATAATCTGGAACACGACGCGGTCCAGCACGGGGGTCATCTCCTCATCCCAGAAGTTCGGGTTGCTCTCCAGGACGATGCTGCTGCCGTGGTTCCACTCGGCCAGGCGGAAGGGCCCGCTGGCCACAAGGTTGCCGGCCTCCGTCCAGGCCGAATTGGCGATATCGCCGTGCTTCTCGATGACGTCTTGCCTCAGGGCGGCGGTGGGCCACATGGCCATCAGAAGGTTGAAGGTTGTGGACGGCCGGGTGATCGTCACCTCCAGCGTGTGGTCATCGACGGCTCGCACCTTCACTCCGTCGTAAAGCTGCTCAATCGTCGCCTCGTCGGCGTCCACAGCGGATCCGAGGTCAGCGCCGCCCTCTATCATTTCGGTGTAGAAGGTGCTGCCGTAGTAAGAGCCCAGCCGCGGGTCCATGAGGCGCTGGATAGCATAGATGAAGTCCTGGGCCTGGATCGGCTGGTCGTCCTCCCACACCGCATCCTCACGCAGCTTGAAGGTATACGTGAGGCCGTCGTCGCTGATGCCGCCGTTCTCCTGGCTAGGCACCTCGCTGGCCACGTACGGCAGCACCTCGCCCGTGGTTGGGTCGAAGCGGAGCAGGGTGGCAAAAACGTTCTTCGATATCGTTACCGAAGTGGCGAAATCGGCGATGCTGGGGTCTATGTAGTCAGGCTCTCCGTCCAGCCAGATGCGAACGGTCTGGTCTGCGGCAAGGTCGCCGGAGACCTCACCTCCATCCCCACCCTTGCAGGCGGCAAGGGCGACCACTCCAACGGCCGCCAAAAGCACAACGGCCCCGATGTACCAACGAGAGAAAAACAACTTCATCTCAGCCCTCCATCCGAACGACTACGGGGCGCTCCAATATTGAGCGACTTTGAAGGTCACAATTTGTAGATGAATGACCCAGGCCATCCGTTACAGATAGTCGGTCAAGCTATTGGAAGGAAATTACGGAACGAGATAGGGAAAAGCGAGCGCCCACGCAGGCCCGCGAATGGGGCCGCGCCGTTAGCGGGCGCTAAGTAAGAGAGGGGTGATCATGCGAGGCGGCCCGCGCGATCAAGGGGAGGACGAGCTCGACGAGCACGACAACGAAGCCCGCCGCGATGATGACGTCGCCGATGCTGAACACCGGGAACGGGCTCAGAGAGTCCCAGGTGAAGCGGTCCGTCAGGCACTGGAGAGCGGTGTCGCTCTCGTCAAGGAGAACGTTCTTGCTCAGCGGCACCGCCTCGCCCAGCTCTAGGTCCGCAAGTTTGTCTCCAAGGCCGGCCTTCTCCATGTTGGCGGGCGAGACGGGCATAAGCCCACCGTTGGCCACGATGGCCATGAAGTTGAGAAGCATGCCGGCCCCGATAACCAGCAACCCCACCCGCCGGCGGTTCAGGATGATGAACGCCAGTAGGAGAACGTAGGACGCGGGGAAGACGAACCTGCGAAGCTCCTCAGCCGCCCCAAAGCCGGCGTAGATAACGATGAGTTGAGCGGCAACCGCCAGCAAAGCCAGCCAGCCGAAGCGGGTCTCGAACTTCGGCAAAGCAGGCTGCCATCGCTTCGTCAAGATCAAGCAGGTAGAAAGATTGAGACGCTAGGGAGCGGGGCGTTATTCAGTTGAGGGGGCGAACTCCTTGGAACCGTCTAGCCCCAGCGATACGCTGCGATAGAGGAAACAACCACAGCGCCGAGGGCCGCGAGTGAGTACGCCAGGTACAGCAGTCGCGCCTTCATGGTACCCCCTTTCCATTAAGAGATTCCCCTATGAAGGGTACTCATATTGATACCCGAATATTATGGGGATGTCAAGGGGATGGCCATACAGATCTCGAATGATTGAGGCGAAAAGGGAGATTCGCTCCGTTATGGTAAAGAAGAAGCCGCCGGGAGGCCTCTTCCGAGGCCAGCCCGGCGGCTAAGGCAGTCCGCTTCCTCTAGCTCAGGAGCACCACTGGGCCACCACCGGCTCCGCGTCCACGCTGTCCGCCGACATATATCGGACCACGTGCAGGTCTGAGTTGTAGCACCCCTCGCTGAACACCAGATGCTCGAGCACCATGGAGCCTGGGGAGCTGTCCAGGGGAGGCTGGGGACAGCTTCCCCCCTGGACAGCACAGGCAGTGATGGCCGAATTGTTATTCTCTGCTTCGGTGGACTGGAGCAGGGAGTTCTGTCCCGCTACCACCGCGAGCAGAAACGCTACGAACAGTACGATCAGACCAAGCCTCATTTCTTAACCACAGCCTAGATGAATACGCTCTGCCCGGCCACCGTGGCCAGCGCCAGCGCTACCATCACAACCAGCAAACTGAGTCTCATCTTCAACCTCCAGCACCAGTTTGCCAGACCCCTCTCGCCGAAATCTCGCCACAACCTGTCGTTTGGGAAGTCGACCGGGAAAGGGTCCTAGATGAATACGCTCTGCCCGGCCACTGTGGCCAGCGCCAGCGCTACCATCACAACCAGCAAACTGAGCTTCATCTCTAACCTCCTGGCACCAGTTTGCCAGACCCCTCTCGCCAGAATCTCGCCACAAACCAGTCGACCAAACACAAGAGGGGTGGCCTTGTCGGCCACCCCTCGCGCTGACTGGCGCTGAGCCTGTGCTAGGTTAGCGCGGGCCTCTGATCTGACGACAGATCTCTTCGAACCCCGGTATGTCCTCTCCTCCCAGACCTTCGGACACGATGTCCGCGTACTTGCGGTAGCAGAAGGCCGCGGCCTCCATCTGGTCGGCGAGGACGTAGTTGGTCATGAGACGATACCAGGCGGCTTCGTTGTATTCGTCCAGCGTCAGGATCTGCTGGCACAGGTCGGCGCTGCGCTTGTACTCCCCTCGCTCGGTGCAAGCGCCGGCCAGGGCGGTGAGGAGCCGCATGTGCTGCTCCTCCAGTTGCCAGCGCAGCGTCTCCGCCCACTCCGAGTAGAATTCAGGGGCGAACTGGCCTGTGTAGAGGGCCCGCGCCTTCTCCATCCCGGACATCGCCTCGTCACTATCGGCGGGCAGACCCTCCGCCCCTTTCAGGGCCTCCTGGAACTCCTCGACGTCGAACCGAAAGTTCCCCTGGGGGTCCAGGATGTACCTACCGCTGTCCTTGGCGATGCACTCTGGGTAGAGGGCTTGGCGGAGCCTGTACAGATTGGAATGGAAGAGGCTGCCGGTCTTCTCGTCGGGGAGGTCAGGCCAGAGGGCGGTGACGATCTCTTCCTTCCGCAGCGGCCTGCGGTTGCAGAGGAAGAAGAAGAACATCTCCTTGCTCTTCTCACTGCGCCACTCCAGATCGGTTACCTCGCGCCCGTTCATCTCCACCCGGAGATTGCCGAACCCGTAGGCGGCCAGGCCAGAGGCCGCGCCTTCCTGCTCCGACTCCGCACTTCCCTTCCCCGGCTGCGTCGGCGCGGCGCTCTTGATCGCCTTCAGCATGCGGGCGTAGTAGCCGTCGGCCAGCTTGTGGGCCGCCGCATATTGCACCAGGAGGGGCACCCGGCTCGCCTCCAGACGGAGGAAGTGATCGTAGCCCAGCTCCCTGACCAGCTTGGCGGCGGCGTCCAGGCAGTCCAGGGCCAGCCGCTTGCGCTTGAGGGAAAAGTAGACCTCACCCAGGTGGAAGTAAGCCCTGGCCAGCTCTCGTTTGGCGTCGCCTTCCTTGAGCAGCGTGATCGCTCGTTCCAGGGAAGCGATCGCCTCCTTGGGGAGGCCACGGTCGCGCTGGATGAGGCCCTGGGTGACGCTGCAGATGCCAAGTTCGAAGACGCCACCCCGCTCCTCTGCGTCGGCGGCCGTCTGCTTGACCGTTGCCTCGGCATCGCCGATGTCTCCGGACATCCGCTGAGCGTTGGCCAGGCCATCCATGACGTGGATGCTGATGTAGGCGTCGTCCAGTTCGCGGGCCAGATCCAGGGCGCGCCTGCACACCTCGATGGCCTCCGCGAGTTGACCGCGGTCGCGCTGGACGCCGGCTAAGGAGTCCAGAAGGTAGGCCTCGGCGTAGGCGCTGTCCCGCTGGCGGGCTTTCTCCAGGCCCTGGCGGGTCACCTCCTCGGAGCGGTCGAGCTCGCCCTGGTCGTAATAGAGCATGCCGAGATTAGTGAGGGTCTGGATCAGCAGTTCGTCGTTGCCCAGCTTCAGCCAGCGGACGCGGGCCCGCTCCAGATGGCCGACCGCCTCGCTGAGGCGACCCATGCCGGCGAGGGTGATGCCCAGCTGGTCGCTGACGTGGGCTATGTTGTAGGCGTCGCCCTGAGCTTGGTAGATGTCCAGCACCGCCTTGAGCTCCTCCAGCGCCTTGGCGAACTCGCCGCACATGCCATGTGTGATCCCGAGCTCCTTGCGGGCCTCGGTCAGCGCCGAAGTGGGGCCATCGTGCTCCAGGAGGAGGGAGCGCGCCCTGATCAGAATCTCCTTCGCTTCATGGTAGGCGCCCTTCATGCGGAGGCACATCCCCTTGGTGGTCAGGGCCGACGCCAGGGAAGTCCAGTCGCGCTCGGCCTCGAAGCTCTGAATGGGACGGGCGATGACGGCGAGGGCCTGATCCAACTGGTTCAGGTAGTGGAGAACGCGCGCTTTCCAGAGCACCAGCTTGGGCTGAGAGTCCAGCTCCTCCCCCGGAATCGCCTCCAGCCACTCGGCCAGGGTGTCCCATCTTCCCTGCTCGAAGAGCTCGCGCCCTACACGCTCGGTGACCTGGACGATGCGATCCCAGGCCCTGGCCTGCAGGAGGTGATAGACGGCCTCCTGCCACTGGGCCTCCCGCTCGAACATGGCAGCGGCCTTCTCGTTGAGTTCCGTGAACCGCTGGGCCTCCTGCGTCCGCAGGCGGCTCACCAGAAAGGCCCGGAACACCCTGTGGTAGCGGTATCGTTGCGGGTCCGTGCCCTGCCCACCGGCAGGCAGGCCCTCTCGCGTGATGAACAGGTTGCGCCGCTCCAAGTAGTCCATCATCTCTTCGGCGTTGTCGATGCCCAGGAGCTCGTTCAGCCACTGGGGCTCGATGGCCAGCGGCACCGCGCTGTCTGTGAGGAACCGCTGCACCTCCTGCGGCTGCACGCTGAACTGCTCTAGGTCGATGTACTGGAACAGGGTGTCCGACCCCTTGAGCTGCTCCAGCGATATGGAGGTGCGGGCGGCCTGGACCTTGTCCGCCATCAGGATGAGGGCGGCCGCCCAGCCCTCCGTCACGTCGGCCAGGTGCTGAGCGTCGTCCAGGGGGACCTCCTTGTTCAGGATGTCCCGGTAGAGCTGGGCTACCTCCTCACAGGTGAAGGCGAAGTCGGCCGCCGTCACGGTTGCTACCTCCTGGCGAACCGTCATTAGAGGCAACACCCCTAGATCCGGCTGCGTCCGGGTCGACAGCACGACGTGGCAGTGGGAGGGGAGACGGTACAGCCAGCCCTCAAGCACCCGCCGCAACTCGAGGGGCGCTTCGTCCAGGTAGTGGAAATCGTCGAAGACCAGGATGAACGACCGACCGACCTCCCGAACCGCCGACACCATGAGGTCGACCCACTGCTCGTGACCCAGCTCCTCGCCCCGGGCCAGGGCCTCTTCCACTCCCTGGCCGAAGGAGGGGAAGTGAGACCGGCCACAGGCCAGCCAGTAGACGAGGAAGGTCTGGAGATCGCGGTCGCGTTCGTCTAGGGAGTACCAGCAGATGGGGGCCTGCCAGCTCTCCTCGAAGTCCAGCAACAGGGTGGTCTTGCCGTAGCCGGCGGGGGCGCTGACGACGGTGACCCGGCGGGAGGTGTGCTCCGCCAGCAGGTCGGTGAGCCGCTGGCGATGAAGAATAGCCGGTCGGCGAGCGGGCAGCGTCACCTTGGCCGGATAGTGGACGGACGCCGGCTGCTCCCACCCTTCGATATCAGTACGTTCTGCCATCACCGCGTTCCCGGGCAAAGCGCATCCACCCTCGCCTGCGGCGGGGGCTCGCGCTCTAAAGATAGGACGAGGAACGCCCCGCTGTGTTACCGCCGATGGGAGCTGGTTCGGCTCGTGATGCCAGGCGGCTTGACTTCTCGCGAGAGTGGACGATAATAGGGGCGCAGATCAGACAAGGGGGTGCGATCCATGAAGACGGCAGCGATCCTTGCGGTTCTGGCCGCGGCCGCGGCGATTCTCATTCTGGCTGATGTACCCACGGTGTCTGGCCAGCCCACGCCCACGCCCACGCCCACCTTCCCCTCAACTGTGGCGACGTTCGTCAACGATACGGGACAGGTGGTCAATGACCTCCACGTAGAAGTGGACCATGCCGGCGGCGTTGTTCTGCTGTCGAACGCTCCCGGCTGCCTGACGCCGTCCATCTCTGACGGCGGCCCCCTCCTCTCTTTCGACGTGGTCTGGGCCGCTACCTGCGTCGACCCCGGCGAGAGTGTCACCCTGGAGATCTTCAGCGATTGCATCGGACCTGGCTGTTTCCCGCCAAACGTCCTTTCGCACTACTGGACGCTGGATGGAACACCGGTAGGCATGCCGACAGCGACGCCCACCCCTACGGCCACACCCACACCAACGCCGACACCAACGCCTCCGCCTGGCCCTCCCGCCGTGGGCGGCATCGTGGAACTCCACACCAACCCTGACGCACCGCCCGCTGCGTCCAGGGGCTCCGGTGACAGCAACGCGCTGATGGTGGTGCTGGCCGTCAGTGCGCTCGTCGCCCTGTCAGCGGGGTGCTGGTACGCCCGGAGGCGCCGCGCCCGGTAGGGGTGGCTGCGGTAGGAGCCTGACAGCGTCGCGAGGCTGCACGTGAACCACGGAAATCCCACCCGCTGAGCCGCTAACCAAAGCTGCCTTGGCTGCGTTTCTGCATATCGGGTAACGCCAGCCTCGCTGGCTCTCCCACGGCTAGCCCCTCGACGTGGCCGGATGCCACCCGCATTCAACATGCCCAGCCACGCCGGGGGGCTCACCTTCTTTTGCAGCCTTGGGCGAAAGCTGGGGGCGCCCGGTACGCGGGCAGCTTAAAGGCGTCAGGAGGAGGCAGCGGCCGTTGGAGGTGGTATGGTATACGGCGGGCGAGGCCACCGCAAAACACAGGCGACCGCGAAGGGAGGGCGAACATGAAGGAATTCAAGGACAAGGTGGCGGTCGTGACCGGAGCGGCCAGCGGCATCGGGCGAGCGATGGCGGAGCGTCTCGCGACCGAAGGGATGAAGGTCGTTCTGGCCGACGTCGAAGAGGGAGCCCTGGCCGAAGCCGAAGGAGCGTTGAAAGCCAAGGGCGCTACGGCGTTGGCCGTCCCGACCGATGTCTCAAAGGCCAGCGGCGTCGAAGCGCTGGCGAAGAAGACCGTCGATGCCTTCGGGGCCGTGCATGTTCTCTGCAACAACGCCGGCGTCGGTCCCCCCGGCGGCCCGCTGTGGGAGCGCAGTGTGGCCGACTGGCAGTGGGTTCTGGGGGTCAACCTCTGGGGGGTGATTCACGGCGTCAGGGTCTTTGTCCCCATCATGCGCGCCCAGGATAGCGAAGGTCACATCGTCAACACCGCCTCGGCGGCAGGGCTCGTTTCGCCCCCCTGGATGGGGATCTACAACGTGACCAAGCACGCCATCGTCACTCTGTCCGAGACGCTGCACCACGAACTCGCTCTAATGGGCACAAAGATCAAGGTCTCGGTGCTGTGCCCGGCATGGGTCAACACACGCCTCGTGGACGCCGACCGGAATCGCCCCGCCGAGCTGGCGAACGAACCGGTCGAGGGACATGCCCAGCCAGATGCGCTCAAGGAGGCCATCCGCCAGCTCCTGAAGACGGGCCTCACTACCGAACAGGTCGCCGATGATGTCCTCACCGCGATCAGGGACGAGAAGCTCTACATTGTTGCTCCCCCGGAGGTGAAGGACGCCGTCCGGACCCGCATGGAGGACATCATCGAGGGCCGCAACCCGGTCTACCAGCCGGTGTTCTGATCGCACGACAAGGGCATATCTAGCTGCCGATAGCGTAGAATGGTGGCGCCATGGAGCCACGCATCCAGTACGTCCAGACCAAAGACGGGGTCAACACTGCGTTTGCTGACTGGCTAGGCCGAAGGAGGTGCAGATGACAAACCAGGCTGCCCTCAATGTCGCGCAGGTAACTGCATTGATTGAGGCGTCCGCTACGACTCTCAAGGCCGAGCTAGGCGCACTTGGTGAGGAAGCTCTAGCTTGGCATCCAGCCGCAGGCGAATGGTGTGTTTCGGAAGTGCTCGGTCACATCATCGAGGCGGAGCAACGTGGCTTTGCCGGGCGCATTCGACAAATAGTGGCCGGGCAGCCCCTCGAAGACTGGGATCAGGAGGAGGTGTCTGCTATGCGCCGAGACTGCCAGCGGGGCGGACGTGAGCTTCTGCTAGAGTTTGAAGCCGTGCGAAACGCAAGTCTGCGGTTGCTGGCCGAACTCACGCCCCAGCAGCTTCATCTCTCAGGTATTCATCCGGTGGTCGGGGAGCTGCGCATAGTGGATCTGCTGCATGAATGGATTCACCACGACCGCAACCATATAAAACAGATTTTCTCCAACGTCCAGGAGTACGTTTGGCCGCATATGGGTAACGCTCAGCAGTTCTTCTAGATCAAGTAGCTGGAGACCGGGGGCATAGCCTGAGAGACAGAAACGGCAACGGTCTCGACCAGCCGGTGCGAGTGTTCGAGGTGAGGTGGCAGGACTGATGGAGCCCTCGCCCGGGACTGGCGCTGTGAGGACTGGCCAATGAAGGGGATCCCTGAACCCATCACGTCGCCGCCCGATAGAGAGGAGCTGGGCGTCCGCCTAGGCAGCGTACGGGGTCTCATGCGGGAGCAGGGCCTCGACTACTACGTCTCGTTCGATCCGGTAAACATCTACTATCTAACCAACTTCGCGAACGTCGTCCACGAGCGCCCGTTCATCCTCGTGATCCCGACGGAGGGCACACCGACGATGGTGGCCCCTGCCCTGGAGCTGAGACACGTTGAGGCGAGGACTCGCTGCGAGCTGGAGTTTGTGGCCTATTACGAGTTCCCGGCGCCGCACGGCAAGAACTGGTGGGACCACTATCGTCCCCTCATCCCAGACGATGCGCAGGTGGGGATCGAATCCGCCATGCCGGTCGGGATTGCCGAGAAGACGCCCGGAACCAAGGTGACGACGGACATCATCGAAGAGGTACGAATCGTCAAGTCCGACTATGAGATAGGTCGGAACGTTCACGCCTGCCAGGTCGTCAGCTTGGGCCACGAGAAGCTGCTAGAGATCTGCCGTCCCGGGGTGCCGGAACTGATCATATACAGCCAGGTCTCACAGACTATGATGGGCAAGATCATCTCCGATATCCCCGACGCCAATATGATCGTGTCGAGGGCCGTGGGAGCGGTATGGCCGCCAGCCCTATCCCACGACCCGCATCTCATCCCCACTGCGTCTACCCTGATGGAGGAGGGCGGCCCCCACGTTTCGATCGTGTTTGCCCAGGTGGACGGCTACGGCGTGGAGCTGGAGAGGACCTTCTTCCTCGGTGTGGTTCCGGAGAAGGCGAAGGCTCCCTTCGAGGTCATGCTCGAGGCCCGAGCCCTGGCATACGATCTCGCGAGGCCGGGAGCCATCATGAGCGAGATCGACAAGACGGTGCGGAAGGTCATCGTCGATGGGGGGTATGGCGATCGGATCCTCCACAGGACGGGCCACGGTTTCGGAATCACGGGGCACGAGGCTCCATTCCTTGCCGAAGGCTACGATAGGGAGCTTGCCCCCGGCATGCTGATCAGCATCGAGCCTGGAATCTACATACCCGGCCTCGGTGGATTTCGGCACTCCGACACCGTCTTGGTCACGGACGATGGATGCGTCCGCTTGACGCAGGCCCCGGAGCGGCTCGAGGAGCTGACTCTGTCCGTGTAGGGGCCCCCGGCTGGGGCCGGACCCGCCCGATCCGCCTGCTTTCAGGCGCGAAGCGCGTCCTCAACCGGCTGCGAGAGTGCCGCGGCTAGCCTTTGGCCTCCTCGTCCAGAAGCTGCACCATGCGCCGGCTGAACAGCCAGGCGCGCTCGACCGACCGTAGGTCGACGTTCTCCGGTGTATCGGTCGGCCAGTGGTACATCGGAAGGCGTTCGCCCTCACTAGCGCAGGCGATAGTGATCGCCGTAAGGCCGCGGCGAATTGGGATCAGGGCATCGGTGCCAAGACGGCTCAGGCCGCTCCGCACATCCTGGAACTCCGGCTCCCTCGCCACGCGCGCGGCCAGCGCGACAGCTTCCGGGTGATAGGGGTAGAACTTGAGGAAGCCTTCACCCGTCCGGTACTCCGGGTCGCCGAAGCCGAGCTCCTCGAAGTTCAGGAAGAAGGGCCGGCGCCCCGCGAGCTCTCCCTGGTGTCGATCCAGAAAGGCCATCATGCCCCCCATGATGCCCTCCTCACACCCGTTGGAGAGGAACCATACCTCCAGGTTCGTTGGCCTCTCGCGGGAGAGATCACGGGCCAGCCCGAGGACGGCTGCTACCCCTGACGCGTTGTCGTTGGCGCCCGGGCTGACGGGACTGCGACCGATGTTGGCCATGAGTGCCGCCGTCAACGCGTTCAGGGCGACGCCCAGGCGCAGGGCTGGCCGGGCCGCAAAGTCGGCCAGTCCTGTGGATCGCAGCCAGGCTGCCGCCGTCACCAGCAGCATGGCTGCGAAGGGCAGCTTGAGAATGGCGGGAGTAGGGCCCCCTTCCCCGGAGATTCGCGCTATCAGGCGCGGGATGGCCGGGTGGAACACCAGCCCGGAGTGCGCGGCGTCGTGGTGGGCTGAGATGACCAGCACGCGCTCGGCCGAGGGGTTGGGCAACCGAACCAGCACGTTGTAGGACCGGCGCGCGGGGAATCGGCTTCGCAGCCAGTGAAAGCCGCAGGTGAGGTCGCCCCAGAAGGAGGCAGCCAGGAGCGCGCTCGCCGCCGCGGCCGACCGGGCCAACCGCCGCGAGAGAAGAGCCGCCACGCCCGACGCCGCGACGAGAGCCGCGTGGGAGCCCCACACGTTCCAGTAGTCCGGATAGAAGTCGAATCCCTCCAGTTCCGGTTCAAGGTCCATCTCGCGGAAACGCGAGGCCACCCACTCGGCGGCCTGGTGCTCGCCGTCGGAGGCGGAGGGCCGCTCGAACCGGCAGAGGCCGGCAATATCCGCGCCCAATCGCGCCTGAAGCTCGGTATCAGGGGAAGACTGCATGCGACACTCCCTCCGCGAAAGTACAGATGCCTAGCGGGCGACCCGCCTGAGTTCGATCTTCACTGCGTTCATTCGATCCATGCACTCCAGACCCACGCTGTCGGCGCCACCCCAGGCCTCGGGGAAGCCGCCGCCGAACTGGAGCATCATTATGTAGGGGAAGATGTCGTGGTAGAAGAAGCCGCAGAGGCCGGCGGTATTGTGCCCGCTCAGCTCGAAGGTATCGCCCACCTTGTGCTCCCAGTTGCAGGTTCCCTTCACCGCCTTCACGGTGCCCACCACTCGATGGCCTATCTGGAACTCAGGGCACTGCTCTGACATGGCTTCTCCCTCCCTGGGTCAAATGTGATGCGCAGCCAGACTACCGGCAGGCCTGCCCCGGTGTCAACAACGAGGGATCGGTGATGGCCGTTGCTCCACGGGCTCGATGACACGGCGCGGCTGTGCGAAGTGCCAGTCGTGTGAAGCGTGGGAGGCGCTGACGGGCCTTGACACGGGGCGGGTGTTGAAGTATATTACCATAGACTTATATGTTACCTCCCAATGAGGTCGGGAAACTAGCGAGGGTCTTCAAGGCGTTCTCCGACGAGACGCGTCTGCGGCTGGTGAAGACGCTGACGGACCTGAAAGCCGAGGAGGCGCTGTGCGTGAACGCCTTGGCTGCCAGGCTGGGCGTGTCTCAGCCGGCCGTCTCCCAACATTTGGCCGTGCTGCGAGCGGCAGACCTGGTGATCAGCGATCGGCGGGGATACCACGTGCACTACCGGCTGAGCCCGGAGGGGCTCGCGGCATATCGGGCTCAGGCCTTCACTGTGCTGGGAGAGGAGTTCATGGCGTCGCCCGCCGAGCAGACGTCGGCCGCACGACGCGGCAGCCATCGCCGAGCCCGCCGAGGCGACCGCAAGCATGACGAGAGAAGGGTACCGAGGCGCGCTGGTGATCGCCGCCCATCTTGACCTCGACGATACCAGCGACGAGACATCCTGAAGGAGGTGCGAGACATGTGTGAAGGTCATCACGGCGGGGGAGGCCCCCAATCGTGCTGCTGCGGGGGCCACTCGCAGTATGGCTGCGGCTGTGGAGGTCACGGGCGACATGGCTGGGGAGGAGGCTGGGAGTGCTGCTGCGGGGGCCACTCGCAGCATGACTGCGGCTGCGGGCATGCGTTCCGCTTCCACCGCTGGTTCTCGACCAGCGAGGAAGAGGCAACGGCGCTCGAGCAGTACCTGAAGGATTTGGAGGCCGAGGCCAAGGGTGTCCAGGAGCGCCTTGCGCAGCTGAGAGGGAGCTGATTTCGCCAGGCACTACGTCAACCAGGCATCTTACGGCAGAGGCTCCGGCATGGGCACGCCGACCTCCTCCGCCAGGCGGCCCAGAAGCATCACTATCGAGGGGTGGAGGGGGATGCCGTTGGCCAGCCGCTCGTCGCGGATCTCGAACTCCCGCTGACCGGCGTTCAGTTAGGCCTGGGACGCGGCAAGGGGGCGGCGAGGATGCGGAACACTGTCAGATAGAAGATGGCCAGGCCTGCCACGAAGTACGCTACCTTCGTCCACCCCTCGCTGGAGTCGGTCCCGGCGTACACACCATGCAGGAGCGCCAGCACGAACGCCCCAAACATGGTGTAGTGCACCGCCCGCCACGCCCTGCGGCCCAGGGGCCTCTTCACGATGTAGAAGCTGCCGACTCCGACGACCGCCGCGTACATCGCCAAGACACCCATGGCCACAGGCAGGGGACGATATGAGGAAGTCCCGGGGATCAGCAGGTCAACAGGCGTGAAGTCCGTCCACGGGTCAGGGATGAGCACGGCCAGGTGGAGCGCGATGAATGCCAGCGCCAGGAGCGAGACGGACTTGTGCACCTCGAAAACCCACGAGCGATTCAAGAGCCCGTCGCCGAGGCGGGACGTCACCGCGAGGCCGAGCCCCGTGGCCAGTGTCAGCAACCCGAACGCCACCACGCCTGAGGCTCGCGCCATGTACCAATAGAAATGGACGTCCAAGTCCATCACGTGCCCCGGGTGGTGGCCACAGGCCCTGAGGCCTCTTGGCCCGGCGGTACCGGCGCTGTTCCACCCTGAGAGTCTACGACGCTGCCGGACCCGGGAGCAGTGGCGTCCGTCTGGGTGTCAGGCTCTTGATACCGAGCGCCGATGAATGCCGTCAGGCCAGCGAAGGCCAGGAAGCTCCCGCAGGCAAGGATCAGCCTCGTCTCCCAATGCTTACCTGCCAAGACGATATCCCTTCCCCCTAGTCGTGATCAGCCTCGTGGCCTTCGCGTTCCTCGTGCCCCTCGCGTTCCTCGTGTTCCTCGTGCTCGTCGTCCTCGTCAGATTCCCACGAATCAGGCTCGCCGCTCTCACTCGGCGCTGGAGAAGCGCCCTCGGAATCGCTGGGCGCCGACCCCTGTTCCGCTGTCACGACCTCTCCAGTCACAGGGGTCGTCTCCGCACCAGAAGTGTCAGCCTGGTCGGACTGAAAGGCACCACCGCCAATAGCCAGGAGCGCAAACCCCACGACCACCGTGACCGCAAGCGCGACAACCAAAGCCACCCGTTTCGCCATGCCGTTCCTCCTTCGGCTACCTCCTCGTCATCGGTGTTTCCAGTCGTGCCCAATCGGGCGACCTCAGCAGGCCGCCACGGTCTGTGATCAGCAGAGCGGCGAGGGATCGCTCCGCGAGCCAGCGCAAGCCGTCCTCGCTGCCGAGGATGAGGGCTGTCTTCGCGTATACGTCGGCTGCCGCGGCCGTCGACGCGACGACGGTGACTTGAGCGAGATCGGTCGCCGCCGGATCGCCCGTGCGGGGATCGATTATGTGATGCAGCCACCGGCCGTCCCTCTTCCAGCGGCGGCGCATGGTGGTCGATGTCGCGACGGCCGCATCCACCAGTCGCAGCCAGCAGACATGCCCGTCCGGCGAGAACGGATCGGCGACGGCGATGAGCCAGCCCGGGCCGCCGTCACTGCCGACGCCCCGCGCGGCCATGTCGCCGCCCACGTCGATGAGGAAGTCGGCGCTTGGCGCCACGACGTTCGCCGCTCGATCGATTGCGAAGCCCTTGGCGATCCCTCCGAGGTCCAAGCGGAGCCCGGGCGGACGGCGAACCTTCAGGCGACGCCGGTCCAATTCGAGGTCACCCACCGATGCGCTCCTGGGTGTGGGCGGACGGCGATCCTGGCCGCCAGACCTCGGCACCAGCTCGAAGGAACGGTCGTAGCCGGCCGCCTCCAGGCCGGGCAGAATGGCGGGATCGAACACTCCGTGGGACGCCTCGTGAAACGCCAAACACAGGCTCAGCAGATCGAACATCTCGAGCGATACGTGGGCCTCGAGCGCTGCGGAGTTGTTGAGGCGCGTCAGTTCGCTCGAGGGCCGAAAGCGACTGAGCCGCTCCTCCACGGCATGGAACACCTGCTCGGCCTCGGCCAGCAACTGCGACTGCTGCCAGTCCTTGGCCAATAGCAGGACATCGGTGTTCATGGCGGAGAACTGCCGGCGCCCAACAAGAGCGGGTCTGCTTAGCGTTTGGACCATCGCCGGATCAAGACTCCTCACTGTCCGTCATCGGCACCACAACCACAGCCCGCTGGTCCAGCGATCCTCTGAGGCGACTGCGATGCCGGTGCGGCCCGACATACGATTACTCATCCTGCGTGTCTACCTCGGGGCCTCGGGATTCCGCCATCATTATACCTTCGCTCCGAATCTCAAATCACAGAATCAAGTGTGGGGCACCGGCATTAAGCCGACATTGGAGAAGGATTAAGCTCCTCTAATGTAGTGCCCCAGCCCGCAGGCCATGGCGATAGCCACCGGGAAGATTGGGCCGCGCCGGGCTCACCCATCGGCAGTCCGCGGTCCGAGGCGGCCACTCGAAATCGACGTTCGCACAAGGGTGCACCGCCGTCGGGCCCTGCCGCACGGACGGGGACCCTACGGTAGAGGCTCCAGCGGGGGCAGTCCGACTTCCTCCGCCAGGCGGTTCAGAAGGGTGACTATCGAGGGGTGCAGGGGGATGCCGTTGGCGATGCGGTCGTCGCGGATCTCGAACTCCCGCTGGCCAGCGATCAGCACCCGCTCGGCGCCTCCCACGGTGGGCGCGTTGCGGAACGCCTCCAGCATCTCGTCCATCGCAGCCTTGAACTCGTCCGCGGGGCGGAAGCCGTCCACCCGCACCGCGCCGAAGAAGTGGCCAACCTCGTGCTTGATGTACTCGATCGCGAAGCTGGGTCCGACGCCGGGAAGAATGCCGGTGAGGATATCGACCACCATCGCCAGGTCGTAGCCTTTATAGGAGGAGGCCTCCGGCGTCGAGCCGAGGGGCAGCAGCCAGCCGCCGCTCATCACGCGGGTGATATCGTCCGAGAGGTTGCCCTCTTCGTCCGCTCCCCAGATATTCGGAACGGGCTTGTTCTCCCTTCTGGCGATCTCGTACTTGCCGAGGGCGGCGGCGCTGGTCGCCATGTCCAGCAGGAAGGGATAGCCGCTGCGCGTGGGCACCGCCACGGCGATGGGGTTGGTACCTAGCATGCGGCCCTTGCCGAAGGTAGGCGCCATGAAGGGAGGGCTGTTGGTGAGCGACAGCCCGATCATGTCGTGGGGGATGGCCATGAGGGCGTAGTAGCCGGCGATCCCGAAGTGCCGGCTCCTCGTCGCCGCCACCATGCCCGTGCCGCACTCTTTCGCCTTCTCGATAGCGATGGTCATCGCCCGGTGGCCGACGACGGGGCCGAGGCCCTCGTCACCGTCCAGCAGCGCCGTGGAGGGGGTCTCGTGGACGACGCGGATGTCGGGGTGGGTCTTCACCACTTTCTGCTTGAATCCCAGGATGTAGCTGGGATGAACCGCCAGGCGACCAACGCCGTGGGATTCGATGCCCATGAGGTCGGCCTCCACCAGGACCTTCGCCGTGATGCGGGCATCCTCGGGCGGCACGTCCATTCGCTCGAACGCCTGGGCTACGAAATCGCTCAGGCTGGCGTGCGAGAACCGCTGCTCTTCGGTCACGATGATCCTCCTTTGGCCTCCGCGGGTGCCCGGCTACTCCGATGTCACGCCGCTGGGACCGGCTGTTTCGATATTGCGGGCGCTGCGCACATCCTCGGCGGTCGCGCGGATGAGAGGCCCCAGGTCGGTGGTCGCCAGCACCATACGAAACCCCTCGGCGGCGCGCTTGGCGGACGTCGAGGGGTTGGAGTGGATGCCCGCCGCGACGTTGTGCCGCTGACATGCCTCGAGGACGCGCTGGCGCGTCTCCGCGTAGGGTGACGATTCGTTGTCCATCTGCGGGGGCAGGCCGAGCGAGATGCTCATGTCCATCGGCCCGATGTAGACCGCGTCGACGCCCTCCACGCTGAGGATCTCGTCCAGATTGTCGACGGCGGTGGTGGTCTCGATCTGGGGGATGCAGCAGATCTCCTCGTTAGCGTGGGCGAAGTAGTCGAACCCGGCGTAGTAGACGGCGCGAGTGGGGCCGAAGCTGCGGATGCCCTGGGGCGGATAGCGGCAGGCGGCCACCGCGGCCTCCGCCTCGGCGCGGGTGTTGACCAGGGGCACGACGACGCCGTAGGCCCCGGCGTCCAGCATCTTGCCGATGATCCCCGGCTCGTTCCAGGGGACGCGCGCGAAGGGGGTCGTGTCGGTGGTCGAGATGGCCTGCAGCATGGATAGGGCCACCTGGTAGTCGATGGGCCCGTGCTGCGCGTCCACGCACAGCCAGTCGAGGTTCTGGTGGGCCATGACCTCCGCCGAAAAGGCGCTGGGGATCGAGAGCCACGCCCCGAAGGCCGGCCGGTCCTCCCGCCAGAGCTTCTTCACCGCGTTCTCGCGCATATTTCCTCCCTCCAGTCAGTGGTCAGGTGGCCGGCATCAGCCCCTCTGCCGTGGGGCGCTATGCCTTGACTAGCATCCGCGGGAACGGGTGTCAAGCGGCTGGGCCAGCGTCAAAGGGTGTACCGGCGACCTTCAGGTCGCCAGGGGCACGGGGGCCGCCGGTGGCTCCGGCGCTACCGCAGCCTCGGTCAGGAACTGATCCGCCTCTGGCGGAAGCGCCTCCTGACGTACCAGCCGCCCATGCGAGGACGCTGTGGGGATGTCGGCCTACGGCGACTCGATGACCTCGTACGGGGGCTCGAAGTCCTCATCCGTTACGTTCTGGTACGCGGACATCACCTCGGTCGCCTTGACATCGTAGCTCACGCCGTCCACCTCGCTCCGCAGGAACAGCAGCGGGCCACCCGGGCCTCCCCCGGGGGTGTGCGCGAAACAGATCTCACCATTGCCCAGACCTGCCAGTTCGCTGGTGACCGTGAAGCAGAAGGCGCTCGCGCCTGCGATCTCACGCTGCGACTGCTCGACAACGCCCACGCTGTCGCGGTTGTTGTAGATCTCGATCGGCAGGTAGTAGAGCAAGCCCAGCGGCGTCGCCTCGCGTTTGGCCGCCTCCTCGGTGGTTACCGAGCAAGTCTCATCGCCGCCGCCTGAGGTGCAGACATAGGCCGTGCCGTCCACGCTCATGTCCGGGCGCATGATGACGATGGTGCGGGACTCCTGTCCGCCCTCCGTGCTCGCCATTTCGATGCGTGAGAACGACGAATGCTTCACGTGCACCCATTCGCCATCGAACGCGTCACTGCCCCCTTCGATCGTGACCCGGTAGGTGATCTTGGCACCCCAGCCGTCGGCGGCCTCTGCGGCCAGGCTGGGCAGACTGCCGTACGGCACCTCAGGGATGCCCGCCACGTCCTCGTGCACCCCGTCCACCACTTCTCCTGGAACCGCGGCTTCGCCCTCGTCACCGCCACCTGTCCCACCGCCGCCATCGACCTGCGGCGATTCTTCTGCCTGAGGAGTTACACCAGCCTGCGGAGTCTTGCCTCTATCCCCTCCGCTGTCGCAGGCCGCTACCGGGAAAGCCAGCGACGCCGCCATCAGGAGAGCGATTATCACAAACCGTAGATGCCTCAAGGCTCCGCCCCCTTTCGAGGCTCGCGTATGTGATTATAGTCGACTCTAGGAGAATGTCAAGCCTCTACACCATCCCTGCGCACCTTCGCTACATACACGCCGCCGAGTGGCCCCGGCGGGCGATCGACGATAGAATTGAGGATACGGGCCGCCATACGAGGAGATAGACGGTGCCCTTTCCCTACCGCGATCCCAAGCAGGCGGAGCAGTTCGCTCTCGGCTACTTCGAGCGGCTGCGCGGCTGCGAGGAGATCCTCGCCACCTGGCTGGGGCTGGACGCCCTCGTCCAGGTGCGCATCCAGGAGCCGGACGTCGCCGTCACCGTCGACACCCGCGGCGGCCGCGACATGCGCATCGAGCCGGGCGTCGCCGCCGAGCAGCCCAGCCTCACCCTGACACTCACCGCCGACAGCTTCCACGACATCTATACCGGCCAACTCAACGTCTTCTCGGCGGTCGCCGATCGCAGGATCAGGACCGACGGCAACGCCGCCCTCCTCATGAAGACCGCCTGGACGCTGCCGCAGGCGATCCGGATATACCGCGAGCACTGCGCCGCGGCCGGCCTTCCGGTACAGGAACGGGAGGCCCCCGAGCCGCGGCCAACCGAAAGGGTGGAAGCGGTCTCCACCGGCGATAGGGTTGATCGTTTGCGGGACCGATTCCTGTTCGGGCAGAAGGAAGTCTGCGTGGAGCGCGCCCGCTACCTGACGGAATCGTATCGTGGGACGGAGGGGCAGCCCGCCGTGCTGCGTCAGGCCCGCGCGTTGGAGCACATCCTCGGTCACATCAGCGTGCGCATTGGGCCGGACGAGCTACTGGTGGGCAACATCACCGGCAAGCCGCTGGGCGGGGGAGTCTACCCGGAGGGCATCGCGGGGCGCATCCTGGGCGAGCTGCCGAACCTCGCCCGCCGCGAATGCAACGCGTTCGCCATCGATCCGGACGAGGAGCGCGAGCTGGTGGAGAGCATCCTCCCCTACTGGCGCGGCAAGACGATCGAGGACCGGGCGCGGGAGATCTGGCCGCCCGAGGTGACCGCGGCCTTCGATCAACTGGCGCCGTTCATCCTCACCGAGATCGGCGGCATCGGGCACATGCTGATCAACCACGAGCGCGTGCTGGAGCGGGGGCTGCTGGCGGTCGTGGAGGAGGCAGGCGAGAAGCGGCGCGTGGCGAAGGACGACGCGCGGCGCGATTTCTACGAGGCCTGTGAGATCGCCGGGCGGGCTGTCATCGCCTGGGCCAACCGCTACGCCGACGAGGCCCAGCGCCAGGCCGACGCGGCCACCGACGACCGCCGCGACGAGCTTCTCGCCATCGCCGAGGCGTGCCGCCGCGTCCCCGCGCAGCCGCCGAGGAGCTTCCAGGAGGCACTCCAGTCCGTCCTGTTCATGCACTACGCCACCCAGATCGAATCGTGGGAGTCGGCCATCTCCCTGGGCCGGATAGACCAGTTCCTCTACCCGGCCTACGCGGCCGATATGGAGGCTGGCCGGCTTTCGCGGGACGATGCGCTGGAGTTGCTGGTCTGCTTCTACATCAAGCTCAGTCACTCCATCCCCCTGTTCGACGCCGACGTGTCAGTCGCCTTCTCCGGGCTGAGCAACTTCGCCAACACCGTCATCGGCGGCGTGGACAGTGGCGGCAACGACGCCACCAACGAGCTCTCATACCTGATGCTGGAGGCGATGAATCGAGTGCGGACGCCGCAGCCCAACTTTGGCGTTCGCCTCCACGAGGAGACGCCGCGGGAGTTCCGCGACGCTATCGTCCGGGCCGTGGCCGACGGCATCGGCAACCTCCAGCTTTTCGGGGATGAGGGCGTTATCGCCTCGATGACCAATCGCGGCGTCCCTCTGGAGGAGGCGCGGAACTACGGCATGGTCGGTTGCGTCGAGCAGGCCGTGCCGGGCAAGAGCTTCACCTCCTCCGACGCGGGGCTGTTCAACCTGCCGCTGTGCCTGGAGCTGGCGCTAAACGACGGTCGAGGCCGCCTGTTTTCCGATCAGCTCGGCCTGCCCACCGGAGACCCGCGCAGCTTCACCTGCATCGAGGACGTGATCGGCGCCTACAGGGCGCAGGTGGAGCACCTCGTGGGCCAGATGGTGGGAGGAGTCGAGGGGTTGGCCCAGGCCCACGCCGAGCAGCGGCCGGTGCCGCTGGCCTCCTCCTTGACCGACGACTGTCTGGAGCGGGGCCTCGATCTGACGGCCGGGGGTGCCCGCTACAACTTCACCGGCATCCAGGGCGTGGGCGTGGCAATCGTCGCGGATAGCCTGGCGGCGATCGATCGACTGGTGTTCAGCGAGAAGCGAATCACCATGGAGGAACTGCTGGGTGCTCTCGAAACGGACTTTGAGGGGCAAGAGGCGCTGCGACAGATGCTCCTGGGCAAAGCCCCCAAGTACGGCAACGACGACGATGACGCCGATCAGTTCGCCTGCGCGGCGGCGGAGGTATACTGTCGCGCCGTTGAGAGGCATCGGAACATGCGCGACGGCTCGTATTCCCCCGGACTGTACAGCGTGACGACGCATGTTGCCTTCGGGCTGATGGTCGGCGCCACGCCTGACGGACGCCACGCCGGTGCCCCGCTGTCGCAGGGCATCAGCCCGGCGCACGGGCGGGACGGGAGCGGCCCTACGGCTGCCCTCAAGTCCGCCGCCAAGCTCGATCATACGTTGGTGTCCAACGGCCTGGCCCTGATCCAGATGCTCAGCTTGGGGGCATCGGCGCGGGCACACGCCACCGACGTGCTGGGCGGCCTGCTGGAGGCGTATTTCGGGCTCGGCGGACAGGAGTTACAGTGGAACCTGGTGGACCGGGCGACGCTGATCGAGGCCCAGAAGGACCCGGAGGCGTATCGGGGGCTGGTCGTGCGGGTGGCAGGCTACAGCGCCCTGTTCACGGACCTCAACCGCGTGGTTCAGGACGAACTCATCGCCCGGACGGAGCACACCGTCTGAGGAGCGCGTTGAAGGACGAGGCCAATCCGGGAGGCATCTGCCATGCGACCTATCGTGACCATCGCCGACACAACGAACGGACTGCCCGCGGCGTTCGACGCCATCTTTGCCCCGCACGGCGGCGTCGCCAACGTCATCCCCGCCGGTAGCAAAGTCCATCTCAAGCCGAACGGCATCCACTTCTCGCCGGGTATGTACACGGAACCGGCCGTCGTCGATGCCCTGCTGGGCTACCTTGCCGACCACGGTTACCGCCGCCTGGCCCTGATGGAGAACTGCACGCACGGCGTGTCCACTCGCCTCGTTTTCGAGGTCACCGGCTACGCTGATATCGCCCGCCGGCACGGCGCCGACCTGCTCTACCTTGATGAGGGGGCTACAGCGCCCTACACCCTGGAGGGCGAGGAGACTCCGATCCGCGTCTCCCGCAAGCTCTACGACGCCTTCATCGACCCATCCCGCGCAGCCGGCAACTTCTACCTGAGCTTGCCCAAGCTCAAGACCCACTCCATGACGACGATGACGCTGGGCGTGAAGAACCAGCAGGCGTTCCCCATCGACGCGGACCGCATGCACCTTCACAACCACGAGACGCTGCACGTTCGCCTTGCTCGCCTCTATCGCATGGTGCGGCCCGACTTCTGCATCATCGAGGGGGTGACGGCGATCTTCAACGGGCACGTGCCGCCCGCGGCCCTGCTGGGGGAGAGCAGCGTCCGTCTCAACGTGCTCATCGGCGGCCAGGACACGGTGGCGGTAGATGCGGTGGGCTGCAAGGTGATGGGCTACGCCGTCGATGAGGTGGAGCACCTGCGCCTGGCCGCGGAGTGGGGCCTGGGCGAGGGACAGCTTGACCGAATTGAGGTCGTCGGCGACCTCAGCCGTTTCCAGAAGCGCTATCCCTACGCCCTCCTGCGCCGCTTCCACTCCGACGTGCGCATCGTTGAGGGTCGCGAGCGCGCGTGCGTCGAAGGGTGCAAGGGGAACACCGAATGCGCCCTCGAGATACTGAGCAACGACTACGCCAGCCAGGGCGGCTTCACGATCGTCTTCGGCAGGGGCTTCGACGACGCCGATCTGGAGGGCCTGCCCGGCGACATCCTCATCGTCGGGGCTTGCGCCCTCAACGAGCGCGGGGCGGACCTGCGCCAGCGCTACTCGGACCGTCGGATCATCGAGGTGGACGCGCGCAACGACTTGCGCGGCATGACTGCGGGCCTGGCCACGCTGATGAAGGTCCGGCCTCTGGACATGGTGCCTCTGAACCCCGTTCGCTCGCTGTGGGTCTACCTGCAGGCCAGGCTGCACGGCCTTAACTCGCGCATGCCGCCCCTGCTCGGGGGACCGGCGCCCACGGATCTGAGCGAGGCCCAGAGCCGCTGGTACCGCGAGGAATCTGGCTCCCGCAGTGGGCGAGGCAGCGGTCCAGCCTGAGGAGCAGTCCGGTGCGGCTCTCTGGGCAAGGCTGGTGGCTTTAGCCTAACGCTGGGGCGCCGAAACCGTACAGGAAGTACGTCGCGGTCGCATGCACCGTCACCGCCCAGCCGAGGTCTGCGAGCCTGCCCGCAAGCTCATCGGGCCGATAGAACACCTTGAATATCTCAAACTCGCGCCCATCGTTGAGCCGACGCCTCGCTGTGATCGCCTCGGTTCCCTCCAGCCGATGGTCGATGGCGGTTGAGGTGTCGCTCTGGAGGGAGTCTATGAAGAACACGCGACCGTCGGGGGCGAGGCAGGAGCGGAGAAGATCCCAGAACTGCGCGAAGAGGTCTGGTGGCACGTGGGACAGCCAGAAGGAGAAGAACACAACGTCGTACAGGGTGTCCGGATGCCAGGACAAGATGTTGGCCTGAACGTAGCGGACCCTGGCCTCACCGACCCGCTCACGTGCGATGGCCAGCATCTCAGAGGAGGCGTCTACGGCCGTGACGTGGTCGGCGAACTGGAGTAGCTCCTTAGTCCACAGCCCCGTGCCACAGGCCAGCTCCAGGAAGCGACCCGCGGGACGGAATTCCCGCAGCCCCTGCAGAAGCTCCTGGGCCTCGGCGAACCAGCGTCGGTTGTGTTCCGGTCCGCGGTCGTAGCGGCCACGGCGCAGCCACCACTCATCGTACTCCCCGGCTCGCGCCCGGTAGTAGGAGAGTTGCTCCTCCAGACGTTCGCGAGCCCACTCGGCGGGCAGATCTTCGCCCCGTTGCAGGGCGTCAGCCTCCATCCGTCTGAATTCGTCATTCATGGCTGCGCTCGGTAGTTGTCGCTCCCGCCTCTGCGTTGGCCGTACTCGCCGCGCTCATCATATCGAATAAGTGATGAGCCCGCTCACAGATCACGACACCGCGGCGCACAATGGCCTTTGCCCAACGTAGGCGCGTTCACTAGCGCTCCCGCCCATCGGGCAAGGGCGACCGCGATGGGGAGTCTTCGTGCGGTGTGTGGGGTCGGTCGCCTCGCAGGGCATTTGGCCCAGCGAAGGCGCGGACCTACGACAGCACGGGGTATAATCGGCGACAAGACGCAATCGGCCCCGCCTCACCCCCTGGTGGTGATGTGGGGGCGGCAGACAGGGAAAGGGTGGAAGGCCATGGAGCCAAACCGGGCGGCGCAATTCCTGGCACAAGGTTACGTTTGATCGGAGGCCGTCTTGCTGGCCGTGTGCCAGGAATTCGAGATAGAGAGTGAGGTCATTCCCCAGATCGGCAGCGGCTTCGCCGGCGGGATCGGGAACACGGGGGCTGTCTGCGGTGCGGTCGTCGGTGCCGTGATGGCCATCGGCCTCAAGCAGGGGCGGGGCGACTCCATGGAAGACATGTTGCGCAAGTTGGGCGTGGTGCAGGAGTTTCGTCGCCGCTTCGAGGCCGAGATGGAAACCATCAGCTGCCGCGAGCTGACGGGGACAGACCTGAGCACGGAGGAGGGGATCAAGCAATTCATGAGCTCTGACAAGCCCCTGACGGTCTGTCTGCCGGCGGTCGGGGTGGCCTACCGGCTGGTGGTGGACCTGCTGAACGAAACCTCGTAGCGGAAAGCTTCTAGATGGCCGAGCAGACGCAAGAGATCACGTTCACCAGCGACGGGCTGGCGCTGGAAGGCATCCTCCACCTGCCGGGATCATCGCCCTCGCCGGCGGTGGCCGTCTGCCACCCGCATCCCCTCTACGGTGGCGACATGCACAACAGCGTGGTCGTTGCGCTCTGCCAGGCGGCCGCTGACCAAGGCATCGCCGCTCTCCGCTTCAACTTCCGAGGCGTCGGCCGCAGCCAGGGCTCGTTCGCTGATGGCGTCGGCGAGCGAGCGGACGCGGCGGCCGCCCTCGCCCATCTCGCTCAGTTACCGGACGTTGACGACAGCCGGGTTGGGATTGTCGGCTATTCCTTCGGGGCTGCCGTGGCCCTCCTCGCCGCCGGTGAAGGGCTGCGGGCCGTCGTCGCGGTCTCCACCCCTACCATCGCCCGCGGCCTCTCCGAAATCGCCATCCGCTGGCCCGCCCTCCTTGTCGTGGGCGAACAGGATCAGGTGGCGCCACCCTCCCGGCTTGCCAGCCTGGGCCAGGCCGTCGGTCCTCAGGCGGAACTCGTCGTGGTGCCGGGCGCGGACCACTTCTGGTGGGGCGCCGAGGATCGCCTAGCGGCCATCGTCTCTGATTTCCTGGTGCGCACCCTGACGGCGCCGGTTGCCCCGGCCTAGCTGTCAGGACGCTCGAATCTACCGGCTCACGGTGCGATCGCTGGCGGTGTGTACGGCTGGCTCTCCTCCCGTCGCCGCACCTGAGCTCTGTCTCGCCTTACGGGCCCACGTCCACTTTGATCTGGCCCAAGGTCGTTGCCGACGCTATCCTCACCTTCGACCGCGGGCTGCGAAATACGATTATCCCCGGGTTACTGTCATCAGTCTCTTCGGCGTCGCCGCTGGTCAGGGACGTCCGGCTCCCGGCACCTCGACCCGAACCGTCTCGATCCATCCCACGGACTTCCCCTGGCCGAGGTCCTGCAGCGAGGTCTTCGCCGTGCACAGGAAGAGCGTGCGGCGATCCTCTCCTCCCAGCATGCAGGCCACGGCCCACTTGTCCGGAGCGGGAATCCGATGGGTAACGGCGCCGCCCTCCTTCACGCGAACGAACTCGCTGGTTGGCGGAGAGCTGGCCCAGACAGCCCCTTCGGCGTCGACGCAGATACCGTCGGGATGCGCCCCTCCGATAGCACCCGTCGCAATATCCGCGAACGGCCGCCGGCCGGAAAGGGACCCATCCTGCGCAATGTCGAAGGCGGTCAGGCACCTACCGACCGTTTCCGCGACTACCAGAGTCTTGCCATCCGGAGTGATCACCATGCCGTTGGGGTAGCTGAGGCCCTGGGCAACGACTCGCACGTTCCCGTCTGGAGTCACCAGAATGACGTTACCCGGTCTCGGCGGCCCGGCGGAGATGTCGAAGGCGACGTCGCCGACGTAGGCGCGGCCATCTTCGTCCACAACCATGTCGTTCGTGTGCACGCTCTCCAGCGCGTTGAGATCGGCGTGGGTGTGAAGGCCGTCGGAATCGAGGCGCAGCAATAGCCCATCAAGCATGGAAACGACCAGCAGCCGGCCATCCGGAAGGAAGCCGAGGCCCGAGGGCCGCTGAGGAACGGATGCGATCACTTCCGAGCGGCCCTCCGGGTCCACCGTCATCACCTTGTGCGCGTGAATATCGGAGAACCAGAGCTTGCCGCCGTGCCAGCGGGGCCCTTCCGGGAATACCAGGCCGTCGAGCAACACGCTGGATGTCAGGGTCTCCATCAAAGCCACCTCCTTTGGTCGGGCCATAGGGCGGGCGCAGCAGGCAGGCTACTCCTCCCGCCGCCTCACCTCGTGCAGCCGGACGCTAGCCCTGGGAATCGCCGGCGGACACCGCCTCCAGGATCTCAGTCTGTTTCCGCAGGAGCTTGTTCTGATCCCGCATCAGGCGGAGGAGCTCATCATTCTGCTCTTCGAACCGGCGCATGGCGGACACCATGACCTTCGGGGGCGAGTCCTCCGGCATGCTCTCCATGCATCGCTCCAGCATCGTCGCGGGCATCGCTGCGAAGGTCTCCCGCAACTGAGTGCGACGTTCAGGCGGCACGAGACGGCGAACCGCAACAACGGTGCCTAGCGCGATAGCCGTCACGAAAAGCAGTTCCTTCATAGTGCCTCCTTGCTCTTGCAGCGTGAGCGGCTATGCCTCCCACTTCACCTCGTACAGCCGCACCGGCTCATCAAACCCTTTCGGCGTGACCTCATACCCCTCGCCCTAGTCCGACGCCGCGGGCGCCGAAGTCGTCGCCGGGGCCGCCTCCTGCTGCAGGACGGTCCGGAGCAGGTGATCGCTGAGGCGCTTGGCGAAGGAGATGATTGTGAGGACGGTCGGCAGGCCCAGGGCCTCGGGGAAGATACTGGCGTCGCAGACGTAGAGGTTCCTGACGGCGGTCTGGAGGTCTGCGTCCAGCATCTCGCCCAGGCGAACGGTGGCGCTGGGATGGGTCCCGCGCAGCCGCGACACGAAGACGGAGTCGGGGTCGCAGCCGGCTTTCACCAGGATGCGGCGGGAGACGACCGTGGCGTGATGCAGGCGCTCCTGGTCGCGGGCCGTGAGGGGCTTGCTGATGCGACCATCCACCGATACCATCCCGGATATCTCGTCGGTCACCTTGATCATGACGCCGATTATGCGGCGGTAGTTGCGCCAGGTGAGGAGGTAGCGGGGACCCTTGAGGGCGGCGAAGATCGAGCCCGAGAACCAGGGATCGATGAGTGTGCTGAGCATGTACCCCTGCTCCGGGTCGCTGTAGCCGACGGTCATGGGCGGCTCGAAGGCCGTCCCCTCCACCTTCGAGACGCCGTAGACCATCACTGTGGGGTCCATGGCCATCCCCCGCCCGGCGTCGGCGAGGCCGGAGTTCTGAAGGATGAGAGGGGTGCCGATGCCCCCGGCCGAGAGCACCACCACCCTGGCCCGCACCTCGAAGGGCTGCCGACCGCGGAGCTTGCCGCGCACGCCGCCAACCTGTCCGTCCTCGATGATGAGATCGTCGACGCGGGCGCGGGTGAGCAGGGTGCAGCCCGCCGCCACGGCCTCGTCTACGTATTCGTTGGCGGTCCACTTGGCGCCGCAGCGGCAGCCCAGCATGCACTTGGCGCCGCAGTCGAAGCGACCGGCGCGTGAGGCGTCCATGAACTTGGGCAGCGGCTGCCAGTCATAGCCCAGCTCCTGCGCGGCCTCCATCAGCCTGCTGGAGGCCGCCCCGAGCAAATCGTCCGGCAGACGGCCGATGCCCAGCTCGCGGATCGTCTCCTGGGCGTGGTCATTGAGATCGACGCCGTACCGCTCCCGGAGCCACTCCGGAGGGGTAGCGGCGGAGCCGCAGTACATGTTGGTGGCGCCTCCCGTCATGATGGGGCGGACAATGTTGAGCCCCTCCTCCGTGAACAGCAGGCTATGCTGATCGCCATAGATGAGGGCTCCCAGGTGAGTGCCGTAGTAGACGTCGCGGCGGTAGTCCCGGCCCCTCTCCAGCAGGGCCACCCGCTGTCCGGCGTGGGCCAACTGACGGGCCACCGTGGCGCCGCCCGGGCCGGAGCCAACCACCACCACGTCGGCTTCGCGAATCGTCATCTCCTGCGCCACGACACACCTCCCGCGTAGATCGCAGACTACATTCTCGCCCAGCCAAGCACCGCCGGCGGGGCTGGACTCGTTTTCCGGAGGATTACTCGCCCCCGCTCTCCGGATACGAGAGCAAGGTAATAGTGCGCGAAATCGGGAGCGCTGTCAATGTGGTGAACGATGGCCACCAAGGCAGAGGCTAGGGGCGCGCCCTACCTGGTGAGGCAGCGCCCTGGCGCGGATCGAGGGGGAAGAAGAACCCCCCGGCGTGGCAGGAGATCGGCCCTTGGCGTCGACCGCCACGTCGGGGGGCTGCCCAAAGGGAGGGTGCACATGAGTAAACGCGGTGGAGGCGACAATGGTTAGCCGACGTCGGCCGATTCACTGTAGCTAGGAACCTCGGAGGTGCCAGCCGCGCGTCATCGCATCGCGGTGAATCCATCTGGGCCTGACGCGCGTAGATGCTGGTAGCAGTGGTCCCTGGGCCGGGCCATCCCCCTCCCGCTAGCGGGTCCAGGGACGCTGCTTCGGAGGAGGTGCGCGCCGGGCGGGCCACCTCGGAGCAGAAACTGGGCAGGCGCGCGCCTCCTCTGTCACGCCTCGCTCGCACTCCACGAGCGCACCTCTGCAGCCGCTCTGCGTCGCCGAACCGGTGGGGGACGACCTACTGGATGCGAGGCTCCATGCCGAGAGTGCAGCGCTGTCGCCTGGCCCGACGGACTCTACGGGAAGAAGGACTCCGGTGTTACTCGCAAGACGACGCGCTGTTCCCTCTTTGCGCGCTCCTCGATGGCGGGCCGAGTCGACTCCCGCACAGGCCTTCTGGTCATCTTCTCCGTCACGGCGATCATGACCTCGACCGCACCGTCGACCTCGATTCGACCGTGGCCATAGACGGTGAGGTACGGGAACGGCCGCCGTTCGCCGAGGATGCACACGGATACACGCGAGGTGCGACGCACTGCCCTGGCCTTGGCCCGGGTCGCCGTGGTTGAGATCAGAAGGTCGTCGCCGTCCATCACGTAGTAGACCGGGGAGAGCTGCGGAGGCGCGTCCCTCCGCTCGACGCCGACGACGGCCAGCCGGTGCTCTCTCAGAAATGCCTTCCGTTCTTCTGGTGTCATGCTGCCCCCTGCACAGGCGCCCGCAGCGGATGTACGCCTCCCCCGGCTCATTGACGAGGCAGGCTAGACCGGAACGCCGCGTACGACAGGGAACGTCATTGCTGGGAGGTGACCGCGTAGTTCGCCTTGCTGGGAACCTGGGACATGATGTGCTCGGACAGGGCGGTGATGGTCAAGCTTGGGTTCACTGCGAGGTTGGCCGGGACGACCGAGCCGTCGGCGACATACAGGTTCGGGTACCCGAAGATCTCGCCGTTGAAGGCGACAACCCCCTTGTCCGGCGATTCCGCCATAGCGCAGCCGCCGAGGATGTGCGCTGTCGTGGGCGCGTTCAAGAGCGCCTCCGACCACATGGTCTTCGGATGGCCCTTCACGCGCTTGGCCATCAGTCTGGCCGCCTCGTTTGCCACCGGGATGTAGGAACGCGCTCGTTCCTGACCGGGGGCAACTGTAGACGTCACGCTGTGACCGCCCAGCCGCCACCAGCGATGCTTGTACTCTAAGTTGAGGTAGTTCTCGTCCGACTGCATGACCAGCAGGACTGAGTTCCGTGCAGCTTGGCCCGGAAGCCAGAGAGCCTTGAAGAACTGCAACGGGTGGCGGATGACGTTTCCCAGAAGCCGGAGCTGTCGCGGAACGCGACCGCCGCCGTCCGTCAGCACCGTCAGCAACCCGAAGAGGACGTCAGACCCCTTGTTGTATCGCACGATCTCGATGTGGGTGGAGTCGTCGGGGTAGATCCCCGACGTGATGGCGATCTGGTCGTTCCAGTCGATGCTCTTGTCGGCCGAGTCGACCGTGAGGATCGACTCGGAGTTGGTGCGAACGTAGTTGCCCAGTCGGTCGGAGACGTTGGGCAGCCACCCCGCCTCTTTGCACTTCATCAACAACGGCACGGAACCCATCACGCCGCCGCTGAAGACGACTCCCCGCGTCTTGAACGTACCCTTGGGATGGAGCAGGCCGGTTGACCTACGGGTCATCACCTCGTAGCCCCCGTTGGAGGGCCGCACGCCAGTCACTTCAGTTTCGGGAATGATGCTCACCCCGATCTTCTCCGCGAGGTACAGGTAGTTGCGGTCCAGAGTGTTCTTGGCGCCGATCGGGCAGCCCACCATGCAGGCACCGCAATACGTGCACCCGGTCCGATCCGGGCCTTCCCCACCGAAGTAGGGATCCTTGACGGTCTTGCCCGGTTCCCTGAAGAAGATCCCCACATCGTTGATGTGGAACGTGTCCTCGCCGCGCAGTTCGACCCCCACTTCGCGGAGGATCTCGTCGGCTCTCCCAACCTGGGGCGAGGGGTTGGCACCCAGCATCCGTCGGGCTTCGGCATAGTGCGGTGCTAGCTTTGCCTTCCAGTCGCCCGGCCCCCACTCGGGCTTGGCAAACACCTCGTCCGGCGGCACCAACAACTGATTGGCGTACACTAGGCTGCCCCCGCCGACGCCGCCACCATGCAGGACCAGCACGTGTCTGAACAGGGTCAACATCTGGATGCCGTACAGCCCGAGCCGCGGCATCCACAAGTACTTGCGCAGGTTCCAGTTGGTCCTGGGGAAATCCTCGGGATGGTAGCGCTTGCCCTTCTCCAGCACTGCGACGCTATAGCCCTTCTCCGCAAGACGCAGGGCGGAGACGGAGCCGCCGAAGCCAGAGCCGATCACCACGTAGTCGAAATCTGATGGCAGGGTGCGTTGGTCAGTCATGGCGATCCTCTCCGATGTTGAAAATGCGCGATGCCTACGCCCGGCTCCGCTTACAGAGTCCGGCCCCTAGCGCAGCAAGCATAGCGCTGAAGGGGGCAGCCGTCAAAGTCCTGCAATCTGAAGGCAGCTGCACGACGTATACCTCGTGGGCGTACAGCGATCGAGGACCTCAGATGAAAGGAGTCAGCAAGTGAGCAAGCCGACAGCGGTGACTGACGCCGAGTTCGAGACGGAGGTGCTGAAGTCTGAGGTGCCCGTCCTGGTCGACTTCTGGGCCACTTGGTGTGGTCCCTGTCGACTAGTGGCGCCCCTCGTGGATCAACTGGCCGAGGAGTACGATGGCCGGGTGAAGTTCGTCAAGATGAACACTGACGAGAACATCACCACTACGACCACCTATGGCATCCGGAGCATTCCCACCCTGCTGATGTTCAAGAACGGCGAGCCGGTCGACCAGATCATCGGCTTCAGGCCAAAGGCCGAGCTGCGTCGCCTGCTGGAGCAGGTCATCACTCAGCCGATCCTTACGTAGGGCAATAACATACTTGACTCAGTAGCCCAGATAGGATATGCTGTTCATGTAGATAGGAGCAATGAGCATGAACACCAACGAGCCCAAGACCCTGATCGAAGCGATCCGCTACTTCTCCGATCCCGATATCTGCCTGGACTTCGTGGCCAAGCTCCGCTGGCCGGACGGCAACCCCACCTGCCCGACCTGCGGTAGCCAGGATGTCCGGTTCATCTCTACCCGCCGACTGTGGGAATGCAAGAGCAAGCACCCGCGGCGGCAGTTCTCCATCAAGGTCGGCACCATCTTTGAGGACAGCCCCATCGGGCTCGACAAGTGGCTCGCGGCCATCTGGATGATCGCCAACGCCAAGAACGGCGTTAGCTCCTACGAGATGCACCGCGCGCTCGGCGTCACCCAGAAGACGGCTTGGTTCATGCTCCACCGCATCCGGCTCGCCATGCACACCGACAGCTTCAACAAGATGGGCGGCGAAGTCGAAGTCGATGAGACCTTCATCGGCGGCAAGGCCCGCTTCATGCACAAGGCGCGGCGCGAGGGCAAGATCATGGGACGGGGTAGCGTCGGCAAGGTGGCGGTCGTTGGCCTGCTGGAGCGGCACGGCTTGGACGGCCACAGCAACATCCGCACCAGGGTCATCCCGAACATCAGGCGGCGCGCCCTCAGCCCCCAAGTCCGCCAGCATGTGGCAGTCGGCTCCGAGGTCTTCACCGACGCGCTCCGCTCCTACGACGATCTCGGCATCGACTACGCCCACCAGGTCATCGACCACGCCGAAGCCTACGCACGGGGAAAGGTCCACACCAACGGCATCGAGAACTTTTGGAGCCTGTTGAAGCGGGCCATCAAGGGAACCTACGTCAGCATCGAGCCCTTCCACCTGTTCCGCTACCTGGACGAACAGTGTTTCCGCTACAACACCCGCAAGGACGTTGACGCTGGCCGGTTCGAGCGCGTTGTCGGCTCCGTCACCGGCAAGCGCCTGACCTACAAGCACCTGATCGGAGCGGCCACGACGCCAGCGTAAGAGAGGCAGGCTGAAGCATGGCGAAAGGCGACCCGAAGACGCGGCCGAAGGATAAGGCCGAGACGCCATTTCGGAAGTTTGAGCGGCTGGCACGCAAGATCGTGAATGTCCCAAAGGGTCAGATTCAGGAGCGCGATAAGCCAAAGCGCTCATGACGCATTGACCTGAGTCGCAATGAGGCTGTCATAGTTCCAATAGCGCTGTACGTTAGGCCTTGCAGTAATACCGACCAACTGCGCCCACCGATCCCGGGGGTCATTGAAATACCGATTTACGTGCCACGCGATGAAATCAGCGGCCTGTAGTCCGATAACATTTCGATAGTCGGCGGGAGCGATGGTCATGATACGGCTAACAACGTCGCCATACCAATTTCCCTTTCGCTTCTCCCATTCCTTCTGAATATAGTGCTGAAATGGCTCATTCCGGTCGAAGAAGATTTCCACGCCACCGCTTCCTTCAGCCACGTTAATCGGACTGGCATCATCATTGGGCAGCATGCTCAGTGTAGTAGTGGCGACATGGTGTGTACAAAGCTCTTCTGGGGTATGCGATAGGACACCTGGGAAGCGCTCAGCGGCCCGCCGATAGTCGGCAAGGTTAACTGTGCAAGTGGCAGATGTGAAATCATTCCGGTGGGAACCGACAATCTCAGTGAAGCACTGGTTGAGCAAATCGATTACGAGACTGTTGACCTGTCGTTGCCTCCATCCTTCAAAGTCGCCCCTGCCCTGCCTCGCATCAGCCATGTGCAAAGGCGGGCATCCATGCTTGTTCAGAATCGCGGCCCAGTGAGCCTCGAAGTCAGTCCATACATCAGGCGCTGCAATGCAAGCTGCGAGCGTGACGAAGTGGCTGTTCCTGTCATTGTGGCCGCTCCCGTCGCAATATGCTTTAACCGTTATCTGCAAGTGCCCCCTTACGACGCGATTGATGCACGACATGCTCGCCAGCGGGATATACTCGACTGTTGGGGCTATTGTCATGTTGAGCCCCTGCCTGAGTCAAGTATGTTATTGCCAATCGTTTCGTCATCTCTCAAGCTCCCCGAAGCAGATCATCTTTGCTTCCTGTGGCCACCGTACGGGCCTGGGCACACCGAATCAATGACGACTGTCTGACAACGGAATCCCAATTCGCCGGGAGGGCGTACCCTCCCCATGGGGCACGCGCCATGTTTAGAAGCGGGTGGGACTAGCCCTACCTGAGTACCCGTGTTCGGAATCGATGATCCGTCAGGGAACCGTCATGCCTATCGGGCCGATCGATGAAGGGTCGGCTCTACGAATCCGGAGTCACGAGCGCGTGCCAGGAGGCACCGGTCCCGCCGCCGTCTGCGCCCGCCAACACGGCAACAACACCGTGATCGATGCCGTCACACCGGTAGCAGATAAGGTTTTTCGGCCGGTTGAGCAAGCCTGGCGGTACCCACCGGAAAGGTCCATGCTACGCTCATCTCTCGTCCGCTGCCTGCCTGGCGTTACTCACTAGGCCTTATGGCCAAGGGGAATGCCTCCAAAGCACCGAGGGAGACCATAGGGCATCATCACACGCTGTCCCGACTTCCTGCCGTCTTCCTACTGCTGCTCCTCTCACCACTGCTGCCAGCGGTCGGCGTCCTCGCCGAAGTCCTGCCCGGTGATCGCTTCCAACGCCTCGGCGGCGTACCCTCGCATAACTTCGGATTCATCCGCGAGGGCCTGTACGAGGGCGGGTACGGCATCCTTCGCCTCCGGCCCGATGTCGCGCAGCGCGTTGGCGGCGCGCCAGCGGACCGACAAGTCCTCATCCGCCAGGGCCTGGATGAGGGCGGCGACCGCCTCCTTCGCCTCCGGCCCGATCTTCCCCAGCGCAACGGCGGCGGCCTCGCGCACAGACCACTCCGCATCCTCCAGAGCCTGCAGGAGCGCGGGGACCGCCTCCTTCGCCTCCGGCCCCATCTCCCCCAGCGCGTCGGCGGCGGCCCGGCGCACGTGTTCGTCTCCATCCCCCAGCGTCTGAATGAGGGCGGGGACAGCATCCTTCGCCTCCGGCCCCATCTCCCCCAGCGCGTCGGCGGCAGCCTCCCTCACATATTCGTCTTCATCCCCCACGGCGTTGAGAAGAGCCTGGATTCCCCACACCTCAGCCAGGCGACTGAGCACAGGCGTCGGCCAGGCTCTGTCAAACGGGGCGTCGGTCTTGTCCGCGCAGCCAAAGACGGTGGGGGGAGCAGGCACATCTCCGCTGATGGGCAGGGTCAGCGGTGCACCCCCTGGCACGGTAAGGCTCATCTGGCCGTTGATTTCCGCTCCGTTGTAGCATACGCCTGGGGCGGGGGCGCCTTCGTAGAATGCCCCAAGAGGTTCGCCGGTGAAGGCAATCGTCAAGGTAGCCTCACAGGGTGTTCCCTCAGCCACCACCTCCAGGCAGACGGTCTGGATACCCTGCACCGGGGACACCGTAAACGTGGCTGTGGGCGGGGTGGGTGTGGGGGAGGGACCGTCACCGCCGCAAGCAGCGAGGGCCAGGACAGACAGCGCGGTAAGGAGCAGCATTAGTTTGTGCATCGTCCAACCTCTGTGGGGATGTTCACACCCGATTGGCAGCCTACCATGACTTCCTCTGGCCGACTCTTCATCCGAACCGTCCGTACCCGCGTTGACCTTGCCACCTGTCTACTGCTGCTCCTCCCACCACTGCTGCCAGCGGACGGCGTCATCCCCGAAATCCTTCCCGCTGATGGCTTCCAGCGCCTCGCTGGCGCCCTCGCGCACATTCTCGTTTTCATCCTGCAGGGCCTGGATGAGGGCAGGGACAGCCTCCTTCGCCTCCGGTCCGATTTTCCCAAGGGCCCACGCGGCATAATCGCGCACCGACGGCTCCTCATCCTGTAGGGTCTGGATGAGAGCGGGGACGGCATCCCTCGCTTCCGGCCCGATCTTGCTGAGTACCCACGCGGCGGATTTGCGCACATCTTCGTCCTTATCCTCTAGAGCTTGGACGAGGGCGGGGATGGCGCCCGGACCGATCTTCTCCAGCGCTTCCTGGGCGGCATTGCGCACCGACGGCTCCTCATCCTTGAGGGCCTGGATGAGAGCCGGGGGGGCCTCAACTGCCTCTGGCCCTATCTTCCCCAGCACTTCAGCAGCGGCCCCGCGCACTTCTTTGTCTTCATACTCTTGGGCTTGAATAAGAGCTTGGATTCCCCATAGCTGAGCCAGGCCTTCGAGCACGGCTATGGGCCAGACTTCATCGAATGGGGCGTCGGTTTCATCACGACACCAAGTAGTGGTTAATGAGGTAGGCTCTCTTCCGCTGATGGGCAGGGTCAGCGGCGCGCGATCCGGGATGGCAAGGGTCATCTCGCCTTCGACTTCGGCCCCGGTGTAGCAATAGTCCGAGAACCCCCGGTACCCTGCCCCAAGAGGCTCGCCGGTCAAGGCAAAGGTCAGGGTGGCGTCACAGCGTGTTGCCTCAGCCACTACCTCCAAGCCCAGCCCGGTAAGGATACGCCCGACGGTCTCCGTGATGGGTTCGGCGATGGGCTCAGATGGTTCGCCCTCAATCTGAGGGTAGAATTGCTCTACAGTCAGGCACAGAGTGTGGATGGCCTCGTCCGGCGAGAGCGCAGGCGTGACGGCCGGCTGGACCGGTTCTTGGGGGAAGGGGGTAGGGGCGGGCGATGGCGTGGGAGAAGGCTCAGCGACTGTCGGCGACGGCGCGGGAGTAGCGGTGGATGTGGTGGACGGGCCGCCACCGCAAGCAGCGAGGGCCAGGAGGGCTACAAGGGCAATGGCTATGAGCGTTGCGGACTTTCGCATGGCTTATCCCTCTGACCACTGTAGGACCGTCTTACCTGGGCCCGTCTCCCTCAAGGCCGCTCCATCTGCTTCGGCTGACTGGCGGGGTCAGCCCGGTTTCGGCTGCTGGCCTCACTGCTGCTCCCCCCACCACTGCTGCCAGCGGTCGGCTTCATCGCCGAAGTCCTGCCCAGTGATGGCCACCAGCGCCATGGCGGCGGCTACACGCAGATCTTCGTCTTCATCCTGCAGGGCCTGGATGAGGGCGGGGACTGCCTCCACCGCCTCCGGCCCGATGGCGCCCAGCCCCTCGGCGGCGGCCACACGCACATCTTTGTCTTGATCCCGCAGGGCCTGGATGAAGGCTGAGATGGTATCCTTGGTCTCCTGTGACCCGCTCTCCTCTAGCTCTTCCGCTGCGGCCGTGCGCACATCTTCGTTTTCGTCCGCGAGCGCGTGAAGGAAGACCTGGGGCGTCGGCCACAGGCTGGTCAGGCCATTGAGCACGGCCCTCGGCCAGGGTCTATCGAATGGCGCTGCGACTTGGTAGGGACAGTGAGTAATCACCCCCGGGTTAGGAGGCTCTCTCCCGCTGATGGGCACGGTCAGCGGCGAGCGCCCCGGCATGGTAAGGGTCATCTCGCCATCGACTTCCGCGCCGGTGTAACAGAACTGGCTTCCGCCGCCCGAGACGTTGTAGTCTGCCCCAAGAGCTTCGCCGGTCAAGGCAAACATCAGGATAGCGTCGCAAGGTGTTCCCTGAGCTACCACCTCCAGGCCCAGCGCGGTCAGGATGCGCTGGACGGTTTCGGCGATGGGCTGAGAGACCTCCTCCTCGATCTCGGGGTAGGATTGTTCTACCGTCAGGCAGATAGTCTGGATGGCCTCGTCCGGTGAGAGCGCGGGCGTGACTGCCGGCTGGACTGGCGTGGGGGAGCCCTGGGCGACGGTGGGCGATGCCGCTGGGGTAGTGCTGGAAGCGGGGGAGGGACCGTCGCCGCCGCAAGCAGCGAAGGCCAGGAGGGCCACAAGGGCAATGGCTATGAGCGTTGCATGCTTTCGCATGGTAGTTCCCCTACGGCACCGGCGACCAGGCGGGGCCGGTGCCGCGGTGGCGGCCACTGGTGAGGAGGGTGAGATCGGAGCCGTCGGCGTTCATCACATGTCGCTCAATCCCAACTCGAGACCACGACCCATTCGAGATTCTTGTCAAAAGTCAGTTTGCTGCCCGGCCCATAGGTTTCACCGTCAAGGGTCACGGTGTTCTCCCCGACGGTTAGCTTTGCGCCATAGCACCGATACTGGGGTTCGAAATCCAGCATCTCTATGCCGAAGGCGCCAGGAGGGATATCGAAGAGGATCTGCTCCTCATTCACGTCCACTATCACCGCCTCCGCGCGGCATAGCTCGACTCCCGACGGGTAGGTCGCCAAGACGTCCGAGTACGTATGACCTGCGGAAGATTTCTCCTCTGAGTCTCCGTCTGAACCACATGCCAGTCCGATGACCGCGCTGATTGCCAGGGCCAACAAGGTGAGGTCGCCCGCGTGCTTCATTGCCGTCCCCCTTGGTACCGTGCGTGCCTGCCCGACAGGCTTGCGCGCTTGCGCGGGGTGGCCGTCGATCGGCCTCCACTCAAGCCGGCCGGGCCGCGACTGCTGTGTTGGCAAGAACTGGTTGTTGCGTCCACGTCGATTCAACCCTGTACGCGCGCTGCCCCTTCCAAGTCGAACGTTCCTCCGCCTGCAGCTCGGGCGACGTGCACCTGAAACCGACCCTGCTCGCCGTCACCCCAGGCCAGGAACACGCGGCCTTGGCTATCAGCCGCAATCGCTGGTCGGCTCAGCGTGTTGGCGTCCTTGCCCCCAGCCACGGTCACGTCCGTGCCGAAGATCCCGTCCTTGCTCCGGTCATAGTGAATCACGGTGCCATGGGCTGGCGAGGCGGTGCGGAAGGCTACGTAGGTCGTGCCCTCACTGCTTGTACCCACAGCTGCATAAGGGAAATCCAGAGAGACTGACTGTCCGCTGTCGCTCAGCATGACACCCGATGAAAAGGTCTTGCCACCGTCTTCCGACAGGGCGTAATAGGTGTGGTACACGTACACAAAACTGCTGGCCCAAACGATGTGGACACGCTCGTCATCGCCCACCGCCAAGCCGGGAATAAGCTCGCCCTCCGCTTCCGAGACACGTTTCACCGTCTGGAAGGTGATGCCGTCGTCAGCACGGCCATAGTACACCGCGACCTTCCCGTCGCGTCCGTCGCTCCAAGCCAAGTGAACTCGGCCTTGCGAGTCGACGGCTATTACCGGATCTTGCTGGATCTCGGGGAATGGACTCACCTCCACACCGTCTCCGAAAGCGCCGGAGGGCGTGCCGCGGGCGAAGAAGATGCTCCCCGTCTCACCCACGGTTAGGTCGCGCCATGCCAGATACAGCGCGCCGTCATGGGCCGCTGCCAGGGCCGGTTGCACCCGGTCTCCCATACGGCCGCTCTCGCCCACCAAGACTGGTGCGGTGAAGCTCGTCCCATCGGCGGAACGGCTGAAGGCGATTTCCCAGGTGCCGCCGCGCTTCTGCTCCCAGGCAAGGGCTGCGGTACCGGCCGGACCACCAGCAACGGTGGGCGCCCCGAGCGCCTCAGCGTCCGCGCCTAGGGCCACCACAACGGGCGGAGAGAAAGACATGCCCCCGTCGGTTGATCGGACGTAGAGAATGGCCGGGCTCCCTCCGCTCCGGTCCGCCCAAGCCAGGTGCAAGATGTTGTCTGGGCCAACGGAGACAGCTGGGCCAGCCGTGGTCTCTCTGGATGAAGGTAGGCGCGCACCGACAGCAGGGGCGGGCGTCGGCGAGGGAGGCGGCTCGTCCTGACTCAGGGTTATGTACGAAGTGCTGCCGCCTCCACCCAGCACCGGGTCACCAGCCCCATGACCCACGATGTTTCCACCGTCAGGCAGAGTCAACTCCAAGGTTAGCAGGTCACCGGGCGCACCAACCATCGGCTGTCCGCCGAGCGTACCCTCGGCTGGAGAGCCGGCCGACAGGCGGTGCGCATCCACGAGAACGGTCGCGCTCCCCTCGTGCGTGAGCGTGAGCGCCATGTGGAAGCGGCGGCTAACGTATAGGTGATAGCCGTAGGATTGTGCGTCAAGCGGCGCAGTCAGGGTGAGATCCCAGGTGTATGAGCAATACCCGTGGCATCTGAAATTCGTGCTTTCGCCGCCGGTCAGTGGTTCGGCCGCCAATTGCTCGGTTCCTAGATACAACTTGACTCCCTCTGCAACCAGTGGCGCGGTTGCGACGGGTTCAGGGACGTTGGTGGCTGGATCGGGAACAACTGGGGTCGTATGAGCCTTAGCCTGCTCTGTGGAGGTCAGACTGTAATCCGCTCCCTGGCGAGCCCCGCCACAGCCGACGGCCAGGAACGACAACGCGGCAAGCGCTAGCATCAGTTTGTGCATCATCGAACCTCCGTAGGGATGATCACACCCGGTTGGCGGCCTACCATGACTTCCTCTGGCCGACTCTTCATCCGAACCATCCGTGCACGCGTTGACCGTTCCACCTGCCTACTCCTGCTGATCCCACCACTGCTGCCAGCGGGCGGCGTCCTCACCGAAATGCTGTCCCGTGATGGCCTCCAGGGCCTCGGCGGCGTAATTGCGCACATATTGGTCCTCATCCTGTAGGGCTCGGATGAGGGCGGGGACTACTCCTTCCTCCGGCCCAATGTTCCCCAGGGCCTCGGCGGCGTGCTTGCGCACATATTCGTCCTCATCTTCTAGGGCCCGGATGAGGGCGGGGGCTACTCCTTCCTCCGGCCCGATGTTCCCCAGCGCCTCGGCGGCGTTCCAGCACACCGGGTACTCATCTTCCAGAGCCTGGATGAGGGCGGGGACGGCGTCCTTCGCCTCCGGCCCGATCTTCCCGAGCGCCTCGGCGGCGTCCGAGCGCACTTGGTCGTCTTCATCCTCCAAAGCCTGGATGAGGGCGGGGACTACTCCTTCCTCCAGCCCGATATCGCCCAGCGACGAGGCGGCGACCTTGCGTAGATCTATGTCCTCATCTTCCAGGGCCTTCAGGAGCGCCGGGACGGCGTCCTTCGCATCCGGCCCGATATCGCCCAGCGACCAGGCGGCGGCATAACGCAGGTCATCGTCTTCATCCTCTTGCAGGGCATCGATGAGGGCGGGGACTACTCCTTCCTCCGGCCCAATGTTCCCCAGCGCATAAGCGGCGGCCTTGCGCACGTCACCGTCTTCATCCTCTTGCAGGGCGTCGATGAGAATGGGCGCAGCATCCTTCGCATCCGGCCCCATATCCCCCAGCGCCTCGGCGGCGGCCTTACGCACGTCATCGTCCTCGTTCTCTAGAGCCTGAACAAGGACTTGGAGGGGTGGCCAGAGGCCGGCCAGGCCGTCGAGCACGGCCCTCGGCCAGGCACTGTTGAACGGGGCACCAGTCTTGCCAGGACAGCCATAAGTGCGAAACGGAGTATCCTCCTTTGCGCTGATGGGTAGGGTCAGCGGCGCACGCCCTGGAATGGCAAGGGTCGCTTGGCCGTTGACTTCCGCCCCGGTGTGACAGTACGTGCCTTCGCCGACTCCAAGAATCGAGTATGAATCCCCAAGAGGTTCCCCGGTCAAGGTAAGGGTTAAGGTGGCGTCACAGGGTTTTCCCTCAGGCACCACCTCCAAGGTCAATCCGGTCAGGACGCGCCGCACGGCTTCGGCGATGGGCAGGGAGAACTCCTCCTCGATCTCGGGGTAGGATTGCTCTACCTCCAGGCAGAGCGTCTCGACAGCCTCCTCCGGGGAGAGCGCGGGCGTGACTACCGGCTGCACCGCTGTCGGGGAGGGCTGGGCGACCGTGGGCGATGACGCGCGCGAAGTGGTGGGTGTGCGGGACGGGCCGTCGCCACCGCAAGCAGAGAGGGCTAGGAGGGCTACAAGGGCAATAGCTATGAGCGCTACGAGCTTTCGCATGGCAGGCCTCCTACGACGCTGGCGACCAAGCGGCGTCACCCTCTCACCCAACTGCCCGCGGCGCGGCCATGGCCCCACACGAGCCAGACAGCCGGCACGATGGAGCACTACCGGACTGAAGCCGTCCACGTCACAGAGTCGGAGTTGCACGGCGCTTGATCTCCAGGAGAACCCGCGGTGTGGACACGCACGAACCCGCTGGCCGTCGTCGTGGAATCGAACACCGCAGAGAAACTGAAGTCACCAGGGGCATACGAGAACGCGTTGTCCGCGATGGGCCAGGGTTCGGCCATGGTGGTCTCGTTCTTGACCTCACACGTGCACCCCATTGGCTCAGAGCCCGGACACTCACCTTCCACATCAAACTTGATCCGGCCTATCGCTCGCCCCTCCACGACATCGAATTCCACCGATCTCCCCTGGGAGGTGGTGCCGCTGTAGGTACCCGGTTGCGGGTCCCCTGGCGTGGATGATGAGATGGGCACCGGGCTCGCCGAAGCGGTCTCGGATGAGCCATTGTCCTGCAATCCGATCACTGTGGTCACCAGATCGATCTTGTATATCATCCGCTGTCGTTGCTGACCTAGCTGGCCTGGCTGGCCAGCGTAGGAATCGGCTCCAGCTGCCCACAGATGTCCATCACCCCAGGTCAAAGCGTCTATGTGAGACAGCGGTACAGTGGTGGTCAGCAATATGGTTCCTTGGGTGTCAGTCTTTACTAGCGTGGCATCCTCCAGGAGAGTAGAGGGGTTGTACGCCAGCCACAGTCGCTCTCCATCCCAAGCTAACCCGGCAATATCATGGCCAAAGGTGAAACTGCTAAGAACGTTCCCTGCAGTGTCTAGCTTGTAGACGCTCTCGGCATCAGAATACCAAAGGCCGGTGCCATCCCAGGCTAGGCCATCATATGTTCCGCCAATTCTTTGATTCGGCGACCGAAACGAGCTGATAATTCGCGGTTCGCTCACGTCGGCCGAATCATCTATTGAGAATTGGTGTATGTCGCTCTTGTTTGTAGTGAATATCCAGAATGTCTCACCGTCCCAGGTCAAGCCCTCTGGGGTAACCTCCGGCGCGGAATAAGAGTCCACCACTTCGCCATCAGCGTCCGCTTTGAATAGCTCGGTATCCGCTGAAAGCCATAGATGTGCGCCATCCCAAGCTAATCCTCGAGTCGTGCGACCAGGAGCAATGAAATCATCAACAGTGATCTCGGTCACCACCTCTCCCGGCCCCGCCGTCGAGGAGGGCGGCGGCGTGGGTGTTGGGTTACCTACTGTCGATTCACCGCCGGAAAACAGAACATTGCCTCCTACCAAGGCCAGTACGACTGCTAGAATCGCACCACTCCCCGCCAACACATAGCGAGCGTAGGGTTGGCGCAGCCAGTCGGGCAGAGGCCAACGCGGCCCCGGCGGCGGTGCCTTCGGCCGTCTCGGTTCTGCAGCGGCTCGTCCTTCCAGCGCCAGCAAGAGCTTGCGGGGGTCTTGGAAGCGCTCCTCGGGCCGCTTCTCCAGACAGCGCTGCACTACCGCCGCCAGCGTCCCCTCTCCCAGCCTGTCCAGTTGCTCCAGCCCCGGCGGCTCCGTAGTCCGGTGCATCTCCATCACAGCCAGCGGAGTGTCGGCATCAAACGGGACGCGGCCCGTGAGCATCTCGTACAGGACGATGCCCAGAGAGTAGATGTCGGAGCGAATGTCCGCCCGGCCGGAAAACGCCTCGGGCGCAGCGTAGCGCACGCTACCCATGAACAGCCCCGTCCGCGTCATCCTCGTCGCATCGATCGCACGCGCGATGTCGAAGTCGGTCACCTTGGCCACACCGTCTTTGGTTACAAGGATGTTGCCGGGCTTGATGTCCCGATGTACAACACCCTGCTGGTGGGCTGCGTCAAGTGCCAGGGCTACCTGCCGAACGATGGAGCGCGCCTCTTTGTCCGAGCGCTTAGCACGAGTGCTGAGCACATCCAACAGTGTCTTCCCCTCGACTAGCTCCATCACAAGGAACTGCTGTCCGCCGTCCCGCCCGTGGTCGAGGACCCGCACGATATTGGGATCCTCCAGCTTTCGAGCGATGCGTGCTCCTCGATGAAAGCGGCGCACGAAATCGGGGTCTTTGGCGAGGTGCGGATGGAGGACCTTGACGGCAACGGTTGCGCCGGTACGAAGGTCGGTGGCTCGGTACACGGTGCCTATGCCCCCCGAACCGATCTCCCGCTCCAGGCGGTACCTAGTGGAGAGTACAGTTCCGACGCTCATCAAGTGTCATCCTGTCGCCACGGGGAACGGTTCGCTCCGTCACTAACGAGCCAGCCTTTGCGCACCCAATCCTGCCACGCACTACCACTAGGGCCCCGTCCCCTCGAACGCATCTTCGTCAATTGAGTTCGTCTGAGCGTTGCCTCCAATCACAGGGTGGAGGGTGACCTCGTAGGTCGCATACTCTACACCTGTCGGCGTCTCCACTTCCTCAAACTTCAGTGGGTCGACGAATTCCGAGTAGGATCGGTCGCGGAGGAACCTCTGGGAATCAGAATCCCAGTCGACGCCCAGGCCAAATCGTAGCACGCACGTGCACGGCCCGATGCCCTCTAGGGTTGTTTCGCCATCCGCCGCGATATAGACGAATCGCCGGGTGGTGCCGTTGTCGTCGACCAATTTGGCTACGGCGTCCAGGTCTGTGCCGTTGGATATCTTCAGGGTGCCGTAGCCAGCTTGTCCCTGCGGGGCGGCGATATCGGTGCCACTCGGAAGGGACACCGGGACACGGTCTCGCTCAACAGCGGCACCCTCGGTTTCCTCGGGTCCTTCGTCGTCCGGCTCGTGGAAAGGCTCTTCCGCCGGTTCCGGCGTGTTGATGACTTCATCAGTCGGATCAGGCGGTACGGCTGGGCCATTCGCTTGCGCGAGCACGCCGGTATCACCGCTCGGTGATCCGTCGCCCGACTGGATCGCGAGGCCAACCATGATGACTGCGAAGGCGAGGCCGGCTGCCCCTATGAAGCAAAGAACGTATCGTGATCCGCGTGAGTGCTGCATTGTGCATCCAGACCTGGGCTTCTTTGAGTCGATCCGATCATGACATGAGCGTAGGGCCACTGCCGTCTCATATCAATGACCGGCCTCTTACATTCCAGTGACAACCTAGGCCCGTGAAACGCGACTCTCCCCCAGGGCGTCTCCCGCTTCACGCGATACCTGCCCGAAAGTGTGTCCCGAGCTCCCATCGAAGGTACAGGCTTACCTCAATGATGCCCCCCTGAACTGACGGGGACTCGCCCACACGTGCCGCCTACCGCGGACACTGCTACGATCGCACGCACCGCTCGATCGAGAACTTGGTGGGAGTCTCGAATGGGAGGGGGTCATCCCTCGTGGTCACTGCAAGATGCACCTCGAGGTTCTCCTTCTCCCAGCGGAAACCGAGAATGTCCCCGCTAGCCGTGAAGGACTGTCTAGTCCACCCAGCGGGTGTGTTGCTTTCGTAGAAATCCAACACGGCTTTCAGCGACTCTTCTGTGCCGTACCAGGTACTGTCAAGGCAGCAGCCGGCGATGAGATCGGGACGGCAATACGTTACAGGAGTGATGGTGGCCCAGTAGCGCGTGTCAAGGGTCGCCCCAGGAGGAATAGGAATCGTGCTGAACGCTTCGTCGATCTCCTCCGGCACCTTCCCAACCGGCTTCCACTCGTCAATCTTGCCGTCAGTCGCCGATCGGGTGACCTCCATGGTTGTGCTACGGTCATCGGGTTGGCGGGCGTAGATGTAGAACTCGATCGTCATATTGTCCCGTCGCCAGACGACATCGTATTGGTGATAGCCGTACTCCGCCACTTCGAACAGATGCCATCCAGCCGGCAGATCTTGTGTGTAGGACTCGAATAGTTCCTCGGGTAACGCTTCCGTTGAGTACTGGCTCTCATCTGTTACTTCACCAAGAGAACCCAAGCCGCCTGTCCAGGATGATCGGGTTGTTCGTGGGGGCAACGATACGGCGCCAAAGGTCGCGTTCATCACGTCCTCGGTCACGCCCTGCGCGATGATCTCACTTGCCACCGTCGACGTCCCACCTCCGAGCGTTGGGACCTCCGGGAGCGTGAGTGCCGTGCTGTCAAGGCTTGCATCGGCGGGCTGTTCTGGATCCGTGCGTGGGTTGGGCGTCGGACTCTGGCCGTGAGTGGCCTCGCTGGACACACGATTGTCCTCGGACGACCCGCCGTCGGCGGACAGAACTGCGCTCAGCGCCAGAACCAAGACCATAGCCGAAGTCGCGCTCGCTCCGATTAGCAGGTACCTAGCGGGGGGCCGACGCAGCCAGTCGGTCGGAGACCGACGGGCGGCCCGTCGCATTCCGCTTGGCCGCTGGGCCAACAGTTCCTTCCCGCGCAACAGCCGTGCCGGTGCGGCCCTTCCCTCCAGGGCCAGCACGAGCCCGCGCGGGTCCTGGAAGCGACCCTCCGCACGCTTCTCCAGACAGCGCTGCACTACCGCGGCCAGCGTCCCCTCTCCCACCCTGTCCAGCTGCTCCAGCCCGGGCGGCTCGGCGTTGCGGTGCATCTCCACCACCGCGAACGGGGTGTCCGAGTCGAACGGCACATGACCGGTGAGCATCTCATACAGGACGATGCCCAGGGAGTAGATGTCGGAGCGGATATCTGCCTGTCCGGCGAAGCTCTCTGGCGCGCCGTAGCGCACCTTCCCCACGAACATCCCTGTCTGGGTCATCCTGGTAGCGTCTGCCGCCCTGGCCACGTCGAAGTCGGAGACCTTGGCGGTGCCGTCCTTGGCGATGAGGATGTTGCCGGGGCTGATGTCGCGGTGGACGACGCCCTGCTGGTGGGCCGCGGCCAGGGCCAGGGCCACCTGGCGGGCGATGGAGCGGGCCTCCTGCTCGGGGAGCCTGCCTCTGTCGTGGAGCAGTTGGGAAAGGGGTCTGCCCTGGACGAACTCCATGACGAGGTAGTGGCGGTCGCCGTCGGAGCCGTGGTCGAGGACCTGGACGATGTGGGGATCCCGGAGCTTCCTCGCGATGCGAGCCCCCCGGCGGAAGCGGCGCACGAAGTCGGGATCCCTCGCCAGACGGGCATGGAGAACCTTGACGGCGACGGTGGCTCCTGACCGCAGATCGGTGGCCCGGTACACCGTGCCGATGCCCCCGGAACCGATCGCCCGCTCCAGGCGGTACTTGGCGGAGAGAGTGATGCCGATGCTCATCGAACCCACCAACTCACTTTCAGAGCCAGATTGGAGACTCGCTGCGACCAACCCACGAACTCACGCTTCCAGAGGATTCTACTGCACGATACACCGCTTGACGTAGAGCCAACTGGAACCACCAAAACTTGACGTGCTGATAGCGACAACTAAGTTGCCCCTTGTGAGGGTCAGCCTACCGTAATCCCAATCGGCGCTGTCCCGAGCCCAGTCGCCAGGTGCCTTAGAGGAATAAAACTCGAGAATGTCCTGTGGTGACTCATCCGTCTCGTACGTCGTGTAGTCGAGCGCAATCTCGTTGGTTGATCCTTCCGTACAGGGTCTCCCTGGGGACATCACGTCGGGCCGATCGTAGCCCCGCTTCACTGCATCTGCGGGCACCGGGATCGTACCGAAGGACTCATCTAGTTCATCCGACACCCTCGGCGCCGTCTGCTGCCCTTCCGTCTGCACTTCTTGGTCGATTGCGCAACGGGCCACCGTGAAATGGCGCTGGCTGTCCGACGTAGATTTGAATTCCACCACGACGAGCATGTTGTCCCTCCGCCACTCGATCTCGAACCCCGTTTGCCCCGACCACCACTGGCTTACCCAGTGCAGGACCCAGCCATCCGGTACGTTTTCCGTGAAGAATTCTAGGATCTCTTCGCTCGAGGCGTCCGAGTCGTATTCAACCGAGTCATACACCATCGGAGGAGGGCCTTCTACATTGCCTAGTCTGTCGCCTACTGGGCATTCCGGAATGTCGAGGGTTGCTTCCGTTGGGGGGTCGTTCAGCCCCGAATGAAATCTATACATATAGGGCCCCGTCGTCCCTGATGGGACGGGGATGACGCCGAAAGCCCTGTCCATCCCCTGGCGGGCCTCATCTTGGTCCAATCCGCTGACCTGCCGTACTATGGGCGCTGCCTCACCGGTGACAGCGAGGGGCGTCCCCATAAGGGCGCGAACGGGTGTACTAGCACCGTCCGGTTCCGGGGACACGACTACCTCGCTGTCAGGGCTCGGGGTCTGGCTCTGGCCTGGGGCGGCATCGTTGGACGCCCCGGTTACCTCGGACGACCCACCACCAGCGGGTAGGACGGCGGCACCGACCACCGCCAGCAAGACAGCCAGGGTCGCTCCGATCCCCAGGACCACGTAGACCGCACCGGGTCGCCGGAGCCAGCCGGGTACAGGCCAAGACGGCCTTGCCGGCGCCGCCCTCGGTGGTTTCGTCCTTGCTGGCGGCTCGCGTCGGTGGAGCGCCTCGGCTTTGGCCGGAGCGGCCTTCGCGAGGGCCTTCCCCGACCTTGCTGGTGGCTCGCGCCGATGTAGCGCCTCGCCCTTGGCCAGAGCGGCGGCTTCTCCCGTGGCCTCTGCCGCCGGGTGCTCTGGTATTAGCGCCGCGCCAGCTTTTCCCTCCAGGGCTAGGACTAGCCCGTGTGGGTCCTGGAAGCGACCCTCCGACCGCTTCTCCAGACAGCGCTGCACCACCGCGGCCAACGACCCCTCTCCCAGTTTGTCCAGCTGCTCCAGCCCAGGCGGCTCGGCGCTGCGGTGCATCTCCACCACCGCGAACGGCGTGTCCGAGTCGAACGGCACATGGCCCGAGAGCATCTCGTACAGGACGATGCCCAGGGAGTAGATGTCGGAGCGGATGTCGCTTCGGCCCACGAACGCCTCAGGCGCCCCATAGCGCACCTTCCCAACGAACAGGCCGGTCTGGGTCATCCTGGTGGTGTCGGCGGCCCTGGCCACGTCGAAGTCCGACACCTTGACGGTTCCGTCCTTGGTGACGAGGATGTTGCCGGGGCTGATGTCGCGGTGGACCACGCCCTGCTGGTGGGCTGCGTCCAGGGCCAGGGCCACCTGTCGGGCGATGGAGCGGGCCTCCTTCTCGGGAAGCTTCTCCCTCTCCTGGAGGAGTTGGGAGAGCGGTCTGCCCTCGACGAACTCCATGACGAGGAAATGGCGGTCGCCGTCACTGCCGTGATCGAGAACCTGGACGATGTGGGGATCACGCAGCTTGCGCGCGATGCGAGCCCCGCGGTGGAAGCGGCGGACGAAGTCGCCTTCCCTGGTAAGATCGGCATGGAGGACCTTGACGGCGACCCTCGCTCCTGCGCGCAGATCGGCCGCCTGATAGACTATGCCGATGCCTCCGGAGCCGATTTCCCGCTCCAGGCGGTATCTATCGGAGAGGGTGGTCCCGACGCTCATCGTTCATTCGATCCCTGTGTTGGTCACCCGAAAGGCTTCATCTCCACCGGCGCTGGGACCAAACTGATCAAGGGAGGCCATAGGACATCATCGCACCCTGTGGCTACTTCTCGGCCAGCGCCATTCTCTAACGGACATCCCCCCTCGATTCTTGGGACGGCGTTCGTTATTGACACCACCTCTCTGGCCTTGAGAACTCTGTCCAGGGGCAGACCATCCTACTGCCCCATCCGCAGCGCGGCGTCAATAATGCTCTTGAACCCCGGCTGCGTCGCGCCATTGCTGTCCGTGTAGTCCTCGAACGGGATGGCCCCCGACACCAGTTGGCCGTTGATGAAGAAGGCAGGTGTACCAGTCACC
>DAOUMV010000025.1:0-187566 GCA_034408935.1 Dehalococcoidia bacterium
GATCTGGAGCGCGCGGTGGAGGGGCTTCAGAGAGCCGTTTCCGGTCATCCAAGGCCCAACGAATACAGGCTCGTGTCCAAGTCAGGCGAAGTCATCTGGGCGCGCAGCTTCGGCCGACCGATCTTCGAGGGAGATCGCGTTGTCGGCATACGTGGGGTCCTGACAGACATCACCAAGCGGAAGCTGGCCGAGGAGGCGCTGCAGGAGAGCGAGGAGCGCTATCGCCGGCTGGCGGAGAACGCTCCGGACATCATCTTCCGCCATCGATTTCTCCCTACCCCAGCCTACGAGTATGTCAGCCCGGCAATCTCTGCCATGACGGGCTACTCGCCGGAGGAGTTCTACGCCGACCCGAATCTGGCGATGAAGATCGTCCACCCCGATGATCGGGAGAAGCTGAAGGGGATGATCAAGGATCCGTCCACCGATCCCGGCACCCTGCGGTGGATTCGTAAGGACGGTGGTGTGATCTGGACGGAGCATCGCAATGTGCCCATCTATGACGAGGACGGAAAGCTGGTGGCGGTGGAAGGGATTGTCCGGGACACAACGGAGCGCGAGCGGGCCGAGGATGCCCTGCGGCAGAGCGAGGCCAGGCACAGGACATTGCTTGAGAACCTTCCACAGAGGATCTTCCTCAAGGATGGGAAGTCGCGTTACGTGTCCTGCAATGAGAACTTCGCTCGCGATCTACACATCGAACCCGATGAGATTGTCGGCAAGACGGACTATGACTTCTTCCCCAAGAAGTTGGCTGAGAAATACAGAGCAGACGATAGGCGGATCATGGACTCAGGGGAGACAGAAGATATCGAAGAGGAGTATGTCCAGGATGGCCGAAAGGTATTCGTGCAGACGGTCAAGACGCCGGTCAGAGATGAAAACGGCGATGCTGTTGGCGTACTGGGCATCTTCTGGGATATCACCAAGCGCAAGCAGATGGAGGAGGCGCTGCTCCAGAGCGAAGACCGCTACCGGACCCTGGTCGAAGCTGCGCCCGACGTCATCTTTACGCTGTCGAGGGACGGAACCATCACGTCGCTGAACTCCGCATTTGAGTCAGTGTTCGGCTGGTCTCGCGACGAGTGGCTCGGCAGGCACTTCAGGTCCATCATCCACTCCGATGACCTGCCCGCAGCCATGAGGGACTTGCGGGTTGTCCTGCGAGGAAAGGCGCCGTCGACAGGTGAATACCGCATGGTGACCAAGGACGGTCAGTACCTCACGGTGGAGACGGTGCCCAGGCCTCTCATGGTGGACGGAAAGGTGGTCGGCACATTCGGAATAGCCCGCGACATCACGGAGCGCAAGCGGATGGAGGAGGCGCAGCAGAGGGCCCGCGAGGACCTGGAAAACACCGTGGAGCGCCAGATGCAGCGGGGAACCGCCTACGGACTGACTTTCCGTGAGCTGACAGTCCTCCACCTGATGGCGGACGGCAGGTCAGACAGGGAGATCGGCGCCGTGCTCGGTATCAGCACCCTGACGGCCCAGAAGCACGTCGAGAACATCCGCGCCAAGATGGGGGCGTCTTCCCGGACAGAGGCCAGCGTACGGGCCGTAAGGGAAGGTCTCCTGGATTAGGGCTTGCCCTCCTCCAACCTGGAGTACCCAATAATCCGTATTGACAGGCGGGTTTCCGTACAGGAGCATGACTAACAGGTTTGCCCACCGCTTAGGACCGCCGACGGAATCGCCGCAAGGGGGGCCGGCCGCGACCTGAGGTTTCTGCCATCCCTCAGTGGGCCAGGGGGTCTCCCGCCGACAGCCCTAAACGGTGGGCAAACAGTCAAATCAGCCAGTATTACCGTACCCCCCTTTGGATGTCGGCGTCAAGCGGCCCGCGCTGGCGTCGGCGTCGACCCGTTGGGAGAGGCGAGCCGTAGACAGGCTCGCCTCTCTCTTTTCCTCACTGTTTCGCTACGGAATCGCCCCGCTCTCCTTCAGCGCCACGATTCTGTCCCAGTCGTACCCCAGCTCCAGTAGGACCTCCTCAGTGTGCTGCCCCAGCTCCGGTGCCGCCCCTTGCGGCGCCTGGGGCGTCCCCAGAAAATCGGCTGGGGACGCGACCATCTTCGTCGGGCCTTCCGGCCCCTCCACCTCCACCAGCACCCCAGCGCGCTGGGCTACCGGGTCGTGCACCACGTCGAACACGTTGAACACCGGTGCCCACCACACATTGTGCTCGTCGAACCTGTTTCCCCACTCCTCGAGGCTGCGGCTGGCGAACGCCTCGTCCAGCTCCTTCACCATCTCCAGGGTGTTCGCCCGGCGCTTGACGATGTCGGCGAAGCGCTCATCCTCGAGCAACTCCTCGCGGTCGATGGCCCGGCACAGGTCTGGCCAGTGCCGGTCCGCTTGCAGGAGCAGGAGCCAGAACCAGAGGCCGTCCTTCGACTTGTAGCAGGTTAGGAGGGGGTTTATGGCGTGGCTGCGGTCGTAGGGCGGAACGGGGGTGTTCAGGCGCAGGGCCAGGCTCAGGTCCCAGCCCATCATGTACGCCCCCATGCGTAGTAGGGAAAGGTGCACCTTCTGGCCGCGGCCGGTGCGTTCCCTGGCCAGCAGAGCCGCGCATACCGCCCCCGCCGCTCCGTTGCCTGCCATGTGGTCGCCCATGCCGCCGCGCTGCTGGGGGATCTCGTGTCCGGCCGGCGTCAGCCCTGCCGCCACTCCCGCCCGAGCCCAGAAGGCGCCGACGTCGTACGCGGCCCGGTCGCGGTCCGGCCCCTCCAGGCTGTAGCCAGTGATGTGGCAGTACACCAGGCGCGGGTTCGCCTCACGCAGCTCCTCGTAGCTGAGCCCGTACTGGTCCAGCACCCGCGGTCGCATATTGGTGATGAGGACGTCCGCGTCCTCTATCAGCTTACGAGCGATGGCCCGTGCCTCCTCGTTTTCTAGGTTGACGGCGACGCTGCGCTTGCCCCGGTTGTCCAGCTCAAACGGGGGGTTCATTGCCAGTGTTGCGCCCACCATGGAGGCCATCCAGCCCCGGAAGGGGTCGCCCTGGGGCGGCTCGATCTTGATCACCTCCGCGCCCCAGTCGCACAGGATCGCCGACGCCGAGGGGCCGGCTACCCACAGTCCCAACTCCACGACCTTGATCCCTTCCAGCGGACCTGGCATCTCAAACCTCGCTTCCAGAACGGGACACAGTGGTGCCGGGGCGCTTCGAACCGCCGACACCGTGGTCTTCAGTTTCGCCCGGCACCGGACGCTGGCGTCCATTTTCGTATCTCAGGAGGCCGTCTTCAAGCCCTTGTCGGCAAGCGCCGGCTAGTGGGGGGACGGATCGCCGGCGGGCCAAGCGGGTGCCCATGGGGCCGACCACCTGGTGCTTTGACCGGCGCTGCCCTCAGGGCTATGCTTGCCGATGACGCAGAGGAGGTGCGACTGATGCTCACCCGATTCGACGACTATCCCATCCATCAGACGCCGGAGCCCGTGGCGCACGCGGCCTCCAGCGACCGGAACGTCTACGACCGCTACTGGTTCAACGGATACGCCGACGACGGTGAGTTCTACTTCGCGGTGGGCATGGGGCTCTACCCCAACCGCGGCATCCTGGATTGCGGCTTCAGCATCGTCCGCGACGGGGAGCAGCACGCCTTCCACGGCTCGCGCCGGGCACCTGACGAACCCAGCGAGAGCGTCGTTGGCCCGTTCCGAATTGACGTCATCGAGCCCATGCGCAGGGCCCGCGTCAGGCTCGAACCGAACGAGACCGGCATCGAGTGCGATCTTGCCTTCACTGCGCGCACCGCCTGCGTCGAAGAAGGCCGACAGACGCTGCGCCAGGGTACCCGCGTAGTCTACGACGTCACGCGCTTTGCCCAGTTCGGCCGTTGGGAAGGCGAGATCCGCTATGCCGGAAGCACTCTCGCGGTCGATCCGTCGCGGGTGTACGGAACCAAGGACCGCTCGTGGGGGATCCGCCCCGTCGGCGAGCCCGAGACCGGAGGTGCCCCGCTGAGGAGGCTGCCTCAGTTCTTCTTCCTCTGGGCCCCAATTCACTGGCAGGATCGCTGTACGCACTTCAGCGTCTTCGAGGACGAGCGCGGCCACGCCTGGCACCAAGACGGGGCTATCGTGCCGGTCTACGAATCGCCCGAGGAGATCCCGGGAGGCGACGACTCAGGGATCGAGACCATGACGTCGGTGTCGCATCGAATCGCCTACGAGACGGGTACCCGGAGGGCCCGATCCGCCGAGGTCGCACTCATCGACCCCTCAGGGGTGCGCCACGTGATCGAGCTTGAGCCCCTCCTCTGCTTCCAGATGAAGGGCATCGGCTACATGCACCCCGAGTGGGGACATGGGCGCTGGAAAGGGGAGCTCGCTGTCGCCGGGGAGTCCTGGAAGACGGACGAGCTCAACCCTCTGGCCCTCGAGAACGTTCACATCCAGCAGGTCGTCCGCGCTCGCAGCGGTGATCGAGAGGGCGTCGGTGCCCTTGAGCAGCTCTGCCTCGGGCCCCATGCTACATCGGGCTTCAAGGAGTTCTTGGACGGTGCGGACTGACCCGCGATGCGGGTAATCCCCCATGAACCACGCTAGGAGGACACGATGAAGAGAGAAGATGTCGCCTTCTATTCAGAGGGATGCCGGCTATCGGGGCACCTGTATCATCCCGATGGCCGCAAAGAAGGGGAGCGAAGTCCGGTGGTCGTACTCGCTCACGGCTTCACCGGGGTGAAGGAGCTGATTCTCCCCCAGTACGCCGAGCGATTCGCTGCTCAGGGGTGGGTAGCTCTGACCTTCGACTACCGCGGCTTCGGCACCAGCGAGGGGCAGCGGGGCAGGCTGCTCGCCCTGGAGCAGGTTGAGGACATCCGCAACGCCGTGACGTATGCGCGGACACGGTCGGAGGTGGATCCCGGCCGTGTCGGCCTCTGGGGGACCTCCTACGGCTGCGGGCTGGTGGTCTACGCCGCGGCCTTGGACGAGCGGGTGAAGGCGGTGGTGGCGCAGATCGGCATCGCCGACGGCATGACCTCCGCCACCCGGGCCCTGAACGCTCAGCAGGTAGAAGCGCTGAGGATGGGAATCGAACAGGACCGCAGGCAGCGGGTGCTGACCGGGCGGGGGATGTACGTGGACCCGTTCGCCATCATCCCCGACCCGGAGATGGTTGCGTTCTTCGAGCGCCATTTCGCTGCCATGCCTCACCTCAAGACCCAGATCCTCTTGCAGTACGTGGAGGCGCACCTCGAGTTCAGCCCCATATCGGTCGTGGACCGCATCGCGCCGCGGGCCCTGCTAATCATCGCTGCTGAGCACGACGCCATCTGCCCGGCGGACGAACTGAAGCGCATGTACGAGCGCGCCGGCGAGCCGAAGAAGTTCGCGCTCGTCGAGGGCGTCACGCACTTCCAGTGCTACGAGGGAGAGGGCATGGAGCGCACCTGCGGCGAGGCTGTGGAGTGGTACAAGGCCCACCTGTGAGGCTCAGGAGAGCGAGCCGGCGGGAGTACCTTAGCGGCTTGCCAGCAGACGCTGTCGCCGGCCTCGCTCGTCTCGTCACAATACCGACGCTTACCTACAGCTTGTCGATGATCGCGCGCCGCTTCTCCTGGTACTCCTCTTCCGAGATCACCCCCCTCTGCCGGAGGTCACCCAGGCGGGCCAGCGCCTGCTCGGGCGTCTCGCTGGGCGGCGAGGAGAAGCTGATGGGCGGCGCGAATGCGGGCGGCGGCGTAACGCCGACTCGCAGCTCAGCGAGGCCGCCGGTTTCAACGATCTTCTCGGAGCCTCTGCCCCTGACAACGACGGTGTTTACGAGCTTATCGTGGAGCGTCTGAGCGTCGCGATCCCAGAGTATCCAGAGGTAGTCCAGGTAGAAGGGGAGGAGGCCGGCGAGAATGCCGGCGAGCCCCCGAACGAACATGCCCCCGGTGCGCACGGCGTCGCCGTTGGTACGGATGACACGGATGCCGGCGACGGCCTTGCCCGGGTTCTGGCCGCGCGGGGCGACGATGAACCACCAGATGAGCCAGCCGATGAAGAGTGTGAACATGACGATGAGGCCGTTGACGAGCCAGGCAAGTAGGCGCTCGCCGCGGCCGGCCATGACGACGGTGCCTTCGGGGTCGAGGACGAAGATGCCGTCGTACTTGCAGAACAGGCCTTCACCGAGCGGTCGCTGGCAGCGGACGCAGACGTGAGCGGTCGCGGACATGATTCCCCTCCTTGATGCGGATGGCGGGATTATATCGCCGCGCTGGTAGGGCTGCAACCCAGCAGCCGGTCCAGCCGAGCGGCCGTCTCAGCCTAAGGGCCCGGCGGCAGGTGCAAGCCGATTGCCACACCCCCTATGAGGGCTCCTCGAGCAACTCCAGTGCCAGCCGGTAGGCTGTGCCAGCCAACGGCAGGCAGACGGTCAGGGGCACGTCCGAGCTCCAGAACTGCTTGCGGCCCTCCTCTGTGCTCAGGTCCATGCCCGTCAGCTCATGGCAGCAGATGTGCTCCATCTCGGCCTCGAAGCGGCGACGGAACTCCTGTGCCAGATTCCATGTGCCAAACCGGTCTTCCGAGGGCGCGTCCCGTCCGTGCTTGAGACCGATGGCCATCACCGCACCGACGACGGCGCCGCAAACAGCCCCCGTGCCGCCGACACCGCCGCCGAAGCCGCTGGCGATGCGAGGAACGGCCTCGTTCTCTATCCCTAGCTCCTGGCACACGGCCAGCAACACTGCCTCTGATCAGTCGAAGCCGCGCGCCAGCAATTGCTGAGCGGGATTTGGCTGCATAGCTCCCCACCTTTCTCTTCTTTGGCGTCCCGGACTGACCGTCAGCCGACGGTCTGACGCCCCAGCCAGTGCCTCCTCGCGTACCAGCCGCGGGCCGCGGGAGCCCGGAGCTGGAACACCGTAAGGGGTGAGGCGTTTATTGGCCTAGTATCCGTGGACGTTCATTGCGCTACCTCGTAGTAGGTGACGGACAGCGGGTCCTGGACACTGCAGTCCAGGACGACAGGTTCGTTATCCACCAGGAGGATCGCGCACGCTGCGTTCTCGGCTGGCAGCGGGTCCGGTTCGTAGATGCCGTCCTCGCCGCAGTCCACCCGACCGGCGGCCAGGGCCAGGGAGCACCATCGCCGCACGAGCTGTGTTTCGGCGTATCTCTCCGAGAACTCGCTTTCGTCCAGCGGTTTGACGCGGGTGACGGTGGGCGTGGGTGTTGGTGTCGGCGTGGGTGATGGTGTCGGCGTGGGTGATGGCGTCGGCGTAGGTGATGGTGTCGGCGTGGGCGTAGGTGATGGTGTCGGCGTGGGCGATGGTGTTGGCGTGACCGGGGTCGGTGAGGTGGCTGGGCCGCCGTCACCTTCGCAGGCCGAGGCGGCGAGGGCGAGGAGCACTAAGACAAGGACGATGCCTAGCCTTAACATGTGACCGCGTTCAGTCTAACTGCAGGCAAACGGTGTGTCTAGAGCGCCGATTTCGTATCTAGAAACTGGTGCCGGGGGGCAGATTCGAACTGCCGACACCGCGATTTTCAGTCGCGTGCTCTACCCCTGAGCTACCCCGGCACCAAGCGCATTCTAGATACGACCCTCAGGCAGCGTCAAGGCAACCGGACTGACCGTAGCGTGGCCCTGGAGTAGAATCCGGTGGGAGCGCGGGTCGCCAGGGAGGTGCGCATGAAGGTCGGTACCGTCACCGAGACCAAAGTCGAAGAGTATCGTGTGGGCTTGACCCCTTCGGGTGTGGGCGTCCTCACTCAGGCTGGCCACCAGGTGTCGGTCCAGCGTGGTGCCGGGCTCGGCTCCGGCTTCTCAGACGGGGAGTACGAAGCTGCCGGGGCGTCCCTCGTCGAAACGGCTGCGGAGGTCGCCGCCACCGTCGACCTCCTGGTCAAGGTGAAGGAGCCGCAGCCGCCCGAGCACCTTCTCCTGCGTCGCGGGCTCATCCTCTTCACGTACCTCCACCTGGCGCCCCAGCCGGACCTCACCCGTGCCCTCCTCCAATCCGGCACCGACAGCATCGCCTACGAGACCGTTTGCAGGCCGGACGGCTCGCTGCCCCTGCTGTTCCCGATGAGCCAGGTGGCGGGTCGAATGGCCGCCGAGGTGGGGGCCCAGCTTCTCAAGAAACCCGGGCCCGGCCGAGGCAAGCTGCTGGGCGGTATCACCGGTGTGGCCCCGGCCCGCGCCGTCGTCCTCGGCTCCGGTACCGTGGCCACCGCTGCCTGCCGCGTGCTCGCGGCCCTGGGGGCACGGATCACCGTCCTCTCTCGCGACGCCCGCCGCCTCTCCGGCATGGAAATCCAGTTCCGCGGCCATCTGAGCACCCGCGTCATAAACCCTGCTGCCCTGGCCGAGGAGTTGGTGGGGTCGGACCTCCTCATCAGCGGCGTGCTCGTGCCGGGCGGAGTCGCTCCTAAGCTGGTCAGCCGCCAGATGGTGCGCTCCATGGGCCCCGGCGCCGTAATCGTCGACGTCTCCATCGATCAGGGCGGCGTGTGCGAGACCTCCCGCGCCACTACGCACGCCGAGCCCACCTACGTTGAGGAGGGTGTGGTGCACTACTGCGTGCCCAACATGCCCGGTGCCGTGCCTCGCACCTCCACGGAGGCGCTCACCTCTGTCACCCTGCCATATGTCCTCGACCTGGCAGACCGTGGCCTCGACGCTCTGCGCGAGGATCCGGCCCTGGCCGCCGGAGCCAGCACCGTCCGCGGCAAGCTGGTCAGCCGGCCGGTGGCGGAGGCCCAGGGCCTGCCCTTCACCCCCTTGGAGCAGGCCCTGTGACAGCGCCGCTTGTGCTATACTTCACCAAGTCGTGAACTCTCTCCTTATCGCTGCCCCAGAGCCCCTGTGCGGAAAGACCGCCGTTGCCGTTGCCCTTGGCCAGCGATTCAAGGACAGCGGCCGCACCGTAGCTCTCGTCCGTCTGACGGGAGACGGCCACGCCGAGGCCGACGCAGGGCTGTACGCGACCTTGCCCTTCAACGACCGCAGGCGGCCCCGTCCCGTAGAGCCTCAGGAGGCGGCCACCGATGCCGATGTCACCCTCATCGAGGCCCCCGCCGGTGACGCTCACGGCCTGGCTCAGTCCCTGCCCGCCAAGGTGCTCGTCGTGGCGGCCTACGCCCATCCTCTTCCCACCGATCTCCCTTCCTTCTGCGGCACCCTGGGCGACGCCTGTGCCGGCATCGTCATCAACCGCGTCCCCCGGCGCCGCCTCGAGGCCACTAGGGCCGCTGCCCAGTCCGCCATAAGCGGAGGTGCTCGTCTCGTCGCCCTCATCCCGGAGGACAGGACCCTGGCCGCGCCCTCCCTCGGCGCCATTGCCGAGGCGCTGGAGTCGGAAGCGACCCTCCCCGATAGCGCCCGCGAGGACGTCATCGACCGTCCCGTGATCTCCTCCATCAGCGCCGATCCGGGCCAGGGCTACTTCGCCCGACATGCTCCCAACGCCGTCATCGTTCGCGGCGACAAGCCGGACCAGCAATTGGGCGCCCTCAACGTCGGCGTCCCCTGCCTCATCGTCACCGGCGGCCTGCCCGTCAGCTCCTACGTGAGGGAGCGAGCCGAGGAGGAGAAGATCCCCATCCTCGCCACTTCCTATGACACCGTCGCCGCCGTCCAGCGGCTGGAGGCCCTCTACGCCGTCACGCCCTTCTCCGGCCGGGCCAAGGTGGAGCGAGCTGCCCAACTGGCGGGCGATCTGGATATCTCCTCCCTGGACTAGAACAAGAACGGAGCGGACAGGACTGGTGCCCGTCCGCTCCTTCCGTCGCGCTTCCGAAGCCTAATGCTGGAAGCGGGCAGGCTCCACCTCTTGGGCCGCCGGAGAAGCCTCGATTGGCTCCTGGTCTGTCTTGATCGGCTCCGTGGCGGGAACCTGGGCCGGCCCGGGTTGCGCAGCGGGCGTCGCACCTGGCCGCACCGTCCCGCAGGAGGGGCAGGCTATCCAGGAGAAGCTCAGCAGCCGCTCGCATTTCGCGCACTGGTCCTTGAGCTGAGTCTTGCACGACGGGCAGAACCGGAAGTCCTTGTCGATGAGCTTCCGGCACGACGGACAAGACCCTTCGTCCCCCAGCTCCCGAAGCAGCGCCTCCTCCTCCAGGGAACGGGCGTATGTCTCCTCCAGGGTGTCGCGCGGGCGCATCAGTAGGTACAGCCCCAGCCCCGGCAGGTTGAACCCGGGGAAGAACATGAGCACGACGAATACGGCGAGGAACTGCAGCGACGAGTCACGGGTGCGGTCGCGGATGTCACGGTACACCCAGACCACTACGCTGAGCCAGAGTAACAGGGCCCAGATGCCACCCACCACACCGGCCAGAACCGCTAGCTCTCCCTCCATCGCTACCTGCCCTTAGTGCTACGGAATAAACTCTTGCGCATTATAGCACGGCTCATTCCATCGTTCCATCAAAGGGTAGAACGCACGAGACCGCCTCTTGGCTTCTCTCCTAGCCCCCGATAAACTGGTCTCGTAGCCATGTCCCGGCGTAAGCACCGCCAGAGCAGCATTCAGCCCTACCGCCTCAGCGTCACCCTGGAGGACATCGCCTACGAGGGTGGTGCCCTGGCACGTCACGACGGCAACGTCGTCTTCGCCGACTACGGTATCCCGGGCGAGGAGGCTGTGGTGGAGGTGGACCGCGAACGCAAGGGCGTCGCCATCGGCCGCGTGGTGGAGGTGCTTTCGCCTGCCGATGGCCGGGTCGACCCGACCTGTCCGTACTTTGGCACCTGCGGCGGCTGCCAGTGGCAGCACATCGCCTACCCCAAGCAACTGGAGCTTAAGTCGTACATCGTCCGTGAGCAGCTCCGGCGCGTCGGCAAGTTCGAGGAGTCACCCGTCTCGCCGGCCCTGGGCGCCGACGACCCCTGGGCCTACCGCAACCACGCCCGCTTCTCGGTCAACCGCGAAGGCGAGCTCGGCTTCGTCTCCCGGCACGGCCGGCGCTTTCTGCGCATCGACAGATGCCTGATCATGCACCCCTGGGTCAACGAGACGCTCGCTCGGCTCCAGGGCAGGTGCGCCGGTCTCCACCAAGTGGCGATCCGCTACGGCGTCAACACCGGCGAGGCGCTCATCCATCCGGACCTCAGCGGCATCGAGCCGTCCCTCCCTTCCGGCCAGCGCCACTACCACGAGGAGCTGGCCGGAGGCCGCTTCCGCATATCCGGCGCCTCCTTCTTCCAGACCAACACCGCTCAGGCGGAGAAGCTCGTCGACCTCGTGCGGCAGCGGCTCCGGCTCAGCGGTGGCGAGCTGCTGCTGGACGCCTACGCCGGCGTGGGCACCTTCGCGGTCGCCCTGGCGCCCCACGCCCGCCGCATCATCGCCATCGAGGAATCCGCCGCTGCCGTGGACGACGCCATGGCCAACATCGCCGGCTCTCCCAACGTCCAGTTCTTCAAGGGGAAGGTGGAGGCCCTTCTCCCGGAGATGACGGAGCGGCCCGACGCGGCCATCCTCGACCCGCCTCGCCAGGGCTGCCACTTTAGGGCGCTGGAGCCCGTCCTCGCCCTGGCGCCCGCCCGCATCGTCTACGTCTCCTGCGATCCCGCCACCCTCGCTCGTGACCTCCGCCGCCTCGCCGACGGCCTGCCCGGCCAGGGCGGCTACGCTATCGAGGACGTTACCCCCGTCGATATGTTCCCCCACACGTTCCACATCGAGTGCGTGGCGACGCTTGCCCGGCCTCACCCCTCCCCGTGAACCAACAAACCTTCAAACCAACGAAGCACGCCAGCCCAGGTTGGAGGCTTGTAGGTTTGCTGGTTCGTAGGTTTCTAGGTTTGCCGTGCGCCTGATTCTCGCCTCTGGCTCGCCGCGGCGGCGCGACCTGCTGGCCCGCCTGTGCCCGCCGTTCGAGGTCGTTGAGCCCGAGATCGACGAAAGCGCCCTCGGCGGCCGACCGGAGCGCATCGCCCGCCGCCTGGCTGCCGCCAAGGCGGGGGCTGTCGCCAACGCGCGCCCGGATGCGATCATCCTCGCCGCCGACACCGTCGTTGTTCACCGTGGCGACCTCCTCGGCAAGCCCCGCGACGCCGCCGAGGCGGAGGCGACTCTTAGGCGCCTGCGTGGGCGCGTCCACCGCGTCGTCACCGCCGTCGCCGTCCTGTCGCCGGGCCACCGTCGGCCCCTCGTCGAGCACGCCGTCACCCGCGTCACCATGCGCCGCTACACGGATGAAGAAATCGCCGCCTCCATCGCCCGCGGCGACCCCTTCGACAAGGCGGGGGCGTACGCTATCCAGGACGAGCGGCTTGCGCCGGTGGCGGCTTACGGGGGCTGCTACTGCAACGTCGTAGGTTTGCCGCTGTGGACGGCCGGGGGTCTCTTGCGTCGGGCTGGGCTCGACATAACGTATGCCAGCGCGACGGGTCTCTTGCCGCAGTGTGGCGAGTGCCCGCTGGGGTAGGCGTAGACTGCGGTTAGCGCGAGGTTAGGGTGGCGGGGGCTGCTCAGCCTCGGCTCGGCGGTCGAAGACGTGTCTAAGAATTGGCCCCTGTCGTGCGATGCGGTGCTGTCCGAACGCGGGCGCTGGTAAGCGGCCCGTTAGCGAACGGCTGGCGGAGCGCTATTGACAGGGTCTAGGGGAACGCGAGTAGGCAAGTCCCAGTGGGCGGAAGGCGCGCTATTCCGAGACCTCGCCGCCCGCGCACTCGGAGGCGGGCGTCCCCGGGTCCACCACGTGGTCTGAGTCCGGGAAATGCCCGGGGTTATGGGGCACGTGCCCTGGGTCGGACCAGGCGTTCCCGCTGATGGTTATCACGACCCACGGGTTGCTCTCGCTGCCAGTCCTGTGGCAGATCGTGACCTTCTCTAGGGGCTCTGCCGATGTCGTCCCAGCGACACCGAACATCGGCACGGCCACAGCTATGAGCAGGCCGGACGCAAACGCAAGGGCAACGATCTTCTTGCGCATTAGAGCTACCTCCCTCTGCGCTAAATATTCCTTCGACATTCAGGTGATCCCGTTGGTGCGCCTACACTTGCGAGACGCACCCCTCGCTAAACATAACAGTCCCATGGCCCATACGTTACGCCTATTGCTGCCAGGACTGTGGACCGTTTGGCATCTGAATCGGCGTGATGCCGGAGCGGCCCCAAACTTGTTGACATATTACCACACTCGAGACAGGAGGACTAGGACGCGCCGCGTGAGCGGCCTTCGCTGCCTCACTGCAGGGGTAGCGGCTTCCCTTCCGTTGCTCCGCCCACCCGAACACCTGTATCATTCGGGTAGCATGACGACGCCGACGGAGAGCGGCATCCTTAGGCCCCTCAACCCGCGGCAGCGGGAGGCCGTGGAGCACACGGAGGGCCCGCTCCTCATCCTGGCCGGGCCCGGCTCCGGCAAGACCCGCGTCATCGCCCACCGCATCGGCTACCTCGTCGCCGAGCGGCGCGTCCATCCCCGCCGCGTCCTCGCTGTCACCTTCACCAACAAGGCCGCCCGCGAGATGCGCGACCGCGTCTTCGCCCTCGTCGGCCGGGAGCGCGGGGAGGACATCACGCTGGGCACGTTCCACGCTGTCTGCGCTCGCACCCTGCGCATCGATGGCGAGCAGATCGGCGTCCCCCGCAGCTTCGCCATCTACGACGACGCGGACCAGATCGCCGCCGTCAAGCAGGCGATGAAGGACCTGGCGCTGGACAGCCGCCGCATCGCCCCCCGCGCCGTCCTCGCCGCCATCTCCCGCGCCAAGAGCGAGCTCCAGGGGCCGCGCCAGTTCGCTGCCCTCGTCGCCGACTACTTCCAGGAGGTTACCTCCCGCGTCTTCGTCCGCTATCAGGACCTGCTGGAGCAGAACTCCGCCCTCGACTTCGATGACCTCCTCAACAAGACGGTGGAGCTGTTCCAGGAGCGGCCGGACGTGCTGGAGAAGTACGCCCAGCGCTACCTCCACATCCACATCGACGAGTTCCAGGACACCAACATCGCCCAGTACGTCCTCGCCAAGCAGTGGGCCGGACGCCACCGCAACATCTGTGTCGTCGGCGACCCCGACCAGTCCATCTACACCTGGCGTGCCGCCGATATCCGCAACATCCTCAACTTCGAGCACGACTTCCCCGACGCCACCGTTGTCATCCTCGACCAGAACTACCGCTCCACCCAGGCCATACTGGACTCCGCCCACGGCGTCATCGCCGTCAACAAGCAGCGCAAGGAGAAGAACCTGTGGACGGAGAACGACGCCGGCCCACCCATCGTCGTTCACGAGGCGTACGACGAGGAGGACGAGGCCGCCTTCGTCGCCGAGGAGGTGCAGCGGCTGGCCAAGGCGGAGAAGCTGTCTCACCGCGGCTTCGCCGTCATGTATCGCACCAACGCCCAGTCGCGCCCCCTGGAGGAGGCGTTCGTCCGCCGCAACATCCCCTACCGCCTGGTCGGCGGCACCCGCTTCTACGAGCGGCGCGAGGTGAAGGATCTGCTAGCCTACCTGCGCCTGGTCCACAACCCGTTCGACTCGGTGGCCCTGATGCGGATCATCAACGTGCCCCCGCGCGGCATCGGCGCCCGCACCCTGGCCGAGCTCACCCGCTGGGCCAGCGAGAGGAACATCCCCGTTTACGCCGCCCTCCAGCTCGTCGCCGACGCCGAGCGTGACTCGCCCGATAACACCGCTCGTCGTGAGCCTGTCGAACCACTGGCCCACCGCTTCCAGACGCGGACCGTCGGCGCCCTCCTCCGCTTCCTCGGCCTCGCCAACGAGCTCATCGCCGCCGCCAAGACCGCCTCCCTCTCCAGCCTCCTGGACGCCATCATCGAGCGGACGGGCTATCGCGAGTACCTCCTGGGCGAGGAGAAGGGTGGCGTCGCCGACGGGCAGGAGCGCTGGGAGAACGTCCAGGAGCTGCGCACCGTCGCCGCCCAGTACGACGAGCTCAAGCCGGAGCACGCCCTCCCCTCCTTCCTCGAGGACGCTGCCCTCATCACCGACGTGGACGAATACGACGAGAAGGCCGCCGCCGTCACTCTCATCACCCTCCACGCCGCCAAGGGCCTCGAGTTCCCCGCCGTGTTCATCGTCGGCCTCGAGGAGGGGCTGCTCCCGCACATGCGCTCCCTGGACAGCGGCGACCCCGCCCAACTGGAGGAGGAGCGTCGCCTCTGCTATGTGGGAATGACCCGCGCCGAGGCCCACCTCTACCTGGTGCGAGCGTTCCGCCGGTCATTTGGCGGCCACAACCCGCCCTCTCGCTTCCTGGCCGACATCCCAGCGGACCTTACGGCCCAGAGCGAGCGAGTCGCCGCCCCTACCTTCTGGCCTCGACGATACCGCTACGCTGGCGACCAGGCCGCTCGTCCTGAGCTTGTCGAAGGGCGAGCGGATTCGGCCCCGGCCGGGACGTTCGCCGCCGGCGACCACGTCCGCCACCCGAAGTTCGGCGATGGCATCGTCGTCTCCTGCCAGCCCTCCGGCTCCGACTACCAGGTGGTCGTCGCCTTTCAGGGCGAGGCCGGGATCAAGAAGCTGCTGCTCTCCTTCGCGCCCCTGGAGCGGGTGGACGGCTAGCGCGGCTCGCGAGCGTGATTACCATGCGATCCCTGTTGGACCTGGTTCGAAGGCGTGCTGCGGCTCCTTGGCGGGACGGGGACAACATACCGTGGCACGAGCCCGGCTTCAGCAAGAGGATGCTCCAGGAGCATCTTTCGCAGGACCACGATGCGGCGAGTCGCCGTATGGAGACGATCGAAGCTCAGGTCGACTGGATTCATCAGCACCTGCTAGAGGGCCGCCCGGCCAAGGTACTGGATCTAGCTTGCGGCCCGGGGCTCTATACGAGCCGTCTGGCGCGGCGGGGTCATGAATGCCTCGGGATCGACTACTCCCCTGCGTCGATCGCCTACGCAGCGCGATGCGCCCGAGAAGAGAATCTGCGCTGCAGATACCGTCGTCAGGACATCCGGCGGGCTAGATACGCAACCGGATTCGGCCTGGTGATGTTGATATTTGGTGAGTTCAACGTCTTCCGGCCTCGCGATGCGAGAGCGATTCTCCAGAAGGCATACCGTGCGTTGGAGGATCGGGGCGTACTCCTCTTGGAGGCTCACACCTCTCGTGCGATCCGAGCGAAGGGCGGCCGGGGCCACCTCTGGTACTCCGCAGAGCGGGGCCTTTTCTCGGACAAGCCGCACCTGCGCCTTGACGAGCATTCATGGGATCCGGACACCAAGACGGCGACTGTCCGCTACTTCATTTTGGGGGCGGAGACGGGCGATGTGCGCGGCTACGCGCAGAGCTTCCAGGCATACTCTGATGCCGAGTACCGCTCGCTCCTCGGCGAATGCGGGTTTCGTGATGTTGAGTTCGTCCCCTCGCTGACCGGCGACACAGCAGGGTCGCAGCGAGGGCTCATCGGAATAGTGGCGACCAAGTGAGCCAGGCCGGGATCAAGAAGCTGCTGCTCTCCTTCGCGCCCCTGGAGCGCGGAGGGGTAGGAAATCCCTGCACCGCGCATTGAAATGCGCGGCTTGCGGTGAACGGGGAGCCGCGGACTTCAGTCCGCGGGGTAGTTCATTGTCTCAGATGTAGGTCGGGGTCTTCAGACCCCGACGGTGATCTGCGAGGGTCTGAAGACCCTCGTCTACGCAGTCCAGCCTCCGACATGGTATATGATATTGCCGCTATTCCCTTGTGGCGGAGACGGGAGGTCAACGTGACGACAGCCACCGAAGTGCACGGCGTCTGCGACGAGCGGTTCCGCGCCGTAGAGCGCGCCTTTGCCGACAACTTCTCTACGTTCGGCGAGGTGGGCGCGGCCCTGGCGGTGATGGTCGACGGCGAAATGGTCGTCGACATCTGGGCGGGCCACGTCGACGCGGCCCGCAGCCGCGCCTGGGACCGCGACACCATCGTCAACGTCTACTCCACCACGAAGGGGATCACGGCTGTCTGCGCCCACCGCCTCGTCGACCAGGGGTTGCTGGACCTCGATGCCCCGGTGGCAACGTACTGGCCGGAGTTCGCCCAGGCCGGTAAGGAGGAGGTCCCGGTGCGCTACCTTCTCAGCCATCGCGCCGGCCTCCCCGCGCTGAGCGAGTTCCTGCCGCGGGGATCGCTTTACGACTGGGATGTGATGACGGCCGCGCTGGCCAAGCAGCAGCCGTGGTGGGAGCCGGGCACCCAGCACGGCTACCACGCCCTGACGTATGGCTGGCTCGTCGGCGAGGTCGTGCGACGGATCACCGGCAAGAGCGTCGGTGCGTACTTCAGGGAGGAGGTCGCCGGGCCGCTGGGCCTGGACTTCCACATCGGCCTGGCGGCGGAGCACGACGCGCGGACCGCTGGGATGATGCCGACGCCCATTCCCCCGCCCGGCCAGGGAAATCCCATAGCGGAGATGCTCAGCAAGCCGGGGTCCATGCAGTTCAGGGCGTTCGTCATGTCGCCGGACGTCATGAATCCGAGTCTGGCCAATACGCGCGAGTGGCGGGCCGCGGAGATCCCGGCCGGCAACGGCCACGGCAACGCTCGCGCCCTGGCGCGGCTCTACGGGGCCCTCGCCCGAGGCGGCGAGCTGGACGGCGTGCGCGTCCTCAGCTCGGCCGCTATCGACCATGCGATCGTGGAGCAGTCGTACGGCCCCGATGCCGTACTGCTGTTGCCCACTCGTATCGCCCTTGGGTTCATGCTGACCATGCACGAGATGCAGCTCGGGCCCAACGAGCGCGTGTTCGGGCACCCGGGAATGGGCGGCTCGTTGGGCTTCGCCGACCCCGACGCCGGGGTCGGGTTCGGCTACGTCATGAACAAGATGCTGCTGCCTCCGGACCTTGTCGACCCGCGCTGGCCGCCCCTGATCGACGCCCTGTACGACTGTCTGTAGACGGGGTAACATAGCGTCGCCGTGGAGCCGCGGATTCAGTACGCCCACGTGGCAGGACAGGAGTGAGCTATGGCAGAAGGAATTCAGAGTGTAGGGTTCATCGGACTCGGGCGGATGGGCGCTGGGATGGCCGGCAACATCTTGAAGGCCGGGTTCCGCCTGACGGTTTACAACCGGACGGCGGCGAAGATGCAACCGCTGATCGACGCGGGTGCCGTCGGCGCCGGTTCACCCAGGGAAGCCGCAACCAGCGCCGACGCGGTGGTCACGAGCCTGATGGACGACCAGTCGGTGCTGGACGTCGTCACCGGCGAGCAGGGGGTGTTGGCGGGCCTGAAGCCCGGCGGCGTCCACATCGGCACGACGACCGTCTCGCCCGGTCATGCCGCGCGGATGGCCGAGCTGCACGCAGCGCATGGCAGCCACTACGTCGCTGGCCCCGTGGTAGGGCGGCCCGATGTTGCCGAGGCCGGGCAACTGCGTACCTTTGTCGCCGGCGATCCGGCGGTGATCGCCGGGTGCGACAGCCTCTTGCACGCCTACTGCCAGATGGTGGTCAACGTGGGCGAGAAGCACCAGGTGGCGAATAGCCTCAAGCTCGCGGTCAACTACATGGGCGTTTCCCTCATCGAACTCATGGGAGAGGTCTACGCCTTCGGTGAGAAGAGCGGGATCAATCCGCAGCACTTGAAGCTGCTCATGGCGACGATGTTCCCCCAGCCGCAACTGCAGGAGTATGCCGAGCGAATCCGTACGAGGGATTTCGATGAGGTGGGTTTTGCACTGGCTGCCGGCCTCAAGGACATAGAGCTGATGCTCCAAGCTTCCGCCGATACCCGGGTCGCCTTCCCCTACGCCGGCGTCATCCGGGAGAAGTTCCTCGCCGCCATCGCACACGGCATGGGAGACAGAGACTGGAGCGCCATCTACGAGATCACTAGAATGAATGCTGGCCTCGATTGAGCGAAAGGGGACCGTCGGCCATGAGCGAGAAGAACACCCCGTCTGAAGACGGCGCTCGGTCGCGAGGGCGCTTTGTGCTCGGGCTGACCGTGGGCGCGCTGGCCGCGTTCATCGTGGCGCGCCGCCTATGGGCAGGGCGGCGGATGCCCCACGCCGCCCTCTGCCGACGGGTCCTGGCCGAGAAGCGCGGCGAAGCGGAAGCGGCCCGCATCCTCGCCCGTGTCCAGGCCCGCTACGGGGAACTGTACGCCGAGCGGCCCCGCCCGGCCAACCGTGCCCTGCGGTTCCACCTCGAGCGCAGCATCCTGCCCGGCCTGGCCGTCTACCAGACGCTGCTCGATGAGGGCGACGACAGAGAGTCGGCCCTGACCGAGGTGGAATCGGTGGTGACGCCGTCGCTGGCCGGCCTCCGCAAGCTCATGCCGCTCCTCGGCCGCCTGCCTAACCCGTTCGGCGTCTTCCGACGCATCGTGCCGCGCGTGGTGCGGCTTGCTTTCCCGCCGGAAGGGTGGGAGATGGAACCCGTGGAGGACAGCGAGGACTGCATCGCCTTCAACGTTCGTCGCTGCATCTACCTCGACACCCTCACCTCCTACGGAGCCCCGGAGCTGACGCCCGTCTACTGCGGGGGCGACGACACGGTGTTCGCCGCGCTCCCGCCGTCGATCACCTGGGAGCGCACGATGACGCTGGGCCGGGGCCACGACTACTGCGACTTCCGTTGGTGCCGGGGCAGGGCGGGGGCGACGGAGTCAGTCGCGGAAGAGCGATAGCGGGGCCGGTCTCAGCCGCGCTGTGCCCGGCACTTGCCTGCCCTGTGCCCTTCCACTAGCCTAGAGGCGAGCCGCTGACCGAAAGGAGGGCCTGGACATGCTCCCGTACCTCGTAGGTGTTCCCGACTGGGACGACATCAGCGACTGGCTGGCCGGCGACGGCGCCCGTGTTATTGCCGTCATCGCCGTGGCCATCGTCGTCGACTTTGCCCTCCACCGCATCATCCCCCACGCCCTGCGGATCGCCGTCGAGCGGCAGATGAAGGAGGTGCCGGAAGAGGAGGTCGAGCAGCGGGTGCGCACCCTTGCCTCGGTCTTCACGGGCACCGGACGGCTGATCATCCTGCTGGTGGCTCTGCTCACCCTCCTGCCGCTGGCCGGCATCAACATTGCCCCCCTGCTCGCGGGCGCCGGTATCGTCGGCATCGCCCTGGGCTTCGGCGCTCAGAGCCTCGTGAAGGACGTCATCAGCGGCCTGTTCATCCTCCTCGATAATCAGTTCTCCAAGGGTGACGTGGTGACGCTGGCCGGCATCTCCGGCCTCGTCGAAGATGTGGGCCTGCGCCGCACCGTCCTGCGCGACCTGGACGGCGTCGTCCACTACGTCCCTAACGGGGAGATCAGCGTCGCCTCCAACCTCACCCAGGAGTACTCCCGCGTGAACCTTAACGTCGGCGTGTCCTACAGCGAGGACCTCGACCACGTGATGCGGGTCATCGACCGGGTGGGCGAGGAGATGGCGGCCGACGCCGAGTGGGGGCAGCACATCATCAGCCCGCCTAAATCGCTGCGCGTGGACAACTTCGGCGACTCCGGCATCGAGATCAAGATCCTGGGCGACACCAAGCCCATCCAGCAGTGGGCGGTCATGGGCGAGCTGCGCCGCCGCCTCAAGAAGGCGTTCGACGAAGAGGGTATCGAGATACCCTACCCGCACCGGGTGATGGTGACACGAGGGGCGAAGGCGACGGACATGCCGGAGTCAGGGAGCGAGGGGTAGAAACGTAGGTCGGGTTCTTCAGACCCCGACTGGCGGGAGCCTGAAGACCGCCGCCTCTTCGGTATCATCAGGAGAGGTAACCAGACATGATCTCTTCTGCATTGGCCAAGCTTAAGTGTTTGCGTTCGCCAGCCACCTTGGCGAGTTGTATCCCCTGTTCCTTGATCACATCCGAGAACTTGCGAATCTGGCATACGCCGTCAACCACCTTCGCCTGATGAATGAAGTCCCTGTCTTCTCCGTTCCATGCCTCACAGATGACGAAGGGGCTATGAGAGGAAAGCATCACTTGGCTTCTATTCCCGTGATCTTCCGTCAAGGCGAGATCACGTACAGCCTCATAGAACGACTTGACGGCCTGGGGCGTAAGTCCGTTTTCTGGCTCCTCAATCATCAGAACGGACGGTCTTTCAGGGGACATGACGAGAACGATGAGTCCGATGAAAATCAGCATTCCTGAAGACAAACGGATAGCCGTCACACTTCCTCGTCTGTCTCTGTAACGAACGGAGAACCCCACACGATCGGCCCCGATCATATTGAATTCAAAGTCATCGAAAGCTGGCTCGATGTCTTGGATCTTCTGCCGAATGAGATCGAGCCTAGGCGACTGAGTTTCGGCCATGTAGTACAGCGTCGCAGCCAAGTCCTCACCGTGATAGCCGAGTCTCGGCATGCGTGACCCTGCAGTGGCCTCCTCGATATCGGGTATGCGGGAGGTCTGAGATAGGGAGAAGGGATCCAGACGGAACTTGTTGAACCGGCTGATTTGCTGTGTGCAATAGGAGAAGAGTTCGTCAGTTGCTGGAGCAGTGCCGATGATTTGTGCCTGGCGAAGAGACGCAAAGATACTCCGGTCTTCCGCTAGTCGAAGAGAGCGAGATATCTCGAACGAGTCGGGATCAGACCGATCGAACAAGACACGACCTGCTGGCTCAGCAGCAAGCCTCTCCTTGTGGATTTCGAAGTGTGCAGACTCCTCCGCCTGGCCCGTCTGTCGGTAGTCGATTTCGTAAGTGAGCCACGACTCGTCGTCCTTTACCTTAGACATGGTAACTTCATAACCGATTCGGGACACTGGAGACGCTCCTCGGTAGAGCGTCGCGCGGTAGGAGAATGGGTAGGGCCCGAAAGCCTGCTGAAGACTGCCCCGCACCAACATGGAGAAATTGATTAGCGCATCGAAAAAGGCGGACTTACCACCACCGTTAGGCCCGACGAACACTGTCAGTGGAGACAGGTCCATATAGCTGTTCTGGTGGACGAGGAAATTGCGGATGCGAAAGTTGCGGAGGTACATGATTATCCTCCTTGTCCTTCACGCGAACTACTGATTGATGCACTTCTGCCCTGCATACTACGCCAAATGGTGGCGCCTTGCAGCGTTCTCCGGTCGACCCGCGGCCAGGCGATCCTGCGAAGCTCCCCTACCCCTTGACCACGCCCATGGGCCGCATGCGGGCCACCTTGTGGGCGATCCCCGCCTCGTGCAGCACGTCCACCACCTCCGCCACGTCCTTGTACGCCTCGCTCGCCTCCTCCGACAGCAGGCCGCGGTTCTGCGCCCGTACGTAGATGCCCTGCCGCGCCAGCCGGTCGGCGATGTTCACGCCCTTCAGCATCCGCTTGGCGGCGTGGCGGCTCTGCACCCGCCCCGCCCCGTGGCACGTCGAGCCCCACGTCTCGCTCATCGCCCGCTCCGTCCCCACGCAGATGTAGGAGTAGCGTCCCATGTCCCCCGGCACATGTACCGGGTGGCCCGTCTTCTGATAGCGCCTGGGCACGTCGGGGTGGCCCGGCGGGAACGCCCGCGTCGCCCCCTTGCGGTGCACGCACACCGTCATCTCCCGCCCGTCGACCCGGTGCCGCTCGATCTTGGCGATGTTGTGGGCCACGTCGTACACCACCTCCATGCCCAGATCGTCCCGGGCGTCGCGGCCCAGGATCTTCTGGAACGCCTCTCGCGTCCAGTGCGCGATGAGTTGGCGGTTGCAGAACGCGTAGTTCGCTGCCGCCGTCATCGCGGCCAGGTAGTCCCGCCCCTCCTTCGAACCGATAGGTGCGCAGGCGAGTTGCTTGTCCGGCAGATTGATGTGGTACTTCTGGGCCGCCTCCTCCATCACGTCCAGGTAGTCCTGGCAGGTCTGGTGGCCCAACCCTCTTGAGCCGCAGTGGATGAACGCCAGCACTTGCCCCACCCCGTCGATGCCCATCGCCTGCGCCGCCTCAGTATTGAACACCTCATCGATGACCTGTATCTCCAGGAAGTGGTTGCCCGAGCCCAGGGTTCCCAGTTGCGGTGCCCCCCGCTCCTTGGCTCGCTTGCTCACCTTGTCCGGGTTCGCGCCTTTCAGCGCGCCGCCGCCCTCCACCGACTCCACGTCCTCGGGCCAGGCGTACCCGTGCTCCAGCGCCCAGTGCGCCCCCTGCACCATCACCTTCTCGATCTCCTTCAGCGATACCCGCAGCAGCCCGTGGCCGCCGACGCCGGCGGGGATGTCTCGGAAGATCTGGTCCACCAGTTCTTTCAGGTGCGGCCGCACCTCTTCCTCCGTAAGGGTGGTGCGCAGCACTCGCGTGCCGCAGTTGATGTCGAATCCGACCCCGCCCGGCGAAATCACCCCGTCCTCCATCCGCATCGCCGCCACCCCACCGATGGGGAAGCCGTAGCCCCAGTGGATGTCCGGCATCGCCATCGAGTACTTCACGATCCCCGGCAGGAAGGCCACGTTCGCCACCTGCTCCAGCGCCTGGTCCTGGCCGATCACCCCCAGCATCTCCTCCGTGGCGAAGACGAGACCCGGCACTCGCATGCCGGGCTTGACCTTCTCCGGCAGCCGCCACCGCCAGTCGTCGATCTTCTCCAGGGTCTCTTTCCACCTAGTAACCATGTCCGTCACCTCGTCTCCTGCAGCCCGGCGCGTGCGCCGGCCTGCCTGTCGGCAAGGGTTAGATATCGAACAACACCTGCGCCCGGTAGCCGCCGTCCTCCGGCCTCACCTGCAGCATGTGTCGCGTCACCGCCTTCACCCCGAAGTGCAGTTGATGCCGCTCCGTATCGATCCGCTCGCCCCACGCCCTCGCCCGCAGGCGCCTTCCGCTCATCTCCTCCACCGCGAACCGAGAGAACAGCATCTCCTCCGCGTCTACGTAGTACAGGAGCTCCGTCAGCCAGCGCACCAGCAGCCCCTCGCGGTCGCGCCCCTGCACATCGATACGGCGCTCGTCCAGCGGGCGCACGCCATCCAGGTCCACCATGAGGGCGAACATGCCGGCGGCGGCGTTCGCGAACATCTCTTCCAGATTGCCCCCATGCGCCACGATACCCACGTCCGCGGTATGTTCCAGAATCTCGAAGGGAGGCTGCGCCATGGAGGGACTTCCCCGACACTATTATAGTCCCAATACCTGCCCGTTGATGTAACGAATCCCGTACGCGTCCCGTCTATAGTAGTGAACCGCTGATAGAGGGCGGCTTGACTGAGAAAACGTCATACCGCTTTACCACTTCCGTTAACCTTTCGGGGACGGAGGCGTTCTACCCAGCGAATCAACGGGACAACTAGAGGGGCGACCTCCTTCTGGTCTCGCTCTGAGAGAGCGAGATAGCGCGAGAGGCAGTCTGGGGCGGGCTGCCTCTCGCAGCTCTTTCTGGAGCCTGTCCGGCACGAAGGGGACCAGTCTAGCCGCACTTCTCCTGGAGCAGATCGCGCAGCTCCCGCACCGTCTCCTGACGCCAGGAGGCCCACACCGGCCCCTGCTGGAACTCGTTGTACCGGCTCAGTGCCTCGTCCCCTTGCTTGCCCTCGAACAGTGCCCTCACCTGCCCCATCTCCTCATCGGCCTTGGCGGGCCGCTCGATCCAGTGGCCTAAGTAGCGGTGGTCCCCGGTGTAGAACACGAAGGTAGGGATCGACCGGTGCTCCCCTCCCTTCAGGAATTCCTCCATGATGTCCAGGTTCTGGTCGCGGGGGAAGATGCGCAGCTCCAGCCCCGCAGCCTCGGCGATGCGGACCATCACCGGTAGGCCACGGAACACGTCCGGGCACCAGTCCTCGGCCAGCGCCAGCACCTTCGCCGGGCCGTTCGCCTTGGCCGCCAGCGAGCGGAACGCCTCCATGTCCCCATCGCTGAGGACGGTCTCCTCGTAGTTGTACGCGAACTTCTCGCCGTTGCGCTTGATGTGCGCCAGGTACTGCTGCCAGGTCATCCCCCTGGCGAACCGCTCCGGCGTGACGACGCTGTCCCGCTGCTGGGTCATCGTGGGCCTCCTCCTAGGGCGGTGGGCGGCCTCAGCTTATCACGCGTCCCCGGCTAGGCAAACCACGGGTCGTCTGCCTGGGGCGCAGCCAAGCCGCCTCATTCCGGGTCGGGCGTCTCCTTGGCCCTCTGCCACAGGGCGAGCTTCTCCGCCGTGCTCATATCGGCCAGGTCACGGCCCTGCTCCCGGAGGGTGGCTTCCAGGCGCTCGAAGACCCGTTGGAAGCCGTGGCAGTTGGAGCGCAACGCCTCCTCGGCGTCCACCTTCAGCCACCCCGCCAGCCCGGCCAGCGCGAACAGCGCGTCCCCTACCTCCTCTCCACGCCTCTGCGGTGTGTCGGCTTGCCGTAGCTCGCCCAGCTCCTCCTCCAGCGCTTCCCAGGCCTGCTCTTCCCTCTCCCAGGCGAAGCCGGCGCCGGAGGCCCGACGCTGGATTGCCTGGGCACGCGCCAGGGCGGGGAGCGTCCTCGGTATCCCCGCCAGGGCCGACTGCCCGCCCCGCTCCTCGCGTTTCAGCTCCTCCCACTGTTCCACCACCGCCTCCGGCGTCTCCGCTGTGGCCTCGCCGAAGACGTGCGGGTGTCGCCGCACTAGCTTCTCGCTGATGCTCTGAACTACGTCTTCCAGTCCAAACTCGCCCTCATCCTCGGCGATCTGGACATGCAGCAGCACCTCGAGTAGCAAATCGCCCAGTTCCTCACACAGGCGCGATGTGTCACCCTCGTCCAGCGCCTCCAGCGTCTCGCTCGCCTCCTCTAGCAGGAACGGCCGCAGCGACTCGTGGGTCTGGACGCGGTCCCAGGGACACCCGTCCGGTCCCCGCAGCGTTGCGATCACCTTGCGCAGGCCGTTGAACGTGCGCATCTCTCGCTTGGTCACTCTCATCTCAGCGCCCCTTACAAAAACTCGTCAAAGTATGATAACCCGTCGGCCAACGCGTTGACAAACGGATTTGCCCGTACCTACGATAGAACTGTGGTTCGGTCGGCAGGCAATAGAAGGGACACCCCGCTGGGCCTCTTTCGCTCCATAGCCTTTGCCTTGCTGGTATTGGCCATACCGGTCACCCTGTTGGCGACCAACATCCGCTTCGCCGCCTCCGAGGTCCGCGTCTACGACTACTCGGTGCGCGAGTACGATGCCGCTGCGGCCGCCCGTATCCCAGAAAGCGAGCTTATCCGCGCCAACCGTGAGCTCGTGTCCTACTTCACGGCCGATGACCCGGGGCCCCTGCATATCGTTGTCACCAACACGAACGGCAACGAAGAGGCGCTGTTCAGCGCCCGCGAGACTGTTCACCTGGCCGACGTCCGCGATCTGTTTCAGCGGGTGTTCACCGTCCAAGTGCTGGCATTGGCGCTTGCTCTGAGCCTGGCGGTGGCCCTGTTGGTTACATCGCCCCTGCGGTTGCTGGCTCGGGCGCTCCTCTACGGCTCCCTCCTGACGGTGGCCCTGGTGGGTGTCGGTGCAGCCCTCGCCTACCTGGGCTTCGACTCCGTCTGGCGGCAGTTCCACTTCCTCGCTTTCACCAATGACCTCTGGCAGCTGGACCCCGCCCGCGATCACCTAATCCAGATGTTCCCGCGGGACTTCTGGTTTGACATGACACTTCTCGTCGGTGCCTTCACTCTTCTGGAGGCGCTCCTTATCGGCGGTGCTACTGGGGCTTACCTATTCTTCGCGCGGCCCGGCGAGGAAGAGGAGGAGCGCCGGTTCGTCGTGCGGGAGCGGCCTCCCCTGGAACCCCGTCCCCGTATCCCCCCGCCGCGGCCCCGTCACGTTACCCGCTAGCAGTTGTCTCGAGAACACTGCGCAGGCGAGACCTCGTAGCTGCAGACCCTGCCTAACGGCAGGCAGGGTTCAGGTGTGCCGCACACCATGGGCTGAAGCCCTCGAGCGATGGCGAAATCGTCAGCCGATGTTGCAGGTGGAGCAGGTGTCGGCGGCGCAGCCGGCGCACGGGTTGCCCCCGCCGATCGCCTCGTTGGCGCCGCTATCCCCCTGACTGAACGCCGCGAACGTGGACAGCACTCGGTCCGCCCCCTCGTGGCCCTCGGGGCACGTCGCCGGATCGTCCATGCGACTCACCGGCCGCAGCAATTCGAACCGTTGGTTACAGCTCTTGCAGTAGTATTCGTACAGTGGCATCTCTATCTACGATGCTAACGTAGGCGCCGCGGGACGTCAATCGCCGCTTCCCAGGGGGATGGACATAAGCGTCGCGCCTGCTACAATCGTATCTCCTGACTCACCCGCTGCAACCAAGGAGAAAACCTGCCCAAGTGCCCGATTTTACCATTCGCGAAGCCCGCCCCGAGGACTTCGGCACCATCATTGGTCTGTGGGAGTCCATCGACCGTCACACCGCCCTCCCTGACCGGCGCGAGTACCTGGAGACGTTCCACGCCTTCTCCCCTGATCTGCTCTTGGTGGCGGAGGTGGAGGGACGGATCGTGGGGACAGTCATCGGAGGCTGGGATCGGTGGCGCGCCAACATAGCCCGCCTGGCCACCCTTCCGCAGACTCGCCGCAAGGGGATCGCCATCGCCCTCGTGCGGGAGATCGAGCGGCGCCTTCTCGCCAAGGGCGCCCGCCGCGTCTACGCCCTCGTCGACAAGCGCAGCGCGCCCGCCATCCCCTTCTGGGAGGCCGCCGGCTACGCCTACAACGACAACATCCTCCAGTACTCCCGCAACTTCGAAGAGGCGCAGTGAGATATGGATGCTGAAGCAGTGGAAGCTATGCTGCGCCAGGATCGAGATGAGTGGGGGGCGCTCGTCGCCGTGCTTGAAGCACACCCGGAAGGGAACCTCCACAGCCCAGGCTCTCCGTCGTGGTCGAGTCGCGATGTCTACGCTCACCTCGCTCGCTGGATAGAGCACTCCACCGCTGCTCTGGAGGCGCGGCTCGCTGGCTGCACGCTCCCCCCGCTCGAGGGGACCGACGATGAGATCAACTCTCGTTGGCAGCGAGAAGACAGTCGGCTCAGCCTCGACGAGGCGCGGGAGCGTGCCGAGGCCGCGTTCGAGCGACGGCTGCGGGTGATTGAGGCGGTCCCATCTGATCGCTGGGATCAGGCGCTGGAAGCGATCGCGCATGCTGACGGGGCCGAGCACTACAGGGGACATCGGAGCTACGTAGTCGCGGCGTAGGCACGCCTCCGCTCACCCACTGCCATCAGGTCGATTGACGATGCCAGCCCTTGGGTGCTGTCCGATTTGCGACGGCCGATATGCTATATTGTGTCGTGGTGACTGGCGCGGTGGGCGGAACGTCATCCGAAACGACATACGACTCTGACGACCAGTAGATGGGTGGATTGGGGGCCAAACAGATGAGTCAAGTCTTCACGCACGACGTCTTTCTCAGCCATAGCTCGAAGGACAAGCCGGCCGTGCGAGAACTGGCCGAGCGGCTAAAGCGCGATGGGCTACGCGTATGGCTTGATGAATGGGAGATCGAGCCCGGCGAGTCGATCCCCCCCAAGATCGAACAGGGGCTGGAAACCTCACGGACATTGGTCCTGGTCATGTCCCGCAACGCTTTCGCCTCCGACTGGGTGACGCTGGAACGCCACACTGCGCTGTTCCGCGATCCTACAAACGAACAGCGGCGCTTCATCCCCCTCTGCCTCGACGACGCACCCATCAACGACGCACTCCGCCAATTTGCCTACGTGGACTGGCGCAAAAAGGCCGCTGACGAGTATGCGAAACTACTGGCGGCCTGCCGCCCCCCTGGGGCTCCCGACAGGCCGTTGCGCGACAAGCCGGGCAGCCTTTATCTCTCGAGGGTGCTCAAGGGACACGGCGATCAAGTCTGGGGGATAGCACCGATGCCGGATGGCCGGCGCGCGGTTTCCGGTTCCTCGGACGGAACCATGCGCGTCTGGGATCTGGACACTGGGAAGTGTCTCGCCACGGCCGACCGCCTCGCCACGGCCGGACAACACGAAGGGGTGCTCTTCGATGTGGCGGTCACCCCGGATGGTAAGCGCGCGGTGGTCGCCTGTGAGAAGCACGGCCCCGAAGTGTGGGATCTAAGCTCTGGGGCGCGCATCGCCACACTCCGGGGACATCGCGGCTGGGTCCAGGCGCTGGCACTATCGGCCGACGGAAGGCGGATCGCGTCGGGCGGTCGGGACAAAACCGTCCGGCTGTGGGATCTGGATTCTGGTAGTTGCATTCTCACATTGCGGGGCCACACCAGCCCGGTGCGGTCATTGGCGTTCGCAGCAGGAGGACGGCGGCTCGTCTCAGCGGCAACCGACCATACCGCCAGGGTGTGGGATACAGATTCGGGGAAGTGCCTAGTCACCTTCAGGGGACATACGAGCGGGGTGAATGCGGTGTCGGTAACGTCCGATGACCGTTGGGTCGTCTCAGGTTCGGATGATGACACTGTGCAGGTGTGGGAACTGGATTCCGGGAAGGCTGTCGCCAGGCTCGAGGGGCATACCGGGTATGGCGTGCACGGCGTTGCGGTAACGCGGGACGGAGGTAGAGCGGTCTCAGCCGCATGGGATTCTACAGTACGAGTCTGGGACCTGATCTCGGGGAAATGCGTCGCGATTGCCAGGATACCGGCCGAATATGTGCATAGTGTGGCGATCACACCAGATAGTCGGCGTATCGTGTCCAGCTCCGACGACTCCACCGTGCGCGTGTGGGATATGCCGCCGGTTGCCGCGGTACGCGCTGTGGAGCCGTCCGCGACTGCGCGATACACGAACGCAAAGGTACTGCTAGTCGGGGACAGCGGGGTGGGAAAATCTGGGCTGGCGATTCGCCTCATCGAAGACCGCTTCGAGCCCACAATCTCCACTGATGCCGTGTGGGCCACGCAGATGAGTATGCCTCACGCCGCGGCGGAAGGTGGCGTTGACCGCGAAATCTGGCTCTGGGATTTCGCCGGCCAGGCCGACTACCGGCTGATCCACCAACTCTTTATGGATGAGACGGCGTTGGCCCTGCTCGTCTTCAATCCGCAAAGCGAGAATCCGTTCGAGGGCCTTGGCCAGTGGGACCGCGATCTGGCTCGGGCTGCCCGTCGGGACTACCGGAAGCTGCTCGTCGCCGGGCGCTGTGACCGCGGTGGCCTGACGGTCAGCCGAAGCAGCATCGAAGAATTCGGCCGCGAGCGTGGCTTCGAGGGCTACCTGGAAACCAGCGCCCAATCGGGGGACGGGTGCAAGGAGTTGCGCGACGCGATTCCTCGGTACATTGATTGGAAGTCGATCCCGTGGACCGCGTCGCCGCGGATATTCAAGCTCCTCAAGGACGAGATCATCAAGCTGCGCGATGAGGGGCGAGTGCTGCTACGGATGGCTGAGCTCAAACAACAGCTTGAAATGCGCTTGCCCGATGAGACCTTCACTATTGAGGAGTTGCGGGCCGTCGTGCGCTTGCTGGTTGGGCCGGGAGTCGTTTGGAACCTGGAGTTCGGCGGGTTTGTATTGCTGCGGCCGGAGCTGATCAACGCCTACGCAGCCGCGGTGATACGCAGCGTGCGGGCCCACAAGGACGAGATCGGCTGTATTCTCGAAGAAGATGTCCTTGCCGGCCGACTGAATTACGAAGACATGGAGCGCCTGCCACGTGAAGAGGAGGAGATCGTCCTGCGGGCCATGCACCAGACGTTTGTGGACCACGGTCTGTGCCTGCGAGAGCAGACGGAGGCCGGGACGCAGCTTGTGTTTCCTTCTTACTACCGCCGTGAACGTCCGGAGCTCGAAGGGCACCCTGCCGTGTTCGTCACCTACCAGTTTAGCGGTCAGCTCCACGAGATATACGCGACGCTTATCGTGCGTCTGCACAACACAACCGCATTCGAAAAAGACCAGCTCTGGCGGTTCGCCGCCGACTTCAAGACCCCGTCCGGCAAGCGTCTCGGGCTCAAGATGGCCAGAAGGGCCGAGGGGGCGGGAGAGATCAGCGTATACCTGGGCCCCGCTATTCCGGACGATGCTAAGGTGACGTTCATCAAGTATGTGCATGAGCATATCTTGGGGAAGGATCCGGAGGTCGCGCGCATCCGGCATTACATCTGTCCAAATGACGAATGTGGTGAGCCTGTCGAAAGCGTCCGCGCCATCAAGAGGGCTCTGGAACGAGGACAGCAGCAACTCCCTTGCCAGTTCTGCAACGGATCCATACCCTTGTGGGACCTGATCGAGGAGAAGTTTGCCTCTGATGAGGCGCTGCAACGCGTTCGCGAAATGGAGGAGCAGTCTCGCGCCAGCATCGACAACGAGAGCCGTGAACTAATCCTCGTGGGCCACGCGTTCGCCATCGCAGGCGAGGCCGGACAGATCTTCCGGCCCGTGCCCAATAGTGACTGGGGCATCGACGGCGAGATCGAGTTCAAGGACTACGACGGCAAGGCCAGCGGCCGACGGGTCTACCTACAGCTCAAGTCAGGCGATTCCTACCTGTACAAACGACGCCACGATGGGGTAGAGGTGTTCACGATCAGGAATCCTCGCCACGCTGAATATTGGCAGCAGCAGGCCTACCCTGTGATGCTCGTCATCCGCACCTCGGACGGTGAAATCCGCTGGATGGATGTGAGTGCCTATCTGAAAGAGAAGACGAAAGGCCGGAAGCGGCCCGTGAAGCGAATCGTCTTCGAGGGCGAGGAGTTTAGCGCGCTAAGTCTTAGGCGTCTGCGCGACAGGGTAATTCCGTATCGGGAAGCTGCGTGAGACGGCTGGCCGCTCGCAGGCCTTGGCCCGCGTTTACTCTAGGTAGTCCTTCAGCTTCTTGCTACGTGAGGGGTGGCGGAGCTTGCGCAGCGCCTTCGCCTCTATCTGGCGGATGCGCTCCCGCGTAACGTTGAACTCCCGGCCCACTTCCTCCAGCGTCCGGCTACGCCCGTCATCGAGGCCGAAGCGCAACACCAGCACCTTCTTCTCCCGCGGCGTCAGCGAGTCTAGCACGTCCTGCACCTGCTCCTTCAGGAGCTGGTGGGAGGCCGCCTCCGCCGGAGCCATCGACCCCTGGTCCTCGATGAAGTCCCCTAGGTGGGAGTCCTCCTCCTCGCCGATGGGCGTCTCCAGCGACACGGGCTCCTGGGAGACCTTAATGATCTCCCGCACCTTGTCCGACCCCACCTCCATCCCGCTCCCGATCTCCTCGCTGGTCGGCTCCCGCCCGTATTCCTGTACCAGCCGCCGGCTGATGCGCACTAGCTTGTTGATGGTCTCGACCATGTGAACCGGGATGCGGATTGTGCGCGCCTGGTCGGCGATGGCCCGCGTGATCGCCTGACGGATCCACCAGGTGGCGTATGTGCTGAACTTGTACCCTTTCCGATAGTCGAACTTCTCGACCGCCCGGATGAGCCCGATGTTTCCCTCCTGGATCAGATCCAGCAGGGACATTCCGCGGCCGATGTACTTCTTGGCCACGCTTACCACCAGCCGTAGATTGGCCTCCGTCAGACGCTTCTCGGAGCGAAACTCCTCCTCCTTCAGCCGCCTGAAGAAGGACTTGATCCTCTCCTCGTCCAGGAGGAGCTTGTCGGCCAGCCCGTCCACCGGCGGGAGGAGGGCCTTCTCCCCATCGGCCGCCCTGGCCGCCAGCGACACCAGCTCCGGCACCAGGATGTGTGTGATGATCGAGATCTCCATCAGTTGCTGCCTCGCCGCCTCCTCATCGCCCTTCAGCCGGGCAGCCAGCTTCTCGGCCATCTCCTCATCGATCTCGCCGTCCACAACTCGCCGGAACCCTTCGTCCATGACGAGTTCAGCCAGGGGGAGCTTCTGCAGCTTGAGCTCCCGCACGATGAATCTCAGCGACCTGGAGAGCTCGTGCAGGTGGGCAATCAGCGCCGTCAGCACGTCCACGCCCCGGGCCCGTCGCCCGCTCTCCTCCAGGAAAGCGTCCTCGATCCGCTGTATGTGGTCGCTCTCCTCCATGAAGCGGGCCAGCCGCTTCTCGTCTGCCGCTGTCAGGAGGTGAACCTTGCCGATCTCCCGCAGGTACATGCGGACCGGATCGTCAATCCCCTCCTCCAACTCGAGGCCGGCGACCTCCCGCTCCGCCTCCTCTTCCAGCTTCTCCGCCTTCGGCTCCCCCCACTCCTCCAGCTCTATCGCTGTGCGGGACGTGATGCGCGGCGGCACCACCGGGTCCTCCGTCCCCTCGTCCGTTCTAGCGGGCACGCTGCCCAGCTCCTCCACGGTCTCATCTTCGGCGTCGGTCTCTTCCCCGGTGTCCTCAAGCAGGTCATCGGCAAGCCGATTCCGTTTGCGCTCCCGCTCCAGGAGGTCTCGTTTCTCTGTGAATTCCCTAGCCATCGATATCCGTTTCGGCGGTCCTGCCTACCGTCAGGCAGACTCGCCGCCCTCTTCCTTTCTTTCCCCTGCGTGTAGTCTCAGTCCCGTCTCCATATCCCGGCGCTGAAGGACGACCGCTTCCTTCACCGGCTCCTCCGCCGACTCCGCGCCGGAGGCGGCGGCCTCCACCAGCGTTGAGGCGCCCATCTCTTCCTCCTTGGCCGCCAGCAGCGCCGCCATCGCATGCTTCTCCGCTCGGAGCTGACGCTCCTCCAGCCGTCGCAGGCAATCCGCCAGGGCAGCCTCCGCCGCCTGCGCAGTGAAGTCGGGGAGCCTCCCATTTACTAGACGCTCCAAGTGCCCCTTCAGTTCCTCCGGCAGCGACTCCTTTACCGTATCTAACTCAGGAGACTGCTTCCAGGCTGCCAGCACCTCGCGGTTAGTGCTCTCCCAGAACAGCTCAGCCGGCACCTCCAGCCCCGCTTGTCGCAGGTGTGGAAAGCGCAGCAGCAGCGCCAGCAGGAACCCCTCCGGCCCTTTCTCGCCCCGCGTATCTCCTAACGATGAAGCCGTCGCCTCAGGTTCGCCCGCCCGTCCGGAACGGCGCCGGCGCCTCACCATCCGCGACAACTCCTCCTCCTTCACCAGAGACAGCCGCGACAGCCGCTGCAGGTAGTGGGCCCGCATCACCGGGTCGCTCACCGGCTCCAGCAGCGGCAGCAGCTCCTGCACCGCCTCCGACCTCCCTTGGGGGGCCGAGAGGTCGTGCCGGGACGCCGCGGCCTCGAACCGGTAGTCCAGCACCGGCCGCGCCGAGGCGATGAGCTGTTGCCAGACCTCGGGATCGGCGCGGATCACATCGTCGGGGTCACGCCCCGTGGGCAGGATCGCAACCCGCAGGTCTACCGCCGCGGCGTCCTGATAGTGGACCAGACCCCGCCATGTCACCACCGGCACCGTCTGCCGGTCCTCGTCCCCTCTCATCGCTTCTTCCACCACCTCGTGCCCGCGCAGGGCTGCCTCGCTGCCCGCGGCGTCGGCGTCCAGCGCCAGGATGATGTTCCGCGCCTGCCGCTTCAGCAGGCGCACCTGCCGCTCCGTCAGCGACGTCCCCATCGTCGCCACCACGTTGTCAAACCCGCTCTGGTGAGCGGCGATGACGTCCATGTATCCCTCTACGATTACGGCGCAGCCCTCCCTACGGATGCCCTCGTTGGCGCGATCCAGGGCATACAGCATACCACCCTTGTCAAACACCGCCGTCTGCGCCGTGTTCAGGTACTTCGGCATGCTGTCGTCCAGGGCACGCGCTCCGAACCCGACGAAGCGGCCTCGCCTATCGCGTATTGGGAACATCAGCCGCCCCCGGAAGCGGTCGTGCAACCCCCGCTCCCCTTCCACCAGGAGCCCCGCCGCCAGCAGCTCGGCCTCCGTGTAGCCACGCTGCCGCAACTGTTCCCCGGTGGCTTCCCAGGACGCCGGGCTGTACCCCAGGAGGAACGCCTCCGCTGTGGGCCTGTCGATGCCGCGGCCCTCTACGTACTGCCACGCCTGCCCGCCCGCCTCACTTTCCAGCAGCAGCTCGTGGTACCAGCGAGCGGCCGCCTCATTCGCCGCGAACGTCCGCTCCCGCTGTCGCACCTCTTCCGGGGACCGGCGTTCCGCTAGGGTCACGCCAGCGCGGGCGGCGAGCACTCTCAGCGCTTCCCCGAACTCGATCCCCTCTCTGCGCATGACGAACGAGAAAACGTCGCCTCCGGTGCCGCAGGCACCGAAACAGTGCCAGCTCTGCCTCTCCGGCGACACGATGAAGGAGGGCGTCTTCTCGCTGTGGAACGGGCAGAGCGCCTTGAAGCTTCGGCCCGACCGCTGGAGCTGGACGTGCTGGCCTACGACGTCGACTATGTCCAGCCGCGCCTTGATCTCTTCGATTTCGTTCATCGCCCTGGCGTCTGCCCTACCTCTTGGTAGAAAACCGACCGGTCAGTACGCTGGGCCGGCGCGGCGCTCGAGCCCGCTGGTTACGGGATATATCTCTGCCCACCCATTGACACCCATATTATAAACAACCGATCTCGTCAAAGGTTACGCCCTCTCGAAAAGATGTTCCGAAATTCCCGTTGGGACGCCTACAGCCGGTGCCCGAGCCGCTCCGCTGCGGCCAGGGCGAAGCCGTCCGTCATGCCCGCGACGTAGTCGGCTGCCCGTCGCCACGCCGCGTCCGACGCGATCACGAAGTCGCTCTCCATCTCCTCCGGCTGCGCGATGTAGTACCGGAAGAGGAAGCGCACCACCTGCTTCGCCCGCTCCGCCTCCTCACGCCGTCCCTCCCACATGTACACCCGCTGGAACATGAACTCTCGCAGGGCGTTCGCTGCCGCTAGCACCTCCTCGCTCATGCCGATGTCCGGTGGCCCCTCACCCTCGCCCGTCGCTGCCCACGAATGCTCTACGATGTCTGTCACCAGGGTATCGATGCGCTGAGAGTGGCTCCTACCCAGCGTCTGCATCACCTCGGGGGGTAGTTCCTCCTCACTGATCAGCCCCGCCCGCGTCGCGTCGCCGATGTCGTGGTTGAGATAGGCCACCGCGTCGGCCAGCTTCACGATCTGCCCCTCCAGGGTGGCTGGCGTCCCGTACCCCTCGGCGAGGATGTCCTCCAGCACCTTGGAGCTGTTGACGATCGCATCGCGCACCTCCCACGTCAGGTTCAGCTCCTCCAGCTTGTCCACCACCCGCAGGCTCTGCTCGGCGTGCCGGAAACCCGCCGGCAGCAGGTCCGACAAGGCCTGCTCCCCGGCGTGGCCGAAGGGCGGGTGTCCTAGGTCGTGTCCCAGAGCCGCCGCCTCCGCCAGATCCTCGTTCAGGTTCAGCGCCCGCGCGATCGTCCGTGCGATCTGCGCCACCTCCAGCGTGTGCGTCAGCCGCGTTACGAAGTGATCCCCCACCGGCGCGATGAACACCTGCGTCTTGTGCTTCAGCCGCCGGAACGCCTTTGAGTGGATGATTCGGTCCCGGTCCCGCTGGAACTCCGTCCGCAGCGGCGAGGGCTCCTCCGGCACCTCCCGGCCGCGGCTCTCGAAGCTCCTGGCCGCGTACGGCGAGAGCAGCCGCTCTCGCTCCTCCAGTCGCTGCCGGACGACGCTCAAGTCCATATCGAGGGCATTCTACACAAACGCCGCGTCGACGCGAAGGCCCCGGCGCACCCGTTCCGACAGGCGTCCTACAGCGCCCGGCTCAGTGACCTGATCCCCGGGCACTTGTACACGGCTTCGAATTGGGGATCGCGCTTCTCGCCGATGACTTCGAACCCCGCCTTCTCGTACGCCCGTTGCGCTGGGTCGTTCCCGATCAGGACGCCAATGTCCGCCACGGTCGCCCCCCGTATTCGCCCTTCGTCGAGGATCCTCACCATCAGTCGGTCCACCAGCCCTCTGCGGCGATACTCCGGCAGCGTCGCCACGTGCTCCACTATCCACACCCCAGGCTCGTGCTCCGGCGCGACGCTGATGATCGAGCCGGCCCGCCCCCATCCCGCCGCGTGCTCCTCTTCGCTTCTGCCCACCGCCTCGTTCGCCTGCATCAGCCCTTCCCTCAGCGCTGGCGTCCCGCACTCCGCCTCGAAGTACCCGCACAGCGCCGACACCGTCCGCCCGTCCGCTTCCGCGACCAGGAACGTGGAGTAGTGCGCCCAATGGCGCTGCTCCGTCACCGCCAGCGCTTCGAGGTAGCGCAGGCAATCCCCCTCCGACCCTCCCACCACGAAGTCCCACAAACCATTATCGAGATGCGACCGATGCGCTGTCATCATCACCCATGCCAGAAACTTGGCGTCCTCCGGCCGGGCGTACTGGTATTGCACTTCCATTCCCGTTCGCTCCCGCTCCTCTGCGATACGTTGTCAGCCGCCCAGCCGCCATCCTATCTGGGGAACTCGCCCAATGTCTAGCGGAAGCCGGCCGCTCTCGCTCCTCCGGCAAGAGAGCGTCAGAGGCAGGTGTGAACTGCAGGTAGCATGGCGAGGCGGCATGAAGCGGGAGGTGGCGGAACTGCATTGACCTGCTTCTCCAGTTCAGAAGCGAAGACGTCCATGCGCGCTTTGGGCGTGCTCTCTGTATTGCTAATCAACAGATCGTTGGCGGTCATGCGCTGTGACATCGCGACTTGAAACGGGTGCTCATTCATCAGGTGGATGTGTCCGCAGATTCGCGAGAGTTCGTGTATCCGGCTCGTACTTGCTACTCCGTTTACCAGAACCTCCCAACCCTCACCTATACCTTGAAAGAGACGCTGTAACCTGAGAAGCGCCCAGGGCCACTTCTCATCCGTTTCCAGTGTCGTCAGATCCACGGAGAAGGCTCTTATCCCCGGCCAGCGCTGTAGCTCTGTGACCCATGCATCCACATCACGCCGCAACAAGTAGCAGGACACATGCGGGATTGTCGGCACGCCAGCTTCTACCAGCATCTCGAACATCCGTAGGGACCTGGCGATGTTGTAGCGGTGCTCCAAGGGTGGAGTCTTGTCCCAGAGCGAGAAGTTTGGAACCGTCACTAAGTCGTAGCCAGCGGAAGCGAGGGAGCCGACCAGCGGGCGGCGGTGACGCCAAGCTGTTTCCAGTACAGCGTCATCCTGAAAAGAAGAGACAATCACCACCGCCTCTCTGGGCAGACCTAAGTCCGCCTTTATCTCGGCAGCCGTCCTCACTCGCCCTGACGGCCTGATGCGATCGAGCGGAACCGCAACGTCTCGATACCCTGTGGCCGAAAAGCCGGCTCGGACTTGCACCCTGGGGATGTACGCAGACAGCGCTGGCAGTGGCTGCTGGGTCGCGCGCGTGTTGATCCGGATATCGAGGCCGCCGCATTCCCACAGCCGTTCTGTGAGATCGGGACGGAGTGGGTGCATAACATCCCGGCCTCCCATCCGTCCCCTCTGTGGCGGCGTGAACTCGTTGTCGCAGCCGAATTCAGTGGTGCCCTCGTCACAGAAATAGGACGCCGGACACGTCGCACAGTGCTGACACGGCTGTAGTCGTAGCTGGATCCCTTCGGGCATCGGCGGCTCTAGTTCTACCCACCTCTACTCAACGTCGCGCGAAAGCTGTCGGCCGAGATCTGAGCGACTTCCCCCAGGTACCTCTCGCCCTCTTCCAGACAACGCGTGACGCGAGCTGAACTGGTACTAATGTGTAGGATCTCAGCCACTCGTCCCGCGACAACCAACTGCGGTCGGCCATCAGCCAGTGTCAAGGAGACGCGCTCCCCCACCGTTGGTGGCTCGGCTGCCCGTCCGGCAACTGCCACTTCGTCGGGGCACCCTGCAGGAGGTCTCCCCGCTGCTTCGGTCGCCACCGGCGACTTGCGGACCGGCTGCGTGGACGCACGCCACCTTTTACTCTTCACTCCCATTCTGGTTTCTTCCTCCTGAACGACTTGACAGTCAGGAGGATGTTCGCACCATCCCTGAGTTCAGCCGCGTTCGCTCCGGGTTAGCACTCCATCCTCTCGACTGCTAACCTATCTGCTGGCTGCATTCTAGAACGGATGTGCGCGCATGTCAACCATCCCGCTGCCACCTCCCCATTCCACCTCTGCCCCCGTTCGCGCTACACTTGAGGCGCTCCCGTACCTTAATACCTGCTTTCCCTCCCCCTGGTGGGGTGGGGCCAAGTCTGAATAGAGTTAGGAGCCTGTCCGCCTCAGGCGGAGGTGGGTGGGCGAGTCAGATAACTCGGGGTGGGGTGGCCGCATTCTAAGGCGATGCCTTGGCGCCTCTCCGACTCAGACGGATGTCGAGGGCTGAGCGTGTCGTAGGGGCAACCTTCAGCCTGCCCGCCCCCTGTCACTCCTCCGGGCCGTTCCCCTACCAGCCACCCCCTAGCCGCTGCCCGGTTCCTCTCCTGACGGCGCCAAGGCCGAGGTACCGGCGGGGGCCTCCTTGGGCTGCGGCCCCCGCAGCGCCGAGGCCAGGATACCTACCAGCACCACCGCCATTGCGCCGTACATAGCGAGGTGTATGCCGTGGAGGAAGATGGGCGTTACCTCACCCCTTGTCGCTGGGTTGCTGACCGCGGCCTGCAGGCTGCCTCCGAACCCCGCTGACGTTAGTCGTGTGGTGACGATGGTGCCCCATAGGGTGATGCCCAGCGAACTGCCGGCCGTCCGCATGGTCGCGATGAAGCCGGAAGCCACGCCGTACTGCTCCCGCGGCACGGAGCCGAAGATGAAGCTGTTGTTCGGGGAGTGGAACATCCCGATGCCCAGCCCCAGGAGCATCAGCGCACCTATGATGGGAGCGTGACCCTGGTTGGCCGTGGTGACCTGCGAAAGAAGGAAGAGACCCGATAGCGTCGTCGTCAAGCCGGCCGTGGCGAGGATGCGCGAGCCGTAGCGGTCGGACAGGCGCCCGCTGATCGGCGCGACCAGAGCCATGGTGAAGGGCACCGTCGTCATCAGAGCGCCCGCCGTCCTGGTGCTGAGGGCCAGCGCTATCTGGAGGTAGAAGGGCATCAGGAACGTGCTCGCCTGCTGACCGACGAACGTCGAGAAGCTGGCGGTACAACCGGCGGAGAAACCCCAGATGCGGAAAAGGCTCAGCCGGATGGTAGGGTAGGCGTTTCTCAGCTCGACAAACACGAAGACCACCACTAGGACGACGCTCGCGGAGAACAATCCAAACAGAGCGGGTGAACTCCAGCCCATGTCCGGACCACGGTTCAGCGCGAAGAGGAGCGTGAACAGGAAGGCCGCCCAAAGAGCTGCGCCCAGCCAGTCGAACGGTTCCCGCCTCGTCGCACGTGGCGCCGAGATGTGCCCTTCTCTCAAGACCAGAGACGCGAATGGAATGGCTAGCATCCCCACGGGGATGGCGGCGAAGAACACGGAGCGCCAACCCAGCGTATCGGTCAGCAGGCCGCCGATGGTGGGGCCGGTCACCAGCCCGGCGGCCACTATCGTCCCGTTCAGCCCAAGGGCCTTGCCTCGCTCTTCCGGCGGGAACACGGCCGCCGTGATGGCGGCGCCGTTGGCCTGGATCATGGCGCCGCCGACGCCCGTCAGGGCCCGCGCCATGATCAGCTCGGTGACGTTGTGCGAGAAGCCGGCCAGCAGGTTGCCCGCCGTGAATACCGCGAACCCCGCGATGTAGACCCGCTTGCGCCCCATGAGATCCGCCAGGCGCCCAAAGGTCAGGAGGAGGGAGCTGATCGTCAGCAGGTAGGCCAGCACGACCCACTGGATCGCGCCGAGGTTTGCGTTCAGGTCGCTCATGATGCGGGGCAGGGAGATGTTGACGATGCTGATGTCCAGGGTCGACATGAACACGCCGATAGAAACGGCGGCGAAAGCCCACCACTTGTGTTGCGGGCCCTCGGTAGCCCGCCCGAGCCTCGCGATCAAACTGCCAGGGTTTCGCACCCGTGCCCCGTTCTGCTCCGATACCTTGTCAGGCGCCTTGCCGCCATGCTAGCGGGGCGCGCCCTCCCGCTTTTCAGCGCATCCTAGGTGGCCGCTGCCTCAGCAGGCCGAGGCGGCGCCGGCCGTTCCTTCATCCCGAACAGGAACCGCACCACGCCCACGCGCTTCACTAACAGCTCGTAGAGCCCTAGCGTCGCCAGGAGCGAAAAGAGGAGCACCAGCGTGTACTCCGCTGGCACCCCTATTCCCCACTTCAGCACGTAGAAGCCGATCACGACGATCACCGTTTGATGCAGGATGTAGAAGGGGTAGGCGGCCTCGTTCGCGTAGCGCAGCGCGCGGTTGCTCACGCTCAGGAACTGCCGGCCGTAGCCGAGGATGGCGACGATCCACAGCCAGCGGTCGAGCTGGTACAGGAACGTAACGCCGATCGCTTGCGGCGTGTAGTCCCCGCCGAAGTCGACATCCAACGCCCAAACGGCGTTCAGGGGCACTGCCGCCATGATCCCGAGCATCACGGCCGCGCCCTTGTGCCGGTCGATCGCCTCCTCGAATCGCTTGTCCGCAACAACGATGTACCCGAAGACGAAGAACAGGAAGTAGCGGAAGGGGTTCGGTTCGACATCGCCTCCCAGGTATTCGGCGGCGAGCAGCGGCACGGCGAACAGGAAGATCGCACCGGGGTGTCGGCAGAGGCCGGCTGTTCGCGACAGAAACCGCGATCCGGATCCCCTCCGAAGGTAGAGCAGCAGCGCCAACCCCACGATCGAGAACACGAACAGGTAGAGGATGAACCACAGATGTGCCGGCGTGAACGTCCCCTTGTAGCCCTCGATGTCGCTCCAGTCGCTGAAGAAGTCAGCCCAGAAGCGGAGGTATGACTCGTCGTAGTGGAATTTCGACATACGTGCCATGAACCCCTGCGGCGGTATCACCACCAGCACGCCGAATACCAGCGGGATTAGCAGCCGCTTGAACCGCTCCGTCGCGTACTGTCCTGCCGTGCGGAAGCCGAGCGCGAACCACGACGCCGCTCCCGCCACCACGAACAGAAGCGGCATGTGCCAGGGCTCCACGAACTGGACGAAGTGCGAGAGCGGCCAGCTCAGCGCCTCGCTCTTCACGTAGAACGGCTCCGCCACGTTCGGCTCATCGATGTTGAACAGCCGCGCCGAGTGGAACGGCACGAGGAGGAGGACCGCGAGTATGCGGATCCAATCGATGTCATGTCGCCTCATGCGTGTGCCGCTCTGCTCCGATACCTTGTCAGGCGCCTTGCCGTCATGCTAGCGGGGCGTCTATCCCCCTGTCCACCCGAAGCGGCCGCTCCCGCGCGCGTGGTATTCTCACACCGTGAACCTCGCCCAGCGCCTAGGCTTCGCCGCCGACGACCGCGTCCTCATCCTCCACGCCGACGACGTCGGCAGCTCACATGCCGCCAACGCCGCCGCCTTCGAGTGCCTGGAGCACGGCAGCCTCACCTCCGGTTCCGTCATCGTGCCCGCCCCCTGGTTCCCGGAGGCCGCCGCCTTCGCCCGCGACCACCCCGACGCCGACCTCGGCGTCCACCTGGCCCTGACCTGCGAGTACGACTCGTATCGCTGGCGTGCCCTCAGCGATCGCTCCGTCGCCCCCGGCCTCTACGACGACGAGGGCTACCTCTGGCGAACCGTCGCCGAGGCCGCCGCGCACATCTCCGTCGAGGAGGCCGGGAGGGAACTGCGCGCCCAGGTCGAGACGGCCCTCGCCGCCGGCATCGATGCCACCCACCTGGACACCCACATGGGCACCGTCGTCCACCCCAAGTTCATTGAGACTTACGTCTCGCTCGGCCTGGAGTACGGCATCCCCATCTTCGCCTACCGCCCCAACCCGGAGCGGCTGCGTCGATCCGGCCTGGGCGACTTCTGGGACGCCCTCGAGCCCCAGCTCAAGCGACTGGACGACGCCGGCTTCCCCGTCCTCGACAACGTCCTGGTCAGCACGCTGGAGCGCCCGCCGGAGGAGAAGGAGGCGTACTTCAAGCGCCTCTTCGCCGACCTCAGGCCTGGCCTTACCCATTTCCTCATCCACCCGGCCGTGGCCTCCGCCGAGGTCACCGCGATGGCTGACACCGCGCACATGCGCGCCAGGGAGTACGAGCTCTTCCGCGACCGCTCGATGGCGGACGAGCTGGCCGGGCTTGGCGTCAAGACAATCGGCTACCGCCGCATCCGCGACGCCTACCGCTCGGGCGCGCTCGAGAAGGGCGGCTGAGCGGGAAGCCAGTCGACCGGGCGCTGCCGCGCGCCAGCCCCGCCTCTGGCAGCGCAGGCACTCTGGCGGGAGCCGCCCCGAAACGTCAACGCGCCTGAGCGCCCCAGGGAGGGGCGGAGCGCCCAGGCGCGATCCGTCGTCCGTGCGGTGTCGCTCTAGTGGCCACTCACCCTACGGTGTGCACATGGAGCCGAAGTACGGTGGCAGCACCATGAACACGTCCCCCAGGTTAATGAAGCCGTTCGGCTGCAGGTCTCGCCGGACACTCCAGTCGGGAACGGTGTCACCATTCGTGTCGGGGATCCCTGGACTGGAGCCGAAGTACGGCGGTAGCACGTTGAAGACGTCCCCCAGGTTGATGAACGTGTTCATGTCAAAGTCGCACGGCCAGGCGTCGTCCGCCGGGTCATCCGGACAGTTGTCTGCGGTGTCGGTGCCGATCGTGCCCTCGTTCGCGTCCGTCCAGCCGTCGCAATCGCTGTCCCCCGGCGGCACCTGCCATGCGGTGGCTACCACCGGACAGTTGTCACAGACGTCCCCCCAGCCATCGCCATCCACATCATCCTGGCTGAGGTTGTAGTCGAGGGGACAGTTGTCGCAGGCGTCGCCGAATGTGTCACCGTCGGCGTCGTACTGGCCCGCGTTGGCAGTGTCCATGCAGTTATCGCAGGTGTCGCCAACGCCGTCGCCGTCGAGGTCCTCCTGGCCGGGGTTGACGTCACTGAGGCAGCTGTCGCAGACGTCAAGGATGCCGTCTCCATCCGAGTCCTGGGTTGGGCAGTCCTCGTTGATGGCCAGCATGGCCGCCTGAGGAAAGGTCAGGTGGCTCTCGTTGAGAGACGAGAACGCTTTTGCGAAGCCAAAAGCGAGGCAGGCGGGACCGCCGGAGATCGCGTCCAGGTCGATTCTAGTGATGGTCCCGTCCCCGTCAGTGCCGGGCCCTCCCATTGAGTAAAAGGCTCCAGCATTCAACCGGGACGTCTTCTTCTGAGTAACACTCACGGCGCCGGGAAGCTTGATGAGGTCATCCCAGCTTACCGGGTCTACCGAGTTGGGGTCGTAGTCCATCCACGCGTCGTAGCCGGTAGGGTCCTCAGTATCGCCGGTCACGTAGACGTCGATCGTGTGGTCCGCGACGCCGTCGCCTAGGTTCGCCGGGGCCACATCGACCCGCATGCACGACTCCAGGGTCCCCAGCGTGTTGGCGCTGTTGCCCGAGGTCTCGGGATCGATGCCCATGATGACATCGCCACCCGGCGACCATAGAGGCGGGCCGGTGGGACCCCCGACGCATGTGGCTCCCCAATACCACATCAGGTTGTACTCAAGGTCGGACACTAAGGAGACGGCGCCGTCGCCGTTCAGGTCCAGGCGCTGTACTTCTGGGGTCCATCCCGGGTCGGTATACAGGAGGCCCACACCGGGATTGGGTGGCAGGTAGTGCATCACGTCAAGTAGGTTCACCAGGGTGTCGTGGTTCATGTCCGGCGGCCAGGCGTCGTGTTCCCCGGAGAACAGCGGGCAGAAACTGACGGGGTCGGTACCGATGTACGTCCACTCCATCAGGTTGCTGTAGCCGTCGCCGTCGCTGTCCAGGGTGGGGTTGCCGACAGCGTCGATCATGACGTGGGTCATCTGGCCGGGGTCGTTGGCATCGCCGTCGTTCGGGTCGACGTCGCTGCCCCAGCCGTCACCGTCGTTGTCAACGACGCCGCCGCCGGTGATCGTCACCGAGTCGACGTGGATGGCGTTGAAGTAGAGTCCGTCGCTCACGTAGTCGCTGCCGCCCTGCTCCGAGTCGCAGTCGTTACCGATCGCGTCCCCTTGAGGGCCGCCGTCGGGCGCGGCCGCCTTGTAGGTGACGGCCTCTTCGCTGTCGGTCTCACCGCCGGGAAGCGGGTTGGCGACCTGGGGGCAGAGGTCCTGGCTGTTCAAGTAGCCGTCGCCGTCCTCGTCGTCGTTCTTGATCCCCGGGTCCGGGTCACAGGCAGGGTCCAGCATGTCGGTGTCGACGCCGTTGGTGGTGTAGGGATCGTCGGTGTTGGCGGTCCAGGCGCAGGTGTCGAAGTTGTTCTCGATGCCGTCCCCGTCGGCGTCGCGCAGGCTCTGGGTGCGGACCTGCGCCATGTGGGACGTGCTGGCTGGGGAGGTCAGGCGCGGCGTGTCGCCAACACCGTTGCCGGTGGTGTCTACCATGCCCAGGAGCATCTCTTGGCTGTTGAGCGGGGAGCAAAAATCCGAGATGGGTTCAGCGTGGATTATCCTGGCGGTGGGGTCGTTCCGGACGACGACAGTGGTGTAGCCCAGGTCGCTGATCAGCTTGGCGAAGGGGTGATTGAGGGTGTTCGGGTTGGAGGAGAAGGCGGCCTGGAGGTCTCCCGGCGCGAACACCACAGCCTGGAGCATCTGCCAGTCGCCGCCGGGCGGCACCTGGGTGAGACCTGCGTAGCGGGCGTGCGGCGTCACCGGCGAGAAGCCGCCGGTAGCGTCGCCGCTGCCGTCGGGGTCGAAGAACCTGTTCAGGGTGTGTGGGTAGCCCGTGACGATCGGAGAGTTGGCGTTGGCCTGGCCGAAGTAGGCATCGCCGCCGTCGATGGCCATGGTGGCGAAGCGGTCCGGTGTCCCCTCCGGCGAGACGCCGATCACGCTGGTGATGTTGTCGGTGGTGGAGTCCCACCAGATGAAATCGGGCGGGATGGTGTTGTCGCACGGGGTGGCCATCAGGCCAAACGTGGCGGTGGTGCGCTCAACGCCGCCGGCGGCGGTGCCGTCCGGGATGGCGGCGTCCGCGGCCACGGTGAAGTCGGCTAGGCTGGTCACGTAATAGCCTTGGTCGTAGCTCATGTGGCCGTAGGGTATGTTGAATGTGATGGTGACGTCGGGGTTGCCGCTCGGCGTTGTGTCCGGCGTGCAGGCGCCGCCGGCGCCGGGCAGCGGCGCCGGGCCGCTGAAGCCGGGCGAGAGGTCGTTGCAGAGCTTGATGTCGAAAGTGGGCTGGAACTGGGGAGTGCCGGGGATCCACTGGGCGTAGGTATGGCCGGGCATCCCCCCGGACCCCAGCAATAAGAGAACCGTCAGGGGCAGCAGAAGAACCGCCGTTGGTCGGAACGTACTCATCGGTCCCCCTCCCTTTGGGCACGATAGCGCGCGCATCGCGGCGCGTCGCAGCTATGTCAGCATGTTAGAGGGAAGAATTGGATCTATCGTAGGGAAGCCCCCTCCCTTCTGGCCTGCCGCCATCCAGGCCGACTCCGGCGCATCCTTCGCTGCTCCAGAAAACGGAGCAGCCAGCCTATAGTCGGCTCCGCCCCCACATGCGCCGCTGCGCCGCCTGAGGTGGCTCAATGTGTCATCAACTGCCTGAACAGTATCGCGTTGCCCAGAAGATGTCAATGCGTGAGATGACGTAGAGCATAGTGTGGCGAATATTGGCAAAGTACACAAGCACAGATAGGGGCGTGGGGACGAGATGTCGCTCAGGTTGACATGAAAAGTGCCCTCGGCAGGGCAAGCCCAGAGGGACGGGAGGCGCGGCCGCTGCTGCGTCTCTCTCTTACGTCTGCCCCCGTCACCGCGCCTTCCATGTAACAACCACCCATCAAACCGGTTCTTACTACATGAGCGGTGAGAGAAGTGCTGCGGTTGCTGCGGCTGCCGCTGAAGTGAGGCAAAGACATGGACTCTTGGAACGGTCTGCAACGAGACGATTGGGATCGCCCTCGCGGCAACAGCCATGACGAACCACCTCAGGAGAAGTATCTCGGCCTGACCGCCACCCAGTTCAACGTAACTGTCCTGGGCATCATCGGCGCCATCGCCATCGTCGTTGGCCTCTTCGTCCTCGGCGGCGCCGGCGCCGTGGGTGACTTCTTCAGCGGTGGCGACGACTCCTCATCGGAGAGCGCCGCGGTGGTGAAGACGGTCACCCCCTCCGACGCCGAAGCGACCCCGGACGCAACCCCCGCGCCGGTTCCCACCAGCGAGGGCGACGAGGGCACTGGCGACCGCGACAGCGGGGCCCCGACACCAACCTCAGCGCCAACCCCAGCGCCGGCCCCCACCGTCGTCCCGGACGACATCGCTGACGAGGGCGACAGCGGCACCCCGGTTGAGCAGGTCCTCAACACGTTTGACCCGTTTACCCTGATGGGCGCCCTTGGAAGCTCCGGATCTCCTGCTGATATCAGCATCTCCGGGCCCGACGGCACCACGTTCGTCCCTTCCGACCAGGCAGACGATTCCCTCAAGGCGATAGTGGTCCAACAGGGCGACCTCCCGCCCGGCTTCTCCTCTCTGGGTGAGATGTCCTTCTCCGTCCCCACCGGGCAGGCGACCGCCGACATGGTGGCCAGCATGTTCGCCACCGGCGATCTTGACAGCGGCGACCTCGGGACGATGGTCATTTCGGCTGTGATGGTGGGCCCAGACGTCACCGCGGAGTTGGGGAACTTCGACGAGCTGGAGGAGATGACCCAGGCTGACCTGGACGAAGCTGCCGCGGCCATGGAGGAGTTCGGGGTCACCCTCATCGAGATGGAGCTGCTCGACGCCTCGGGCTTGGGCGACGCGGGTATGGGCATGCACATGGTCATGGACTTCAGCGGCATGTTCGACGCTTTCGGCATGCCGCAAGATGAGTCCGTGCCTAGCGGCATCGCCTGGGACATGTACGCTTTCGCCCAAGGCGAACGCCTGCTCATGGTCATGGTGATGTGGCTGCCCGACGGCGTGTCAGGCGTGGATGCCCACGCCCTCGCCGAGATCATGGACGCCAGGGCCGCGGTGCAGTAGCTGGCGCCTCAAGCTCGGCTCGCAAGGCAAACGAAGGCGGCCCCGCCAAGCGGCGGGGCCGCCCCTGATCTCGATTCGTCTGGCCCCTACGAGCCGCTGCCGCCTACGGTCGCCGGCTCCGCCTCCAGCGCCCCCTCCGCCTTGGCGATGATCTCCCTCGTCTTATCGATGACGTCCGGGTTCACCGACACTGACGTGATCCCCCACTCCACCAGCTTCTGCGTTATCTCCGGGTAGTCGCTTGGTGCCTGGCCGCAGATGGAGCTTGTGATCCCCCGCCTCTTGGCCGTCGTCACCAACTGCTCAAGAGCCAGCATCACCGCCTCGTTCCGCTCGTCGAACTCCATTTGGAACGCGGCGTTGTCCCGGTCGATCCCCAGCGTCAACTGCGTCAGGTCGTTCGACCCGATGCTGATCCCGTCGATGCCAACGTCGATGAACCGATCGAGGATGAACACGTTCGAGGGCACCTCCGCCATCATCCACAGCTTGAACTCGTCCGACCGTTGCAGCCCCTCGCGATCCAGGATCTCCTTCACCTCCGCCAGCTCCTCCGGCGTCCGCACGAAGGGGATCATCACCCACAGGTTGGGGTACTCGCTCCGCACCCGCTTGATCGCCTCTATCTCCAGCTTGAACGCTTCCTCGTCGCGCGCGTAGCGGGAGGCGCCCCGATACCCGATCATCGGGTTCTCTTCGTCGGGCTCGTACTTCGCGCCGCCCTTCAGGTTACTGTACTCGTTCGTCTTGAAGTCCGTCGTGCGGTAGACCACCGGCCGAGGGTGGAACGCCTTGGCGAAGGAGCGCAGGCCGTCGGCCAGCTTCTCGATAAACTCCTCCTGGCGCCCTTCCTCGATGACCAGGCTGGGGTGCTCCCCGATCTGCGCCACGATGAACTCCGCGCGCAGAAGGCCCACGCCGTCAACATGCTGCCTCGCCACCCGATCCGCCAGCTCCGGTTCCGCAAGGTTGACGTACACCCTAGTACGAGTCTTGATGTCGGCAGCGACCGCGCGGCGCTTCTTCTCTTCTTCCGCCCAGGCCAGGCGGGCCTCGGCTCGCCCCTCGTAGACGCACCCGCCGGAGCCGTCCACAGTGATCGTCTGCCCGGTGCTCAGGCTCTTGGTGGCCTCTCCGGTGCCCACCACGCAGGGGATGCCCAGCTCGCGAGAGACGATGGCGGCGTGCGCGGTGCGGCCGCCCTTGTCGGTGACGATGGCCGCCGCCCGCTTCATCGCGGGCACGAAGTCCGGGGTAGTCATCTCGGCGACTAGGACGTCGCCGTTGACCACCTTGTCGATCTCCGATGGGCTGAGGACTATCTTCACCTCACCTACGGCTACGCCGGGACTGGCCGGTGAGCCTTGGAGGAGGACAGGCGCTGTCTCTTCCGGCAGATCCGCTCCCCTCGCCGCCTCAGCGGTGACCGTCACCGGCCGCGTCTGCACTATGTACAGATCGCCGTCGGTTTCCGCCCATTCGATGTCCTGGGGGAACCCGTAGTACTCCTCCACCCGCTTGCCGATCTCCGCCAGCGCCACGACCTGCTCGTCCGAGAGCTTCTGGAGCTGCGCTTCCTCCTTGGGGATCTCCACCCAGTGGATGTTTTCCTCTGGGGAGGTGGCCGACTCCGGGTTGGCGACGAGCTGCTTCTCTTGGCTGGCCACCCTCCTCTCCACGATCGAGAGCGATTCCTTGTCCACAACGTACAAGTCGGGAGTAACAGCGCCGGACACGATCGCCTCTCCAAGGCCGTAGATGGCCTCAATCACTACCTTGCTCCTGTCTCCGCTCACCGGCTCCATGGTGAACATCACGCCGGAGTGCTGGGACTGAACCATGCGCTGGACCGGTACCGCGATGCCCACCTTCATGTGCTCGAAGCCGCCCTCCGCACGGTAGAAGATCGCCCGCGCCTCGAACAACGAGGCCCAGCAGGCCTGCGTGGCAGTCACTACGTCGTCCTCGCCGATCACGTTGAGGAAGGTGCTCTGCTGTCCGGCGAAGGACGCCTCCGGCAGGTCCTCAGCTGTGGCCGAGCTGCGCACCGCTACTGGGCCTTCCCCCAGATCACGGTAAGCACGCTTGATTGCGGTTGCTGTCTCTGCCCCCATCTCCGCTTCCGTGATCATCTGTCTGATCTCGGCGGCCACCTTCTGCAGTTGGGCGCTGTCGTTCGGGTCGATGGTTGAGAGGAACTGGGAGATCTTGGGCCGTAGTCCCGACTCATCGAGGAAGTGGAAGTAGGCCTGCGAGGTAACGATGAACCCCGGGGGTACGGGTATGCCAGCCTTCGTCATCTCCCCCAGGTTAGCTCCCTTTCCACCCACCATCCCGATGTCACCCTTGTCCACTTCCTGGAACCAGACCACTCGTTTCATGCCTGCGCTCCTCCTGTCAGAAGCCTCTCGGGCCCGCCTGTCTGAAGATCGCCAACACGTAATTATACATGGCCTGTGCTTATGACGCGGCAAGAGGGTGTGAGTGAAGCTATTCGACGGTGACCGTCTTGGCGAGGTTGCGCGGTTGGTCGACGTCGCAGCCGCGCCGCACGGCGATGTGGTAGGCGAAAATCTGAAGGGGGATAGCGGTGGAGATGGGCGACAGCAGAGACGACGCCTCCGGCACTCGGATGACATGGTCCGCCTTCTCCGCCAGCTGATCGTCTCCCTCTGAGCCCAGGGCGATGACCGTGCCCTCCCGCGCCTTCACCTGCTCGATGTTGCTCATCATCTTCTCGTACAGTTCATCCTTGGGGGCAATGGCGATGACCGGCATCTCCGGGTCTATCAGGGCGATCGGCCCGTGCTTCATCTCCCCGGCCGGGTAGCCTTCGGCGTGGATGTAGCTGACCTCCTTCAGCTTGAGAGCGCCTTCCATCGCTATGGGGAACTGGATACCGCGACCCAGGTAGAGGAAGTTGTTGTAGCGGAAGAACTGATTGGCTAGCCGCTCGAACTCCTTTTCCCGCTTGGTGATCTCGCCGGCCAGGTAGGGCAGCCGTGCCAGCGGCTGCAGCAGCCCTCCCATCCGTTCGCGGTCGATCACGCCCCGAATCTGGCCCAGATAGCAGGCGAGTAGGTACAGCGCCGTCACCGAAGCGGTGAACGTCTTCGTGCTGCAGACGCCGATCTCCAGGCCGCAGCGAGTGTACACCACGCCGTCGGCAGCGCGGGTGGCCTGGCTGCCCACCACGTTGCAGATGGTGACTTGGGACGCCCCTTTCCGCCGCGCCTCTTCCATCGCCGCCAGGGTGTCCACCGTCTCTCCCGACTGCCCTACCGAGACCACCAGCGTGTCGGGCCCCATGATAGGGCCTCGATAGCGGTACTCGGAGGCGTTGTCCACCTCCGCCGGCAACCCGGCGATGCGCTCCATGTAGTGCCGGCCGATCATCGCAGCGTGGAGGCTCGTCCCCATGGCCACGAGGACCACCCGTCGCACCTGTGACAGTTGCTGCTTGCTCAGGGGGATATCCTCCAGCTCCACTACTGGCGAATCGAACTGGGCGCGGCCGCGGATCGTATTCAGGATCGACTCAGGCTGCTCCATGATCTCCTTGAGCATGAAGTGCTTGTAGGTACCCTTGGCCGCCGAGATCGGGTCGTAAGGGACCCCTTGCGGCTGCTTGTCCAAGGGCTGGCCGTCCCCGCTCCAGTAGGACACGCCAGTGGCGGTGACGCGCGCCACCTCTCGGTCGTCCAGGAACGCCACCCGGCGGGTGTGGGGGAGCAGGGCGGGGAGGTCGCTGGCCAGGAAGTTCTCGCCCCCGCCGCAGCCGACGACCACGCCGCCGGCGTTGCCCACGCGCGCCGCCACCAGCGTGCCCGGCTCCGAGCGGCTCATGGCCACGATGGCGTGCGCCCCTCGCAGGCGGGCGATCGTCTTTCCCAGGGCCCCCACCAGTTCCTCGTCCTCGCCGAGGTAGTGCTCTAGGAGATGGGGGATCACCTCAGTGTCCGTCTCCGAGGCGAAGGTGTGCCCGGCGGCCACCAGCTCCGTCTTCAGATCCAGGTAATTCTCCACGATGCCGTTGTGGATCACCACCACGTCACCTGTGCAGTCCGCGTGGGGGTGGGCGTTGACGTCGTTGGGCTTTCCATGGGTGGCCCAGCGTGTGTGGCCGATGCCTTCCTGCCCGCTGGGCCAGCGGCCGGCGACGGAGGCGGCTAGGCTCTCCAGCTTGCCCACTCGCTTATGGATCGACAGGTCGCCCTTCGTCTCCAGGATGGCGATGCCTGCGCTGTCGTAGCCGCGGTACTCTAGCCGTTTCAGCCCATCGATGAGGATGGGGCCTGCGGGCCGCGACCCCACGTATCCCATGATGCCGCACATAGATGAAGTCCCTTGCTGCTGGCCGTTCTTTCACTGTAAGTAACGTCTCCCGAGGTTCTGAGTTATGCCGCCTCGGGATCAGTTAGCGCTGGTCGTACTTGCCAGCTCCTGGGCGATCTCCTGGACGCGGCGGACCACTGCCTCCACCGCGGACTCCGGCGTTGAGGCGCCCGCTGTGACGCCAACCCGCTGGCAGTCCTGGAGCCACTCCGTCTCCAGTTCCTCCGCCGACTCCACCTGGTGGGCGGTCGTGCCCTCCTCCCGGCAGACTGCCAGCAGGTGTCTGGTGTTAGCGCTGCTTCGGCCGCCGACCACCAGCATCACGTCCACTTCCTGGGCCAGCTCCCGAGCCGCTGCCTGGTGACTCGACGTAACGTTGCACAGTGTGTTGATGACTCGCAGTTCGCTGATGTCGCTTACGCGGTTCTGTATCAGCTTGGAGACGAAGAGAGCGAACTGCTCCGGGGTCTGCGTGGTCTGCGATATAACGGCCAGACGGGTGGGGAGGTCGTCCGGGATGTCGTCATCGTCCGCCAGGGCCAGGGCGTTTCCCCCGGCCCAGGCCAGTACGCCTCTGACCTCGCGGTGGTTGGGGTCGCCGAAGACGACCACTGTGAAGCCAGCATCGGCCATCTTCTTGGCCCATCGCTGGGAACGAGTGACGATTGGACAGGTGGCATCGACCACTTCCGAACTCCTCGCCCGTGCCTCCTCCAGTGTCTGGGGGCCTACACCGTGGGCGGTGATGGCCACCGGACCCCCTGCGCCGTCCAGGGGTTCACTGCTGACGCACACGCCCTTGCTCTCAAGATCACGTACGACCTGCGGGTTGTGTACGATCGGCCCCAGGCTTATGATCTCCCCGTTCTCCGCTGCCGCTTTCTCCATGATGTCGATCGCGCGGCGTACGCCCCAGCAGAAGCCCATATCCCTCGCCAGCAGTATCTCCATACCTACCTCGCTCCACCTTTCGTCTCCAGCGCCTGCGGCTGCCCGGCGGCGTACACGCCGCGGTATCGTTCCGGCAGCAGCTCGGCTATCCGCCTCATGATGAGGTCGGTGCCATGCTCCACCGCCTCTTTGGTAAGCCGTTGCGGCTTTGGCAGGTAAAACGGCTCGCCGAATACTACGTGCACCGATGTCCAGGGCGGGAAGAATGCACGCGGCAGCTTGACCCCCTCCGTGCCCCATATCGCCACGGGCATGACCGGCGTGTTGGCGCGCATGGCCAGCAGCGCCGTGCCGGGCTCGCCCCGCCCCAGTCCGCTCTCGCCGGTGCGGGTGCCCTCCGGGAACATCCCCAGCACCAGACCTCGCTGGAGCGTTTCCTTGGATCGCCTCAACGCCCGCAGGTCGCCCTCGAAGCGCCGCACCGGGATGCATCCGAACAAGTGGTACAGGAGCCCGAACACCGGAATATCGAACAGCTCTTGCTTGCCCATCCAGACGACGCGTCGGGGCATGACCACGGTGAGGATCGGTGGATCCGCCAAGTTCAGGTGGTTGCTGGCCAGGATTAGCGCCCCTTTCCGGGGGATGCGTTCCCGTCCCTTAACGTCGCGGCGGGTGACCAGCAAGATCAGCGCCGACGCCCAGCTTCTGACGTTGATCCAGTAGAACACCGCGTGGAACAGGTTCCTCACGCTGAGCCCTCCACCAGCTCCAGCACCCGCTGCACGACCTCCTCTAGCGTCAGTCCATCCGTATCGATGACGATGGCCTCCTCTGCCGGCCGGAGCGGCGATACTGAGCGCTCCGAGTCGATCCGGTCCCGCCGCCGCAGGTCCCGCAGCACCGCCTCCTCCGTCAGGTCCATGCCCAGCGCCGACAGCTCAGCGAACCGTCGGCTTGCCCTCTCCTCCACGGACGCGTCCAGGTACACCTTCAGGTCCGCCTGCGGGAGAACCACAGTGCCGATGTCGCGACCGGCCATTACCACGGGGTTCCTTCCCGCCAGCTCTCGCTGCACCTTCAGCAGCGCTTCCCGCACCCCCGCCACCCGAGAGACCAGCGAGACCGCCGCCTCCACCCCCGGCTGGCGCAGGTTGCGCGTCACGTCCTCCCCGTCGACGAAGATCGTGCACGGCTCGATGCTGTCCGAGGTGGGAGGGCCGATGTCTATGCTGATGGAGGCGGCCAACTCGCTGAGGGCGTCCTCGTCGCTGAGGTCTTCGCCGCGGCGCAGCGCCGCCCACGTCATCGCCCGATAAATAGCGCCCGTGTCCAGAAACGGGTATCCAAGGTGGCAGCCCGTCTGGCGCCCGACGGTGGTCTTGCCCGCCGCCGCTGGGCCGTCTATGGCGATGACCCGCGGGACTCTCGGATTGCGCCGCGAGGCCGTTGCCTGCCTTGATCCGGCTGCGGCTGCCCCATCACTCATCGATATCGATTATAGGTGACGACTGTTTCGCCCAGCAAGGCGAGCCCTCCACCAGGTCAGGCGGCTACAGGCGGCCGAGGCCGCCGCGATTGTGCGCCTGGGCTGGGCGTAGGGGCCTCAGAGGCAGGTGCCGACTTGCAACGGGCTTTCCCAGAGACAGACATTCACCTCAATCCATCGGCAGACTTCACCTGGCGGGCAGCCAATATGTGCCTCGTCGCAGTGCACCCACCAGTGGCCTTTCTCCCACGTCGCCGTGCATGACGAGGGGTGTACGACCCAGAGCCCAGCATACGGAAACGTCAGCATGCCGTTCCGGAGCTCGCCTCTTTCGAGTGCCTTCACAACCAAGGTCACGACTTCCGCTGTGGTAAGGGTTGGAGGCGTCGGCTCTGGTGACGGGGTCGGTGTCGGTGACGCTTCAGGGGTTGCCGTGGAGCGAGGGCCTTGGGCGGCTTCGCTGTCCCCCATGCCATCGTCCCCGCCAGTGGCGATGACCACGGTGAGTGTCACGGCCAGCGCTATGACAACGGCCACGACGCCGAGCAACGGCCCCTTCAGGTTCCAGGGCAGGTTCCAGACTGCTTTGAGCCAGCCCACGTTGTCCTACCTCGCTTCCCCTTCCCGCCGCGATTGTGCTCCTGGGCTCGGTGGGTGTCAACGGGAGCATCTATCACCGCACAGCGCTGAGGCTGGGACAGTACATCGATATCGATTACTCGTTACGGCCCTTTCGCCCGGCAAGGTGAGCCCTCCACCAGGCGTGGATAGGCCTCGTTGACGCCCGTCCCGGCCAGGCGCACAATCACGGTGGGTGGGTTGGAAGGTACGAAGGAGACACGATGAGGATTCTTGCGGTTGTCGCCATCGCGGTTCCCGTTCTGTTGGCTTTCGCAGTCGCCTGTGGGGACGATAACAAGGGGGTACAGGTGTTTCCCAGCCCCGCGGGCGAGTCTGAAGGCGAGGCAGACGAAGCGGATGGGGTGGAGGACGTAGGCGAAGCGGGAGAGGAAGGCGCGGATGAGGTGGAGGCCACCTCGACTCCGGAGTCCACGCCTGAGCCCACCGTCACGGCGGAGGCCACGTCAACCCCGGAAGCGACGCCCGCAGGAGAGGAAGCCTGCCCGGATGCAGACGGAGACGACGTGTGTGACGACGATGACCTGTGTCCCGACACCGCTGACGGGAGCGTGGTGGATGACGTGGGCTGCTCCGATGCTCAGGTGGACCAGGACAACGACGGCATCTGCGACCCGGCCGCGGCGAGTGATGGCCCAGGCGACTGCGATCTAGTCGACGACAACTGCCCGCTCGCGCCCAACCCCGACCAGGACGATTTCGACGGCGACCTCGAAGGCGACGAGTGTGACGACGACGACGACAACGATGGCTTCACCGATGCCGAAGAGATAGACGCTGGCTCGGACCCCCTCGATCCGGCCAGCTTTCCCCCAGTGGGCTGGGGGCCCGGTGCTTGAGGGAAGACGCCAACACCGGTAGCAGCATCGACGACGTGGACGGCGATGGCCTCACCGACGGCGTCGACCCAGGCTGTCCCTACGACCGCCTCGCGGATTCGTCGTTTCGCCCACCGAGGCGAGCCCTCCACCAGGCGTGGCCGGCGAGCGTGCCCAGGGCCACCCCCGGCACGCCTGCTGCCAATCGCAGTATATCCACTCCATGACTAGCTTCCCACTGCCTTCTCGTGAAGGTGCTCATGGTTGTGGGGGGCGTCGCTTCGGTGAGTGTGCTCATGCTTGTGTCGGTAGGGGTAGGGCTTGACATCGGCGTGGTGGTGGGTGTGAGGGTAAGGATCAAGGTCAGTTCCAATGTCGCCATTTTCCTTTGCCCGCTCTTGCTCAGCACTCATAGTGTCTCCTTTCGTCAGCGCCGTGGGCCCCACCTATGCCACGATAGAATTTACTCCGAATCGCCACCCTGTCAATAGGGAAAGATACGAAACTGCCGCCGTCGAAACGGGTCGAGCACCGTTGACACCCGCTCGGCCCAGGCCCACAATCGCGGCTGTTGCCAGGGCTGTCAGTCGGTAAGCTGCTTGGCGACGCTATTGAGGATGTTGTTGCTGGCCTCTAGCAGCGTCCTTGTGAGGCTGATCATGTCCTCTTTGCGCCGGGGATACCGATTCCGGTTCTTCTGCTTGAAGTCAATATCCATCTCGTGGATCACTTGATTTCGGCGGTGGAACACCTCCTGCAAGTCATCCTTCATAACACCGAGGCTGCTGGGACTCAGCCCGAGGTACTCAACAACATTGTAAAGCTGGTCGACCGATTGCAGACTTTTGGCGGTGAGATCCTCCACGAGCAGCTCAACCATGCCAGCGCGCGTACTCTCAGCGAGCAGTAGTTTGATGAGAAGTTTGGAGCTGATTGTGCGTGGCGCAGTGTCGTCGCCCTCTGAATCACCACCTGAGCGCCGGAGGTGACGCAAACCCAACCTCTCAATTCGCTTTCTGATCTCTGGCAACCTCTCCACCATCTCAGGGAGTGCATCTTGTACGAGCTGCTTGGTCATCGAGTCGATGCCCGCCCCGGCGAACACAACCATTGCGCGGAGCAGATCCTGCTCCTCGTCGCGGGGAGTACCCTTTGCTCTTCGCGCTGTGCGCACCTGCACGAACGTGTCTAGAAGTGACTCTGCAGTGTCGTGGGCGTATTTCAGGATCAGGTAGGAGTTCTCCGTGGCTCCGCACTTCGGATCATCTGGTGGCACGAATCCCTTGGGCATAACGACCCCCTTTCGGTAGCTCGGGTCGATTATACGCTAGTCCCGCTCACCGTCGGCGTCTCAGGCCCCTCCGCATCTGTGCAAGCGAGTCGTCCCCGGTTTGTGCCTCCCGTCGGAGGTACCTCATCGCTATTCATGATAGGTGACCCGGCTTTCGCCCAGTAAGACGAGCCCTCCACCAGGCGTGGCCGGCGAGCGTGCCCAGGGCCACCCCCGGCACGCCGAACGCCAGCAGCAGCGGCCACAGGGGGCGGCCGCCCTCAGCGTCGGAAGCGGCTTCCGGTGCTGATTCGTGCCTGACGTTGGCCAGCGTCGTCGGTTTCCTCGAGGCGCCCAGGGCCGCTGCCTCGACCTGCCGTGCTTCAGGGGACCAGCCTGCTGCGGCCGATATGCTTCTTCCTGCAGAGGGCCGCTCTGTCTGCTCGCTGCCGCCGGCGCTTGTCGCTGTCTGCGTGTCCATCACGGTCGGCGTGTCGGTCGCTGCCGGTGCCCCCGTCTTGTCGAATCGCACGTCGTCGAAGTAGACGGCCGCCGACGCCGCCGATGTCGGCCGCATCAGCAGACGGACCTTCGCCGAGCGCGCCTCCAGCGGCGCCTGTACGGGGTCCGTGTCAAGCGTGACGAAGTCCGCCGAGTCCTCCGCCAGTGCCGGGGAGTCCGCCACGGCGATCTGGCTACCGCTGCCGTCGGCGCTCTCGTACCACGAGACGCGCAGAAGCGCCTCCCGTACCCCCGGGTCATTCTTCAGGGCTGCCGCCTGCAGGCGGTAGAAGGCTCCTCCCTGTATGCTCACCGTCTGATAGATCCACTTGGTGGAGGCCGTGCGGCTGACCAGCGCCGCCGACCGTCCTCCTTCTGCATGGAATGCGTTGCTGGCGCTCATCTCGCCGCCTATCTTGCGCCAGCCATACGGCGTGTCGTCCTCTCGCACGTCCTCGAACCCACCGTTGACCAGCGAGGGGAAAACCCTGGGCTCCGCTGCCTCGGTCGTGGGGACGGGTTCTGGGGGAGATGGGTCAGGGGAGGCCGCTTGCCCCGGTGTAGACGCCGGCGAGGGTGTCAAGACGGCTGTGGGTGTGGGCGCGTCCACCTGGCCGAACTGCACGGCGTCGAAGTAGACCACCGCGGATGCTGCCGATGCGGGCCTGAGCAGCAGACGGACCTTGGCTGAACCCGCCTGCGGTGGGGCCTGCACCGGGCCCGTGTCCAGCATCACGAACGCTGGCGAGCCCTCCACCAGCGCCGGGGAGTCCCCTGTGCCGATCTGGCTTCCGCTGCCATCGGCACTCTCGTACCAGGAGACGCGCAGCAGCGCCTCTCGCACCGCAGGGTCGTTCTTCAGTGCTGCCGCCCGCAGGCGGTAGAAAGCTCCTCCCTGCACGCTTACCGTCTGATAGATCCACTTGGTGGAGGCCGTGCGGCTGACCAGCGCTGCCGACCGTCCTCCTTCCGCATGGAATGCGTTGCTGGCGCTCATCTCGCCGCCTATCTTGCGCCAGCCATACGGCGTGCCGTCCTCGCGCACGTCCTCGAACCCGCCGTTGACCAGCGAGGGGAAGACCGTCGGTTCCATCGGCGTGGCAGTGGGACTCGGCGGCTTGGTGGGGCAGGCGATGGGCGTCGCGTTCGGCTCAGCGGAGAACTGGAGGGTCGGGCTATCGACTGAGACGGCGCCGGTGTCCCCCTTGACCAGCACGCCGTAGCGGGCAGAGCGTGCCGCGCAGGGGGCGTCGGTGGTCAGGGAAAGGCACTGCTTCCCTACCCGCCAGACGTCTGCATGCGCGTCATCCTGGTAGAGCGTCGCCCCGAACCCACCCGGCTGCTCATACCAGGCCACGCTCAATGATATCGACATGACGCCCGTCCCGGTGACGGTGAGGCAGCCGTCGAGGCGGTAGGTCTGGCCGGGGGTGACTTCTTGAACGTACTGCTCGACCCAGCCCAACTGGTTCGTGTCGGGTGTGGCCTCACCGCGGACGGCCGCGAGGCCGCCGGTCAGGAGGGCTGCCCCAAGCCCGGCCAGGAGCACGATAGTGCGCTGCAAGCCAGCGTCCGCGGGTAGCCGGTGAGGTGGCCACGCCTATTCTCAGGCGGCCCGTGGGTTTTGTCAACGATGTGTGAAGACAGAGGGCTAGATCAGCCGTTTGAGTCTCGGGTTGTCGGTGACGCCGGGGATGCGCCCCCGCTTGGCGATCGGTTTCCCCTCCACCTCCTTCAGGTCGGCCGTGAAGTCGTTGGGCTGGGCGGAGGTGATGTAGCTGCCAACCCCGAAGCCGTCTACCGACGCGCCTGTCGCCAGGAACTGGCGGATGCGCTCCGGCGTCACGCCCCCACGCTCGCCGGGAGTGTCCAGACGCACGCCCTGCAACCTCTCCCCCAGCGTCTCGGCCACCCGCAGCGCCTCCTGGGGCTCGTCCAGGAACGTGTCCACCAGGACGATGCGAGGCACCTCCGGCTCCACGTGCTTGTCGAAGGCGACCGCCGCCTTCACCGTGTCCCCGAAGCAGATGATCATGGCGTGAGGCATCGTGCCCGAGGGCTCCTTTCCGGCCATGGCGGCCCCCGGCGTCGTAGAGGCGCTCGCGCAGCCGCCGACGATGGCCGCGTAGTCCATGTACGGCGCTACCAGCGGATGGACGTGGCGGGCACCGAAGCTCACCACGGGGACGCCCTCCGCCGCCTCCACGCACTCCTGCGCCGCCTGCGCCCAGCCGCTCTCCTGGGCTAAGATGCCCAAGATCGCCGTCTCGTAGACGGCATAGGATAGGTACTGGGCCTTGACGCGCAGCACCACCTCGTGAGCGGAGATGGGCTCGCCATCCTCCAGCCCCCAGACCTCGGCGCCCTGGGGCAGCGCCTTCCCCAGCAGGGCCCCCACCTCGCGCATGCCGCATATGAGCCCATCGCGGTGGGGGAATATCTCCATCGCCGCCGTGGGGTTGACACCCTCGGCCTCCATCACTCGATGGGCGCGCAGGAAGTAGATGTCAGCGGTGTCACCCGCGAGGACATGCGGGGCCGGTTGGAACAGCTCCTCGCTCACCAACGCCTATCCGACCGGGGCGCCGATCACTTCCGCTCCCAGCACCGTCTTGAGCTGGTTGAGGGCGAACCTGTGCGCCTCGGGGTCGAAGGTGGCTACGCAGTCCGCCGGCACCTCCACGGTGTAGTCGCGGTTGCGTGCGTCGGCGACGGTGTACAGCACGCAGATGTTCGTGCAATCGCCCACGACGATGATCTTGTCCGGCTTCAGCTCCTTGAGCCGCTGGTCCAGGTTCGTCTCGAAGAAGCCCGAGTAGCGCTGCTTGGGGATCACCTCCCCGGCGAACTCCTGTAGCTCGGGGATGATCTCCGTCTCTTCGCTGCCGCGAATGCAGTGGGGCGGAAACATCTTGAACTCCAGGTCGTCCGGGTCATGCATATCGCAGAGGAAGATGATGTGGGAACCCCTGGCCCTCTCCTCTCGCAGGAGCTCCCGGACGCGAGGGATGATCTCGCGTATCGTGGGGCCGACGTAGAGGTTGTGGCCCTCCTCGCAGAAGCCGCGCACCATGTCCACCACCAGCACGACGTTGGACATCGGCCGCCACCCTTCTAGCGCCGGAGGGTCACCCGCCGCATCACCACCGTCTCGCTGACGGCGTAGGTGCCCTCGGGTATCTCCCCGTTGCGCCGGGCGGGAAGCTTGCTGTTCGCCGACCGCCGCCTTGGCAGCCGCAGCGCCCCCTTAGCCAGCGTGGTGAGCGCGATCTCCACGGCCACTCCAAGCGCCACCAGCCCGACGCCCCGGGCTAGGACGGGCGCAGCTTGTTTCCAAAGCGTGGGTGGCGCCGGCTCCCGCTTTACCGGCAGGCGGAGGCTTCTCAAGTCCGCGCCGCATTTGCGGCAGCGGCTGTCAGTCGAGGAAGCGTAGGCGCCGCACCTCTCACATCGCATGGGGACCTCCAACGGCAACAGTGCCTTCGCCGTCATTATAGCAAGCTACTGCATCGCCTCAAACCCGCCCGACATTCTCCGCGGAGTTTATACCGAGCGAGCTCCAGATTCTTCTCCGCCTCCGGCGGATCAGAATGACAGAGCGCTTAGGGTTCAACAATGACACATCACGTTTGTAGGTCGAGGCCCCAGCCTCGACCGGGGCAGGGCTGGGGCCCTGCCCTACGTGCACTAGCTCTTCGCCCGCGCGACGATGCGCTCGATCTCAGGCGTCAGGTCCTGGCCCGCAATCTCCCGTCCCTGCGCATCCACCACCCGCTTGTCGCGCACGTGCACTCGCCCCTCGGCGAAGGCCCGCAGCGTCTCCACCACCAGCGGGAGCTCGCGCGTTACCCCCTGGCGGCGGATCTCCTGGAAGAGAGCATTCTCATCTCCATCTTCCTCCTTGACTGCCGCCACGCCTCGCCGCTCCACATCTCGCCAAAGCTCGTCGAGGGCAGGGCCGCGGATGGGGTAGGTGCAGTAGGCGACGGGCGGCCCCATGTCCAAGTCCGTCGTCGCCAGGTGCATGCGCACCCCGGAGTGGTCGAGACCCTGCTCCATGAGCCACCAGATGACCCCCTGCCACGTGCCGGGCGGTCCGTCAGGGGCCGCCGGATGCAGGTTCAGCAGATCGAAGCGTTGGCACATGACGTCGGTCGCGATGAGCATGTAGCCGGCCAGAACGCCGAGATCGAACGGGTAGGGCTCCAGCAGCCGGATCACCTCCCGGTCGAAGTCGCGCCGCCATTCAGGGAGGGCCTCGCCCGCCTTGGCCGGGCTCTCGCCCCGCTCGCGTCGAAACCGCACTGTAGAGAGGTGCACCACCGGCAGGCCGTACCCGCGCGCCTGCTCGAAGAGCTGATCCGTCTGCGGATCCTGGCCCGGTTCGCGATTGCAGAACACCACCACGATCTCGGCATCCAGTCGCTCGGCGGCGATCTCATCGTGGACGGTGGCCAGCAGGCCCCTCGAGCCGGGGCCGCGGCCAGTGGTGAACCAGCCTAGCCTAAGAGCCATCTCGCCAACCCTCCATTGCCGTCTGTCTCAAGCTGAAGGGCATACTTACGATGTCTGCCGCCGCCCAGTCCTATCATCAGGAGGCTTCCAGCCTAGCTTGCGCCGCAGGGTGGCGTAGCGGCTGATGAGGTGCACCAGCGGCGTCGCCGGACGGCCCGCCAGCGTCCCCCAGCGCAGCGCTTCTAAGAATTCCTGCGGCCCCTCGAACGCGGGAGCTTCCACATAGGCCCGCCCCATCTCCCACGGCGAATGGGCGTCGGTCACTGCCACGCCCACCAGACCGTTCTCCTCGGCCGCTCGGGCTGCCCTGTCGTTGTCTCCCTTGGCAGTCGTGCGTGCGTTCATCACCTCGATGATGTCTACCTCCGCGGCCAGGTCCGCCAGGCCTTCGGCGCCGACGCCGCCGCGGAACCGGTCCAGCGGGTGCGGCAGTGAGACCAGCCCCGACTGGGCGCGGATGCGCTCCACTGTCTCCCGCGCGCTCAGTCCAGGCGGCACCTCCTCCGTTAGGAACAGGCCGATGACCTCGCCCTCCCGGGAGCATATCTCCTCGCCTAGGATCACTCGGAAGGGCGCGATCTCTTGCACCGCCAGGGCCCCGCGCATGGTGTCGTGGTCGGTCACGGCCACGCAGGTGATCCCCTTGCGCAGGCAGGCCTCGATGAAGCGCTGGGGCGAGGTTATCGCGTCCGGCGAGTAGTGGGTATGGGTGTGCAGGTCGATGCGCAGGGGCTGGTCGTCGCTCATTCGGGCGGGATCTCCCCCTCTTCGTCCAGCGGGTACGGCTCCGGCTCCTCGCGCAGGGCAGCGAAATCCTCCTGGAGCTTCGTGACCTTCAGCTCCGCCTGCTGGAGCAGCTCCTGGCAGCGCTGGGCCAGCTTCATCCCCTCTTCGTACAGGGCCAGCGACTCCTCCAGCGTGAGGCCGCCCTCCTCGAGGCGGGCCACCGTCTCCTCCAGCCGCCTGTGCAGGGATTCGAACCCCTCCCGCTCGGACTTCTTCCTAGAACCCATACTGCCTCGACACCTCGGCCGGGAACTTCCCGTCGTGCACGTGCACCGTCAGCCGGTCGCGTCCCCGCACCTGTTGGACGCTCGTCACCACCCGCTTGTCTTCCCGCATCTGGACGACGGCGTAGCCGCGGGCCAGGGTGCGCCGGGGGTCCAGTGACCTGAGCTGGGCGGCGAAGCTGCTCACCCTTTCGCCCCGCCGCGCCGTGGCCCGCTCCATCGCCACCTCCACCGCCAGCACCAGCCCGCTGAGGCGTTGTCGCCACTGCCCGGCGTCGGGCTGGGCCAGGCGCAGGCGATGGACCACCTGCCCGATGGCGGCGCGCCCCTGGCTCACCTGCCCCCCTGTCCAGGCCTGGAGGGACAGAGCCAGACCTTCCACCCTGCGCCAGACATCGGCGTGGTTCGGCACCGCCATCTCCGCCGCCGCCGACGGCGTCGGCGCTCGCATATCCGCCACGTAGTCGGCGATGGTGTAGTCCGTTTCGTGGCCGACGCCGCACACGACCGGCGCGCGGCTCCCGTAGACCGCCCGCGCCACGGCCTCCTCGTTGAACGCCCATAGCTCTTCCATCGAGCCGCCGCCGCGGGCGAGGATGATGACATCGACGTCGCGCTCCGCGTTCAGCCCGCGCAGCGCCGCCACGATCCCCGGTACCGCCTCCGGGCCCTGCACCGCCGTCGGCGCCAGGACGATCTCGGCCGCTGGCCAGCGTCGGCCGACAACCTGACAGATATCGTGGAGCACGGCCCCCGTCGGCGACGTGACCACGCCTAGGCGACGCGGGAACTGCGGCAGCGGCCGCTTGCGGGCCGGGTCGAACAGCCCCTCGCCTTCGAGTTGCTCCTTCAGCCGCTCGAACTGGGCCTGCCACACGCCCACGCCCGCTGGCTGCACGAAGTCCACGATGAGCTGGAGATCGCCGCGCGCCTCGTAGAAGGAGACGTTCCCGTGGGCGAGCACCTGCGCCCCGTTCTCGATCGGTGCGCCGCCGTGGGAACGGCGGAACATCACGCAGCGGAGCTGGGCCTCCTCATCCTTAAGGGTGAAGTACAGGTGGCCGGCGCTAGAGCGGGTCAGGTTGGACACCTCTCCCTCCACCCAGATGTTGGACAGGCGGAGGTCGCTCTCGATGAGCTCGCTGAGGTAGCGGGCCAGCCAAGAGACGCGATACGCCTCGATCAAGTGTTGCTCATCCTCGCCCAAGGTACTCACCGGAACGCGTATCCACCTTCACCGTATCGCCGACGTTGATGAACAGCGGCACCTGCACCGTGATACCGGTCTCCAGCTTGGCGGGCTTCGTCCCCCCCTGCGCCGTGTCTCCCTTCACCCAGGGGTCGGTCTCCGCCACCGTCAGCTCCACCGCCGCCGGTAGCTCCAGCCCCACCGCCTCGTCGCCGTACATCAAGACGTCGCAGGTGGCGTTCTCCTTCAGGTAGTCCAGTGCGTCGCCCAGCCGCTCCCGACTGAGGGGGAACTGATCGTACGTCTCCGTGTTCATGAAGTGATGCAGGTCGCCGTCGCTGTACAGGTACTGCGAGGGCTGGCGCTCCACCCGCGCCCGCTGGAAGCGAGCTCCCGCCATCACCGTCCGCTCGATGGTATGGCCGCCGCGGATGTCCCGCAGCTTCATGCGTACCTGGGCGGTGCCCCTCCCCAGCTTGATGTGTGCCACGTCCAGCACCTGATACAGCGTGCCGTCCATCTCCAGCGCTATGCCTTTTCTCAGGTCACCCGTCTCGATCATCCAGTCCTCTCCCTACTGCGTAAGCGAGCTGGCCAGCACACCGGCCGCCAAAAGTAGCCCGTAGACCATCGATAGCTGCGCCGTCTGCTGCGGTAGCAGAGCGATGGCTGGCCGCAGTTGCTCCTTTCGTACCCTCACCGGCTGCAGCGCTTTCCAGGCCAGGGGTATGGTGACGATGGGCAAGAGCATCCAGGGCGATACTGCCGCTCCGAAGCCTGCGACGAAAGCGTAAGGGGCCAGCACCAGGGCAGCGTAGACCCAGCGCGACAGGTCGTCGCCCAGGAGCTGGGCCAGCGTCAGGGCGCCGCTGCGACGGTCGGCCTGAACGTCGCGCAGGTTGTTGGCGTGCAGGATGGCGTCGACGATGAGCCCCAGCGGCACCGCGAACAGCAACGGCAGCAGGTCCATCTCTTCTGTCTGTACCATGTACGCCCCGAGGACCAACAGCGGCCCGAAGGCGGCGAAGATGCCCAGATCTCCCAGCGCCCTGTACTTGTAGCCCAGCGGGTCCGCTGTGTAGAACAACCCTAGGGCCAGGCCGATGCCGCCCAGGGCGAGAATGGCGAACCCGGCCTGCGAGACCAGGAACCCGCCGATCGCGCCGCCCACCGCGAAGGCCGCCAATCCTCCCATCACCACGTCCCTGGGTCGCAGGATGGCGTCCACCAGCGTCCGGTCATCTGCGTCGGCGGAGCTGTCCACGCCGCGTCGGAAGTCGAAATACGTGTTGAACAGGTTGGCACCTATGTGGAACAGCAGCCCACCCACGAGCGTGAGCACGAATAGGCCGCCCCCGAACTCGCCCGCCCGGTGGGCCAGCGCTCCTCCCACCAGCATCGGTACGATGGACGCCGGGAACGACCATGGCCTCGTCGCCAGCAGCCACGCCTTGGGCCGGTCCAGGGGGCCCATCTCCTCCTTCGTCAGCCACTCCTCGCCCCGACGGTACAGGGTCACCCGAGGGAAGATCCCCGCTGTCATGTCGGACAGCGAGAGGCGCTCCGAGATGATGCGGACGATGGTCAGCCCGGGCACCGCCTCCACGAACCCCTCCAACTCTGGAACCTTCTGGGACATGCGAGCGAACAGCTCTCGATGCTCCGCTGGCGGGCCAACGACCGTCGCCAGCCCCGTCCCCTGCACGAACCGATCCGGAATCTGCCGGTTCATGGTGAAGGCCAGCCGCGGATTGCGCTTCAGGTTGACTATCGTCTGCGATGTGGCCTCTACCAGACAGAGGATGTCGAACCCATCCTCGACGAAGAACATCGTCGCGCACCAGGGGCTCGACTCCCCCTCGCTGGCCAGGTTCATGACCTGGTTTTCGGCCAGTACCTGAGCGATGCGTCTCTTCAGACCCTCCTTCTCTTGGGCCATACGTCCCTCCTCTTAGGCTATCGCTCGTCCGGCAGCTTGGGCGCGCGGCTCATCACCCGCGCCTTTCCCTCCTCGATGACTATCATGTCCTCGATGCGCACGCCACCCCAACCGCTAATGTATATCCCTGGCTCGATGGTGGCTACCATCCCGTCCTTGATCTCGTCTTTCGATGTCTTGGCCAGTCGTGGCGACTCATGGACTAGCAGCCCGACGCCGTGGCCCAGGCCGTGCCCGAAGTTCTCGCCGTAGCCCGCTTCGGCGATGGCGCTGTGGGCCAGCATATGTGCCTCCTCCCCACTCATGCCCGCCTTCACCAGCTCCTCCGCCGCCAGTTGGGCCGTCAGCACGATGTCGTAGATCTCGCGCAAACGGCCGTCTCTCTCCTCGCCCACCACTATAGTGCGGGCGAGGTCGGAGCAGTAGCCGCCTACCCGTACGCCCATGTCGATGATTACGGGCTCGCCCGCGCGGATGGGGTGGTCGCGGGGCTGGGCGTGCGGCATCGCCCCCCACGGACCCGACGCCACGATCGTCTCGAACGAGAGGCCGTCGGCCTCGTGCTCACGGGCGTACTTCTCGATCTCCCAGGCCGCCTGGCGCTCCGTCCACCCCGGCTCGATGCGCTCAGTGACAGCTTGGAACACCTCGTCGCCCAGGTCCACCGCCCGCTGGATGGCGGCGATCTCCTCCGGCTCCTTGATGGCCCGCAGCTCCTCCACCAGCGGCGGTGCCGCCAGCAGCTTCGGCCGCTCCCGCGGCTGTATCTTCTCCAACGCCTTCTTCATCTCTTGGTAGGCGCTCACGGTAGCGCCTGTCGGCTCAAAGCCGATGCGCTTCCCCATCAGCCCCGCCTCTCCCACCAGGCCGCCGAACCAGCTCCGTAGGCCGTCTTCGGTGCGGAACAGGATGAACTCGGGCGCCTCTCGCTCCGCCTGCTCGACATAGCGAAAGTCTACGGCGATGTAGGCGGAATCGCTGGTGATGAGGAGCCAGCCCGTGGAGCCGCTGAAGCCGGACAGGTAGCGTCGGTTGGCCGCATGGGTGTGGAAGGTGTCCTCCACCGGGGCCCCCACAAGGAACCCGTCCAGCCCGACATCTGCCATCCTCTCCCTCAGCCGCTGCAATCGTGCGCTCATGCGCTTCGCTCTTTCAAGATGCCGACCAGCGACTCCAGCGCCGCCAGGTAGCCCCGCCAGCCCAGTCCGCTCACCTGGCCTACTGCCAGATCGGCGAGGACGGAGTGGTGCCGGAACTCCTCCCGTGCATAGATGTTGGAGATGTGCACCTCCACGAATGGCAGCTTGGACGCCGCCAGGGCATCGCGCAGGGCCAGGCTGTAGTGCGTCAGGGCACCGGGGTTGATCAGGGCTCCGTCGGCGCCTTCCGCCTGATCTTGTAGGAAGCCAATGATTCCCCCCTCGCTGTTCGACTGGAAGGCGCTGATCTCCGCCCCTAGCTCGGCGGCGCGCCGGCGCACCCTCTCTTCGATCTGCGACAGGGTGACGGAGCCGTAGACGTCGGGCTCCCTCTGGCCCAGGGCGTTCAGGTTAGGGCCGTTGATCAGCAGTATGCGCACGCCGCTTATACCCGTCCGTCCCAAGCAATGGAGCAAAGAGAATATCGGCGCGGAATGCGGACAGTCGCTTGCTCCATTGCTCCTTTGCTCTATTGCTTCTCTCTTGCCTTCAGCCGTACTTGATTATAGAATGCTCGCTCATATGCGCGCCTCTGCTGCTCCTCCGTCACGTGCGTGTATATCTGCGTCGTGTTGGCGCTGGCGTGTCCCAGCAGCTCCTGCACCACCCGCAGCTCGGCGCCTCCGTCCAGCAGGTGGGTAGCGAAGGAGTGCCGCAGCAGGTGAGGAAACACCCGCTGGTCCAGGCCGGCCTTGAGCGCGTGGCTGCGCACGATCTTCTGGATGGAGCGGCCGGAGAGCCGCCGCCCGTCTCGGTTCACGAAGAGCGCCGTCTCCCCCGCCCGGCTGAGCTTGTGTCGACCCTCTCGCAGGTAGCGCCGCAGCGCCTCCGCCGCTGGCCGGCCGATGACCACGACCCGTTCCTTGTTCCCCTTGCCACGCACGCGCACGAGCTGTTCGCGCAGATCTACCCCGGCGGCGTCCAGTGCCACCACCTCGGCCAGGCGTAGCCCCGCCGCGTACATCAGCTCCAGGATGGCGCGGTCGCGCAGCCCCTGGGGCGCATCGGAGTCGGCCACCTCGATGATCGCCGTGAGCTGCTCTTTCCCCAGAACCTCCGGCAGGCGCCGCTCTCGCTTGGGGCTGCTCACGCCAAGGAGAGGGTCGCGCTGCAGAATGCCCTCCCGCGTCAGGAAGCGGTAGAAGGTGTGGATGGTGCTCACCTTGCGTCCGACGCTGGCCGGTGCCGTCCCGATCTCCCGCAGGTGGGCCAGGTAGCGTCGGAACGCCTGCCGGTCGACCTCCAGAGGGCCGACATCCTCCTCGGCTTCCAGATAGCGCCCGAAGTCGCTCAGGTCGGCGCGATAGTTCCTGAGGGTGTAGGAGGAGAGGTTGCGCTCCGCTGTCAGGTAGCGGAGGTAGACCTCAATGAGCTCTTTCATCAGGCTATGGTGGGTGCCGGCTCCTCCTCCGTCACCTCACCCCGCCAGTTGCAGGAGGAGCAGCGTGCCCTGGGCTTGCCGTCCTCTTCCTGCCGCTCGGTCGTGAGCAGGCCGCCACACTGAGGGCAGGCCTGGGCCAGCGGCCTGCTCCACACGACGAAGTCGCACTTCGGGTAGTTGGCGCACCCGTAGAAGACGCGCCCCTTGCGTGAGCGCCTCTCCACGAGGTCGCCGCCGCAGCGCGGGCAGCTAACCCCTACCTTCGTCAGCAGCGGCCGGCGGCCCTTGCACTCCGGGTAGCGTGTGCAGGCCAAGAACTGACCGAAGCGGCCCGTGCGGATGACCATCTGCGCCCCGCACTCGTCGCACTTCTCGTCCGTCGGCTCCGGCTGGGGCTCCTCCTCGCCCTCTAGGGGGCGGCTGCTGCGACACTCGGGGAAGCCGGAGCAAGCAAGGAAGCGGCCCCGTCGTCCCCAGCGCACCACCATCGGACGTCCGCACTTATCGCACTTCTCCTCGGTCATCTGTCGCTGCGGCGTCGCTTCCTTGGCGGCGTCGAGGGCGCGTTCCAGGGGGCGGTAGAACTGCTCCACCACGGGCTCCCAGGACCGCTCCCCGCTGGCGATCTCGTCCAGTTCCTCCTCCATCTCCGCTGTGAAGCCTTCGTCCACGAACTCCGGGAAGTGCTCCACCAGCAGGTCGTTCACCACGAAGCCAAGGTCCGTGGGGCGCAGGTAGCGACCGTCCTTCGTTGCGTAGTCTCGCTCCTGGATGGTCGCCATCGTCGGCGCGTAGGTGCTGGGCCGGCCGATCCCCTTCTCCTCCAGCGTCCTCACCAGGCTCGCCTCCGTGTACCGCGGCGGCGGTTCCGTGAAGCGCTGCTCTGGAAGCAGCTCCAGCAGGGCCAACGCATCGTTTGCGGTCAGGTCAGGGAGTGGGTTCTTGCCCTCGTCCTCCTCCTCGCCGTTGTCCCTGCTCTCCTGGTAGAGCTGGCGGTAGCCCGAGAACCGGAGCTGCGTGTTGACGGCGCGCAAGAGAAGGGCGTTGGGCTCGTTTTCGGAAGCGGCCTCGATCTCCACCGTCGTCTGGTCGAAACGGGCATCGGCCATCTGGCTGGCCAGGAACCGCTGCCAGATGAGGGCGTACAGCCGGTATTGATCGCTTTTCAGGTGGCGACGGATCGTCTCGGGCTCACGTGTCACGGAGGTCGGGCGGATCGCCTCGTGCGCCTCCTGGGCTCCCTTTACCTTCTTGCGATACTCCCGTGGAGACGGCGGGATGAACTCCTGGCCGAACTTGTCGGTGATGTAGCCGCGGGCCTCCGTTCGCGCCGTCTCCGTCACCTGGGTGGAGTCCGTGCGCATATAGGTGATGAGGCCCACTTCACCCTCCGGGCCCGACGACAAGCCCTCGTAGAGCTGCTGAGCGACGGCCATCGTGCGTTTGGGGGAGAACCCCAGCCGTCGGGAGGCTTCCTGCTGTAGGGTGCTGGTGATGAACGGCGGCGCTGGTCGACGGGACTGCACCTTCTGCTGGACGGTGAGCACCCGGTAGGCGGCCGCCTTGAGCAGGGCGATCAGCCGCTCCGCCTCTATCTGGCTCCCGATCTCGAGTTTGCCCTTCTTGTCTCCCGCGTAACCCGCGAGCTTGGCCCTGAAGCTGGGCGGGACGTTCTCCTTCTCCAGCACCGCCTCGATGGTCCAGTATTCCTGGGGAACGAAGTTCTGGATTTCCCGCTCGCGCTCCACCACCAGGCGCACCGCCACCGATTGCACCCGGCCCGCGGATAGGCCCCGCCTGACTTGCCGCCAGAGGAAGGGGCTCAGCCGGTAGCCCACAAGGCGGTCGAGGACGCGGCGAGCCTGCTGGGCGTCCACTAACTGCATATCGATGTCGCGGGGGTGGTCGAAAGCCTCACGCACTGCCTCGGGCGTGATCGCGTGGAACACGACGCGGTGGTGAGGCGTGGTCTCCAGGTCGGCGGCCTTTATCAGGTGCCAGGCGATGGCCTCGCCCTCGCGGTCCGGGTCGGTGGCCAGGTAGACGGCGGGGGCGCGACCAGCCGCTTCCCGGATATCCTTGACGGCTTTGCGTTTCTCGACAGGAACGACGTACTTGGGGGCGAACCCCTTCTCCACATCGACGCCGAGCTCCCTCTTCGGCAGGTCCCGCACGTGGCCCACGGAAGCCCGCACCGCATATTCGCGGCCCAGTATGCCGGATATCGTCCGCGCCTTCGCTGGCGACTCCACTACCACCAGGGCCTGGCCTGAGCTTGTCGAAGGTCTCTTGTCTTTTCCCTTCCTCACCCTCAGCTCCCTCCGTAGCTGGCCTGGGTCTCCCTGGCCCGCACGTAGGACATCGGTCCCATTTGACGGACCAGCCCCTTCAATTCCAGCATCGCTAGGACGCTACTCACCGTGGCTATGGGGAGGCCGCTGTTCCGGCACACCTCATCGATATGCGCTGGCTCCCTGCTTATATGACGCAGCAACGCAGCCTCCGTATCAGTGGCTGCGATGGTTTCTTTCATCTCTATCTGCTGGGGCACCATCGTCAGGTTCAGCTCCTCCAGCACGTCCTCTACCCTCTGTACGAGCTTGGCGCCCTCCTTGATCAGAGAGTTGGCACCGCGGCTCTGCACCGAGAAGACACTCCCCGGCACCGCGAACACCTCCCGGTTCTGCTCCAGGGCGAGGCGGGCCGTGATCATCGCCCCGCTCGTGATGTCGCCCTCGACCACGAGGACGCCGAGGCTGAGGCCGGACATGATGCGGTTGCGCCGGGGGAAGTACTCGCCCCGGGGCCGCGTGCCCAGCGGGTAGTCGCTCACCAGCGCCCCCCGCTCCGTCACCTCCACGGCCAGGCGGGCGTGCTCCGGCGGGTACACGATGTCGAGGCCGCAGGCCAGTACCGCCATCGTGCGGCCGCCCGTGTCCAGCGCCGCCCGGTGCGTGATGGAGTCGATTCCTCGTGCCAGCCCGCTCACCAGGCAGATCCCGCTCTGGGCCAGCCCGTAGCTGAGCTCCTCTGCTGCCTGCCTCCCGTATGGCGTCGGTCGGCGGGTGCCCACCACGGCCACGCACCATTCGTCGGTCGCCGTCAACTGGCCCCGCACGTAGAGGACCGGCGGCAGATCGTATATCTCTTTCAGCCGCGCCGGGTAGGCCGGATCGTGCCACGTCAGGGCCGTAACCTTGTGCTTGGCCAGCCGCTCTATCTCGGCATCAGGCGAGATACCGGCCCGCTCCGAGACGATGCGCGATACGAGCCTGCCGTCCAGCCCTGCCACCTTGAGTTCCGAGGCGCCAGCATGCCACGCTTCCTCCATGGTCGGGAAATGGCTTTCCAGGAGGGAGTAGCGGACACGGCCCAGCCCCGCGATGCGGTTGAGGGCGATCCAGTACTTAAGTTCGTCCGGCGCTGTCATGAGCGTCAGGCCATTCTAGCACAGCCCTGACCGTGCGCCAAAACGGGGGCGCCCTCTAGGCCGTCTTGCCTTCGCTCTCCCGCTCCTCCGCGGCCCCGTCTACCTTGGTGACGCGCACCTTCTTGATGCGCCGCCCCATCACCGTCAGCACCCTCATCACCAGACCGTCCACCTGCACCTCGTCACCCACGCTCGGCATGCGTCCCAGGCTGGTGACGATGAAGCCCCCCACGCTATCGAAGTCCTCTTTCTCGATGCCCAGGTCGAACATTTCGTTCAAGTCATCGATGCCCACCCGCGCGTCCACGATCGCCTCGGTGGGCGTGACGAGCTGCACCTCCTGCTCCTGCGTGTCGAACTCGTCCTCGATCTCGCCCACGATCTCCTCTACCAGGTCTTCCACCGTCACCAGACCGGCCGTGCCTCCGTACTCGTCCACCACGATGGCGATGGACACCCGCTGCTGCCGCATCTCCGTCAACAGATCGTCCACCTTCTTGCTCTCGGGTACGAAGTAGCCCGGTCTGGCCAGCTCACGAATGCTCATAGGGCAGGTGCCCCGCGCCAGGTGCTTGAGCGCCTCCTTGGCATGCACCACCCCAACGATGTTGTCTACCGTGTCCTCGTACACCGGTAGCCGGCTGTAGCCCTTCTCCACCATCAGCTGTGTCACTTCCGCGAATCCATCCTCCACGTTGGCGGCAACGACATCGATGCGGGGCACCATCACCTCCCTCACGGCGGTCTGCTCCATCTCGACGATGCCGCGGATCATCTGTCTCTCCGCTTCGTCGATGCCCCCCTCGGCCTCCTCGCTCTGCACTAGGCGAGCCAGTTCCTCGGCATCCGACGCAGCCTGCGGGTGCCGCTTCCGCCGCCAGTTCAGGAAAGCCTCCGCTGGTAAGTCCGTGAGTCGCGCCGGTCCCCCGAAAAGCACGCGAAGCACTTCCACAAACGGCTCCAGGAACCGTCGCCAGCGCTCCGGGTTCTGCGAGACCAGCAGTGCGGGCACAGATCGGAGTAACATAAGGGCGGCCAGCGTGGCCAGGGCGGCGATGGCCACGGCGCCCCAGCTATGGCCGCTCTCTTCCAGAACCAGCGCCACCGTGATGGCAGTGATGCCTATCAGGGTGAGATTACGGGCTAGGGCCAACGCCGAGAGGGTGACATGTCGTTCCTGGGTGAACCGTCGCAGGGCCTCGAGGCGCGAAGTGGGCGGCGCGCTCAGTGCGCGCGCGCGTACGCCGGCGACCACGCCCGCCTCCGCGGCCACCACGAACAGAAAGGCGATGACGGCCAGGGCCAGCAGGCCAACCCCGGCCCAGCTATCGCTATCCACTCTGCTTTCGCACCCGCCTTCTCGTCCGCCCCCGCAGGGAGCGCGCCGGCATTCCCACTACCGTCGCCCCGTCCGGCACGTCCTTCGTCACGACGGAGCCAGCACCCGTCCTGGCGCCTCTGCCCAGCCGCACCGGCGCCACCAGCATAGTATCGCTGCCCACGAAGGCGCGGTCACCGATGATCGTCACGTTCTTGCTCTCGCCGTCGTAGTTGCACGTCACCGTGCCGGCGCCGATGTTCACCTCTTCCCCCACCTCGGCGTCGCCCACATAGCTGAAGTGCCCCACCTTGGTGCCCTGCCCCAGGCGTGAAGCCTTGACTTCAACGAAGTTGCCGACGTGCACGTCGGCCTCCAGATGGCTGCCCGCCCGCAGGTGGCTGAACGGGCCCACGTCCACCCTTGACTCCAGCACCGCCTGCTCCACCAACGAGGCCACCACCGCGCAGTCGTCGCCGATGTGCGAGTCCGTGATGACGGCATTCGGCCCGATAGTGCAGCGGGCGCCGATGACGCTGCTCCCGGCGATCGTCGTGTTGGGCCTGATCTCCGTGCCCGGGCCGACCTCCACCCCTGGCTCCACGTACGTTGTCGCCGGGTCGGTGATGCTCACTCCGGCCTCGAGCAGCCGCACGCAGGACAGGAGTCTCTGATGCGCTTGGGCTCGGAGCGCCTCCAGAGTATCGCCGGTGGCCGTCTCGGCCACGACTATAGCCTCCCGCCGGCGCCCCGCCTTGCGCGGGCCGGCTGTTCGCGCTTCATCTTCAACCTAGTCTACTGGGGGAATGATGAGGACACCGTTCATACGGTGAGACGTGAAAGAGCCGCCGTTTGTTGGCGAGCAAGGGAAGATAACGAGGCAGGAGCTGCGGCTACTATCTGGAGGGTCGTCGCTACTCAACGTCGTAATCAGCCCGTTTCTCGATGACTATTTCGTGAAACTATCCTATCGGGGAAGCCGGTAGACTGTCAAGCGATGGGCGGTTGTTGAACAGGACCACACCCTGAAGCCTGCCTGCCGCTGGGCCTAGCCGCCCGCGCCCTGTCCGCCATTGGCGGATACGCTATAATTCCCTCGAACCTGCCAGGTTTGACGCGTACACTACGGGTATGAACAGCGACCAGATTCGCGAGGCCTTTCTCCGCTTCTTCGAGGAACGCGGCCACAGGCGAATGCCCGGTGCACCCCTCGTGCCCCCGGGCGACCCCACGCTGCTGTTCACCAGCGCAGGCATGGTGCAGTTCAAGCCCTACTTCATGGGCCAGGCCAAGGCCCCCCACCCGACGCTCACCACCGTCCAGAAGTGCTTCCGCACCAGCGACATCGACTCCGTGGGCGACACGTCCCACCTCACCTTCTTCGAGATGCTGGGCAACTTCTCCGTCGGCGACTACTTCAAGGCGGAGGCGATCCCCTGGGCCTGGGAGTTCGTGACCTCGAAGGAGTGGCTGGGTCTGGACCCCGACCGTCTGTGGGCCGCCGTCTACCTGGACGACGATGAGGCGTTCGACCTGTGGCGGCAGTTCCTGCCCCCGGAGCGCATCGGCCGCTACGGGGAGAAGGACAACTACTGGTTCTCCGGGGAGGTCGGCCCCTGCGGGCCCTGCTCCGAGCTCCACTACGATTTCGGCCCCGAATTCGGCTGCGGCCCCGGCTGCGAGCCCGACCATGAGGACTGCGAACGCTTCCTGGAGATATGGAACCTGGTCTTCATGACCTACTTCTGCGACGGCGAGAAGCGCGACCCCCTTCCGTCCAAGAACATCGATACCGGCGCCGGCCTTGAGCGCATGGCCGTCGCCTCCCTGTTCGAGAGCGACGAGTGGCCCGACAAGTCGAAGCTCCCCTCCGTCTACGACACCGACCTGTTCGCGCCCGTCATCCGGCGCCTCGAGGAGCTGTCCGGCAAGAAGTACGGGCAGGACGCGGCGACCGACCGCGCCTTGCGCATCGTCGCCGAGCACGCCCGCGCCGTCACGTTCCTCGTCGGTGACGAGCGGACGCCGGTCATCCCCTCCAATGAAGAGCGCGGCTACGCGGCGCGCCGCGTCCTCCGCCGCGCCGTTTACTTCGGCCGTCGCTACCTGGGGCTGGAGCAGCCCTTCCTGGCTGACCTCGCCCAGACCGCGATCCAGGGGATGTCCGGCGCCTACCCGGAGCTGGATCGCCAGCGGAAGTTCCTGCTGGACATCCTTGCCCCTGAGGAGCAGCGCTTCGAGGAGACGCTGAACCGCGGCGTGGAGATGCTGGAGCGCGGTGTGCTTCCGCTGCGGGGAGAGGTGCTGAAGGTAGTTCAATCCGGGGCAGCTAAGATACGCGCGGCACTCACAAAGCCGAAACCATCTGAGTTGGATACCCCGCCGTGGGTGCCGATCGCCCAGTCGACGCTCAAGGACATGGATCGGGGACTCAGACGGGTGAGAATGCGTCCGGAATGGACGGCACTCACCAAAGGCACAAAATATTGGGCGGGTCATGCTGCCGGTTTCATGGTCGGGAAACTGGCCGCACGGATTGGTCAGTCGGGCGAGCCTCCATACGACGCTCCACTGCTGCTCCACGCTCTCAACGAGATTGAGGACGCATCCCGTCAACTGTCCGGCGCCGAAGCTTTCCTTCTCCATGACACGTACGGCTTCCCCCTGGAGCTGACGGCGGAGATCGCCCGCGAGCGCGGCTTCAGCGTGGACGAGGCCGGCTTCGAAGCTGAGATGGAGAAGCAGCGCGAGCGCGCCCGCGCGGCCCAGAAGTCGCTTGCCGAGTTTGGCCGTGGCTTTGACAGCGCTACCGTTGCGGAGGCTGGAGAAACCAGATTCGTTGGTTACGAGACCCTGGAGACCCAGACCACCGTTCTGGCAGTTTTGATCGACGGCCAGTCGGTCGACGCTGTAGGGGCGGTTCGCGAACCGCCCCTACATGAGCCCCAGGCCGAAGTTTTCCTCGCTGAAACCCCCTTCTACCCCGAAAGCGGCGGCCAGGTCGGTGACCGCGGCGAGATAGTCGCACCGGGCGGCCGTTTCGTCGTCGAGGATACCCAGAAGGTGGCCGAGCGGCTCATCGTTCACCGCGGCCGCCTGGTCGAGGGCCGCATCGCCGTCGGCGATACCGTGACCGCCCGCGTCGACCCTCAGCACCGCGAGGACACGCGGCGCAACCACACTGGCACCCACCTGCTCCACGCCGCCCTCCGCCGGGTCCTCGGCTCCCACGTCCGCCAGGCCGGCTCCCTCGTCGCCCCCGACTACCTGCGCTTTGACTTCACCCACACGGAAGCGATGACGGACGAGCAGATCGCTGAAGTGCAGCGTCTCGTCAACGAGAAGATCCGTCAGGACCTGCCCGTAAACACCCGCCAGACCGCCTACGACCAGGCGATCTCCGAAGGCGTTCTCGCCTTCTTCGGCGAGAAGTACGGCGAGAAGGTCCGCGTGGTGGAGGTCGACCCGTCGGCCTCCAGGGCCAGCGCCGAGCTGTGCGGCGGCACTCACTGCCACCGCACCGGCGAGATCGGCATGCTCGTCATCACCGGCGAGTCGTCCGTCGGTGCCGGGATGCGTCGCATCGAGGCGGTCACCGGCCGCGGCGCTGAAGACTACGTCCGCGCCCAGCAGTCCGCCCTCGACGGCATCGCCCGTCGATTGGGCGCGCCCCGCGACGCCGTCCCCGCCAAGGTCGACGCTCTGTTGGCCGACCTCGACGACCAGCGCAAGAAGGTGGAGCGGCTGGAGCGCGCCCTGGCCAGGGGCGCTGGCTCGCCCGCCGGCAGGCGGGAGGCCCACACCATCGACGGCGTCTCCGTCACCGTCGCCGAGGTCGAGGCGACCAGCGACCAGGCGCTCCGATACTTCGGCGACACCGCGAAGCGAGAGATCGAGGGCGCAGGCGTGGCCGTGTTCGGTGCAGTTATCGACGGAAAGCCAGCGTTTCTCGCGGTGGCGTCTAAGGACGCGATATCGCGAGGCCTCACGGCCGACGCCATGGTTCGCGAGCTGGCTGGACTGGCCGGCGGAGGTGGCGGCGGCCGCCCCGACATGGCCACCGGAGGGGGCAAGGATCCCGCCAAGCTGGCGGACGTCCTGAAGCAGGTGCCCGACGTGGCGCGGAGGCTCCTCAGCGGGGAGTAGAATGACGCCGCAATCCCGCAGCGGACGCATCCTGGCCATAGACCCCGGCGAAAAGCGCATCGGCGTGGCGACTGCCGACCTCCGCACCCGCGTGGCGGTCCCCTTGACCACCATCGAGGCCGGAGCCGACCCCGTGGAGGCCGTGGCCCGCGTCGCCGAGGGGGAGAGCGCCGAAGCCATCGTTGTCGGCCTGGCCCTCTCCCTCAGCGGTGCCCTGGGCCCCCAGGCGCAGGGTGCCCAGTCCTTGGCCGACGCCCTCGCCCGGCGCCTCGATATCCCTGTCCACACCTGGGACGAGCGCCTCACCTCCGCTGAGGCCCAGCACCGCCTGCCCCGCGATAGACGGGGCTCTCGCGGAAAGCGCCGCCGCGGCGACGTGGACGCCCTGGCGGCGGCCATCATCCTCCAGGCCTACCTCGATAGTCAGCGCGGGCCGGCCGGCGGATAGAACGTGCGCTTCCTTCCTGTCCTCGCCGTCGTCCTCGTGTTGGGAATGACCGCCGCCACCGTCTGGATCATCACCGGCTCCGCGGGCATGATAAACGACATCCCGCCCACTCAGCTCCCCGCGCCGCCCACGGTGGCGCCCGAGCCCATCTCCGTTTCGGTGAGACAAAACGAGGCCGTCCAGGACATCGCCGAAACGCTGGAGGACCAGGGCATTATCGACTCCGCCATCCAGTTCCGCGTCCTGGCGGAGCTGCTGGGCTACGAGGGCATGCTCCAGGCCGGGGAGTATGAGTTTGACCCGGACACCCCGGCCCTGGAGGTTGTCTACCGCATGCGCCGCGGCATCGTCTCACCCTTGTTCGTCACCGTGATCGAGGGCTGGCGCCTGGAGGAGATCGCCGACGCCCTAGACGAGCAGGGCGTCATCTCCCGAGAGGAGTTCCTGGAAGCGGCAGTGGCCGGCAACTTTGACCTCGACTTCGATTTCCTCGGTCGTCTGGGGCCCGCCACGCCTCTGGAAGGCTATCTCTTCCCCGCCACCTACTTCTACCGCCGCGATGACACCGCTGAGGACGTCATCCGCCAAATGCTGGAGAAACTGGACGCTAGCTTCACCCAGGATCTGCGCAGCCAGGCTCTGGAGCAGGGCCTGACCATGCACGCCGCCCTCACCCTCGCCTCCATTATTGAAAGAGAAGCGAGAGTGCCGGAGGAGCGGCCCATTATGGCCCAGGTCTTCCTCACGCGGCTGCGGCGGGGCATACCCCTGGAGGCCGACCCGACCGTCCAGTACGCCCTGGCGGAGGACCCGGAGAGCGTGGCGCAGTTCGGCTACTGGAAGGCGCGGCTCACCGACGGTGACCTGGAGATCGACTCCCCCTACAATACGTACCGTGAGGCGGGCCTCCCGCCGACGCCTATCGCCGCTCCCCGCCTCGACTCCATCATGGCCGTCATCGAGCCTGCCGACACCAACTACCTCTACTTCGTCGCTACTGGGGACGAAGAAGGCTCCCACGCCTTTGCCGAGACGTTGGAGGAGCACGAGGCCAACATCGAGGAGTACCAACGATGACCAAGTACGCGGGTGTCATCGGCTATCCCCTCAAGCAGACCCTCTCGCCTGCTTTCCAGCAGGCCGCCTTCGACCACGTTGGCCTGGACGTGCGCTACGAGGCCTGGCCCACGCCAGACGACAGGCTCGCCGACACGATCCAGGGCCTGCGAGCGCCCGACCGCCTAGGTGCCAACGTCACCATCCCCCACAAGGAGGCTGTCGTCGCCCTCCTGGACGAGGTGGATGACCTCGCCCGCCGCGTCGGCGCCGTCAACACCATCGTCAATCGCGATGGCAGACTGCATGGCCACAATACCGACGTTGGCGGCTTCCTGCGCGCCCTGCGCGAGGACGGTGGCTTGGACCCGGCCGGCGCCCGCGTGCTCGTGGCCGGCGCGGGCGGAGCCGCTCGCGCCGTCGCCGTCGCCCTCATCGAGGCCGAGGCTGGCTCCGTGACCTTCATCAACCCGCCCTTTCCCCTCGCCACCAAGCTCGTCGAGGATCTGTCGCCACACGCGGGCCGCACCAGCCTCCACGCCCTGCCCGATGTCTACGCCTCTTGGATGTCGGCCGCGATGGGCTGCCGCCTTCTGATAAACTGTACGCCGGTCGGAATGGCCGGCACGAAGGAAGAGAAGGAGTCGCCGGTGGCCAACGAAGTCATCCCGCCAGACGCACTCGTCTTCGACCTCGTCTATCACCCGGCGAAGACGCCGCTGATGGCCGCTGCTGAACAGCGCGGCGCCAAGATCCTAGGCGGGCTGCCAATGCTTGTCTACCAGGGCGCGGAGTCCTTCCGTCTGTGGACCGGCCGCGACGCGCCCCTGGACGTGATGCTCAAGGCCGCGCGAGAGGCCCTCGACCTCGGGAAGGGATAGGGACGATGGAGTGGGGAATCCTGGCCGTCGTCCTTATCTTCATCCTCGTCGCCTACATCGTGCTCCAGGGGACGCGGGCCTCTATGGCCTGGCGCAAGGCCGCCGCCGGCGGCGACCTGGAAGTCATTCGTCAACTGCTAGAGGAGGGTATCGGCGGATGGCGCTCCATGAAGCGTCCCAAGGAGATCGCCCCGGACATCTGGCGCGGCGTCCAGAGCGTGGACCTCCTCGATGTGGGGCCGGACAGCGCCCGTGTCTCCTGCCAAGTGGAGAGCGAGTACCGCATGATGGGGGGCCGCTGGGTGGAGGTGGCGAACGCCCTCGAACAGGGGATGGCCGTCACCGCCCGCCTCGCCGATATGCTGCTGTACGACGTGCCCAACCTGCGCCTCGGCTCCGCCCGCATCGACGTCTACACCAGCTTCCGCGACCCGGCGGCTGGCTCTCAGCGGCTCTGCATCCTTACCACCACTGCCAGCAGGGAGGCCGCTCGCCAGGTGGACTGGGAGGCCTGGACGCCCGCCGAGATCGTCGACGCCTTCGACGGCCGCTACCGCCGAGGCGAACGCGGCGACGCCCTACCCATCGAAGTCGAGGATGAGACCGGAACGCCGAATCCCCGCAACCTCTGCCTGGAGTCGCCGCCATGAGCGAGCTTCGCTTCCTCACCGCCGGAGAGTCTCACGGCAAAGGCCTCACCGTCATCGTAGAAGGCCTGCCCGCCGCTCTTCCCCTGACCGAGCAATACCTGGAGGGCGACCTGCGCCGCCGCCAGGGCGGCTTCGGTCGGTCCCAGCGACAGCAGATCGAGCACGACCGCGCCGAGATCACCGCTGGCGTCCGCCACGGCCTCACCCTCGGCACCCCTCTCGCGCTGTTCATCCGCAACCGCGATTGGCAGAACTGGGGCGAGGTGATGCAGGCCGAGCCGTTCGACGGCGAAGTGGAGCGCGTCACTCGCCTCCGCCCCGGCCACGCAGACCTCGCTGGCGCCGTGAAGTACGGCTTCGACGATGTGCGCAACGTCCTAGAGCGCGCCTCCGCCCGCGAGACGGCCGCTCGCGTCGCCGTCGGTGCAATCTGCCGCCGTCTGTTGGAGGAGTTCGCCGTGGCCGTCCACTCCCACACCGTCTCCATCGGCGATGTGGACGCCTCCGTCGATGGCGAGCCGGACTGGGCCGCCGTCGAGGACTCGCCCGTCCGCTGCGTCGACCCCGAGGCGTCCGAGCGCATGGTCCGCACCGTCGACGCTGCCGGCGGGGCCGGTGAGACCCTCGGCGGTGTCTTCGAAGTCTGGGCCACGGGTGTGCCCATCGGCCTCGGCTCCCACGTCATGTGGGACCGCAAGCTGGACGGCCTCCTGGCCCAGGCTGTGATGAGCATCCACGCCGTCAAGGGCGTCGAGATCGGCTACGGCTTCGCCCTCACCTCCACCCTCGGCTCCCAGGCCCACGACATCATCCTGCCGCCCGATCAGTGGCGGGGCCGACCCTGGCGTCGCGACACCAACCGCGCCGGCGGCCTCGAGGGTGGCATCACCAACGGCGAGCCGGTCGTCGTCCGCGCTGCCCTCAAGCCAATCTCCACCCTCGGCGAACCCCTGCCCTCCGTCGACCTCATGACGGGCGAGAAGGTAGAGGCTCACCACGAACGCTCCGACGTGTGCGTCGTCCCCGCCGCCGGCGTCGTCGGCGAGGCGATGGTGGCCATCGTCCTCGCCCGCGCCATGCTGGAGAAGTTCGGCGGCGACTCCCTGGCGGAGACAAAGCGCAACCACGAGGCGTACGTCAAGACGGTTGGGCCGCGCGATCGGAAGGAATAGGGGCCCCAAATGAAGCTATCAGTACCATTGATAGCTACGTTGACGGTATTCGCGGCTTTGGTGGCCTGCGGCGACGGGGGAGGAGAACCCACAGCTACACCCACAGCCGCGCCGACGGTGGCAACGACTCCCAGCCCGACTCCGGAGCCCACCGCTGCTCCATCGCCCACCGCTACGGTGCGTCCGGCCGCTGCGGGCAAGATCGCCTTCCACTTCCCGGCCCCGGACGGCAACTACGAGATCTACGTCATGAACGCTGACGGCACAGGTCTGACCAACCTTACCAACAACACCCACGGCGGCGATTACGATCCCGCCTGGTCGCCGGACGGCTCCCGGATCGCCTTCCGCTCCAACCGCGACGGCTTGGACGAGATCTACGTCATGAACGCTGACGGCACAGGCTTGACCAACCTTACCAACAGCAGCCAAGCCCACAATCGCTCTCCCGCCTGGTCGCCCGACGGCAGCCGCATCGCCTTCTCCTCCAACCGCGACGGCCTGCTCAACGATATCTACGTCGTGAACGCCGACGGCTCCGGCGTGACCAACCTCACCGACGACCCCAACGGCGGCGATTACGATCCCACCTGGTCGCCCGACGGTTCTCGCATCGCCTTCCGCTCCAACCGCGACGGCAACGACGATGTCTACGTCGTGAACGCCGACGGCTCCGGCGTGACCAACCTCACTGACGACCCCCGCGAGGACATCGACCCCGCCTGGTCGCCCGGCGGCAGCCGCATCGCCTTCCGCTCCAACCCGGACCGCACCTGGAGCATCTATGTGATGAAAGCCGACGGCTCCGGCGTGACCCGGCTTACCGACAACCCCTACGGCGACTTCGAATTCGCCTGGTCCCCCGACGGCGGCCGTATCGCCTTCAACAGGGACCAACCAGGTATTGACTACGAGGTCTACGTGATGAACGCCGACGGCTCCGGCGTGACCAACCTCACTGACGACCCCCGCGATGACATCCACCCCGCCTGGTCGCCCGACGGCACGAAAATCGCCTTTGTCTCCAGCCGCGACGGCACCTGGAACATCTACGTCATGAACGCCGATGGCTCCGGCATCACGAAGCTCACTAACAACACCGCCGCGGACACCGCCGAGGACACCTTCCCTGTTTGGTCGCCGGACTCAGGAGTGACCCCTTGACGGCGGAGCAGCCGCCCATCGCCGCCATCGACGCCTGGGCCCAGCCGGGCACGGCAAAACTGATCAACGACCCGATGTTCGCCAGCCTCTGGCGGGCCACCGGCACCACCCCTCTTCCCGCGGGCATCCCCATCGATCATCTCATCGGCGAGATGGACGCCGCCAACATCGAGCGCGCGGTCATCCGTGCCTGGGCCTCCCCCGACGGCTGGATCATCACCAACGACGAGATCGCCGACCTCGTCCAGCGCTTCCCCGATCGATTCCTCGGCCTCGCCACCGTCGACCTCAGGCGGCCCGTCGAGGCGGTCAACGAGCTGCGCAGGGCCGTCAACGACCTCGGCCTGCGCGGGCTGCACATGCTGCCCTGGATATGGAACCTCCCCCCCAACGACAAGCACTACTACCCTCTCTACGTCGCCTGCATCGATCTGGGCATCCCCTTCTGCCTCCAGGTCGGGCACACCGGGCCTCTCCGCCCTTCGGACCCGGGTCGGCCCATCCCCTACGTCGACGAGGTGGCCCTCACCTTCCCCGATCTGACCATCATCGGCGGCCACATCGGCTACCCCTGGACCGACGAGATGATCGGCCTCGCCTGGAAGTACCCCAACGTCTACATCGAGACCTCCGCCTACCTGCCGCGATTCTACCCGCCCACCTTCCGCACGTTCATGAATGGCCAGGGCAAGAACAAGGTCATGTTCGGCACCAACTACCCCATGCTCTCTCCCTCCCGCTGCCGCGCCCAACTCAAGGAACTGGGCCTGAAGCCGGAGGTCGAGGAGAAGTTCCTCCGCCTCAACGCCCTCAAGGCCTTCGGTCTCACGGAGTGACGTGGTAGCCCGTCGTCCCCTCCGCATAATCCTCACCGGCTTCTCCGGCACCGGCAAGAGCCTCGTCGCCCCCCTCGTGGCCGACCGACTCCACTGGCAGGCCGTCGACACCGATTCCCATGTCGAGAAGGCTGCCGGCAAGCCCATCACCGATATCTTCGAGCAGGATAGCGAGCCCCGCTTCCGCGAGCTGGAGGCGGACGCCGTCCGCGATGCCTGCGCGCGCGAGCGGGCTGTCGTCTCCGTCGGCGGCGGCGCCATCCTCCGCCCCGACAACCGCCGCCTCCTCGCCGACGGTGGCTTCGTCGTCTGCCTGGAGGCGCGGCCGGAGACGATCCTCCGTCGCCTCAGAGAGGCTGCCCCCGCGGACGAGCCGCTGGATCGGCCCCTTCTCGTCGGCCCCGATCCCATCTCCCGCATCCGCGAGTTGAAGGAGCGTCGTCAGCCCTTCTACGCCTTGGCCGACCACACTGTCCACACCGACGGCCTGACGCTCGATCTCGTTGCGGAGGAGGTAGTCCGTGCCTGGCGCCGCCACTCTGTCTCAGCCCTGGCTGAGCCCGATCGGCTTGGGGCCTTCGCCGACTCGCTCGTCACCGCCGCCCCGGGCCATGCAGCCCCCTCGGGCGCCGCCTGCGTCGTGCGCGCTTCCTCCGCTACCTACCCCGTGTACGTGGACTGGAACGCGTTGTTCGACCTCGGCCTGCGACTGCGAGAGGCCGGGCTGACCACCCAGGCGTACGTTATCAGCGACGAGACTGTCTTCACGCGCTACGGCAAGCAGGTAGAGGCTGCCCTGACCCAGGCCGATATCCCTGTCGCCTCGTACGCCGTTCCCCCTGGCGAGGCGAGCAAGTCGCTGGACACGGCCGCTGCCATCTACGATTGGCTCATCGGGCAGCGGGCGGAGCGCGGCCACGCCATCGTCGCTCTGGGAGGCGGCATGGTCACCGACCTGGCGGGCTGCGTCGCCGCCACCTACCTCCGCGGCCTGCCCCTCGTCCACGTCCCCACTAGCCTGCTGGCGATGGTGGACGCCGCCGTCGGCGGCAAGGTGGCGGTGAACCACCCGCAGGCCAAGAACGTCATCGGCGCCTTCTACCAGCCCCGTCTCGTCCTGGCGGACGTCTCGACGCTGCGCACGCTGCCTCCGCGGGAGCTCACCTCCGGCTGGGCGGAGCTCATCAAGCATGCCCTGATCCTGGAACCCTATCTGTTGGCCTTCCTGGAGGAGCACGCCGACGCCATCCTGGGGCTTGAGCCCGAACCCACCACGGAGGCGATTTGTCGCAGCGTCGCCATCAAAGCGGCGGTGGTCAGCGAGGACGAGCGGGAGGAGACCGGCCGTCGCACCGTCCTCAACTACGGCCACACCCTGGCCCACGCCATCGAGGCCGCCACCGAGTACGATCGGTTCCTCCACGGCGAGGCCGTGGCGATCGGGATGACGGCGGCCGCTGCCATCAGCCGGCGCCTGGGGCTCCTCTCCCTGGACGTGGAACGGCGCCAGCGCGACCTGCTGGAGCGGTTCGGTCTGCCCACTCGCGCTCAGGGGTTGGACCGGGCGGCCCTTCTCTCGGCCATGGCCCTGGACAAGAAGGTCCGCGACAGGGCCATCCGTTGGGTGCTCCTGGAGGACATCGGCCGCACCGTCCTCCGCGACGACGTATCCCAGGCCGTGGTCGAGCAGGCGCTGGACGAGGTGCTCGGCTAGGGCGATGGCCGAACCCTCTGCCGCGGCCCTCCGCGCTGTCGTCCGCGGCCGCGTCCAGGGCGTCAATTTCCGCGAGTACGTCCTGACCCGCGCCCGTTTCCTCGGCCTAGCGGGCTACGTCCGCAACCTGCCCGACGGCCGCTCGGTGGAGGTCGTCGCCGAGGGCCCGCGCCCAGACCTGGAGCAGCTCGTCGAGCACCTGCACGAGGGGCCCCGCATGTCCCGCGTGGACGCCGTCGATGTCGAGTGGGGTGAGCCGAGCGGCGACTACAGCCACTTCGGGGTAGGGTACTAGGCCTCGACCCTGCGCCTGGAAGGCTATCAGGGGCTGGCTCTGGCTGTGGTGGGGACGCGCGCCGATGTCAGCTTTCGCCGAGGCTGCTGGAGCCTTCCGGTCGAAAGGTGCGTCGCCAGGTTTCGAGGCCGACGGAGGCCCTGGCCACGCCTGCCGCCGGGATCAGCAGCTCGATGGTCTCGAGGATCTCCTCGGGAGTCGCCCCTTCCCTTTGCGCTCGCTCCATGTGCGCCCTGACGTGCGCCTCTGCCGCGCCGAGTGCCACAAGCACACCTATGTAGATGAGCTCCTTGGTCTTGCCGTCCAGTCGACGCCCTTTCAAGTACAGGGCGTTCATCATCTCCTCGTACGCGGCCAGGACATCCGTGTCCTCGCGAGCGAGCACTGAGTGGAGGGGGAGCGAGTAGCCGCGAGCCCTTCGTGCGGCGTCCAGGATCTCCTCGCCTCGTTTGGGGTCAGCGCTCATACGGCCACGGCCTTGCCGCCAGCGGGGAGGCTCTCCATCGCTGCGACCACTGCGCACCCGAAGGCATCGACCGCGAAATCGATGTCTTCCTCGCTGTGAACGGTCGAGACGTAGAACCTGGTCTGCAGCTGGGCGAGGACCTGCCGCCGGATCAGCTCCCGGTTCACGGCAGCCTTCAGCGCGCGCCCCGTCCCTGGCTCGCGCGGGTCCGAAAACTCCACCGCGGCGATAGGCCCGCTGCCTGTCACGGATCCCGCCACTCCCTGCTTGTTGAGCTCCCCTGTTAGGCCGGTTCGCAAGCGCCTCCCCAGTTCGTGGAGGTGTTCGTATGTCCCTGGCTGCTCCAGTTCGGCCAGCGTCGCCAGCCCCGCCACCGCCGAGATCGGGTTCCCGCTCAGCGTCCCGCTCACGTGGACGAAGCTGGCGCTTGACGCCCGCGCGGGATCCATCAGTCCCATGATCTTCCCCCGGCCCGCAACGGCCGACAAGGGGAACCCGCCGCCCAGGATCTTGCCGTAGCACAGCAGGTCGGGCTCCACGCCGTAGTACTCCTGCGCTCCCCCGAAGGCGAGGCGGAAGCCCGTCATCACCTCATCGAAGATCAAAATGGTTCCCTCGGCCCGGCACATATCCGCCAGTCGCTCCAGGAAGCCGGGCACGGGGTCGATGGAGCGTTGCTGGGGCTCCACGAGGACTGCGGCGAGGGAGGGCCCGTGGAGGGCAAAGGCTGCCTCCACGCTGGCGATATCGTTGAATTGGGCGACGGCTGTGTCCTCGATAACGCCGCGCGGAACGCCCCCGCTCTCGGCCCTCGCTGCTCCCCGATGGCCAACGAGCGATACCTCGTGGCTGCCGTGGTAGGAGCCGGCAAACACAAGCACCTTGTCTCGTCCCGTGTACGCGCGTGCCAGTCGCACGGAATGAAGCGTCGCCTCCGTGCCCGTGGAGGCGAAGCGAACCGTCTCCACACAGCCGGGGATCTCCGCCACGCGCTCCGCCAATTCCACGATGGGCCGACTGGTTGCGCAGAACGTCGAACCCCTTTCCAACTGTCGCGCCACAGCCTCAGACACCCGCGGGTGGGCGTGTCCGAGGATGAGAGGACCGGAGCCCAGGAGGAAGTCCACGTACTCGCGTCCGCTGTCGTCCCAGACGCGGCAGCCAGAGCCTCGTTCTAGGCAGGCGTCGAGCGGCAACGGGAAGGCGGAGTTGGAGCCCCCAACGAGAACACCCGGTGCTGCCCGAGCCTCAGACGAGGCCACCGCCACGGCGGGCCCCCGCCTCGTTGCCACCCCGCTCTTGATATCTACCGCAACCTGTATCATCCCGGATCTCCCTGTCTCTGCCGGTGGGCATCAAAAAAGACCCCACCACTATCGGCTGTGAGGCCTTTCCCCCGCCTGCGGGCTTAGCTTAGCGGTTCGGGCTGAAAGGCTAGCCCTACTCGCCTACGCGAGACTCACCGCGAGATCCGGGTCGCCCGCTTCCTTACGGAGATTCGGCGGCTGAGCGTGTTCTCACCAATGGTAACGCCTGAAACGGCCATCGCGCTACGTGTCAAGACTGCCAGCGCGGAGGAAATTTCATAATTTGTTGCGCGCCTCTAGATTGCCCGGTGGGCTTGACAGGATACCTGTGGCCTAGGGTAACATTGGCGGCCGATGCTCGTCTGTATCTACGGACGAAGTAGGCGATCGGTGGACGTTGGCTGCAGGGAGATGATCTCTAGTGTCGGGGGTCCACCGGTGATGTATAATATATAGGAAAACAGAATACATGCGGCCGAACCCCGGCGAATGCGCCGGGGACGGGGGACCCGACCGATTGGGGTGAATCTCGCCTGAGGCGAGTAGGCGATCTCCTTCCGCCGAACCCGACAGCTAACCTCGTAGGCACCAAGGAGAGGATAGTCCGGAGAGCAAGAGACCCGGGGCTATGCCTCGGGTCTCTCTGCACTTAAAGGAGGGCTGTCTTCTCCGGAGGAAAGGAGGGACGTCCATGACGAAACACTGGCACAGCAAATGGCGAGATGCCGTCGGGGACGTCTCCGAGCTCACGAACTACATAGACCTGAACCCGCGTGAGCTCACCAAGCTCAGGGAGATGCACAGGCTTGGGGAGAGGGATGTAGGGTACCCTTCCCTCTCATGCATTGAGGAGGGCTCCGAGAGTCCCCCCAAGTACCGCGCGTTCACTCTCAGCAACTTCCGCGAGCTTCCACAGGTTCAGCGGCTCTCGAAGGAGGAACAGTTCGCCATCGAGGTCGTCGCCCAGGTTCTCCCGTTCAAGACCAACAGCTACGTGGTGGAGCAGCTCATCGACTGGGGCCACGTCCCGAACGATCCCATGTTCGTGCTGAACTTCCCGCAGAGGGAGATGCTCCTGCCGCGTCACTTCGATGAGGTAGCTGCCCTCCTCCGCCGCGAGGCAGACCGGCGCGAGATCGAGGCAGTCGTCAACCGCATCCGCCTGGAGCTCAACCCGCATCCCGCCGGCCAACTCGACCACAACGTCCCCACCCTCGGCACAACCAAGCTCACCGGCATGCAGCATAAGTACCGCGAGACCGTGCTCTTCTTCCCCAGCAACGGCCAGACCTGCCACGCCTTCTGTACCTTCTGCTTCCGTTGGCCGCAGTTCGTTGGCATGAACGACCTCAAGTTCGCCATGCAGGAAGCGGAACTTCTCATCCAATACCTTCGTGCTCACCCTGAGGTGTCCGACGTGCTGTTCACGGGCGGCGACCCGATGATCATGCGCGCGGGGACCCTCGAACGCTACATCGCGCCGCTGCTGAAGGCTCGCCTCCCCAACCTGCGCACCATCCGCATCGGTACCAAGGCCCTCAGCTACTGGCCATATCGTTTCCTCACGGACGAAGACGCCGATGACGTGATGCATCTGTTCCAGCGGATTACGGCTTCGGGGCTTCACCTTGCGCTCATGGCCCAGTTCAACCATCCGCGGGAGCTGAGCACGGACGCTGTCAAGGTGGCCATCGCTCGCATCAGGGACACTGGTGCCGAAATACGCACCCAGTCGCCCTTGATGCGAAACATCAATGACAGCGCCGAAGTGTGGGCGGACATGTGGCGCCAGCAGGTGCAACTGGGCTGCGTTCCGTACTACATGTTCGTGGCGCGGGACACCGGCGCCCAGCACTACTTCAGCGTGCCCCTGGTGCGCGCCTCGGAGATCTTCACAGAGGCCCACAACTCTGTCAGTGGACTCGCTCGCACCGTCCGTGGGCCGAGCATGTCCGCTGACCCCGGCAAGGTGCAGGTGCTGGGCGTCACCGAGATCGGCGGCGATAAGGTGATCGCCCTACGCATGCTCCAGGGCCGCAACCCCGATTGGGCGATGCGCCTGTTCTTCGCCGAGTACGACGAGGACGCGGTCTGGCTGAGCGACCTGCGGCCCGCCTTCGGCGACAAGCACTTCTTCTTCGAGGCGGAACTGGAGCGCTTGTACCTCAGGAACACGGCAAGGGGGCGTGGACGGCGCCACAACGGCCGTAATGGAGCCCGGGACGAAGACGAGCCTCTGGCCACTACCCCGACCTAGAGCGCGCCCACCCCGCGGTGCCGGATAGCCGCCCCGGCGCGCAGCAGACCACCCTCGCGGCCAGGCATGGAAGCTGCCGCGGACGATTTTCAGGTCACCCTACGTGCCCCACTCCTCACCCTGGCTCCAGTCCAGCATGATGATCTCTATCTCTTCCCCGGGCTGCACCTCGTCCATGTCCGGCGGGATCACCGTCAGCCCGTTGGCGTGCACCATTGACGTCAGCATCCCCGAGCCCTGCGGCCCCGTCGGCGAGGCGTAGTAGCGCCCCTCCTTCTCCCGCACGATGCAGCGGGCGTAGAACCGCCGAGGGTCGTTCCTGTTGACGAAGCGTTCCTCGGCCACCGCCCTCACCATCGGCTTTCCCCAGTTCGTCTTCCCCATCATCTTCATCAACGCTGGCCGCCCGAACAGCTCGAACGTCACCATGGAGCTCACCGGGTTCCCAGGCAGCCCGATGTGGGGTACTGTCCGGTCGCCCTGCCGGAAGCAGCCGAACGCCAGCGGCTTGCCGGGCTTCATCGCCACTGTCCAGAAGTCGATATCGCCCTCCCGCGCCAGCACCTCCTTCACCACGTCGTAGTCGCCGCGAGAGACCCCGGCGGACGTGATCAGCATATCGGCGTCTAGGCCCTCGTGGATCTTCGCGGTCAGCGCCTCGACCGTGTCCTTAGCGATGCCCAGCAGCCGCGGCACGCCCCCGTACCGCCGCACCAGGGCTCCCACGCTATGGGCGTTCGCGTCGTAGATCTTCGCCGGTGGCCGCGGTTGTCCCGCCTCCACCAGTTCGTCTCCCGTTGACAGGACCGCCACCGCAGGCCGCCGGATCACCAGCGCTGTGACCCGTCCCAACGAGGCCAGCACGCCGATCTCCGAAGGCCTCAACACTCGGCCCTTGCTCATCACTGGCTGCCCGGAGCGCACGTCTTCGCCTGCTTTCCTGACGTTCTTTCCCACTCCGACCTCTTTGAGCACCCGCACCGCCGCGTCCACGTGCTGCGAGCGCTCCGGTGCCTTCTCGAACGGCTCGTCCGTGTCTTCGAACCGGACGACCGCGTCGGCCCCGGCGGGTACCGCCGCCCCCGTCATGATGCGCACCGCTGTCCCGGACCTCACTTCGCCTTCAAACACGTAGCCCGCCGCCACCTCGCCCACAACCTGCAGTTTCACCGGTGAGTCCGGCGACGCCCCACGCGTGTCCTCTGCCCGCACCGCGTACCCGTCCATCGCCGTGTTATCCAGGGGCGGTATGTCGAACGCTGCGGCGACGTCTTCGGCCAGGACTTGGCCCAGTGCCTCCAGCAGGGGCTTCTCCTCCGGCTCCAGCACCTCCACGTAGCCGAGGATGCGTTCCAGCGCCTCGTCAACAGTGATCACGACGGTTCACCTCACGTCCCTATTTCCAGTGGTTCGAAACGCGCCTGAAAGAATCGCAGGTATTTCGGCTCGTATACCATCCGAAGGCCCCGGATCTCGTCTCGTCGGGCATGGACGGCCCACACAGTCTCGGCTGTGACGTCCATGTGGGCTTGGGTGTAGACGCGGCGCGGTAGCGCTAGGCGAACGAGCTCAAGTTTGGGACGACGGTGATCCCCCGTCTCCGGGTCCCGCCCGGCAGAAACGATGCCGCGCTCCATGGCCCTGACGCCGCTCTCCATGTAGAGCTCGGCAGTCAACCGCTGGGCGGGGAACTCGTCCTGGGGGATATGCGGGAGAAAGCCCCTGGCATCTAAGTAGACCGCGTGTCCTCCAATCGGTTTCACGATGGGGACACCGGCCTCTTCAATTCTTGCGCCAAGGTACTCGACCTGTCCCACCCGAGCATGGATGTGGTCGTCCTGCACCGATTCAACGATCCCGCGCGCCATCGCCTCCATATCACGGCCGGCCATCCCGCCGTAAGTCTGTAGACCCTCGTACACCACCACCAGGTTCCGAGCTTCCTCAGCCACCTCGTCGTCGTTCACGGCCAACCAGCCGCCGATGTTCACCAGGGCATCCTTCTTCCCGGACATCGTGCAGCCGTCAGTGTAGGAGCAGAGCTCCTTCAGGATTTCTCTTACGGGCCTCCCCTGCTGACCGGCCTCTCGCTGCTGGATGAAGTAGGCGTTTTCCACGCCCCGCGTGACGTCCAGGATGATGCGCAGCCCGTGCCTGTCGCACAAGGCTCGCACCTCCCGAAGGTTCGTCAGGGATATCGGCTGACCACCCGCCATGTTCACCGTCGCCGCCAACGACACGTAGGGAATGCGATTCGCTCCTACCTTGGCGACAAGGCTCTCCAGCTTGTCGAGATCCACGTTCCCCTTGAACGGATGAAGGCTGGAAGGGTCATGAGCTTCATCGATGATAACGTCGACGAAGGCTCCGCCCGCCAGCTCCTGGTGGAGACGGGTAGTGGTGAAGTACATGTTCCCAGGCACCACATCTCCGGGATTGATGAGGATCTTCGAGATCAGATGCTCGGCACCGCGCCCCTGGTGTGCGGGGATGACGTGTCGGTAGCCGTAGTGCTCCCTGATGACCGCTTCCAGGTGGTAGAAGTTTTTACTCCCCGCGTAGGCCTCGTCTCCAAGCATGAGCCCGGCCCACTGGTAGTCGCTCATGGCTGAGGTGCCGCTGTCCGTCAGGAGATCGATGTACACGTCTTCGCTGCGCAAGAGAAAAGTGTTGTAGCCGGCCTCGCGGATGCAGGCCTCACGCTCCTCACGAGTGCTCATTCTGACGGGCTCGACGACCTTGATCCTGAAGGGCTCGGCCCAGGAGCGGCGTCCTTCACCAGGCTGCTGGCGGTTCACTGCGGCGTCGTCCATCGCCTCACGATTCCTCCACGGTCCGCACCACCTCGTCCACCAGCCGCTCGACATACTTCTCGCCGGCCGCGGCCGAGCCCCGCCGTGGGTCGCCGAAGACCCCGTTATCCGCCAGTACGTGTACGCCTTCGCTGAAGAACCGCTGCATGCCGCTGGCGAGGTCACCGACGTATCCCGACTCCGCCCGCTCCATGCGCACCAGCTCCGGTCGCAAGGCCAGCATCATCGAGGTCTCCCACTCTCCGGCATGGATGCCACCCTCCGCGGCCGTGATTCCCAGTTCCGCTCCCGTCGTCGTCATCACACGCGCCAGCACGCCCACGTCCGTGAACGTGATGACCTTGACTCCCTCCAGCGGGCCGAGTCCCGCGAGCGCTTCTCCCAGGGGCCGGAAGTTGCCTCCGTGCGTCGGTAGCATGACGATTCGTCTGAAGCCGTGACGGGCCAGCGTCTTCACGATGTCGCACACCAGCCGGTGGTACGTCTCTTCCTCCAGCGAGATCGTGCCTGCGAACGCCAGGTGGTGATGGGAGCAGCCCACGGGGATCGTCGGTGCCAGGAAGGCGTCCAGCCGCTCTGCGGCGGCCCGGCCGATCTCGTCACCGAACATCGCGTCGGTTCCCAGGGGAAGATGCGGCCCGTGCTGCTCCACCGCCCCCAACGGCACCACCACTGTGTCTCGTCCTCCTTCCACCTCCGCTTGCACCTCGGGCCAGGCCATCTCGTCCAGAAGTAGTACACCCATCCGTCTTTCTCCTCTGGGTTCCGGTTCCGACACGAAGACGAAACGGTGGCGCCTGGGCGCCACCACTCTAGCACTGTCGCTTGTCGCTATTGCTAGCTCAGGTGGATCACCAGACAGGTCGTCGTACGCTGGACTCCGTCCACCTGCTGGATGGCGTCCGTTATCGCCCGGCCCACCTTGTCCAGGTCGTCCGATTCCAACAGGGCGATGACGTCGAAGGGGCCCGTTACCGCATCCACCGATACGACCTGTGCGTCGGAGAACTGGAGCTTCTGCAAACCCTCGGCCACACTCTTGGCCTTGCCTACCGCCGATTCTATCAACACGTAGGCTCGCGTCATGCTCACCCTCCTTTCCGCCACTGGCCTGACTGCCGAAATCATACCGCCTGGGGCCTCCCTGTCAAGGTGGGCCTCTCGTTGCCCCTGCCCACGCTAGGCTCTATAATGGCCGCATCCCTGACCCCGCCCTACTCATGCCTTCTGATAACGAGTCGCTCACGCAGATAGAGGCCCAGGCCCGCAGCCAGCTCGATGCCGCGTCTGATGAGGACGCCCTGGAGCGCTGGCGGGTCGCCTTCCTGGGACGCCGCGGCCGCCTCACCCTGGTGCTCCGCGGCCTGGCCGATCTCCCCGTAGACGAGCGCAAGACCGTGGGCGCCCAGGCGAACCGCCTCAAGCGGGAGCTCGAGGCTGCTCTTCAGGAGAAGAAGGCGCGCCTCGCTCAGTCCGCCACCGAGGCCCTCGTCGAGGATCGGATCGATGTCACCCTCCCCGGCCCTCCCATACCTCGCGGCCGCCTGCACCCGACGACCCAGACGCTGCGCGACGTGCTGGACTGCTTCGTCAGCGTGGGCTTCCAGGTCGTGGAGGGCCCCGAGATCGAGTGGGACCACTACAACTTCGAAGCCCTGCGTATCCCCGCCGACCATCCCGCCCGAGACATGTGGCAGACGCTGTGGGTCGACTACGAGAAGGAAGGCGAGCGGCCCATGCTCCTGCGCACCCACACGTCGCCGATGCAGATAAGGGTGATGGAGCAGACGCAGCCCCCCATCCGTGTCGTCGTTCCTGGCAAGTGCTACCGTCACGAGGCGACCGATCCGACCCACGAATGGATGATGACCCAGGTAGAAGGGCTCGCCGTGGACGAGGGGATAAGCCTGGGCGACCTCAAGGGTACCCTGGCCGACTTCGCCCACCGCATCTTTGGCCCCGACCGCAAGGTCGGCTTCCGCTGCGACTACTTTCCCTTCGTCGAGCCGGGGATGGAGCTGCGCATCGACTGCTTCCTCTGTGGCGGTGAGGGCTGCCGCACCTGCTCCCGCACCGGCTGGATCGAGATCCTCGGTGCCGGCATGGTCCACCCCGATATCCTGGACGCCGTCGGCTACGACTCGGAGCGCTACACCGGCTTCGCCTTCGGCATGGGCATTGAGCGCATCGCCATGCTCCGCCACGGCATCGAGGACATTCGCCTCTTCTACTCCAATGACCTGCGCTTCCTGAGACAGTTCTGAGGACGGGCGATGCGCGTACCGCTGAAGTGGCTTTCCGAATACGTTGACCTGACCCTCGACCCGGGGGAGCTGGCCGAGCGGCTGACGATGGCCGGGGTCGAGGTGGGAGAGGTGATCACAACCGCCGGCGAGTGGGACGGCATCTCCGTGGGCCAGGTCGTGGACGTGGCCCGTCATCCCAACGCCGACCGCCTCGTGCTGGCCACCGTGGATCTGGAGGGCCACCGCCAGACCGTGGTCTGCGGGGCCCCGAATGTCGCCGTGGGCCAGAAGGTCCCCTTCGCCCCCGCCGGCGTCCGCCTCATCGACGGCCGCACCGGCGAGCCTACCGTCCTGCGGCCCGCCGTCATCCGCGGGGTGGAGTCCGCCGGCATGATCTGCTCTGAGAAGGAGCTCGGCCTGTCCGACTACCATGAGGGGATCCTCGTCCTGGGGGACGACGCCCCCGTGGGCGCGCCCCTGGCGTCCTACCTGGGCGACGCGGTCTTCGACCTGGACCTCACCCCCAACCGGCCCGATCTCCTCTGTATGGCCGGCGTGGCCCGAGAGGTGGCCGCCCTCGGCGGCGTTGCGGTCCGCGACCCGTCCATCGAGTACGCGGCTGCCGGAAAGCCCATCAAGGGCCGCGCCCAGGTGCAGATAGATGATCCCGATCTCTGCCCCCGGTACGTAGCCGCGCTCATCGAGGACATCACCGTGGAGGAATCGCCTCCCTGGATGCAGGAGCGCCTGATGGCCGCCGGACTGAGGCCCATCAACAACATCGTCGACATAACGAACTACGTGATGCTCGAGCTGGGCCAACCCCTACACGCCTTCGACTTGACGCGGCTAGGTGGGGGAAGAATCGTGGTGCGACGGGCCCGCGCGGGGGAGACGATGCTTCTCCTGGACGGGACGGAACAGAAGCTCTCTCCCGACATGCTGGTCATCGCCGACGCGGAAGTGCCCGTCGCCCTGGCGGGGGTCATGGGCGGATTGGACAGCGAGATCAACCTGAACACAACGGCCGTCCTTCTGGAGGCGGCGAACTTCCATGCCCCCAATATCCGTCGCACCGCCGCAGCGCTGAAGGTCCGCACCGACGCCTCGATCCGCTTCGAGAAGGGGCTGAGCCGCGAGATGCCACCCATCGCCGCCCAGCGGGCCGTCAAGCTGATGGTCGAGCTGTGCGGCGGCAAGGCGGCGGCGGGCATCATCGATGTCCACCCCGGGAAGAGGAAGGACGTGCGCGTCACCCTCACGCAGAAGCGTCTCCACACCCTCCTGGGCATGGAGTTCCGCGTCGCCCAGGTACGGCAGGTGCTCTCCTCCCTCGGTTTCTCCTGCCGCTGGGTGCCCCCGGACCGCTATGTCGTGCGCGTTCCCTACTGGCGTACCGACGTCAGCATCGCCGACGACGTGGTCGAGGAGATCGCCCGCATCATCGGCTATGACCAGCTTCCTACTACCCGCCTCCACGGCGAACTCCCGGTCACCTGGCCGCAACCTCGCCGCGAGCTGCGAGGCCGCGTCGCCGATATCCTGGCGACGACCGGGATGCAGGAGGTCGTTACCTACTCGCTGACCACGCTGGAGAGGCTGCGCAAGGTGCTCGGGCCGGAGCACCTTGCGGCCCATCCACCCCTGCGCATCGCCAACCCGATTAGCCAGGAGCAGGAGTACGTACGCACCTCCCTGCGCGCCTCCCTGCTGACAGCTCTTGCCGATAACGTTAGGCACAGCGATGATCTCACCGCCCTGTTCGAGACCGCCCGCATCTACCTCTCGCGTCCCGATGACCTGCCCGAGGAGGTTGAGACCGTAGCTGCCGTCATCACGGGTCGCCTGCCCGACCGCTGGGGCCAGCCCCGGGGCGATCCCGTCGGCTTCTATGAGGCGAAGTCGTATCTCGACCTGCTGCTCGATCGCGTAGGAGCATCCGCCGAGTACGCGGACGCGAAGGACCACGCCCTTCTGCCCGGTCGCACCGCTGCCCTAGTGGTGAACGGCCAACAGGTGGGCCTCGTCGGGCAGGTGCACCCGAGAGTAGCCGCCGGATTCGACCTGGAGAACCCGGTGGCGATGTTCGAGGTTGACCTGGATGCTCTCCTGCCCCATGTCTCGGGGCCCCGCCGCTATCAGGCGCTCGCGCCCTACCCCAGCGTGGAGGAGGATGTCGCTGTCATCGTCGATGGTGACGTCCCGGCGGCACGGGTGCGAGCGATCATTCAGGCGGCGCCGCTGGTGCGCTCGGTTCGCCTGTTCGATGTCTACAGCGGGCCCCAGGTTCCGTCCGGTAAGAAGTCTCTAGCCTTCTCCGTCTCCTATCAGGCGGCGGACCACACGCTCACCGACAAGGAGGTGCGGAAACAACAGGAGCGCATCCTGGCCCGTCTGAGGCAGGAGGTGGGCGCCGTCCTTCGAGGCTGAGGAAGCCGGGAGCCTTATCCCGCAAGCGCCGCTTTGGCCGTCTCCGCTACCTTGGCGAATGCCTCGGCGTCCCGCACCGCCAGATCCGCCAGCACCTTCCGGTCGATCTCCACCTGCGCCCGCTTGAGGCCGCTGATCAGACTGGAGTAGCTGAGGCCGTTGAGGCGCGCCGCCGCGTTGATGCGCGCTATCCACAGGCGGCGGAAGTCCCCCTTGCGGTCGCGCCGGTGCTCATACGCGTACCGCAGCGCGTGCGTGACCGATTCCTTGGCCTGCTTGAACAGGTGATGCCGTCCGGCGCGGTGGCCTTTCGCCTGGGCGATCACCTTCTTGCGCCGTCGCCTGGTTGCTGGGCTTCCTCTTGCTCTTGGCACGTCTTCTGACCTAGGTGTGATAGGGCATGAGCCTGCGGACGCTCTTGCTCTGGCCCTTGGGAACGGACAGCTTTCCGGCGAACAGCCGCAGGGTAGCGCCTCGCTTCTTGCGACGAGCGTTGTTTATGTGGCACTTGCGCCGCATTATCTTGCCGCCGCCGCTGACGTAGAAGCGGCGCTTGGAGCCGGAATGGGTCTTTATCTTGAATCTAGCCAACGCGCTCCTCCACCGGCGCCTCATTCTGCTCTTTCGGGACGGGCCCCTTCTTGCTCGGCGTCAAGATCACGCTCAGGAATCGCCCTTCCATGGACGGCGGCCTCTCCACCACTGCTATCTCTTTCAGCCCCTCCAGCGCCCGATCCAGCACCTGGCGGCCGATCTCCGGATGTGACATCTCCCGCCCTCGGAACATCACCGCCAGCTTCACCTTGTCCCCTTCCATCAACAGCCGCTCGACCAGTGCTACCTTGCGCTCCATGTCCGCCCGGCCGATCCTAGGGCGCACGCGCACCTCATGGATGATGCCGCCCCTTTGGTGCTTGCGGGCGTCCCGCTCCCTTTTGGCCTGCTGGTACTTCCACTTCCCGTAGTCGAGCACCCGGCAGACGGGGGGAGAGCCGTTGGGGTCAACCTCCACCAGATCGACGCCACTCTCGCGAGCGATACTCAGGGCTTGCTGGAGGGGAACGATGCCGTGGTTCTCACCGTTCGCCCCTATGAGTCGGACCTCTTTGGCGCGAATCCAGTGGTTTATCCGAAGCTGTCGGATACTGGTCCCCTCTCCAACCTCAGAGTTGCCAAGCTAGGGCAACTATAGCACACCGTCGTACCGTCTTCAATGCTACCTCAGCAGCAGCAGCCGCATCCCTGACTCTACCCGCTGGCCCGCCTCCACGTAGAGCTCTCGCACCGTACCCGCCTTCTGGGCACGCAGCTCGTTGTTCATCTTCATCGCCTCGAGCACCATCAGGATGTCGCCCTCCGCCACTTGATCCCCGGCCTCCGCGTACACCTCGGTCACCACGCCGGTCATGGGCGACAGCACGACCCAGCCGCCCGCCGGGTGCTCCTCCAGCGTCAGGTCGCTAGGGATGGCATTAGGTGCCCGCCGGTCGCGTGTGCTCACTGCCACTGAGTAGCGGTCCCAGCCAATGACGATGTCGTAGCCTTCGGCGCGCTCCACGGCGAACAGCTCGTGCGGGTGGTCATCGATGACCAGCGCGTACAGGGCTGTCTGGCCCACCTGCTCCAGGCGGGCGTTGTGCCAATCGCCGTTGATGCGGACGCGCAGCCCATCCGGGCCGTCCTCCACCTCCACCTCCTTGAGCTCGTAGCCCAGCCGGACTATGTACTTCTCCGCCATCCTCTCGCTCCTGCGCGCGGGTCCCCCGACCGGCTCAGCAGCCGCCAGCGGCTGCCCCTTACTCGGCCCGATTGCTCGTTGCGCCGCCGTGTCCCCTTACGGTGGGCCAGCACCGCTGCCGCCAGCAGCGCCAGTTCCTCGTGGGCTATGCCGTGGTCCTGTCGCGGGTCGAACCGCTTCTCCACGAAGCTGGTGTCCAGCCTGCCTTGCAGGAAGTGGGTGTCATCCAGCACCTGCAGGTGGAAGGGGATGTTGGTGCTGATCCCCGCGATCTTGAACTCGCGCAGGGCCCGCCGCATCCGCTGGATCGCTTCCGTCCGCGTCCGGCCCCAGGTGCACAGCTTGGCGATCAGAGGGTCGTAGTGATAGCTGACCTCCAGCCCATTGTACAGGGCTGAGTCAACTCGCACTCCGGCGCCCCCGGGCACCGATACGAAGCTCACCGTCCCCACCGACGGCAGGAAGTTGTTGAACGGATCCTCAGCCGCGATTCGGCACTCCAGCGCCCACCCCTGGATGGACGTCTCTCGGTAGGGCAGGTCCTCCCCTGCCGCCAACAGTATCTGGTCCGCTACCAGGTCTACCCCTGTGACCAGCTCTGTAACCGGGTGCTCCACCTGGAGACGGGTGTTCATCTCCAGGAAGTTCACCTGGCCCTTCCGGTTCACCAGGAACTCCAGCGTGCCCACGCTGGTGTAGCCTGTCGCTTGGGCTGCCCGCAGCGCCATCTCGTTGAGCTGCTGGCGCAGTCCTGGGTCTACGGCGGTGGACGGCGCCTCCTCAATCATCTTCTGATGCCGGCGCTGGATGGAGCACTCGCGCTCCCCCAGGGCGACGACGTTTCCTCGCATGTCGCCGATCACCTGGAGCTCGATGTGCCGCACTGGCTCTAAGAACTTCTCCAGGTACAGCGTCCCCTGCCCGAAGGCCGACGCCGCCTCCTGGCTCGCCGCCTCCAGCGCCGGCGGCAGTTCCTCTGGCCGGTACACTGCGCGCATGCCTCGCCCGCCGCCGCCCCCCGCCGCCTTTATCATGATAGGGTAGCCGATGCCGGTGGCGGCGCTGGCCGCCGTCCCCTCGGACGTGACCTCCTCGCTGCCCGGCACTACCGGGATACCTGCCTCCTGCATGAGCTTGCGGGCCTGCACCTTGTCGCCAAGGATACGGATGGACCGTGGGGAGGGCCCCACCCAGGCCATATCGGCGTCCAGGCAGGCCTCGGCGAAGTCCGCGTTCTCCGCCAGGAAGCCGTAGCCGGGGTGCACCGCGTCCGCGCCCGCCTTCCTGGCGGTCTCGATGATCCGTTCGCCGTTGAGGTAGCTCTCCTGGGCCGCCGCCGGGCCGATGAGATACGCCTCATCGGCGTGGCGCACGTGGAGCGAGTTGCGGTCCGCCTCCGAGTAGACGGCCACGGCCGTGATTCCCATCTCGCGGCAGGCCCTTACGATGCGCAGGGCGATCTCGCCGCGGTTGGCTATAAGAAGCTTCTCAAACAAGTGACGCTACTATTGGCCGTTTCTATGGTGACTACAAAGGGCGCCTATTCATTCCCCTTGTATCATACCTGTCCAGAGCCTCGCAAGCGGCCGATTGTTAAGATTAGGAGATCAATGTCACGCTCTTTCCTCCACCTCCGCTCGCATCCGCGCGATGAGTCCCTCCAGCTTCATCGCGCCCAGGTCCTCGCCGCTGCGCAGGCGTACCGCCGCCGTCCCCGTCTCCCTCTCTCGGTCGCCCAGCACCAGCATGTACGGCACCTTCTGTAGCTGGGCATCGCGGATCTTCGCCTGCATCCGCTCCGCTCGCGGGTCCACCTCAGCTCGCACACCGGCTCGTCGTAGCGCATCCGCCACCGCGTTCGCGTGCTCGATGTGCCGATCCGCGATCGGTATCACCACCGCCTGCACTGGCGCCAGCCACAGCGGAAACGCGCCCCCGTAGTGCTCGATGAGCACCCCGAAGAAGCGCTCCATCGAACCCAGAAGCGCCCGGTGCACCATGTACGGCCGGTGCTCACGCCCGTCCTCGCCGATGTAGCTCATGTCGAACCGCTCCGGCAGGTTGAAGTCGAACTGGATCGTCGTGCACTGCCACTCCCGTCCCAGCGTGTCCAGCAGCTTGACGTCGATCTTCGGCCCGTAGAACACGGCCCCGCCCTCGTCCACGTCGTGGGGCAGTCCCCGGTCCTTGATCGCCTCCCGCAGCACACCGGTGGCCATATCCCAGTCCTCCTGCGAGCCAGCGTACTTCCCCCCCGGTGATCGCGTGGAGAGGTACACGTGGAACCGCTCGAACCCGAAGGCGCGGAAGAAGAGCTGCATGAAATCCACGCAGCCCTCGATTTCCTCCTTGATCTGGTCCGGCCGACAGAAGATGTGCGCGTCGTCCTGGGTGAAGCCCCGTACCCGCATCAGCCCGTGCAGCACTCCGGAGCGCTCGTAGCGGTAGACGGTGCCCATCTCCGCCAGGCGCATGGGCAGGTCGCGGTAGCTGCGCAGCCCGCTTCGGTACATCTGAATGTGGAACGGACAGTTCATCGGCTTGACGTAGTAGTCTTGCCCGTCGATGTCCATCGGCGAGTACATGCTCTCCGTATAGAAGTCCAGATGGCCGCTCGTCTCCCACAGGGTGGAGCGGCCGATGTGAGGCGAGTATACGAGCTCGTAGCCGTGGTTGTAGTGCTCTTCCCGCCAGAAGTCCTCGATGATCGTGCGCACGCGGCCGCCCTTGGGGTGCCAGTAGACCAGCCCCGGCCCGTACTCCTCATGGAAGGAGAATAGGTCTAGCTCCCGCCCCAGGCGCCGATGGTCCCGCCGGAACGCCTCCTCGATCTGCTCCAGGTGGGACTGGAGCTCCTCCTCTGTGTCGAACAAGGCGCCGTAGATCCGCTGCAGCATCGGGTTCCGCTCCTGCCCTCGCCAGTAGGCGCCGGCCACGCTCATCAGCTTGAACGCCTGCACCTGCCCCGTGCGCTCCACGTGCGGCCCCGCGCAGAGGTCGACGAAGTCGCCGTGCCGGTAGATGCTCACCTTCTCGTCCTCTATGTCCTCGATGAGTTCCAGCTTGTACGGCTGCTCCGCGAACAGCTTCCGCGCCTCGTCCTTGGATATCTCGTCGTGCTGGAAGGGCACGTCGGACTCCACGCGCTGGCGCATCTTCTCCTCGATGACCGGCAGGTCCTCATTGGTCAGGGCCCGCGGCAGGGTGAAGTCGTAGTAGAAGCCGGTATCGATGGGAGGCCCGATACCCAGCTTGGCGTCCGGGAATATCTCCACCACCGCCTCGGCCATGATATGGGAGGCGGAGTGCCGCAGCCGCTCCAGCCGCTCCTCTTTCGAAAGGTCATGGAGAGTCATGTCAATCACCTCTCGGCAGCATCTGTTTGTGTGCTGAACCTGTATACGGTTTGCAGCCTCACTATCAGGACTAGGAGATTCATCATGGCGGGGAACGGCAGGATTATAACTGCTATCCAATCCCCGCTCATGAGGGCGCGAGCCCACAGCCAGGCCATCACCGCCTGGAAAGCAAAGAACATGTAGTTGGCGACCGGATGCAAGAGCCGGTAGGAAAGCGGCCAAAGTGATCCGTCTCGCCGCATACGAAGCGAGGCTAGCCAACCTGACCACGGAACCAGGAAGTAGAGGAAGGTGAAGCGCCAGAAGCTCTTCCCCCACTCCAAACGTATGAATGCATCTACAGTCTTAAGCATGCTTAGCAGCCTCGCAGCCGTCGCAGCAGCCGCCACTGCACCACAAAAAGCCCTTCGAAGCCTAGGTAGCGGTTCAATCGTTTCATGTCGGCGGAGGTTTCCTGATCATCTCCTTGAGAACCTTCCCCGGAAGCCGCCAGAATGTCTCAGTCCAATGCTCCCGGATACTCTCAATCTGCCTCTCATCGAGCAAGTACCCGTACGTACGCGGGTCGCTAAAGAACAGGTATCTCCGCTCGATCGCCCCTATGGTCAGGCTGAAGCAGAATGCCATCATTCCCACGAGTAGCACAGTCCATATCCAGTAGCCCTCAATCGCGGAAACTAGCACTAATCCTGTAATGCCGACCAGAGCCACTGTGCCCGACGACCACGAGAGAGATACCCAGAAGGCATTGCTCCCGATCAGCCGATGAATTCTCAGGATGCCGATGTTCGAGAGGAAGAATGCGGCGCCGGTGAGTACTTGCAGGACACTGAAAGCCTGGGAGCCATACCCTCCCCCAAGCGCGATCGCGCCGCCTGTGACGAGTAAGAGTCCGAAGACAAGCCACAGTACGCTTGCACCCGAACTCCCTTGTGGGCGGGCCACGGGAAACGCCTCCGGAAAGCGGTCGCGCCAGAGCCAGCCCTGGGCGAACAGCACCTGGAGCCAGAGCTTCATCGTGCTGTCTCCCGCAGCCGCTTCAGCAGCCGCCACTGCACTACGAACAGCCCCAACGCTACCAGCGCCAGCACGACCATCGCTGCCAGCAGCCCCCACTCCTCCTCTCCCACCGCCAGCACGCCGAACAGTACCGCCAGCGCCAGCATGCTCAGCGGCGCTGCCCACAGCCAGAGCCGCAGCAAACGCATCGACGGGCTGTCAGCCTGTGTCCCGTCTTTCACCTTCCTGCTTCCTTCTTTCGTCAAACGAAAGCCCCCCGACCGGTGGGACGGGGGGCGATCCGTGGTTCCACCCACTTTCCTCGCCCAGGCATCTACTGAGCCTGTCGAAGGGCGAGCTCCTTGGGCCGCTAACGGGTGCCTCCGGGGCCGCCTACCGTCCCCGCCATCGGCGGGGCGTTCGACGGCCGGCTCGCGGGAGGTTTTCGCCGCGGCAGTGGGCTGGCACGCTCTCAGCCTGCGCTCGCCTCTCTGTCGCCTTGCCGCGACTACTCGTTCCGGTCTTCGCCTTTTGCGATGATCTGCACAGGCAATGGTAACAATGCCCCTTGGACACGTCAACAACGGCCCAGACCAAGCGCTTCCTGAAACCGGACGCAAGTCGTACAATAGGGGACGGCCTGGAGGTGGGCGATTAGCTCAGTTGGTTAGAGCGCAGCGTTGACATCGCTGAGGTCAGTGGTTCGAGTCCACTATCGCCCACCACTTCGCTTACCCCTCTTAGGCTACTAGCCGCCCGCCGTCTTCAAGAACTTGCTCTTGATTCAGCACCCGGGTTGCGCCAGAATGGAAACGGCTGCCCCGGCGGCAGCTCATCGGCTGGGGTTATTGCCGCGTACGGCAAGCTCGTGATATACTTCGCAAACCTGGGCCCTGGCCAGCGACCGTCGCGGGCCGCTAGCTCAATTGGCAGAGCAGCTGACTCTTAATCAGCGGGTTCCGGGTTCGAGTCCCGGGCGGCCCCCCAATAGTGAGCAACCAAGATGGAGAAAGGGGAAGTGTCGGAACCGGTAGACGAGCGTGATTTAGGATCACGTGCCGAAAGGCGTGGGGGTTCGAGTCCCCCCTTCCCCACCAATCGGACGCTGCCAGCCCTGCGACCACAGCGATTGGGCGGGCCTGTAGCCGCAGCCGCCGCTGAAGGAGGATCCGTTGGCCGAAGCGCTGTTGCGGGTTGATGACCTGAAAACCTACTTCTACACCGAGGAGGGCGTCGTCAAAGCCGTTGACGGTGTCACCTTCGATGTCGCGCCCGGCGAAATCCTGGGCCTCGTCGGCGAGAGCGGCTGCGGCAAGACCGTCTCCGCCCTCTCCGTCCTCCGTCTCATCCCCATCCCCCCCGGCAAGATCGTCTCCGGCTCCGTCCTCTTTGAAGGCAAGGACCTCGTGCGCATGGACGAGGACGGGATCCGCCACGTTCGCGGCAACGACATCGCCATGATCTTCCAGGAGCCCATGACCTCCCTCAATCCGGTCCTCACCATCGGCCGTCAGCTCACCGAGACCCTGGAGCTGCACCTGAAGATGGACCGCGGCAAGGCCACCCAGCGCGCCGTTGAACTCCTGGAGATGGTGGGCATCCCCGAGGGCCGTTCCCGCATCAACGACTACCCCCACCAGTTCTCCGGCGGCATGCGACAGCGCGTCATGATCGCCATGGCGCTGTCCTGCAACCCCAAGCTTCTCCTCGCCGATGAGCCCACCACCGCTCTCGACGTCACCATCCAGGCCCAGATCCTAGAGTTGCTCACCCGCCTTACCCGTGAGCTGGGGACCGCCGTGATCATCATCACCCATAACCTCGGCGTCGTCGCTCGCTACGCCGACCGGGTCAACGTGATGTACGCCGGCAAGATCGTGGAGGCCGCCAGCGCTGAAGCGCTCTACCATCGACCGCGACACGCCTACACCCTGGGCCTCCTCAGGTCCGTCCCCCGTCTGGACCAGGCCCGCAAGGAGAAGCTCGACCCCATCGAGGGCGTACCTCCGGATCTGGTGCGCGTGCCGCCCGGCTGCTCCTTCCGCCCACGCTGCCGCTTCGCAGTGGACCGCTGCGCAGAGGAGACCCCTCCTCTCCTCGCCATCGAAGACGGCCGCACCAGCGCCTGCTGGGAGTGGGAACGTGTGGCCCAGGCCACCAAATCCCGTGGTTCCGACCAGTAGGAGAGAACATGGCTGTAGAACAGGCATCCAAGACGCCCACCGCTGGCCCCGGCAACAACACCATCGTCAAGGTAAACGACATCCGCATGCACTTCCCGGTCACTTCCGGCATCATCTTCCAGCGCCAGGTGGGCGAGGTTAAGGCCGTCGATGGCGTGAGCTTCGAGATCAAGCGCGGCGAGACGCTCGGCCTGGTGGGCGAAAGCGGTTGTGGCAAGACTACCCTTGGCCGCGCCATCCTCATGCTCTACCGCCCCACCTCCGGCGAGATCCAGTTCGAGGGGCACGAGCTCACTCGCATGAGGGCCGGCGATATCCGCCGCATGCGCCGCCGCATGCAGATGATCTTCCAGGACCCCTACGCCTCGCTCAACCCCCGCATGAGCGTCGGTGCCATCATCGGCGAGCCCATCGTCATCCACAGCCTGGCCAAGTCCCGCAACGAGCGCCGGGACCGCGTGCAGGAGCTCATGCGCATCGTGGGTCTTAACCCCTACTACGCCAACCGCTACCCCCACGAGTTCTCCGGCGGCCAGCGCCAGCGCATCGGCGTTGCCCGCGCCCTCGCTGTCCAGCCCTCCTTCATCGTCGCCGACGAGCCCGTCTCCGCCCTCGACGTCTCCATCCAGGCCCAGATCATCAACCTGCTCGAGGAGCTCCAGGACAGCTTCGAGCTCACCTACCTCTTCATCGCCCACGACCTCTCCGTCGTGCGCCACATCAGCGACCGCGTGGCGGTGATGTACCTGGGAAAGATCATGGAGGTCACCGACCGTGTGGAGCTGTACGACAACCCGCTGCATCCTTACACTAAGGCCCTCCTGTCCGCCGTGCCCATCCCCGACCCCGCCGTCGAGGCCCAACGCGAGCGCATCATCCTCACCGGCGACGTCCCCAGCCCCCTGAAGCCGCCCCCCGGCTGCGTCTTCCACACCCGCTGCCCCATCGCCATCGACGAGTGCAGGGCGCGCATACCGGAGTGGCGAAACGTCGGCACCGGCGCTAACGAGCACTGGGTCGCCTGCCACCGCGTGTAGGTCGGGCGCCCCGCGTCGCCGCAGCCAGGGAACATTCGATCAAAGGGTTTTTCGTATCTGAAGTTTGATGGAATGGGGGCCACCAGATACGGGGTTTGATCGTTTGGGGCGAAAACACCCGTTGCGAGGCGCGCGGGGTATTTAGAGTTTGGGGTCTCGCGGTCGCTTTCTCTGATCGTGCGTCGTTCATGGATAGGGGGCTGAGCGTTCGATCAAGCATTTCGTATCTGCGGTAGGTGCGCGATGCGGGAGTGTCGTATCCGGCGGGCGCGGCTTCCGGCGGCGAAAAGGGGGATGACAGAAGGGGGTTGGAGATGTTCATTATCCACAGATGAACACACATGAATACAGATGATTCACAGATAGGGCCTCCCCACCCCGGGGCTCAGCGGCAGAAGCGCACAGATGGATGGGGAAAGGGCGCAGGTTCAAGGGGCACCTCCGGTTGGAGGGTAGCGGTTGAGGGCTGGAGGTCAAAGGGGGAAGGGGCAGTGGGCAGTAGTGTCTATGCCGGTTCCCGCTGGAGGTTGAGGGCTAGGAGGCGGGATAGGATATCGGCGTCGTGGGTGTCAGGGGGCCAGCCGTAGGCGGCGAGAACGGCGGTATCGAGGGCGGCGTGGGCATTGGCGAGCCAGGTGGGGCGCTGGTTGTAGAGGTTGGTGAGGGTGCGCTTCTTCAACTCATTTTCCGGAAGCGGCAGGCCGCCGACTGGGGCCGGGTTAAGCCAGCCGTCACGGAGCTGGTTGAGTTCCCTGGCGGCTTCAGCGATGGCTTCCCTCTGCTGGTCAGTGGGCTGCGGAAAGGGGAATGTCTCAAAGCAGGTGGTCGGGGTGTAACGGACGCCGCTTTCGGATTCTCTGAGCTGAGTGCCGGTGCCCCGCGCCCACACCTCGTGGACGTGGGAGTGGAGGATGCCGAAGAAGTAGTCGTCCTCGCGGGCGAAGACGATCACAAGGTTCTCAGCAAGTGTTGCCACCGGCAGCCACGAGAACAGGCGGTGCTTCGACACCATCGAGGTTGCCAAGTAGCGCTTCAGCCCAGCAAGCGCTGATCTCATAGCTGGGCGCGGGCGGCCGTGAATCCACCAGGGGTAGTGTTCCGCGTCTACAGAGGTCGCCTTCCGCCGCATGGGTTTGACGTGCCGCTTGATGTACTCGAACGGTGCTTCGAAAAGCGCAGCTTCTTCTTCAGCCGTACCTGGCGGGAAGTCGATGATCCACGAGTCGCGTCTACGCTGGTTCAAGTCCCTGCCGTGAACCCACGGTCGCACGACATCAGCGTTGGTGCGTTTGTGTGGGTTGGGGCTTCGTAGTAGCCGCCGCGCGACTTCGCCTGAGATATCGAAGGGTCCCACCTTGGTGATTCCCATGAAGGAGATACCCAGGTTCTCCTTCAGGCGGCGGGCCCTTGTGAGGTCTGTGCGGTGGGTGAGGTTGGGGTTGATCCCCTCGACGGGGCGGGCTCTCTCCAGGGCGCCGCGGGGATCGTCGTCAGGCGTTTCGTTCAAGAAGCGGCGGGTTTCGGAGCCGTCGTCGAAGCCGACCATGGAGACGCGGACGGCGACACCGTCCTGAATCCACTTGCGGTCCGCCTGGGCGTAGAAGATGTCGCCGGTCTGCTTGATGCGCTCAAGGACGCGGCGGTTGGCGCCGCCGCGAATGGCCTGGGTGGCTAGGAGACCGGCGCGCGCGGCGCGACCGTCCTCGATGGCGGCGCGGGCCTTCTCCAACCAGTAGCAGCAGAGGTCTGATTCGCGGGCGACGCGTCCATCCCACACGGCGAAGAGCCGCTCAACATAGTCATCGCCGAGTCCGCGCCGGAGCATCTTGCCACCGAGGAAGGGGGGATTGCCGACGATGATGTCGACCTCGGGCCAGTCCGGCTCGCGGACCCGTTTGGGGTCGCTGTGGTCAACGATAGCGTCCATGAGGCGGACCTGATCGAGGGGTTCGAGGATGGGGTCCTCATCGCCCAACGCCATGGCGTTGCGGTGCTTCCACTGGAGGTAGCCGATCCAGATGACGACGGAGGCGAGCTCGACGGCGTAGGGGCTGATCTCGATGCCGTGGAGCTGGCGGGGATGGACGCGGGGGCGGATGTCTGTGATGTCGTGGAGGGCGGCGAAGGCTATGACCTCCTTTTCCAGGGCCTTGAGGAGGGCGAGGGAGACGTAGAGGAAGTTGCCGGAGCCGCAGGTGGGGTCGAGCACACGGATGGAGGCGAGGTGGCTGTGGAAGCGGGCGAGAAGGCGGCGGACATGCCGCCGCTTGGTGCCTTCCGGCGTGCCCCTGACATCGGCGGAGTGGAGGTAGTCTTCGACGGCCTTCTTGACGCCATCCCACTCGCGACGGAGGGGGGCCATGAGGACGGGCTCGACGATGAGCTCGATGTCGGCGCGGGAGGTGTAGTGGGCACCGAGCATCTTGCGCCAGGCGGGATCGACGATGCGCTCGAAGAGGGTGCCGAAGATGGAGGGCTCCACGTCGGCCCAGTTTAGGGAGTCCAACTCTCCCAGGATGAGGATCTCGTGCTTGGTGACCTCGTCCGGCACGTCATCGTCCTCGAAGAGGCGGCCGTTGAAGTGGGGTATCTGGCGCATGGAGAACTCTCCGCCGCCGTTCATGACGCCGAACAGCTCGGAGAGATGCCTGCGGAAGCCCTTGTCGTCACCGCCGGTCCTGTGGAAGGCGACGATGTCCGAGAAGGTCTCACGAGGGAGAAGGCCGACATCAGTGGCGAACATGCAGAAGAGCACGCGGGTGATGAAACGCGCGATGCGCATGTCGTCAACTTTCCACTTGCGGAGCTCCTCGGTGATCTTTCCGAACTTCCTAGCCGCCTCTTCCGTGATCTGCTCAGTGGTCTTGCGGGGCTTGAGGTCGTCAGGGCGCTCAAAGAGGGATTTCAGCACCTGGAGGGCGGTTGGGGAGGGCGCGTCTTTAGCGGGCGCGGAGACGGTTGAGACGGAAACCGGATCGTCAGACAGGAGGTCGGCGTTTGAGAAACGATATATCCACTTTTCGGTGTTGGTCCAGTTAGTGTGGACCTCGAAGCGATCGATGTCGCAGACGACGAGAAGGGGCGGATTGCCGAGGGCCTCGCGGTAGTCGCAGACCTGCTTGTAGGCGGCGGCGAGGTCTTTGCGCTTTCCCTTGTATTCCCAGGCGAAGTGGTCCTTCAGCCAAACGTCGGCGAAGCCTTCACCATCCGGTTTGAGGGCGCCCTTCTCGAAGGCGTAGATGTCGCCGCTGGGGTCGGCTTCGTTAGGCGTCTTTTCGTTCAAGAGGCGGCAGAGGTCGATAAAGTGTTCCTGAGAGACGGAGCGCTCGCCTCCCTTGGAAGCGGCCCACTTTTGGACGAATTCGGCAGGGGTCATCGTGCCCGAATTATAGACCGGATGCGGGCGTCGTGCAGAGGCGTAGCCCTGCAAGTATGTGTATCGTAGCTGGCCACTCCTGCTACCATAGCCCCAGCATGGATCAAGCGTTGATTCGCAACTTCTGCACCATCGCCCACATAGACCACGGCAAGTCCACCCTCGCCGACCGGATGCTGGAGCTGACGGGGACGATCCCGAAGCGCCAGATGGCCGACCAGGTGCTCGACCAGATGGACCTGGAGCGGGAGCGCGGGATCACCATCAAGGCCGCCGCCGTCCGCATGACCTACAGCGCCGCCGACGGCCTCGCCTACAAGCTCAACCTCATCGATACCCCCGGCCACGTCGACTTCACCTACGAGGTGTCGCGGGCCCTGGCCGCCGCCGAGGGCGCCCTCCTCGTGGTCGACGCAGCCCAGGGCATCGAGGCGCAGACCCTCGCCAATGTCTACATGGCGCTGGAGGAGAACCTCACGATCATCCCCGTCGTCAACAAGATCGACCTGCCGTCGGCCGAGCCGGAGCGCGTCGCTCAGGAGCTGGTCGAGGTCATCGGCTTCGCCCGCGACGACGTGCTGTTCGTGTCGGCCAAGGATGGCACGGGCGTGCCGGAGCTCCTGGAGGCGATCGTGCGACGGGTGCCGGAGCCGGCGGGCGATCCGTCCGCGTCCCTCCGCGCCCTCATCTTCGATTCCAAGTATGACCCCTACAAGGGCGTGATCGCCTACGTCCGCGTGGTGGACGGGGAGATCACACCGAGACAGAAGCTCCGTCTCATGGCGACCAGGCGCCCCCTGGAGCCCCTGGAGGTGGGCGCGTTCCGGCCCTCGTTCTCCCCCACTGACGGCCTGACGCCGGGCGAGGTGGGCTACGTGGCCAGCGGCCTCAAGACCGTACGCGACTGCCGCGTGGGGGACACGCTCACGTCCGATGAGGCTCCCGCCGCGTCACCCCTGCCCGGCTACCAGCCTGCCAAGCCCATGGTGTTCGCCGGCCTCTATCCCGCCAACTCGGAGGAGTACGATCTCCTGCGCGACGCCCTCGAGAAGCTCCAGCTAAACGACGCCGCCCTCAGCTACCAGCCGGAGTCCTCCCTCGCTCTCGGGCCCGGCTTCCGCGCCGGCTTCCTCGGCCTCCTCCACATGGACATCGTCCAAGAGCGGCTGGAGCGCGAGTACGAGGTGGACCTCCTGGCCACCTCGCCCAACGTGGAGTACGAGGCGCTCCTCACCGACGGCCAGGAGATCGAGGTCGACTGCCCCGCCGACCTGCCTGACCCCTCGCGCATCGACGAGATCCGCGAGCCCTGGATGAACGTCTCCGTCATCGCCCCCGACCGCCATATCGGCGCCGTCATGGACCTGGTCACCGGCCGCCGCGGAGAGTTCGTGCGCATGGACTACCTCGACCAGGCGCCGGGCGTTCGCCAGGGGGAACGGCGTGTCCTCCTGGAGTACCGCATGCCCCTGTCCGAGATGCTCGTCGACTTCTACGACCTCCTCAAGTCGAGCACCCAGGGGTACGCGAGCATGGACTACGGCTTCTCGCACTGGGAGCCCGAGCGGCTGGTGAAGGTGGACATCCTGGTGAACGGCGTGCCGGTGGACGCGCTCAGCATCCTCGTGCACAGCGATAAGGCGCAGAGGCAGGGGAGGGCGCTGGTCGAGAAGTTGCGCTCGCTGATCCCGCGACAGCTCTTCGAGGTGCCGATCCAGGCGGCGATAGGAGGCCGCATCGTGGCGCGGGAGACGGTGCGGGCCCTGCGCAAGAACGTCCTGGCCAAGTGCTACGGCGGCGACGTCACCCGCAAGCGGAAGCTGCTGGAGAAGCAGCGGGCGGGCAAGAAGCGCATGAAGCGAGTGGGGAACGTGGACATCCCCCAGGAGGCGTTCATGTCGCTGCTGCGCATCGGGAAGTAGGGGGGCTCAGCCACTCCACCCCGGGTTGTTCGTCCCACCCACCCGCCCCCGAAAGGATTCAGGCTTCGGCCCCACCCCCGGTGGGCTCAGGCCCACACCATCCGCCGGGACCGGGACCGCCGCCTCAGGTCTGCGAACGCCTCCCTGCAGACTTCTATATCGCGGGCCGCTTGACAGGCGTTATAATACCGGCAAATGGCCGGGACCGAGCCCAAGATAGACCGCGAGCTCCTGGGGAGGGTGGCCTCGTTGACGCAGGGGCAGCAGCGCTGGCTGCGCACCGTGCTCCAGTCCGTCTTCACCATGGAGCCCGCCGCGAGGCGGCCTGCCGAGGAGGAACGTCCCCGTCGGGCCGGGCCGCGACGCGCCGAACCTGAGCCTACGCAGAAGCCGCGGCGCCCGGGCCTAGACGACATCCTCGCCGGCGAGGAGGTGTCCGAGGAGGACTACCCGGAGCTGGCGGACGAGCTCGAGGGCATCGGCGACATAGCCGACCTGCTGCGGGAGAGCGGCCGCGAGCGCCGCCGCTTTGGGGAGGAGATCATGCGGCTGTTCAGGGGCTCGGAAGGCTCCGACGAGGACGAAGACGAGGAAGAGGAAGACGGGGGCACAGCCCTCAACTGACGTACCGCGCTGCGGTATCTAGACTGTCACTAGGTCTTCGCCACCATCCACATCGATTGCGTTGCCCGTTACCCAGGGGCTGTCGTCGGCGGCCAGGAGGGCTATCGTCCGCGCGACGTCGTCCGGCGTAGTGATGCGACCGCCGGGGTTGCGCGCCTGAGCGTAGGAGAGCATCTCCTCGTGGCCGGGGATCTTGCGCAGGGCGGGCGTGTCCGTGACGCCGGCCTGGAGGGCGTTGACGGCGATGCCCCGCGACGAGAGCTCGACCGCCAAGTGCTTCACGTGGTATTCCAGGGCAGCCTTAGCGCAGCCCACCGGCCCATAGTTGGGGAGCACGCGGTGGGACCCGGAGGAGGTCATGGCGAACACCTTGGAGCCGGGGCCCAGGAGGTCCCGGTAGAGGAGGCTCTGAACCCAGTACACGAGGCTGTGGGCCATGACGTCCAGCGTCATCTCCATCTGGGCCCGGCTAACCGCCTCCTTCTGCTCCGGCGGGACATAGGAGCGGAGCGTACCGAAGGCGAGTGAGTGCATCACCACTCTGATGTGCTCGCCCTGGGGAAGGCGCTCGCGAATGGTGTCGACCACCTTTGCCCTCTTGGCGTCGTCGGCGGCGTTGGTGTTGAAGAACACTGCCTGGCGGCCCAGCTCCTGAATGGTGTTCACCAGTTGCTGCGCCTGCGGAAGGGTAGCGCGCATGTCGAGGTGGACGCCGAAGATATTCATGCCGAAGCTTGCTAGCTTCAGGGCCGTGCCAGCGCCGTGCCCGCTGGAGGCGCCCAGGATGAGTGCCCACCGGTCTTTCAAGTTCTCGATCACGAAGCCTCCTTACGGTTCCACTGCGGCGGCTGTCGCGGTCAATCCAGGGACAGCGATCGCAGGTACTGCTTGAACGCGGGCCCGCTGTCCTCTCGGCGCAGCGCCAGGGCGACCGATGCCTTCAGCAGTCCCAACGGGCGACCGGTGTCGAACCGCTCACCCTCGAACTCGCAGGCGAACAGAGGATGGCCAGCCTTCAGCAGCATCGCCAGGGTGTCCGTAAGCTGCATCTCGCCGCCGGCGCCGGGCGACGTTCGTGCGAGCAGCGGCCAGATGTCGGCCGTCAGCACATAGCGGCCCACAGTCGTTAGCTCCGAGGGCGCCTCCTCCACCGACGGCTTCTCCACGATGCCGCGCACGCGGTACACTCGGTCCTCCACCGGCTCCGGCGTTATGACGCCATAGTGCACCACCTCCTGCCGGGGCAGGCGCTGAACGGCGATGACGCTGCCCCCGTGCCGTTCGTGCACGTCCATGAGCTGGCGGATGGCGGGCACATCGGAGACGATGATGTCATCGGGGAAGAACAGGGCGAAGGGCTCCTCGCCCACCACGTGATGGGCCATGAGCACGGCGTGGGCTATCCCCCGGCGCTCCTTCTGCCTCACGAATGACATGTCCGCCAAGTCTGCCGCCCGCCGTATCTCCCGCAGATCCGCTTCCTTGCCCGAGCCCTCTAGGAGCTGCTCCAGCTCAGGGTTGCGGTCGAAGTGGTCTTCCACCGAGCGCTTGGAGCCGGCGGTGACGATGGTCACGTGGAGCAGGCCAGCCGCTACGGCCTCCTCCACGACGTACTGGATGACCGGCTTGTCCACCAAAGGCAGCATCTCCTTGGGTACCGCCTTCGTGGCCGGCAGGAAACGTGTGCCATGGCCGGCGGCCAGGATCACCGCCTTGGAGATGGTCATGGGGAGGGGTGCTCCTTTCCCATGCATGAGGGCAAGCAGGCGTATCTGCGGGTAGTCTACATCAGGGGTGGGTCGCTAGCAAGCGAAAGGCGTTGTCGGGGCCTGGGCGACATCCTCGGGCAGGCAGCGACATGTACGGTCAACCAGGAGCGTCATAGTTCTACCACATCCCACTTTTTCCACCGTCGGATTCCGCTTGACAGTGCGGCGCGCCGCCGTGATAGGATAACTCGCGGTCGTGCTAGACGGGGAGCTAGCGGTGCCCTGTACCCGCAATCCGCTATAGCGGGGTTGAACTCCCGCTCGAGGTCTGAGCTCCGCAGGGACTGCCTCTGACAAGCGGCGTTGAGGACCCGGCCCTGCGCGGCGAGGTGCCATGAACCCCGTCAGGCCCGGAAGGGAGCAGCGGTAAGTGGTTAGCTTCGGGTGCCGTGGGCAAACCGAGTCGGAGTCGGTTGTCAGGGTAAGCCTGCGGTGCCGGATCGACAGCGGGTGCACGACCACTCTATTGGAGGTCCGCGCGCGTAAAGCGAGGTGAGTTTGCCGAAACCCCGCAACGGGGCGAACCGTCTAGACACCAGACGAACGAAGAAGAGCAACCAGCCGTCCCACGCAATAGCTCGCTCACACAGCGGCCGCCTTCATGTGGCCCTACTGGTGGCCTTGGCTGTCGTGGGCGTAGCACTTACAGCTTTCCCTCTCACCCGTCCCCGCGTCGACGCAGACGATCCCAGCGGTACGCCGGTCCTTGTCGCAGCTGACGGTCTCTCCGCCGCCCTTCATTCCCAGGCGGAGACGATGGTCAGCGCCCTGACTCACGCTGCGCCGACGCCCACAGCCCAGGACCCAGCCTTGTCACAGAGCTTGGACGAGTTCCGCGGAACCTCACTGGTGCCTCGTTCCCTGCTGGTGGCGGCTGCGCATATGCTGGTGCGGGGAGCTCTGGCTGGGCCGGAAGGTCAGCAGGGACCGGTGACGGAGATGGGACCGCCCGTACGATTCGTCCTCCAAGAGGAAGGTTTCCCCTCTGAGGTCTTCACCACCCGGCCCACCGTGGGGAGCGCCCTGAACGCCCTCGGTACCGACTACAACCGCAATGATCTCGTTTGGCCACCGCCGGAGACGCCCATGACGGCGGGCCTTCACGTCTTCGTGGAGCGCGGCCGCGCCAATACCCTCAGCCTGGGCGGCGATGAGCCGGGACGGAATGAGGAAGCGACGCCGGAAGCGGAGCCCACTGCCGAACCCCAGCCCGCCTTCACCGTCTACACTGTCCAGCCCGGGGACTCCATCGCTTCCATCGCGAACGCTTTCGGCATCGACGCCAAGTACATCCTTTGGAGCAACCCCGATCCTGACGGGGACCCGGATCTCCTCCTGGCGAACCAAGAGCTCCAGATCCCGAGTGTCAACGGCCTCATCTACAGGGTTGAGCCGGGTGATACCCTCTCCGGCATCGCTTCCTTGTTCCAGATAGACATCCAGAGCATCCTCGCCTTAGCGCCCAACGGCATCACATCGGCCGATACCCTCATTGAAGGGATGGTGCTCGTCCTACCCGATGCCGTGCCGCCCCCTCCCGCCGCCGCGCCACCGTCACCGCCACCTGCGGTGGCCGTGGTGGCGCCCAGTCCTGCCGCCGATACTACCATCGATACCCCGGCCGCCGCGCCAGTCGCCACGCCCGACGGCGAACTGCAGTGTGCCCGCACGATGAATGTCTGGGCGACGTGGTACACAGCAGACAGCGCCAGCGGCGGCGGCACTACCGCCACCGGCACCACTGTGCGCAAGGGCACAGTGGCCGTGGACCCCAGCGTCATCCCCCTAGGCACGCGCATGTACATCCCCGGCTACGGCTACGGCGTGGCTGAGGACACAGGCGGCGCCGTCATCGGTAACATCATCGACCTGGGCTACGGGCTCGACGATGTCAAGGATTGGCGTACCGGCTGGGTGGACATCTGCATCCTTCCCTGACTCGCCGCGGCGCTTCCTGGAAGAGCGTTGCGCCCCCATCCCAAGGTTGTTCATCCCACCCGGCCCGCCTCCGCCTGAGGCGGACGGGCTGTGAACTGCGTTCAGGCTTGGCCTCACCCCGAAGGCCAGCCCTGCCCTCGCCGGGTCACCTAGCGTATGATGGCGGCGTGAGCGAAACGCGTGGGCGCCGGCGCAGGGCGTTGGGCCAGCACTGGCTGGTCGACCGTCGCATCCTCGCCCGTATCGCCAGGGCGGCCGATTTCAGCCCCGCTGACACGGTGGTGGAGGTAGGCGCCGGCACTGGCCTACTCACCTCGCTCCTGGCCCGGTGTGCCTCCCGGCTCATCGCTGTCGAGGTCGATCCGGGCTTGGCGGCCGCCCTGCGGGAGCGGTTCCATGGCCGCGACAACGTGTCGCTGTTGGAGGCGGACATCCTCACGCTGGACCCGGAAGAGATCCTGTCGCGCGGCGGCGGGGTGCCCTACGTGGTCGTCGGCAACCTGCCGTACTCCATCGGCTCAGCCATCGTCCGGCATTTCCTAACCGCCCACACCCAGCCCCGCTGGCTCCTGACCACCCTGCAATCGGAGGTGGCCCGCAACATGGCTGCCGGGCCCGGCCGTATGTCCTTCCTCAGCGTGGAGGCCCAGTACTACGCCAAGCCGCGGGTCCTGTTTGATATCCCGCCAGGGGCCTTCCACCCGCCGCCCAAGGTGACGTCCGCTGTCCTCCGCCTGGACGTCCTGGATGACGCCGCCGTCGAGGTGGACGACCGAGAGGCGTTCTTCCGGCTGGTGCAGGCCGGCTTCGCGGCGCCCCGCAAGCAACTCCGCAACGCCCTGGCCATCGGTCTGAAGTGCCGCCCAGCGGACGCGGAGGCGATGCTCGCCGAGGCGAACGTGGATCCGATCCGGCGTGCCCAGACCCTCAGCATGGATGAGTGGGCTGCTCTCTACCGAGCCTATCGGCGCGCGACCGCTGCCGTCCCGTAGTAGCCGACATGCGCCTCCGCGCCGCCGCCAAGATCAACTGGACGCTCGAGGTGATGGGCCGCCGCGACGATGGTTACCACGAGGTGCGCAGTGTCATGCAGACCGTGGAGCCGTGCGACATCCTGGAACTCACCCCCGCCGATCGGCTCGAGCTGGAGGTGGAAGGGGCGCACCAGCCCTCCCAGGACGACCTCGTCCTGCGAGCGGCCGCTCTCCTCGAGGGGGGTGCCAGTGGAGCCTACATCCGCCTCAGCAAGCGCGTCCCGGTGGCAGCAGGGCTGGGCGGAGGCAGCTCCGATGCGGCGGCGGCCCTGCGCGGCCTCAACCACATGTGGCGACTAGGATACGACGACGCCCATCTGGCAGAGATGGGCGCCGGGATCGGCTCGGACGTGGCGTTCTTCGTCCACGGTGGCACCGCCCTAGCCGAGGGGCGCGGCGAGCGGGTCACGCCGCTGACGGACGTTCCCGCCACATGGCTGGTGCTGCTGGTGCCCACACCCTTGCGCCTGCCCGAAAAGACGAGGCGCATGTACGCCGCGCTCACGCCGGCCGACTTCAGCGATGGCTCGCGAACGGAGGCGCTTCGGCGCCGCCTCCGGGATGGCCAGCCGGTAGACGATGGCAGTCTGTACAACGCCTTCGAGCGTGCCGCGTACGAGGTTTTCGAGGGGCTGGACGCGTACCGCGATGCCCTCCTGGCTGCCGGCGCCCGTACGGTGCACCTGGCCGGCTCCGGGCCCGCCCTGTTCGCCCTGGGCCCGGACGAGGGCGCCGCGCGGGCCATGCACGACCGGCTTCGCCCGCCCGGCGGACAGTCGCTGGTGGTCCACACCCTGACCACGGCGGAAGCGCGGGTCAAGGAGGGGTAGCCGGTGGCCGAGGTCTTCTCCGGCTTCGTGGTGGGCTACGCCTTCTCCCTGTTGTTCACCGCCGTGGCCGCCGTCATGGTCATCGAGGCCCGCAGTCAGGTGCCGTATCTGGCCAGGGCTATCGCGCCGAACATCGGCGCCGTACAGCTCGCGGTCCCCATCTCCCTTCTGGCCTTCCTGGCGTGGACGCTGGTGGGCCTGCTTCTGGGCCTCACGTATCGGGCCGCGCGGCTGAACCTGGCAGGCGGCGGCCTGGGCAGCCCCAACTGGCCCTTCACCCTGGGCATCCTGATGGCCACCCTTGCCTTCCTGGCCGTCGTGTACTACGCCTGGCGGCGCTTGCCCTGGCGGGTGCTCCTGATGGCCCTGGCCTTCGCCGGGATGTTCGCCTGGGGGATGCCGCACATGGCGGAGCTGGGACTGTGATCGGTTGAGACAGAGCCGCCCGCAGGTTAGCATGAGGAGAGACTTCACGTTAACGGAAGGGTTTCTCGAACCCTTCGACAGGCTCAGGACAAGCTCTATGCCCGGCACCATCGTCGACATGCACGTGCACACGGTGCGCGGCGCCTCCGACTCCTCTCTGACCCCTGAGCAGCTCATGGAGGTGGCGCGACGCGTCGGCCTCACCGGCGTCAACATCTGCGAGCACGACCGCGTGTGGGACGTGCGCCAGATCGAGGAGTTCCGCCAGCGGAGTAGCCTGTTTGTGTCGCAGGGTATGGAGGTCTCTACCGACATGGGCCACATTATCGTCATCGGCCTGGACTCCTACCTGCCGGGGATCCGCAAGGCGACGGAGCTGCGGCGGGCCGTGGACGAAGCAGGGGGCTTCATGATCGTGGCCCACCCGTTCCGCCATTTCTTCGATCCGATCCACTTCCGCCGCGACGGCCGCCCGCCATTCGACATGACCCCCGATGAGGCCGCCGAGCGGATGCCCGTGTTGCGGCTGGTGGACGAGCTGGAGGTGGCCAACGGCGGCTGTACGCCCCGCGAAAACCAGTTCGCCCTGCGGGTGGCGCATCTTCTGGGCAAGCGCGGCATCGGCGCCAGCGACTGCCACTCCACCCAGGGCGTGGGCTGCTTCGTGACGGTGTTCGAGGAGGAGCTCCGCGACCAAGCTCACATGCTGGAGCTGCTCCGCGCCGGCCGCTACCGGGCCCATGAGAGGCTGAACACGGGGGAGCTACGCCCCTACGCCGAGCAGTCCCTGCCGACCAAGTAGGGCGGCTCGTGGTCGAGGCTGAGGCCTCGACCTACGGAGGGTCTGCCCCGCAGGGCAGGGCTGAAGCCCTGCAGCTACGACCTTTGGCGCCACTTCTAGCCAAGTAGGCTGCTGGTCCCGACCATCCGTTCTAGCCCGCTGCCGCCGCCGGTGCTACAATGACGGCGTCTTGGCCCGCACCTACGTTTCCCTGGATCTGGAGACGACCGGTCTCGACCCCCAGTCCGACGCGATTATCGAGATCGGTGCCGTCAGGTTCACCCGCGACAACGCGCTGGACCGCTTCTCCACCTTCGTGAACCCCCGCCGGCCGATACCGGAGCGCATCCAGGCCCTCACCGGCATCCGCCCGACAGACGTCCAAGACGCTCCTCCGCTGGAGACCGTGGCCCCGGACGTGGAGGCGTTCATCGAGGGCTGTGTGCTCGTCGGCAGCAACTTCGTCGGCTTCGACGCGCCCATGCTGGACGCCAAGGGCATACGCCGCGGCCAGGAGATATACGATACTCGTGACCTCGCGAACCTGCTCCTGCCCGGCCTGCCCGACTACGGCCTGGCCGCGCTTGCGCGCCACTTCGAGATCGAGATGCCGACGCACCACCGGGCCCTTCCCGACGCCGAGACGACCCGCGAGGTGCTGCTGGCGCTGTTCGGCCACGCCGCCACCCTCCCGGCCGATCTCGTCTCCCAGGTCGCCGCATGGCTCGCCCCCACCACCCTGCCCTGGCGCAACTTCTTCCGCGAAGTGTCGGAGGACGTCGCGGCAGGCGCCGGGGCGGGTCGCAGCTTTGCCTTGCCTCGCTCCTCACCCCTGGAGCCGCTCCGTCCGGCCGAGCGCCGCCGGCCCGTCGACCCGCGGGATGCCCTGGCCGTCCTCGCCTCCGCCCGCGACCGTCCCGATGTGCTCCCCCAGTTCGAGGAGCGGCCCCAGCAGCAGGCCGCCCTGCGGGCCGTCCTTCAAGCCCTGAACGAGGGCCATCGCCTGCTGCTGGAGGCTGGCACCGGCATCGGCAAGTCACTCGCCTATCTGGTGCCCGCCGCACTCCAGGCCCGCGCCAACGGCAGCCGGGTGGTCGTCTCCACGGCGACCATCAACCTCCAGGAGCAGCTCACGGGCAAGGACATCCCGGCCCTGGAGGCGCTCCTGCCCCCGGACGGCGAGTTCATGGCCTGCCAGCTCAAGGGCCGCCGCAACTACCTCTGCCTGCGTCGTTTCCAGGCGCTGCGCGCCAGCCTCAACCTCACCGATGACGAAGCCCGAATCGCCTCCCGCATCCTCATCTGGCTCACCGAGACCGAAACCGGTGACCGCTCCCAACTGCGCCTCTCGCCGGGGGAAGATGCGCTCTGGCGCCGCCTCTGCGCCGAAGGCGCCGACTGCAACGCCGACAACAGCCCCTTCGTGGCGGAGGGGACGTGCTTCCTCCAGCGGGCCCGCCAGCGGGCCGAGGCAGCCCACCTGGTGGTGGTGAACCACGCTCTTCTCCTCTCGGACATCGCCCACGGGGGACGCGTCCTGCCCCCTTACGACCATTTGATCATCGACGAGGCGCACCACCTGGAGGAGGAGGCCACCCGCCAGTTCGGCTTCTCGGCCGGGGAGCGGGAGCTAGCCGACCTTCTGGACCGCGGCGAGGCGCTGCGACGGGACGTGGCGGCAGCCCTGCGCGGCAGCACCGCCGCTCTCGGCCCGGGCGCCCGCCTGACCAGCGTCGCCGAGGCGGTCGCTCGTGCGGCCGCCGCCGCCCGCCCGCGGGTCACAGAGATGTCCTCGCAGTTGGGCGCCTTCCTCCAGGAGCACGCCTCCACCGACGCCAGCGGCGGGCAGCAGCCCCTCCTCCTCAACCGCGCAATGCGCGTGCAGCCGGACTGGCCGCGGGTGGAGATCGCCTGGGAGAACCTGCGCCTCGTCTTGCGCGACCTCACGTCGCTGCTGGAGGAGCTGGAGGACGCTCTGGCCGACAGCGCCGATCTAGGGCCCGTCAGCCTGGAACTGCTCCTGGCCGAGGTGGGAGCCCTAGCCCAGGAGACGATGGAGATGTGCGACGGCCTGGCCGCAGCCATCGAGCTGGATGACCCGCAGCGGATAGTCTGGCTGGAGCTGGACCGCCGCGAGGGATCGCCGCTGGTGGCGTCCGCCCCCCTGCGCGTGGACGAGACGCTGCGCCAGCGACTATACGAGGGACGACACTCCGTCGTCCTGACCGGGGCCACCCTGGCTGTGCAGAGCAGCTTCGACTACATGCGGGAGCGGCTGGGCCTGGAAGACGCCCACGAGCTGCTCTTGGACTCCCCCTTCGACTACGGGCGCGCGGCGCTGCTGCTGGTGCCCAGCGATATGCCGGAGCCCGACCGGCCTGACTACACCGATGCCCTCTCCCGCGCCCTGATCGACCTGGCGCGAGCCTCCGGCGGCCGCGCGCTGGTCCTGTTCACCTCCCACGCGGCTCTGCGCACCGTCTACGCCCTCGTCTCTAGGCCGCTCCAGGATGACGGCATCCGTGTTCTCGCTCAGGGGATCGATGGCTCGCCGCGACAGCTCGTACAGGCGCTGAGAGCCGACCCCGCCACCGTTATCCTGGGGACGGCCAGCTTCTGGGAGGGCGTGGACATCGCCGGCGAGGCGCTGTCGCTTCTCGTCATCGCTCGCCTGCCCTTCAGCGTACCCACGGAGCCCGTGTTCGCCGCTCGCGCCAGCCAGTACGACGACCCCTTCGGCCAGTACGCCGTTCCTCAGGCCGCGCTGCGCTTCAAGCAGGGGTTCGGGCGCCTCATCCGCAGCAGGAACGACCGCGGCGTGGCGGCGGTTCTCGATCGGCGGATCATGAGCAAGGCCTACGGCTCCACGTTCCTGGACTCCCTGCCGCCGTGCGACGTGCGCGAGGCAGCCCTGCGGGAGATGCCGGCCCTGACCGCAGCCTGGCTCAAGAGAACGTCCGATGAAGCCTCACTGTCGTAGACCGCGCGTGTCTTTGCGTCGCCTCAGTGATGACGATGTCCGGGCGGTGTCATGGCTGCACGAAGCGTTGCTCGACCCTGACGGCGACGCGCTGGTCATCACTCGCGGTGGGGAACTGGTTGGGGCGCTGCAACACCGGGTGGGCGAGCCGCAGCGCGGCTGGCTGGCCTTTCGCTCAGTGGCCGTACAGCCACAGCTCCGAGGACTGGGGGTGGACTCGGAGGCCGTGCGGCTGGTGGAAGACGATGCGCTTGAGCGGGGACTGGCGCACCGCTTCTGGGCCGCCGTTCGCCACGACGACGGGTTGGCGTTCTACTTCTGGCTCAGGCTGGGCTACCGGCCGGCCAAGCCAGGCGAGGATTTCTGGCCAAGAGGCTCCGGCCACGGTATCATCTGCATGCTGCGAGTTGGCGGAGACCAGACCGCAAGGGGGCGATGATGTGCCGGTAGACGTGACAGCCCTGGCGAAAGGCGCCGCCTTTCGCGTCGTGTTGGTCCTGTCGTTCTTGTGGCCGCTCAGCATAGGAGTGCTGGACATCGCCGAAGGCAGCGATGTCTGGCTAACGGTACTCGGGCTCGTTGCCCCGTGGGCGTGCGTGCTCATTGCGGCTCTGGTCGTACGTTTGGACAGCGGTGTAGGCTTGGTGGCGGCCGTTCTGGGGGGTCTGGGGTGGGGCATTGCGGGCGCAGTGGCTTTCTTCTTCGGGGCGCTCGCCTACGCAATTGGATCGGGGGCTCGGGTGGGAGGCGGGGACGCAGGGGGTTGGATGGCGATCTGGGGGCTGATCATATGCGGAGGAGCCGGCGGTGCAGTGGGAGCGGCGTGCGGAGCAGTTGCCTGGGCTCTGAAGCTAGGCCTCGCCGCAAGGATCAGGGTGGTGCGTTTAGCGTTCATGTGCGCCACGGCTGTTGTCGGCGTTGGTGGAACATCGGCGGGAGTGGCGTTGGCCATCCTGGACGATGACGAAGGGGATGATACGGAAGGTTGGACGGTTGAGGATGCCCGAGAGTTTGAAGACTTCTCCCTGTACTGGGTCGGAGAGAGCTATGAAGGGTTGCCTCTCAACAGAATCATTCCCTACGGCTATGACACGGAACCACCCAACCCGCCGGAGGAGGCGGAATACTCGATCAGTTTCATATATGAGGACCGCGGCCCAGGACCTGAGGAGGGCTGTCCTGTTTCGCTTACCGTTAGGGTGGAACCTTGTCGCATGAATCGGCCGGGGCGGTTTGCGCCCAGCGTGAGAGGCGGGCCCTTCGAGATCCGCGAGGCGCGGGCAGAGTACGTGTCCGGCGACCTTCGTATCTGGACTGGGAATGTCTACATATCCATCTTCGCTGTTTGCGTGTCGGACATGGAGGTTGCAGATCAGTTGAGACTTGTGAGCGAAGGCCCTGAGGGAGCCCTGAAGCCGCTGGGGCCGCCAGACCCTGGTTGCTGACAGACCGCAAGGAGCGCCATGGACGACATCTTCCACCACATCGACGACCACCTGGACGAGTCCATCGCGCTGCTCACGGAGCTGTGCAAGCTGCCCAGCGTAAGCGCCCAGAACAGGGCGATCTCTGAGACGGCGGAGCATGTGGCCGGCCTGCTGCGCGACTTGGGGTTGCAGGCGCGGATCATGCCGAAACCTGCTGGCGGCCACCCCGTCGTCTACGCGGAGCAAGCCGGCAGTTCGCCGCGCACGCTGCTCTTCTACGACCACTACGACGTGCAGCCGCCGGAGCCGCTGGAGCTGTGGTCGTCGCCGCCCTTCGAGCTCACCCTGCGCGACGGCAAGCTGTACGGCCGCGGCGTGTGCGACAACAAGGGCAACATCGCCGCCCGCCTGGCCGCCCTGCGGGCCTGGAAGGAGGTCCGCGGGGAGCTGCCCTGCGCCGTCAAGTTCTGCATCGAGGGCGACGAGGAGATCGGCAGTCCTCATATGGAGGAGTTCGTGGAGGAGCGCTCAGAGCTCCTGGCTGCCGACGCCTGTGTCTGGGAGGGCGGCGGCGTCACGTGGGAAGGCATCCCTCAGCTCGTTCTCGGCGTGAAGGGGCTGCTCTACGTGGAGCTGGAGGCGAACACCGTGGGCCGCGACGCCCACTCCTCCTACGGCACGGTTCTGCCCAACGCGGCCTGGCGCCTCGCCTGGGCCCTGGCCTCGATCAAGGGGCCGGACGAACGAGTGCTCATCGACGGCTTCTACGACAGCGTGCGGCCGGCCACACCGGAGGAGCGAGCCGCGGTGGAGGTGATGCCCTCGGAGGAGGGGGAAACCCTGAGGTCGTACGGGGTCGAGGAGGCGCTGACGGGGGTGCGCGGCGTGGACTACCGCCTGCGCCACCTGTTCGAGCCCACGGCCACTATCGACGGCCTCACGTCGGGCTACGAGGGTGAGGGTGCGAAGACGGTCCTGCCAGCGCGGGCGATGGCCAAGATGGACTTCCGCCTGGTTCCCGACCAGCACCCGGACGACATCTTGGCCACGCTTCGGCGGCATCTGAACTCCCGCGGCTTCGGCGACATAACGGTGCGGCGCCTCAGCGCCGAGCGGCCCGCACGCACGCCGGTCACCGACCCGTTTGTCGAGGTGGTACGCCAGGCGGTGCGGGACATCTACGGCCGGGAGGCGATCATCGTGCCATCGATGGCGGGAACGGGCCCGCTATACCCATTCGTGGCCACGCTGGGCCTGCCGTCGGCCGACATCGGCATTGGCTATCCGGAGGCCCGTATCCACGCTCCGGACGAGAACATCCGCATCGAGGACTTCCGGCGAGGCACGAAGGCGATAGCGGCGCTGCTGGGGCGGTTTGGGGAGGGGTAAGCGTACGCGGGAAGTGGAGCGGGAGCCGACTGCACAGCGAGCGGCTAGCTTCGGATGGCGACGATAACGGTGGCTCGCCCCGCCCCAGATTCCTTCGCGGCAGACGCTGGATCCGCGGGCGGGCGTAGTCGGCGCTCAGAATGACGGAGGGGGCGGCTAATGGCCTTCGCCCACGGGCGGCTCTCCCTCGCCGCCGGGCGTGGCCTCTCGGCCGAGGCAGTTGAAGCAGGCGAAGCGCAGGGATAGGTCCTGCTCGTCGATCCAGACGTCGCCGCAATCCTTCCCGTCCACATCGTTGCGCAGGTTCAGGTGGAACGGTTGGTCGCAGACGATGCAGACGGCAGAGCCGGACTCCTGGGCGGTTTCCCCACAGACCGTGCAGGTTGCCTCTACAGTTCCCGTCATCCGCGTTTCCCCAGCCGTAGCAGGGCACGGGCCATCCTCTCTTCGTCCCGACGGGAGCGCACTTCGCCGTCCAGCCTGGCGGTCTTCAGGCGTCGCAGTGCCTGGCCCAGCCGGGGCCCCTCGCGGGCGCCCATGGCCAGCAGGGCGCCGCCATCCAGCGACGGCTTCAGGTAGCGCCACCGGCGCAGGTAGCGCAGCGCCTGTTGCCGGGCCCGGCCTTGGGCCGACGCTGCCAGCGCCCACACCGAGGCCGGCGGAAGGGGTGACAGGAGCTCCACGGCTCGGCTGGGCTTCACCTGCCGCGATAGCGCTCGCTTGAGGGCCATCGCCTCGGGAGCGGCGCGCACGGCCTCCGTGTCTCGTTTGGCAAGGGCCAGACGGGTGGCGAGGGCCGCGGCCTGCGGCGGTGAGAGGCCCCACGCCAGCAGGGCGAGGTACGCCGTGGCCGGGGGCTCGTCCCGTACCTCCCGCAGCCAGGCGAACGCCCTCGCGCGACGGCTGTCGAAGGAGAGGGCGGGATGGATGGCGGCCAGCGCGCCCAGCCGCTGCAGGCGCAGGAGGATGCTCTCCGGCTGAGGCTCGCGCAGGGCGCGGGCCAACTCCTCGCGGATCCTGGGCCCGCTGATGGTGTCCAGGTAGCCGACGTCTCGCTTAAGCCAGCGCAGGGTACAACGCTCCAGGCGGAAGGCCAGTCGCGATTCGTAGCGGGCGCCCCGCAGGATGCGGGTGGCGTCGTCTTGGAAGCTGGCCTCGTACAGGACGCGGAGGAGCCCGGCCTTCAGGTCGGCCCTGCCCCTGAAGGGATCGACAACGTCGCCGGCTTGGCTGCCGGTCAGCGCCAGGGCCATAGCGTTCACCGTGAAGTCGCGGCGGGACAGGTCATCACGGAGGGAGCCCGGGCGGACGGAAGGCAAGGCCCCCGGCCGCCGATAGGTCTCCCCGCGGGCTGTGGCCACATCCAGGCGGAAGCTGCTGCCCTTGAGCGTCGCCGTCCGGAAGGCGCTGTGGATCAGGCATCGTACACCCGGCAGGCCCGAAGCCACCCGCTGGGCTAGGGTGGGAGCGTCCCCCTCCAGCGTCAGGTCCACGTCGAGGGTGGGACGGCTCAGCAGAAGGTCTCGAACGCTCCCGCCGACGAGATAGAGAGCGATTCCGTCAGCTTTCGCAGAGTTGGTGATGGCCGTCATGGCTGTGCGCGCCTCGGCTGGCACCGCGCGTGTGAGATTAACGATAAGGTTTGCCTCGGCCATATTGGGCACCGCCGCCTATTATAAGCCGTCGCCTTGACACTCTGTTCAGGCGACCCCTAACATGGTGTGAAAGTCAGGCGCGCCCCTCGCATGTGCCTCCCTCTATAGGGACATGTAGGTCGCCCTGTTTCTACCGTTTAGGTTAGCCATCACATGACCACCGTCACGAAGCGCAAGGGGCCCACCAGTCTTCTAAAATCAGTAGGCATCGACTTTCGACATCGCGCTCTGCTGGAGCAGGCGCTCGTACACCGGTCCTACCTCAACGAGGCACCCGAGCTGGAGCTGGAATCCAACGAGCGGATGGAGTTCCTTGGCGACGCCGTACTGGGGCTAGTCATTTCGGAGCGGCTGTACCGGGACTATCCGGGCCTCAGCGAAGGCCAGCTCAGCCAGATACGGGCGCTGCTCGTGCGCTGGGATACTCTGGCCCAGGCCGCCGAGCGCATCTCCCTCGGGGATCACCTGATGCTCGGCCGCGGCGAGGAGATGTCCGGCGGCCGCACTCGTCCCTCCAACCTGGCCGGCGCGCTGGAGGCACTTATCGGCGCCGCATTTCTGGATAGCGGCGTGACCAAGGCCCGGCGGCTAGTGTTGCATCTGCTCGAGCCGGAGCTAGAGCAGGTCGCTGCGGGCGCCATCGCCGTGGACAGCAAGTCGCGCCTCCAGCAGGTGGTGCAGGCCCGCTGGCATGAAATACCCAAGTACCGTCTCGTATCGTCTGTAGGCCCGGACCACGCGAAGACCTTCACGGTGGAGGTGCTCGTACACAGCGAGGTGCTGGGCTGTGGAAAGGGTCACAACAAGAAGCAGGCGGAATTAGCGGCCGCCCGGCAGGCCCTGGAGGCCTTGGCCTCTTCGGATTGACGTCCTTATGTACCTGAAGCGACTCGAGGTTCAGGGCTTCAAGAGCTTCGCTACTCGCACCGTCTTCGATTTCGGCCAGGGCATCACCGCCATCGTCGGCCCCAACGGCTCCGGCAAGTCCAACATCGCTGATGCCCTTCGCTGGGTGCTTGGCGAGCAGTCCGGCCGCCTGCTGCGCGCACGCAAGATGGAGGACGCCATCTTTGCCGGCTCCTCCAAGCGCCAGCGGGCCGACAAGGCGGAGGTCACCCTCACCCTGGACAACAGCGACGGCTGGCTGCCCCTGGAGTTCAGCGAAGTCGCCATCACCCGCCGCGGCTACCGCAACGGCGAGAGCCAGTACCGCATCAACCGCAAGCGGGTCCGCCTGCGCGACCTCCAGGAGCTGCTCGCCAAGTCCAGCATGGCCCAGGGCTCGTACGCCATCATCGGCCAGGGGTTGGTGGAGACCGTCCTCAACCTGCGCCCCGATGAGCGCCGCCAGCTCATCGAGGAGGCGGCCGACATCCAGCGCTACCGCTTCCGTATCGACGAGGCGCGGGCCAAGCTGACCGCCACCCACGAGAACGTGGAGCGTGTCAACCTCCTGGTCAAGGAGATCGCTCCCCGTCTCGGCCACCTCGAGCGCCAGGCCAAGCGGGCCGCTGACTACGCGCGCATCTCCCGCCAACTGTCGCAGGCGCTGCGTGCTCACTACGGGCATCAGTGGCACCACTCTCACGAGTCGCTGGCCGTCTCCCGGGCTGCCCACGACCAGGCCCAGGCGGAGTTCACCCAGGCCAAGGTCGCCGCGGAGACCTGCCAGCAGGAGCTAGCGGAGGTGAGCAAGGGGGTGGAAGAGCGCCGCCGCCGCGCCTCCGCCTCCGCCGCCGACCGCCAGCAGCTAGCCGACCGCATCCGCGAGCTGGAGCAAAGCCTGGCCGTCTCCGCCCAGCGAGGCACCATCCTTGAGACGCGCCAGCAGGAGCTCCGCGACGAGGTCGCTGCCCTGGAGGAAGAGCGGGCCCGCGCCGCGGAGGTCGTCTCTGGCCTGGATGCCCGCGGCGAAGAGCTGAAGGAGGCCCTGGCCACCGCCCGGGCGGAGCTGGACCATCGACGCGAAGAACTGGTGGCCCTCGAGGATGATCTCACCGGAGCGCAGGGGCGGGCCGCCGAAGACGAGGCGAAGAGCCAGCGCCTGCGAGCCGCCGCCGCGGACATCGCAGCCCGAACAAAGCGTCTCAGCCTCAGTCGCCGCGACCTGGAGAGGGAGGTCGCCCGTCTGGACACCCGCCGTCGCTCCATTATCAGCCAGATGGCGGAGCTCATCCGCGTCCTCCGCGGCTATCGCGCCGACGATGCCGGGCTGGCCGAGGAGTTGGCCGGGGTGAGCGAGCGGCGCCAGTCCCTGGAGTCGGGGATCACCGAGCTGCGGGAGTCTTTGGCCAAGGTGGAGGCGAACCAGAACGCTCGCCGCGGCAAGATGGAGGCGCTGGAGGCCCGCCTCAACGTTCTCAGCGAGGCCCAGCGTCAGCTTCAGTCCGCCCCGCCGGACGAGTCGCCCGTCACGGTTGAGGGTGCCGTGGGCGCCATCTATGAGATCATCCGCGTGCCCCGCGGCCTCGAGCAGGCCATCGAGGCCGCCCTCAGCGACATGGTGGAAGCGTTCATCGTCCAGCATCGGGTGGAGGCCGTTGACGCCATTCGAGCCCTCATCGCTCAGGACGCGCCGCGCACCACCATCCTCCCCCTGGACGCCATCAAGCAGGTGTACCCCCTTAACCTCATGCGGGAGAAGGGGATCATGGGTGTGGCCGCCCAGCTAGTCAAGTGCCAGCCCCCTTACCAGAAGCTCATCGATGCCCTGCTGGGCCGCACCATAGTTGTCCAGGACGTGGAAACCGCCTCCCGGGTCATCCGCCGCGGCCTGGGCACGGTGGTCACCCTTGACGGTGTCGTCTTCCACCCCATGGGGGCCATGACCGCCGGCTTCCCCCGCGCTACCCGCCCCTACATTCTCGGCCATGAGCGCGACCTGGAGTCGCTTCCCAAGGAGATCGATCGCCTGCGCCGGGCCCTGGCCGTCACCGAGAGCGAGGCCCACTCCCTGCGCGACCGCCTCCGCCAGGACGAGACGGCTCACGCCGCCCTCGCCGCTGAGGTCGACCGGGGCCTGGGCCGCCGGATGCGGGTCCAGAACGCCATCGCCGACCGCCAGCGGCGGCTGGGCCAGCTCCGCGGCGAGCTGCGAGGCCTCATCTCCTCCAAGGACAACCTGCGCGACCAGGGCGAGAGCCTGGGCCGTGAATGCGATCGCCTGGCAGAGGAGAGGGAACAATCCCTGACCGAGGCGGAGCAGTTGAAGGAGTCCGCCAGTTACCTGCAGAAGGCCGGCAATCTGGTGGAGGAACGGCGCGGCCAGCTCCAGCGGGCCGTGGCCGAGGCGACCTCCCTGCCAGCAGGCCTCGAAGGTCACCTTCAATCGCTGGATGTGCAGAGGGAGAACGGCAAGGCCACCCTGGCCCGCCTGGATGCCCAGCTCTCCGCCAAGGGCATCCAGCTCCGCGGCCTGGAGATGGAGCGCTCTACACTCGAAAGTAGCGCCCGCTCCGACAACGAGGAGCTGGCCCGGGTGCGGGAGGAACTGCGGCCCCTGGTGGAGACCTCGGCCCCGGACCAGGGCGAGACCGTCCAGCTTGAGCTGCGCGAGCGAGAGCTACACCAGCAGCTCCTGGCCGCCCAGGGTCGCATGTTCAAGGCCGAGCGGCACCTCCTGGAAACGGAGACCGAGGTGCGACGCTGGGAGACGGAGGCGGATGCCCTCCGTCAGCGCATCCGGGACGAGGGGCTGAGCATCACCGGCGAGGGCGAAGTCGTATCGCCGGAGATCGCCCAGCCGCTTGTGCCCCACTGGCTCGCCGCGGATGGCGAGGAGGGCCCCGGCGGCCTGCGCCCCATCTCCGGCGGCGCCGACGTCGACCCCGAGGTACTGGAGCGCGACATCGAAAGGATGCGGGGCCAGCTCCGTCGCCTGGGCCCCGTGAACGTGGAGGCCGAGGAGGACTACACGGAGCTGCGAGAGCGACACGATTTCCTGACCTCCCAGCTCGACGACCTGAGCGGCGCCGAGAAGGCGCTCCACCGCGCCATCGACGAGCTACACGGGGTCATGCGCAAGCGCTTCCAGTCGACCTTCGAGACGGTGGCCAGCGGGTTCGAGGAGTACTTCCAGGCGTTCTTCGGCGGCGGCCGCGCCCGTCTGGCCCTCAGCGAGCCAAGTGACCTCCAGAACACGGGGGTGGAGATCGAGGCGCAGCCGCCGGGGAAGCGGGTCCAGAGCATGGCGCAGCTCTCCGGCGGGGAGAAGGCGCTGACGGCGGTGTCGCTGCTGTTCGCGCTGCTGCAGGCGAACCCGTCGCCTTTCTGCGTCCTGGACGAGGTGGACGCCATGCTGGACGAGGCCAACGTGGGCCGGTTCGTGTCCGCGCTCCAGGAGCTGGCGAAGAAGACGCAGTTCGCTGTCATCACGCACAACCGGCGGACGATCGAGGTGTCGGACAGCATCTACGGGGTGTCGATGGGGCCGGACACCGTGTCACGGGTGCTGTCCCTGCGCCTGGCAGACGTGAAGGCGGACTAGCAGGCAGGCGTGACCGCGGACTAGCGGTCGATCAAAGCGTTTTCCCTATCTGGATTTCGATGGAGAGGGCTGTTTCAGGTTGCCGGTTTGATCGTTCGGGGCGTGATCTGTTTTTCCAGGGGCCGCCCCGTATCCGGCGAGGCCCGTCCGGGGGCCGATTCGGTTGATGGAACGACGTTCCGCAATAGGGGGCCGGACGGATGATCAAAGACGCTAACGGGGTGCTGAGGAGGGCCTGGGCCGCTCGTGGTTCGACTGGCTCACCACGAGCGGAGTGTATAGCCGCGGGCCCTTCGACAGGCTCAGGGCGAACGGCTAAGTTGCGCATGACGAGTTGAGCTTACCGCAAGGGGCACGAGAGGTATAAGGTAGGGGTTGCAGGGGGTGGGGGACTGTCGACGTGAAAGCTGGGTGCCGTCTACAACAGTGAAGAACTTCAGACATTCTGTAGCCGACCTCTTGAAACGGCGTACTTCGAAACAAAAAGCCGCTGCCTCACAGATCGAAGATGCCCTGAAGTATCATCACGACGAGGGTGATCCAGATGAGAACCGACGAACCTGCCCTCCCGACGATGAGCGAATTGATATCCACTGCGTATGGGTTGTGGAACTTTACCCGCCGTCACAGGTGGATCAGCTGGTATCACATATTCGCGGTCTAGGTTGGGCGGAAGCGGACGCCACGATGGACCGAGAAGGTCTCGAATCATGGATACGAGAGTCCACATTGAGTGTGGGAAAGGCGGGTTGGAAGAATCTCAATAATATTGTCCGTCCAGGCGATACGCGCTTCTTCTTTGGATCACCGCGGAGCGCCTCCCTTCCAGATGTGGCCGACTACGCCATGGGTGGGATTCATCAAATCTTTCCGGGTCTTGTCGGGGTCGTCCTGCAGTTTGTTCTCAGGGACGATGCTGCAAGGCGCATTGATTTGGAGCTGCGGCGTGGGCGTAAGACCTTTGCTGTGCCCGGTGCCCGCGGTGTCGCGCTCATGACACCCCATCATCAGAAGATGGAGTCTTGTTCGCAAGTGCGTGAGGAGATCAGGCAGAGCTGTGCATCCTGGTTCCGCACTCATTTGCCTGGCTTCTTTTCGTCAATGGGAGAGAGAGCACAATTTCCTACCGGGGAGTTCATCACATTCCGAAAGGCCAAGCCGTATGAACAACTTCCCAGCGACGAGTGGCCGCACTACCTTTGGGTTCTTCATATGGATAACGACTTTGATGTGTGGCAAGCGAGGGAACTGCCTGGTGTTCGATTGGAGTGCGGCTCGTCAAGGGAAGGGACCACCTTCGCTTTGACATTTGCTGCTCAAGAGTGTCAATACTTCGCCGCCGAGACAGACGATGAATGGAAGTCCCATGGCGGACGGAATCGCCACGGGTATGCCAACAGACTGAGGCACGTCGAATTTGCGCTCATGAGATGGGCGCTCTACGCGCTTCTAACGAATGTTGAAGGGCAGTTCGCGTCCCTACGAAACCGGGTCGCCAGCATAGATCTGGGCAATGCGGGCCGCGCCGCTCGGATGCTGCAAGCCGTCCAAGCGGACCTGCTGACCTTGTCAAGAGATGTCGTGCCCGTGGCTTCCGAACTGAAAGAGTTCTCGGAACGGCCGGGGTGGTTTCACTCCCAAGTCTATGAGTTTCGTCCCATGGGCAATATGCGCTCCAACGAGCCGCATTTGTTCGAGGGGTTGCGGCAGGGGCTCGCCAGGCGCGCGGTGCGTCTTCAAGGATTCGAGCGGGAGGTCAAAGACGCAGCGACAAGCCAGGGAGCATTGGTGGCAACGATTTCTCAGAGCCGGGCCAGTGACAACATAGTCAAACTGACCATCGCGATCGTTGTTCTGACGGCTGTCGTCGCCGGTCTGACCGGCTGGCTAGCGTTCTTCGACTAGGCACTTCCGCCTTCCGCTTGCCGCACCCTTCCCCTGCCCCTATCATCGGGGCGTGGTGAAGGAGCCGGTTTCCGAGCACCCGCGTGTCGCCGCGTGGCTGGGGCACGTGCGCGCCCTGGCGGAGGGAATCGGCGCGCGCGGCGCGACGCGGGAGGGGGAGCGCAAGGGCTCGGAATACGCCAAGGCTCAGTTCGAAGGGATGGGGCTGACCCCGGTCTGGGAGTCGTTCCGTGGGGCGCGTTCGATCTTCCACCCACACTTGCTCGGCAGCGTGCTGATGCTGCTTGCCTTCGCCGTCTACCCGCTCGGTGGGCGGGTCACGGCCGCTGTGGCAGCGGCGCTGAGCGTGCTGGTGGTGGTGTCGGAGGTGCAAGAGCTCAGTTTTCGGGACAACCTCCTGCGTCGCCTGGTGCCCAAGGGTGAGAGCCAGAACGTCTACAGCGTCATCGCACCCAAAGCTGAACACAGTGGCGATCTGGTGCTTGTGGGTCACGTCGACACGCAGCGGACTCCGCTGATCTTCCGCAGCCGCCGCTGGGTCAAGGCTTACGACCGCTTCACGATGATCGTCTTCGTGACCTTCGTCGCCCAAGTGTTGTTGTACGCCCTGGGTGCCATCTTGTCCTGGGGCTGGGTCTGGTACGCCACTATCCCTACGGCGGTCTGCGCGGTGCTGCTCGCGGCCGTGTGCCTAGAGGCGGATTCGACGCCGTTCACGGCCGGGGCCAACGACAACGCCACCGGGGCAGGCATCGTGCTGACCCTGGCCGAGGCGCTGGCCAGAAACTCGCTGAAGCACAGGCGGGTGTTCGCAGTGGTGACCGGATGCGAGGAGGTCCAGCACTACGGGATGATCGACTGGTACAGGCGCCACCGCACTGAACTCAAGAATCCGAAAGCGATAGTGTTCGAGATGCTGGGCTGCGCCGGGCCTGCCTGGGGGACGCGCGAGGGGATCATCGTGCCCTTCAGGAGCGACCCCGAACTCGCGGGCATGGCTGAACGGCTGGCGGCCGCCCATCCCGAGTGGGAAGCGTATGGCTGCAAGATAAGCGGGGGCAACTCGGAGCTCGCTGATGCTGTGCGCTTCAAGGTGCCGGGCATTACGATTTGGGGCATCGGGCGAGACGGCGAAGCACCTCACTGGCACCAGCGCGGCGATACGTTCGACAAGATGAACCCGGATGTGATGGAGCACGCCTGGGACCTAACCTGGGCGCTGGTGCAGGAACTCGACCGGTAGCCCCACCGCGATCCCTCTTAGGTTGGGCAGGACCTTCGCTTGCCCCTCTCCCCACCGCCCCCTATTATCGAGCCGTATGGTGCGCTTCTTCCGTCGCAAGCAAGAGGGCCCCGCCACGCCAGCAGAGCCTGTCGAGCCCGCTGAAGGCGCCGAGGCGCCGGAGCAGCCCGTCGGCGCCGAGCCGTCTGAGGCCGTCGAGGCGCCCCACGATGTCGAGCAGGCGGTCGAGAAGACGCGGCGCACGTGGTTCTCCCGCATCGGGGGGCTGTTCCGCCGCGGCCTGGACGACGAGCTGTGGGACGAACTGGAGGAGACGCTGATCGCCGCCGACACCGGCGTGGAGACCACCGTCAAGGTGCTGGAGAACCTGAAGGAGCGGGTGAAGGCGGAGGGGATCAGCGACCCGGAGCGGGCGGAGGGGGCGCTGAAGGAAGAGCTGCTGTCGATCCTTGAGGTGGACGCGCGGCCGGGGAGGTTGTGGGGGCTTGCGGGGGGAGATGAGACCGCTCACCCTTCGACAGGGCTCAGGGTGAGCGGAGATGAGGCGCCGCCGAAGCCGGCGGTGGTGCTCGTCATCGGGGTGAACGGCACGGGGAAGACCACGAGCATCGCCAAACTCGCCCACGCCTACAGGGAGGGGGGCCAGAAGGTAATCATGGCCGCCGGCGACACGTTTCGCGCCGCCGCCATCGATCAGGTGAAGCAATGGGGCCAGCGGGTGGGCGTGGACGTGATCGCCCACAAGGAGGGGGCCGACCCCGGGGCGGTCGTGTTCGACGCCCTCTCGGCCGCCCAGAGTCGCGACGCCGACGTCGTCATCATCGACACCGCCGGGCGGTTGCACACGAAGGTCAACCTGATGCAGGAGCTGCGCAAGGTCAACCGGGTCATCCAGCGCAAGTTCCCGGACGCGCCCCACGAGGTGCTGCTGGTGCTAGACGCTACGAGCGGGCAGAATGCCCTGCCCCAGGCGAAGTACTTCACCGAGGCGGTGGGCGTGACCGGCGTCCTCCTGGCCAAGCTGGACGGGACCGCTAAGGGCGGCGTCATCTTCGCCGTGTGCGACCAACTGCGCATCCCCGTACGCTTCGTCGGCACCGGCGAGAGAGCGGACGACCTGGCGCATTTCGAGCCCAGGCGGTTCGTGGACGCGCTTTTCGCCTAGACGGGGAATCAGTTGGCCGACCCGCCGCCGGTCGACGCAGCCCCTGGCGAACAGATCGCTGCTCCCCTCGCTCACTCCGAAGGCCTGACGGTGAGGGTCGATATCCTGCTGTGGCTGGCGCTGATCGCGGCCGCGGCCGCCCTGCGGCTGGCCCGCCTGGACGCCCTCCCCCTTACGTTCGACGAGTCGGCGCGGGCCTTCGACGCCCTCCGCGCCTCCGAGGACGCCGTCCCCGAGGGCTGGAGCGGGGACCTGGCGACCGCCCTCACCTCGTACCTGTTCCGCGTCTTCGGCGACAGCGACTTCACGGCCCGCCTGGTGCCCGCCGTGGCCGGCTCGGCGATGGTGGCGGCCCTGTCGCTGGGCGGGCGCGTCCTGGGTCGGGGCGGCGCCCTGACGGCGGGGGCTCTGCTCGCCTTCTCGCCCCTGGCGCTGCTCGCGTCGCGCTCGGCCCTGCCCTTCAGCGCCGGCGGCCTGCTGGCCGTGGGCATGACCGTCGCCCTCCTCTCCTACCTGCGGCAGCCACGGGCGCTGGCGGCCTTCCTGTTCGCCGTCAGCTTCGGGCTCGCCCCCTCTACCGACGCTGTGGGCACCACCGCCGCCATTGCCGTCCTAGCCTTCCTCGTGCTGGAGCCCGTCCTCTCGCGGGAGAGCGAGGTTGCCCGGGCCTGGGGCGTTTTTCGGCGCAGCCCGTCGCACTGGCTGAGCGTGGGACTGGTTCTGATTGGCGCCCTCGAGCTGGGGATCACCCATTTCGGCACCTTCGTCGGCGACTTGGAGCTGGCAGGTGTGGCCCAGTGGCGCGACATGTTCGCCACGCCCCGCGACGGCCGCCCGACGGAGTATCAGCTCGCTCTCCTCCTGGCTTACGACTGGCCCCTTGTGCTGTTCGGTGGCACCGCCGTGGGGTTCTTCGTCTGGCGACTGCGCCGCCGTGCCCGCGCCCTGACATCGCCCCAGCGGTTCCTCCTGCTGTGGACGGCGCTCGCTGCGGTCGTCGTGGCACTCACGAACCAGCGCGAGGCGGGCCAGCTCCTGATCCTCCTTCTTCCCCTGGCGATGCTGGCCGGCCTACTGGCGGAGCAGCTTGCGTCTGCCCTGGACTGGGCGATCCTTCGACGGTGGTGGCCCGTTGCCGCCGCCGCCCTGGCCCTGCTCGCCTATGCTGCCCTCCGCACCAACGAGTGGTCACACCCCGACATAACGATACCCGGGAGCGAACGCTTCTACCTGGTGCTGGCTGTGGGGGGCGCGGCGGCCCTTCTGGCCACAGGCTTCTTCATCCTGGGACGCCACGCCGCCACCGTCAGCGTGACCTTTGCCGCGGTGGTGGCCCTCGCCTTCCTCATCCACACAGACCTGGCTCTCACCTCCGACGATGAGGGTGTCGAATTCGCCATGGACATCCGCGCGACGAGCCGGGTGGAGCAGTTCCGCGAGACGCTAGACGAGCTCGCGGCGAGCCGGGCCGGGCCTATCCTGGTCGATCCATCCCTGCAGGAGCCCCTCGCCTGGGAGCTGCGGGACCTCGCCGTCACCTTCGCCGAGGCAACGGGAGACGCAGGTGCATTGGTCGTGCCCGGGGGACAGGAGGTGGAGGGGTTCACTCCCCTGGCCGAACCCTGGCGTCTGGGCGAGAGCTGGTATCCCCCCGACCTCGATCCTCTACGCCTCTGGCGCTGGTTGGTCTACCGCGAGCCCTACGGTAACCTGGAAGGTGTGGACGCTCAGATACTCGTGCCGGCGCCATGAGCGGACTCGCTGAGCGCCTGCTCGCGCAGCCCGCTGTCCGCCGTCCCCTCAGCCTGGAGCTGCGCCTCACCTGGGAGGCGGTGGCCTACGCCTCCCTCGTCGTCATCGGCGCTGGCATCCGCTTCTGGGATCTGGGTGCCCGCGCCCTACACCACGACGAGAGTCTGCACGGCTTCTACGCCTATGATCTGTTCCGGGGCAACGGCTACGAGCACGATCCCCTTCTGCACGGCCCCTTCCAGTTCTTCGGCACGGCGTTAACATACTTCCTCAGCGGCGGCGCCAGCGACTACACAGTGCGCATCCTCCCCGCCCTGTTCGGCCTGGCCCTCATCATCCTGCCCTTCTTCTTCCGCCACCGCTTGGGCCGGCTGGGGGCGCTGATAGCCTCAGGTCTCATCGCCTTCTCTCCCACCCTGCTGTACTTCAGCCGCTTCGCCCGCAACGATATCTATGTGGCCGTGTTCACCCTGGGTATCGTCATCTCCGTATGGCGCTACATCGACGAACGAAGGCCCCTGTTCCTCTATCTCGCCGCCGGCCTACTGGGCCTGAGCTTCGCAACCAAAGAAAACACCTTCATCAACGTCGCTCTGTTGCTGGTCTTCCTCAACCTGTGGCTGGCCGCAGACCTGGCCCGGCAGAGCCGCGAGCACGCGCAGGAGCGGCCGAGCACGTTTCCCTTCTATTTCGTGGCTTACCTCCCCTGGGCCTGGGCCATCGCCGCCCTCTGGCCCCTCATCGGGGGGATGCGCCACCTTCTCGGCCTCAAGGAGCGCCCGGCCGCCAGCGACGTGCTCATCGTCCTGGGGACGCTCTCCCTGCCGCAGTTCGCGGCGACGGCGCGGCTCCCGCTGGAGTCCCTGGGCTTCGAGCTGGATACGCTGAGCCGGGAACAGTCGCTGGGCGTCCCCATAGTGCTGGTGCTGCTGGGCGCGACTGTGGCTGTCGGCTTGGGCTGGAACTGGCGTGTGTGGCTAATCGCGGCCGCCGCCTTCTACGTTCCCTACGCCCTCCTATTCACATCCTTCGGCACGGACAGCAGCGGCTTCGCCAGCGGCATCTGGGACTCCCTGGACTACTGGCTGGCGCAGCACGACGTCCGCCGCGGTGACCAGCCGGAGTTCTACTACGTCATGCTCCTGCCCGCGTACGAGTTCCTTGCCCTGGCGTTCGCCGGGCCCGCACTACTCTACTTCACCCTGCGCGGCGGGCCGCGTTCGTGGCTCCTGACCGCCGTCGCCACAGCCAGCCTGCTCGCCTTCTTCGGCGCCGACAGTTTCTCAACTACCGTCGGCGACATTCGGTTCGTCGGGGAAATCATTGATGACCTCCCGCTGATCGGGGCCGGCATCGCAGGGATCAGGATTGAGGACGTGATGACGTTGGCCCTTCCGGTCGCCGCCGTGGCGCTCTACTTCGCGGTCCGCGGCCCTCCCTTCGAACGTTTCCTGGTGTTCTGGACCGCCGCGGCCATCGTGGGCTACTCCTGGGTGGGCGAGAAGATGCCCTGGCTCAGCGTGCACACCACGCTGCCGGTGGTGATCCTGGCCGCCTACTCCTTGGGCAAGCTCCTCTCCAGCCCCAGCGACGTGCGGGCGCGGGTTGCGCCCTACTTGAGGTTCCTCGCCGCTGCCGCCTTCGCTGCCCTCGCCGTGGGCCTGGGCGTCTTCGCTCCCGAAGACGGAACCGCCGGCGTCCTGCGCCTGGCTGGCATCGCCCTGGCTCTGGCGGGCATCGTCGGCCTGCTCATGCCGCCAGGGCGGCGGCGCCTAGCCAGCGTCGCCGCCGTCGCCGTCTTTGGCGCCCTGGCCCTGTTCAGCGTGCGGACCGCCCTCCTCGCGTCCTTCGGCCACGGGGACTTCCCCAATGAACACGGCGACGTCCCAAGGGAGATGCTGGTCTACACGCAGACCTCCCCCGAGGTGCCGGACGTCATGGACCGCATCGACGTGATCGCCCGCACCAGCGGCCGCGGCCGCGACCTGCCCGTCATAGTCGATAACTACAACGGCTACACCTGGCCCTGGGCCTGGTATCTGCGTGATTACACTGACGTCACATTCCAAAACATCGGCGAGGACTTCAGCCCTCCGCAGGACGCTGTCCTGCTCATCGCTCGCGAGAACGAGGGCAAGGTGGAGTCCATGCTGAATCGCTATCAGGAGCCGATGCCTTACCGCCTGCGCTGGTGGTTTCCCGAAGCCTACCGGGGCATCAGCCGAGATAAGGACAACCTGTGGGTGGCGATGCGCGACTTCGGCGAGAGCCTGGCTCGCAGCTATACCTGGGAGAACTGGTGGCGCTTCTTCCGCGACCGAGAGCATCCACAGGGGCTGGACTCCGTGTACTCCGCCGCCGTCTGGTCGACAGCGTACTTCCCGCGGATCTACGACCCGGCTGCCGCCCCCGATGTCGAAGGCCGTCTCATCATCGGTTGGGGCGGCGATGCGCCGGGCACCTTCAGCGACCCCTCCGGCCTCGCAGTCGACGGCGAGGGCAACCTCTACGTGCTGGACTCCGGCAACGACCGCATCCAGAAGTTCTCCCCGGAGGGCGTGTACCTGAAGGCGACCGGGACCAAGGGCGGCGGCGAGGGCGAGTTCAACCAGGCCGCCGACCTGACCCTGGACGCCCAGGGCAACCTGTACGTCGTCGATACTTGGAACCACCGCGTACAGAAATTCGATGCCGACCTCAACTTTGTCGCTGCGTGGGGCAGGCCGACCACAGACCTCCTCACTCCCGGCGGAGATGAGATGTGGGGGCCCCGCTCCATCACCACGGACGACCAAGGCAACGTGTGGGTGGCCGATACCGGCACTCAACGCGTCCGCAAGTTCTCCCCAGAGGGCAAGCCCCTGGGGACGCTAGGCGGCTGGGGCACGGGCCCCGGGCAGTTCCGCGAGCCCGTGGGCATAACCTTTGATCCCGCCCTGGGCCATATCCTGGTGGCCGACGCCGGCAACGCCCGCATCCAGCGCATCAGCACCGACCTGCAACCTATCGTCGCCTACCCCATCCGGGAGTGGGAGGACTTAGACCCCCTCAACAAGCCTGACTTGGCGGCCCTGCCCGACGGCCGCATCCTGGCCAGTGACCCCGCGCATGACCGTATCCTCCTCCTGGACAACGCAGGACAGGTGATGGTCGCCCTGAGCTCGGTGGCCGGGACGTCCCTAGCCTTCCCGCATGGCATCGCCTACGACCCCGCACGGCACTTCGTGTTCGTCTCCGAGGGCACAGAGAACCACGTGCGCCGCTTCCCCCTCAGCGACTTCGCCTTCCGGTAGGCGGGCTGCGGGACTGAGCGTCAGGGTCGTCGTCAATCTTGCCCCTGCTGGAGCGCCCCGTGTATCATGTGTGAAGCCTGACACAAACTCCATTCGCAATCCCAGGCTGGAGTCACTAGGAACCGCATTCGGGATATGACCAAGATCACCGCCGGGCCGGCGCACTCGTCCCGCTACACTGTTGTCGAACCTCTCGCCGACCTGGCGGCCAAGGTACTGGATCTGGTCGACGACCTCTCGGCCGACAGTGCCGATTTCTTGACTGCCTGCCACCGTATCCAGCATGAGTACGGCTATGTTCCGGCTGAAGCGATCCCCGTCCTCGCCGCCAAGTTCCGCACGACTCCGGCGATGCTCTACGGAGCTCTCGACTTCTATTCGGAGATACGTACCATCCCGCCCGCCCGGACCACGGTGGAGTGGTGCAGCGGGCCGGCCTGCCTGCTCAAAGGCGCCGTGAACATCCGCCGCGCCCTGGAAGCCGTCTTCGGTTGCCGCATGAACGAGAACACAGAGGACGGCGCCCTTGGCCTCCGCCTCGTCCAGTGCGACGGCACCTGCTACCTGGCACCTCTGGTGCGACTCGACGGCCGCTACGTCGGCCCCCTGTCCGTTAGCGACGCGATAAAGCTGGCCCGCGAGATCAAAGGCGAGGCTCCGTCGGAGGCCGAGCCTGTGAGCGAGCCGAAGGAAGGGGAGTCGTAGCCAGCGGCAGCCGCCGACTGGCTATCGATCACATGCCCACCTACGAGGAACTCAGGTCGCAGGTCGAGGAGTCCTGGCGGCGCCTTGTCGAGCCGCAGCGCCCCCTCATCAAGGTGGGCCTAACCACGTGCTCCCGCGCGGCCGGCGCCGAGCAGACGCTGGATACCATCCGCAAGGAGGTGGCCGACCGCAACCTGGAGGCGGATGTCATGGTCACCGGCTGCTGGGGCCTCTGCTATGCAGAGCCCATCGTAGAGGTGGCGCGTCCAGGGAAGCCCGCCGTCCTCTACGGCAGGGTCACCGCGGACAAGGTGCCACAGCTCATCGAGCAAGCCGTGGCCGCCGACGGCATCGCTTCCGAACTCGCCCTCGCCGTCCTGGCGGAGGAACCGTTGGACGGCGTGCAGCCGCTGGGCTCCCTGGAGTTCTTCGGACTTCAGGTGCGCCGACTGATGGACAACTGCGGCATCATCGATCCGGAGGAGATCGATCACTATATCGCTCGCGGCGGCTACGAGGGGCTGGCGAAGGCCCTGGGCATGACCGATGAGCAGGTCATCAGCGAGGTGTCGGAGTCGGGCCTGTGGGGGCGCGGCGGCGCCGGTTTCCCCACCGGGCGCAAGTGGGACTTCCTGCGCACCGCCCAGAACACGCCCAAGTACATGATCTGCAACGCCGATGAGGGCGACCCCGGCTCCTTCGTCAACCGCAACCTCATGGAGAGCAACCCCCATCTCATCATCGAGGGGATAATCATCGGCGGCCACGCCACCGGCGCCTCCCGCGGATTCATCTACATTCGGGAGGAGTATCCGCTACCGGCGGAGCGCATGGAGACGGCGATCGAGCAGGCGCGCGAGCGGGGGCTCCTGGGCGACAACGTCCTCGGCTCCGGGTTCGCCTTCGACATGGAGGTCGTGCGCGGGGCCGGCAGCTACGTCTGCGGTGAGGAGACCGGCCTTATCTCCTCAGTGGAGGGCTCACGCGGCATGCCCAAGCTCCGGCCGCCCTTCCCCGCCCAGGCCGGTGTCTTCGGCAAGCCCTCCAACGTCAACAATGTTGAGTCCTATGCCAGCGTCCCCTTGATCCTGCGCCACGGCGCCGAGTGGTACGCCTCCGTGGGCACGGAGAAGAACAAGGGGACGAAGATGTTCTCGCCGTCCGGCCAGGTGCAGCGGGTGGGCATCCTGGAGGTGCCGTTCGGCACCCCCATGAGCGACGTGGTGATGGGCGCCGCGGGCGGGCCGCCGGAGGGCCGCACCCTCAAGGCCGTGCAGCCCGGCGGGCCCCTCTCCGGCATCGTCCCTGCCAGCGACGTCGGCATCGGGCTGGAGCCCGACCCCTTCCGCGAGCGCGGGATGCTCATGGGCTCCGGCGGCCTGGTGACGCTGGACGACTCCAACTGCATAGTCGACCTGGCCATCTACTTCGAGTGGTTCGCCGAGGACGAGTCCTGCGGCCGCTGCACCACCTGCTTTGCCGGCACCCGCCGCCTGCTGGAGATCCTGCGGCGCATCGCCGCCGGCCGCGGCCGCAGCTCCGACCCCGAGATCATGCGCCTCCTGGGCGACACGATGCGCTACGCCAACTGCGCTCACGGTCAGGCCGCCCCCACCGCCGTCATGTCGATGCTCCGCTTCTTCGAGGACGAGCTCAACGAGCACCTGCACAACAGGCGCTGCCCCGCCAAGGTCTGTCGCGACCTCGTGCGCTACGAAGTGATCCACCACTCAGACGAGCTGCCGCTGGCGGAGGGAGTGTGCCCCACCCAGGCCGTGGTGCGCGATAACGGGAGATACCGCATCGACCAGGGGAAGTGCGTGAAGTGCGACGCCTGCCGGGAGCAGGCCCCTTACGCCATCGCCATGGTGGACGCCTTCGGGCCGTAGGGCGTCAGCACAAGTAGCAGAAATTGCGTAGTCGAAGTCCCTTGACAAGTTTCTCAATTTAACTATAATACAGACACCGCGAGAGGGGTGTGACGCTTTGCGGCAAATTCCCTTTCCCCTTCGCTTTCGAACGCTGGGCCTATCGTGTGCAGGTAGGGCTCGGCGTTGTTGCGTTCTAAAGGAGGTGATAGGCGCTACATACGGAACATAAAGAGAGGCCTCGGTGTTGTGCGCACCGAGGCCTGGAGCTAAGGAATGCGGGCGCACACCCTAGCCTTTTGCATTCTAGCGGGGCGGGCGTCCGGATGACAACGGGTCAACGGTTAGGAAGTAGTTAGAAAGGAGTGCGGCGATGCAGTACTTGCCACGTGCGATTACTTCTCTGGTGGCCCAGGGTGCCGTAGGGGGAGTAACCACACGAATTCTTCGAGGAATGAGGGCGTTAGTTGCGTTGGGAATACTCGTGGGCGTGAGCTTGCTTGCTGCGTATTCAGCGAGTGCGGACACGACTACCAATATCGGGGCGCGCACCTTTACCGAGGGCAGCAACATATGGGGAAATACCAACATGGTACCCTCCAAAGGTTTCGCCCAATCGTTCACGCTAACGTCATCAGGCGTCTTCACGGGCTTCGATCTCGTCATGCAGTATGGGAGTGGCGACGTAAGCATCGTGCACACATTTGAATGGGAGGTGCGCGACCTCACTGGCTCAGGATTGCCCGGTACAGTGCTTCGATCTGGGGACTTCACCCTCACGATGTGGCAGGCGAACGGACCTACCCCCATCCACGTCGATCTCATCACCCCGATCTCTCCTGTCACGAGTGGCGAGAAGTACGCGATCGCGCTCAAGAGGGTCCTTCCTAATCCTACCCCGGATACGTTCTTCTGGACCTTTGGCGAGGACCCCCCAACCCAAAATGGATTGCGGCCTAATCCCTACGATGACGGCGAAGCCTTCGAGGAAAACTCGCCTGATATCTGGACAGCCATGGATCCGCCGCAGGACTTCCGCATGACGGTCCACGTTAAACAATGCGTCCAGGCGCCGCCCAACATAGACCACTGGTGGCCCTTCGATGAGACCGCAGGCCTATCGGCGGCTGATATTATCGGTTTGCGCAACGGCAACACCAAACCTGGGGCGATTGGCCTCCCTGGAAATCCCGCTTCGGTGCCCGGGAAGGTAGGCAATGCGTTCCAGTTTGATGGCAGCTCAGCTTTTGTGGAAGTCCCTGACGGGCCTGGTATCCTTAGCTACGGAAACCCTGGGCAGGAATTTTCGATAGACGCCTGGATCAAAGTCAAGCCCGAAGATAAATCAGGTATTCTCCCTATTGTTGACAAACGAAACGAAATAGGAGGTAAAGTAGCGGGATACGAACTCTTCCTCTATGAGGGCAACCTGGGCTTCCAGTTGGCAGACGCATCAGTCAGCAATCACGATTGCGACGGTAATCCCACTTCCGCTCCTTCCCCTACCACTTCTTGCACAAACTACGTATCTAATGCCAATGTTGCCGATGGGCTGTGGCATCATGTAGCGGTGACAGTCGAAAGGACGGGGACATCACCTAGGGTCAGGCTCTACGTGGACGGTGCTCTCAAATTGACTGGACCGACTAGAATCCACGCGAACAACAGCGCGGCTCTACTGATGGGGAAGAACAACCCGGCTGTCTACGCTAGTGGGCAAATCTTCAAGGGTTTGATTGACGAGTTGGAGATCTTCGGCCGCGCTCTCCCTCAGTCGGATCTCCTGTCAATCGTCAACGCCGACATCGCTGGTAAATGCAAGCCCGTGGTAAAGGACATTCACAAATATTGCATATCGGGTACGTCTACAGGGGTCGGTTGGACATGGACAGTGATAATTGGATCAAGTGTATACAGCGGGGTTGTGCTGAACGGAGCTGTCCCCCCCGGAGGCACTGCCGTCGACCTTGCCTTTAGGTGGGTAGACAGTATGATCGTCGGGGGGGTGAATGACGTGGGGGTACCACCCAGTCAATTTTCAGAACCCCAGGCGAACTGCTTCCAAATCCCGGGGTTGCACACCCTCACAGTGGATAGCTGCACCGTCACCCATAATCCAAGCGGGTGCAGCTTCAATCCTACGGTGCATGACGTTACAAATGTCGGCGGCACGACGGAACTGCTTGTTGGCCGCTCGGACACGCCTGACACGCCTGGCAGCGCCGCGGACTCGTCCGGCGGTTCGTCGTTCCACTACGCCGCGCTTGCTGGCTCGGCGGCAGCGGCTGCGGCCGCGATGGGCGCGTGGTACGTGAGGCGGCGGTTCCGCCAGAGGCGGATCTGATGAGGCTGCGGTAGCGCCTGTCAACCGGCCATAGCGTTCGTTTGTGCGGCCGCCGGTGGAACTCCACTGGCGGTCGCATTTTCGTTGACGGTCAGATAGGCGCGTGCTACAATCGCCGGTGCTCAAGCAGCAGGCGAGACAGTTGACGAGGGCCGTTGTAGCCCAGCGGTGAGAGGGCAGCGGCCCTCGCGCCGCGATAGAGGTGGTGCACATGCGCGGTAGCTGGTTCCGTTTCGGGTTCGCGCCTCCCTTCGGCTTCTGGTTCCGCAGCGCCTGGCGCTTCCCTCGCCGCCAGGAGTACCTGCGAATGCTGGAGGAGTACCGCGATGAGCTGCAAGAGGAGCTGAACGAAGTGAAGGCGGAGATCGAGCGGCTGAAGAAGGCTGGCGAAGAAGAGAAGGACTAGAGGATAGACTGAGGATGCGCACTACCGCCGTGGGCCACTATCCGAAGATACCCAACCGGCCGCGACCTGCCCGCCTTCGTCGGGCGATCGCCCGGCTCGATCGCGGGGAGATCACCGTCGAGGAGCTAGCGCAGGTACAGGACGAGGTGACGATCGAGGTCATCGCCGAGCAGGTGGAGGCGGGCCTCGACATCATCACCGACGGCCAGATCCGCTGGGACGACGACCAAACGTACATCGCGCGGCGGCTGGAAGGGTTCGACATCGGAGGACTCATCCGCTACTTCGATACGAACACGTACTACCGCCAGCCCAACGTCGTTGGGCCTGTGCGCTGGCGGGAACCGATCCTGGTCCGCGACTACGAGTTCGCCGCCCGCCACAGCGAGAAGCCGGTCAAGGCGCTTATCACCGGCCCCTACACCCTGGCTGTTCTCTCCTCCGATTCTCACTACGGCGATCGCCGTCGGCTGGTGCTGGACCTGGCGGAGGCGCTCCGCCAGGAGGCACTGGCCCTGGCCGCCGCCAGCGCGACGGTGATCCAGATCAACGAGCCGGCCATCCTCCGGCACAAGGAGGATGCCCCCCTGCTCCAGGAAGCGGTCGCCACGATTCTCGAGGGCGTTGATGTGGAGACGGCGCTCTACACCTGGTTCGGCGACGCCAACGGCATGCTGCCGCAGTTCATGGAGCTGCCCGTGGACGTCATCGGCCTCGACTTCGCTTGGGGGCCGCGCAACTGGGAGGCGCTGAAGCGCACCGTGTTCACCAAGACGCTAGGGTTCGGCATCGTGGACGCTCGCAACACCAAGATGGAGTCCGTGGAAGACCTCGTACAACAGATACGGCGGGTCGGCGAGTTCATTCCCGCCGAGCGCCTGTACGTAAACCCCTCCTGCGGCCTGGAGTACCTGCCGCGGGAGGCGGCGTTCGACAAGCTGAAGCGCCTGGTCGAGGGCGTGCGGGCAGCCGGGATAGGCGCCGAAGTCTAGGGAGAGGGATGTCGATGGGCGGCCTGCTGACCACAACCGTGGGGAGCTTCCCCAAGCCGGAATACCTGAAGCGGGCGCGCGCCGCCTTCGTCGCTGGCCGCATCGACGGGGCCAAGCTGGACAAGCTCACTCGCCAGGCCACGGTCGAGTGCATCCGCTTGCAGGAGGATGTGGGGCTGGACATCCTCGTGCACGGCGAGATGGAGCGCGGCGACATGGTGGCCTACTTTGCCGAGCTCCTGACCGAGAGCATGGCCATCAGCGGCCTGGTCCGGTCGTACGGCAACCGCTACTACCGCAAGCCGATCATCACCGGCGAGTTGCGCTGGCAGGGCCCAATGACGGTCGAGATGTGGCGCTACGCTCAGGGCCTTACCGAGAAGCCCGTGAAAGGGATGGTAACCGGTCCCTATACGATGGTCGACTGGTCGTTCGACGAGCACTACGGCTCGCGGCGAGAGGCGGTGCTGGCCATGGCGGGGGTGGTGCATCGTGAGGCCGAGGAGCTGGTGAAGGCAGGGGCGAGGTTCGTGCAGGTGGATGAGCCAGCCGCCTCAACACGGCCGGAGGAGATGGAGCTGGTGTCGGAGGCGCTGGGGGTCGTCACTCATGGCCTCGACGTCAGGACGATCACCCATATCTGCTACGGGGATTTCGCGGCGGTATTCCATCACATCGCTAATCTGCCGGTCGACCAGCTCGACCTGGAGATGGCGAACAGCGACTACGACCTCCTGGACCTGATCCGCGAGCACAAGGACGGGTTCGACAAGGAAGTCGCCATGGGGGTCGTGGACGTCCACTCTCACGTGGTCGAGACGCTAGACGACGTGAAGGCCGGGATCAGGAAGGGTCTGGAGGTGCTCCCGCCCGAGCGCTTGTACATCGACCCCGACTGCGGGCTGAAGACCCGGACCTGGGACGAGGCGGAGGCGAAGCTGAGGGTGATCACCCAGGCCGTGGGCGAGGTGAAGCGGGAGCTGGAGATAGCGTAGGGCAGGGCCCCAGCCCCGCGCCGGTGCCACCCGTGCCCAAGGTCGAGGCTGGGGCCTCGACCTACATGTGTTGATCCGCCTACCCCAGACAGCGCCTGCGCGTACCAGGCACTACGGTGTGCATACGGACCCGAAGTACGGCGGCAACACCTTGAACACGTCCCCCAGGTTGATGAAGCCGTCCGGGAGCAGGTCTCTCCGAGGACTCCAGTCAGGGATGGTGTCACCGTTCGTGTCGGGCACGTCTGGACTAGAGCCGAAGTACGGTGGGAGCACCTTGAACACGTCCGCCAGGTTGATCACCATGCTGTCGTCGAAGTCCGGGGGCCAGCACGCCGGGCCGCAGGCGTCAGCAGGATCTGTCCCTATGAGTGTTTCGTCATAGTCGTTGAAGCCATCGGCATCGCAGTCAGAGTCACCAGGGCAAGGGTCGCAGGCGTCACCAAGGCCCTCGCCATCGTCATCTTCCTGCCCCGCGTTAGGAGTGGACGGGCAGTTGTCGCCTATATCGGACACCGCATCGCCGTCGGAGTCACACACCGGATCCGCCCCGTCCGGTCGTCCGTCACCATCGTTGTCCACGGTGTCGACGCAATCGTCTGCACCGTTTAGTCCACTAGTGTTTGGGGACGGGCCTTCCGTATCGCAGGTGTCGCCGGTCTCGTCCTCGTCGACATCTTCCTGACCCGGATTTTCCGTGGCCCGACAATTGTCGACAGCATCGATCACACCGTCGCCGTCGGAATCGTCGCAGTGGTCGCCCACGCCATCGCCATCCCAGTCCTCCTGACCAGCGTTGGCTATGTCCGGGCAGTTGTCATCGATGTCCGCCACCAAGTCGACGTCGGGGTCGTCACAATGGTCGCCGGTGGTGTTCGGGTGGACATCGTCCTCCTGGCCTGGGTTAGCGACATCGGGGCAATTGTCGACAGTGTTGGGCAAGCCGTCGCGGTCGGAGTCCGCCGGGCAGGTCGTACCCACAGCCACCCCTCCACCCTTGACACCCACGACCGGGATTGGATCACCGGCTATCGAGTTAGGGCCGTCCCCGTCGTAGATCGCCAGATCTGGAACACCATCAGGGCCGCCCGCGGGGCCGGGGATGATGAGAGGGCTAACGCCTGTCCCAACAGCCTCTACGGTAATCCTTGCCAGTACGCCATCGCCGTCCTCATGGTTAGCGGGTGGTGGGGGGTTGTTCGTCCCATCTGTCGCCGCGACCGTGAAGGAACCGTTGGTGTCGGGCACTCCTTCGCTCGCGCTCAGGAAGCCCGCGCCCCCGCCGCTAGCGATGCGCGAGATGATCGTAACGTCGTCGGGCGGGCTCGAGCCCGCCGCGTCAACGTCGGTAACGCCGGTGACCTTGATGATCGCAGGGTCATAGTCCATATCGACTTGGTAGCCAGCGATCATATCCACGGGGTCTACCCGTTCTGCGACTAGATCGAAGGTGTGGGTGTCTCCAACCTCCGCAACCTCCGCACAGCCCTGGACGCTCCCGACATAGTCATCATCGTTTCCCATAGGATTGGCGTCGATCGCCACTAGGCCCACCTCTCCTGGCACGGGCGTGGGGAGAGTGCACGACGAGCCGAACACCGGCGGCAGCACCTTGATGAGATCAAGGATGTTGATCACACCGTCTGGAACGAGGTCTCGCCGTTGAGTATGGTCGGGATCACAGGTGGTGGAGCTGAAGCCGGGTGGACACAATACCTGGAGCACGTCCCCGAAGTTGATCACCTGGTTGTCGTCGAGATCCGGCGGCCAGGCGTTGGCGCCGCAGTCTAGGTCGGGGTCGGTGCCGATGAAGGCTTCGTCGCAATCCGTGTACGTGTCGCCATCGTAATCGGCGCAGGGCGTGGGTGTTGGTGTTGGGCTAGGTGTTGGAGTGGGAGAAGGCGTCGGGGCGACGCACGGCTCGCCCACGGAGATGGCGGCGACTCCCAGGCTCTCCACCGGGATCGGGTCGCCAGGTAGATCGTTGGCGCCGCTGCCGTCGACGATAATGAGATCGGGTATGCCATCCGCACCGCCGGCCGCGCCGGGAATGGTGAGAGGACTGGTGCCGTTGGCGACGCCGGTGACGGTGAACCTGGCCAGGACGCCGTCGCCCGACTCGTGGTGGGCGGGAGGAGGAGACGGGGCGGCGGTGCCGTCGACGCCCACAAACGTGACGGAGTTGGGCTTGGCCGTAAGGTCGGTGTCGGCGACGATGAAGCCTGCGCCGCCGCCGCTGCCGATGCGGGAGAGGATGCTGACGTCGTTGGGGTTGTTGCTGCCGGCGGGGTCGACAACGATGAGGTCGCACAGCTCCTCGTCGATGCGCGGGCCGGCACCGCAGTCGGGATCAGCGCGGTCAATCCCGGTGTCGCCGTCGTTGTCGACGCCGTCCGAGCACTGGTTGTCGCCTGGGGAGCCGACGGAGCCGTCCTCGTGCTGGTCGCCGTCGTTGTCGGTGAAGTCTTGCCAATAGCCAGCCTGCGCGCCGGTGATGTCGTTGTAGCAGTCCTCGTCAAAGCGGCCGTCGCTGTCGTCGTCGATGCCTATGCCGATCACGGCGGGGTCGTAGTCGATATCGACCTGGTAGCCGGAGATCCTGTCAGCCGGGTCCACCCCCTGCACCCACAGGTCGACGACAACGGTCTGGCCGACGTCAAGCTCAACACAGGAGTCGGGAGCCGAGACGGTGGTGTCGTCATTGTCAAGGTAGAGCCCTCTCTGACAGTCCGGGTCGGCACCGTCGGTCAGGCCGTCCGCGTCGTTGTCGACGTTGTCGTAGCACTGGTTAGTGGCGGGAGCCTTTTGGGTGCCGTCCTCGCCCTGGTCACCGTTGTCGTCGACGTTGGTGTCGATGGCGACCTCGGTGACAACCTGAGGAACGGCCTGGGCAGGGAGACCCCAGTGGCGAAGGCCAATCACAACCAGGGCCACAACCATCCCCACCACGAGCGAACCGACCGCAAAGTGTCTCATTCCTTAACACCTCCCTTGCGGGCCAAGCCCGGCGTGCCACATTTAGCACTTTTGACCTAACCTGTCAAGCTTGTGCCTGGGGGAGCACCTGGAATCTCGTGGCGTTGACCGGCCGTGGCCGCGCCTGCTACAATCGGGGCGAAGTTAACGCGCACGTTAGAGTGACGCCTGCCTGCCGGTAGGCAGGGGCGAGGGCCAAAGGATCGGCCCTCGTCGTTTGTAAGCCGAACTCCGCTCGCCCTTCGACAGGCTCAGGACGAACGGAGAGAAGTGGAGCAGGCTCTGGTCAAACAGCGGATGCCGAGCCCGGCAGGGGAAGTCCCAACTGAGGGTGGCCCGTTGGCCCCTTCGACAGGCCCTGCGACGGACTCTTCGACGCTGCTCAGGACAGGCTCAGGACATGGCCTGGACTACCTCTTCCACCCCCGCTCGGTGGCCATAGCTGGCGTATCGCCGCCCCAGATCGGCTTCGGCGGCGTCGGTGCCGGATTCGTCATGGCCCTCCAAGACATGGAGTTCCCGGCCATATACCCCGTCAACCCCAAGCACCAGGAGATCGAGGGGCTGAAATGCTACCCCAGCCTCTTCGACATCGAGGGGCCCGTCGACCACGTCATCTCCAGCGTCCCCGCGCGCATCGTCCCGTCGCTGGTCGACGACTGCATCGCCAAGGGGGTGAAGTGCATCCACTTCTTCACCGCCGGCTTCAGCGAGACGGGTGAAGAGGAGAAGGCGGAGCTGGAGGCGCAGGTCGTGCAGCGAGCGGTCGAGGCCGGGATCCGCGTCATAGGCCCCAACTGCATGGGATTCTACGTGCCCGCCAGCAGGCTTGCCTTCATGCCGGGGTTCCCCAGGGAGCCGGGGCCGGTGGCTTTCATCTCCCAGAGCGGCGGCAACGCCACGGAGATGGTGTACACCTCGGTGCCGCGGGGAATCCGATACTCCAAGGTCGTGAGCTACGGCAACGCCGCCGATATCGATGAGGGCGAGCTGCTGGACTACCTGACGGAAGACCCGGAAAGCGAGGTCATCTGCGCCTACATCGAAGGCGTCAAGGACGGGCGCCACTTTTTCGAGGCGATGCGGAGGGCCGCTGCGGTCAAGCCCGTCATCGTCCTCAAGGGGGGACGAACGGAGGCGGGCACGAGGGCCGTGCACTCGCACACGGGGTCGCTAGCCGGCTCCATGGACGTGTTCGATGCCCTGCTGCGGCAGGTGGGCGCGGTGCGGGCCGACAGCGTGGAGGAGATGGCGGACCTGGCGATGGCTTTCGTCTCCGTGGGCCTGGCGGACAGCGGGTTCGGCGCCCTTACCGGCCCCGGCGTCGTAGTCGTGGGCGGCGGCGGCGGCTTCAGCGTGTTCGCCGCCGACGAACTGGACGAGGCCGGCCTGCGCTGTCCCGTCCTGCCGGAGACGACCCAGCAGGCCCTACGGGAGTTTACGCCCGTGGCCGGCACCAGCGTGCGCAACCCGGTAGATTCCATCATGGTCTTCGATCCGTCCAAGCTGAAGAGTACCATCGAGGTGGTAGGCTCGGCGGAGAACATCGACGCCGTGATGTTCCACACCAACTTCAACTTCGGGGGATGGCGACGCTCGGCCGCCTGGTTCGACCCCGAGATCTATCGGCAGAAGGCGGCTGAGGCGCTCGTAGAGGCCCGCCAGGCCTGCGGCAAGCCGCTCGTTCTGGTGATGAGACCGGCCCTGGACGTGCAGGCGATGGAGCAGACGCTGGCGTTCCTGGAGCTGTGCTGGGAGGCCCACATCCCCGTATTCCCGACAATCCCCCGGGCGGCCAACGCCCTGGCGAAAGTACTGCACTGGCGCCAGAACCGGCGCTAGCTCGCCACCGTACTATCATGATGGGGCTCACCGAGATTCGTCGTCGCAAGTTTCAGTTCGCTTTGATCACCCTCCTGGTGACTCTCATCGCGTACCTCATCCTCATGATCAACGGCCTCGGCATTGGCCTGAACGAGCAGGCGGGGAGCGCCCTGAGAGCGCTGGACGCGGATGCGCTGGCCTACGCCAGGAACAGCGACCTCAGCGTTATCCGCTCGGAGCTAGGCTCCAAGACGGTAGAGCAGCTCGGCGGCATGGAAGGCGTGACAGAGTGGGCCCCCCTAGGCTACGTGGGGGCGAACGTGCGAGACGGGGAGGGAGACACCACCGGGGCCGCCCTCCTCGGCTACGAGCCCGGTTCCATCGCTGAGCCGGACGTCGCGGCTGGTGAAGCCCTCGGCCTGCAAGATCGGCGCGGCGTGCTCGCTGACTCCGCCTTCCTGAAAGCCTCCGGCCTCTCTATCGGCGACCGAATCGTGGTTCCTTCGCGGCTCAGGGAGTTCGAATTCACCATCGTGGGTGAGGTCGACGAAGGGTACTTCTTCTTCCAGCCGGTGGTCTACATGCTTCTCGACAGTTGGAGGGAGGTCAAGTACGGGCCTGACGACCCTGACGCGCCGCTGGCGAGCATCGTTCTCCTGCAGGGTGACGGCCTGGCCGGCCGCACGACTGACGCCTACGAGGTCGTCTCCAAGGAGACCGCATTCGCCAACATCGAGGGCGTACAGGGGCAGCAGATGACGGTGAACGCGCTACGGGTCTTCGGCTTCGCCATCGGCGCCCTGGTCATCGGCATCTTCTTCTACGTTCTCACCATGCAGAAGACAGCGCAGGTAGGTCTCCTCAAGGCCATCGGAGCCAGCAACGGCTATGTCTTCCGCCAACTGCTGCTGCAGGTGGTAACGGTGACGGCACTGGGGGCGGTCATCGCCGTGCCCCTGGCCTACGCCACGGACAGCGCACTGAACGAACTCCCAGAGACGGTGCCCGTCGCCTTTACGGGGTTCACCTTCGTCCTCACCTCCGTGCTGGTGGTGACGACGGGTATCGTCGGTGCCCTGTTCTCGGTGCGCCAACTCGCCCGCGTCGATCCCATCATCGCGCTCGGTCACCAGGAGTAACATGAGCGCCACGCTAGCGGTAACCGATCTGAACAAGACCTACGGCAGCGGGGCGCTGGCGGTGCACGCCGTGCGGGACGTGAACTTCAGCACGGAACCGGGGGACTTCGTGGCCATCGTGGGGCCGTCAGGGTCGGGTAAGACGACGCTCCTGGCGATGATCGGGGGGCTGCTCAGGCCGACGAGCGGCAGCATCCATGTGAGCGGCCAGGAGATCGGACGCCTGTCGGATGGGGAGCGGGCGAGGTACCGCCGTGACAGGGTCGGCTACGTGTTCCAGGCGAACAACCTGATCCTCTTCCTGACAGCGCGGGAGAACCTGACGCTCATGTATGAGATCGGGCCGGGAGGCCGTCGCGAGGCCATCAGCCGGGCGGACGGGCTGCTGGAGGAGCTGGGCCTCACCTCCCGCGCACACGCCCTTGCCAGTCAGCTTTCGGCGGGCGAACGCCAGCGGGTGGCCATCGCCCGCGCCCTGATGCGGGACCCCTGGCTGATCCTCGTCGATGAGCCCACCGCGAACCTGGACTCGGAGCTGGGCGAGCAGGTGGTACGATCGCTCATCGATGAAGTGAAAGGCCGGGGGAAGCTGGGCATCATGGTCACGCACGACCCGCGCATGGCCGCTCTGGCCGACGTCGTCCTGGAGATGCGGGACGGCCATCTGATACGGCGGGAGCGACAAGCGGGCGAGGAGACGAGGCGCGCCTAGCGGCGATTCGTTCGCATCGGCAGCAATTCCGCGATAGAGCGGATGATCCGATCCGGGCGGACGGTCGCCCCCGCAGGTAGCCCCGCTCCCGGCGGGTCGACCCAGATGGCGTAGAGACCGAGGCGCTGGGGCGCGGCAACGTCCCACTCCAGGTTGTCGCCCACGCTCCAGGTCTGCTCAGGCTCAGACCCGAGCGCCCGCATGGCGGCCCGATACACGCGTTCGTCCGGCTTGCCGCAACCGAACTCGCCCTCGATGAGGATATGGTTGAAGTGACGCGCCAGATCGAAGCGCTCGACCTTGGCACGCTGTCCCTCTGCACTGCCGTTGGTGATGAGACCGAGGCGGACACCCATCGCGCGCAGACCCTCCAGCGCCTCGATGGCTCCGGGGAACAGGCGGACACCGGCCTCGCGGAGGTCACGGTACCGGTGGGCGGTGTTCCGCGCCAGAGTAGGAAGATCGAGGCCCAGAGACCGAAGCGCCTCCTCCACGATTCCGCTGGTCGCTTTCCTGAGGTCCAGCCTGCCTTCCCGGTGACGGTCCGGGTCCGACCAGAATCGACGGCGGGCTGGGGCGAGGGCGGCGAGGAGGGCATCGGCCTCGAGGCCCTGGACCTGCGCGGCCGCCTCCTTACAAACGGTGCGCCAGGCGGGCTCGACGCTGCTGCTGTCGTCGATGATGGTGTCGTCCAGGTCGAATATGATCGCCTGCGGGGCGATGCGCCCTCTCTGCCCACTCGCAGTCACGGAGCTAGCGTCGGCCGAACTCCCGGGCCAGCGTCTCGGCGCTCATGTGGATCATGGTCGGGCGTCCGTGCGGGCAGGTGCTGGGCGCCTCTGAGTTCTCCATCTGGATGACGAGCTCTCGCATCTCCTCCTGGCTCAGCGTCTTGCCGGCGCGGATGGCGCTGTGGCAGGCCAGGGACATCGCTACGCTGTCACGGCGATCGCCTTCGCCCTCCTCCAGCATGAGGTCCAGGAACGACACGATCGCCTGGCGAGGGTCGGAGCCAGCGAGGGCCGTGGGCACGGCGCGCACGAGGTAGGACGCCTGGCCGAAGGGCTCGACGGCGAAGCCGTGGTCGCCCAACAGCTCCTCGTGTTCGGTGATCAGCGCCCGATGCGGGGGCGAGAGGTCCAGCGTCAGCGGCTCGAGCAGCGCCTGCACGTCCGGAGCGCTCTCCACGCGCTGGCGGCAGAAGCGCTCGTAGAGGACGCGCTCGTGGGCAGCGTGCTGATCGATGAGGTACATACCGTCGGGGCCTTCGGCGATGATGTAGGTGCTGCCAAGCTGGCCGATGACACGCAGGGCGGGCAGGGCGGCGGCGGGCGTCGACGGGCCGGCCGCGGGGGATGGCTGCGTTGCCTCCGCTTCCGCCTGCCTGCGCTCCAACGCGCGGGCGTGCTCCCACAAGGGTGGCGACGAGGGCTGAACGGAGAGATCGAGCGTCGCTGAGGGGGCAACCGTGGCCGCGGGCACTGGCGCGGACTCCAGCAGGGCTGCCCTCACCGCGCGCTGGACTGCCCCGAACACGGCCGACTCGTCCCGGAAGCGGACCTCTCGCTTCGTCGGATGGACATTGACGTCCACCTCCTCGTGGGGCATCCGCAGGTGGAGGACGGCGATGGGATAGCGCCCGACCATCAGCATCCCCCGATACGCCTCCTCCACTGCGTAGGCGAGGCGCCGACTCTGGATCCAGCGCCCGTTGACGAACAGGCTCACGTAGCCCCGGCTGGCGCGGCTCACGTGGGGCGAGGAGGACAGCCCTTCGACGGAGCTCAGGACAGGCCCTTCCACGGTCACAGCGCCTTCGCCTGGCCGGACGGGGAGCATCGCCGCGGCCACATCCGCGCCATAGACGGCGGCGATGGCGTCCCGCAGTTCGCCGCTGCCGCTGGTCAGCAGTACCTGCCGACCGTCGAGGGTTAGGGAGAAGCGCACGGCCGGGTAAGCCAGGGCGTAGTGGCTGACCACGGAGGCGATCTGGTTGGCCTCGGTGGAGGGAGAGCGCAGGAACTTGCGGCGCGCTGGCTGGCGGGCGAAGAGGTTGCGCACGGCGACGCTGGTGCCCACAGGGGCGCCCCGGCTCCCTCGCTCCACCGCGGCGCCGCCGTCGAGTCGGATGAACGCGGCGGACTGAGCGTCGGGCGGCCGCGACACCATCTCCACCTCGGCCACGGCGGCGATGGCGGGGAGGGCCTCGCCGCGGAAGCCGAGGCTGGTGATGCGCAGCAGGTCGTCATCCGTCAGCTTGCTGGTGGCGTGACGGGCGAAGGCGATCTCCAGTTCCTCGGGGGCCAAGCCGCATCCATCGTCCACCACGCGGATGGTGTCCGTACCACCACCGGCGATCTCCACCGAGATGACGCCGGCGCCGGCGTCGAGGGCGTTCTCCACCAGCTCCTTGACCACGGAGGCGGGCCGCTCCACCACCTCGCCAGCGGCGATCCTGGCGGCGACATCAGGGGAGAGAACGCGGATGGTCAACGGGGGCTCCTGGGCGCGATTGTAGCGCAGACGTTCAGGGAGGGGAACCTTGCGGTGACGACAATGGTGGAAGCCGAGACTTCTTCCGGGCCTCGCAGGCCCCTCAGGAGATTGACAGTCCGATCCTTTGGATGTGAAGCTTGGGGGTGATATCCGCCGCGTCGAGAGGGGAACCCTATGAGTAGTAGACTATTTGCGCTTGCCATCTCCGTCGTCATCATTGTGGTTGTCCCAGTCGCCTGTACGGGTGAAACCGAGAGTCCAACTCCCGCCGCAACACCCGTCGCGACGCTGACGCCAGCGCCACCCGCCGATGGTGGCGCCACACCCACTCCAACCGCCGTCCCAGACCCCCTTGCTCGCACGGGTTCTTTCGTCGTAGATCCGGGTGTGAGAGCCCAGGGCGTTGTGCCCCTGGCCTGGCCCCTGCCGGATGGGAGCGTGCGACTCTACTACTGCGGCGGGGGAGGCCCCCCCGGCATCGTCAGCGCCCTAAGCCAGGATGGTCTGAGCTTCACCCCGGAGGAAGGCAGTCGGGTAGCGCCGGTCGACCAGATGGTATGTGATCCCTCCATCGTTGAGGCCGGAGACGGGCTGAGGATGTATTTCAAGGAGCAGGTGCCGCGGGACCCCGAGGAGCCACCGATCCAAAGAGTCTGGAGCGCCACCTCCAGCGACGGCTTGAACTGGCAGGTGGAGGGACAGCGGCTGGCCCTGGAAGAGGAGTGCTCGGACTTTGTGGGCGTACCCAGCGCAGTGGCACTACCCGACGGCCGGGTGCGTCTCTACTTTGTCTGCAACGCGATCAACAGTGCTATGGCCAGCGCTATCTCCGACGATGGCCTCAACTTTGAATTTGAGGGCATCCTTCTGAAGAAGGCCGTAGACCCGGACGTGCACCTGCTTCCAGACGGCACCTATCGGCTGTTCTACATCCTCTGGGAGGAAAGCGGCACCGAGCCCGTGCATCCCACCACCATTGGCACCGCGACTTCCAAAGACGGGCTGAACTGGGATGTTGAGGGCGTGGTAGCTGATGCGGATGACTTCGGCTTCGAGGGGCTGGTAGACCCCAGCGCTCTGCCACTAGGGGACGGCAGCTACCGCATTTACGCATGGGATGGGTCGGACGGGGATAATCAAAGAATTGGTTCCGCTGTCTGGCATCCGCCATCTAGATGAGGCTTGGGTCCCGGACAAGAAGCCTCGCCGCGCCAGGATAGCAGGGACTGCTGAATTATCCCGTCGCGTCTATGGCTGGCTCTCCCGCGCCCGCTCCGCCAGCTCGCCAGCGGCGATCCTGGCGGCGACATCTGGGGGGAGAACGCGGATGGTCAAAGGGGGCTCCTGGGCGCGATTGTAGCGCACCCGTTGCGGCCGGGGAACAACGCCCAACGCCGTGGTGTTAGGCTTGCCGCCACCTCATCTCGTACAACCGCACCGGCTCGTCGAAACCCATCAGCGCCGTCTCCCCTCCACCTAGTCCCAGAAATCAAGCATCGTGCGAATCGTCTTCTCGAACTCCTCGTCCGACGCCTTCTTATGCAGCCCAACGATCAACTCAGCGTCCTGACCGACAAGGTACCGGCGCTTCGGGTGCCCAGCCTTCGCTGCGTCGGCTATTGTGTTGGCAACTATCTGTGCATCGGCTCGCTGCCCACCACCAGGAAGCTTCTCGTAGGCCACGGAGAAGCGACGATCCAGTTCAAGGTAGGCGGACTCCTCCGTGAAGCGCCGCGCTGGCCGCACGTTGGCTTCAGTCCCCGTTTCGAACCTGCCCGGCTCAACGAGCACGACACGGATACCGAATGGATGTAGCTCGTAGTACAGCGCGTCGCTCAGGGCCTCGACCGCATGCTTGCTGGCGGCGTAGATACCGGAGAAGGGTGCTGTTACCTTGCCAGCCACCGAGCCGACATTGACGATCGTGCCGCTGCCCTGCGATCGCATATGTGACAGCACAGCCCGCGTCACGCGGATGACGCCGAAGACATTAGTCTCGAAGATCGCTAAGACCTCATCGTCGTCGAAATCCTCGACAGGGCCAGGGTTGCCAATACCGGCATTGTTCACGAGGATGTCGATACGCCCTTCCCGCTTGATAACCTCCTCAATCGCAGCGTCGACTGACTTCCTGTCATCCACGTCAAGCTGGAGCACCTCGATTGACACGCCCGCTCCCGCCGCTTCTGTCCTCAGTCGGTCGGCCTTGCCAGTGTTGCGCATGGTGGCGTAGACGGTGTCGCCGCGGCGGGCGAACTCCACCGCGCTGAGCATCCCGAACCCGGAACTGCAGCCGGTGATCACTACGACGGCCATGTCATCCTCCTACTCACTCCAGATCACCTCGTACACTTCAACCGCCTCGTCCAGCCCCTTCAATGCTGTCCTGCCCCTGCTGGAGAACCTGAACTGCTTGCCTGCGACAAGCTGCCGTACGACATCGGAGGCAAGTATCTCTCCACCGCGGGCCTGGGCGGCCATATTCTACGCTATCGGCAGTGTTTGTGGGAAAAGAAGGCTACACGCTGCTCGCTCGCGCGCGCTCGACCAGTTCGTAGAGCCGGGTGATCGCCTGGAGGGGCGTCAGCGAATCGACGTCGATCTCCGCCAGCTCGCGGAGGAGGGCGCTGTTGGCGGCGAACAGGGACAGTTGGGGCGACTCCTCGCGGCGAGGACGGGCCGACCGAGATGGCTCCGTTCGAGATGCCTCCAATTCCTCCAGCAGCTCCTGAGCTCGCAGGGTCACGGGCTTAGGAAGGCCGGCAAGTTGAGCGACGTGTACGCCGTAGGAGCGGTCGGCACCGCCGGGGAGGATGCGATGAAGAAAGATGACTTCGCCGCCCTGCTCCGACACGGCCACGTTGTAGTTGCGGACGCGGGGGAGGACGGACGCCAGCTCCACCAGCTCGTGGTAGTGGGTGGCGAACAGCGTCTTCGCCGCCAGCTCGGGCCGGTTGTGGAGGAACTCCACCACGGCGCGGGCGATGGCCATGCCGTCGTAGGTGCTGGTACCGCGGCCGATCTCGTCGAACAGGATGAGGGAGCGAGGACTGGCGCTGTGCAGGATGGCGGCCGTCTCCAGCATCTCCACCATGAACGTCGAGTGTCCGGCGGCGATCTCGTCCGTGGCGCCCACGCGGCTGAAGATGCGGTCGACGATGCCGATGCTGGCCCCGGCGGCAGGTACGAAGGAGCCGATCTGAGCCAGGAGGACGATCAAGGCGACCTGGCGCAGGTAGGTCGATTTGCCAGCCATGTTGGGGCCGGTGAGGACGATGACCTGGGCATCGCTGCTGGCCATGTCGGTGTCGTTGGGGACGAAGGCCTCCACGGAAAGGGTGCGCTCAACCACCGGGTGCCGGCCGTCGCGGATGTCGATGCCGTCGCTGTCGTCCACTGTGGGGCGGACGTAGCGACCGCGGATGGCGGCCTCGGCCAGCCCGCAGAGAACGTCCACCAGGGCCACGGCCGCGGCAGTGTCACGGATGCGTTCGCCGCCAGCGGCGACCTGAGCGCAGACCTGGCGAAACAGCGTCTCCTCTAGCTCCTCCTGCCGCTCCTTTGCGTGGAGGATGCGGAACTCGTAGTCCTGGAGCTCGGCGGTGGTGAACCGCTCGCCGCCGACCAGGGTCTGCCGCCGCTGGTAGTCGGCTGGGATGGCCTTGAGGTTCGCCTTCGACACCTCTATGTAGTAGCCGAAGACCTTGTTGTAGCCCACCTTCAGCGTCTTGATGCCGGTGCGCTCCCGCTCCCGCCGCTCCAGGTCGACCAGGAACTGGCGGGCGTCGCGGGCGGTGGACCGGAGCGCGTCCAGCTCCTCGGAGAAGCCGGGCCGGATGATGACGTCGGTGGCCGGCTCGTCGGCGATGGCGCGGGCGATGATTTCGGCCGAGTCGCGGCAGGGTTGGAGACCGGCGATCAGCTCCTCGTGGGCGCGGCGTTTCCCCTCTGCCGATACGAGATCGTCGTCCAGAGCCTTCCGGAGATCCGGGACGAGCTCCAGGCCACGGCGCAGGGCCACGAGATCACGGGGCGTCGCCGAGCCCGCCCCCACGCGGCTGACGATACGCTCCAGGTCCGGCATCTTGGACAGGATGGAGGACACGCGGCCGCGACGGATGGCGGAGTCGAAGAAGAGCTGGACGCCGTCCTGACGGCGGCCGATCTCCCCCACGTTTAGGAGCGGCTGACCCAACCAGCGTCGTAGCAGGCGGGCGCCCATGGCGGTGCGGGTGTGGTCGATGACGGCGAGAAGCGAGGAGTCGGGCGCGTCGGGCCGCAGGGAGGCGAACAGCTCCAGGTTGCGGCGGGTGATGGCATCCAGGCCCATGAACCCATCGCTGCGGTAGTAGGAGATGCGGCCGATCTGGGAGAGGAGGGCCCGTTGGTTCTCCTGGAGATAAGCGATGACGGCGCCCGCCGCCACCGCAGCAGGGGTCAGGCCAGCCAGGCCCAGCCCCTCTAGAGACGGCGCCTTGAAGTGCTCCAGCAGGCGCTCGGTGGCAGTGGCCTCGTCGAAGGCTGGGCCAGGCAGGGGCGTGAGCGTAGCCTTGAGTGCGGCCGGAGGCGAAGTTCCCTGGGGCAGCAGCAGCTCGGCGGGGCCCAGTCGATCCAGCTCGGCGGCCGTGGCCTCGGCAGCTAGCTGCGTGCAGGCGAACTCCCCCGTCGATACGTCCACGTAGGCGAGCCCCATCTGCCCGTCCCCGACGGCGAGTGCGGCCAGGTAGTTGTTCGTCCCCCGCTGTAGCAGGTTATCCTCCACCAGCGTGCCGGGGGTGACGACGCGCACCACCTGTCGCTCCACGAGTTGCTTCCCCTTACCCGGCTCCTCCATCTGCTCGCAAACGGCGACCTTGTACCCCTTAGCGATAAGTTTAGCCAGGTACGAATCGAGAGCGTGATGGGGAATGCCTGCCAGGGGCACCCGCTGGTCCTTCCCCACGGGGCGCGAGGTGAGGACGATGTCCAGCTCGCGGGCGATGATCTCAGCGTCCTGGTCGAACGTCTCATAGAAGTCGCCTAGGCGGAAGAAGAGGATAGCGTGCGGGTAGCGACGCTTGACGTCGAGGTACTGCCGCCTGAGGGGCGTTGTCACCGGCGGGGGCTTCCTCCCAAGGCCTGTCTGGTGCCTGCCTCTGGCGGGGCAGGCACAGCTTCGGCGCGGGCTGTCGAGGGGTATTATAGCGCGGCGGGGGATGAACAACGACCCTGCCTCAACCACAGGGCGGGCCGGCAGGTGTCAGCATCGGCTGTGAACGGGATAACGATGGCAGCGGGCCAAGATAAGAGCGAGCCGGTTTCCCGACCTGGCAACCGGCTCGCTCTCTATGCGGGGCGGGAGGGGGTGTAAACCGCTCCGCTGAATTTCACCCTCAGGGTAACCACAGCGGATAGTGGGTGGGTTAAAGGACGGTTGACCGACGGTAGAAACTTGGTGAGAACGCGCTGCCCTTGCAAACGGGGCAATCTTCCATTATGCTTGTGCACGCCAACAGAACCGATGGGAGAGGGGACCCACCATGGCCCAAACAGACATCGTCAAGCGAACGTATCCTAGGCAGACTACGGTTCACGGGTTGGAGCTGACGCTGCGCCTGATGGAGCCCTCCGACCGGGACGAGATCCTTGCCTTCGCCCGATCCCTGCCGGATCACGATCTCCTGTTCCTGCGCATCGACATCACCGATCCCAAGGAGGTCGATAAGTGGGTGGAGAACATGAAGAAGGGTCGCACCGTCACCATCCTCGCTGAGAGCGAAGGTAAGCTGGTCGGCTGGGCCAACCTCCACCGCGATGAGGTCTCGTGGCAACGCCACGTGGGAGAGATCCGCGTCCTGTTGAAGCCCGAGCTTCGGGGCTTCGGGCTAGGGAAGATCATGGCCGACGAGGTGTTCAGCATCGCCAAGGACCTGGGCCTCCAGAAGATGATGGTGCGGATGACCACGGACCAGCGCGGCGCCAGGGGGATGGTGGAGGCCCTTGGGTTCCGGCCGGAGGCTCTACTGGCAGACTTCGTGATGGACCGTCAGGGCCAGACTCACGATCTGCTGATCATGTCCTACGACGTCACGGGCTTCAGCGACACGGCCGAGACGCGCCCCCGCCGCTAGCCAGCGTCAGCCGCCAGGGGCTGACCCGTACCCGCGGCCGCTCGCCTCAGCGGTCGTTCTTCCGGTTCCGCCGCGATCACAGGGAGCTCGCTGGGTGCCACCCCAGCCGCCGTCCTCAACTCCACGTAAGCTTCGGTGAGGAAATCCCCAAGGCGGTCAACGTCTGGGGCCGCCTGGGCATCGGCCACCAGGGCGAAGTAGAGCTTCTGGTTGTAGCTGGTCACGGCGCAGCCCACACCCATCTCCCAGGCGATGGGCACCAGCGGATAGTGGGCCTCCAGACGGTGGCCCACTGAGTAGAGAGGAATCATCGGGCCGGGAACGTTGGTACACACCATGTTGGCCACGGTGTTGGGCGGCTTGGGCAGCGCCCCGAACAGTGCCTGCAGCATCGGCGGCAGGGTGCCCAGGGAGTCTCCCAGCAGCCCCATCCCCTCAGCGACGTGATCTCTCTTCAACCGCCCGGTGCGTTCGCGGATGGTTTCGAGCCGCTCCAGGGGGTTCCGCAAGCCTAGCGGCACGTCCACCTCGATCATCGTGATCCGGTTTCCCAGGGCTCCTCGTTCGTCCTCGCGCCGCAGGTTGACCGGGGTGAGGATGCGCGCGATCCGGCCTTCCGTGGGCTGGCCGTGCGCCTCATAGTAGCGGCTAAGGGCACCCCCCAGCACAGCCAGGACGACGTCGTTCACCGTTGCCCCGCAGACCTTGCGGATGGCCCGCACCTCGGAGAAGTCGTACTCGCTCCACGCCAGCTTGCGCTCGCCGGAGAAGGATGCGTTGAAGGGAGCCCGCTGCCCGGGCACCGCGAAGTACGGTACGACGAACTCCAGGGCGCGGCTGACGGTGCGAGCGGTGGCGGGGTTGTCTATCGCGTCTAGGAGCGCCTTCTGGATGTCGGCCGTCGTCCTCAGCCCGTCGGCCATACGGTCGAACATCGCGTCGAAGAAACGGCTGACGGGGTCGGACGGCGGTGGAAGCTCATCGGGGCCCGGGGGTAGCGGCAGCGGCGGGTCCGGAGAGACGTCCAACACCATCATCAGCAGCTCAATGCCGGAGACCCCATCGACGAGGCAGTGGTGCACCTTGGAGACAAGGGCGCTTCGGTCCCCCTCCACGCCGTGCACCATGTGTATCTCCCACAGGGGCTTTTCGCGGCTGAGCATCCCCTGGAACACCCGTCCGGCGAATTCGCGGAGCTGGCTTTCGCTGCCAGGCGGGTCCAAACGGACCGGCTTCATGATGTGATTGCGGATATCAAAGTCGTGGTCGAACTCCCAGGTGGGGTGGTGAAGGTTCAGGGGGACAGGCGTGACCCGCTGACGGTAGCGAGGGCAAAGGTACATCTTCGGTTCGAGGTTGTCCACGAGGCGCTCGTAGGGGATCTCACCCTGGAAGACAGCAATCGAGCCGATGTTCATGGGCGCCTCCTCCCTGTCGTTGTAGAAGAAGGCGGCGTCCTGAGTGTTGAACCTACGACTGAGCTTGCCCTGCCCCATCATGCCCCCGCTGGATATGCCCGGCGCTTTCACGCCGGGCTTGACTGCTATTTGATCCGTATACCCCCGTGAGCTACGCAGGCATTATAATACGTTTCCACCCGTTGTTAACAGTGGTGGCGTGAAGTTTTGTCACGGTTGTGGCACGGCATGTGTTATTATAGACGAGAGCCATAGCAGATGTAGCCGAAATCTATGGCTCAAAGGGGAGGGTTATTCTTGGCCAGGTGGCATCCGCCTAAGCCGGGACAATTCGGGGCAAAGGCTCTGCCTCTATGGCGGGAGGCTTTCGCCGGCATCGACTGGCTGTCGCTCAGGGCCTCCGCCGTCTATCGAGGCAACGGCATTCCTCATGGTGATGGCAGTGCGGTGGTCCTCGTCCCTGGCTTCCTCGGCTCCGACCAGTACCTGGGTGACCTCTTCTCCTGGCTACGGCGCATAGGCTACCAGCCCTACATGTCCGGCATGGGCAGGAACGCTGAGTGCCCGGACATCCTGCGCGGCAGGTTGGCAGAGACGGTGACGAGCGCCTACATGGAGACCCGACGCAAGGTCCACCTCATCGGCCACAGCCTGGGCGGAACGCTGGCCCGCAGCGTTGGCGTCCACCAGCCCCATCTCGTCGCCTCCGTGGTCACGATGGCCGCACCCCTCCGCGCTGTCCGTGCCCACCCTATGATCCTGGGCGCCGCCATGGTCGTCAGACGCCGCATCCTGTCCGAACAGGAAGTAGAGCCCGAGTGTTACAGCGGCTTCTGCTCCTGTGACTTCATGACCTCCATGCGCCGGCCGCTACCGCGTTCCATAACCCACGCTGCCATCTACACCAAGGCGGACGGGATCATCGACTGGCGCTGCTGCATCAATGGCGATCCTGAGACCGACATCGAGGTGCAGGGCACCCACGTGGGGCTCGTGTTTAACCCTAGGGTATACCGTCACGTGGCCAACATTCTGGCCTCCGCCGCGCAACGGGCCCAGGATCTTGCCGACAGCCGATCGGCCTAGCGGCCCGAGCTATTCGCTTTCAGTCTGCTCGCTCTGCGCCTTTCGCCGCCCTCGCTGCTCACCCTCGGCCTTGGCCCTGTTGCCGCCGCGCCGCGGACGCGTCGCCTGGCGAGCCCGCTCCTGGGCCCTGCCGAACAGCCCGCGGGAGGCCTCAACGACAGCCTCGCCGGCTTGGCGGTTGGCGTCTATCCAGCGGCGGAGCGCGTCGCGCCCCTCCTGTTGGGAGTCCAGTGCTTCGTCCAGCCACTGGCGGGACAGGTCTAGGACACGGCCCTGGGTCTTGGTCAGCGTCTCCACTACCGCGCCGGAGGCCTTGGGCAAGTCCGTAGGTGACTTGGCGACGGTGTGGGCCAGATCCAGCGCCTCGCGCTGGCCGCCCTGAGCCTGTTCGATGAGCTCCTTGGACACCCGGTAACGGCGGTCCGCTGCGGCCCTTATGGTGTCCAGGATAACGTCGTAGGCATCATCGACAGCGCCGAAGAACTTGTCGATAGAGCTTGATTGAGGCATTGGCGACCTCCCTTGACAAACACGCTTGCTAAGTGCAAGATACACATAGTGGCAACCTGCTGTCAACCCCATATCAGGTACGTCCGATAACGATATCGAAGATTTCTTAATGGTCACTAGAAGACGCAGCCCCCGCCCGCGCCGCAGCGACCGCCCCCAGCGGTCGGACGAAAGCCGCCGGCGGCCGCGCCTGCACGGCGATCTGCTGGCTTCGAGCCTGCTGGCCTTCCTCCGCGCCTGGCCCGCTTACGGCTACCAGCTCGTGCGCGAGCTGAGCAACGCCGGGCTGCCCGCCTTCGATTCCGCCACCGTTTACCGCACCCTGCGCCAGCTTGAGCGCTCAGGCCTCGTCTCCTCGTTCTGGGACACCTCGGAGTCCGGACCCGCCCGCCGCATGTACTCCCTCACCAAGGCCGGGGAGGCATTCCTCAATATATGGCTTGATCTCCTATCTCAGTACCAAACCATCTTGCAGTCAGCCCTCAAGTCATACGAGAATCTCCACAAGCGGGGGAAGAGTGGCGGCGACCGACCAGCCAAGCACGAGCCCAAGCGCTCACGAAAGGGAGGGCGCCATGCCTGATAACAACAACCGTCCCGACGTCGTCCAACTGTGGCGGAACTGGCTCTCGGAAACGGAACGCCAGTGGAACGGCTTCTTCAACGACGTCATGGGAACCGACTCCTTCGGCCGTTTGCTGGGTGGCTACGTGGAGATATACGGCACGTTTCAGCGCCTGGTGGCGCAGAACATGGAGCGCTCTCTCTCCACCCTCAACGTGCCCACGCGCAGCGATATCGTCGACCTCAGCGAGCGCCTCAGCAACGTGGAGGAGCGGCTGACCTCCATTGAGTCCTCTATGCGCACCCTCGCCGAGGCCGTCGGCCATCCTACGCAACCCGCTGCCGTGACCCAGCTTCGCCCCAGGCGAACCAGGCGGCCAGCTGGCCAACCGTCCCAGGCTCAGTAGGCCGCCGATTCCTACCCCGGAGACGTCGCTATGGCCACCGTAGGCACCCCCGAGACGCGCCCCCTAATCGAAATGCTCCAGACGGTAGCCGTCACGCGTAACCTCGACCGCGTCCGGCGCGGGATGAAAGCCCTCTTCTCCCGCGACCCGCCGCCGGTGGGTGCCACCCCTAGGGACGTCATCTACGCCAAGGGGACACTCCGTCTCTATCGCTATCGTCCCGTCACCGACGAGGTGTACCGCATACCCCTCGTCCTCGTCATGTCCATCATCGGCAAGCCTTACATCCTTGACCTCTCGCCGGGCCAGAGCCTCGTGGAGTACCTTCTGCGCGAGGGGTTCGACGTGTTCATGGTGGACTGGGGCATCCCGCGCCCGGAGGATAAAGGCCTCGATCTGGAGTACTACGTGCTGGAGTCGCTCCCCCGCAACATCGAGGAGGTTCAGAAGGTTACCGGCGAGGAGGAGGTCAGCCTCCTCGGGTACTGCATGGGCGGCCTGTTCACCCTCATGTACAGCGGCATCTTCCACGACGCGCCCGTGGCCAACATCGTCTGCGCCGCCACCCCCGTGGACTTCGAGGGCATGCCCCTGTTCCGCCGCTGGAGCGACCCCCGCTGGTTCGATGTGGACCGCCTGGTCGACAGACTGGGCAACATCCCCCCAGGTCTGATTCTTCGCTCCTTCGAAATGCTCCGCCCAGTCGAGCGGTGGTTTTCATACGCCCGCCTCGCCGAGAACATCTGGAACGACCTCTGGGTCAAGAACTACCGCCTGTTCTACCACTGGATCCATGACCAGACCCCGTTCCCCGGCGAGGCCTATCGACGGATGATCAAAGAACTGATGTGGGAGAACAGGCTGGTGAAGGGTTCCCTCAGCGTGGGCGGGCGTAGGGTGGACACCAAGGCCATCACCTGCCCGGTGCTCCACATCATGGCCGAACACGATCACATCGCCCCCTATCCCGCAGCCCAGCCGCTAACGAGCATCGTCGGCTCGCAGGACAAAGAGGAGATCGTTCTCCAGGGCGGGCACGTAAGCCTGGTGGCCGGCCTCAACGCCTGGTTCCGCTTCTGGCCCAAGCTGGCACAGTGGCTCAGCGTCCGCTCCGTCTGAGGTAACCACCGCTTTGCGATTAGAAGGCCGCGTCGCCATCGTTACCGGCGCCTCATCTGGGATCGGGCGTCAGACGGCCCGCGAGTTCGCACGCCGCCGCGCCCACGTCGTACTCGCCTCCCGCAACCGCAATAAGCTCGAGGTGCTGGCCGCCGACCTGGCCGATTACCCCGGCCACCGCTTGGTCGTCCCCACCGATGTCACCGACCGCCTGGCCGTGGAAGCGCTCATCCGGCGCACGGTGGAAGAGTTCGATAGCCTAGACGTGCTGGTCAACAACGCCGGCGTGGGACTGTTCGCCCCGGTTGCCGACGGCAGCCTGGACAACATGCACCACCTGTTCAACGTCAATTTCTGGGGCGCCGTCCACTGCATTCAGGCCGCCGTCCCTTATATGCGGCATCGGGGCCGCGGCCACATCGTCAACGTCGCCTCCGTGGCCGGGAAGGTCGCGGCACCCTATCTGGGGATCTACAGCGCCACCAAGTTTGCCCTCACCGCCGTCTCCGATGCCCTCCGTTCCGAACTGGCCGGCACCGGCATCCACGTGAGCACCGTATACCCAGGGCTCACTGAGACGTCGTTCCGGAAGAACATGCTACGGGAGGTGGAGGTGCCGGACCCACCCCCGTACCTGCGCACTGCGGGCCCGGCCGTCGTGGCGCGCCGCATCGCCCAGGCCGTGCGCTGGAACCTGCGCGATGCCTACGTCTCGCCGGAGGACCTCGCCGCCGTGGCCGTCTACCCGCTCATGCCGGCGCTGGCCGACTGGGCGGTGCGGCTCCTGTGGCTGGGCCGCGGTGCGGCGCCCCCCGCCAGGTCATCTCTCCCCCGGGGAGAAGAGCCCGCAGAGCCATCGGCCGCTGACATGTCGGAGCCGCCCTCAGAGTCGCTTTAGGCTTAGGATACACATACCTCTCGACGTTTCCGCGAGGCGGCACGATCAGCCCGCCGGTCCCAGCGATGCACTCGATTCGGCCTGAGGCCGCGCTCGACGCAGTCTTTTAGGGGAGGACGGCCAGGCTGTCTCGGGCGATGGCGGCTCCGCCAACGAGCATAGCCAGGAGGCCCCGGATCAAGAGCGAGCGGCCACGCCCAGCCGGCCGGGGCTGCCCACCGGTGCGCCGCAGAACAGGCAGAAGCGGGAGCCCTCTGGCACCGGCTGGCGGCAGTGGGGGCACTTGATGGTACCCGACGCCCGTGCCTTTGCCATAACTAGCCCTCCTCCCGACGGCGGCTGATCCCGATACCGAGCCCGCCCGCATGACTTCCCCCCATCAGCCACCACGTGTCTCTAGTCGCCATGTCTATTCAAACTTAGGGATGCCTTTCTCCCGCTTTCCGTTACACTCGTCGACATAAGGCAATGCGGCCCGACATTCAGCACCAGAAGGCTGCGACTTACCATAAACCGTGACCACGGTGGATTCTTGCCGTAACAGGACAGGTTAGTGAAGCGTCCTTGTTTGGTGCGGTTGGAGGGAGACCTCCATAGCCGTGGCCAAAGGAGGCGAGGCCAGTGAGCGAGAAGTTGATAGTGCTGGTCAGCGATAGAGGGGACACAAAGCACGGTGAGATCTCCGTCGTAGACGAGCCCCGCAAGGCTGAAAAACTTGTGGAGACGCTCTTGGAGGCTGGCTTCGAGCGGGAGCGCATCCGGGTGTTCACAGGCACGCAGAGCGACTTCCAGGTGAGCCAGCGGCCCGTCGTGGAGCTCGTCGGCGAGGGTGAGGAGAAGGAGCCTCAGGCTGGCGTCGCCGCGCAGGAGGGCGCTGCCGCAGAGCCGGTGCCGGGTGCGGAAGAGACTGAGACCGCCGGCAAGGAGACAGAAGAGAGCGAAAAGGAGGAGGTCCCGGCCACTGCGGAGGCGGGGGCACCTGTGAGATTCTCCTCCCTCTTCCGCAGCGCCTAGACGCTTCCCGCAGCTCCCGCCACCGAGTGATCCAGGAACTCCTTCAGCAGAGCGCTGGATATCGCCGCCTCCACGGTGAGTGCGTCCCTCTCGTCCAGCTATGCCCGCGGCCACCGCATCGTCCGTGCCCGATCCGTCCGGGCCAAGCGGGAAGTTGTCGAGCCCCGGTGAGCCCGCTACAATTCGGATGGACGATATCGGCCTCGATACGAGTGAGGTGGGCGATTAGCTCAGTTGGCTAGAGCGTCTCTCTTACACAGAGAAGGTCGGAGGTTCGAGTCCTCCATCGCCCACCAGCTATCATCCACGAGAACCGGCCGGTACCCTAGACCAGTGCCGCCACCAGCGCCCACACCAGCAGCATCGGCAGCACGCCGATGACCGCCGCGGCGATGGCGGGTCGGGCCTCCAGATCCAGCGCCTCTCTCACCGCCAACACTGTGGCGACCAGCACCCAGGCGTGCACGGCTAAGCCCACGAGGAAGCCGATGGCGGGAACGAAGGTGAGGACGAGGAACACGCGTGGCGAGCTGGCCAGGGCCAGTGTCCGCCACGTCGCGCCCCAGTTGGCGGCGGTGCGCGGAACTCCGAAGCGGTTGGTGGCCGCCCAAGACACAGCGAAGCAGTACAGGCCCCATCCGAGGACGGCGGCGAGGCTTCCCAGCACCAGACCCGTGAAGCCGCCGCTGAGGCCACCCAGCCCCGCTGCCGCCGCTGAGATGCCCACTATAAGCGCTGCGTGCACCCTCGTGGACGGCACCATCGCCGCCTCTTGGTAGGTCTCCGGCTCCAGCAGCGCCGCCCCAAGCATGTGGTCGATGAGCAGGCGCTTGCTTGGTGAGGCTATCACGTGGACGGCTCCCTTCTCGCAGCAGCTAGTGACATAACTGTTTCCTGCCTTATACAGACGCCTGGAAGGCCCCTGATGCTACAAGGCAGGGCGACGGGGGCTATGGGGGCGCTCGATGCAAGGGGCGCGGGTTCGTCTGGGGCTGAAGGGCGGTGTCGCGGGCGGCCCGCCACAGGTCGGGCATCGCCGGCACGTCGCGAACGAACATTAAGAGCGCCAGGAGCAGATAGAAGGAGGCGTAGCCCAACCTCACCGTCGTATCGAAGAAGAGGAGCTGAGTGCTGAACAGGACCGCTAGGAGCACCGCCTCCCAGTAGTGCATGCGCAGGTTGACGAAGATGGCCACCGCAAACAGGGACTGCGCGGCTGTGAGATACACCTCCTCCGCCTGGCGGGAGTCGAAGTCCAGCGGGGAGATGGTGCCGCCTGAGATGCTATACGCCACAGGCAGGCTGCCGATGAGCAGCGTCCACTGGTTCACCTTGGAAGCGATGAGTATCGTCATCGCCCCGTGGTGATGGCCGCGCGCGGCGAGAAGTCCAGCGAGGATGAACTCCGGGGATTCCGAAGCGAGAGGAGCTAGCCACTGTACGAGGATGAACTCCTCGATGCCAAGTGCCTTGCCTGTATCCACCAGCCCCTCAGCGAACGGCTCCGCCGCGGCGAAGATCACCGCCGCCGCGTAAAGGAAGATCGCCACTATCGTCAGCCGCCGCAGCAACGCTGGCAGGGTGGCGATGGCTGCTGAGGGCCCGACGAACTCCTCCACTTCGCGGGATGGCATACGCGAGGAGAGATAGAGGTAGGCGCCGAAGATGGTGAACATGACCGCCGTATCGATGAGAGAGAGATGGCCACGGATGGGGATGGAGAAGCTGTACAGGGTGGCCGCACCCAGGAAGACGATGCCCAGGGAGTTTGACCGCTCCACGGTCATCTCGCGGGCCCGCGTCCGCAACCAGAAGATGAGGAAGACCGTGGGCCAGGCCAGGCCCACCAGCAACCGGTTGGCCCCCGTCATGTTGGCCACCGCCAGGTGAGCGTGCTCGGGGTTGTCAGGCGCCGTCCAGGCGAAGAACAGGTCCACCGCGTACTCCGGCAGCACGGCGATGAGAGCGAGGGCCACCAGGGCCAGAGTAGCCGATATTTCCGTCTCGGCCACCTCGGAGGCCCAGACGAGGAGCGTGGCGGCCGCCATGATCGCCAGCCCGAACAGCACGGACTGCCCGACGTTGCCCAGATCCGGGTGCGCCGCGCCGGCGACCTCCAGCAGCCTCAGCACCGGCGCGGGCAGGGCAGCCACTGCAGCCGTGACGATAAGAATCCAGTACCGCAGGTGGTTATTCGTCACGGCATGGCGTGCGAAGCGTACCGAGGCGAGTGCCTGTCACATGCAGCATCATGGTTCGCGGCACAGTATAGCATCGCCAATTTGGAGCAGACAGCGAAGGGGAGCGCTTTTCGTTGACACCCCCTTCTGCGCCGCGATACACTCAGTGCCGCGAGGAGACTTATGTCCAAGAACGATCACAGTACTTCCAAGAGCAAGAAGGATTGGTTAGAGGGCCCGTACGCCCGTTCCGTGGAGCGCTTCCCAGAACGCGAGTACCCGTTCGAGGCCTCCGACGGCTACCCGGTGGAGCCCCTCTACTCCCCGGAGGACATGGCGGACTGGCGATATCTGGACCGGCTCGGCTTTCCGGGCCAGTATCCCTACACCCGCGGCGTCCAGCCCACCATGTACCGCGGCCGCCTGTGGACGATGCGGCAGTACTCCGGTTTCGGCGACGCCGAGGAGTCCAACCAGCGCTACCGCTACCTGCTGGAGCAGGGGCAGACCGGCATCTCCGTCGCCTTTGACCTGCCTACGCAGATAGGGTACGACTCGGACCACCCGATGGCGCTGGCGGAGGTGGGCAAGGTGGGAGTGGCCGTCTCTTCCCTCGCCGACATGGAGCTCCTGTTCAAGGAGATCTCCCTGGAGAAGGTCACCACCTCCATGACGATCAACGCCACCGCCGCTATCCTCCTCGCCTTCTACGTGGCGATGGCCAAGAAGCAGGGCGCAGACCTCACGAAGCTCGGCGGCACTACCCAGCACGACATCCTCAAGGAGTACATCGCCCGCGGCACCCACATCTTCCCGCCCGAGGGCTCGATGCGTCTCATCACGGACGTCTTCGCCTGGTGCAAGGACAACCTGCCTCAGTGGAACACTATCAGCATCAGCGGCTACCACATGCGGGAGGCCGGGTGCACCGCCGTGCAGGAGATAGCCTTCACGTTCGCCAACGCTATCGCCTATGTGGAGGCCGCCCTCGACTCCGGCCTTAAGTTCGACGACTTCGCGCCGAGGCTCTCATTCTTCTTCGCCTCTTACACGAACCTGCTGGAGGAGGTAGCGAAGTTCCGCGCCGCCCGTCGCATGTGGGCCCGCATCGCCAAGGAGCGGTTCGGCGCCAAAGACGCGCGCTCGATGACGCTCCGCTTCCACACGCAGACCGGCGGCGCCACCCTCACCGCCCAGCAGCCGGAGAACAACATCGTGCGCACGGCGATCCAGGCGCTGGCCGCCGTCCTCGGCGGCACTCAATCGTTGCACACCAACTCCATGGACGAGGCGCTGGCGTTGCCCACGGAGAAGGCCGTACAGATAGCGCTGCGCACCCAACAACTGCTCGCCTTCGAGTCCGGCGTGGCCGACGTTGTCGACCCGCTGGCCGGCTCCTACTACGTGGAGCAGCTCACCGATCACATAGAGGAAGAGTCGTTCAAGTACATCAGCCGCATCGACGACATGGGCGGCGCGCTGAACGCCATAAAGGCGGGCTTTCAGCAGCGGGAGATCCAGGAGAACTCCTACCGTATCCAGATGCAGGTCGACCGCGGCGAGCGGATCACCGTTGGGGTGAACAAGTTCACCACGGACGAGGAGGTCCGCCCGGACATCCTGCGGGTGCGCGAAGAGGTGGTGAAACGGCAGGTCGAGCGCCTTCAGCGGGTGCGTGCGGAGCGGGATGACGCCCGCGTCCAGCACCTGCTCAAGCTCCTCGACGAGGCGGCTCGCTCCGACGCCAACCTGGTGCCGGTGTTCATCGAATGCGTCGAGAACTACGTGACGCTCGGCGAGATCTGCGACGTGCTGCGCGTCCACTTCGGCGAGCAGCGCGAGTTCATGGTGATCTGACAGGAGGTGTGCTATGCCCACGAGGGGGGAGAGGGAAAAGGCACGCATACAGAAGGCGCTGCGGCGTTATGTTCCGCTGCTGGAAAGGGGTCGCCAGCGCAACATCAACGAGGCCGATACCTCTAGCAGGATATATGACATGTTGGGCGACGTCCTCGGCTACGACAAGTACCTCGATGCCACCAGTGAATACCGAGTCCGGGGTCAGTACGTCGACTACGCCATCAAGCTAGATGGGCAGATCAAGTTCTTCATAGAGGTCAAGGGGATAGGCGTCATTCTGAACCCTAACCACCTTCGACAGGTGATCAGCTACGCCGTCGACGAAGGGGTGGAATGGGCGGTCCTCACGAACGCTGTGGTCTGGCAGTTATACCACATAGCGTTCGAGAGGCCCATCAATGTGGAACTAGTCGCCCAGGCTGACCTACTCGCGAAGGATCAGAGCGAGGCAGTGGATTTTCTCTACCTGATCAGCAAGCGGGGCATCGCACGGAATGAGATCGAGAAGTACTGGACAAAGAAGCTGGCTATGAGCGCACCCAATATCGTGAAAGCCTTGCTCAGTGAGGGAGTCATTGAGAAGATGCGGCGAGAGTTCCGCCATGTGACCAATCTCCGGTTGTCATCTGATGAGCTCAGGTCACTGCTGTTGTCCCAGGTCATCAGACCTAAAGCTGCTGAGGCCATCGGAGTGACGGCAACGTTTCCGGCACGGAAGAGACGTGGACGTCCGCCCAAGGCCCGCGCCGCCGAGGATGAAGGGCAACAGGACAAAACCGCCCCGTGAGCGACAAGTCGGATGCCATCGCCGCCCTGGAGGACACCCGACGCGAAATCCTGGATGCCATCGATGGTGTCCCGGAGGAGAAGATGACCGCCCCCGTCTTCGGCACCTGGTCCATCAAGGATGTCCTCTGCCACCTCACCTCGTGGGAGCAGTTGGCCGTTGCTGACCTCCAGCGAGTGAGCCGCGGCCACGTCCCCCAGCTCGCCACCTTCCGCGGCGAGGACGTGGACGAGTGGAACGCCTGGCTAATGCGTTCCCGTAACCTGTTCCCCTTACCCCAGGTGAAGTTCGAGCTGGAGGACGCCCGCCGGCAGCTCATCGATGGCTTGAACGCCCTGCCCGATAACCTCTTCGCCACCGGCCAGATGGTCCGCATGCTCACCGACGGCCTTGTCCACGGGGAGCAGAGCCACATCACCGACATCCGGGACTGGCGCCAGAAGGAAGGAGTCTGACCCATGTCCAGTGAAGCCAAGACCAAGGCCCTGGCCGACCTGGCCGCCGCCCACAATGACTTTAAGGAGACCGTCCAGGGCATCCCGGACGATAAGCTGACCACCGTCATGCTTGGGGAGTGGTCGGCCAAAGACGTCATCGCGCACGTCTCCGCTTGGGACGAACTGGCTTCCCTGGACCTGCGCCGCATCGGCCGTGGCCATGTCCCCACTCTCGCCGCTTTCCGCGAGGCGGAGGTGGATGAGTGGAACGCCTTCTACATGCGCGGACGCAAGCTGTTCCTCCCAGCTCAGGTGTACCACGAGCTGGAGGAGTGCCACGACATGCTGGTGGAGGCACTGGGGACCGTTCCCGACGCCATGTTTGATCAGGGGAGCCTGGTCACCAACCTCCTGGCGGTCTCTGTCCATCATTATCAGGACCACGCGGACCACATCCGTGAGTGGAGAGAAAGGGAAGGCACATGATTGAGAAGATCCATCACATCGGCATTGCCGTCCATAACCTGGAGGATGCCCTCAAGTTCTACCGCGATACGCTGGGCCTGCCGGTGCACGCCTCGGCGACGGTGGAGGACCAGGGGGTGAAGGCCGCCCTCCTCACCATCGGGGACAGCGAGATCGAGCTGCTGGAGCCGCTGTCGCCGGAGTCGGGAGTGGGCAAGTTCCTGGAGCGCAAGGGGGAGGGGCTGCACCACATATGCTTCCAGAGCTCGGACGTAGCCGCCGAGTTGGAGGGGCTGAAGGCCAAGGGCGTGCAGCTCGTGGACCAAAAGCCGCGTCGCGGCCTGGCCGGGATGATCTGCTTCCTGCACCCGAAGGCCAGCCGGGGCGCTCTGGTCGAGCTGGCGACGCCGGTGGAGTAGGGCGATGCCGATCTTCAAGCGCATCGACCACGTGGTGGTGGCGACGACGGACATGGAGGACGCCGCGTCCAAGTGGGAGGGCAACCTCGGCCTGCGGGTCGAGGAGACGATGAGGCGGCCCCGGAACGCCAGCTTCGATGTTGCCCGCTTGCCCGTGGGCGACTCCTTCGTCGAGCTGCTGCAACCGGTGGAGGAAGGGAGCCGCTACGCCGAGCAGATCAAGGAGCGAGGCGAGGGTCTGCACTCCCTGAGCATCGAGGTGGACAATCTGGATGAGGCGGTCGGCTACCTGCGCGGCAAGGGCGCGGAGGTCTCCGAGCCGGAGCAGGGCATCTGGCCGGGCAGCCGCGTCGCCCGCGTCGACCGGGCTTCGGCACACGGGGTTTCGATCCAGCTCATCGAGCGGCGGTAGCGAGGACGGCGGGCGACGGCCGCGCAAGCGTCGTGTTCGCTCGCGAGCGCAACGCTGCTATATAATGAGGGCCGCACACGCTAGGAGATGACGATGCCCGCTGACAAAACCGACGTAATCGCGAAGATCCGCGACAGCCAACGCGCGGTGGAGGAGTTGGCCTCGTCGACGCCAGAATCCGCCTGGTCGAAGGGAGCCTACGAGCAGGGCTGGAACGCCAAGGAGTTGCTGTGCCACATAGCCTCGACGAGCGGGGTCGCGGGTTTCCTGGTTATGATGGCGAAGTCGCCGGGGTCAGGCGGCATGGGGGCTGACTTCGATGTGGACGCGTGGAACGCGCAGGCGGTGGCGGCGCGTCGGGACAAGTCGATTACGGAGATCGTGGAGGAGATGCGCGGGAATTGCCAGCGGGACATCGAAAGCGTGGAGAGCGTAGCGGACGATCTGTTGGCCCAGCAGTTCAAGCCGCCGTGGGGAGAGGAGGGGCCGCTGGGGGACGTGATCGTAAGTTCTATCGAGGAGCACACGATGATGCACGTGCGCGACCTCGCGAAGGCGGTGGGTTAGTCTCATGGCGGAAGAACGCAAGATCAAGGTGATCGTCGCCAAACCGGGCCTGGACGGCCACGACCGCGGCGCCAAGGTTGTCGCCCGCGCCCTGCGCGACGGCGGCATGGAGGTCGTCTACACCGGCATCCGTCAGACGCCGGAGATGATAGCCGAGACCGCGCTCCAGGAGGACGCCGACATGGTGGGCCTCTCCATCCTGTCGGGAGCCCACTTGGAGCTCTTCCCCCGCGTGGTGGACGAGCTGAAGAAGCGCGGCATGGACGATGTGATCCTGTTCGGTGGAGGCATCATACCGCAGGAGGACATCCCCCAGCTCGAGAAGATGGGATTCAAGGGGATCTTCGGGCCCGGCAGTTCCACCCTGGACATCGTGGAGTGGGTACGCGAGAACGCCCCGCCAAGGGGCGCGACCAGCGGGTCGTGACCGATGATCTGGTCGCCCGCCTGATAGACGGCGACAAGCGGGCGCTGACACGCATCCTTAGCTTCGTAGAGAACGGCCACGCCGAGGGCCGCCAGGCGATGAAGGCCCTGTTCGCCCGCACCGGCCGTGCCCACATTGTCGGCATGACGGGGCCCACCGGCTGCGGCAAGAGCACCCTCATCGGCGCCGTGGCCCGAGAGTACCGCTCGCGGGGACGCACCGTCGGTATCGTCGCTGTCGATCCCACCAGCCCCTTCAGCCGAGGCGCCGTCCTCGGCGACCGCGTGCGCATGCAGGAGCTGACCTCCGACCCCGGGGTGTTCATCCGGTCGATGGCGACCCGCGGCGCCCTGGGCGGGCTAGCCCCCGCCACCAACGACGTGGTCACGATTCTGGACGCCGCCGACAAGGACGTCATCCTAGTCGAGACGGTGGGGGCCGGCCAGGACGAGGTGGATGTGGCCGACACGGCCCACACCACCCTGGTGATCAGCCTGCCGGGCGCCGGCGACGAGGTGCAGGCGATCAAGGCCGGCATCCTGGAGATCGCCGACATCCTCGTGGTCAACAAGGCCGACCAGCCCCGTGCCGACATGACGGCACGGCAGCTCTCCGCCTTCCTCACGATGGGCCGCAACGAGGGGTGGGAGGTGCCCGTCCTGAAGACGGTGGCCCTGAAGGGTCAGGGCGTGCCGGAGCTAGCCGATGCCATCGACCGGCATCGAGCCTTCCTGGAGACGTCGGGCCGGCTGGAAGAGGCGCTTCGTCACCGCGCGCGACGGCAGCTCCTAGCCCTCGCTCAGGGGCAACTCCTCGCCCGTGTGCTGGCCTCCGCCGAGGCCGACGGGCAGGTGGAGCGGCTGGTGGAGGCGATCGCCAAGCGAGAGGTGGACCCGCACACGGCGGCGGAGCGGCTCATCGAGGGGGCGGGCTGACAGGCAGCCGAAACCGTGCGCTCACCGTTGGCCGCATGTGACTCCTGACAGTGAGGGGTGAATGGGATATACCAAAGGAGTATGATACCTTCGCCCACTAACCCATGGCCCGATACGATGTGCGGTACCATTCTACGGGGCACGTGAAGCCTTCTTCGGGCATGTGCCTGTGGGGGTCAAGACGGGCCTTCCGGGCTGAAACGGGCAAGCTGACGTTGCGGAGGCCAACATGAGAGATCTCACGTTAGCTCAAGGGGAACAGATCATTAAGTCGGGAGAGGCCTGGCTGCAAGCCCCCGAAGAGACCCCGGGCCAGTTTCCGGCGACCTGGCCGCCTGAACCGCGCCAGGGCGGACGCGCTTTTCTCACCGACTCTCGGCTGGTGTTCGTGCCCTCTGACGTCAGACAACCTCAACGCGAATGGGCAGTAGGACACCTCGAGTCGGTGCGGTGGGAGAGGGCACCAACCCGTATTCTTTCTGCCTGGGCCGGCCTCAACTTGCGTCCCATAGGAGCACTCGCTCGTGGGTGGATAATAACGCTTCCTCTGATAGCCGCCATACTCGTTCCCGCAATCCTGCAACGCGTCGGCCTCATGTTCCTGCTAGCGCTGCAGGCAGCGGTATGGAGCTTGAGCAGACAACCGAGAGCCGCGATCGTCGTCAATGAAAGTGAGGCCATATTCGTCAGGGATGCCAGCACGTGGGAATCTGCCATTGTCGGAGCGCCCAGCTACGGCGGTTCGCTGTGCATCGAACTCCCCGATGAATCCCTCTCTCCGTCTGAGGAACGCCATTGGCGGGAGTTTCTCGATACAGTCGAGTCCGGAGGTGTTTATCGCATCGACGACAGGCACTCCATATCGCGCGCCGACATTCTCGGTTACCCAACGACACACCTCCTTGGACACGTCATTTACGCGCCCTGGGGCCTCGGAAGCGAACAACTGTTCTTGATTGTACAGGATCCATCTGATCCTTTGCAAACCCTGCACGCAAAAGACTGCGGGCAAATCCCCAGCTTGTTCTTGGCGCAGCGATACATAGATCTTGTCGCTAGTGGGAACCTGTCCGACCGTTGGCCTGAAGTCGAACGAGAGATATGCGGGGGCAAGGAAGTCGACTGCGGGGCAGTCCGAATCATACCTCAAGCACTGCTATTTCGCACCGCAGTGGCGTTCCTGCACGACGGATCATCACGTGAATTCCCGAACCAAGAATGGCACCTATCAACGGATCGCATTTTGGGTTACGGCCTAAAGTCGGGACCGCCTGGGGAAGGCCGAGGCCAGGAGACCAGAGCGTGGGTTACAGTCAACTATCTTAATGATGACGATGAGATCTTTTCCATGTGGTTGGGAGCAGGTGAGAGCGAAGCAATCAGAAACGCTGGCTCGCTGCTTGCATACTTGGCGGCTGCCTCCGAGCGCAACGTGAACCTTCTCGTGCGCCGTATCGCGGATGGCGCAGCCATACAACTGAATTGGTGGACTGGTTTCAATCAACAGGGCATCCTGTGGAGACGGGGACGAGAGAGTTTCAATACGATTCCGTATGGTGACATAGTCGCTTGGCGCTTCACCACCAGAGGGCTGCAACTCATCCAGGCGGTCGCTGGAAGCAGAAAGCGGCGAGATTTGAGCGTCTTTGCGACGGAGGCGATCCGACATGCTCTTCGGCACTTCACCTCCGCAAAGCGAAAGATATGAGCCCACTGACAGCCCGCATCTTGGCCCTCCCCTGCGTGCCAAGATAGGATGCCGTGAGGCAGGCTTCGTGGGCGACGCCGCTATGCTGTGCCCTGCAGCTCCTTGCGCTGCACCCAGCGCATCTCCGTGGGCGTCACCGCCAGCACGTCGATGGCCCCGCCGACGCCGGGGAAGCGCGGCTCGAAGCGCATCGTGTCGATGGTCGTGCGGATGAGGTGAACGGCGTAGTCGACGGCGTCCTGGAGGGGCATCGCCGCGAACAGCGGTAGTTGGCTCTTCTCGATGAGCCGGTTCACCACCTGGATGTCGCCGCTGCGCAGGATGCCGTACTGCACCTTCCCCTCGTCGTTGACGTTGACGCGGCGCACGCCCTCCTGCTTGGTGGTGTGCCCGACGAACACGAAGGGCACGCTGGCCCGCCCCGACGGGCGCCCGGAGGGCGGCTTCTCAAGGCGATAGCCGGCGACGTGGAAGCCGATGGGCACGCTGGGGTAGTTGGTCTGGAAGAAGGCGAGGAACTTCTCGCCGCAGGAGACGACATCGTCGTCCGGGGTGATCGCCTCTTCCTCGAAGCGGTGGACGTGGCTGTCCACGGGTTGGTTGGCGATGACACCGGCGTCGTAGACGGCGATGCCCGCCCCTATGGTGGATAGGGCGACTACCTTGTAGGCGTTGTCGGAGAGGACGATCTGCTGCCGCTCCCTCAGCTTCTGGTCGCCCTCCTCGCGCTCCTCGCTGCGGAGGACGGTCATGCGTGAGTCGGCGGCCATCACGATGCCGCTGGGCACGTATACGGTCACTACCAGGGACATTGTCTAGCCTCCCTCCGTATCCTATTACGACACGCCCCCGCCCGCCAAGCAGCCCACCACCCCAGCGCAAATGCTAGGGCATCGGCCGCTCGTCCTGCCTGCCCGCCTCAGGCGGGAGCCTGTCCTGAGCTTGCCAAAGGGCCTGTCGAAGGGCGAGCGGGGCGCTGAGGCCACCCCGCCCCGGGGTTGTTTGTCCCGCCCGGCCCGCCCCTGAAGGGATTCACACTTCGCCCCAGCCCGCATTATCCCGCCGACTGAAATAGGCGGCTTCAATCGATGTAGGGGAGGCCTTCAGGCCTCCACGTCCCGATTCTTCGCTGCCCAGACGGGCCCGTCTGGGCGCTCAGAATGACAGGGCGGGGTGGGTTCACAATAGGGAGAGAGAGCCAAATGCTATAATGCTGCATGGTCGGCGGGAGTCGGCCTGAGTTTGAATGGGCGAACCATTATCTATCACGCTGCGGCTGCTGCTGGTAGTCGCGCTGGTCCTGGCCAACGGGCTGTTCGTCGCTGCCGAGTTCTCCATAGTCACCGCCCGGCGAGCACGCATGGAGAGCCTGGCGGCTCAGGGGAACCCCTTCGCCCGACTGGTCAGCCGCGCCATCGATAACGTCAACAACTACCTGGCCGCTACGCAACTGGGGATAACGATGGCCAGCATCGGCCTGGGCTGGGTCGGGGAGCCGTTGCTGGCGGACGTGATCGAGCCGGCGTTCGGCTGGCTGCCGGAGAAGGGCGCGGGGCCGGCGTCCCACACGGTGGCCGTGCCTCTAGCCTTCGCGCTCATCACCGGCCTGCACATCGTCCTTGGCGAGCTGGCACCCAAGAGCCTGGCCATCTGGAAGCCCGAGAGGGTGTCGCTGGCGACCACGCCGCCCACGGAGGCGTTTCGCCTCGCGCTCTGGCCCGCCATCTGGTTGCTCAATGGACTGGCGAACGCCGTCCTTCGTCCCTTTGGCTTGCGTGCGCCTACCGGTGGCACTCACAGCGTCCACACCGCCGAGGAGATTCAGTTGCTGGTGAGCGAAAGCCGCTCCGCGGGGGTACTGGAGCACAAGGAGGCCGACCTCATCGAGGGCGTATTCCAGTTCGGCGACCGCCGAATCAACGAGGTGATGATCCCCCGCACCGAGGTCGTCTGGCTGGAGAAGGGCATGACCATCGCCGACCTTTACCGTACCTTCTCGGAGCATCCCCATTCCCGGTTCCCGGTGTTCCACGACAGCCCGGACGACGCTATCGGCATCGTCGGCATCAAGGATGTCCTGCGCGGGGTCGCTCAGAAGGAGCTCGATGAAGGCTCTCCCATCGAGCTAGCGATGCGGTCGGCGATGTTCGTGCCAGAGACCAAGTTCGTGGGCGCCCTGTTCTTCGAGATGCAGCGTTCCGGCCAGCAGATGGCCATCGTCGCCGATGAGTACGGCGGCACCGCGGGGGTCGTCACGCTGGAGACGCTCCTGGAGGAGATGGTGGGCTACGTCGGCGACGAGCTGCGCCGCCAAGAGGAGGAGGTGGTCAGCCTCGACGAACGCACCTTCGACATCGACGCTGGCATGAGCATCTCAGACGCCAACGAGGAGCTCCAACTCGAGCTCCCGGAGGGGGACTATGAGACGGTGGCTGGTTTTGTCCTCAGCCACTTGGGTCGCATCCCTCAGCAGGGTGAGCAGTTCGTTTACAATAGCCTTCGCATCGTCGTCACCGAGGTGCGGGCACGCAAGGTGGAGCGTCTGACCGTCACCCGGCTTAGGGAGCCGTCATGATCCGCCGGAGGCGGACGAGGGAATGAAAGCCCAGCGGCTGCGCCTGACCTTCACCCGCGGCGATGAAGCGAGAGAGTTGTCGCATCGGGAGGTCATGCACGCCCTGGAGCAGGCCATGCGGGAAGCGGACCTGCCCCTGGCCTACTCGCAGGGACACCGCCGCACAGCCCAGATCTCCATCGGCGCACCTCTTCCCGTAGGCGTCACCTCCGCCTGCGAGCTCGCCGACATCTTCCTCAGCGAGCGGACGGAGCCGGCCCGCTTCGTAGCCGCGCTCGGGGAAGCCCTGCCTCCCGGCCTGGAGGCGCTCTCCGCCCAGGAGGTGGGGCTCGATCTGCCCGCTCTCCAGACCCGGGTCCGCTGGTCAGAGTACGAGGTTGACGTGCCCCGCGGTGGCCTCTCGCTGGATGAGATCCGCAACACCATCAGCGATATCCTTGCGGCGCGCGCGCTTCCCTGGGAACACCGGAGGGAGACCAAGGTGCTCCGCTATGATCTGCGTCCCCTGGTGCTGGAGTTGCAGTTGGAGGCGGGGTGCGAAGAGGCATGCCGGCTGTCCATGCGTCTGCGCGTCAACCAGGAGCGGAGCGGCCGCGCCGACCAGGTGGTAGCCGCCCTGGGCCTCGACCCGCCGTTGCGCGTCCACCGCCGCCGTTTGTACGTGGAACAGACACCGTCCGCCGTCACCGCCTACCGCCGCCGGGGCGAGAGGGGCTAGCGCGCAGCCGGACCCGTAGCCAGCGTTCCCTCCCCACCGATACCCGGTCGACCCAAGGCCGATGTTCTCATATCCTTCTGTCAGGAAGGACAGAACGGGGGTAATGAACTGTTCGAGATCTTGACGCTTGTTCTTGCCCCAGGCCTCTTGGTTGGCGGCTACTTAGGCTACCGGATTGGAGCAGGGGTCATACCAAGCGTACCGATGTCCTTGGTGATCGGTGCGGTCTTGGCACTCCTCGCCGTGGTGCTAACCCTAACAACGCTTATCAGTGACCGCAGTGGTGCGGTCACTGACAGTCTGAATGCTCTCGCTGGCCTTAGCCTGATCCTGGAGGGGCTTTGGTTTATGGGGTCCACACTTCGCTGGTCGTGACTTGCGACTATGACGCCACGGACGCTTGCGCGAACGAGTTCGATGGGCGCATGGCTCTGCCGGTCATCTGCGGCAAGGAGTTGACAGCCGCCAACGTGACGACGATCCTAGGCACCGGAAAGCATCTCGTCGGCTCTGTGATGTCGTGAAACAAATCCTCCCATTGGAGTCTTTACTATAGTGCGTCTCTTCCTCGTCCGCCACGGCGAAACGGAGTCCAACCGGCAGAACCTTGCCCTGGGACGGGACGACATCCCCCTCAACGAGCGCGGCCTCCAGCAGGCGGAACGGGTGGGCGAGGCGCTAGCCCACGAGCCCCTGGCCGCCGTATACTCCAGCCCCTTGCAGCGGGCTCTGGACACGGCCCGCGCCGTCGCCGCTCCCCACGGCTTGACCGTACAGATCGAACAGGGGCTCATCGAGATGGATGTCGGCGAAGTGGACGGCCTCACCCTTGCCGAGGTGCAGTCGCGCTACCCGGGGCTGCTCAAGACATGGGCCAGCGAGGACGGCCCCGAGCAGCCGATGCCCGGGGGGGAGAGCCTGGTGGACGTGCAGGAACGGGCCTGGGCCGCTGTGCAGGACCTGGCGGCTCGCCACGCGGACGAGGCGGTGGCAGCCGTCGCCCACAACTTCGTTATCCTCACACTGCTGGTCCGCGTCCTGGGCATCCGCCTGGCCCAGTTCCGTAGCCTGCGTCACTCGCTGGCAGCGGTCTCTATCGTGGACTTCCTGCCCACTCGCGTGCAGTTGGTGCGCCTGAATGACACCTGTCACCTTGAAGGTGACTAACCCGGCAACGCGGGCGGCGTTCTAACTATTGCCGAGGGGCAGAGGCGGTGGTAGTATCAAACGAGGTATAGAGAACGTGCTTAGGCGCTTTCCTAAAATAACCGGCACCCGGATCGTGTTGGGGGTGACAGCCCTCATCGTTGGCTACTTCCTGGTGACCGGCGGCACCACCGCCCTGCGCGCCAGCCGTCTCAGCGACCGCGAGGACCGCCTGGAGGTCGAAATAGCGAGACTTCAAGAGCGCTATGAGCGTCTGGAGGCTCTTCATGACTACCTCGGGTCCAGCGAATACATCGAGGCGGTGGCCCGCGAGCAGTTGGGCCTCGTGAGAGAAGGTGAGACCAGCATCGTGGTCATCTCCACCGCGCCATCGCCCACGCCCGATCCTGACAAGCCCGAGGAAGACGAACTCTGGTGGCAGACCCTCATCCGCTGAGGTGAGGGAAAAGCGATACAATTACGGGGCGGCGATCGCGCATCGCCGCCCCGATTCCGTTATGCCGCCAGAAGACAAGCCGCAAGCCCCCGGCGCTCCCCGGATCACCACCCCCTTCACCAAGGGTCTGGAGGGGCGTGTCCTGCGCTTCGTCCATCACCGCCGTGTCCTCCTCCCCAGCGAGCGCGTCCTCGTCGCCGTCTCCGGCGGGCAGGACTCCATGGCGTTGCTCCTGACCCTGGCCCGCCTGGCGGAGGAGCTGGACGTCCACCTCACGGTGGCCCATTTCGACCACATGCTGCGCTCGCGCCAGGAGGCCCGCGACGACGAGTCGGCCGTGCGCGACCTCGCCGTCGGCCTGGGCCTGTCCCTCGTGACCGGGGCCGACGACGTGCCGGGCCGCGCCCGAAGACGGCGGGAGTCCGTCGAGGAGGCGGCGCGGCACCTACGCTTCGACTTCTTGCGCCGGGAGGCCAAACAGCACAAGGCGGACGTGGTGGCCCTGGGCCACACTAGGGATGACCGGGCTGAGACGGTGTTGCTGCACCTGATGCGCGGCAGCGGCCTGGACGGCCTCATCGGCATGCGGCCACGCTCCGCCTGGCCTCTGGGCCGAGGACCGTCCTTGGCCAGGCCCCTGCTGGAGACCACCCGCGCGGAGACCCTCCGCTACTGCCGCGAGGCGGGCCTGACCCCACACGAAGACCCCACCAACCTACTCCTGGAGGCCACTCGCAACCGCCTGCGCCATGAGGTGCTACCCCTCCTGCGGCGCCTCAACCCCAGGCTGGACGAAGCCCTCTGCCGGCTGGGCGAAGCCGCCGCTGCTGACGTCGACTACCTGGATGCCGCCGCCCACGCGGAGTGGCGGTCGCAGGCCTCCTGCGCGGACGGCCTCGTCGTCTTCCGACGCCGAGCCTTCGCCTCCCTCTCGCCAGCGCTCAGGGCGCGCCTGTTGCGCCGCGCCGTGCAGCGTCTGGCGGGCGCGTCGGGGGACCTGGAGGCCGTCCACATCGCCGCCGTGGAGGAGGCACTGGCCAAGCGCCGCGGCAGCGTCTCCCTGCCTCACAGCCTGACGGCCTCAGTTGGTATACGCGACGTACGGATCAGGCGCTCCAGCCGCACACCCCCGCCGGCCATCTCCGAGACGCCCCTGGCCTTGCCGGGCCGCACCGACCTGCCCGGCTGGACCGCTGTGGCGGAGATCGTGCCGTCGCCGCCACAGCCGCGCCCTCGCAGCCGGTTCGAGGCCTGGCTCGACACCGAGGCCGTGGGGCCGCAGCTCACCGTCCGCTCCCGGCGGCCGGGCGACCGTCTACGGCCGCTGGGCCTGGGCGGTGAGAAGAAGCTACAGGACATCCTGGTGGACGCCAGGGTGCCGCGGGAGGAGCGGGACGCCGTTCCGCTCGTCTGCGCCCCTTGGGGCATCGCCTGGGTGGTAGGCCACCGCCTGGATGAGCGGGCCGCTCTGGGGGAAGGCTCCCGTTCCGTCCTGCGACTGAGGTTCCGGCGGAGGAGCCAAACCCGTTGACGGGTGGGGCTACTTGGTGGTATAAAGGCTACGGAACCAGCAGTTCTTTAATAGCGCCAACAGGTTGCCCGCGTGTAATCAGGGGGATGAGAGGCGCGGGCTGCTTGTTTATGCTGTGTGCTTGGCGCTGGCACCTTAACAACTGCATAGCGGATGGAAGTGCGAGGCAACCAGTCTAGAGATAGGCTGGGACCAAACGCGAATCTTTTTGATGAGGGTTTGATCCTGGCTCAGGACGAACGCTGGCGGCGCGCCTTACGCATGCAAGTCGTACGCCGGGCTTCGGCCCGGAGTGGCAGACGGCTGAGTAACGCGTAGGTAACCTGTCCCACAGCGGGGAATAACCCGTCGAAAGACGGGCTAATACCCCATTCGCTCCTGGGGTGAAACTCCCCTGGAGGAAAGCCGTAAGGCACTGAGGGAGGGGCCTGCGTCCTATCAGGTAGTTGGCGAGGTAATGGCTCACCAAGCCGGCGACGGGTAGCTGGTCTGAGAGGACGACCAGCCAGACGGGGACTGAGACACGGCCCCGACTCCTACGGGAGGCAGCAGCGAGGAATCTTGGGCAATGGGCGCAAGCCTGACCCAGCGACGCCGCGTGGGGGAAGAAGGCCTTCGGGTCGTAAACCCCTTTTGCCGGGGAAGAAGCTCTGACGGTACCCGGCGAATAAGCCACGGCTAACTACGTGCCAGCAGCCGCGGT
>DAOUMV010000014.1:0-162063 GCA_034408935.1 Dehalococcoidia bacterium
GGGCGAAGCCACGCTGCATGAAGATGGCAGCCTCCAGAGCCTTGCTGGCAGATGCAAAGGACGCCATGATGCCGTCGCCGGTGTGTTTGGTCTCTGAGCCGCTGTGGGCCTTCAGGGCGTCGCGGACGATGCTGTTGTGGGTGCGGAGCACCTCCTGCGCCTTGGCGTCGCCGAGACGCTGAGTAAGGTCGGTGGAGCCCTCCATGTCCGTGAGGAGGATAGTGTGAACGTCTTCCGTTGCCAGCGCCGCGGCGGCTGGCTTTGCGACGCGGCCCTCGTCCAGGAACTGAGCCATGGTTTCCACATACGAGGTGTCTCCCAAAAACGGGGAAGAATTATCGCCCTCCAGGGCGACGAAGCGGGCGTCCGAGATTAGGGCGGCAGCGGCCCTCCCCGCGCTGATCGGCGCGTTACGGTCGCCGCGCCGGTGGAGCACCAGCGTCGGCGCTTTCACCCGGGGCAGGAAGGACCTCACGTCCACAGTCGCAAGGAATTCGACGCACTCCGCTGCCACCTCCGCCGACACGGCCGGGCGGAGGGAGTCAGAGAACCAGCGGCGCAGATCGGTGGATGCGCTGGGGAAAGTGACATCCGCGATAGTCCGGCGGGCCAGGCCCCAGTTGCCGCGGATCAGCTCCACCAGGCCTCGGGCCGCTCCCGGCCTGACGATCTCCACGCCGCACGGATACGCCTCCCAGAGCACCAGCCGCGAGAGGCGCTCCGGGCACTGCGCGGCGTAGGCAACGCTGACCGCTGCGCCTTCGAGGATCCCCCACAAGTCGAACCGCTCCAGCTTAAGGTGATCGACGACGGCGGCGACATCGGCGACTTGGGCCTCGAGCGAGAAGTCATCTACTTCCCGCTGGGAAGCGCCCACCCCGCGGCGATCGAAGGTGACATACTGGCGGCCCCGGGTGAGGCTTTCCAAGGAGGCACGGCTGTCGGGATCGTCCCAGGCCATCTCCACGGTGGTACCCCACGCATGGACACAAACGAGAGGCGGCCCTTCGCCTAGAGTGGCGTAGGCGATGCGGGTGCCATCGGCGCTGGTGCAGAACCGTATCTGCGGCTCCATCAGTCCTTCTCCCTATCGCGCCGCCAGCATAGCGCCACGGGAGGCAGCCGTCAAAGCGGCGGCGTGTCTGGACAGGGTCGCCGGTTCGCGCTTGAGCTGGACAGCACCGCACCCTTCAGGCTGCGGTCGTGCATTACTACCCTCCGTTCGTGGTTCGTCAGGCTCACCACGAACGGAGACCGACACCGCTCATTCCGGCCGGCGGGGGCGCGGCGGCTTGCTCGGCAGGAATATCGTCACCGCAAACAGGGCCAGGAGCGACCACAGCCAGGCGTCGTCGATCTCCACGGGGATCGTGCCCGCAATCATCAGCGCCACAATTATCAGTCCCGCTAGGCCTGCTCCCCTGCCCATGGCTACTCGAACTCCCAGCCGTCGCCGTCCCTGAAGGCGCGCAGCACCCGCCTGGCCACCACCATCCGGTGCACCTCGTCCGGCCCGTCGTAGATGCGAGCCGAGCGCGCCTGCCGGTACATCGACTCCAGGGGCGTGTCGTCCGAGACGCCCAGGGCGCCGTGCACCTGGATCGCCCGGTCGATCACGTCGTGCAGCACCTTCGCTCCCCAGAACTTGATCAGCGATATCTCCACCCGCGCCTCGTCGCCCTGGTCGATCTTGTGCGCGGCGTGGAGGGTGAGCAGCCGCGCCGCCTGGATCTCCGCCACCGAGTCGGCGATCCAGTTCTGCACCGTCTGCTTCTGGGCCAGCGTACCGCCGAAGGCCTCCCGCTCCAGCGCCCGCCGACACATCAAGTCGAGAGCCCGCTGCGACTGCCCCAGCCATCGCATGCAGTGGTGGATGCGGCCCGGGCCCAGCCGCTTCTGCGCGATCATGAAACCGTCGCCGGGGTTGCCCAGGGTGTTGGTCACGGGCACGCGGCTGTCCGTGTAGCGGATCTCGCAGTGGTTGCCCAGCGTCTCCCCCATGACCGGCACGTTGCGCACGATCTCGAACCCCGGCGTGTCCGTGGGCACGATGATCTGGCTCATGCGCCGGTAGACATGCCCTTCCGGGTCGGTCACGCACATCACGACAGTGAAGGACGAGCCGATGGCGCCGCTGATGAACCACTTGTGGCCGTTGATCACCCAGTCGTCCCCGTCCCGCACGGCCGCCGTCCGCAGCAACGTGGGGTCCGAGCCTGCCACCTCCGGCTCCGTCATCGAGAAGCAGGAGCGGATGTCCCCGTTCACCAGAGGCTTGAGCCAGCGCTCCTTCTGCTCCTCCGTGCCGAACTGCCACAGGATCTCCGCGTTGCCGGAGTCCGGGGCCTGCGAGCCGAAGGCGAAGGGGGCGAAGGGGCTGCGGCCCAGGATCTCGTTCATGTAGACGTAGCTCATGAACCCGATGCCCATGCCTCCCGCCTCGGCCGGCAGGTGGGGCGCCCACATCCCCATCTTCTTCACCTTGCCCCGAAGCTCCTGCATCAGCCCCTGAGCCTCGTCCCCTCCCTCCGTCAGGAACCCCTCGTTGGGGTAGATGTGCTCGTCCATAAAGGCCCTGACCTTCTGGCGCATCTCCCTGATCTCGGGCGTCATCGTGAAGTCAGGCATGGATCCACTCCTTTCGGGCCCACTCTACGCTGAGGTGCTGTCATCGGTTGAAGCGCGGCTCTCGTTTCTCCATGAAGGCGCGCACCGCCTCGGCGTGGTCCGGCAGGACGCGCACCTGACGGAGGACGTGCCCCTCCTGGGTGACGACGCGCCGCAGGTCGACCTCGGCGGCGTTCTCGTGCAGCAGGCGCTTGGCGGCCCAGACGGCGTCGCCGGGGTTGGCGGCGATCTCCTCGGCCAGGGTCATCGCCTCCTCCATGAGCTGCTCGTGGGGCACCACGCGGTCCACCAGGCCCCGCTCCTTCGCTTCGCCGGCGTCGACGATGCGGCCGGTGAGGGCCAGGAAGAGGGCGTTGCCCAGCCCGACCACCGCCGGCAGGTTACGGCTGCTGCCGCACTCCGGGGTCAGCCCCACCCTCACGAAGCGGGCAGAGAATGTGGCCCGCTCAGAGGCGATGCGGATGTCGCAGGCCAACGGCATGGTGAGGCCGACCCCGATGGCGGGGCCGTTGATGGCGGCGATGACCGGCTTGCCGCGCCTGAGAACGACGGGCACCTCCGGGCTGCCGTCCTCTTCGAGCAGGGGCGATCCGACTCGACGCCGCCCCTTGCCGGCGCCCAGTTCCTGGGACCAGCCGCTGATGTCGGCGCCGGCGCAGAAGCCGCGCCCCGCGCCCGTCACTACCAGCGCCCCCACCTCCCGGTCGGACGAGGCGGCGCTCACGACGTCGATGAACTCGGCCTCCATCTGGGGAGTCCAGGCGTTGAGCTTCTGGGGTCGGTTGAGGGTGATGAGGCCCACGCGGCCACGCCGCTCGTACAGTATCGTCTCGTAGTCCGGCATCTCTTCCTCCGCTGGCGTGTGGGGGTGCCTGCCCGCCCTGCCTGCCGGCAGGCAGGCGTCGGGCGGGAGCGGTTGTCAATTTAGCACAGAGAGCCGCCCTGTGTCGTCCTGGCGGCACGGAGCGGCGTGCCTAACCCCTGGTTGTCTATTGTAATGATTCGAATTATTGATTGTTTTACTTGGTAGCCGCGGCCGATTCGCGCGAGAAGGGCGACGCAAATGCCAGCCAGCACCCGGATACTGGTGGTGGACAGCGACACCACCAGCCAGGGAGACGTTCAGGAGATCCTCGCCAGTCACCGCTTCGTCGTGCTGGGCGGAACGGACCTTGGCGAGGAGACCGTGGCGATGGCGCGGGCGTTCCAGCCCGAGGTGGTTCTGCTGAACCTGGACAGCGGCCCGGAATCATACGGTGTCGCAGAGCTGGTGACGAGCGAGTTCCCGGAGGCGCGCCTCATAGCCTACTCGCATCGCAGGGACGCCGACTCGATGGCGCAGAGCGCCCGAAAAGCCTTCGGTGAGCGCCCAGTCAAGGTAGTGCCGGCTGAGGAGCGGGCCTTGCTGGCGGCAATCGAGTCGGCGCTGACCGGACAGGAGGAGGCGCCGGAGGAGCAAGCGCCCGTCGCGGCCGACGCTGGGCACGAAGAGGTGCGTCCTTCTCCGCGAGTGATCTCCGAGATCCCTGCGGCATGGCGCGGCTGGCCCGGCACGCCGTCACCGTCAGGAGAAGGCGCGGAGCCTTTCCTGCGCCTTTTCGCTGAGATGGCGTCCGAGTGGCTCCTGACGCGCTCCCCCAAGGCCGAGGAGAGGTTGCTGGCGACCTTGGCGGAGGACGTGCAGGCGCCCTCCTTCGGCGGCCGCGGGCGCGATGTGGTGCGGCGGGGCCTGGAAGCCCTCGCCTGGCGTCTGGGCAGCGACTTCAGGCTGGTCCCCAGCGATCTGGACGGAGAGCCGGTGCTGACGGCCATGGTGGAGACGAGGGACGGCCTCTGGCACCGCGCGGGTCACTTCGTGGTTCGGGCCGCGGGCGGCAGCACCGTCAGCTACATCGACTACCGAGAGGACGAGCCGTCAGAGGGCGGCGAAAGGCCACCGGACAGCGACTAGGGGCATGAGGCCCACGAGGACGCCACAGCCTCTTCGCCAACTGTCATTCTGAGGAGTCCGCCGAGGCGGACGACGAAGAATCTCGCGCTGACGCCCAGCCACCGGCCGAGATTCTTCTCCGCCTTCGGCGGATCAGAATGACAGGCCCCGTACCGCTTCCACGAACAGCTCGCTGGTGACGTCGTCGATGTTGCACAGCCGCACTTGCCGCAGGCAAGAGTCGGCGTGCCCGTCCAGGTACTCCTGCACGGCCCCCAGGATGACCTGTGCCCCCAGCGGCTTGGGAAAGCCGTAAATCCCCGTCGATATGGCGGGCAGCGACACGCTCCCCAGGCCCTTCTCCTCGGCGAGAGCCAGGGCGCTCTTCACGGCGCTGGCCAGGAGCGCCTCTTCGTTCCCCATGCCCCATACGGGGCCGACGGCGTGGATGACGTGGCGCGCCCTGAGCGCGCCCGCGCCGGTGATGGCGGCGCCGCCGGTGGGCACGTCGCCGTGCTCCCGCACCCACTGTCGGCTCTCCTCCTGGATCTCGCGCCCGCCCGCCCGCACGATCGCGCCCGCGACGCCGCCGCCGTGCGCCAACTGCTCGTTGGCGGCGTTGACGATGGCGTCGACGTCTTCCTCGGTGATGTCCCCCTGCACGACGCGCAGCACGCGGCCGTCAGGGCGTGTGTGGGTGTGAAGGACGGTGGTCATCACACCAGCCCCGCCACCAGGTCCCCCATCTCCGACGTCGACATGCCCATCCGGCCGGCGGACAGCGACTTAATCTTGCCGCCGGTCAGCGCCTCGATCACCGCATTCTCGATGCGGGCGGCCGCGTCCCCCTCGCCGAGCTGCTCCAGCATCATCTGCACGGCGCCGATGGCGGCCAGGGGGCAGACCACGTTCTGCCCCGTGTACTTCGGCGCGCTGCCGCCGATCGGCTCGAACATGGAGACGCCCTGGGGGTTGATGTTCCCCCCGGCGGCGATGCCCATCCCGCCCTGTATCATCGCCCCCAGGTCCGTGATGATGTCCCCGAACATGTTCTCCACCACGATGACGTCGAACCATTCGGGGTTCTTCACGAACCACATGCAGGCGGCGTCGACGTGGGCGTACTCGCGGGTGATATCGGGGTATTCGGCGTCGCCGATCTCGTTGAAGGCGCGCCACCAGGTGTCGTGGACGTAGGTGAGGACGTTGATCTTGCCCACGAGGTGGAGCTGGCGCTTCCTGTTCCGCTTGCGGGCGAGGTCGAAGGCGTAGCGGATCGCCCGCTCCGCCCCGAATCGGGTCGTCATGTGCACCTGGGTGGACACCTCGTGGGGCGTGCCCTTGTACACGAAGCCGCCCATGTCGCTGTAGAGCCCCTCGGCGTTCTCCCGCACGGCGATGAAGTCGATATCCTCGGGGCCCTTGTCCTTCAGCGGGCACTCCACGCCGGGGTAGAGCCTGACAGGCCGCAGGTTGATGTACTGGTCGAGCTCGAAGCGCACGCGGAGGAGAAGTCCCTTCTCCAGGATACCCGGCGCCACATCCGGGTGCCCCACGGCGCCCAGGTAGATGGCGTCGAAGCCGCGCAGCTCATCCAGCACGGAATCCGGGAGGACCTCGCCGGTCTTGAGGTAGCGCTCGCCACCCAGGTCGTACGTCTCGGTCTGGTAGCGGAGGCCGGTGGCGGAGGCAACGGCCTCCATGACCTTCAGCCCCTCCTGAACAACCTCGGGGCCGATCCCGTCGCCGGGGAGTACGGCTATGCGGTGCATTGACTTCTCCTCGTCGCTTGTCGAGTCCAACGAAGGTCGGCCCGCTCCATTCGGTCGGGCCGAAGTGTAGCACAGGGGAGCGCCTTGGGTTAAGCGCCGGGCGCTACCGCCCCTCGGTCTCGTTCTCGTGCCGAGGGACGGGGCGCGGTCGCTGGGCGGCCAGGTCCGTGAACACGGCGCGGAAGCTGATCAAGCCGCCCATCGAGAAGACCAGTAGCAGCGGCCAGGTGCGGATACGTCGCAGGTTGCCCGCGCCCAGGTTGGCAGCCAGCGTCCACACCGCAGCCACGAGCCCCGGCACGAACCAAAGCACGGCGAAGGTGGACGCAGCTATGCGTAGCAGCCAGCGGTGCACCCCTAGGCCGCGGTCGCCCACGATCAGCCACAGCAGACCGGCGAACCCCAGCACGCCGAAGCTGCGCTCCACCACGTTGGCCTGGCTCGCCTTCCACATGGTGAAGAAGGCGTTGATCAGCGCGACAAGCGTGTTGCGGCCCCGTGGCTCCTCCTCCAGTTCCTCCTCCTCCGAGAAGTCGTACAGCTCCTCCTCCACCTTTTGGCCGAGGCCACGGACGCGGTTCCACAGGTCGCGGACGGGGTCAGAGGGCACGGTCACCCCGTCTTCACCGCCGTGCCGGAGGCGGAGACCATCATCATGTTGTTGCCCACCGTCTCGTAGTCGATGTCCACACCCACGACAGCGTCAGCTCCCAGCGCCTGCGCCTTCTCCACCATCTCCTTGATAGCGATCTCCCGGGCCTCATTCATCTTCTCTTCGTAGGCCTTGGAGCGGCCGCCCACCACGTCGCGGACGCTGGCCATGATGTCGCGGAAGACGTTCGTGGCGATTATGCTCTCGCCGACGACGATGCCGCTGTACTCCCGGATCGTCTGGCCTTGAATGTCGTGGGTGGTTGTGACTATCATCGGACACCTCCAAACGCTTGGACGGTATGATTTGCCGGCAACATGCGTTGTCTTCACTCCCCGGTCGGGGTCAGCCAGCCAGGTCGTTTGGCCTCGAAGGTACCTATCTTGCTGTCGAGCTTCAACGTCAGCCCGATGTCGTCCAGGCCGTTCAGCAGCCGCTCGCGCACGAACGGGTCGATCTCGATCGGCTCCCGGAACCCATCGTCGTCGTACAGCGCCTTGCGCTCAAGGTCTACCGTGAGCTCGTAGCCGGGACTCTCCTGCGCTTTTTGCATCAGCTCCTGCACGCGCTCCTCCGCCAACACAACTGGCAGCACGCCGTTCTGTATGCAGTTGTTGTAGAAGATGTCTGCGAAGGAAGAGGCGATAATCGCTCGAAACCCGTACTCCAGCAGCGCCCACACCGCGTGCTCGCGGGAGGAGCCGCAGCCGAAGTTCCGCCCGGCGACGAGGATCGTCGCGCCCTCGTAGCCCGGGCGGTTCAGCTCGAACTCCGGGTTCGGCTCGCCGTCGGCAAGGTACCGCCAGTCGAAGAAGGCGAACTCCCCGAACCCCGTCCGCTCCACCCGCTTCAGGAACTGCTTCGGGATGATCTGATCGGTGTCCACGTTGGGGCGGTCCATCGGAGCGACGATGCCGGTGACGACGGTGAACGGTTCCACGATTGGCCTACCAGTCCCGAATGTCCACGAAGCGTCCCGCGATGGCGGCGGCGGCGGCCATCGGTGGACTGACCAGGTGCGTGCGCCCGCCCTTGCCCTGCCGGCCCTCAAAGTTCCGGTTGGACGTGGAGGCGCAGCGCTCCCCAGGCTGTAGGATGTCCGGGTTCATGCCCAGGCACATCGAGCAGCCGGCCTCGCGCCACTCGAACCCCGCCTCGGCGAATATCCAGTCCAGGCCCTCGCGCTCCGCCTCTACCTTCACCTGCGTCGAGCCGGGGACCACCAGCGCCGTCACGTCCTCGTGCACCTTGCGGCCCCGCGCGACCTCCGCGGCCGCGCGCAGATCCTCGATGCGCCCGTTGGTGCAGGCACCGATGAAGACGCGGTCGATCCGGATGTCCTGGATAGGCGTGCCGGGCTCCAGATCCATGTAGGCCAGCGCTCGTTCGGCAGCGGCCCGGTCCGCCGTCGACGAGAACGAGGCGGGGTCCGGGACCTGCCCAGTGACCGGAACCACCATCCCCGGATTGGTGCCCCACGTGACGTACGGCTCCAGCTCCGAGGCGTCGATCACCACTGTCTTGTCGAACGCGGCGCCCGGGTCGGTGCGCAGGCCCCTCCACGCCTCCACCGCGGCATCCCACTCCGCGCCTTTGGGCGCGTACAGCCGGCCACGCAGGTACTCGAACGTCGTCTCGTCCGGCGCGATCATACCGGCGCGGGCACCGGCCTCGATGGTCATGTTGCAGACCGTCATCCGTCCCTCCATGGACAGAGCGCGGACAGCGTCGCCTGTGTACTCGATGACGTGGCCGACAGCACCGTCCACGCCGATGCGCCCGATGATGCCCAGGATCATGTCCTTGGCGGTGACGCCGCGCGGCAGCGCCCCCTCCACCCGCACCTCCATCGTCTTCGGCCTATTCTGCACTAGGCACTGCGTGGCCAGCACGTGCTCCACCTCCGAGGTGCCAGTACCGAGCGCGAAGGCGCCAAAGGCGCCGTGCGTGGAAGTGTGGCTGTCGCCGCAGACTATCGTCATCCCCGGACGCGTGTACCCCATCTCCGGGCCGATGACGTGGACGATGCCCTGCCGCTCGGAGTGCATGTCGTACAACCGCACACCGAACTCCTCACAGTATTCTTCCAGCGTCTCGACCTCCTTGCGCGAGATCTCATCTTCGATGGGGAGCGAGCGGTCGGTGGTGGGGACGTTGTGGTCCACGGTAGCGATGGTCAGGTCAGGGCGACGCACGCTCCGCTCCGAGAGCCGCAGCCCCTCGAACGCCTGGGCGGAGGTCACCTCGTGCACGAGGTGCAGGTCCACGTAGAGCAGTGCGGGCTTCCCCTCCTCCTCATGCACCACGTGTGCATCCCAGATCTTCTCGAAAAGCGTTTTTGGTTTCATGATGGCGCTTTCTACAGACGCTGTAGCTGCAAACCTTCAGGTCTGCATAGGCAGGGCTGAAGCCCTGCAGCTACTGGTTCAGCGTATATCAGGATACGTCAGGGAGAGTCGCCAAGCCAGCCGCCCTCCCTGACGAAAGCGACTAGGGGTTGGCCCAGACCTCGCCCTCTCGGGCGCCCTTGGGAGCGTGGGCCAGCAACCGGTTGAGGGCGTTGAGCAGCGCCTTGGCCGACGCCACGACGATGTCGGTGTCGGCGCCACGCCCCACGAAGGTGCGGTCGTCTGCCTCGATGCGCACCGTCACCTCCCCCTGGGCGTCGATCCCCTCGGTGACGCTGTTGACGGTGTACTCGACCAGACGGTTGGGCACGCCCACCAGACCGTTGATGGCCCGGTAAGAGGCGTCGACCGGCCCCGTGCCGATGGAGGTGGTGGTCACCTCCCGGTCCTCCGGCCCGATGAGGCGCACCGTGGCTGTGGGCATGAGCTGGTTGCCGCACGAAACCTGGAGCAGATCCAGCTTGTACACCTCCTCCACCGTTCGCCGCTCCTCCGACACCAAAGCGTCCAGATCGCGGTCGTCCACCTCACCCTTCTTGTCGGCCAGTTCCTTGAAGGCGAGGAACACGCGGTCCAGCTCCTCGCGGGTGATCTCGTAGCCCAGTTCGTCCAGGCGGGCCTTCAGACCGTGGCGGCCGGAGTTCTTGTTGAGGACGATCACGGCACCACGGCTCAAGCCGATGTCGTGGGCGTCGATGATCTCGAAAGTCTCCCGCAGCTTGGTGATGCCGTGCTGGTGAATGCCGGACTGGTGGCGGAAGGCGTTGGCACCGACGATCGCCTTGTTGGGCTGCACCGCCATCCCTGTGAGCTGGGAGACCAGGCGGCTGGTGCGGTGGATCTGGGTCGCGTCCACGTTCGTGGACAGGCCGAAGAAGTCGCCCCGCGTCTTGATGGCCATCACCACCTCCTCTAAGGAGGCGTTGCCCGCCCGCTCGCCGATGCCGTTGATGCAGGTCTCGATCTGGCGGGCGCCGGCGCGCACCGCGGCCAGGCTGTTGGCCACCGCCAGGCCGAGGTCGTCGTGGCAATGGACGGATATCACCGCTTTGTGGATGTTGGGCACGTTCTCCTGGATCTGGCGGATGAACTCCCCGAACTCCTCCGAGATGGCATAGCCAACGGTGTCGGGGATGTTGACGGTGATGGCCCCCGCCTCGATGCACTCCGTGAGCATGCGGTATACGTACCCCGGCTCGGAGCGGGTTGCGTCCATGGGGGAGAACTCCACATCGGAGCAGTACTTCTTGGCCCGAGCCACCTGGGTGCGGGCCATCTCCAACACCTGCTCTCGGTCCTTGTCCAACTGGTGGAGGATGTGGATGTCGGAGCTGGAGAGGAAAACGTGGATGCGCGGTTGGGCGGCATGCTTCACCGCCTCCCAGCAGGCGTCCACGTCCCCGGGAACGGCGCGGGCCAAGCCTACGATGGCGGTCCCCCGCACCTCTTTAGCGATCGCCGTCACGGACTCGAGGTCACCCGGCGAGGAGGCGGGAAAACCCGCCTCGATGAAGTCCACCTGCATGCGCTCCAGAGCGCGGGCGATCTCCAACTTCTCGGCGGGGCCCAGAGCCACGCCGGGCGATTGGTCCCCATCGCGCAGGGTGGTGTCGAAAATCAGTACGCGCTCGCCGGCAGGCTTGTCCCGCTTATCGGCGGGCGGGCTCTTCTTTTTGCGTGTCATCGTCTCAACCTCCTAGCGATCTGTTGTAGCTGCAGGCTTCAGGCCTGCGGGCAGGGCTAAAGCCCTGCAGCTACGTCGCATCACGTTCCGGACTGGCCCCGCCACGGGCGGGGCCGGCTAAGGTTGAGAGCGAGTATGTTTGGGGCACCGCAGCTTGAAAGCTGCGGCATACATCTAGCGTTCATACTTCTCAGGCCGTTTCTTTTGGGTCCGAATATAGTTCCTCACGCCTGCCAGTGCCGATGGTTCAACTGGCTTAGCGCCGTAGCGCTTCTGCCAGAAGTGGGTAATGCCAGCGTCCATTCGAATCTCGGGTATGGAGCCCAATAGGCGCCGAGCCGACGCCCCCTTCATCAGATGCATCGCACGGCTTAGGGCAGCATTGTCAGGTGCCTCCAGAAGAAGATGAACGTGATCGACCATGGTCTCACATTCGACGAGACCAAGATCGTGCTCCCTCGCAACATCCCGAATCGCTCGTTTCACAGCGTCCTCAACTTGTCCCAGAAGCAGCCATTTCCTTCGCTTTGTCTTGAACCAGACATGATAGTACACGGCCCACTCTATACCGCACCTTTCAAGGTGCGGTAGTGCCAACACAACTCAGCATCTCAGAATTGGCTCCAGAAGTCTTCATCAATGGTCAAGATGCGCATTGACCCCTCTTTCACCCCAATCCTCTTGTTCACCATGGCGCTGATGAGCTCTTTTCCGTCGATCCGGTGCACCAGTTGCCGACCGGGTTCTGACGCGGTTTCCCTCGCGCCGTCAGTGAACTCGACGTTCGTCACCATGACGAGGGTGTGATCCACACCGCCAGCCCGATCGCGGAACGCGGCCACGTCCGTAGGGCCAACGTTGGGGCCAGCCCGCCGATGCTTCACTTGTACTCGGACGCCTACTTTGACCAACGGCGCTTCAAAGGTTGCGGTCACATCAATGTTTCGATCACCCGGGCCACCGACACGTCGAACCTCTGAGTAGCCGAGGCGCCTGAGAACCTCTGCGACCAGTTCCTCAAACTGGCCTGCTGACAAACTGCCGATCCTGTCGGACAAAGCTCGCTTCAACTCGTTCAGATGTCTGGTAATCAGGTCTTCCAGGGACATCGACGTGGGCGGGCTCGATGGTGCTGCTGGTGGCTGGGCCACGGCCGTCGGTTGCGACGGTTGGCCTTGGGGAGGAGGCGTCACAGTGACCGCCGGTTTCTGAGCTACTGGCGTAGCCGCCAAGAGCTGATCGCGGTATTCCATTAGAGGTCGCCCCTTGACCTTGATCTCCTTCCAGCCATTTCGACTATTGCCAGCAAGCGTGGTAGCAGCCTGCGAAGGGTTGTCGAATTGCCTGCCGTCTAAGGTAAGGTCTCCGCTCGCTTCAACGCGCCCGCTGTACACCTGGCCCCTCCGGGGTTCGAATGTCAGCCCATCACCCGGCTTCAATATCCCGGCATTGAGGAGGTCGAGAACGGTTACGTCGTAGTGGGCCTTGGTTCTAGCCATAGCCGTCACTTCTCCAACGCGGCCTCTGCTCGGTTAGCCTGTTCCCTACTCGCGCTTCTGGAGCCACGGCATCATCGCCCGCAGCTCCTTACCCACCAGCTCGATGGGGTGCTCGGCGTTCTGTCTGCGTAGGGCCATGAAGCTGGGCCGCCCGGCCTGGTTCTCCAGGATCCACTCCCGCGCGAACGCCCCAGATTGGATGTTGCCCAGGATCTGCTTCATGGACTGCTTCACGCGCTCGTCGATGACCTTGGGCCCGCGAGTGTAGTCGCCGTACTCGGCGGTGTCGGAGATAGAGTAGCGCATGTAGGCCATGCCGCCCTCATGCATCAGGTCTGTTAGCAGCTTTAGCTCGTGCATGCACTCGAAGTAAGCGATCTCAGGCTGGTAGCCGGCGGCCACCAGCGTCTCGAAGGCCGCCTTCACCAACGCGGTGACGCCGCCGCACAGCACCGTCTGCTCCCCGAACAGGTCGGTCTCCGTCTCCTCGGCGAAGGTGGTCTCCAGCACGCCGGCGCGAGCACAGCCGATCCCTTTGGCGTAGGCCAGGGCGACCTCCTTGGCCGCCTCGGTCGCGTTCTGGTGCACCGCCACCAATGCCGGCACCCCCAGCCCCGCGGCGAACAGCTCCCGCATGCGGTGGCCCGGCGCTTTGGGAGCGACCATCGTCACGTCGATCTCGGGCGGCGGCTGGATCTGGCCGAAGTGGATGTTGAACCCGTGGGCGAACATGAGCATCTTGCCGGCGCTGAGGCCGCGCTCGATACTCTCATAATAGACCTGACGCTGGAGCTGGTCCGGTACCAGCATCATGATGATGTCCGCCTCCCGCGCCACCACTTCCGCAGTGTCCACGCTAAGGCCGGCCTCCTGAGCCGCCCGCCAGGGCTCGGAGCCGGCGACCTCCCCCACCACCACGTTGCACCCGCTGTCTCGTAGGTTCTGGGCGTGGGCGTGCCCCTGTGACCCAAAACCGATAACACCTATCCTCTTCCCCTTGATCAACTCCAGGTTGATATCGCTCTCGCTGTAGATCTTGGCCACGGCATACACTCCTTGCTCTACTTGGCCGAATAGGGCGGTTCGAAGCCGGCGTAGCGCTCCGGCTCCTCATGTTCCTCTGGAGGGTGGGAGATGGCCGAGCCCCTCAGCATGGCCACGCGGCCCGTGCGCACCAGCTCGATGACGGCGTAGTCCCGCAGCAGCTGAAAGATGGCGTCCACCTTCCCCTCGTCACCCGTAACCTCGACGATCAGTGAGTCCGGAGAGACGTCCACGATGTTGGCCCGAAAGAGATCCACGATTTCGATGATATGGCTGCGGTTTCCAGCATCCACACGCACCTTAATCAGGGCCAGTTCCCGGCTCACGATCTCCTCTGCGGAGATGTCGCGGATGTTCACCACCTCGATGAGCTTGTCCACCTGCTTGACCACTTGATCAGCATCGGTAGTGGCGTCCACCACGAACGTCATGCGCGAGAGCCCCTCCGTCTCAGAGTGGCCCACGGCCAGGCTCTCGATGTTGAAGCCCCGCTGGCGCCACTTGGACGCGATCCGGTTGAGCACGCCCGGCCGGTCCTCCACCAGGGCAATTATCGTGTGCCTCTGCAGGTTGTCGCGTCGGTTCATGCCGTCACCTCCACCCGCTCGTCCTCATAGGCCGGCAGATCCACGGTCTCTTCCAGGGAGGCACCCGGCGGCACCATGGGGTAGATGTTCTCGTCCGGCTTGACCTGGAACTCGCAGACCACGGGGCCGTCGTGCTCCATCGCCTGCCGGATCACGGGCTCTACCTCCTCCTTGCGTGTGGCTCTGAGCCCCAGGACGTCGAACGCCTCCGCCAACTTGACGAAGTCCGGGTTGCGCAGGGGCGTGGCCACGATGTTGTTGCGATAGAACATGTTCTGCCACTGACGCACCATGCCCAGGTGACTGTTGTTGATGATGGCGAACTTGATCGGCCAGCCGTACTCGGAGATCGTGGCCAGATCCTGCATCGTCATCTGGAAACCACCGTCGCCGCAGATCGACCACACCAGCTCGCCGGGCTTGGCTGCCTGCACTCCCATCGCCGCCGGCACCTCGTACCCCATCGTCCCCAGCCCGCCCGACGTCACGAAGGAGTTGGGCTTGTCAAACCAGAAGTTTTGGGCGGCCCACATCTGGTGTTGGCCCACCCCAGTGACCACGTAACAGTCGCCATCCGTGGCGTCGTACAACTTCCGGATCACAAACTGAGGGAGCACATCCGGCGTCTCCCGAATGGTGATCGAGGGATGGTCTCGCTTCAGCTCATCGATGTGGGCGAACCAGTCCGGCCGCTCCATGAACTGTACGTGCTTGTTCAGCTCGCGCAGGCAGACGCGGGCGTCGCCTTGCAGGGTGACGGCAGGCCGCACGTTCTTGCCGACCTCCGCCGGGTCGATCTCGATGTGGATGATCCTGGCGTTGGGCGCGAAATCCTTCAGCCGGCCTGTGATGCGGTCATCGAAGCGCATGCCAGCGGCGATGATCAGGTCCGACTCGTGGATGGCCAGGTTGCTCCAGTACATTCCGTGCATCCCAGGCATCCCTAGACAGAGCGGATGCGTCCCCGGAAAGCTGCTAATGCCCAGCAGGGTAGTGATCACCGGGATGTTGGCCTTCTCCGCCAGCTCCCGTAGCTCCTGGAACGCCTGGGCGATGATCACCCCATGACCAGATATGATTACCGGCCGCTTGGCCTGATCGGTGAGCTCCGCGGCCTTGGCAACCGCCTCGGCTTCGGGGTAGAGGCGGGGCCGGTACCCTTTCAGCTCGATCCTCTCCGGCCACACGAACTCCGCCTTCTGCTGGAAGACATCGCGAGGGATGTCCACCAGCACTGGCCCCGGCCGCCCGGTGGAGGCGATATGGAACGCCTCGCGCATCACCCTGGGAATCTCCGCCGCGTTGAGCACCAAGTAGCTGTGCTTGGTAATGGGGATGGTGATGCCTGTGATGTCTGCCTCCTGGAAGCCGTCGCGACCGATGAGGGCGGTGATGGCCTGCCCCGTCACGCAGACGATGGGCACGGAGTCCATCCAGGCATTGGCGATACCGGTGACGAGGTTGGTGGCGCCGGGCCCGGACGTAGCGAAGCACACCCCTGGCTTGCCTGCCACCCGGGCATAGCCGTCGGCGGCGTGGGCCGCGCACTGCTCGTGCTTCACCAAGTAGTGGCGTACCTTCGGGTAATAATTGGGCAGCTCGTCGTAAAGAGGCAGCGTAGCCCCGCCGGGCAGACCGAAGATGTCCTCGGTCCCCTCTCTGGCCAGGGCCTCCATGACCATCTGGGCTCCCGTCATCTCCGCCATCACTACACTCCTCCAGATGCCGCTCTAGCCATTACTGTTACATTCATCCCCGATTTCTACCCACATACCGCGCCTTCCGACGCCGAAGACACCAGCCTGGCGTACTTGGCCAGGGCACCGCTCGCGTACCTGGGCTGCGGCGCTCGCCAGGCCTCCCGCCGTCGCTTCATCTCCTCCTCCGACACCTGCACTTCGATGCGGCGGTCCGGGATGTTCAGGCTGATCACGTCCCCGTCCCGGACGAGAGCGATGGGCCCGCCCACGGCGGCCTCTGGCGCCACGTGGCCGGTCATGAACCCGCGGGTCGCCCCCGAGAAACGGCCGTCGGTGATGAGCGCCACCTCCTCGCCCAGCCCCTGGCCGGCGATCGCGGCGGTCACCGCCAGCATCTCGCGCATGCCCGGCCCGCCCTTGGGGCCCTCGTACCGGATGACAACCACATCTCCGGCCTTGATGCACCGCTCGCTCACGGCCCCGAAGGTGGCTTCCTCCCCATCGAAGACGCAGGCGGGGCCGCTGAACTGCTCCCTCTTAAGGCCGCTGGTCTTCATCACGCAGCCCTCCGGCGCCAGGTTCCCTTTGAGGACCACCAGCGTGCCCGTGGGCTCCAGCGGCCTATCGACGGGCACAACCACGTCCTGGTCGTCGCCGAACTCGAGGCCAGCCAGATTCTCAGCCATCGTCTTGCCGGTGACGGTCAGAGCATCCCCGTTGAGCAGGCCAGCGTCCAGTAGTTCCTTCATCACCCGTGGCACGCCGCCAACCCGATCCAGGTCCACCATGATGTAGCGTCCGCCGGGCCGGGTATCGGCGATGTGGGGGATGCGGCGGCTGATGCGGTCGAAATCCTCCAGTGGCAGGGACAACCCGGCCTCCCGAGCGATGGCCGGGAGATGGAGTGCAGCGTTGGTGGAGCCCCCGATTGCGACGACTACCGCGATGGCGTTCTCGAGCGCCTGCTTGGTGAGGATATCGCGGGGCCGAACCTCCGCCTCCAGCAGGCGTAGGGCAACCTCGCCGGTGCGACGGCAGATGTCGTCGCGGCGTGGGTCTGCGGCGGGGATGGAGGCGCTGTAGGGCAGAGCCATACCCAGCGCCTCGCTGGCGCAAGCCATGGTGTTGGCGGTATACATGCCGCCGCAGGAGCCCTCGCCAGGGCAGGCCGCGCACTCCAGCTCGTACAGCTCCTCCTCGCTCATCCGACCGGCCCCGACGGCGCCGACGCCCTCGAAGACGTCCTGGACGGTGACGTCTTGGTCGTGGAACCGGCCGGGCATGATGGTGCCCCCGTAGAGGAACACGGAGGGAACGTTCAGGCGCGCCATGGCCATGAGCATGCCCGGAAGACTCTTGTCACAGCCGGCGATCCCAGCGAGAGCGTCGTAGCCATGAGCCATCATCATCAGCTCCACAGAGTCGGCGATGACCTCGCGGCTGACCAGCGAAGCCTTCATCCCCTCGTAGCCCATGGAGATGCCGTCGGTGACGGCGATAGTGGCGAACTCGCGGGCGGTGCCGCCAGCGTCGGCGACGCCCTCCTTGACGCGGTCGGCCAGGCGGTCCAAATGCACGTTGCAGGGCGTGGCCTCGTTCCAGGCGCTGCCAACTCCGACGAAGGGCTTCCGAATGTCATCATCGGACAGCCCCATGGCCCGCAGATAGGAACGGGCTGGGGCGCGGTGATAGCCGGCCCGGTAGACCGTATCGCTGGCCAGTGTTCTCTTCACTGTGACCATAGCCTCCTCATAACCAAAGTCCCGACCCAAAGGGACGGGACTGGCGCTCGTCTCGCGGTACCACCCTTCTTCTCCGAGGCCTGCCTGCCGGCAGGCGCCCTGCCGACTCCGCCCAACTAAAACGCCCGCCCCAAAGGGATCCCGCTTGGGGCGGGACGGTACCACCCTTCTTCTCGCACCGCTCCGCCTAAGGCGGACGATGGCCTCGGAGCGCTCTGGCGCTGTAACGGGCGCACCCGAACGGGCCTACTAGCGTTGACAGGCCTGAAGGCCTGCAGCTACTTATCGTTCAGCCCGCCGGCTCAGGTCCGGCCTACAAGCCGGGATCCCCGCCTATGGCAGGGAGGCGAGTTCGAGGCCGCTCGCTGCCGGGCTTCCACCTGATCCCCAGCTCTCTGGAGCGAATCAGCTGCTCTACTACTCCCCTTCGCCGCCTTTGCCCTCTTTCGGTTAGGGGTGTAGCAGAAATTGTAGGCCAGCGCCTCCACGGAAGTCAAGCAAATACTGGCTTTTACCGTGGAATCCGCCCGCCCTCAGGCTCCTTCCGTCAGCCCCTCCACCGAATCCGGTATCTCAACCCTGTCCCCCAGCCCGAAATCGTAACGCTGGAACCAGCCCTGGTTCACCTCCAAGGCGAAGCGGTAGGGCCCGGGCGGCCGGTGCACCTCCGTCGAGAGCGGCTCCATCTCCTGAATGTCCAATATCGTGCCGTCCTCCGTGATGAAGGCGATGGAGAGGGCGATGGACGTGTCCTTCATCCAGAATCCGCCTGTAGTGTCCTCCGCAAAGGCGAACAACATACCGCGATCTTCGGGGAGGCTCTCACGGAACATGAGGCCGCGGCTGAACTCCTCGTGGGTTCGGGGTACCTCCACCGTCAGCTCGGCTCGGGTGCCTTCGTCGTCGCTCGAGACGATGGTCACCGTTACGAGGTCGCCGTCCTCGTCGCCCCCGCAGGCCACTGCGGACATCAGGACGAGGGCCGCCGCGATGGTCAGGGCAAACCGCATGGCCATGTCCTTGCTCCCAGCACCTGCCTACCGGCAAGCAGGCACGGCGGCCAGCCTGTTCAATCTCCGCCGTCGCGCCCATGCCGCGAAGAAGTCCACCGCCAGCCGCAAAGGGCCGATGATGCGCAGAAAGTCCAAATAGGTGCGCTCGCCGCGCATCAATTGGCACAGGAAGCGCCAGAACCTGTCGCTGTGGCGCACCAGCGCTACGTAGGGCGGGGGCGCGAACTGGAACAGCTCCTGGAGCTTGCGCGCCGCGGTGAGCTCCGGCTGAAGGCGGCGGTCCACCGCCCGCCGGTAGGCCGAGAGGTCCTCCGCCTCTCCGGCCAGGAAGCGCAGAACGGCCTCCGCGGCCAGGCGGCCGCTGAGGAACGCCATGTGTATCCCCTCGCCAGAGAGGGGATCGACCAGCCCGGCAGCATCGCCCACCAGGGCAACCGGCCCCCGGGCGACGGTCGAACCGGGCACGCGCACCGGGAGGTGATGCCCCCGCAGACCCTCCAGCCCCTCTGGGTCGAAGCCGTAGCGCCGGCAGAGGGCCCCAAGCTTGGGCCGCAGGGTGAACGCCGCGTACCTCCAAGCGCCAACGCCCACGTTCAAGTGGTCACCTTTGGGAAACACCCAACCGTAGCCACCAGCCAGCCCGCCCAAGTCCATAGCCGCGACCTCCTGCCAGGCTTCCGGGACGCCGTCTGGGCAGGGCACGTTGCCCTCCAGCGCTACCGCCTCCTCGGTTCGAGGACGCAAGCCGACGGTACGCCCCACCACCCCGTTGGCCCCATCGGCACCGATCACGGCGCGGCCCGAATGGGAGCCTTGCCTCGTACGGACGATGACTGCGTGGGGCAGGCTCAGGCCTGACCCACCAGTGGGGACGGCTTCCAGGGCCCGAACCGACTCCCCGTCGTGGAACACCGCTCCAGCCGCGGCGGCGCCCTCCACGAGGTACGCGTCCAGCTGACGGCGCTGGGTCATGTAGGTCAGAGGCTCTTCGTAACGGCGCTCGAACGCCGGGCCCAGGCGCAGGCAGAAACGCACGCCCCTGACGGTGCGCTCCACCACCGGGCTGAGGTCCATATCCTGCTCAAGGGCGGCGCGAACGGTGACCCCGCCGCCGCAGGGCTTGTCGCGGGGGAAGCGCGCGCCATCCAGCAGCAGCACCGACGCCCCCGCCCGCGCCAGGCAGCGGGCCGTGGTGCTCCCGGCGGGGCCACCCCCAACCACGATGGCATCGTAGATCGTCACGCCAGCAGCCCAGCGTCTAGGCGTTGGCTACTGCGATGCCGACGGACACCCAAAACAGGAGCTGGAGGAAGACGCTGCCGGTAAGCAGGAGGTAGCTGGCCGCCCGCTCCCGCCACTGGAAGCCCAGGCCCGCTATGAGGTTGATGGCCAGCACCGCCAGCGCAGCCGCCGGTATCTTCAGGATCTCGCTCCGCGAATGGACATCCGTGATCTCGCCCAGCGGCGGGAACTCTATGGTTATCGTCTCGTTCAGGTCCGGGTAGATGGCGAAGACGTACCCCCAGAGAGCCAGGTTGATGAGCACGGCGGCCAGCGCCAGCCACTGGGCCACCCGGTCCGCCCAGATCGGGTGGCCGCCGATAACGTCTCGCTGTACCGACTCCGTGCCGCCCGCGCGCCCCGCTTGCTTGAACCGCTCCACCTCGTCGATGAACCGCGGCGGGTCCTGCGGGCTCACGACGTACGTGACGGCTGGCGTCCGCACGTAGACGATCTCCTCCGGCGAGCTGTGGGTGGAGTAGAACAACGCCTCGCGGTCGTCCAGCCAGCCGCGGCCTACGTGCAGGCCTGGCCAGCTCAGCCCCCTCACGTGGGGCTGGTCCTCACCCCGGCCTGCCGACAGCTCCTCGACACGCTCCATGGGGATGAAGTGCCTCAGCGTCCCCCAGACGATCGTCAGGCCGCGGCTGTCCATCATGTATTGCAGGCTATAGCAGGCGTAGGCCCAGAAGGCGAAGAGCCCCGCCAGGATAAACAGGACGATGGCCGCGACGATGGCCGCGAACTGGGTGGCAGAGACCGGCCAGGTGGCCGCCTTGGCGACGAGGGCCAGGGCCAGGCCTGCGGCCACAGCCGACGGCAGCGCGGGCAGCACCGTCCCCAGGATGCGCCGCGGCCGCTCTATGGTTACGCCTTGACCCTTGAGTAGCACGGCGTGCACCAGGAGGCGTACTTCGCGTTGCGCCCGGTGATGATGTCGAAGTAGAGCCGCACCAGACGCTTGGTCACCGGTCCCATCTTGCCGTCCCCGATGGGGCGGTGATCCAGCTCCACCACCGGCGTCACGTGGGCCGCAGTGCCCGTCATGAAGCACTCCTCCGTCGCGTACAGCTCGCTGCGGTCGATGTCCCGCTCCACCGTCTCCATCCCCAGCTCCTGGCGGGCAAGTGTAATAACCGTCTCCCGGGTGATGCCCACCAGGATGTTCGAGGAAGGCGGCGGCGTCACCAGCCGCTCCCCTTCGACGATGAAGATGTTCTCGCCCGACCCCTCGGACACGTGACCCCGCTCGTCCAGCATGATCGCCTCATCGAAGCCGTTGAGATGAGCCTCCGTCTTGGCCAGGGCCGAATTAGCGTAGATGCCGGTGATCTTGGCCCGAGCGGGAATGCTCGTGTCCTCCACCCGCCGCCAGGAAGAGGTGCAGCAGCGAGCCCCTTTCTCGATGTCCAGATAGGGTCCGAAGGGAGCGACGAACACCAGAAAGTCGTCTTCCAAGTCGTGCAGCCGGACGCCCAATACCTCCGAACTCTTGTAGGCCAGCGGACGCACGTAGACGTCCTCCCGATAGCCGCACATCTCCACCAGCTTCGTGGTCAGCGAGTGTAGCTCCTCGTTGGAGTAGGGGAACTCGATCCGCATGATGCGGCAACTCCTGCGAATGCGATCGTAGTGATCCTTGATGCGGAACAGGTAGAGCTGCTGCTCCTTCTCGTTCCAGTTGCCGCGGATGCCCTCAAACACGCCCGTGCCGTAGTTGAAGGCGTGGGTCATTATGCCGACCTTCGCCTCGGCCAGGGGCACGAACTGCTTCTGGAAGTAAGCGTAGGGTGTGGGCGCTTGCGCCATGTGGGTGGCTCCTTTCCGTCGGGTGGCCCCATTATAGGCAGGCCTGGGCGTACGCGCCACAGCGCGTGTCTGGCGCGGTATCAGACCAGTCTGCTGCCGCCTCACCTCGTACAGCCGCGCCAGGCCCTCGAATCCGGCCCCTGAGGCGACCAGCGGCGAATGCGCTCTCCCTCGGTCCTGAGGGAGGCCCTACCTGAGCAACGGGTATCCGGCCTCCTCCCAGGCAATCATGCCGCCGTCCAGGTTCCACACGTCGGTGTATCCCAGACCGACGAGGGTCGCGGCAGCGATGGCGCTTGACCCCCCACTGCGGCAGTAGACGACGATCTCCGAGTCGCGCTGTGAAGGCAATTCGCCCTGCCGCGCCGCGATCTGATCGTATGGGATGAACAGGTCTGTTTCCTCGATCTCGCCCATGTCACCCGCGTACACGTTCACAAGAAGGAAGTCGTCACCGCTGAGTATTGACTGCAGCTCTTGCGGGGTGACGTTCACGTAGTAACCGCCTTCGGTCTCCACTCTCTGACCCAAGTCAGCCAGGGCAACTCCCGTGGCATCCTCATCCGTGCTGTCGGAGCCGCAAGCGGCCGCCACGGCCAGGAGCGCCACTAGGGGAACTATCAGGAGCCAGGGTCTCGTCATTCTCTCGCGCATTCTCCGTCCTCCACGGTGCTCACGTTCTCACTGCCCGACGAACCGTTGCGACCAGGCCTCCGCCCTCGGCCACACCAACGCCGGAGAACCTATCCATTGGGGTCCTCGCTGTCATGAATTCACCTACAAGCCCAGCACCTTCGCGGCGTTCCCACCCAGAATCATCTGTTTGTCCTCTTCGGTGATCTCCGGCAGGCCCATGAGCTGCAGGGGAGGAGGTTGTTCCAGAGACTTGATAGTCTCAACCCACTCCTTCTGGGACATCACCTCCGTGAACAGTGGCCAGTCGCTGCCGAAAAGGATCTTCTCGACATGGCCGTGCGATGCCTTGGCCATTGCCAGACACTGAGACAAGGCGAGAGGCACTTTGCTGAAAGACAGTTGCCACGCGGAGATGTCCACGTACACGTTGGGGTTCTTGTACGCCATGCTCAGAGCCTCTTCAACCCAGGGATGGCCTACATGGGCCATGATGATCTTGATGCCGGGGAAATCCACGGCCACCTTGTCCAGATAAACAGGCCGGTTGAACTTCATGTACGTCGGAGGTGGTCCCGATCCCGTGTGGCAGAGGATGACCGCTCCCAACTGCTCGGCCCGCTGGTAGAAGGGATAGAACGCCTCGTCATCAGGATAGAATCCGGTCAGGGGCCACAGCTTCACACCCCGGAAACCCATACCCTCGATGCATCTTTCGAGTTCAATGATGGCCGCCTTCCCCCTTCGGGGATCGATACCGGCGAAGCCGATGATCCGGTCCGGGTGCTGGCGGATCAGGCCTCCCACGTAGTCGTTATACGCCGTGAACGCCGTCCCCGTTCGGTACGTGAAGTCTGCGTCCAGAGCGAGCAAGACCGATTTGTCGATACCCGCCTCATCCATCTCCGCCAGGATGCGCTCCGCGGAGCCGTCGAAGATGTTCTCGAGGTCGCGGAAGCCGCAGCGGACGTTGATGCTGTGGAGCATCTCCGCCATGTCGGCCATGGCCATGTCCCTCTCCCAAATGTGACAGTGCGCATCGATGATCACGACACCCTCCTTGGCATCTGGCTGCTCTGACTCGGGTTCGGTACTTCGATCGTAGTTGCGTAGATCATGACCCCTACAGCCTTGTCGCCGCCGCTAGGCATCGCCGTACTGCTTCGTTTCTGCGCGTTCGAAGACCAAGGCGACGGCGGGCTGGTCAGCCACCGGCCGATGCCGTGTTCCGGCGAGGACCACGTGGGTGTCCCCAGGCAAGAGTGTGACCGACATGGCCCCTTCGTTCTCAATTCGGAAGGAACCGGTGAGACAGTAGAATAGCTCGTCTTCCGCTTCATGAATGTGCCACGGGAACTCGCCTTCAAGTCGGGCAACCTTCAACTGGAACTCGTTCACCTCGGCGGCGACCACGGGCTTCCACGGCTCCTTCAGGCCCTGGGCCAAGTCATTCACATTGACGGGCATAGGAACTCCTCTCTAGAGCGTAGGGCAGGCCATGAGCTGCCTGGGCGTACTGTATGCGCGGCTCCATCGGTTCCCTCAAGCTAGCCTATTCGCGCGGCAGGCCCAGCCCTCGGTTGGCAATGATGTTGCGCTGGATCTCGGACGTACCGGCGGCGATGGTCGCCCCCAGCGCCTGCAGGTACCCCCGCCCCCAGCGCCCGCGGCGGGGCGCCAGGTCGGTGCCGTAGATGCCGCCGTAGAGGCCGAGGATCTTTATCGCCGTCTGCGCCGTGCGCTGGGTCAGCTCCGACGCGTAGAGCTTCGTCATCGACGCCTCATAGTTGGGGATAAGCCCTCGCGCCTGCATGGTGACGACCCGGTGCGACATCAGCTTGGCCACGTTCGCCTCCACCATGCGGTCGGCCAGCTCCCACCGTAGCGCCGGATTACGGGTGAGGGTGCAGTCGCCCTGTCCCGCGTGCTCTCGCGCGTACTGAACGATCTCTTCTACGGCGTGCCGGTTCTGCACCGCCGCTCCCACACTGGAGCGCTCGAAGTCCAGGGTGGTGGTGCCGATGTACCAGCCTCGGTCCTCCTCCCCTACGAGGTTCCGTGCCGGCACCCGCACGTTGTCGAAGTAGACCTCGTTGAACATCTTCCGGTTGGACAGGTCGACCAGGGGTCGTACGTCAATGCCCGGCGACTTCATGTCGATCAGGAAGTAGCTGATCCCCTTGTGTTTGGGGGCATCGGGGTTGGTGCGGGCGAGCATGAACATCCAGTGAGCGTACTGGGCTAGGCTAGTCCAGATCTTCTGGCCGTTGATGACGTAGTCGTCGCCGTCGCGGACGGCACGCGTTTTCAGCGACGCCAGGTCCGACCCTGCCTCCGGCTCGCTGAAGCCCTGGCACCACATCACTTCCCCGGAGAGGATGCGGCCCAGGTGCTCCTTCTTCTGTTCCTCCGTTCCGGCGACGATGAGGGTAGGCCCAACCATGGACACCCCGAACCCGCCTACGTCGGGCGCTCGCGCCTCGGCAAACTCCTCATGCAGGATGAATTGCTGCATGACAGACATGCCGGCGCCGCCGTACTCTTTGGGCCAGGCGGGCGCAATCCATCCCTTCTTGGCCAGCTTCTCCCGCCACTCCCGTATCGCCTCGAACATGGCGCCCGGGCCCTCGCCGCCACCCATCCCCCGAAAACGGTCGGGCAACTCCCGCTTGAGGAAGTCCCGGATCTCCTGTCGAAAAGCGGCTTCTTCAGGGCTGTCTCGGAACTCCACAACAGCCTCCTTCCGGCACCAATTCCGGCGCGGGAGACATATCAGTCCTCCGAGGTGGTGGAAAGACGTCGGCGGTCTGGGCGTATTGGATGCGCGGCTCCACAGCGCGACCATTGTACGCCATCGCGCCGCCCCTGCGTAGTCAGTTCGTTGACTGGCGCGAGGGGCCGCGCTATCGTCGGGGTGCAAGCCCATGGCTAGATGGCTTAGGCTGGGTGATCTGGAGCTCCTCGTGGTGAGCGATGGCGTCCTCCGCCAGGACGCCGGGGCGGCCTTCGGCCTTACCCCTCGCGTCATGTGGGAGCCTCACGTCCCGGACCTGGACGAGAAGTACCGCCTGGGCATGGGGCTCAACTGCATGGTAGTCCGCGGGGGCGGCAAGACAGTGCTGGTGGAGACCGGGGTGGGCAGCAAGACCGGTCACACTCCCAGCGCGGCGGGCACCGAGGGAAGCGGCGCCCTCCTCCACAACCTGGCCCGCGAGGGCATCCGGCCCGAGGACGTCGACATCGTGGTCAACACCCACCTCCACTTCGACCACGCCGGTGGCAACACCGTCATCGCCGAAGGGAAGCCGGCCCCCGCCTTCCCCCACGCCCACTACCTCCTCCAGAAGGGCGAGTGGCAGGTGGCCAGCCGCCCCAACGAGCGTACCCGCGCCACCTACCTGGCCGAGAACTTCGAGCCGCTCGACGACGCCCGCCAGGTGGAGTTGGTCGAAGGCGAGGCGGAGATCATCAAGGGCGTGCGCCTCGTGCCTGCGCCCGGCCACACCGCCGACCACTGCATGGTGGAACTGGACTCCGGCGGCGAGCTGGCCCTCTACGTGGGGGAACTGGCGCAGCACCCCGTCATGCTGGAGCGCATCGCCTGGATCTCCGCCTTCGACGTCCTCCCCCTGGTATCGCTGGAGACGAAGAAGCGGGTGATCGAGCGGGCCCTGGAGCGGCGGGCGCTCATCGTCTCCGTGCACGCGCCCTACCCGGGCCTGGGACGCCTGCGTCTGGAAGAGGGAAAGCGCCGTTGGGAGCCGCTGGACACCGGGAGCGAAGGCACGTGACCGACTCGCCCGCCCCCAGCGCCCTGCGCCGCACCTGCCTCCACGAGGAGCACCTCGGGCTGGGCGCCCGCATGGTGCCCTTCACCGGCTGGGACATGCCCGTGCAGTACAAGGGCATCATCGAAGAGCACCACTCGGTGCGCCGGGCCGCCGGTATGTTCGACGTCTCCCACATGGGACGCTTCGAGATCCGAGGCCCGAAGGCCGCGACCTTCCTCCGCCACATCTGCACCTACGACCTGACCCGCCTCTCCCCCGGCCAAGGCCACTACGCCGCCGTCTGCCGCCCGGACGGCGGCATCATGGACGATGTCTACGTCTACTGTCTGGCCGCCGACCGCTACATACTGGTGGCCAACGCCGCCAACGTCGACAAGGTCGGGGGCTGGCTGCGGCGGCACATGCGCAGCTTCGCAGTGGAGCTCTTCGACGTCAGCGCGTCCACCTGCATGATCGCGGCGCAGGGGCCTGAAGCGCGGGAGCGGCTGGCCGGGGTGCTGGACCCCGAATTCGTGCGGTCCCTGCGGCCACGTGCCTGCGCCGAGACGGAGTGGGAGGGCACCCTCCTCTTCGCCTCGCGCACAGGCTATACGGGGGAGGATGGCCTCGAGCTCGTGACGCGTGCGGAAGCCGGCCCCCGGCTCTGGCGCGCCCTCCTGGACGCCGGGATTATCCCCTGCGGCCTCGGCGCTCGCGACACCCTGCGCCTGGAGGCCGCCCTCCTCCTCCACGGCAACGATATGGACGAGACGGTGAACCCCTTCGAGGTCGGATTGGGCTGGGTAGTCACCCTGGACGACGGCGCCGACTTCATCGGGCGGGAGGCCCTCCTGCACGCCCGCGACAGCGAGCCCCAGCGCGTCCTCGTCTGCCTAAAGGCCGAGGAGAAGGGCGTCATGCGGGCCGGCTGCCCCATCTTGCGTTCGGGCCAGGAGGTGGGTAAAGTCACCAGCGGCGGGCACTCGCCGACCCTCGGCGTCAGCATCGGCATGGGTTTCGTACCGCCGCAGATGGCGGCCCAAGATACTGAATTCACGGTGGACGTCCGCGGCCGGCCCCTCGAGGCCAAGGTGGTCCCGCGGCCGTTCTACAAGCGCCCCAAAGCGAAACAAGAAAGAGAGGCCTAGGTGTTAATCCCTCCCGAACTCCGATACACGAAAGATCATGAGTGGGTACGCGTCCAGGACGGGATCGGTACCGTTGGGATCACCGACTACGCCCAGGACCAGCTCGGCGATGTCGTCTACGTAGACCTGCCGTCGCCGGGCAAGCAGCTCACCCAACTCGCCGTATTCGGCGAGATCGAGTCCGTAAAGGCGGTGTCGGAGCTCTACTCCCCCGTCAGCGGCGAGGTCGTCGAGTCGAATCAGGCGCTCGCGGACAAGCCCGAGCTCATCAACGAGTCGCCCTACGACGAGGGCTGGATCATGAAGGTGCGCCTGACCGACGAGGGCGAGGTCGAGAAGCTCTTCACCGGCGACCAGTACAAAGACTACATCGAGCGAGAGGCGGAATGACCGCCACCCGCCCGCGGCGGGGGCAGGCCTCCAGCCCCCATCCCTACATCCCGAACACCGACGACGACCGCCGCGCCATGCTGGACGTCATCGGCGTGGCCACCACCGACGACCTCTTCGCCGACATCCCATCCGGTCTGCGTATCGAGAGGCTAGACCTTCCCCCGGCGCTCTCGGAGCAGGAGTTGGTGCGCGAGATGGCCGCCCTGGCGGCCCATAACCAACTCCCCGGCGACGGCACCGCCTGCTTCCTCGGCGGCGGCGCCTACCGCCACTTCATCCCCAGCGTCGTCGGCCACGTCATCAGCCGCTCGGAGTTCTACACCGCATACACGCCCTACCAGGCGGAGATCAGCCAGGGCACCCTGCAGACGATGTTCGAGCTCCAGTCCATGATCTGCGAGCTGACGGCGATGGACGTGGCCAACGCTGGCCTGTACGACGGCGCCAGTGCCCTGGCCGAGGCCTGCCTCATGGCTTGCGGCATTACCGGCCGCGACCGCATCGCCCTTCTGGACAGCGTCAACCCCTCCTACGCCGCTGTCGTGCGCACTTACGCCCGCGGCCGCGGGCTGGCGGTGGACACCGTGTCCGACGGCGGCCTGAGCGAGGAGCAGGCCTGTCTGGCCGTGCAGCATCCTAACTTCTTCGGCCATCTGGAGGACGTCTGGGCCCACGAGAGCGCCGCCCACGCCGCCGGCGCGCTCCTCATCGCTGTGGTCGATCCGATCTCGCTGGGCCTTTTGACGCCGCCGGGCGAGTACGGCGCCGACATCGCCGTCGCCGAGGGGCAGAGCCTGGGCTGGCCGGTGAGCTTCGGCGGGCCCTTCCTGGGCCTGTTCGCCTGCCGCCAGCAGTACCTGCGCCAGATGCCAGGCCGCATCGTCGGCCGCACCACCGACGCTGCCGGCCGCACGGGCTACGTCCTCACCCTCCAGACGCGGGAGCAGCACATCCGGCGGGAGCGGGCGACCTCCAACATCTGCACCAGCCAGCAGCTTGTGGGCCTGGCCGCTGCCGTGTACCTGGCCGCGGTGGGCAAGCATGGCCTGCGACAGGTCGCCGAGGCCTGCTACCACGAGTCGCACTACACGGCACAGCGGATCGCTGACCTGCCCGGCTACTCGCTGGCCTTCGACACCCCATTCTTCAAAGAGTTCACCGTCCGCTGTCCCAGGCCACCCTCGCAGCTCCTGCCCCGCCTGCTCGAGCAGGGGATCATCGGCGGCCTGGACGTCAGCGACCGGGCCATGCCTGCCGGCAGGCAGGTGGAGAACGGGATGCTGATCTGCGTCACGGAGGTCAACACCCGCCAGGAGATCGACCGTCTCGCGGAGGCGCTGGCTGAGGTCAACGGACAGCGAGTGATTAACGGATGACTAGCATCGATTCAACGCGAAGCTCATTTCGTGAGTCGCTCATTGAGCACGCGTTCATTTCCGCCGTTCTGCAGGAGGCGTGGCGCCGAGAGATGGTGATCGACGTCTTCCGGCCGGAGGTGGACAGCGGTGTTGACGTCGTATTTGAGTGTGGTGCGGTTATCCGTCACGTACAGTTGAAATCGACCCGCGCCGGGTCTAAGGTGGCCCAATATAAGATCAACACGTCATTAGCGGCTAGGCCATCAGGAGCAGTTGTGTTGATTGAGTTCGAAGACAGAGCGGGTCAGTTGCGGCTGAAGTATAGATTCTTCGGCGGCGCGCCCGGGGAGCCCCTCTTGCTGGAGGGATTCAGGACTGCGAAGCACTCCAAAGGGAACACCACGGGAGTGAAGCTCGAACGCCCCGCAATCAGGGTGGTGCCGGCGGGTCAATTTAAACGTGTGAGCGACATCGCCGCACTCGTGGATCTGCTCTTTGGCAATTGAGGTCTGTCAACGGATAGCGAGTGGATTAACGGATGACCACGGATCAGCGAGTCAGGACCAACCCCAAAGCGCCGGACATCGGCGCCTGTCTCACCTTCGACCTCAGCCGGCCGGGACGCAGGGGCGTCCTCGTCCCGAAGCCAGATGTGCCGCCGGCGCAACTCCCGGATGCCCGCTTCCTGCGACAGGACCTGAACCTGCCTGATCTGTCCCAGAACCAGGTTGTGCGCTACTTCCTCGGCCTGAGCCGCCTCAACTACGGCGTGGACACCGGCTTCTACCCCCTCGGCTCCTGCACCATGAAGTACAACCCCACGGTCAACGAGGACATCGGCCGCCTGCCCGGCTTCACCCTGGCCCACCCTTTGCAACCGGAAGCCACCGTCCAGGGTGCGCTAGCCGTCCTCCACCGCCTCCAGCAGGCCCTTGCCACCATCACCGGCATGGACGCCGTGGGCCTGGCTCCAGCCGCCGGCGCCCAGGGCGAGCTCTCCGGCATCCTCATGGTCAAGGCGTATCTGGAGGACCATGGCCACGCCGGCCGGCGCAAGGTGCTCATCCCCGACTCCGCCCACGGGACGAACCCAGCCACGGCGGCGATGTGCGGCTTCGACGTAGTCACCATCCCCTCGGACCGCGACGGCAACACCGACCTGGCCGCTCTGGAGGCCGCCCTCGACGACGATGTGGCGGCGATGATGCTCACCCTGCCCTCCACCCTCGGCCTGTTCGACTCCAACATCGAGCGCATCGCCGAGGCGCTGCACCGCCACGGTGCCCTCCTCTACGGCGACGGTGCCAACCAGAACGCCTTCTTGGCCCGTGCCCGCTTCGGTGACATGGGGTTCGACATCGTGCACCTGAACCTGCACAAGACGTTCTCCACCCCCCACGGCGGCGGCGGCCCCGGTGCCGGTCCCGTCTGCGTCACGGCCAAGCTCGCGCCCTACCTGCCGGCCCCGCTCGTGAAGGCTGACGGCGACACCTACCGCCTGGCTACTCCGGAGCGCAGCATCGGCAAGACCACGGCCTTTCACGGCAACTTCGGCGTCCTCGTCCGCGCCTTCACCTATATCCGCTCCCTCGGGGCCGAGGGCCTGCGCGCCGTCAGCGATAACTCCGTCATCAACGCCAACTTCATCCTCGCCCGCCTGCACCACACCTACCACCTCCCCTACGACCGCCGCTGCATGCACGAGGTGGTGTTCTCGGGCAGCCACCAGCGGGCGAAAGGTGTCAAGACCCTTGACATCGCCAAGCGCCTCATCGACTACGGCTTCCATCCGCCGACGATCTACTTCCCGCTCATCGTCGACGAGGCGCTAATGATCGAGCCCACGGAGTCCGAGGGCAAGGAGGCGCTCGACGCCTTCTGCGAGGCGATGCTGGCGATAGCGCGAGAGGCGGAGGAGGAGCCGGACGTCGTGCGGGACGCCCCCCACCACGCCCCCCTGCGCCGCCTGGACGAGGCGACGGCCGCCCGCAGGCCGGTCCTGCGCTGGCGGTCGACAGAAGATGGAGGAAACGAGTGAGCGATAACTTGGGTGATCTGAACGTACCATCAAGGTTGCTGCTGGGTCCCGGTCCCAGTAACGTCCACCCCCGCGTCTACCGCGCCATGATGGCCCCCGTCATCGGCTACCTCGACCCCCAGTTCCTCCAGCTCCTAGACGACACCCAGGGCCCCCTGCGCGCCCTCTTCGGCACCAAGAACGACATGACGATCGCCATCTCCGGCACCGGCACCGCCGGCATGGAGGCCGCCGTCTACAATGTAGTCGAGCCCGGCGACGCCGTCATCGTCGCCCTCAACGGCTTCTTCGGCGACCGCATCGCCCAGATGGTCGGACGCTGCGGGGCGGAAGTCATCCCCTTAGAGGCCGACTGGGGCCGCATCATAGAGCCGGAGCAGGTCGAAGAGGCGCTCAAGGCCAATGCCGGCGCCAAGCTGGTGGCCCTCGTCCACGGGGAGACCAGCACCGGCGTCCTCCAGCCGCTGGAGAAGATATCGCGTATCGTCCACGCCCACGGGGCACTGCTTCTAGTGGACGCCGTCACCTCGCTGGCCGGCTGCGAGCTGCTCGTCGACGAGTGGGGCGTGGACATCTGCTACAGCGGCACCCAGAAGTGCCTATCGGCGCCGCCGGGGATGGCCCCGCTCACCTTGAGCCCCCAGGCGATGGACGTGGTGGCCAGCCGCAAGGAGCCGGTGCGGAGCTGGTACCTGGACGTATCGCTGCTGCGCAACTACTGGGGCGGCGGCCAGGCCCGCGTCTACCACCACACTCCACCCATGACGATGCTGTACGCGCTGCGAGAGGCGCTGCGCACCGCCCTGCAGGAAGGGCTGGAGGTCGGGATCGCCCGCCACCGCCGCAACGCCCAGGCGCTGTGGGCCAGCCTGGAGGCGATGGGCCTGCGCCTGCACGCTCAGGAGGGGCACCGCCTCCCACCGCTCACCACCGTGCGCGTCCCCGAGGGTGTGGACGAGATGGCCGTGCGGCGTGGCCTCCTTCAAGAGCACAACATCGAGGTAGGCGGTGGCATCGGCGCCCTCCAGGGGAAGGTATGGCGCATCGGCCTGATGGGCCACGGCTCCACCGGCCACAACGTGCTCGCCGTCCTGCATGCCCTGGGGACGGAGCTGGGCCGCCACGGCTACCGCACCGAGACGGAGGCCGGGTTGGCCGCCGCTTTGCAGTCTCTGAAAGCCGAACCGTAGGCCGCGGGTCAGCGTCCGGCCGTCGCGGAGCCTAGCCCCCGGTCACCCTCGGCACTGTTAGCTGGCCGTAGGGCAGCACGAGGATTTCCGGCTCGCTGCCGTTGCGATTGCGGTAACGCTTGCGCAGGTCGTTCACCGTCTTGGACACGTCCTTGCAGGGGATCATATGGGCCTTGCGGACAAGGGCCGGCTTCATACTGGAGTGGAGGTAGCTCTCCACCTTCACCATCACCATCGCCCCCATCTGGACGCCCCACTGGTCGGGATGGCGGAAGTGCTTGCTCTGGATGATCTCCAGCAGCCGCTCCGGGCTCGACCTCGCCTCCAGGAGTTGCTGGAACGGGATGAGGCCCAGGCCGTCGGCGCACTCCGCCGCCAGCACCACCGCCCCGCCCAGGCGCACCCCTTGCGCCGCCACCGACAACCCCTTGAACGACTGGTACAGGTTAATATCGGCCGGGTAGCCAAGGTTGCTCGTCACCGCGATGTCGAACTCGTGCGGAATGGGCCGCACGTAGGCCTTCTCGGCGAAAGCGATGCCGGCGTCGTGGGCGCCCTCCAGCGTTCCGGCGAACACGCCGGTGATCGCCTTGTTCTGATTCAGCGTCACGTTGAGAGTGAACGTGGGGTCGGTCTCCAGCGCCACCTCCCGTATCTCCCGGAAGATGGGGTTCTCCTTCACGCTGCACCAAGTCGACTTGGGGTGGCCCACCATGGGACCGCTGTGGTTGGACATCACCGCATCAACCCCAGCGATGCCCGGAAGCACCGCCTTGCCGCCTCCTGAGTACCCGGCGAAGATGTGGGGCTCCACGAAGCCGGTCAGGATCTTCACCTTCGCCTGCATGTAGTGGCGGTTGATGCTGACGCGGGCGCGGCGCTTGTTGGTCATGAGGTAGGTGAGCCGGCCCGGGGCCTCCGGGTCATGTTGCACGATGCGGAAGCTCTCCACGACGTCTGCACCCAACATCGACCTCAGTTCGTCCGGCGTGCTCACGCGGTGCATGCCCAGGGCGTTGATCAGGGTGATGGACCGATGGCCGATTCCGGCCTCGGCAAGCTCCTCCAGCAGAACCGGGATGACGATGTGGTTGGGCATGGGCCGCGTCACGTCGGAGAACACGATGGCTACGGTATCACCCGGCATCACGCGCTCTTGCAACGGGGCACAGCCGATGGGCCTGCGCAGCGCCTCACGGACGGCGGCGACGGGGTCAGAAAGGGCCGGCACCTGCGCCGGCTCGAGGACGTGGGCATGGTTCGGCAGGTCTACCCGCAGACCAGTCCTGCCGTAGGCGAGTTCTACTTTCATCCGCGATCCGTCAACGGCGGATGCTACAGGCAGCGCAGGTTCACTGTCAAGGCGCACGGTATAGAATGACGACATGGCGCAGGAGCGGTCCGACGCGGCGGAGTATCTGACCGGGCAGGTGGTCTGCATCTAGGGCGACGCCCTGAGCCACATGCAGCCATCATGAGTGAGCAGGTAATCATCGACCAGCGATTCAATGGGCCCCCAGAGTCGGGGCACGGAGGCTACGTATGCGGGGTCGTCGCCGGGCTCATCGGCGGCCCGGCCGAGGTCACCCTGCGCCGCCCGCCTCCTCTCGATCAGCCGCTTGAGGTCCAGCGGCTCGAGCACGACCGCGTCGCCCTGCGCGACGGCGAGACGGTCATCGTCGAGGGAGCCGCCGCCTCGGTGGAGATCGACGTACCGGAGCCGGTTAGCTTCGCGGACGCGGAGGCGGCCAGCACATCCTATATCGGGGCCCAGCAGCACGCGTTCCCCACCTGCTTCGGTTGCGGGCCGCGGCGCACCGAGGGTGACGGCCTTCGCATCTTCCCCGGGCGGGTCGAAGGGCGCGACATCGTTGCCGCCCCATGGATGCCGGACTCCACCCTGACCGACGAGAAGCGGACGGTGTGGCCGGAGTTCGTGTGGGCGGCCCTGGACTGCTCCGGGGGATGGGCGCTCCTCGCCCAGTTGCCCGAACGGCCGGTGGTGCTGGGCCGGCTCGCCGCAAAGCTCCTGGCGCCGGTTCGGGGCGAGGAGCGGTGCGTGGTCATTGGGTGGCCGCTCGGCGAGGATGGCCGCAAGCTCTACTCCGGCACGGCGCTGTTCTCCGAGGGCGGGGAGCTACGCGCCTTCGCCAGGGCCACCTGGGTCAGGCTGGCCTGACGCCAGACCATAACGCGGTAGGGCATGAACACTGTCTGGGTCATCGCGATTGTGGGCTTCCTCGTCGGGTGTATCGGCCTTGGAGCAGCCGCGTGGTTCGCCCAGACGGGCGGCCGTCTGGCCGCCTTAGGCGGACTGCGGCGAGGTGGCCCGGAGGAGCGCACCCTCGTCCGGCGGATACTCCGTCTGCCCGTGCGCTGCAAGCTGCGCCTGGCGTTGGCCCTCGTTCGGGACTCGCGCATCCATCTGGCTGTGCGGGCCATCCCGCCGGGCCTGATCCTCTACCTGGCGACGCCCATCGACGTGATACCGGACTTCATCCCCGTGCTGGGACACGTTGACGACGTGATCATCCTAGTCGTCGGCGTTGGGCTCCTTCTGCGATTCACGCCACGGGACGTTCTGGAGGAGCACGTCTCGCGGCTGGAGACGGGTGAAGCCAGCGTCTGACTTAGCGGCTACTCGTGCGCCGACCAGTCGGGCGTCGTGCCCGTCACGCCTTCCCGCTCCAGCGTCGCGATCTCCTCCTGCGATAGCCCCAGCAGCTCCCCCAGTACGTAGCCGTTGTGCTCGCCAAAGGCCGGCGCGGGCAGCCGGATGTGCCCAGGCGACTCGCTCATGTGCCAGTGCGGCCCCTCCACCTCCCACACCCCCGCCACCGAATGCGATACGCTCTCGTAGAAGCCTCGTGCCCTCAGGTGCGGGTCGGCGAAGACTTCCGGCACGCTGAGCATCGGCGAGCAGGGCACCCCAGCCGCCTGCAGCGCCTCCGCCACATCGTCCTTCGTGCGCCCCCGCACCCAGTCGGAGATCAGTCCGTCCAGAGCGTCCTGATTGCGGTGTCGGCTCACCACGTCGGCGAAGCGCGCGTCCCCGGCCAGCTCCGGGTGGCCCACGGTCTTGCACAGGGCGGCGAACTGGGCGTCGCCCTCGCAGGCGATCGCCACCCACTGATCGTCGGGCGGACGCCCGCCCGTCTGGGCGCCCGCACAGGGATAGCAGCCGTGGGGGGCCATTGACGAGTGCCGGTTGCCGCTGCGCGGCGGCTCGCGGCCCTGCATGGAGTAGCCCACGATGTGCTCGCCGATGACGTTGATGAGGTTCTCCCGCTGGGCCACCTCGACGTACTGGCCGCGGCCGGTGCGGCGGCGGTCCCACAACGCTAGCGCCACCGCCCCAGCGGCGGCGATGCCCGCTATCGGATCGCCGTAGCTGATGCCCGTCTTCTGGGACGGGCCGTCCTTGTACCCCGTGAGGTGGCAGAAACCGGATAGCTGCTCCGCGTTCGTCCCGTAGGCGATGAAGTCGCGCTCGGGGCCCGTCTTGCCGTGCCCCGGCATGGACACGACGATCACCTGCGGGTTTGCCCGCGCCAGGTCGTCATAGCTAAGGCCCAGGTTGTCCATCACCTCCGCCCGGAAGTTCTCCATGACCACGTCGGAGATCTCAACCAGACGCAGGAACAGCTCGCGGCCCTTTTCCTGGGACAGGTCAAGCGCGCAGCCGTACTTGTTGCGGTTCAGGTGGTTGAAGTAGGGCGACTTGTCCCACACCCGCTCGACCGTGGGCGGCTGGCCCGTGAAGGAGCGGATGAAGTCCCAATTGCGGACGGCCTCCACCTTGATCACCTCGGCGCCCATGTCGGCCAGCAGTCGGGTAGCGTAGGGCCCGGCCCAGGCCATGGTCAGGTCAACAACCCGGACGCCGTGGAGAGGAAGGCGGAACACCTAGCCTCCCCTCCTGGCCCCGCGCCTGAACCAGCAAGCCAGAGAGCCAGCAAACCAGTACTCGAGGTTTGCAGGTTTGTTGGTTTGTTGGTTTGTTGGTTCGTTGGTTTGCCTGCCTGTGCGAAGCACTACGCCACCCCCGCTGCCCGCAGGCGCGCCAGCTCGCCGCCGCTCAGGCCCAGCTCCTCGCAGTACACCTCGCGGTTATGCTCCCCCAGCAGGGGAGCGCGCCCGGCCCTCCACTGAACCTCGCTCATGCGGAAGGGCGGGCCAGGGTAGGTCCGACGGCCCGCCACCGGGTGCTCCGCCTCCTGGAAGTAGCCGCGGGCCCGCAGTTGCTCCGACTCCAGCAGATCAGCCACGGTCTGCACGGAGGTGATGGGCGCGTCGGTCGCGTCCACCATACTGGACAGGACGTTGCCGCCGCGCTTGGAGATGTCCCGCTTCAGGTACGCCCACCAGGGAAGGTACAGCTCCAGGGCGGAGGCCATGCACTCCTGTGCCGAGATGTCCACGTGCTGCGGCACCTCCGTGGCGTCCGCCTGGTGGGCAGCGACCGCCGCCGCCGCGAACGCCTGCAGCCCGGCCTGGTACTCCACCTGATAGCCCGCGTTGACCAGCGGCTCCCGATCCGGCTCCCCGGTGAGCGACATCTGGCCGCCGGAAGCGAACGACGTCAGGTTGGTCGCCCGCCAGCCCGCCTTGGGGCCGCTCTGACCGTAGGGGGTGATAGAGACCAAGACGATACGCCGCTTGATCGACTTCAGCGCCTCGAAGCCGAGCCCTATCGACTCCAGGTTGCCGGGCGGGAAGCTCTCAACGATAACGTTGGTGTCCTCCACCAGCCGACGGAACAACCGCTGCCCAGTCGGCTGAGAGATGTCGAGAGTGACGCTGCGTTTGTTCGTGCCCAGGTAGAGCCACAACGCCCCCGTCTCGCGGTGCGGCCGGTCGTCTGGGAAGGGGCCATGGCGCCGCGTGGGATCGCCAGACGGCGGCTCCACCTTGAGCACGTCCGCCCCGTAGTCGGCGAACAGCTTGCCGCAATAGCCGCCAGCCACGTTGTCGGAGAGGTCGAGGACGCGCAGCTCGGCCAGCGTGGACTCGGGTTCACCAGGCATAGCGGCGTATATCGTAGGCGAAAGCGAGGGTGCGGCGCTAGATGTTGGAGTGGCCCTGGCCGCCGTCCACCACCACAGAGGCGCCCGTGACCCACGACGCCCGCGGCGACAGCAGGAAGACGACCACGTTGGCCACCTCCTCGGCGGTGCCGAACCGCCCCATCGGTATGTTCTCCGCTACGAAGCGTGCCATCCCTTCCGGGTCCTCCTGCTGGCGTCGCCACCAAGAGCCGCCGGGGTGGCTGATGGAGCCGGGAGCGACAGTGTTGACGCGGATGCGGTCCGGCGCCAGCCCCGTGGCCATCGCCTTGGCGTGGGAGATAAGGGCCGCCTTCATGGCGTTGTACCCCGGATGGCCGCCCGCCTCTCGGCCCCAGATGGAGGCGAGATGGACGACGGCGCCGCCACCGGCCTCCCGTAGGTGGGGCACGACCAGCCTGGTCAAGCGCGCCGCCGGCAGGAACAGCATCTGGAACGACTGCTCCCACACGGCGTCCTCATCGCCGGGGGCAGCAAAGTGGATGGAGTTCACGAGCGCATCGATGCGCCCGAAGCGATCGATCGTTGCCTGCACGAGGCGCTCGGCGTCAGCGCCCTGCGTGAGGTCACAAGGGACGGCGAGGACCTGGGAGCCGGCGTCCTCCACCTCGGCTGCGGCCTGGCGGAGCGGTTCCTCGCCGCGGGCGGCCAGGACCACGTGGCAGCCCTCGACGGCGAGGGTAAGCGCGGTCGCTTTGCCGATGCCGCGGGAGGCCCCAGCGACTATCGCCACCTTGTCCTGCAGGCCCAGGTCCATGGCGGCTCTTATCTTAGGCAAAACGGGCTCAAAGGCAAAGGGGGCGCGCCTCCGCTGAGACGCGCCCCCTGCCACAGACCACTGTGTCCGAGCCACCGCCGGAAGCGGGTTCACCTCCGCCGGTGGGAGGCAGCTCACATCGCCGGGGCCCTAGCGGGCGGCCATCCCCACGATCGGCTGGTTGAGAGTGATATTCCCCGTGGAGCCGTAGAAGACGGCATCGCCGAAGGCGAAAATGCCCCCGTCCGAGGCAACGAACCAGTAGCCGAGACCGGTTGGGTTAGCCGCCATCCCCACAACCGGCTGGTTCAGGACGATGTCCCCCGTGGAACCGAAGAAAGCGGCATCACCGAAAGCGAAGATGCCCCCGTCCGAGGCCACCAGCCAGTAGCCGTTGCCGCTTGGCGTGGACGCCATCCCCACGATCGGCTGGTTCAGGGCAGTGGCGCCCGTGGAGCCGTAGAAGACGGCATCGCCAAAAGCGAATATGCCCCCGTCCGAGGCAACGAGCCAATAGCCGTTGCCGCTTGGGGTGGCGGCCATCCCCACAATCGGCTGATTGAGGGCGATGTTTCCCGTCGACCCGTGGAAGCCTGCATCGCCGAAAGCGAAGATGCCGCCGTCCGTGGCCACCAGCCAGTAGCCGTTGCCGCTTGGCGTGGCCGCCATCCCCACGATCGGCTGGTTCAGGACGATGTCCCCCGTGGAGCCGAAGAAGACAGCATCGCCGAAAGCGAAGATTCCCCCGTCGGAGGCCACGAGCCAGTAGCCGTTCCCGCTTGGCGTGGCCGCCATCCCCACAATCGGCTGGTTGAGGGCGATGGCGCCAGTGGAGCCGTGGAAGACGGCATCGCCGAAGGCGAAGATGCCCCCGTCCGAGGCCACCAGCCGGTAGCCAAGGCTGGGCTCCGGCGGGGCTACCCCCGGCAAGGGCGCGGGCGGGGGTATGAACGGAGGCGGTGGCGGAGGGGGCAGCGTGGGCACAACGGTCGTGGCCGTCCAGGTCAGCCCAGAAGAGTAGCATGGAGGCGCATATGGAGGAATCGCCCTCGCCGTGGCCCTGACACCGCCCTCAGCGCTGCCGGCTGTTGGGAACGAGCCGCCGAAAGACAGACCCCAAATCACAGTGCGGCTGAAACTGTTGTTGTCGATGCTCAAGGGCGGTGTAAATTGAACTCTCATCTCGCTGAACGTGCAAGTGTTGCCTGGGATGTCTGTGGCAGCGAAGCGGCTGATTCCCGATCCGTCAGCCGAAACGGTAAACTCGACCGTCCCGCCGCCGGAGTGAGTTCCCGTATAGGTAGCGCCGGCGATGACGTTGGCGTGGGCGCGCGGCGCGGTGTGGAGTGCGCCTGCGGCGAACAGTAGCGTCGCCAGCGCCGTTAGCGCCACCAGGCTAAGCAGGGAAAAGCGCACCAATCGCATGTCCCCCTCCTTTCGGCACGATAGCGTGTCCATCACAGCTATGTCAGCACTCTGAGGGGAGAAATCGGACTCATCACATGGCCCCCTCCCTCGTGTCCTTCAACCCGCGCCAAGGGGCTCACACGCTAGCACAACCTTCGCAAAGGTGTCAAGGGCGGCTGAAGCGCAGGCCCTGCCCCCCTACCCCGGCGGGCGGGGCGGCGGCGGCCGGTCCCCAGTGCGGTAGCGGCGCAGCCCCTCCGCCATCGCCGGGTCACCCAGGCTCGCCTCGTGGACGCGGCGCTCCAGGTCGAGCCCTTCTGGCACGGAGAGCGACAGCCCCTCGATGGCGGCCCGACGGTCGTTTCGCAGGCTGACCTGCGGGTAGGTTGACATGGCAGCGGCCAGTTCGAGGGCTCGCTCCAGCGCCCCGCCCTTCGCCACCACCTCCTGCACCAGCCCCATGCACAGGGCGTGCCGCGCGTCGATCATCACCCCGGTCTCGATGAGGTACAGCGCGTTGCCCAGGCCCACGATGCGAGGCAGGCGCTGGGTGCCCCCGTCCAGCAGCGGCACGCCCCAGCGGCGGTTCAGCACCCCGAACTGGGCAGTCTCGTCCGCGATGCGGAAGTCGCACCAGCAGGCCAGCTCCAGTCCGCCAGCTAGGCAGTAGCCGTTGACGGCGGCGATGGTCGGCTTCTCTAGGTCGGTGATGCGAGAGAAGCCCATAGGGCCGGACTCCTGAACGCCGGGGCGGGCCATAAGGGTCTCACCGCGCTTCAGGTCCGCGCCGGCACAGAAGGCGACCTCGCCGGTGCCGGTGAGGATGAGCACGTCCACCGAATCGTCGCCGCGGAACGCCTCGACAGCCTCGAATAGCAGCGCGGCCGTCTCGCCTTCGACAGCGTTGCGGGCCTCTGGCCGGTTGATGGTGACCACGAACGCCCGATCGCGGGTTTCGGTGAGGACGTTGGGCATGACGGGCCTCCTTTCGACAGCGATGGGGACGGTCGCAGTCGTCGTCTATTCGGGCCGACTACCTGGCGACGATGTCGTTCACGTGGCCCTGCACGTGCATCACGGCGATCAGATAGATGACGGTGGCCAGCGGCCCTTTGATTCCACCGGAAGACGTGATGGGCGTGGCGAGAAGCGCGTCGTCCGCCTGCTCGACGGCAGCGATGGTGGCGGCCCGGTTCGTCTGGAACTCCGCCAGCAAGTCCGCCACCGAAGCACCGGCTCGCTTCTCCACCTGACGTTCGTTGTAGCTGCCGATGCCGCCACGCACGCTGCGGGTCGGCGGAGAACTCGACTTGGCACGGCTTTCGGTCGCTCCGGGGGACTCCCCCTGCTTCGGTATATCCAGAAGCCGCGGGTACGTCCACTCAAGCGACGCGATGTGCGCGAGGATTTCGCGGCCGTTCCAGCCGTTCTCGTAGCGTTCCCGCTCGAAGGCGTCGGCCGGGAGCCCGCTCAGCTTGTCGACAAGCTCCCGCTCGCCGGACAGCAGCGCTTCCAGAAGCTGCGTCTTGGACATCGGTGGTTGCTGCGTCATGGCGATACCTCCTATTTGAACGCGGGGATCACCTCCCGCGAGAAGCGCAGGAGGCTATCGCGGTGGAAGCGAGGGAACTGGGCCACGATGATCTCCTGCGCCCCCGCGTCGACGAACCGCTGGACGCCGGCCTTGACCTCGTCCACGGAGCCCATGAGGACCGAGCGGCGGGCGTCCTCCTCGCTGCCGCCGCGCAAGGAGACAAGCCCCTGCACGACGCGCTGCTGGAAGGCCGGGTCCTCGTTCAGGAACAGCAGCACCTGGATCGTTCGCCGGATGCTCGAATAGTCGCGGCCCGCCTCGCGGCAGTGCCGCTCCAGCACCTCGAACTTGTGCCGGACCTCCTCGGGCGTGCCAGTGACGTTGGCGGCGTCGGCGTACCTGGCGACGGTGCGCAGGGTGCGCCTCTCGCCCCCACCACCGACGACGATGGGTGGGTGTGGCTGCTGGACGCTGGGCGGGTTGTACGGCGGCCGGCCGAGCTGGTAGTAGCGACCCTGGAACTTCGGCCTGTCTTGTGTCCAGAGCAGCCTGATCACCTGCACCGCCTCATCCAGTCGCTCCAGCCGCTCCCTGGTGGTGTAGAAGGGGATGGCGAACGCCTGGTGCTCGTAGATGTGCCAGGCACCGCCAAGGCCGAACTCCAACCGCCCGCCGGAGATATGGTCCACCGTTGTCGCCATCTTGGCCAGGACTGCGGGATGACGATAAGTGTTGCCGCTCACTAGTATGCCCAAGCGCACGCGGGAGGTGGCCTGGGCCAGGGCGGCAAGGGCGGTCCAGCCCTCCATGCAGGGGCCCTCGGAACCGAAGGCGGAGCCCGTGCCGGTCACGAAATGGTCCATCAGCCAAAGGTGATCGAAGTTGGAGTCGCGGTCCAGCTCTTGCCAGAGGGACAGCAACTCGTCCCAGGAGACGTCCGCTTGAGTGGCTGCCGCACCGAACTTCATATCTCCTCCTTCCTGTCCTCAGCGGAACGCAGGGATGACTTCGTTGGAGAAGCGGACCAGGGCTTCGAGATCCCATGGCGGAAGCTGAGTCACGTAGATCTCCTGCACGCCGACATCGATCAACGCCTGGACTTGAGCCTTCGCCTCGTCCACGGAGCCGAGGATGACGCAGCGGCGCGCCTCCTCCTCCGTTACTCCCCGAAGAGCCGTGAAGCCCTGGATAAACCGCTGGTGGACGGCGGTGTCCTCCGTGAGGAAGATGGCCTTCTGAACGGTGCGACGAATGGTGGAGGGATCGCGCCCTATCTCGCGGCAGTGTTGGTCCAGAACGTCAAACTTGTGGCGAACCTCTTCCGGGGAGGCGTGGTCGAAGGACACGTTGGCGATATCGGCATACTTGGCGACGGTCCGCAGGGTGCGCTTCTCCCCCGTGCCGCCGATGAGGATGGGCGGATGCGGTTTCTGGACGTTGGGCGGGTTATAGGGCGGCTGATCGAGCTGGTAGTAGCGGCCCTGGAACGTGGGCTGCGGCTGCGTCCACAGCAGCTTGATCACCTGTACCGCTTCGTCCAGCCGCTCCAGGCGTTCGCGGACGCTGTAGAAGGGGATGGCAAAGGCCTGATGCTCGTACTCGTGCCAGGCACCGCCGATGCCGAACTCGAGCCGCCCGCCAGAGATGTGGTCAACCGTGGTGGCCATCTTGGCCAGGACAGCGGGATGACGGTAGGTATTGCCGGTGACGAGGACGCCGAGACGAACGCGGGAGGTCGCCTGGGCAACCGCCGCCAGGGTCGTCCAAGCCTCCAAGTAGGAGCCCTCGGACGCGAAGGCGGTGCCGAAGCCCGTGACGAAGTGGTCGGCCAACCAGAGCGAATCGAAGTTCGAATCCTCATCGATCCGCCGGCAGAGGGAGAGGTACTCGTCCCAGGACATCTGGCTCTGCGATACCTGCACCCCGAACTTGATACCCATCTCTATCCTCCGTTCCCTGGCCCGATGCCCAGCTGCTGCTTGTAGTCCGGCTCCAAGGCGGCCAGCGCGCCCATCCGAAGGAAGCTGGTCAGTGGCCACTGCACCATCGCCCGCACCACTTGCAGCGGGAAGGCGAACTCGGGCTTGTCGCCGATGACCTTCGCCTCCTGGAGTTCAGCCAGCTCCTCATCAGAGAGGCCCAGGAGGCCCTGGAGCACCTCCCGGTTGTGCTCGCCCAGCCTGGGGGCGCCGCCGCGGGCCCCGACCTCGAACGCCGAGAAGCGGGCGCCTAACTGCTTGGGCACGGGACGAGCCTCCCCCGCGCACTCTACCATATCGAAGTAGCCGCGGTGCCGTAGGTGAGGATCGAGGAGCACCTGCTTGGGGTTGAGCACGGCCGCGGCGGTGACGCCCGCACCCTGGAGCAGGCGCATCGCCTCTACGTGCTCCTGCTCTCGTGTCCAGGAGGTGATCAGTTCGTCCAGTTCGTCGTGGTGGCGGTGGCGGCTCAGCACGTCGGCGAAGCGCTCATCCTCCGCCCACTCCGGGTGGCCGACGGCGCCGCAGAACGCCCGCCATTCCCCGTCGTTCCGCACCGCCAGGACGAGCCAGTCGTCTTCGCCTCGACAAGGGTAGCAGCCTTGGGGAGCGAACCACGGGCTGCGGTTGCCGATGCGTTCCGGCTCGCGGTCATTGAGAGCGTACTCCATCAGCGCGTAGCCACCCATGGCGATCGCCGCCTCGTGCTGCGAGAGGTCGACGTACTGGCCCTTGCCGGTGCGCCGTCTGTGGTAGAGGGCAGCCAGCACCGCCCCCGCTCCCATGAGGCCGCAATAGGGGTCCGTGAAGGAGATGCCGGTACGCAGGGGCTCGCCGCCGCGATAGCCGGTGAAGGAGGAGATGCCCGAGGCGGCTTCCAGCCCCGTGCCGTAGGCGGAGTAGTCACGCCAGGGGCCACTCTGGCCGTAGCCGGAGAGCGAGATCATGATCAGGTCTGGCTTGATCTTGCGCAGCGACTCGTAGTCAAGGCCGTGCTGAGCCATGACGCGGGGGGTGAAGCTCTCAGCGACGACATCAGCGTGGGGAACGAGGCGCTTGAACAGCTCGACGGCTTGGGGCTCGTTGAAGTCCAGAGTGATCGATCTCTTGCCGGCGTTTCGGAAGAGGAAGTAACCCATCCGGTTCCAGAAATCGCCCTCGGCGTTGTTGTCGGCTATGACGAGCAGACGGATGTTGTCGATGTGCCTGATCCCCTCGATCTTGATGACCTCGGCCCCCAGGTCGCAGAGGATGCGGGTGCAGGTGGGCCCGGCGTACACCTGCGTCAGGTCGAGGACGCGGACGCCGGAGAGGGGAAGGCCAGGCCTCACGTGATCCCCCGCTCGCGCAGGATGCGCGCCTCCTCCGGGTCGTAACCCAGCCCCAGCAGCACATCATGGGTGTGCTGCCCCAGGGTGGGCGCGGGCCCCCTGCGGAGCGGCGTCTCCGACATCCTGAAAGGCGCGCCCGCCACCCGGACGGGCCCCATCTCTGGCTCCTCCACCTCCTGGAAGAAGCCACGCTCCTTCAGGTGCTCGTTCTCCAGCAGGGTCTTGGGGTCTAGGACGGCGGCAAAGGGGATGCGCAGCTCCTGGGCACGGGTGAGGAGGTCCTGCCAGTCGTGCTCCAGGAGGTAAGGGCGCAGGATCTCCTCGAACTGGCGCCACCGGATGAGACGCATCCAGGGATTCTGGAACAGCGGATGCTGCTCCAGCTCCGGCTGCTCCAGAAGAACGGCGATGCCCAGGGGAAAGCCGGTGGATCCGCCGACGACCACGACGTGGCCGTTGCGGCAGGGATAGATTTCCATCGGATAGATGGGGGCCTGGTGCCGGGAGTAGAAGCGCTTACGCACGGCGCCCATGAAGGAGTAGAGGGCGGTGTTGTACTCGTCGGCGCCGCCCAGCGCCTCCAGCATGGAGACATCGATATGCTGGCCGCCGCCCCGCTGCCGATGCTCCACACCAGCCAGCACGGCCACCCAGGCAGTGACCCCAGCGAAGTACTCTGCGGGCTCCCCGCCGGTGCACAGCGGCTCCCTTTCCGGGTCGCCGGTGACATACATGAGGCCGGACAGGGCCATGCAGGTTAGGGAGTTGCCCCGGAAGCCGCTGTAGGGCCCGGTCTGGCCGAAGGGCGTGACCGAGCAGTAGATGAGATCCGGGAACTCGCCCTTCAGGTCGTCGTAGCCCAAACCCATGGAGGCGAGATAGCCTGGCGGATCGTTCTCCACGAGGATATCCGCCTTGGCCAGCAGTTTGCGCAGAACGGTGCGGCCGCTTTCGGTCCTGATATCCAGGGTGACGCTCTTCTTGCCACCGTTGAGGTGGACGAACAGCCCCCCCTTGTCGTGGTGCGGGACATCGTCCGGGAACGGGCCCAGGGCGCGGGCGTTGTCTCCCTCGGGGGGCTCGACCTTGATCACCTCGGCGCCGCAGTCAGCCAGGAGCTTCGCACAATAGGGGCCAGCGATCCCCTGCGAGAGATCGATCACGCGCAGGTCGTTCAGGGCCAACTCGGGCCCTTCGGCCGGGTTCCCTGGCCGGGCAGGCAGGGCAGGCAAGGGCGCTCCTTCGGCTGCTTGGCCGCAGTTCGGGGCGGATGATACAACAAGGCGGGAACGTGGAACAAGGAAGGGGGACCAGAGCTGGCCCAGCCCTGACCTCGGAGTCAGAGCGAATCTCGTGTTGCGGGTTCCCTGTTCTTGTCCCCTCTGCTACAATGCGGCTCGCTGGAAACTCTCATGCCCCTGCGAACCATCTCATTGGAGAAGCGCGGCCCCATCGCCTTTCTGACCCTGCGCCGGCCGGAGACGGAGAACGCCATCGACGGTGCCCTCCTCGCGGAGCTGGCCCAAGCCAGCGAAACGATCGAGGAGGACGATAAGGTACGCGTCGTCGTGCTCGCCGCCCAGGGCGACAACTTCTGCCGTGGCTGGGACGCCGCCGTCCTGGCGGCAGAAGACCCTTCGGCGCTGCCTGCTCAGGGAGACCCCTTCTCCTCCCTGGCCGACCTCCCCCGGCCCGTCGTGTGCGCCATCCAGGGCGAAGCCCTGGGCGCCGGCCTGGAGCTGGCACTCGCCTGCGATCTTCGGGTGGCCGCCGAGGACGCCCGTCTGGGCCTGCCCGAGACCAAGCTGGGCCTCGTCCCCATGGGCGGCGGCACCCAGCGTCTCGCCCGCCTGGTGGGCCGCGGCAAGGCCCTGGAGATGATCCTCACCGGCGAGCCGGTGGACGCCCAGGAGGCGCTGCGCATCGGCCTCGTCAGCGCAATCGCTCCTCGCGACAAGCTGGCGGCCGAGGCCGAGGCCATCGCTGGCCGCATAGCGGAGCGCGGGCCCATCGCCATCCGCTACGCCAAGGAGGCCGTGCGCCGTGGCCTGGAGATGCCTTTGGAGCAGGCCCTCCGCTACGAGACGGACCTCACCATCATCCTGCAGACCACGGAAGACAGGGAGGAGGGCGTCCGCGCCTTCCTGGAGAAACGCGCACCGAAGTTCAAGGGCCGATAGTACTGGAGGAGGTGACCACCCTAGATGCAGGTCGTTCTGGAGACGGATGAAGCCTGGTCGCTGATGTCGATCATCACCTCCTACGTCATCGACCACAGCGGCGTCTCGCAGGACGGCAAGGCGAATATCAGGCGCTGGCGCAGCGATCGCGCCGTGGGGACGGTGGAGATGGACGACCTGGCGACCGCCTTCAACGAGGCCCTGGGCACCTATTTGGACGAGAAGACCGCCCGCACGATCCGCCGTCGCGGCCGCTACATTTCGACCAAGGACACGTCCCAATGATCCATCCATCCGTAGCTCAAGGCCCCTGCCTTGAGCGTGTTTGCGGGCACGGCTGGGGCTTCGCCCTACGGAACCAGACGATCAGAGGTGGCCGTCAATGAGGCTGGAGCTGGAACCCGAAGAGGGCCGCGAGCTGCTGTCGCTGATCGTCAACCGACTGGCCGAGGAAGCCGCGCTTTCGGACGAAGACAGGGCTGCGGTGAGGCGCTGGCACAGCGACCGGATGAAGGCCGGCTCCGACGGCATGCAGGAGCTCACCGGAAAGATCAACGGCGATCTGGAGCGCGCCCTCCGGGACAAGGAGAAGAGCGCCGTCCAGAAACCCGACTGGCGGTGACGCGGGACAGAGAACTCCATTGTTCGAGACCCTCCTTTACGAGAAGACGGACGGTATCGCCTGGATAGTCCTCAACCGTCCGGACGTGCTCAACGCCATCAACATGCGCATGCGCGACGAGCTGTGGGAGCTGATACACGCCGTCCGCGACGACCCTGAGGTGCAGATCGCCATCTTCAAGGGCGCGGGCGAGCGGGCGTTCTCCGCCGGGGCGGACATCACCGAGTTCGGCACGGCGCCCTCCTACGTCGAGTCGCGGCGGGCCCGACGCCAGCGCGACCTGTGGGGCTTCATGCTCTCGATGGACAAGCCCCTCATAGCCGCCATCCACGGCTTAGCCCTCGGTGCCGGCGTCGAGCTCCCCCTGTGCTGTGACGTTCGCATCGCCAGCGAGGACGCCCGCCTGGGGTTGCCCGAGGTCAGCATCGGCTACATCCCCTCGGCCGGCGGCACCCAGACCCTGCCCCGCCACATCCCACCGGGGGTCGCTATGCACATGACCCTCACCGGCGACCCCATCGACGCTGCGACGGCCCTGCGCTACGGCCTCGTCCAGCGGGTAGTCCCCCGCCAGCGGCTGTACCAGGAGGCCGAGTCGCTGGCGCGCACGCTCATGTCGCGGGGGCCGCTGGCGCTACGACTGGCCAAGCGGGCCGTGCTCGAGGGGCTGGACCTGCCCCTGGCGCAGGGGCTGGCCCTGGAGCGCCGCCTTGCCCGCCGCGCCCTGGCCAGCGCCGACGCTCAAGAAGGTATCGCCGCGGCCGCTGCTGGCCGCCAGCCGCGCTTCTCGGGCGCGTGACCACGTAACCAAAGGGAGGTAGAGGATGAATACATCTGAGTTCCTGATGATCGCCGCCTCGGTGGTCCCGGACCGTCTCGCCATGGCCTGTGACGGCGACAGCCGCACCTTCGCCCAGCTCCAGGAGAGGGTGAACCGACTGGCCAACGCCCTTCAGTCGCTGGGCGTGGGCAAAGGCGACAAGGTAGCAGTCCTGGCCCTCAACTCCATCCCCTACGTGGAGACCTACTACGCCTGCGCCAAGCTGGGCGCCGTCTTCGTCCCCCTCAACTATCGCGCCAAGAAGGAAGAGCTCTCCTACATGGTCAATAACGCCGAGGCGAAGGTCATGTTTGTAGGGGAGCGCTACCTGGACCTCACCGCCGCCATCCGGCCTCAGTTCCAGACCGTGCAGCACTTCGTCTGCTACGACGCCCACCCCGAGGACATGACCCCCTACGAGGATCTCCTGGCGCCCCACGAGCCGGAGGAGGTCTTCACCGACGTCGACGACACGGACGCCACGATCATCCTCTACACCAGCGGCACCACGGCCAGGCCCAAGGGCGTCCTCCTCACCTACCTCAGCATGTCCGTGTACGTCACCAACACGGTGGAGCCTGCCAACCCGGAGGTCCACGACGTCACCCTCCTCTCCGTCCCCGTCTATCACGTGGCCGGTGCCACCGCCATCCTGTCGTCCGTATGGGGCGGACGCACCCTGGCTATCCTTCCCCAGTTCGAGCCTCAGGCCTGGCTGAAGGCCGTCCAGACCCATCGCGTCACCCATAGCTTCGTCGTGCCTACCATGCTCAAGCGAGTCATGGAGGAGCCGGACTTCGACAAGTACGACCTGATCTCGCTGCAGCTCATCGCCTATGGCGCCGCCCCCATGCCCTACGACGTCGTCACCAAGGCCATCGAGGTGTTCCAGTGCGGCCTCATGAACGCCTACGGGCAGACCGAGAGCACCTCCACCCTCACCTTCCTGGGCCCCGAAGACCATCAGATCCCCGACGGCCCCCCGGAGGAGCGCGAGAAGAAGCTCCACCGTCTCCGCTCCGTCGGCCGCGCCATGGAGGACGTCGTCGTCGCCATCGTCGACTCACAGGGCGAAGTCCTGCCGCCGGGCCAGGAGGGGGAGATCGTGGCCCAGGGGGCGCGCCTCATGTCCGGCTACCTCGGCCTGCACGACGAAACGGACGAGGCGATGCGCGGCGGCTGGCTCCACACCGGCGACATCGGCTGGATGGACGACGACGGCTACATCTACATCACCGGCCGCACCAAGGACCTGATCATCCGCGGCGGCGAGAACATCGCCACGGGCGAGATCGAGGCCGTGCTGGAGCAGCACCCGGCGGTGGGTGAGGCGGCTGTCATCGGTGTTCCCGACGTCGAGTGGGGGGAGGAGGTGAAGGCTGTCATCGTGGCAGAGAGCGGAGACAAGCCCTCTACGGAGGAGCTGACGACCTTTGTCAAGGAGCGGCTGGCCAGCTATAAGGCGCCCAAGTACTACGCCTTCACGCAGGAGCTGCCCCGGAACTACCTGGGTAAGGTGCTGAAGACAGACCTGCGAAAGCAGTACGGGGAGGCCAAGGACGACTAGGCGGCGGCGCTCCCGCCAGCGCCGCCGAAAGGAGAGGCGGGACCGACCGGCCTCTGAGGAGCCTGCGGCGCCGCCCTCTCCGCCATCGGCTAAGCGCATTGAGGGGGCGCCTGGCGTCTCCTGGACGGGGCTGATCGGCGGCCTGCTGGGCTTCGCGCCCCTGGCCGCGATCGCCGCCGCGGTGCTAGCGGACCCGCCCGAGATCGGGCGGCCGTTCGCCGCCGTGCCCGCCCTGATGGCGGCCCTCTACCTGCCCGCGGTATGGGCCTCTGTGACTCGCACCGAGCGCCGCCAGTTGATCCTGAGAGTCAGCCTTTACGTTTCCCTGATGCTGGCTTTCGGCAGCAGCATCGGGTTCGGATTTATCATAATGATGGCGCTCGCTCCCGCGACGGTCCTTCTATGGCTGGCTTCAGGCGGGACGAGGAGGGACGGCAAGCGCTAGGCGGCGGCCACCTGGTCAGGGGCGAAGGGGAACTCCTCCACCACGTCCATGCGCTCGCACCAGGGCCTTACCGGTCGCTTGAAGCGGACCCACACGTCGCCCCTGGGGAAGGGCAGAACACGCGCCACACGACCTTCCCTGCCGGCGAAGTAGCGGCGACACCAGGAGGGCGCGTCCAGGATGCGTACCCGGTCGCCGGGGCGGACAGCACCGCTCATGGCATGAGACGTAGCTTCCATCGCCATCGTCATCCTATTCCCTCCCTCTACGCTGCCTGTCGCAGCGCGCGCAGCAGCCGCAGCGGCATGGCCGGGGAGGCGCGCGGCTTGCCCTCGGAGGCCACCCGGCGGTGCTGCGGTTTCGCGCTCCCTGCGGCGGCCAGCCGGATGCGACTCATCTCCCGCTCGATCTCCTGGATCCTGGCTCGGCTCAACAGTTCGGCGTCCATTGCGACCCTCTGTGACTCGTCTTCCTTCCGTCACACCCTTCTTAGCAGGGGCTGAGCCACGCAATCTATGACCGGCATCACAATTCGGGCTTTTCCCGGCCGACCAGCCTTTTCGGAGGACGAGCCTACCTGCCAGCAGGCTTCGGCGCGTTGGGGCAGCGCGCGAGGTGCGCCGCTACAGGGTGAGCTCGTACTCTCCCGAGCGCTCGCTATGCTCGTCGCGTAGACGCTGGAAGCGGCGCCGGTAGGACGGCGCCTCGATGTCGCTGGCGGTGAGGATATAGCCGTCCTCCTGGTTGTCCGAGTAGTAACGGCGGCGCAGTCCCACCTGCTCGAAGCCGTACTTCTTGTAGAGGCGAAGCGCCGCCGCGTTGGAGACGCGGCACTCTAGGGTCACCACCGACTGCCCCTCCCGCAGCGCCGTCTCGATGGCGGCGATGAGCAGCAACTCGCCGACGCCCCGTCGGCGGTGGCTGTCCCGCACGGCGATGGTCACGACGTGGGCCTCGTCCGCCAGCAACCAGATGCCCACGAAGCCCACGACCAACTCCTGCCTCTCCTCCGGCGGCGGCAGCACCCCATCGCCGGAGAACACCTGACGTAGCCCGCCCAGAAAGCGGCCGAGACCGGTGCGCGCTGCGGCGGCAGCTACCGCCTGCCCGCCCTCTCCTGCCTCCGCCCGCCGCTCGACCGCCGCCAGGTAGCGCGCCAGGCGGTTGTGCTCCAGTTCCCGCTTGAACGCGGTGGCCGGCCACATGCTGGGGAACGACTGCTGCTCTACCTCCATCACCTGAGCGATGTCGCCCACCCACATGTGCCGTACTAGCTGCTGAACCGCGACGGTCTGCATCATGACGGCGGCTATTCTAGCACAGAGGCCGCGCAAGCCCCAACAGCTCGCGGCACCTCTACCTGCGCCTTTACGTGAGCGTAAGACAAACCTAGAATGAGTATAGGCGGGCTGTTCCGCCCTTTCGCCTCCGATGTACGCTTTACGACTGCTAACCTTCCTCCGCCCCTACACCAGGCGGGCGGCCTTGACGTTCTTCGCCGTCATCGGCGCCGCCGGCTTCGTCCTCGCCATCCCCCAACTCATCCGCTGGGCCATCAACTACGGCCTCGGCGCCAGGTTCGAAGGTGGGGAGATCATCACCGACGGCAACACCCAGACGCTGATTATCGCCTCCCTCGCTGTCATAGGCGCGGCCGCACTGCGAGGCGTCTTCACCTTCCTCCAGACCTACCTCGGCGAGTGGGTCTCCCAGCGCGTCGCCTACGACGTGCGCAACCGCATCTACGACCGCCTCCAGCGCCTCTCCTACGCCTACCACGACCGCCAGCAGACCGGCCAACTCATGTCCCGAGCCACCCAGGATGTCGAGGCCGTCCGCTGGTTCATCCACATGGGTGTCCTGCGAGCCGGATACATCGTCCTCCTTCTCTCGGCCATCCTAGTCCTGATGGCGGTCACCAACTGGAAGCTCACCCTCGTCGCCTGGGCCTTCCTCCCCTTCATCGCCTGGCGATCTACCGTCATGGCCCTCAACCTGCGCCCCCTCTGGATGACTATACAGGAGGGCCTCGCCCGCCTCACCACCGTCCTCCAGGAGGCGCTGACCGGCGCCCGCGTCGTCAAGGCCTTCGCCCGGGAACGCTACGAAGGGCAAAAGTTCCGCCGTGAGGCCGAGGCCCTGTTCGCCGACTCCTACCGCTCCGGCCGCATCCAGGCCTTGAACTCCCCCATGATGACCGGCTTCTGGCTCGCCGCCATCGCCGCCACCCTCTGGTTCGGCGGCCGCGAGGTGGTCAACGGCAACCTCAACATCGGCGAGCTGACCTCCTTCCTCCTCTACCTCACTATCCTCAACATGCCGATGCGCATGCTGGGCTGGATCATCATGATAGCCTCCCGCGCCCAGGTGTCCGGCCAGCGCATCTTCGAGATCCTCGATGCCGAGTCGGCAGTCAAGGAGAAGCCCGACGCCGTCGAGCTCAAGGACGTTCGCGGTCACGTCCGCTTCCACGATGTCTCCTTCAGCTATGACTCCATCAGCCCCGTTCTCAGCCACGTAGACCTAGAGGCGAAGCCCGACCAGGTCATCGCCCTCATGGGGCCCACCGGCTCCGGCAAGACCACCATCGTCAACCTGATGCCCCGCTTCTACGACCTCACCGCAGGGAGCATCACCATCGATGACATCGACATCCGCGACGCCACCCTAGCCTCCCTGCGGCAGGCGATCGGCACCGTCCAGCAAGACGTGTTCCTGTTCTCCGCCACCATGCGCGACAACATCGCGTACGGTGCCGTCGGCGCCACCCAGGAGGAGGTCGAGGCCGCCGCCGAGGCCGCCCACGTTCACGACTTCATCGCCGCCCTCCCCGACGGCTACGACACCTGGGTCGGAGAGCGCGGGATCACCCTCTCCGGCGGCCAGAAGCAGCGCATCGCCATCGCCCGCACCCTCCTCAGGGACCCCCGCATCCTCATCCTCGACGACTCCACCTCCAGCGTGGACACTGAGACGGAATACCTCATCCAGCAGACTCTGGCCGAACTCATGAAGGGGCGCACCACCTTCGTCATCGCCCAGCGCCTGCGCACCGTTAAGATGGCCGACCAGATCCTCGTCCTCCGCGACGGGGAGATCGTCGAGCGTGGCAGCCACCAGCAGCTCCTGCGCAGGGGCGGCCTCTACCGCCAGATATACGACCTGGAGCTGCGCGAGCAAGAGGAGGCGCTGGAGCGGGCGCCAGTTGCGGCGGCGGGAGGATAGCGATGGCTTTCTGGGGCGGAGGCACCGCCGGCGGCTGGAGCCACACTCACTATCCCAGCGGGAGAGGCCCCGGCGGCGCCCTCAAACGAAGCGCCGACGGCTGGGACGACGAGGAGTTGGGCCGGCTGTACGACCATTCCGTGATGGTGCGGCTGCTGCCCTACCTCAAGCCTTACCGCCGGCGCGTGGCCCTGGCCGTCCTCGGCATGCTGGTCTTCGCCGCCGCTACCAACAGCCAGCCCTTCCTCATCGGTCTCGCCATCGATAGGTTCCTGCCGACCGGGGATCTCGCCGGCCTCAACGCCGTGGGCGGCGCCCTCATCGCCCTCGCCCTCCTGGCCTGGGCCGGCCAGTCCCTCCAGCAGATGTCCACCGCCTACGTGGGCCACAATATCCTCCTCACCCTCCGCACCCAGATGTTCGATCACATCCAGAAGCTCTCCCTCGGCTTCCTGGACCGCAACGAGACGGGCCGCGTCATGTCCCGTGTCCAGAACGACGTCACCGTCCTCCAGGAGCTCCTCACCACCGGCCTCCTCACCATCTTCGCCGACTTCGCCGGTCTGGGGCTTGTCATCTTCTTCCTCTTCTACCAAGACGTCCAGTTGGCCCTCATCACCTTCACCGTGGTGCCCGCCCTCATACTGGGCATGGCCCTCTGGCAGACCCGCGCCCGCCTCGCCTTCGTCCGCGCCCGCCAGGCCATAGCCGTCGTCAACGCCAACCTTCAGGAGAACGTCTCCGGCGTCCGTGTCGTCCAGAGCCTATCGCGGGAGCAAGAGAACATCCGCCGCTTCGACCAGGTGAACGCTGACAACTGGAGCGCCAACGTGCAGGCCGGCCGTCTCACCGCCGCAGTGATGCCCCTGGTGGAACTCCTAGTAGCCACCGCCACCGCCCTCGTCGTCATCTTCGGCGGCTTGCGAGTCCTGGACGGCTCCCTCGGTATCGGCGTCGTCATCGCCTTCGCACTCTACGTCCAGCGCTTCTTCGACCCCGTCCGCGACCTCGTCCTCCAGTACACGCAGCTTCAGCGGGCCATGGCCGGCGGTCAGCGCATCTTCGAGGTGCTGGACACCAAGCCCGAGATCGTGGACGCCCCCGATGCCCTGGACCTCCCCGATATCCGCGGCCAGGTCACCTTCGACCACGTCCACTTCGAGTACGTTCCCGGCGTCGAGGTCCTGCACGACATCGACCTCAAAGTGCGCCCCGGCGAGACCGTCGCCATCGTCGGCCCCACCGGCGCCGGCAAGAGCACCCTCACCTCCCTCGTTGCCCGCTTCTACGACGTCACCACGGGCCGCCTCCTCATCGACGGCAGCGACGTCCGGCAGGTGAAGCGGGAATCGCTGGCGCGGCGGCTCGGCATCGTCCTCCAGGACCCCTTCCTCTTCTCCGGCAGCGTCCGCGAGAACATCCGCTACGGTCGCCTGGAAGCCAGAGACGAGGAGATCGTGGAGGCGGCGCGCGCCGTCGGCGCCCACGGCTTCATCAAGCGCCTGCCCCAAGGCTACGACACCGTCCTCCACGAGCGCGGCCAGAACCTCTCCCAGGGCCAGCGCCAGCTTATCGCCTTCGCCCGCGCCGTCCTGGCCGACCCCCGCATCCTCATCCTGGACGAGGCCACCGCGAACGTCGACACCCGCACGGAGGTCGTGATCCAGCGCGCCCTCAAACGTCTGCTCAAAGGGCGCACCTCCTTCGTCATCGCCCACCGGTTGTCCACCGTCCGCGGGGCCAACCGCGTGGTGGTTCTGGACGAGGGCCGCGTCGCGGAGAGCGGCACTCACCGCCAACTGCTGGCGCGCGACGGCCTGTACGCCCGCCTCTACCGCATGACCTACGAGCAAACCCCTTCGACAGGCTCAGGGCAGGCACCCCCCGGCGACGATGGCCGTCGGGCTTTGCCCTCCCCCCGTCCGCTGCCCGCGGGCTAGGGGGACTGGGCATCTCCACTTGGCAAAGCCCTGATTCCCTTTCGGATTCCGAAAAAGCGCTTGACGCAATACGGAAGATTCCGTAGACTTTTAGATTACACCCCCTAGTCTCCGCGTGGAATTTATTTCGTATCAGCGAATCTTAAGCCAAGGGAGGACAACATGCGTAAGCTCACAATAGCGGCGTTACCGGTCGTGGCCGTCCTCGCCATCGCCCTGATGATGAGCGGCGGCTTGTCATCGACAGCGCATGCTGCGACTTCGTGCGTCCCAGTCTATGAAGGATGGGTCTGCCTCACCCTGGAGCCGGACACCGCCTCCAACCCCGTGGGAACGGACCACACCGTCACGGCGACCCTCACGGGGGGTCCTAGCGAGGCCGAACAGTACGCCTACCTGGATCAGTACATCGACTTCTCGGTTATGGCCGGCCCCAATGTCGGCGCCATGGAAACGTGTGACCCGGCTGACTGCAAAACGAATGGCGAGGGCAAGGTGACCTTCACCTACACAGACGCCGCTGGCGTCGTCGGCGTCTCCGACATAATCCTGGGCTGTCACACCCCGCTGGACTTTGCGACCGGCCAGCTTTCGGTGAGAGAGATACCGGAGATCTGCGTCGAAGTCCAGAAGGACTGGTTTGAGCCCACGCCTACGCCCACACCCACACCCACATCCACTCCGACGCCGACACCGACACTGACACCCACCCCCACACCCCCACCCCCACCTGCAGCGACGCCCACGCCCACGCCTACAACCACTCCGGTCGTTCTGCCTGCGGTGCAAACACCCACGCCGACGCCCACGTCCACGCCCACTCCCGCGGTACTGCCAGTGACCGGCGGCGCGCCCTCCGACGGCAGCTCCAGCGGCCTGACCTGGCTGGCCACCATCGCCGGCGCCATCGCGGTCATGAGCGCTGGCGGCCTCTGGTTCGCCCACCAGCGAAGGCGCGTCCGATAGCCTTACTGCCTCGAACCCCAAGAGGGGGGACGGCCTGAGCCGTCCCCCCTCTCGTTTTTCCGATAGGCGAGGCGCGCAGCCAGCCGTGCCCTCCCCACGTCCGCTACTAGCCAGCGACGACCACTGGGTGGCCCCTGCCAAGGCTTCGCTCACCAACAGCACAGCCACACCTGTTTTCCCCTCGCTCGGCTGAGTTCTCCCGCAGCACCCCCTTGACACAGACCCTCCGGTGGTGTAAATACATATTAATCTGTAACAAGTGCCTTGTTACTACCAATAGGAAGGTCATCAATGTTTCCTGCTCTAAAATTCCCTGCGTTTGCCGGGCTAGGCCTGTTGGCCGCTGTCCTGGCCGTCGGCCTGGTGATCAGCGGCACCGCTCACGCCGGGATATCTGACCCGCACTGCGTCAACCCGGATATCGAAGTGTGCATCGTCCTGCACCCGGAGACCGACTCCAACGAAGTGGGTACCAACCACACCGCCACCGCCACCGTCACCGGGGCCGCAGCGGGCACGCAGGTCACCTTCGAGGTCACCAATGGGCCCAACTTGGGGGACACCGGCACGGGCGCCATCGACGCCAGCGGTCAGGCCACCTTCACCTACACCGGCGACGGCGGCGCCGGCACCGACACCATCCAGGCCTGCGTCCCGGTACCCGCTCCTGCACCTACACCGACACCCACGTCTACACCTACGGCCACGCCTACAGGTACAGCCACACCCACGCCTACAGCCACGCCCACGCCTACAGCCACGCCCACGCCCACGCCTACGGCCACACCCACGCCTACACCGACGCCCACGCCTACACCCACGCCTACCGAAATGCCTCAGTTTTCTCGGCTACCAATAGCGCCCGGGGAGGCAGCAGTAGCAGCGATAGGAGATCTGCCAGGGGCGGCGCAAGCCCAGCAGCCAGCGCAGGCACAGGAAGAGGTCTGCGACACGGCCATCAAGGTCTGGACGCCGGCCACTCTCCCGGTGACCGGCGGCGCGCCCTCTGACGGCAGCTCCAGCGGCCTGACCTGGCTGGCTACCATCGCCGGCGCCATCGCGGTCATGAGCGCTAGCGGCCTCTGGTTCGCCCACCAGCGAAGACACGTCCGATAGCCTTACCGCCTCGAACCTCAAGAGAGGGACGGCCTGAGCCGTCCCCCCTCTCGTTTTCCAGATACGGGAGTCGCCCGGCGCGCCGCCCCCTTCCGGAGACGGCTGTTAGGCTTCCCTCCATCGAGCCCTTGACAGAACGCCAATGTATGTTGTAGAAGGTGCGCGGCGCCTATCCCACGCAAGGGGCGGGAGATGAAGAATCCCTTCACGAGACCGGTCGCTGGCCCCCTCCTACTGCTCGCCGCCTCCCTGGCGACGTTGGCGATCGTGGCCCTTGCCGTCGGCCTGGCCACCGTCCGCGCCCATACCAGCGGCCCCAGCGCTTCCGGCTACGTCTGGGTGGACAACAACGCGCCCGACCCCGTCATCACCTTCGACTGGGTGGACGCTACCGGCGGGACGGCGGTGGTGAACTTCGTCGACGACCAGGGCAGCCCCAACGACGACGACGGTACGGTGACGTTGCCCCTGCCCTTCACTTTCAGCTTCTTCGGCACTGACTACACGGAGCTGGACATCGGCACCAACGGCCTCCTCAGCTTCGACATCGGCAACGCCTGCAACCGTCAATATAACTGGAACCACTTCCCCATCCCACACGACGACGCCGACTGCATCGCCGACGGCTGGGGCGGCAACCCCCTCATCGCCTCCTGGTTCGACGACCTCAACCCCGGTGAGTGCGGCGACATCTACTACGACACCATCGGCAGCGCTCCCAACCGCAGGTTCGTCGTCCAGTTCCACGACGTCTGCCACTTCCACTCCCAACCCGGCGAAGGCGTCACCTTCGAGACCATCCTCTTCGAGGGCTCCAGCGACATCAAGGTTCAGTACCTGGACGCCTTCTTCGGCACCGGCACTTCGGACATCCAGGAGGGGAACTACGGCGGCACGGCCACCACAGGGATCAGCCTGGACGGCTCCGCCGGCCTCCAGTACTCCTACAACGCCCCCGCCCTCACCGATGGCTTGGCCGTCCTCTTCACCACCCAGCAGCCTACAGCCTCGCGCACACCCACTCCCACGTCTACGCCTGCAGCGGTGCCCACACCGACGCCCACCGCTTCGCCGACGCCGATGGCCACGCCGACGCCCACCGTCCTGCCGGCGATAGCCGCGCCGGAGCCCAGCCTTGGCTACTGGCTCGCCGCCTCAGACGGCGGCACTTTCGCCTTCGGGGATGCCCTCTTCTTCGGCTCCACGGGCGCCATCTCCCTCAACCAGCCGGTCGTAGGCATGGCAGCCACCCCGAGTGGCAACGGCTACTGGCTCGTCGCCTCTGACGGGGGCATCTTCACCTTCGGCGACGCCGCTTTCCACGGTTCCACGGGGAACATCCCCCTCAACCAGCCCATCGTCAGCATGGCCGCTACCCCAACCGGCAACGGCTACTGGCTCGTCGCCTCCGATGGCGGCATCTTCACCTACGGCGATGCCGCTTTCCACGGCTCCACGGGCGCCATCGCCCTCAACCAGCCGATAGTGGGCATGGCAGCCACCCCAAGCGGCAACGGCTACTGGCTGGAGGCCTCCGACGGCGGCATCTTCACCTACGGCGATGCCGGCTTCTTCGGCTCCACGGGGGACATCCCCATCAACGCGCCCATCGTCGGTATGGCGGCCACCCCAACCGGCAACGGCTACTGGCTCGTCGCCTCTGACGGGGGCATCTTCGCTTTCGGCGATGCCGGCTTCCACGGCTCCACGGGCAACATCCCCCTCAACCAGCCCATCGTGGGGATGGCCGCCACCCTAAGCGGCAACGGCTACTGGCTCGTCGCCTCTGACGGGGGCATCTTCACCTACGGCGATGTCGGTTTCTTCGGCTCCACGGGCAACATTCCCCTCAACCAGCCGATAGTGGGCATGGCGGCCACCCCGAGCGGCAACGGCTACTGGCTGGTGGCCTCCGACGGGGGCATCTTCTCTGCAGCTGCTCCTGAACCCGGCGGCACAATCTGGAGGCCAGCCTTGAACACAAGCTGGCAATGGCAGCTTACGGGGACTTTGGACACCTCAGTCGACGTCGAGATGTACGACATAGACCTATTCGACAACGATGCAAGCGTGGTCGCTTCTCTCCACGCTCAAGGCCGCAGGGTCGTCTGCTACATTAGCGCAGGCTCTTGGGAGGATTGGCGACCCGACGCAGATCAATTCCCTGGATCGGTCAAGGGCAGAAGCAACGGCTGGCCCGGCGAGAGGTGGCTGGACATACGGCGGCTGGACATCCTCGGGCCAATCATGGAGGCACGGATGGACCTGTGCGCGCAAAAGGGCTTCGACGGCGTCGAGTTTGACAACGTGGACGGGTACAGCGGCAACACCGGCTTTCCACTGACATACCAGGACCAGCTCACCTACAACAGATGGCTAGCTGGGGCAGCCCACGCGCGAGGCCTCTCCGTGGGTTTGAAGAACGATGTGGAGCAGGTGGTCGACCTGCTGCCGTTCTTCGACTGGGCGCTGAGCGAAGAGTGCTTCTCGTACAACGAGTGCAATGCTCTATTGCCCTTCATCCAGGCAGGGAAGGCCGTATTCGTGGTTGAGTACGATCTCTCAACCAGCCAGTTCTGTCCCCAGGCGAACGCCATGAATTTCAACGCGATGCGAAAGCACCTCGATCTGGACGCCTATCGAGAGCCGTGCAGGTAGTCGATTAGACGCAGACGTACCAGACGTCGAGAATCAGGGAGCAGTGAGTCGCGGGCCACCACGTCCGCACCTGAGGCGAATGGTTGGCACCCACCGGCGGCGAACCTAGTTCCGGCGCTGGCACGCCATCCCGCCCTTGCCGTACACTAGACGCGTCGAGCGTCCCGAGCAGGCAGGGAGGTTCCCCATGGACGAGCCCCGCTTCGAGCTGCTCTACGACATGAAGGTCGATCTGGAGCCGCCCCAGATGATCGGCCAGACGCCCCAGGGCAACCGCCAGGTCTTCTACGTCCGCTCCGGCACCTTCGAGGGGCCGCGCATCAAGGGCGAGGTACTCCCCGGCGGCGGCGACTGGTTTCTCCTCCGCCCCGATTACGTTGGCGAGCTTGACGTCCGCGGCACCCTTAAGACCAACGACGGCGCTCTCATCTACGTCACCTACCGGGGAATATTCTCCGCTTCCCAGGAGGCGTGGGAGGAGATCTACAACGGCGAGCCAGTGGACCGCGACAGATACTACTTCTACACCGCCCCCGTCTTCCAGACCAGCGCGTCCGATTACCTCTGGCTGAACCGGCTCCTGGCTGTCGGCATCGGCTCTCCCGTCCCCGGCGGCGTCTCCTATCGCGTCTTCGCCCTCGTATAGCGCAGGCCAGACCGCTGGGCGGGCCTCAATTCGGTAGGACACGCTTGAGGCTGCCCCCAACAGCGCTCTCACAGATCCAGCGAGTAGCCGTAGTGCGTGCGCTTCCAACCCAGCCGGCTGTAGAAGCGGTGCGCCCCCGTTCGGGCCAGGTTGGACGTGAGGGTCAACTTGTAGCACCCCGCCTCCCGGGCCACCTCGGCCGCTGCCCGCATCAGGGCGGCGCCAACACCCCTGCGGCGGTACGCGGGGTCCACCACCACCGCCTCCACCACCGCCGAGCGTGACAGGCTGCGGCCGATGTGCCGCAGCACCATCACGTGCGCCGAACCCACGAGCCGACCCCCGTCCTCGGCGACCAGCAACCGCTGGTCTCCGTCGGCCAGGATCACCTCGTACAGCGCGCGGATGTCGCGCTCGCCGGCGTGGCCGCGGCCCCGGTACATGCTCTCGTCCATCTGGTCCAGCAACCGCAGCAGGGCCGCGAAATCGTCCGTCTTGGCTTCGCGTACCCTCATCAATGGCATGCGCGCAGGGCGGGGTCAGGCTTGCGGCTCCATGGCGCCACTATTCTACGCCATCCGCGCTCTCGCCGCGTAGGGCCTCCTCCGCCCTCCACACTACACCTCCGCCGGCGCCCCAGGGGGACGCTCCACGCTCCCACGCAGCGTCAGCGCCCCTACCCCACCCAGGACCAGCGCCACCCCGGCCCACTGCGCGGCGGAGAGGTGCTCGGCGAATATCAGTAACCCCCATAGTACGGTGGCCATGGGCTGGAGCAGCAACATGACCGACGTCTCCAGCGCCGGCAGGCGGGGCAGCGCTGTGGCTATCAGCAGCCAGCCGCCAACCTGGGCCACCATCGCCAACGCCAGCAGCCAGCCGTGCGCGGGCCAGGTGATGGCGAAGCTGAAATCCGGGTCCGCCGCCCCCGACAGGAGCGAGCCGATCGCCGCTCCGATGGTCGCGTCCAGGAGCGGCCCCGCGGCCGGGGCCAGCTCTCGGTTGGAGGCCCGGAACACCAGCAGGAAGCCAGTGTACGCGAGCCCGGCAACCACCCCCAACGCCGCTCCGGTAACGGGATCGTCCCCGAAGGCGTCCTCGCGACCCAGCCCCGAGATGAGCACCACTCCGCCGAAGACGACCGGGATGGTGACAAACGCCAGCCCCGTGGGACGCTCTCGGTAGATCACCCAGGCGGCCAGGCCCACGAAGACCACCTGGGTGTTGGCGAGCACCGTGGCCAGCCCCGCGCCGATCAGGTCGATGGAGCGGTGCCAGACGGCCAGGTCCAGGGCAAGGAAGAGCCCGGCTCCCGCGGCCATCCAGCGGAGGTTCGCAGCACGCCGGTCTCGGCGCCGGACCGCCATCCAGAGCAGGAACAGCACCGGCACCGCGTAGGCGGTGCGGAAGAAGGCCGCAGTAGAGGGCGATACGTCTGCCTGCTTGACGAAGATCGCCGAGAAGGAGATGCCCAGGATCCCCAAAAGGGCGAACAGACGAGTCATGCCGCCGCGCAGGCGATGGCCACCGCCCCCGAACTCACAAGCCCGACCAGGGGCGACCTACCCTACCGTCCACAACTGCGCAGGCTGCATGCACGGCTCCATCACTCCTGCCACCTGACCTCGTGCAGCCGTACCGGCTTCTCGAAGCCCTTGAGGGTAGCCTCGCCCTTATCGGCGAAGGCGAAGCCCTTGCCAGCAGCAAGCTGCTGGACGACATCGGAGACGAGAATCTGTCCCGGCTCAGCGTGGTCGCAGATGCGCTTGGCCAGGTTCACGGCGGTGCCGAAGAGGTCGGCCTCCTCAGCGACGGGCTCGCCCGCGTTCATCCCGATGCGCACTCTGAGTGGCATGTCGCCTTGTTCGGCGATGGCCCGCTGGACGGCGACAGCGCACTCGATCGCCCGTGAGGCAGAGGGGAAGGACGCCATGATGCCGTCGCCGGTATGCTTGGTCTCGCTCCCGCCCTGAGCCTTGAGCGCCTCGCGAACGATGCTGTCGTGGGCGCGGCGGAGTTCCTGGGCCTTGGCGTCACCGAGGCGCTCAGTGAGGGCAGTCGAGGACTCCATGTCGGTGAAGAGGATAGTGGCGAGGCCGGACGGGACGGGTTCAGCGCGCACTTGAGATTCAGCCTCCATCAGGAAACCGTTGATGGCATCCAGCAAAGGCTTAGTGTCGCCCCACCAGGGCACATGAACGTCGCCTTCTAGTGGCTCAAGCCGGGCATCGGGAATGAGGGCGGTCATCTCGCGAGCCACGTCGAATGGGCAAAGAATGTCACCTCGGCGGTGGACCACGAGCGTGGGAGCTTGCACCTCCTCCAGCACGGACGTGACATCCTGTCCGTAGTTGGCATCCATCCAAGTAACGGCGTTCTCCGCGGAAGCCGCCTCCCGCTGCAACTTCGTCAGGAAGGCCACCTGGGCGGGGTCCCCCGACGGCGCGAAGACTGAGGATATGGCCGCGGACCCGGCGCCCCATGCGGCGCGGACGAGTGCCTTAAAGGGTTCATAAACTTCCGGCCGGGGGGCCCAGCGATGGTACGATCCATAAAGAACCAGGCGGGAGACACGCTCAGGGTGGCGGGTCGCGTAGACGAGGATCGTGGGACCGCCTTCGGAGATACCCATTAAGGCGACCCGTTCTACTGCAAGCGCATCGACCACCGCCTCAAGGTCCCGCAGCTGGCCTTCCATCGAGAGGTCCGGAGCATCCCAGTCGCTCAGCCCCGTTCCACGCTTGTCCAATCGGACCAACAGGCGCGGCTCGGCGAGCCCCTGCCAGAATGCCCGCGTGTCCGCGTAATCCCACTCGACCTGGAGATGGCTCACCCAGCCATGAGCCACCACTAGCGGCGGCCCCTTGCCTGCCGTAGCGTAGGCGATTCGCACACCGTCGGAAGTGGTGCAGAAGCGAATTTGCTGCTCCATCGGGATGCTCTCCTGGCGGAGCAAGCATAGCGCTGAAGGGGGCAGCCGTCAAAGGCGGGCCAGATAGCTGCCAGAAGGTCGCCGAGCGCATGAAGGAGCCAGGAACAGCCCCTGCCCGTTTAAGGTGACAGATAGGGGAGAGGATGTCTGTAACGCCTTTGGTTGACTGTTGTTATTCAGGTAGAGCCACCGCTAGGGCCACCGCGCCAGGACGTTCGGAGGTTATAGGATGCCCAGCTTGCCAAATTACCGGCCGCCAAGAATGCGCTTGCACGTCATTCTGCTCGAGGTGAGCGCCCTCATCTTGGGCCTCTCGGCGATTGCACTTTCCCGGCAGTCTACGGCGGTATGGCTGGTGGGCGTCATATTGGTCATGCTCCACACCCTTCTCTTCTACCGCCTCGGGAAGATGTCCGGACGTCTCGCCGGTGAGGGATCGCGAGACTTCTTCCGCGGCTTCAAACAGGGGCTGATGGGACGACCGGATTTCGACAGTCAGTCCGGCAGCGGCTAGCCATGCCCACCTCGTGGACGCTATCGGGCTAGCATCGGAGCCGCCCGACTAGCGCCGCTGCCTCAACACGAATAGCTTCGTCATGCCGGGTCACCCCCGATCTGGCGCCCAGATGAGCCCGATCACCAGACCGAGGGTCAGTGTCACACGAAGTAGTGACTGTGCGCTTCGTCGATGGTGGAGGCAGTGAGAACTCTCTCGCCTCCCTGGTAGCGGGCGGCATCAGCTATCGCTTCGACGAAGTCGCGGGGGTAGCAACCACGCATCTCACGGATTCCCTCACCGAAGTACTTGTCCATGAGATAGATGGCGGCCTCCTCGTCGTAGGACACGTCGTTTCGCTCACACTCGCGCTTCATTATCTCCAGGAACATGGGGGCATCCGGCCCTGGAATCTTCACCTTGTAGCGAATCCTTCGCAGGAACGCATCGTCCGCCAACTGCGTCGGGGGTAGGTTGGACACGAAGACGGGGATCACGTCGAAAGGAACCTCGAACCTGGCGCCACTGTGGAGCGACAGGTTGTCGGTCTGTCTTTCCAGCGGAACAACCCATCGGTTCAGCAGATAGGCCGCATCCAGGCGCTGACGCCCGAAATCGTCGATGATGAGGACGCCGCCATTGGCCTTCATCTGTATGGGCGCCTCATAGGTCTTGTGCACCTGGTCCAGCATGAGTTCCAGGTGATTGGCGGCGAGCTCCCCCGCGGCGAACACCGCAGGGCGCCTGATGACGACCCAACGTCGATCAGGCATCCCTCGTCCTCCTGACTTGCCGCTATCCGCGCCATCGCCATCGACTGCTTCGTGAGTGGACGGGTCATATAGTTGAATCGTCTCCCGCATCACCTCGACGGCGTACGGGATCAGGATATGGCCGGACATCGCCCCTCCCAGCCCCTCGGCCGCGCTGGTCTTGCCGTTCCCGGAGGCACCGTACAGCAATGTGGCTCGCTTCGAGCTGACCGCTTGCCCAATGAGATCCAGCGTGCGCTGCGAAAAAACCAGGTGAGACAGACTCTCCTCAATCTCCTGCCGCGAAAGCTCCACGTCGTGAACCGTCTGTTTTCGTACCTGCTCGATGTAGGCCGCCACCGGCACGGGCGCCGGGCCAACGTAGCCGCTCATCGCCAGTGCTGCCGCCGCTCGCTCTATTCCCTTCGAGGTGAGGGAAATCCGTAGCGTCGCTACAGTGCGTCCCGTTCCCCCCAACACTTCGCAGAGACGTTCCCTCTGCAGGAATTCCAGTAGCTCCGTCGTGGCGTTTAGGGACAAGGCGAGGCGCTTGGCGATTTCGGCCCCGTCGATGTTGCTGGCGAAGTACAGCGTCTTCAAGGCGAGATCGGCAAGAACGCCCGTGTCGAGCCCCGTCGCAGCAACCGTACCGGGAGCCGTAGGTCGTTTAATGTTAGTCATGACAGACTCCTTTGGCACCAGTTCGTGCAGGCACTCCCCAGATGCCCCTACCAGCGGAGCAAGCATAGCGCTGAAGGGGGCACCCGTCAAAGGCATCGAACGCTGATCGGGCGAGGACATCCGTGCCCGTCATATCGATCGCCATTTGCACGCTGGGGTGGGGCGGCCACATCCTAAGAGCCTATCCGATTCAGGCGGACGAAATCTCAGGCGCGGGTGGGCAGGACGAACCACCTGACGGTGGGACCATGAGGGCCCAGCTTCGAGCCCTCACACCACCGCCACCGCCTCGATCTCCACCAGCATCGCCGACTCCGCCAGGCCGCTCACCTCCACCATGCTGGCCGCGGGCTTCACCTCAGCGAACACCTCAGCGTGGGCGCGGGCCGCCTCCTCCCAACGCCTCATGTCCGTGAGGTAGATCCGCGTCCGCACCACGTCTCGCATCGTGGCGCCCGCCTCCTCCAGCGCCCGCTCGATGTTGCGCAGGGTCTGCCGCGCCTGGGCGTAGACGTCGCCCTCACCCACCAGCTTGCCGTCGTCGCCCCAGGCGACGGTGCCCGAGACGTAGACGGTGTCACCCACGCGGACGGCGCGGGAAAAGCCGATTACGTCCTCGTACGGGCTGTTCGAGGAGACACGCCGACGCTCTGCCATCGCGGTTCCCCCTACCTATCGCTGGTAGCTGCCCACAAGCTGCGCTTCGCCAAGGATGCGGCCCTCCATGGCGTCAACAACGTCCTGCTTCGACGCTCCTGGGTCCAACTCAAGGAGGCCGTCGAGGGCGTAGAGGGAGAATCGATATCGGTGAGGGCCATCTGGCGGCGGACAAGGGCCACCGTAGCCGATATCGCCAAAGTCGTTCTTGCCCTGAAGCCCGCCGCTCTCCGGCCGCTCCGTTTTCGCCACCCCCGCGGGCAGGCCCTCGGTGGCCGCCGGGAGGTTGTACAGCACCCAGTGCGTGAAGCTGTCCCCGGGGGCATCCGGATCATCCACTATAAGGGCGTACGATTGGGTGTCCTGAGGAGCCTCACTCCAGGAGAGGGCGGGCGAGGTGTCATCCCCGTCGCAGGTGAAAGGAGGCGGGACCGCCTCATCGGGGCCGAAGGCATCGCTGCTCAGTGAGAAGGCCACGACCCAACCCGCCGGTGTCTCCGTGACGGAAGGCGACTCCGAGGGCGTCTCGGCCCCATCGCCACAGGCCGCGATCAGGAGTCCTACCGCGAGCCAACCGCAAAGGAACCACCTGATCGCTGCCGCTGTCACCCGGTCCCGATGTCTGCCCATTGGTGCTACTCCCATAGCCCCTTCTGGAGCTGCTGCGGCACCTCCAGCCCCAGGTGCCCGTAGGCATGGCGCGTCGCCACCCGCCCCCGGGGCGTGCGCTGGAGAAACCCCACCTGCATCAGGTACGGCTCGTACACGTCCATGATGGTGTCCGCCTCCTCCGAGATGGAGGCGGCGATCGTCTCGATGCCCACGGGCCCCCCATCGAACTTCTCGATGATCGTGTGCAGCACCTTGTGGTCCACCTCGTCCAGCCCCATCTCGTCCACATCCAGGCGGGCCAGCGCCTCCCGGGCCACCTCCGGCGTGATCACGCCCTCCGCCCGCACCTGCGCGTAGTCCCGCACCCGACGCAGCAGCCGGTTGGCCACGCGCGGCGTGCCCCGCGACCGCCGAGCGATCTCGCCCGCGCCCTCACCCTCGATCGGGATGCCGAGTATCGCGGCGCTCCGCGCCACGATGGCGGCGATCGCCTCCTGGTCGTAGAAGTCCAAGCGGTAGACAGCCCCGAAGCGGTCCCGAAGCGGCGGGCTCAGCATCGCGTAGCGCGTGGTCGCCCCGATGAACGTGAAGCGCGGCACCGACAGGCGGACGCTGCGGGCGCCCGGCCCCCGCCCCAGCACGATGTCCAACGCGAAGTCCTCCATCGCCGGGTACAGCACCTCCTCCGCCGCCCGCGGCAGCCGGTGCACCTCATCGATGAACAGCACGTCGTGCTCCTGGAGGTTCGTGAGGATCGCCGCCAGGTCCCCCGCCCGCTCGATCGCAGGACCCGACGTCACCCGGATAGACACCGACATCTCGTGGGCGACGATGTGGGCCAGCGTCGTCTTGCCCAGCCCCGGCGGCCCGTACAGTAGCAGGTGATCCAGCGCCTCCTGACGTTGCTGGGCTGCGGCGATGCCGATGCTCAGGTTGTCCTTCAGTTTCTCCTGACCGATGAACTCCTCCAGCCGACGCGGCCGCAGGGTAGTGTCCAGCGCCAGGTCGTCCTCTTGGAGCTTCCCGGAGGTGATCCGCGTCTCCGCGCTGTCCATATCTGATTCGAATAGTTGTGCTGTTTTTCGCCCATTATAGCCCCCCAGGGGGGCTTGTCAAACCCCGCGTCTCGGTTATAATCTCTCAGAACGGCATATCTTTTACATTCTTCGTGCGCCCCTACACCACGGAGGAGACGATATGCAAAACCCTGCGCGCGACGGTCACATCGAGCTGCCGCTGGAGATCCTCCCCCAAGACGTCGAGTTGTATCACCTCTGCCCGTCCTGCGGGAACCGCTATCTCCAAAGCATCAGCATTCAGGAGCTGATCGACCGCATACAGGAAGGAAACCTGGTGGACCGCGTTCAAGGCGACATCGCGGAGGCCCCTGCGCGGCGTGACGACTGACCCGCCCCCGCTCACACCCCTCCCAGGCTCAGCCGCTGCTCGTACAACGAGCGCATGCCTGTGGCGCCGTGCCTGCCGGCAGGCAGGTAGCAAAGCTCGATCCCAAGCACCCGTCGCCTCTCCCCGCTGAGGCCGGCGCCCCCGTCCGTCACCTCGATCACGTCGTACAGCTCCTGGCCGCAGTTCACCGGCACCGCGATCTCCCCGTCCGCCGCAGCCAGCGCCGCCTTGCGAAGCACCGCATCGCCCCGGTCCTCCGCCTGCCCCACGCTCGTCAGGTTCAGGTCGTGCACCTGCACCAGACGGTCGTACACGGCCTCCACCCCGGGCCAGTCCAGCCGTTCCGCGAACACCTCGTCGCCGAACACCTGCGCCCGGTTCGGCTCGACCGCGCCCGCCCGATAGCGCCCGCGCAGGAGGGCGTGCTCCGCGCCGTAGGCGTAGGCGGCTGACTCCGCGGCCAGCGGCTCCTTGAGGAACGCGAACTCGCCCTGCAGGTAGACCACGTCCGGCAAGAACGCCAGCAGCCGACCCACCGCCGTCAGCCCCGACTCCCCCGGGTGCACCGTGAACGCCGGGTACAGGTTTGCCGATTCGCTGCTGCCCCCCGCCGACGAGAACTCCAGCCCGGCCCGCGCGAACAGGAACCGCAGGATCCCGAACACGTTCCTCTCCCCGGCCGCCCAGGCGTACTGCCGTCGCGCCCGCCAAGCCGCCAACAGCCCCCAGCCGTCGCTGCCGTGCAGGACGACCGCCGCCTGTCCGCCCCCGGAGACCAGCTCCACGCCGTCCACCCAGTAGGCGGGCCCGTACGACGCCTGCGGGCCGCTGCCCGTCACGTAGCCCGGGCTCACGCGCACCTCCGTGCCCGCTTTCAGCAGCGACAACTCGGTGTAGCGGCCGTCGTCGTTGCGCAGAACCAGCCGCAGCCGCGCGCCGACCGGGCGCTCCTCCGCGGCCGCCTCCAGCACGTCCGCCGTCACGTCCAGCGGCTCCGTGTCCAGAGCCGCTGTCCACACCCCCGACGGCGCCGAAAGCCACAGCGCCGCCCCGCTATGCGCCACCGCCAGACCGTACTCGCACCCGAAGTCGAACGGCACTGGCTCCCGCCACAGGTTGTCCGCGTACGCCGCCGTCGCCGGCGAGTAGCTATGGTAGGGCCGTGAGTACGCCTGCGTCCCTGTGTACTTCTCGACGAACGTCAGGCGGAAGGTGTCGGGCCGGCCCAGGAACGGGGCCCGGAATCCCACCGACGACCCGCTGCTCGCACGCATCACCTCCGATAGGGACGACCACGCGCCCACCGGCTGCGAGAAACCGTCACCGTAGATCGTCGTCCACACGAAGCCGTTGCCGTCCGCATCTCCACCCGCTACCACTACGTTGTAGTCGGCGGCGTAGTGGCAGGCCAGGCCACTGACGGCGGCGACCGTGTTGCTCCAGGCCGTCACGCTCCCCCAGCTTCCGCTGCTGCGCTTCACCGCGTACACCGTCCCGTCGACCGAGTACACCAGCACCGCGTCCCCGTTCGACTTCACGTCGGCGGCCAGCCACGTGACGTCGCCCACGGCCGACACCACCGTCACCGGCGATCCCAGGGACGCCCCGTGGTCGCTGCTCTCCCGCGCCTTAACGTCCCGGCCGTTCGTGTCCACGTAGAACAGGAGCACGCTCGACCCCTCGCTGCACAGCGCCACGTCCGCGTCGGCGACCGCCCCCAGGTCCGTCCACGACGAGAAGTCGCTAGTCGGCCCGGGATCCGTCACCCGCTGGTAGTACAGTCGACCAGAGGCGACCCGCGCCCGCAGCAGCGACCCATCCGAAGGCATCGTCGCCGCGTGGTACCCGTCCGGCTCCGACCCGTTGTACAGCCGCTCGAACCCCAGGCGCGCTATGCCGCCGATGCAGTCGGCGACGGTGACCCTGAGGTAGGGGACGGCGGAGGTGCTGCGCTGGGCGGCCAGCAGCTCCGGCGACAGGCTGCGCATAGCGACCGCATCCTACGCCCCGCGCCGCGCTATCTGTAAGGGGAGAGTGGCAGACCGCGCTTCCCCCTCCCGTAGGTCGAGGCCCCAGCCTCGACCGTCCCTTCCCGCTCAGGGCGAGCGGGCGTCTACGGCGTGTAGCCCGTATTCAACGTCAGCGGCACTGCCCTCGTGATCTCGTCAATGCGTACGCCCATCGTCCGCGTGATCCCTACGGGATCAGCAGCGCGTCAGGCTTCAGCCGGCGCCTGCCGACGGTGTCGCGGGCTCCAACGCCGATGAGCTACCGCCACCCAGCGCGAAGGTTGAGACGGCCCGCTCCGCCTCGTGCTCCTGGCAACGCGGGCAGTCCACCTTGGACTCCCCCGTGGAGATGCTGCGCACGAGCTTCTCGAAGCGGTGGCCGCATGCGGAACAGACGTATTCGTAGATAGGCATCCTGCGACTAGCATACCCCTCAGGGGTATGCTAGTCAACTGCCGCCCTCAACTTCTTCGGCCACAGGCTGCGCATAGCGACGGCATCCGGCCCCAGCGCCTACTCGCAGCCCGCCCCGAACACCGGCGGCAGCACCGGGAACACGTCCCCCAGGTTGATTAGGCCGTCCGGTGATAGATCCGCCCGCGGGCTCCAGTCGGCAATGCCATCACCATTCGTGTCGGGGTTCGACGGACTGGAGCCGAAGTACGGCGGGAGCACGCTAAACAGGTCCGCGAGGTTGATGATCTGGTTATCGTCAAAGTCCGCAGGCCACTTGTCATCCCCCTCATCACCAGGGTTCGCCGTGTCCGCACAGGGGTCCGCTGGGTCCGTACCGATTACGCCCTCGTCCGTGTCCGTGAACCCGTCGCCGTCGCTGTCGCCGCAGGGGCCGCCAACCACCACCTCGCCGCTCAGCACAGTGTTCGCCGCGAGCTCAGCGTACCCCGAAGCGGTCCCGGCAACCAGCATGAGGTCCACGTAGCCGTCCTGGCCGCCTAGCGTACTGGGGATGAGGAGCGGGCTCGTGCCGGTGCCCACAGCCGTCACTGTGATCCTCGCCAGCACGCCGTCCCCGCTCTCGTGGTTGTCCGGGGGAGGTGGGGAGATCGTTCCGTCTGCGGCCACAAACGTTGCCGAGTTTGGGTTCCACTGCGTGTCGCTATTGGAGAGGAAGCCAGCACCGCCTCTGCTGTCGATGCGAGAGAGGATGGTCACATCGTCCGGTGGCGTCGAACCGGCCGCGTCGACGTCGATGAAGTCCCAAGAATCCTCATCGATCATGGTATCCAAATCATTGTCAATGAAGTCGACGGGGTCCTCGTCGATTAGCGTGTCCCCGTCATCGTCAATGCCGATCTGTATCACGGCTGGGTCGTAGTCGATATCGATCTGGTAGCCCTTAATCCTGTCAGCGGGGTCGACCCCCTTGATGACGAGATCGAAGGTGTGGGTGTCACCGACAGCGGCGATCTCTCCGCAGTTCTCGATCGTGCCGACGGTGCTGTCGTCGTTGCCCGTGGTGTCCATGTCGATCGCCACCAGATCGACAGTGCTGAGCGGAGGCGTGGGCGTGGGCGTAGACGTAGGCGTAGTGGGCGTAGGCGTAGGTGTAGGCGTCGGTGCGGGCGTAGCCGTAGGCGTGGGCGCCGGTGTGGGCGTAGGCGTCGGCGTAGGGGTAGGCGGCGGTGGCGTGGGGACCACGCACGGCTCGCCCACGGACACGGCGCCGATCTGCACGGCGTTCACCGGAACGGGCAGGTGCTTCAGTGGCCCGTCTCCAGCCATGAGCATGAGGTCAACGAAGCCATCCTGGCCCCCGGAGGGCCCGGGAACGATGAGGCCGCTCGTGCCGGTGCCCACGGCCGTCACCGTGATCCTTGCCAGCACCCCCTCACCGCTCTCGTGGTTGTCCGGGGGAGGTGGGGAGATCGTTAGGTCTGCGGCCACAAACGTTGCCGAGTTTGGGTTCCACTGCGTGTCGCTAATGGAGATGAAGCCAGCACCGCCTCTGCTGTCGATGCGAGACAGGATGGTCACATCGTCCGGTGGCGTCGAACCGGCCGCGTCGACGTCGATGAAGTCCCAGGGGTCCTCGTCGATCTGGGTGTCCCCGTCATCGTCGATGGAGTAGGGGTCGACGGGGTCCTCGTCAAACAACGTGTCGCCGTCATCGTCGATGCCGATGCGTATCACGCTCGGGTCGTAGTCGATATCGATCTGGTATCCAGCGATCTTGTCGACAGGGTCCACGCCCTTGACCACGAGGTCAAACGTATGGGTCTCGCCGACTGTGGACATCTCGTAGCACTGCTCTATCGTGCCCACCGTGCTGTCGTCGTTGCCCGTGATGTCCATGTCGATGGCCACCAAGTCGATGGCGCCGGGCAAGGCGGCAGTTGAGCGGATCGAAAGCAGCCCAGCAAACATTGCCAGCGCCGCCAGGCCGGTCAGCAGAAGTCCTGTGTATCGCATACTCTACCCCCTATGCGGGCTACTCGCAGCTTGAGCCGAACACCGGCGGCAGCAACGGGAACACGTCACCGAGGTTGATGAAGCCGTCCGGGACCAGGTCTCTCCGAGGGCTCCAGTCAGGGATGGTATCACCATTCGTATCGGGCACGTCTGGGCTTGAGCCGAAGTGCGGCGGGAGCACGTTGAACAGGTCGCCGAGGTTGATCAGCGTGCTCATGTCGAAGTCCGACGGCCAGGCGTCGTCCGTCGGGTCATCGGGGCAGTTGTCCACAGGGTCCGTGCCGACCAATACCTCGACGCCATCGGCGAACCCGTCGTAGTCGCCGTCGCCCTCCAGCCCCAGCACTGAGACCTTCCCCGCCACGCCGGGGTTGCTCAGGTGTGTGACGTATGCGCGGTTGATCTCGGGGTTGACCGCAATGCCTTCCGCTTGGGGATCGAGGGTGATGGCGGACGTCACGGTACTGGTCGCCCCATCAATAACCTTGAGCACGCCCGGGCCGGTGGCAGGCCCGTCGGTCACGTAGATGCGATTAGCGGCGGAGTCAACGCCGATACCCTGGACAAAGCCCCCACTGGGCTGGTTTGTATCCATCGGCAGAACGGCCAGGACCTCCTCGCTGTCGCCGTCGACCACGGATACGCTCCCCTGTTCGTACACGTCGGTGGCCACACCGGCCACATAGATGCGATCGGTCAGGGGATTCACGGCCACGGCGGCGGGGTACAGGCCCGAATCCAGAGGGATTGTTGAGATCACACTGTTAGTGGCACCGTCGATCACTGACATCGAGTCGTCCGCCGCGTTGGCAACGTAGACGCGGCCGGTGATCGAGTTCACGTCGATTCCGGTCGGGAACCCCCCCACCGCGATCGTGGCCAGCACCGCGCCGGTGCTGCCGTCAACAGCCGCCACGACGTTGTCCACGATACTGGTCGCGTAGACACGGTCCGTCTCGCTGTTCACGGCTAGGCCAATACCCGCCAGGAAGCTCAGCCCCAGCGGAATAGTGTCGATCACCGCGTATGTAGCTCCGTCTATCACCGAGAGCGAAGTGGGTGGAAGGCCGTTTCCCACGTAGATACGGTTGGTGCTGGTGTTCACGGCGATGCTCTGCGGCCCGTCCGCCACAGCGATGGTGGTGATGACGTCATGAGTTACGCTGTCGATAACCGAGACCGTGTCATCGTGGTAGTTCGCCACGTAGATGCGGTCGTCTTCGGGGTTGACCGCCGCGCCCATGGGCCCGGCACCCACATCTATCACGTCGATGAGCTGTGGTGGCATCGGCGTCGCCGTTGGCGTGGGTGTGGGCTCCGTGGGCGTAGGTGTGGGCTCCGTGGGCGTAGGTGTCGGCGTTGGCGTAGGTGTCGGCGTCGTCGTGGGTGTGGGAGTCGGAGTCGGGGTCGGGGTAACGGTAGGTGCCGGAGTCGGGGTCGGACTTGGGGCGGGTCCCGGGGTGGGCGTGGGAGTGGGCGCGGTGACGACGCACGGCTCGCCCACGGACACGGCGCCGACCTGCACTGTGCTCACCGGAACGGGCGTCCCCTCCAGTGGCCCATCTCCTGCGATCAGCATGAGGTTAACGAAGCCGTCGTAACCCCCGGACGGCCCCGGAACGATGAGGCCGCTGGTGCCGGTGCCCACGGCCTCGATGGTGATCCTGGCCAGCACGCCGTCACCGGACTCGTGGTTGGCTGGGGCGGGCGGCGTATTCGTGGCATCGGCGGCCGTGGGCGTGATCGAGCCGTCGCTATCCGGCATGGGGTCGGCGATGTGGGTTATGGGCACGAAGTCACCGCCGCCGCTGCTGTCTATGCGGGAGAGGATCGTGACGTTGTCGGGTGGGGTCGAACCCGCGGCGTCAACGTCGAGAACCGAGATGATCTTGATCACGCTCGGGTCGTAATCGATATCGACCTGATAGCCCTTGATCTTGTCGACGGGGTCGATCCCCTTGACAACGAGGTCAAACGTATGGGTCTCGCCCACTGTCGACATCTCGTGGCACTGCTCTATCGTGCCCACCGTGCTGTCGTCGTTGCCCACCGTGTCCATGTCGATGGCGACGAGGGTCACGTCTCCGGGACCGGCCCGGGCGACATCACGTTCACCAAGCAGCGTCGTGAGGCCGAGCACGGTGACCGCTAGCAGGACGCCCATGAGGAGGGAAGCGAGCACTACTCGTCTCGCGGGGCGGTTCACTACCCCCGACCCCAGCAGCAGCATCCGCAAATATCGCATGGCAAACCCCCTTGGAAGCGCCCTTCCGGGCGCCCTCATTGTACGCCCCTGCTATGGGCTGTCAAGCGCCGCTCTCAACTTCTCCGGCCCCAGTGCCTACGGCGTGCAGCTTGAGCCGAACGTCGGCGGCAGCACCATGAACACGTCCCCCAGGTTGATGAAGCCGTCCGGCGCCAGGTCTCGCCGGACACTCCAGTCGATGACGCCGTCACCATTCGTGTCGGGGTTCGATGGACTGGAGCCGAAGTACGGCGGGAGGACGTTGAACAGATCCCCGAGGTCGATCAGAGTGCTCATGTCGAAGTCGCACGGCCAGGCGTCGTCCATCTGGTCATCCGGGCAGTTGTCCACAGGGTCAGTGCCGATGTACGTCTCCGCGTAGTCGTCGTACCAGTCGCCATCGCAATCCCGGATACCCGGGCATGGGTCGCAGACATCGCCCAGGTTATCACCATCGCCGTCCTCCTGATCCGGATTGACAGCGCCCGGACAGTTGTCGATGTGATCCAGGAAGCCGTCGCAGTCCGCGTCAAGCCGGCAGTGCTCGTAAGCCCCCATGTCACAGGCAGCGCTGCCGTTCCCGTCACCATCGACGGGCCGGGCGATCCCTCTCTGATCCGCGGCGGGACAGCACGTGTCGTCTCCAGCGTCTATCGCGGGACTGCCCGCCAGGAGAGCGTGGGTCCTGGTAGAACCACCGTTGTCCTCAAGCGGGCCCATCTGCGGATCCACGTTGCTGAGATCGCCCGTCGCGGTGAAGCCACAGGAACCGTCGCTGTCCAGGTTGTGCCCCTGCGACCAGACAACGCCGTCGCAATCGCCTCCCGACGGGTTGGCGCCCACGATGGTATTCTTGGCCATCACGGAGCTGTATGTGGTGTTGTGGATTCCTCCCCCTGCCTGACCGGCCGTATTGTCGCTGACCGTCGTGTTCGTGATCGTCAGGTAGGCCGGCACAGCCGGGTCGCACGGGACCTCGGGAGGGCAGAACAACGCTAGGGCCTGATTGCCGATGCCGCCGCCGTAGGCTCCCGCGTCGGTGGCCGCGTTGCCGCTGACCGTGACATTGGTGAGCGTCACCGCGCCACCCAGGTTGCGGATGCCGCCGCCGATGCCGTTCGCGCCGGTGACGGTGTTACCGCTGACGGTAGTGTCCACCATCTCAACGTCGCCCAGTCGGTTGTAGACGCCGCCGCCGCCCCCCCACTCTCCGCCAACCGTGTTGTTGCTCACGGTACTGCTGCCCACCGTCAGCGTCCCGCGGTTCGCTATGCCGCCGCCGCTACCGCCCAACCAGACGACAGGGTCGTCAGCCGCGTTCCCGCTGACGCTAACGAGGGTGAGCGTGAGCGCTCCGAAGTTGAGGATGCCGCCGCCGTCGCCCACGGTGCGGCCGCCCTGCACGGTCACGCCGGTGATCTCCGCCGCGACGGACCCCGTCACGGAAAAGACGCGGTCAATCCCGCCGCCGTCAATGACCGTAGTGTCCGCACCGGCGCCCGTCACCGTCAGGTCGTCGGTGATGTCCAGATCGCCGGTGGCTGCGCCACCTTCTGGTACCCCGGTGATACTCAGAGCGTAGATACCAGCCGGAAGGGTGATCGTATCCGCGCCGGCGTAGGCGTTCGCCTCCTGGATGGCCGCCCGCAGCGTACAATTGCCAGCGCCGTCATCGCAGGCGCCGTCGCCGGGAATCGCATCCACGGCATCAGCGGTCGAGTCTACTGTGAACGTTGACGCGTAGGCGTCGTGGCCCCCGCCGACTAGCAGTGTCCCCGCTGCCAGCAGCCCCAACAGGGAAAATCGTAAGTATCGCATGCCCGCCCCTCCAGGCGCTTCCATTGTACGCCCCTCTTATGGGCTGTCAAGCGCCTTTCCGGTGCCCCCTGACACATCCCCCTTACAGGTGCAGAACGCGCGTTCTAGCATGGGTCACAGTCAAATCCCACTCAAGGAGGTTCCCGCCCCATGGCCCTCACCCTCGCAGAAGCAGCAAAGCTCTCCAACGACGTCCTCCTTATCGGCGTCATCGAGACCATCATCAAGGACTCACCCATCCTCCAGCGCATGCCCTTCATCGAGATCGTCGGCAACGGCCTCACCTACAACCGCGAGGCCACCGCTCCCTCCGCCGGCTTCTTCGACGTCGGCGACACCTGGACCGAGTCCACGCCCACCTTCACCCAGCAGACCGTCACCCTCAAGATCATGGGCGGCGACGCTGACATCGACAACTTCCTCATCGCCACCCGCTCCAACCTCCAGGACCTCCAGTCCGCCGTCGTCCAGCTCAAGGCCAAGGCCGTCCAGCAGCTCTTCGAACAGACCTTCATCACCGGCGACGCCACCACCAACCCCAAGGAGTTCGACGGCCTGGACGAGCTCACCGACCCCTCGCAGGAGCTCTCGATGGGGGCCAACGGCGGCTCCCTAACCCTCGACAAGCTGGACGAGCTCATCGACACCGTCAAAGGCGGCAAGCCCAGCCTCTTCCTCATGAGCCGGCGCTCCCGGCGCATCCTCAACAAACTCGCCCGCACCGCCGGCTCCTTCCTGGAGACCGACCGCGACGAGTTCGGTCAGATGCTCCAGTTCTACGACGGCATCCCCATCGGCGTCTCCGACTACATCGCCGACGACCAGACCCAGGGCACCAGCAGCGACTGCTCCACCATCTACACCTTCCAGATGGGCGAAGGCGCCCTGGTGGGCCTCACAGCCCCCGGCGGCCTGCAGGTGGAGCGCGTCGGCTCCTTGGAGAGCAAGGACGCCAGCCGCACCCGCATCAAGTGGTACGCGTCGCTGGCCCTGTTCAACGCCGTCAAGCTGGCCCGCCTCATCGGAGTACGCCCGTAGTCGGCTGGGCTTGGGCCGGCCCGACCCATTCGTCCTGAGCCTGCCCTGAGCTTGTCGAAGGGCCTGTCGAAGGATCGGGCCGGCCCAGAGCAGGGCTGAAGCCCTGCAACTACGGGCCCCGGCGCCGGCACGAGGCTCAGAGGAGAAGCTGTGACCGTCCTCAAGAAGGCCATCATCAAGTCCTACGCCGCCGCCGAGCACAAGGCGACGGTGCAGATCGCCGGCTCCCTCGGCGTCTGGCTGGACGGCATCCGCGTGGCTACCGACATCCCCGCCGCCGACGTCGTCGCCGGCCGTCAATGCACCGTCCTCTTCCTCGATCCGTCCAACCAGGACGACGCCGTCGTCATCACCATCCAGGGCGCTCTGCCCAGCGCTGGTGCCGGCTCCAGCCACGCCCCCATCGGCGCGTGCTACCCAGGCGTCCTATCCGTCTCCACCCCCAACGCCGTCGCCCCCCAGGTCCCCTACCGAGGCGCCGCCTTTACCATCGACAAGCTCTACTGCCGCCTCGCCGTCGCCCCCCAGCTCCAGGACGCCAAGGTCAAGATATGGCGCAACGGCACCAGCATGGGCGAAGTCACCATCACCAAGAGCACCAAGGCCGGCGAGCTCGACGTCAACGTCCCCGTCTCCAGCGGCGACTACTTCGAGGCCGAGATCACCCAGACCGGCATAACCCCCAACGAAGGCTCCGACCTCGTATGGCTATGCGTTCCCTGACCCTGCGCGAGGCCACCGACGCTGACCTCCGCCCCTTCCACGCCCTCGCCATCAAGGTCTGGAGCCAGCTCGGCGTCGCCTTCGACCCTGACTTCGCCCGCTTCCGCCGCATCCGTGACGGCCGCCACCGCATCGTCGTCCTCTGGCAGGACGACCAGCTCGTCGCCGCCCTCGTCGCCATCCCCATCGCCACCGACCGAGGCCCCGGCTTCGAGATCAAAGCCTTCGTCGTCGACCAGGACCTCCAAGACAAGACTACCCTCCTCGACGCCCTCAGCCTCTACGCCATGAACATCGCCCTCGCCGAGGGCCGCACCATCGTCGTCAGCCACCGTCCCCGCCGCATCGCCGGCACCGTCTACGGCCGCGACAAGCTCGGCATGGACACCACCCGGGGCGACGACGCATACATCCACCAGATCGGCTACGCCCCCGACATGATGGCCCGCATCTTCCAGCGGCACCCCGAATGGCAATTACCCTAGTCCACGACTGCGACGTGGAGCGCCGCGCCAGCCCCACCGCCCTCAACGGCGACTGGCGCGACTGCTACCTCGAAGAACTCGGCGCCAACAACACCCACGACGGCACGCAGATCGCCGCCGGCATCCAGAACGTCGCTGGCAAGAACTACAACGAGCGCAGGGCCCTGCTCCTCTTCAACCTCACCAAGTTCATCCCCGCCGGTGCCACCATCACCACCGCCGTCTGGCACTTCTACGTCCTCTCCACCACAACCACCGGCTTCATGACCTTCACCGCCTACCGCATCCGCCGCCACGACTGGAAGGAGGACGAGGCCACCTGGAACGCCTTCAAGGAACCCTGGGACTCCGGCGACGCCGAGAGTGGGGGCAACAACACGCTCACCGACACCGACAAGTCCTGGACCACCGACGAATGGAAGAACATGTGGGTCCGCATCACCGCCGGCACCGGTGCCGGGCAGTTCCGCACCGTCACCGGAAACAACGGCACTACCCTCACCGTAACCCCCAACTGGGCCACCAACCCCGACAGCACCAGCCTCTACGTCGTCGGCCAGCTCTGGCAAGGCGCCGGCGCCTCCAACACCGCCCAGGACCGCGACCAGTCCGTCTCCGCTGCCCTCGGCCCGCTGAACACCACCGGCTGGAAGGCCAAGACCGTCACCGCCCTCGTCACCGACGCCTGGAGCAACCGCAGCGGCATCTGCACCTTCATCGTCGAGCGCACTGACACCCTCACCACCACCGTCGGCGAAGCCTACATCGACGCCAAGAACGCCTATCCCTACGCCCCCGAGCGCGTCCACCACCTGCGCGTCACCTACGCCCTCGACGGCAAGACGTTCCAGGTCATGGTCCGCTAGCACGACACATGCCTGCATTGAGCGAAATGAAATGATCGGTCCACTCGCCACCGCCCACGCCCACCTCGCGGCCGTTGTGATCAGGCCACCACCCAGACCGATCTCACGCTCGCCCAGCGAGCCGTCGTGCCCTATTCCAGCCCAGTGAGACCGGCCTGTTCGGGAGTCCTGGACAGCGTTGCGCCGGAGGCACATCAGCCTCCAGCTCAACGGGACAAGTCAAGAACGAAGGGAATAAGAGATGAACCTAAGTGACATGCGCGACCGCCTGCGCAAGGACCTGCACGACGAGGATGCTGCCAACCAGCGCTGGACAGATGCTGAGCTGGACCGCCACATCGGGCGCGCCGTCCGCGAATTCAGCCTCTCGGTGCCGCTGGAGACGAAGGCCACCCTCAGCGCTACCGCCGATAGCCGTGACCTATCTGTCGCCGGACTTGCCGATCTGGTGGCCATCGAGGCGGTGGAGTACCCGGTGGGCAACTACCCGCCCTCCTACGTGCCCTTCTCCGTCTGGCTCTCCACCCTCACCATGCTCATCGACTCGCCCCCCGACGCCGTCGAGGATGTCGATGTCTACTACACCAAGCTCCATACCCTGGACGCGACGACATCGACGCTGCCCGCGCGGTTCGAGGACGTAGTAGCGACGGGAGCCGCCGCCTACGCCGCCCTGGAGTGGGCTTCCTTCGCGACCAACCGGGTGAACGTAGGCGGGCAGGACGTCTGGCGCGACTACCTGACGTGGGGCCAACAGCGGCTGGCAGAGTTCCAGCGGGCGCTGGCCCGCCACGGCCGCCGCAACACCGTCCGCGTGCGGCAGCTCTACCGCGCGGCCACCACGCCCGTGGACCAGTCGACGGTCACGGGGCCGTAGTAGGTCTAAGTGGCGGGGAGGGCGCCCAGTTGCTCCATCATCGACGCGGTGTCCGTGACGCCCCAGTGCTCGGCTAGCTTGCCGGCGGCGAAGCGGACGATGTCGATCGTGGGTACGTTCACCCTCTTGCCAGTAGCGGCGATTCCGGCGAACTCGCCCTGATGAGTGCCGGTCATGGTGGCGCGCGCCACCACCTTGTCCCGCTCAGCGATGAGGTCGTCTACGTTCATGCGTAGGTCGGGAAAGCCGGTGCGTAGCAACGAGAAGAACTGCTTGACGCCCTCGCGACCGGTGGCGAGGCCGGGAAACGCCTCGTGATCGACGAAGTCCGGCGAGGCGAGTTCGTCGATCGCGTTCAGGTTGCCGCCGTTCACGACCTCGTCGTAGAAGCGTCGCATCAGGGCCTTGTTCTGTTCGACGGACATCGAGCCTCCCTCGACTGGATTCGAGGTTAAGAGCCTTCTTCGCCGGGCGGCTCGGCCGTCGCCGCCGGCGCCGGCCCGCTGTAGGCCACCGACATGTCCAGCAGCTCCGCCAGGTCGAGTACCTGCATCTCGCGCTCCGCCGCTTGTGGCACCGCGCCCACGCCGTCCTCGAACATCTGCATGCAGAAGGGGCAGGCCACGGCGATGATGTCCGCGCCGGTCTCCGCCGCCTCCTCCGTCCGCGCCTGGTTGATGCGCTGGCCGCGGCTCTCCTCCATCCATGCGTGGAAGCCGCCGGCCCCGCAACAGAACCCCTCCTTCCTCCGGCGCGTCATCTCCTGCGCCTTCGCTCCCGTAGAAGCGAGGACACTGCGCGGCTCCTCCGTGATGTCGTTGTGGCGCGCCAGATAGCAGGGGTCATGATATGTAGCGATCTTCCCCGATAGACCGTTCCCAGACTGGGTCCTCAGCTTCCCCTCGGCCACGAGCCGCTGCAGTAGCACCGAGTGGTGGGTCACCTCGTAGTTGCCGTCCAGCTGCGGGTACTCGTGCTTCATGGTGTTGAAGCAGTGCGGGCACATGGTGATGAGCTTGTGCACGCCCTTGGCCTTGAACACCTCAATGTTGGCCTGAGCCTGCATCTGGAACAGGTACTCGTTTCCCGAGCGGCGCGCCGGGTCGCCGGAGCACCCCTCCTCGTTGCCCAGCACGCCAAAGCTGACGCCCGCCTCCAGTAGCAGCCGCGCCGTGGCCTTGGTCACCTTGACGTTGCGCTCCTGGAGGGCGCCGGTGCAGCCCACCCACAGCAAGTACTCCTGGCTGCCGTCAAACACGGGAACCTCCGTCCCTTCCGCCGCCATCTCCTCCATCCACGTGGTGCGGGTGAGCTGCGTCCCCCGCCAGGGGTGGCCCCTCTGCTCTAGCTGCGTCAGGGTGGCCTGCGCCGTCTCCGGCATGTTCGATTCCTCCATCACCAGGTAGCGGCGCATGTCGATGATGGTGGGCACGTGCTCGATGAACACCGGGCACTCGTACATGCACGCCCCACACGTTACGCAGTCCCATATCGGCTCGAAGCCGACGCCCTCGATCAGCGGCGTCGGCTGCTCCGGCCGGTGAGTCGTGGGCGACAGGCGCGGCACCTGCTCCTCCAGGAGGTGGCGGATGTCTGAGATGACCTCCTTCGGCGAGAGCAGCTTGCCGGTGATGTTGGCCGGGCAGGCGGCGGTGCAGCGGCCGCACTCCGTGCACGTGTAGGAGTCCAGCATCTGCTTCCAGGTGAACGCCTCCAGCTTGCCCGCCCCGAAGCTCTCCGCCGTCTCGAAGTCCTTGATGGGCCGGAGGATGCCGGTGGGCTCGAGGCGGCGGAAGAAGACGTTGAACGCGATGGTGAGGACGTGGGAGTGCTTGGAGTACGGCAGGTAGACCAGGAATACCAGGAAGGTCACAAGATGCGAGTACCACCAGGCGACATGGAACAGCTCCATTCCCTGGCCGGTGAAGCCGATCTCATCCCACAGCTCCGCGAAACCATAGGCCACGAACGACGCCCACTCGTGGTTGGGGCGATCGAGGGCGATCTCCGCGCTGTTAGCGAATACGTCGGTCACCATCATCCAGGCGATCAGACCTAGGAGGATCCAGCCGTCGATGTTCAGGGTCATCCGCTGCGGCCGCCAGATGAGGCGCTGCCATGCCGCCATGAGGACCCCAACGATGACGAGCACGTTGAAGGCGTCCATCACCGGTCGCCAGCCTACGGTGTAGATGTCGCCGAGGGCACTCTCCAGACTGATGTCCTCGTGGATACCGTTGAGCAGGAAGTTCAGGGTGCGCACCTGGAGGACAAGAAAGCCCCAGAAGATGAGGAGATGCAGGGTACCGGAGTACCAGTACTTGGGCCGCGCTATCCGGGCGTTGCCCAGCACAAAGGGGATGAGGCCCAGGGCCCGCCGGATCGGCTCGCCGAAGCGGTTGATCCACTGGCCCCGCGTGAGCCAGTGGAATCGTATCCCCGTCGAATAGATGAAGAAGGCTATGAAGCCGAAGAAAGTGATCGCGTAGAAGAGGTTGCCCGGGAACTCGGTGGATGGTGCCATGTCACCCCTCGATTTGCATGGGGCCCGCTTCCTAAACTCGCGACCCAATGATAGCGGCGAGCCTATCGACGGTCAAACGAAAGGCGGGCCTGGCTGCAGGCCCTCCGGTCACTGTAGTATGGTATACGCACCCCGGATGCTGTGGAGGTGGCGCATGTCTATGCCTCTGGCCATCGAAGGTGGCACGCCGGTACGGCAAAAGCCTTTCCCATCTTGGCCAATCCACGATGAGCAGGAGGTACGGGCCGTCCGCGAAGTGCTCGAAAGCGGGAACTGGGGGGGCTTCCCATCGCCCGACCGGGCCGCTCAGTTCGCCCAAGCATTCGCCTCCTATCACACCGCACGCTACGGCATCTGCACTACCAGCGGCACGACAGCGCTCCAGGTCGCCCTGAAAGCGGCCAGCGTCGGGCCCGGCGACGAGGTGATCGTCCCTGCTCTCACCTTCATGGCGACAGCGGCCGCTGCCCTGTACATCGGCGCCGTCCCCGTCTTCGTTGATATCGATCCCGACACGTGGTGCCTCGACCCGGATGAGCTTGAGAAGACAGCCTCCGAGCGGACGAGGGCCGTTGTCCCCGTCCATCTCGGCTCTCGCATGGCCGATATGGACCGAATCATGGCGCTGGCGCGGAGACACGGAATCCCGGTGATCGAGGATTGCGCCCACATGCACGGCGGCTTCTGGCGAGACAAAGGCGCCGGCTCTATCGGCGACTTGGGCTGCTTCAGCTTTCAGAGCACGAAGCTCATGACCGCCGGGGAGGGGGGCATAACCCTGACCAGCGACGAGGGGTTGGAGGAGCGCTGCCAGTCCTACATCAACTGCGGTCGCGTAAGGCCTAGCGATCGGCATGTCTCACCGCAGGAAATCCTCGGCTGGAACCTCCGCACGACGGAGCTTCAGGCAGCCATTCTCCTCGTCCACCTCAAGCGGCTGCCGCAGCAGGTGAAGGTGCGGGCGGAGAATGCGCGCTACCTCACTGACCGCCTGGGGGAGATTGAGGGCGTCGCAACCCTCAAGGAGGACGAGCGGATGACGGTCCGGTCGGGATACGGGTTCTACTTCAAGTACTGCCCGGAGGTCTGTGGCAACGTCCCCCGCGATACATTCGTCGCGGCCCTCCAAGCGGAAGGTATCCCTGCCTCCGGCGCTTTCTACGAGCCGGTGTACAGGAGCCCCCTGTTCGGCTGGCGCGACGCGCCGATCCAAGTGGACTATAGCGAAACCCACTGCCCGGTGGCTGAGCGCGCCGCCTATATGGAGAGCGTCTGGCTTCCTCACGAGCTCTTCCTGGGCACCCGTCAGGAGATGGACGACATCGCCGCCGCGATCGAGAAGGTGACGGCGGCGTGGCGGGTTGAGTAGCGCCCGGGCTCCTATCCCCGTCGGCATCAACCGAAGGGATCCGGAGGGAGGGTCTCCCCTTCGACGGCGCACAACAGGCGAAGGTACCGATTGACACGTGGGGATTGATGCGCCATGCCCGGAGCTTGGTCCTGCCTGACGACCGCCGGTGACCCCCACCACCACGACCGACTATAATCAACCCGCCATGGCCATCGACATCCGCCCCGTAGCCGAGGAAGATCTCGGCCGCGCCCACTTCATCATGGCCTATTCCTTCACCTCCGACCGCTCCCATGAGGCCCGCGAGCGGCTGAAGCATGTGGAGGCTATGGGCCCCACCATCGCCCTGTACGAGGACGGCCAGATGGCGGCCTGCCTCCGCATCCTCCCCCTCCGCATGTTGATCCACGGTGCCTCCATCCCCCTCGCCGGCGTCTCCAGCGTCGCATGCCTCCCCGAACACCGCCGCAAGGGCTACGCCGGCCAGCTCCTGCAACACGCACTCGCCCTCATGAGAGAGCAGGGCCAACCGCTGTCATCCCTGTGGACCCCGCACCCAACCCTCTACCGCCGCTACGGCTGGATGATCGCCTCCAGCGCCCTCCGCTACTCGTTCGATCCTAAGGACATCGCTCCGGCCAATCCCGCCCCGCCCGAAGGCTCCGCCTACCGCGTCACCGAAGAAGACTGGCCCACTGTCGCCGGGGTGTACAGGCGATTCGCCGCGCCCCGCAACGGCTACCTGGATCGCGACGAGCAATGGTGGAAGGAGGCGTTCTTCCGCCGCCTGTACGACGAGAAGCGCCGCCCAAACGACGTGGCCGTGTGGGCGGACGGGAAAGGCCAGCCCCGCGGCTACCTGGCGTACTTCAGCGCCCGCGAGCACCGCTTGGCCGGCCCACCCAGCGACAGCCTAGCCCTCCAGGAGTTTGTCGCGTTGGACAGCGCCGCCTATCTTGGGCTCCTTCGCTATCTCCTCGCCCACGACCTGGCCGAGGAGATCGCCTGGTTCGGTCCCATCGACGAGCCGTTCATCGCCGCCATCGACGAGCCTGGGAGGGTCAAGCGGGCGCACCACTACGGCTTCATGCTGCGCATCGTCGACCTGGAGAAGGCTATCGCCGCGCGGCCGCCTTCCGCGGAGACCCTTGAAGGCTCCTTCACCGTCCACATCGCCGATCCGTCCGCGCCCTGGAACCGGGACCTCTGGCGCATCGGGTGCTCCGATGGACGGCTGGCGGCCTCCAAGGCGGACGGCACTCCCGACCTCTCCACGGACGCTGCCGCCTTCGCCGCCATGTACAACGGCTTCCTCCGGCCCAGCGAGGCCGCCCGCTCCGGTCTGGCCGAGGTCAGCGACCCCAAGGCCGCCGCCCTCGCCGACCGCATACTGGCGGCAGACTATCCGCCGTACTCATCTGAGTTCTTCTAGACGAAGTGCGAGCGGTCCGCGCGTTTGCGTTTCGTTCCGGCCCTGCGGTAGTCTGACAGGGCGATGGCTTCCCCCCGAGAGAAACTGCAAGGTCGGCTGGAGGTGCTGGCGGGTCTGCGCGGCCGCGGTCCCGTCTCCTACGACTACGGCCAGTGGGTGGACGGGACGCATCGCCTCCTAGTTACCCTTTTCGGAGAGGAGTCGCCCCAGACCGGGGGATTCCTGGAGGTGGTAGGTGAAGGCGCGGAAGCCCGCGGCTGGGGCCTGCCTCTAGCGCCGGGAAACCCCTGGGGCATGCAGGCCCGTCTGGATCGCGCTGAGGACTACCTGCGGGACGTGCTCGCCTCTGTAGGAGAGAAGTCCAAAGCTTAGGTGGGGGCCGCCTTAGCCCGCGCCGCCGCCACTACCAGCTCCGCTCCCACCTCATAGGTGAGGTGCGAGGTCTCCAGCGTGATGTCGTACAGCGTCGGGTCGTTCACGTCCACCTTCCAGAACTTCCGGTAGAACGCGAGTCGCGCCCGATCGCTGTCCTGGGTCCGCCGCGCCGCTTCCTCCTGCGATATCCCGTCGCGGTCGGCGAGGCGCTCGATGCGCAGCTCCTGAGGGGCGAGGGTCAGGACATGCAGCGCCCCCGGCAGGTCGCGCAGGATCATCTGGCTACCTCGCCCTAGCACCACGACATCCCCTCGCTCACCCAGATCGCGGATGATCGCCGTCACCGTCTTCATGTAGAGGGAGTCGCTGACCTGCGGCTCTTCGCGCTCCACGGCCATCTCCGCGTAGGTGCGGCCTAGCAGGACCTCCAGCCCGCTGGCGCCGGTCAAGGGGTCGCCCGCGGCGGCGGAGCGCTCCAGGAAGCCCCGAAGGACCGAGGCCAGACGCTCGCCCAGGCTGGAGCAGCGCTCGTCGTGGCAGGCCACGACGTCCACGGGGACACCAAGGCGCCTAGCGGCGTCGACCAGGAGTTGCTGGTCGACGTAGTCGGTTCCAAGCAGGGATGCCACGGCCCGCCCGATCTCGCGGGCGCCGCTGGCGATCGTCCCGGACATGGTCACTACCGGCATCTCTGCTCCTCCTCCACCCTCCCAACTGCGCCTCCAGCCGCGCCCCCAGAGGCGCCACCAGTATACAGCCCACTGCCGCCCTGTCAAGAGGACGGCTGGGAAGCCCATTCGGTTACAATTGGGCTGCCATGAGTAGTAATGACACGCGGGAAGAGGCGTACCGCCTGCCTCTCTCCTACATCCTCCGCTTCATCGTGGCTGTGCTCCTGGGAAGGAAGCGCGACCTGGGGCGCGATGCCAGGGGCACACTAATGACGGCCAGGCCCAAACCCAAGGTCTTGGACGACCACCACGTCCCTTCGGAGGGGCCGTTCGTGTTCGTGGCCAACCACTACGAACGGCCCGGCCTGAAGGTCTGGTGGGGCGGCATGCTGGCCACCACCGCCATCTACGAGCGGCGGCAGAGCCAGCGCACGCTGCGCTGGCTCATGACCAGCGAATGGTACGGTTTCCGCCTTGGCGGGGTCGTCCCGGTGCCGACATGGCTCGTGCGCTGGCTGTTCCGCCGCATCGCCAACGTCTACGGCCTCGTCATCGTACCCCGCTCTCCCGAGCAGCGGGTGGGCCGCGCCGCCGCCATGCGCGCCATCATGGAGGTGACGAAGAGGCAGGGCGACCCGATAGGCCTGTACCCGGAGGGCATGGGTCGCGAGGTTCTGATCGAAGCGATGCCCGGCACCGGCCTGTTCCTCAACTCACTCAGCAGGCGGGGCATCCCCCTCCTGCCCTGCGGCATCTATGAGGAGGAGAGCATCCTCACCGCCCGCTTTGGCCCACCGTTCTTCGTCGATCTGCCCGACACCGCCGCCAAGGAGGAGCGAGACCGCGTGGCGCGGGAGCAGGTGATGGCGCGTATCGGCCGTCTGCTGCCCCGGCCCATGTGGGGCCCCTACATCCTGGCCGTCGAGGAGCTGCTGGCCCGCAGACCGGTGGCCTAGCCGGCCTCCTCCGGCACCGCCTCAGTCGCTTCGGGCTCGCCCGGCGCCTCGGTCGCCTCAGCCTCCCCCGGTGCCTCGGTCGCCTCGGCCTCCGGGATCACCGTTGCCCCTTCCTGTGGGGTTACCTCCGCCTCCTCGGGCCCGAATTGGATTGCGACAACGTCGCCATGCTGGGGGATGTAGTCGCTCCAGTCGTTCATCTTCACGCCGTTGACCGACACCTGGAGCATCGCCTCAGAGCCATCGTCGCACGTGTCTCCGTTCCTATACTCCTTGCGGCTGCCGGGCATGCGCATCTCCGTCTGCGTCAGCTTGCCGCCCCCGTACTCGAACCACTTCACCAGGCGAGCGCCCTTGCCTTCCTCGGACGCTATCCGAGGTTGGAGGTAGATGACGCCGTCGCCGTTGGTGGTGACACCGCCCACCCAGCCGTCGAAAGGGGCCTGGGTCTGGCCGCAGATCTCAACGGAGTAGGTGGCCTGCCAGCTGTCCCCGATGTGGGGTGGGGGGCCCTCGCCCCACGGCTCGATGAACAGAACCGCCAGGATGCCAAAGACCACGGCGATGATAAACGCCACCGGGACCCAGGGCGGCAGGTGCAGGCTCCGGACACGCCGCCAGGTTTGCCCCAACGTTTGCCTGGGCATCGGCTGCTCACGATAGGTTCGGGTCCGGCCCCGGCGCCAGAAACTGAGGGGCGAGACGTCCGCAGGCGTTGCGGCGGTCGGCCGCTCTTCGCGGCCTTGCTCTCGGCGCTCGCGCGCCTTCTCCTCCTTGCGGCGGCCGCGGCGCCCAAAGCGAAACCGCGGCCGCGAGGGCAGCACCCCCGGCGCCTCGCTCTCCTCCGCTACCTCGGGCTGCCCCTCCTCCTGCCTCTTCTCTGGAACCCCGGCTGGGAGATCTCCGCCGCCACGGCCACGGCGACGGCCCCGTCTCCTCCTTCTCCGTCCTTCTGCCAAACTAGACTCTCCTTTTGTCTCCCTCAACCAGCAGGCCGACATCTCGCGCCCGGTAGTGTTCGTCCAACTTCACCTGATGGCCCCGGCACCTCAGCCCTTCTGCCACGAAATCCGTGAGGCACGTCGGTTCGTCGCTGCCTAAGGCGATACGCAAAGTCTGCTTCGATCCGAAAGAAGGGCTAGAGTGATCCTATCGCAATTATAGGGGCGCAGTCTGACTCTTGCCAAACTTCCGCCCTTCGTTGCGCGAGACCTCCCGGCCGCCCCGCGTCCACCACCGTGCCAGATTGCCGCCGCGCCCGTCCGGCCGCTCCCGGCAGCACTGTCGGCGCCAACGTTAGCTGTATGTCAGAGTTGACAGCTCCGGCTGGCTGACCGTTGACACCGCCTCAGCCTGAGGAGTCTAATGTAGGATGGCCACGACGGAAGCACCGCAAGGAGCGAGAACATGGGAGTCAGTGAGAGCATCGACCGCCTGTTTATGACGCTCATCGAACGTCAGGAGTCCACCTTCGACGCCATCAGGTCGGCCAACGAGCGCTACCACCGGTTCACCCGCAGCATCCTCGAAGCTTCCCGCCAGGGCGCCCGCGAATGGACGAATGTGGCCCGAGGCTGGGCGCAGCGCCCCACCGACATCGTCGGGCTATATGAGTCTATCTCCGAGGCCGTGGCCAACGACCAGGCCCGGCAGCTCGCCCTGTGGCAGGAAGCCCTGGAGGACCTGGCGGACTCCCAGCGGGACGGCCGCGAGGTGATGCGTGGGGGCATCGGCCGGATGCGCGAGGCGGTGGAGGCCGTTCAGGAAAACGTCCCCTCGTTCCTGCGCGAGCGCGTCTCCGCTCTCCGTCGGGACGAGAAGGAGCCCGTCGCCAAGACCTAGCGACAGACCCCGCAACGGCGCCATGTAGCAGGTTGACGTGCGCCGCCGCTGTGTTCTCCCAGTCCCCGTTCTGACTGCAGCGGGCCGTGTAGCCTAGCTGGAGCTTCCTGCCCGCCTCCAACTCCCTGAGGGTGAACTGCAGCCCGAAGTCGCTGATGTCCTCGTGCTGGTGACCATCCACGGAGCCGGTCGCCCAGCGGCTCTCATGGGCAGCGCGGCCGCCGTGGTCGCTGGAGAGTCGAATTGCTGTCACCAGTACAGACATTATTGTGAAATACTTGTCAAAGCCCTTGACAGGTCACTGCAGGTGTGATAATTAGTAGTCTGCTTACGTTATGTCTTGAGCCGCCGACCGAGACGAGGTGGTGGGGGATCACTCGGTCTCGGAGGTGGAGTGTCGGCGACGGCTTGTCGCCGATTTTCATTTTGCAGGAGGGGGCGCTGACCAGACCCTAGCCGAGAGAAATACAGCCCCGCACGGCCGAAACCATGCGGGGCAGGCAGCAGGACGCCGCGTTACCAGAGCCCTCTGCCGTCTCCGATTCTAATACAGGGTCGGCTCCACGGCAACGGGGCCGGCCCTGTTGGTTTTAGGCCGTGCGGGGCACCACCCGACAGGAGGTGATGCCTATTGCACGGGCGATTCGGTTTGTAGCGACGAATGCGGCGAACGATTAGCACAAAGGGAGATGGAGAATGAAGCGAAGGATACTCATGAGCCTGCTGGTGATCGGCACCGTGGCGGCTGTGATCGCCGGGGCGACCACAGCCTACTTTAGCGATACCGAGAGCGCCACCGGCACACTTTCCGCTGGCACAATCGACATCAGGGTAGATGGCCAGAATCCCTGGCAAGGCACGTTCCAAATGGCCGATCTTAAGCCCAGTGAGACTGGCCTAATAAACTTCACCATCCGGAACCTCAGTGCCAACCCGGTGGTCGTGTGGAAGCACATCGGCAACGTTCAGACCAGCGGCGGGGAGCATCCAGAGTCTGAATTTGCCGAGGACCCCAACGACACGATCAACCACATCCACACGGTCACAAATTATGACCTGAAGGTGGACAGCACAGTCATTTTCGCCGACGAAGATGGCCTGTCGGTTAACGACATCCGAAGCATGTGGATGCCTCTGGGCACGATACCGCCCGGTGGCACTCTCGATGTGGAGCAGAGCTACCACATGCGCGGGGAGGACACCGGCAACTGGGCCCAGGGCGATGTCATGACCTTCGACATCGACCTGTACGCTGAGCAGGAACTCGGTACTGGACCAGGGCAGCTGTCGCGCAAGCTCTTCCTGGATGACAAGACGGGGGAGCCTGACTGGCACTTCATCGCAAACGGCACTTGGGGGCTTCTCAAGTGGGATGCGGCCGGCAACTACAGCTTTGCTGCCCAGGGCCTTACGCCGGGTACCGGCTACACGCTGATTCACTACCCTGAACCGCAGACAACTTGGCCGTGGCCTGTGAACGCCATTGCCAGCGGGACAAGCGACGCTGGTGGCAAGCTTTCCTTGTCTGGCACGCTGCCGGCGGTGTCGTCCGGCAAGATTTGGCTCGTTCTCACGAACGACATTGTCGGTGTCTCACTTAGCGGTTGGACCCCGGCTCAGTACCTGTTCGAGTCCCATCTGGTCAACATCCCGTAGCCCTGGGCGAGGAGGCGACCCAGCAGAAGCAATAGTGGTGTGCGTGGTGGGGGTTCGCTCTGCCTCCGCCACGCGCATCGCCCGCGGTGTTATCGATGGCATGTCTACTTCCGCGTTCAAACGGCTGATTCGCGTACTGGGGCTGCTCGTCAACGTAGCTGTGACGCTGGCGTTGATCGGCGTCATCCTGTTCTTTGTGCTGCCCCGCCTTCTCCACTGGGACCTACAGGTGGTCCTCAGCGGCAGTATGGAGCCCGCCCTGCCCGTGGGCTCGGCCATCTTGGTCCGTCCAGTAGACCCCCAAGCGGTGTCTGCGGGCGATATCATCACGTATCGCCAGCAAGGTTCTCCCAGCTTCGTCACTCACCGCGTGGTGGAGGTCGAGCGCCAGGGCCCGGCCCTTGGCTTCCGCACCAAGGGAGACGCCAACGAGGATCCCGATAGCTACACGGTGCCAGCCGAGAACGTGGAGGGTCGGGTCTGGGTGGACATTCCATACCTGGGCTATGTGGCCCAGCACGTGCGCGGCTCCTGGGGCTTCCTGCTGTTGGTCGGGGTGCCTGGGGCTATCATCATCGCCGGTGAGGTGTGGAACATCGTCAGCGTGCTCAGGAAAGGGAAGTCCGGGCAGCTGGACACCCGTCCGGGGAGGGACTCGTGAGGCCGCACGCCTTGCTCGTGGGGGGTCTCTTGCTGCTGGTCGCTCTTGCCGTCCTCGTCCTGCCTCGCATCGGCGGCATCTACGGCGTATTCTCGGACACGGAAACGGCAGAGGTCTCCCTCAGGGTGGCTAGCTCCTTTCCGCCAGCAGAGTGCGGCGGGATGGAGTTCGACAACACGATAACGGGAACGAGCGGGGGCGATAAACTCACAGGCACCAGCGGAAGCGACCTCATCTTCGGCCTCGGCGGCAACGACAGGATCAGAGGCCTCGCCGGCGACGACTGCATCGTCGGCGGTGATGGCGACGACAAGATATATGGCGGCAAGGGCGACGATACCATCGACGGCGGCCCCGGCAGAGACAAGATTTACGGCGGCCTCGGTGACGATACCATCGTTGGCGGCCCCGGCGACGACAAGATATATGGCGGCCACGGCGACGATGTCATCGACGGCGGGCCCGGCAGCGACAAGTGCAGGGGCGGCTTCGGTGCCGACACGATCACCAACTGTGAGCGGCCCTCTTGCCCTTGGGGCCTCAGGGCCCAGTTCCACCACTCCGTGCCCACGGTGGACCTGACCTGGCAGGCCGTAGCCGATTCCCTCTACTACAACATATATCGTGGAACTGCCAGCGGCGGGCCCTACGAAGGGATCGGCAGCTCCCCCAGACCGTCATATCAGGACGTCAACATAGTCGAAGGGGCAACCTACTACTACGTGGCCACGGCTGTGGACGGCGATGAGTTCGAGAGCGGGCCAAGCAACGAGGCGCAAGTAGTGACCCTGGTGGCCGCGCCTTGGGCGGAGCCGACGCCGGCTCCTGAGCCCACAGGAACACCAGAGCCTATGCCAACGCCAACGCCAGAACCTGCGCCGAACGCTGAGCCCACCGCGACGCCGGTACCAACGCCAGCTCCGGAGCCAACTCCAACGCCAACACCGACGCCGAGCCCGGAGCCCACCCCCACGCCGGACGGAACCGCGACGCCACAGTCCACACCTACGCCCGCGGCAGAGCCGACCACTACGCCTGAGCCTACACCCGTGCCCTAGCTGGCCGCCGCCTTCGCCTTCGCGGGTGCCTTCTTCTTCTCGAACGTGTACTCCCCGTCGGCGTGGTCGACCAGGGCCGTATCGCCTTCGGCGAACTCGCCGGCCAGGATGCGCCGGGACAGCGGGTTGGCCACCCGCCGCTCGATCGTCCTGCGGAGCGGCCGCGCCCCGAACACCGGGTCGTACCCCTCCTTCACCAGCTCCGCCTTGGCCGTCTCCGTCAGCTCCAGGCCCACCTGACGCTCGGCCAGGCGCTCCCGCACGTCGCTGAGCAGCAGCTCCACGATCTGCTTCAGATCGTCCTCTGTCAGCGGGTCGAACACGATCGTCTCGTCGATGCGGTTGAGCAGCTCCGGCCGGAAGGCCTGGCGCAGCGCCTTCTCCACCGCGCCCTTCTGCTTCTCCTTCTCCGACTTGCTCGGCTTGTCGGAGGGGACGAAGCCCAGCGACGGCCGCTGGAACTCCTCCGTGCCCAGGTTGGAGGTCATGATCACCACCGTGTTGCGGAAGTCCACGGTGCGGCCGTGGCCGTCCGTGAGGCGGCCGTCGTCCAGGATCTGGAGGAGGACGTTGAACACCTCCACGTGCGCCTTCTCGATCTCGTCGAACAGGACGACCCGGTAGGGCCGGCGGCGCACCAGCTCCGTTAGCTGGCCGCCCTCCTCGTAGCCCACGTAGCCCGGCGGCGCCCCGATGAGCCGCGACACGGTGTGCCGCTCCTGGTACTCGCTCATGTCCATGCGGATCATGGCGTCCTCATCGTCGAACATGAAGGCGGCGAGGGCCCGCGCCAGCTCCGTCTTCCCGACCCCTGTCGGGCCGAGGAAGATGAAGCTGCCGATGGGCCGACGCGGGTCCTTCAGGCCAGCGCGAGCGCGGCGGATCGCCTCCGACACGGCTCGGATCGCCTCCTCCTGGCCGATCACCCGTTCGTGCAGACGCTCCTCCATGTGCAGCAGCTTCTCGCTCTCGCCCTCCATCATGCGAGAGACGGGGATGCCTGTCATCTTGGCCACCAGTTCCGCGATGTCCGACTCGTCCACGGTGGTGCTGGCGACGTGCTCCTCTTCCCACTGAGAGCGTATCTGCTCGTACTCGGCCTGGATGCTCTCCAGCTCCGTCTTGATGTGGGCAGCCGCCTCGTACTCCTGGCGCTGGGCGGCGGCATCGGCCTCGCGCGCCAGCTTGTCCACCCGCTCCTGGAGCTGTCGCACCTCGGGCGGCATGCTCTGAGCCTCGATGACGTGCTTAGAGGCCGCCTCGTCGATGAGATCGATCGCCTTGTCCGGCAGGTGGCGGTCGGAGATGTAGCGGTCCGACAGGCGCACCGCCGCCGCGATCGCGTCGTCAGTGATCTTGACCTTGTGATGCGTCTCGTAGCGAGGCCGCAGCCCCTTCACCATGTCGATGGTGTCGTCAACGCTGGGCTCGTCCACGTATACGGGAGCGAAGCGTCGCTCCAGGGCCGCATCCTTCTCGATGTGCTGGCGGTAGTCGTCGGAGGTGCAGGCGCCCACGCACTGGAGCTCGCCGCGGGCCAGGGCCGGCTTCATCATGGTGGAGGCGTCGATGGCCCCTTCAGCAGCGCCCGCGCCCATCACTTGATGCACCTCATCGATGAAGACGATGACCTCGCCCCTGGCCTTCTTGATCTCGTCCATGACGGCCTTCAGCCGCTCCTCGAACTCGCCGCGGAACTTAGAGCCGGCCACCATAGCGCTCATGTCCAGGGCCAGCACCCGCTTGTCCTTGAGGTTCTCAGGCACGTCGCCGGCCACGATCTTCTGGGCCAGCCCCTCGGCGATGGCGGTCTTGCCCACGCCGGCCTCGCCGATGATCACCGGGTTGTTCTTCGTGCGGCGGTTGAGCACCTGCATCACTCGCTTGATCTCGTCCTCACGGTGAATGACGGGGTCCAGCTTGCCCTGCCGCGCCGCCTCCGTCAGGTCGATGGCATAGCGCTCAAGGGCGCGGTACTTGGACTCGGCTGTGGGGCTGTCCACGCGGGCGCCGCCGCGCACCTCCTGGAGGGCGCGGTAGATCTTCTCCTTATCGACTCCGAACCGGCCCAGGATGCGGGCCGCCTCTCCCTCACGCTCGTCAGCGATGGCGATGAGGATGTGCTCCACGCCCACGTACTCGTCCTTGAGTCGTTCCGCCTCGGCGTTGGCCGCCTCGAGCATGCGCACGATGCGCGGCGTGGTGTAGATCTGCACCACGTCGTAGGCCAGCTTGGGGGCGTTGGCCAGCGCCTGACCGACCGCTTCGCGCAGCTTGTCGGTATCCACCTTCAGGTGCTCGAAGACGGCGGGTGCGGCCCCTCGCTCATGTGTGAGCAACGCCATTAGGACGTGCTCCACGTCCCATTGGCTGTGGCGCTCCTTGCGCACCAGCTCCTGGCTGGCCGCGAGGACCTCTTGCGCCCCTTCCGTAAACCTGTCTTGTCGCATCATGTCAGATCACCTCAGTCTGGGAGTTTGTTTGGCATTTTAGCGTTTTGCGGGCTGTTCTCGTCTTGCCATCCCTGGCGAGAACGGCGGTTGGCCCCGCCCCAGATTCCTTCGCGGCAGACGCTGGTTCCCCGCACGAGCGTGGTCGCCGCTCAGAATAACAAGGGACGCCTTCCGTGAACCTGTCTTGTCGCGTCATCTAACTTCACCTCGATACCATCTGTCATTCTGAGCGCAGCGAAGAATCTGGGGTGGGGCTGCGTTGCTCGACCGCCATGCTGTGCGCCCGCCCCACCAGACCCTTCGCTTCGCTCAGGGTGACAGCTTCGCCGCATCATCTCACTTCACCTCACGCATTCCGTTGTCCTTAGGTGCGACAGGCCTCAGCCTGTAGCGTACCCGTTCGCATTCCGTTTCTCACCAGTACCACCCAATACACCCCGCCTCCCTCTGGCCTCTCTTCCAGCGATAGGACCTCGAACCCTCCCAGCAGCCTCCCTCGCAGCTCCTCCTCCGTCGTGTAGTGGTGAACCAGCGCCTTGTCGCCCACCGTGTCATGCGGCCTGATGTAGGTGTTGGGCTCCAGTCGCTCGGCGACACCATCTTCCGCCTCCCGACGTGACAGCTCGCAGGCACCGTGGCTGGTGGAGGCGAACGTCGCGAGCAGGTAGCCACCCGGCTCCAGCTTGTCGTGGATGCCCTGAAGCGTGCGCAGAATCCCATCCACGGTGGCGTGATAGACCACGTCCCAGGCGATGACGGCGTCCAGCGAGCCGTCATCGGCGGGGATGTCAGTCATGTCGGACAGCGTGACCTGGGCGGCCAGCCCCGCCTGGCGAAGCCGCTGCCGACACTCGCTGACGGCGGCCGGAGAGATGTCCGAGGCCGAGGCGTCGAGGCCCTCGGCGGCCAGGAACAGGAGATGCCGGCCCAGGCCGCAGCCGAGATCGTGGACGCGGCGCCGCCCTTCCCCCTTGAGACGGGCGACCAGGTCCACGACGGCCGACTCCGGCGGGCGCGTCTCCCAGACGGACGCCCAGCGGGCCCATATCGTGTCCCAGGCTGGTCCTTCTGCTTCAGTCATTGATCGGTTTCCTCCGGGGGCACCGCAGGCAGCATCCTATCTCTATACGCCTGGAGCTCGGCCCGCAGGCGCTCCATCTCCCCCTCCATCTTTCGGATGCGCTCGTTGAGGCGGATCACCACCTCGGCGCCGGCCAGGTTCACCCCCAGGTCGTTCACCAGCCGCTGGATGTGAACCAGCCGCTCGATGTCCGCCCGCGAGTAGAGGCGCACGCGGCCGCGCGAGCGGGAGGGGCGCACCAGGCCCAGGCGCTCGTAGTGGCGCAGGCTCTGAGCGTGCATGCCCACCATACGCGCCGCCACGCTGATCACGAAGCAGGGCTCATCCTCGTCGCGCACCCGATCTCGATCGGCCATCACTTCGCTCCCACCTTCTGCTTGCGGCGCTCCTCCCGCAACTGCTCGAACAGCTCCCGCTCCCGATCCGTCAGCTTCTCAGGCAGGAGCACGCTCATCCTGGCGTAGAGGTCGCCCTTGCCCTTCCCCTTGCCCTCCAGGCGGGGCATGCCCAGCCCGGAGAGGCGGAACCGGCGGCCGTTCTGGGTCAGGGCCGGTATCTTGAGAGCGACTCGGCTGCCGGATAGCGTTGGCACCTCCACCTCACCGCCCAGCACCGCGTCCTCCAGAGGCACGCCGACCTCGGTGGTCAGGTCATCGCCCTTGCGCTCGAACCTCGAGTGAGGGCGCACCCTGACCACGACGTAGAGGTCGCCGCGGGGCCCGCCGCCGGCTCCGGGCCGGCCTTCGCCGGCGATGCGCACGCGAGAGCCGTTGCGGACGCCAGGCGGTATCTTCACCTCCAGCCGCTTGGGCTGCAGGAGGGCACCGGCGCCCTGGCAGGCGTGGCAGACAGCGCCCGCGATCTGGCCGCTGCCCCCGCACGTGCTGCAGGCCTCCTCCACCTGCAAGCCGATACGACGGGTGGCGCCGTGGAAGGCCTCCTCCAGTGTGACCTCGGTGGCATACTCCACGTTCTGGCCACGGGTGGGCCCGCGACGGCCGAAGAACGACTCGAAGATGTTCTCGAAGGGGCCGCCGCGGCCACGGGTGGCGCGGCCGAACAGGTCCCCCAGGTCGAAGGTCTGGCCGAACCAGGCGCCTTGAGCGCCGCCGGCTTGACGCGCCCGCTCGAAAGCCTCTGCCTGCTCCCACTGCTCACCGTAGCGGTCGTACTTCCTGCGCTTCTCGGCGTCGGAGAGCACCTCGTAGGCGCGGTTGATCTGCTTGAACCGCGCCTCGGCCTGCTCATCGCCGGGGTTTACGTCCGGGTGGTGCTTGCGGGCGAGCCGACGATAGGCCTGCCGGATCTGCTTCTCGGAGGCGTTGCGGGAGACGCCCAGTATATCGTAGAAACTCTTGCCAGCCACGGTTAAATTGTAGAGGGGGCGGCGTCAGATGTCAACCTCTGGCAAAAGATTGTTGATAAGGTCTTTATCAAGACTCTTGACAGACACTACATCGCTTGTTAACATGAGGGTGCAAATAACTGGTGGGAGCCCCACGAGAGGAGGTACGAAATGAGAGCACTGGTTCGATGGGACCCCTTCCGCGAGATGTCCGCCATGCGCCGCGTCATGGGCCGGGTGTTCGATGAGACCTGGACACCCACCATCTGGCACGAGCGCGCGCGCCCTATCCCCGTCGATCTGTACGAGACCGACGAGTCGGTAGTGGCCAAGGCGGCCCTCCCCGGTGTCGACCCCGAGGACGTCGATATCTCCGTCAACGACGACCTTCTCACGATCAAGGGCGAGACCAAGCACGAGGAGAAGGAGGAGCGCGAGCACTTCCTGCGCCGCGAACTTAGGTACGGCGCCTTCGGCCGCACTCTCCCCCTTCCCGCCACCGTCGACACCGAAAAGGCGACGGCTGAGTACGAGGGCGGCGTCCTCACCATCACTCTGCCCAAGGTCGAGGGCAGCCGCACCAAGACGATCAAGATCAGCTCCAAGTAGGCGATAGCAGACACGGAGGATGGGTCCTCCCACCGAAGACGGGAGCCGGGCCCGACGGGCCCGGCTCTTCCCTTTCCCCGTTGCGTCCGCGTCTAAGCGGCGACGATCTTGCCCAGCTCCACCTGGTTCAGCGCCCGGTCCAGGTTTCGCGCCGTGTGGATCAGGGCGATGTGGGTGAACGCCTGCGGGTAGTTGCCCAGCAACTCCCCCGTGCCCGGCTCCACCATCTCCGAATACAGGCCCACGCGGTTGCCCAGGCCCACCACCCGCTCGAATATCGCCCGCGCCTCATCCACGCGGCCGCCGGTGATCATGGCACCCGCCAGCCACAGGCTGCACATGGTGAACGCCCCTTCATCGCCGCCGACACCGTCATCTGTCTGCGAGGGCAGATAGCGGTAGACGAGTCCGTCCCGGACCAGCTCCTTCTGCACCCCCTCGATGGTGGCCGCCATACGCGGATCATCCGCGGGCAGGAAGCCGACCATAGGCATGAACAGAGTGCTGGCGTCCAGGTTCTTCGCCCCGTAGGCCTGCACGAAGCAGCGGCGCTTCTCATTCCAGCTCTTCTCCAGGAGGTCCGCCTTGATGGCCTCACGGGCGCGGCGCCAGCCGTCGAAATCGACCGGCTTCTTGAGCGCCCGCGCCAGGCGTAGGCCGCGGTCCACAGCCACCCAGGCCATGAGCTTGGAGTAGGTGAAGTGCCTGGGCTCCGAGCGGATCTCCCATATCCCGTTGTCCGGCTTCTGCCAGTGACGCAGGGCCGATTCGACCAACGCCTCCGCCAGAGCCCAGAGGGTGCCGTCGACGATGCCTCCCGCCCGGTGGTAGGAGTCGAAGGAGAGGAGCACCTCGCCGTAGACGTCGAGCTGGAACTGGTGGAAGGCGCCGTTGCCCACGCGCACCGGCGCCGAGCCACGGTAGCCCTCCAGATGGCCGAGCACGTCTTCTCTGATGTCGTGAGTATCCTCACAGCTGATCTCGTAGAGGGAATGGATGTCCTCCCCCTGGCCAAGGTCCAGGGCCTGAACGGCCAGCCACTCGACAAAGGGGCGGGTGTAGGCGGTGTGGCTGAGGCGGTTGAATATGTCCAGAGTGAAGGCGGCGTCGCGCAGCCAGCAGAAGCGGTAGTCCCAATTGCGATTGCCGCCGATCTGCTCCGGCAAGGAGGTGGTAACGGCGGCGCAGACGGCCCCGGTGGGCACGTAGAGCAGCAGGTGCAGGGCCAGCATGGAGCGCCTCACCAGCTCCTTCCACCGGCCGGTGTAGCGCCAATCGTGGGCGACGAACCGCCAGAAGGCCTGGGTCCGGCCCAACCGGCCGTGGACGTCGTACTCCTCGGGCGGAGGCGGCGAGTCGTCGTTCCAGCGCAGGAGGAACGCCGTCCACTGGCCCTCCCGCAGGGTGAAGCGGGCGCGAGCGCCGCCCTTCGCGGGCTTCAGGGGCACGCCGGCGGCCAGGCCCAGACAGTCGCCGTTGAGGCGGGCCACCGCCGACCGCTCGGAAACGCTGATGTCCGTGGGCGAGCGGCCGTAGCCCAGCCGAGGCTTGAACTCCATCTGCATCTGGACGGAACCGCTCTGGCAGCGGACCATCCGCACGAGGTCATGATCGCACTGGGTGATGTCGTCGCACACCGGCATGAAGTCGGTCAGGGTGGCGACACCGCTATCGGTGCGGAACTCGGCGGCGAGGATGTTGGAGTCGCGCTGATAGGAGTGCTCGGAGCGAAAGTCGCCCACGGGTCGGATTCGGAAGTAGCCGCCGTCGGCATCATCGACGAGGGCGGCGAAGACGCTGGGGGAGTCGAAGCGAGGGAAGCAGAGCCAGTCGATGGAGCCGTCGGCGCTAACAAGCGCGGCGGAGTGCATGTCACCGATGACGCCGTATTCGCTTATGGGCCGATACGTCATGCCAAACCCCCGCTGGGGCCCACTTTCCTACAGACTAATATAGAGAACGCAGGCCATGACTGGAAGTTATGCCCGATGGGAACTTAGTAAGTCGTAAGGTTAGTCCGGAAATTTGCTACCGGTGAGGGGGGCAGGCGGGCATGCACTCTCGCGTTCGATCAAGGGGGTTTGCGTATCTGGCGATCGATTGAGGGGGCGGGGCCAGGTTCAGGGTTTGATTGACCGGGGGTGAAGATTTTCGGTTGGGGTTGGTCGGCGTATCCGGCGTCGGGGGTGTGGGAGTCGATTTCGTTGATTGTGCGACGTTCGTCGATAGGGGATTGAGCGTTCAATCGAGCGTTTCGTATCTGGTGGGCGCGCTGGACGAGGCGCTGGAGGAGGAGGTTGGCGACGTCTTCGGCGCGGCGCTGCTTGAGGCGGTGACGGCGGGCGAGGGCGAGCAGAGCATCGCGAGCCTGGGGGATGGAGACGAGGAGGGCGCCGAGTTCAGAGAATTGTGCCGACCGCCGGCCGTGCTTGAGGGCGTTGAGGTTGCCCTTGGGGGCACCAGCGCCGGGGCGACGGCCGCCCCGCTTCTTGGGGACGGACGGGTTTTCTTCGGAGCCGGTAGGGACAGGCATGGGGTACCTCCTCCAGGGTGAGGGTAGGGGTTAGCGGTGAGAGGTCAAAGGGGGAAGAGACAGCTTGGGACCGTGGGAAGAGGGGTTAACTGGGGCGGGTCCACACCGTTTGCGTGGGCCGACCTCCGACCCAGATGACGGCGGAAAGGGCGGCGTCAGTGAGCGGGACGATCCCGCGCTTGACTAACACCTCAGCGACGGCAGCTGCCTTGCCGCAACGGCGGATGCGTTCGGCGAGCGGGTAATGTGCCAAGGTCTGGAATGTGTGGCGGCCGCGCTGACAAGCAAAGGGACGGGTGGCACCGGAGTTCAGGCGAGAGAGAAGGATTCGCCGTCTGTGGGACTGAATGACCTCATCTGTAGCTAAAGTAACGACGAGTTGGGGAAGACGCCTGTAAGCGGCCGCCTCCAACATGGTGTGCATTCTGGCTTCCGTGGGCCAAAGGAAGACGTGGCGGTTTAGCAGCCGGTACCATTGGCCGACGGTCATGTCTACAAGCGCTGAAGCGAGGCTCTTCTCGACCAACGGTTTTTGGTCGCGAATAGTGGCGGTCCCATGCAGGGGATGGGTGATGACGACTGAGTCCGGGCGGCGCTGCCGTTCAAGCGCAGAGCGGAGCTTGCCTTTCACCTCGAATAGGTCGAGCAGGGCGGTGGTGCTGAGCAGACCGTGGCGTCGAAGACCGGGCCAAGCGTCCGCATGGGCAATGTGAAAGAGATGCGGATAGGTTTGCGCCAAAAGGTGAGTCACCGCTACCAGTTCCGCCGGTCAATGACACTGCGCGAGTGGAAGCGGGTGGACAAGAGATTCACGGGTGCCTGAGCGACTGCCTCGACTTCCTCCACAAAGCGAATGGTCTCCGGGGTCAATTGATCGAACCGCCGGGCGTCCGCGTTCCTCTTGTCAATGTAGTCCACGAAAGTAAGCGCAATGTCGGTTGGTGCGTTCAGCTGCGCTGAGCGAGAGAGCTGCGCCCAATCGAATTCTGCGACACGCCGCTGCCTCTTGGTCGTAGAAGTCTTCTCCTTGCGCATCAATCGGCGCTTGTCCAGACCAGAACGTTCCGCAACTGTTGTCCAGGATATCTCCTGAGACATCGGGCCGGATGTTGAACCGCGAGGATTCTGCACGCGGATGGGATACGTCCGGCATGTCATAACCACCCTCCTTACGCGGGCGGGAGCGATGCCAGCCTCCGCTAGACAGCCCGCAACTGTAGTATCGCGGGATGTCACGTAAGGGTATGATCCGTGGAATAGACTAAGGCCCGTCCCTTGCGTGCCCTCAAGAAGGACCGCATCACCGCGAATGTATGCGTCCTCCAACACTTCGCCCGTCTCGCGGAGGAAAGGTTCCAGGTCGGGGAAGTGTGTGGCGAGCCTGACCGTGCCCACGGTACGGCCGTTGATCCTCCTGGCAGCGGCCGCACCGACGCCCTGGGCTGTCGATCCAATGGACTTCTTCAACTCGTCCTCTTGTAGGATGTCTTGGTCGCTGATGATCATGGCCTGAGGATCAATTGCGAGTCGCTGATACTCGACGCCGCACTCAGCTATCTCCTCAAGAAGATCGGGTATCCGGAGGGTGGCGCCAGGGCCGATGACAAGTTGGGCAGACGGGCTGCTTCGCGTGCCGGAAGGAAGTTGGTGGTGTATGTATTCTTGGTCGGACCAGTCCATCACCGTGTGGCCGGCGTTCGGCCCGCCAACACGAACGAGGACGGCGTATTCCCTTGCGAGGTAGTACGCGATGTTTCCTTTGCCTTCGCTTCCATACTGACCACCAACGAGCACGTCCACCAGCTGAGAACCGGCGGGGCGATAGAGACCCAACCGGGCTGCAGCCCTGACCAAGACGTCGGAAGGTGTCGAACGGGCGGTATCGATAACGACGTCCGCTGTGAGCTCGAGATCGCCGACAGCAGCCTCAGTGGGGTCAGCGCGAACTTGAGCGTAGGACGCGAGTTCGCCAGCGGTTTCCTGTGATCTCTCGGAGTATCTGCGCTCCAGTTCATCGGGAGGTGCGGTCAGGTGAAGATGAACGACCTTTGCGCCGTAGGCGCGATAGAGCGCCTCGACCTGCTCTTGGATGCGAACCGCGTCAACGACGATGAGGGACTCCTCGGGTTCCTGGCGGATGTCGCGCTCGAGTTGGTCAGCGACCCAGCGGCCGCCAGTCCTGCGGTCGAGTTGAGCGCCGGCAGCTTGGAGTTGGCGTCTGGCAATGTGATCCGGCGCGTCGATGATCTTACGCAGAAGCTCTCGGGTGCGCACGCGTTGATAGCCGAAACGGGCGACGAGGCTCTCCGCGAGGGTAGATTTCCCCGCGGTGACAGGACCCGATAGCGCGACGATCTGTTTCACCATCGGTGAGAGGAGTGAGCGACTAGTCTATAAGGGTGAAGGACATCTGTGACGGTTCACCACCTTCTGAGGCGGAGGGCCTTACTTGGCCTGGCAACGCATAAACCGTCACCGGAACACCGGCTGTGGCGAGGTGCTCGCGGATAAGCTCCTCGATCACTGGCCACTTCCCCCCCGCGTATCCAGTACCGATGAATGGCATATGAACGCTCGCTGACCGTTGCGTCGCGAACTCTGCCAGGCGCCGAAGACACACATCCAGCGCCTGATACCTTATCAGCGGCCTGGGACCCTGCTTGTAGCCGCGCTGAGCGACCATGTGGAATGCGTATAGATCATCCGTGAGCCTAGTCGCGCGTGTCTCCCCCAAGCGGAGATTGCGCTTGTCCGAGAGCGCCCAGCGTCGAAACTCTCTTTGGGCTTCCGGCCAACGCTTGGCCAGCTTAAGTCCGAATCCGGCGCCCCAATTCGGAGTCTTGTCGTTAACGATATGGGCGATCACTCCTGTCCCGGCGATCTGCGGACTGGTGGCGTCGCCGACGAGTTGCTCTATATGGCTCGCCACGGCTGGTTCACCCTTGTCCAGCATAAGACCGACTATTCTGGGATACACGGAGCCAGGGTATGGAGGAACGCCAACGCTTTCGATTAGTAGATTGGGACCGCTAGCCCACCAGCGTTCACGGCCCTTGGCGGTGTAGCCTACGGCGGTGCATTTGGCAAGTGCCGGTGAATGTAGGACGCGCCCTCTAAGCCGGGGGCGGCGACGCCAGGCTTCCGACCCGAGACAGTAGTCGATGCGGAAGACAGGGGGTTGCTCAACTGTTTGCTCGATTCGCGCAGCCGCGAAGGCGGCGCACGACTCATCGGTAAGCTTCAGCACTCTGAGAAGCACGGCCTCCATCGAAACCTGATAGTCGCGGTGACGGTGGATGAGCGCATCTATCTCTAGTGGCGTCTTCTGCAGTTCGGCGCCACGGCCAATGGGCATGAGGATTTCGGCAGCAGCCAAGTTACACAGTACCTCAAGTTGCCAGTGCTCCGGTTCCAGACGCCCAGTACGGGTTCGATGCCTGATTCGTTCCGCCGCATCCGGAAACAGAGTGTGCCCTATTTCGTGGGCTACCGAGTAGCGAATGCGGTTGCGAGGGCGATCAGGATTGAACTCGATTGTGAACTTCCCAGCTGAGGCTGGGACCAAGCGGGCGTCTGGCACATCCGCCCTCGCGTCCACCCGGATTCCCCGAAGTTCGGCAAGAGCGACCGGATCAAAGGGTGGGCCTGACCACCCCTCGTCGATAGCGTCGAAAACCACCCTCCGGGACTTCTGGACAATCACATCGATGGGGTCCGCGCCGCCGGACAGGCTGACGACGGAGGGATGGGTCCACTGGGTCTCTCCGGACATCGCTAATATGTTACTCCCGAGGCGACGCTACTCTCCGGGCACACCAGAAAACGTAGTATGAGCAATTGCCCCCATCCGAGCTCCGCCGCCGTCACCGGGCGAACATCGTACCGCACGTCAAGCTGGGGCCTGATCCTTGGTGGCCACCAGCTATTGGTCCACCACGGAAGGCGGCGGAGTCTCATCCGCCCCGATTCTAGCACACCCGGTTCGTTGGGAGAGCGTTTCCAAAGCATCCTGGAAGGGGAATTCTAGTCGAGTATGACACTCAGGGGGGGCCAGACCCAGGGGGACAAGCTAGGGCTTGGTCATTTCGATCATGTACCAGGCGCCGCCGCGGTACCAGTGCAGCTTCACGTCCCGCGCGGCGGAGGGCACGAGGTCGATGGGCGGGGGCTTGTCGTAGGCGGGCTGGAACCGCAATAGGAAGCAGTTGACCAGGGAGAGGGGCCGGTCAGCGGGCACGCCCACGTCGCAGATGACGACGCCGGCGCCGGGGCAGGCGACGCGGAACATCTCCTCGATGGCGCCCCTGGTGTCGCCGAACTCGGCGATGCCGCCGTGGTGGAAGACGGCGTCGAAGGCGTCGTCGGGGAAGGGCAGGTGCGCCGCCTCGCCGAGGACGAGGTCGGCCTGTACGCGGTGGCGTCGGAGCTTGTCGCGACAGCGGGCGAGCATGGCGGGGGAGATGTCGAGGCCGACGATGCGCCCGTCGGGGCCGAGGCGCTCGGCCATGAGGGGGACGTTGGTGCCGGTGCCGACGCTGACCTCGAGCACGCGCTGGCCGGGCTCCAGGTTGAGGTGTCGGACGGTCTTGCGGCGCTCGCGAAGGTCGCTGGCGCCGCGGAGGAGGGAAGCGACGCGGTTCGCCCAATCGTAGAGGGGCGCGCGGCGCTGGTAGTAGTCGCGAGAGCGGCGTTCGGTCTCGTACATGGGGTGGGCCTCCAGTGTGCGCTCATCGGCGGGCTACGGTCGAGGCTGGGGCCTCGACCTACGAGAGGGGGGAGCGCGGCGCTCGGCAATGACTATTATGCACCGGCCGCGGCGGAGGAGGGGGCAAGCGATTGCGGGCGGGCACGGAGGCCCGCCCCTACGTGGGGGGGGGTGGCCGCTAGCCCTTGGGGAGGCCGAGGCCTCTTATCGCAATGATAGCGCGCATGATCTCGCTGGTGCCGCCGGCGATGGTCTCGGCGACGGAGACCTGGCAGTAGCGCTCGATGCGGCCACGGAGGTAGGCGTACTTGCTGTGCGGGTGTAACTGGCCGTAGAGCCCGAGGAGATCCCAGCCCGTACGGGCGAGTCGCTGGCCGAGTTCGGAGGAGTAGAGCTTGGCGATGGACGCCTCGTAGTTCGGTATCTTGCCGGCCTGCTGGAGGGAGGCGACGTGGTAGGAGAGATAGCGGCCGACCTCGATCTCCAGGCTTGTGTCGGCCAAACGGTGTCGAATCTCGGGGCGGGCGTCGACGATGGAGCGATGGTCGGCGGCGAAGGCGACGAGGTCTTCGAGCCAGCGGCGGGCGCGGGCGGCGCCGGCGATGGAGGAGCGCTCGAAGTCGAGGGAGACGGCGAGCTGGTACCAGCCGTTGTTCTCCTGGCCGACGAGGTAGTTGGCGGGAATGCGCACGTCCTCGAAGAAGACATCGTTGAAGCCGTGCATGCCGGCCATGTTGACGAGGGGCAGAATGGTGATACCGGGGGAGTCCATCGGGACCATGAACATGCTGATGCCCTTGTGCTTGGGGGCGTCGGGGTCGGTGCGGGCGGCGATCCAGCCCCAGTCGGAGCGGTGGGCGCCGGTGGTCCAGGTCTTCTGGCCGGAGAGGACCCACTCGTCGCCGTCCTTGACGGCGCGAGTTTGGAGGGAGGCGAGGTCGGAGCCGGCGGCGGGTTCGGAGTAGAGGGTGCACCAGATCTCGTCGTGGCTGGCGATGGGAGGGAGGAAGCGCTTCTTCTGCTCGTCGGTGCCGTAGATCATGAGGGCGGGCCCAACCCAGGCGACGCCCATGCTGAAGCTGGCGGGGGCGCCAGCGTAGGCCATCTCCTCGTTGTAGATCATCTGCTGCATGACGGAGGCCTTGAGGCCGCCGTACTCCTCGGGCCAGGGGAGGGTGAGCCAGCGGCGCTGGGCGAGCTTCTTGGTGAACTGGCGGCTGAACTCGGACTGCTCCTCGACTCCCATCTCGGTCTCGGTATCGAAATCGTCCTGCCAGCCGGGCTTCAGCTCCTTCTTGAGGAAGTCGCGCACCTCGGCGCGAAAGGCCTCCTCCTCGGGGGTGAACCTGAACTCCATCGCTCCTCCTATGTCATCCGTCCGCCTTGGTCTGCCTGCGCTGCATGCGACGGGCGATATCTGCGAAGACGTTGTAGTCCTGGGCCCCCACCAGGGTGAACCTCTCGTCGAAGATGAAGGTGGGGACGCCGCCGAGGCCGGCCTCGCGGGCCCAGGCGATCTGCTCCTCTACGCGCTGGGCGTATCGCCCGTCGGCCAGGGCCGCCCGCAGTTCGTCGCCGTCCAGGCCGCAGTCGTGGGCGAGGCGGCAAAGGACGTCTGTGTCACCGATGTTCTCGCCTCGCTCCCAGTAGGCGGCGAACACGGCGCGGTGGAACTGGCGCAGGCGGCCACCGTCCTTGGCGAACTCGGTGGCCTCATGGGCCTTGCGGGTGTTGGCCACGACGGGCGGGGCGATCATCTCGATGCCGGACTGGCGGGCCATCTCGCGCAGCCTGTCGATGTAGCCTGGGGGGTAGCGGCTGCCACGGTACACCTGGTCGCGAGGCAGGCCCTCGGGCGGGATGCCGGGCCGCAGGTCGTAGGCCCAGGCGTCGAACTCAACGTCGAACTCCTCGCACAGCCGCTCGACCCGCACGAGGCCGATGAAGCACCACGGTCAGATGTAGTCGGAGACGACGCGCAGGCGGAGAGGCGGGGCCTCGCGACTGCCAGGCTTCACACCAGCATGGCGCTCGACGTCGGGGTTGCCGTCGTATCCTATGACCCAGGATTCCATGACTTGCGTGGGGGATTATAGCACCTTGGCGGCGGTTCCCGTGAACGCTATGCCGCAGGCGCTGTGCCGTCCTGGAAGGCAAGACTGACCCCAGCTTGAAAGCTGGGGCATCAAATCAGCGTGCGATGCCCCCGCCTTCAGGCGGGGGATGAGACCCGGTGGCGCGGCTCCCACATCCACAGCCAGCCACCAAGATCGATGGCAGCCGGGTGGCGCAGTAGGGGACTCGGCCCCTAGCGGCTGGCCTGCCAGGGGTCCCAGTCCGGCCCACCGCCGGTGAGCTTGGCGGGGTCGCCGAAGACACGGCCCGCCACAACTTCCGAGTTGAGGTCGCGGCCGAGGATGGCGCTGGCGCAGCCCACGCCGCCTCGCATGACGCCGCCTATCCCGTGTGCGAAGACGGTGCTGGCACCCGCCAGGAACAGCCCTTCGATCTCCGTCTCGGGCGACGGTCGATTGGGACCGAACTGGTCAGTGGAGAGCTCGATGCCGTATGAAGTGCCGCCGGTGGACAAGGTGAAGTGCTCCTGGCTGATGGGCGTGGCTGCCTCCTTCCAGACGATGTGCTCCTTGATGCCGGGGATGATCTGCTCGGCACCCTCCACCATGGCGTCGGTAAGGCTCTGCTTCAACGACTGGTAGGTGGGGTTGCGGTGGTACTTTTCGCCGGATGCCGGGCCCTTGTCGATGCCCCACAGGGAGTAGTCGGCGGGCACGAGCGTCATGATCTGAACGCTGGAGTGGCCCTTGGGAGCGATGGTCTCCGTGTGCGGATCCTTGACGGAGGCCACCGTGATGAACAAGCCCAGTTCGGAGGGCACCTTCCCCTGGTAGCAGTCCTGGTACGGCCCCTCCGCATCGAATGAAGTGTAGTAGAAGTAGTTGGTGTTGGGCATGCGCTCGCGCAGGTCCATGTCCAGCCCCAGGTAGACGCAGAAGAGGGGCAAAGCCATGCGGTACTGCTTAACGCGGGCGACCGTCTGCGGTGAGAGGTGTTCCTCGCCCACCATCTCGAGGAAGGTCCGCTTGAGGTCGGCGTTGGAGACGACGACCGGCGCGCGGATCTCCTCGCCTGAAGCGAGGCGCACGCCTACGGCTTTGCCATCCTCGACGAGGATGCGCTTCACGCCGGCGCGGGTCCGCACTTCGCCACCGTGGGAGCGCACGACATCCACCAGGTGGGCCGGCAGCACCTGCCCGCCCCCCTTGGGGTAGAACGCGCCCTTCAGGTAGTGCCCTATCAGCGCTGCGTGCAGGATCACGGGCACCCGCGAAGGAGGCAGAGCGTACGTGCCGGACTCGGCGACCAGGATGGCCCTCGCCTTCTGACCGACGCCACAATCGTCGAACAGCTCGCTCAGGGGCCGCATTCCCCACTTCATGAAGTTGGGCGCTTCCTGCATCAGGCGGGGGACATCTTCCGGCTTGACGGGCAGCTCCATCTTGGCGAATTCGGCGAGAACGCCCTGCAGCACGTCCAGGTAGCTATGCAGTGCGGTCTCATCGTCGGGGAAGGTTGCCACCAGGCGGTCACGATAGCGATCCCAGCCCTTGGGCACGCGAAACGTGATGCCGGGGAACATGAGCGTATCGAACCCGTCGGGGTCCATCTCCAGAAACTCGATCTTCCCCTCCAGGCCAACGCCGCGCAGGATGGTAGGGATCGAGCCGTCCGGCCCGCAGTCACCCAGGTAGTGCACCCCCACGTCGAACTCGAACATCTGCTTGCGGCGGAAGACGTGAGCGTTGCCACCGGCAACGTAGTGCTTCTCCAGGACCAGTGTACGCAGGCCGTTGGTGGCCAGGTAGGCGGCGGTGGTGAGCCCGCCCAGGCCGGAGCCGACTACGATGGCGTCCCAATCGCTTTGGGCTGACATAACATTCTCCATCCCAAGACGGCCCGCTCAGCAACTCTGTGGCGACGACCGCAAAGATAGCATCGCTCCGAGGGGGCGTCAACGGCCGCTATCGAGAGGGCCGTTCTTCGCCTGAAGGCTGGGGCATGGTTGGTTGCGAGGCCACACGCTTTGGGGTAGGCTGCTATTCGAGAACGGCACGAATCATCGCAACATCGCCAACGTGGGAGATCCTGGGCTGGCGTCCTACAGAATGGAGTGACCATGGACTTCGAGCTTTCTGACGCTCACAAGCTGATCCGCGACACGGCCCGCCGGGTGGCCCGCGAGAAGATAGCGCCGCGCGCTGCCGAGCTGGACGAGACGGGCGAGTACCCTGACGACATCTTCGCTATCTTCAGGGATCTCGGCCTGCTGGGGCTGACGATCCCCACGGAGTACGGGGGGTCCGGGGCCGGGTTCCTGGCCCTAGCGCTGGCCGTGGAGGAGGTGGCCAAGCACTGCAACTCCTCGTCCCTCATCCTTGTGCTCTCGGGCCTGTCGACGCAGCCGATCAACGTGGGCGGGTCGGAGGAGCAGAAGCGGCAGTGGCTGCCGCGCTCTGCCGCGGGCGAGATCAAGGGCGCCTTCTGCCTCACGGAGCCGAACGCCGGCTCCGACGTCGCCGCCCTAGAGTCGCGCGCGGTCAGGGACGGCGACGACTACATCATCGATGGCGAGAAGATGTTCATCTCCGGCGGCTCCGTGGCGGACTTCGTATGCTACTTCGCCAAGACGGGGGACGACGGGGCGCGCGCCCTCTCCGGTTTCATCGTGCCCACGGACTCTCCCGGGTATTCGGTGCCGCGCACGGACCACAAGATGGGGATGAGGGGCGTGCCCACTGCCAACATCGTGCTCCAGTCGTGCCGTGTGTCAGCGGCGAACCGGCTAGGCGAGGAGGGCGGCGCCTTCCGCACGGTGATGTACACCCTAAACAGCCTGCGCCCGGTCGTGGGGGCCCGCGGCCTGGGGGTGGCCCAGGGAGCGATCGCCTACGCCCTGGACTACGCCCGCGAGCGTAAGACCTTTGGCAAAGCGCTGGTGGAGCACCAGGCGATCCAGACGATGCTGGCGGACGCAGCGATCCAGATCGAGGCGTCCCGCCACCTGATCTACCACGCCGCCTCGCTGGTGGACGAAGGGAAGTACGACCGCGAGCACGCGCCGTACCTGTCGATCGCGAAGACGTTCTCCACGGAGATGGCCAACCGAGTGGTGTCGGACGCGATCCAGATCCTGGGGGCGCAAGGGTACATGAAGGAGCACCCGCTGGAGCGACACTACCGGGACGCCCGTCAGCTCACGATCGTGGAGGGGACGTCGCAGATCCAGCGGATGGTGATAGCGCGGGCGCTGGTGCAGGGGGATATCAGCTACTGGTAGGCTAGCCCGCCTGGGCGGGCTGAACCCGCGGCGGTGGGCCGAAGCGTCGCGACAAGGTGAGGTAGACGCCCGCAACCAAGGCGATCACGGCGGCCACGAGGAGCACCTCTCGGACACCGACGAGCTCCGCCACAGCGCCGATAGCGAACAGGGGCAGGAGCGAAAGGGCATCGGAGAGGGCGGTCTGGGTGGCGAAGACGCGGGCCTGCTTTCCCTCCGGCGCCTCCTGATTGAGGACGGCCTTTCCAGCCACGGAGACCGCCGTGGCGGCGAAGCCCACGGGGATGGCGAGGATCATGGCCATGGTGACAACGGAGATGGAGGAGACGCCGACCTCCTGCTCCACGAAGGCGAACCCCAACTGCATGTTCTCCACGATGAAGTCCCGCACGAGGACAACGAGGCCGAGGGCCACGATACCGAGGATGTAGAGGACAAAACCGGCGGCGGCAACCCTAACCGCGCCAAGCCAGCGCACGAGCGGGGGGGTGAGCAGCAGGGCAAGCAGGGCCCCGATGGCAGCGGGTGCCACCACGAAGATCGTGTTCTCCGTGTCGATGTCGAGCACGTCCCTGGTGTAGCGGGGGGCGAGCACGGCGACGGCCTTGGCGAGAGTCCACACGACGGTTAGATAGACGAGCGCCAAGAACGCCGGCCGGCTGGAGCGGAGGACGTTCCAACCGGCCGCGAGGCCATCAAGCATGGCGCCCAGGGAGCGGGTCTCCTGAAATCCCTCATCGCTGGACCTAGCCGGCAGTCCCCTGACCGTCCAGGCGATGACGACCGCCCCCGCATACACGGCCACTGCCACCGAGAGAGAGACCTCCACGTCGAACAGTTTCAGGATGAGCGGGGCCATGATGACCGCTCCCACCCCCTGCCCCACCATCGTCGCCAACTGCAGCCAGGAGTTGCCGCTCGCCAGTTGGTTCGGTCGCACGAGGTCACGCAGGGCGGACGCCTCAGCGGGGCCAACCAACTGGCTGACGGTGGAGAACGCCAGCACCAGCAGGTAGATAGTCCACAGGTCGTCAACGCTGCCGATCATCGCCACCACCAGCAGGGCCCGCAGGGCGTGTCCCACGACAAGAAGGGCTCGCCTGGGCAGGATGTCGGCCAAACTCCCCACGGGAATGCCGAGCACGATGGAGGGGAGAATCAAAGCGGTGATGAGAATCGTGCTCTGCACGCTGGAGTCCGTCTCGTTGACCACCAAGATGAGGAGGGTGTAGAGGACGGCGTTCTGGGCGACGTGACTGACCGCGCGCGACTCCAGCAGGCGGCGGAAACGGTCGTTGGTCAGTAGGCGAACGTCTTCAGGCTGTACGGCCATCGCGGGTGCCGAAGGGTCTAGAACGCCAGATACCGCAGCCACAGGTATAGCGCGGCTATGGCGATGGAGGCCAGGGTGGCAAAGACCCCATACCTTAGAAACGCAAAGAAGCTGATCTTGTAGCCAGCCCGTTCGGCCATGTTCACGACGTACACGTTGGCCGAGGCGGCGACGACGGTCAAGTTACCGCCCAAGTCAGCACCCAAAGCCAGCGCCCACCACAGCGGATTCGCCGATCCCTTTGGTGCGTCCACGTCCTGCCCGATCTGCTCCACCACGGGTATCATGGCGGCCGCATAGGGTATGTTGTCCACTATCCCGGACAGCAGGGCACTGGGCCACAGGACGAGCATCGTAGCCGCCGTCAGGTTGCCCCCGCTGGCGTCGGCCAAGCGATGGCCGATGCGCTCCAGGAGGCCAGCGTGCTCCACACCTCCCACCACCATGAACAGCCCCACGAAGAAGAATATCGTCTGCCACTCTATCTCCCGCAGCACTTCGTGAGGTTTCTGCCGACCGGCAATGATTAGGACTGTAGCCCCCGCTAGAGCCACTGTGGCCACCTCATAGTCAGTGGCGCCAGCGACGATGAAGCCGACGATGGTGCCTGCCAACACCAACACGGAGACGCGCAGGAGGGGCATGTTCTCAAGAAGCTCCCTCTCGTCGAGAGCCATGATCCGCTGTCGCACCTCGGGGGTCGTTTGCAGGTCCCTGCGAAAATGGATGTAGAAGGCGGCGAGGACGAGAGACAGGATGAGGAGGATGGGGGGAGCCTGATGAACGAGGAAGTCCAGAAAGCTGAGGTCCGCCGCGCTGCCGATAAGGACGTTGGGCGGGTCGCCGATGAGCGTGGCTGTGCCGCCGATGTTGGAGGCGATGATCTCGGAGACGAGGAACGGCACTGGGTTGAGCTCCATCTCCCTGGCCACGAAGAGGGTGAGCGGGACCATGAGAACGACCGTCGTAACGTTGTCCAAGGCCGCCGACGCTACCGCGGTAATGAGGGAAAGCAGTACGAGAATGACCGTCGCGTTTCCCCGGGCCAGCTTGGCTGCGCGGATGGCCAGCCACTGGAAGGCTCCCGTCTGCCCGGTGATGTTGGCGATGACCATCATCCCCACCAGAAGGAAGATGACGTTGAAGTCGATGGCGTGAAACGCCTCCTCCTGGTCGATGATGCGAAATAGAATGACGGCAACGCCGCCGGCCAGGGCGGCTGCAGTCTTGTGTATCCTTTCCGAGACGATTACGAGATAGGTCAGCCCGAAGATCAGGCTGGCCAGCGTGAGTTCGCCCAATTATCAGCCCCTTGCTCGGCTCCCCACAAGGCCTAGCTAGCGCCTACTCTTCCCGCGTTTCTTGAGCCACAGTCGCACCAACTGGGCACGGTCCAGGTAGCCCGCCACTCGCAGTTGTTCATCCACGATGGGGAGCCCCTCGAGCTTGCGCTCGTGCATGCGGGCGAAGGCTTCACGCACCGTGTCGTCCATCGTGACGTAGGCCGGCTCCTCCATGAGTTCGCCGGCAGTCCGAGCGCGGATGATTCGGCCGAACTCCTCGACGTCCTCGATCTCCCGCAAGCCCACCAGGAACTCCTCCGGCGCTACCTCCAGGAACAACTCGTCGACCAGAAGGCGCATGGGTATGACCCCCACCAAGCGATCCTGCTCGTCCACGACGGCCACAGTGTGGACGCCGGGGCTGCCAGTAAGGCTCTCGATGACCGCCACCAGATCGTCGCCTGGAGAGGCTACGCAGCCCTTGCTCCCCACCCTTTCCAGGGCCTCTCGTACCAGGGTGTGCTTTGTTGTCTGTGCGTCTTCCGCAGGGAGATGGTCTTCACTGGCCATGGCGCTCTCCTCCCGGTTTTGCCCCGCTAATCCTACCTGTCCCCCCAGTTTGAGGCAAACTTGCGAACCGTAGTGATACCCCTTAGACGTTCTACTGTTAGAATGGAGTCTGGCCGTCATGCGCTGGCTTATCGCCTCATTCCTCCTGCTTTTCGTCGCCCTCTCCGCCTGCTCTACCTCTGGTGACCAACCTTCGTCCGACCCGGAGCCGGAGCCTCCCAAGACACCTCTGGAGACGGCGCAGCGCTTTTTGGATCTCTGGCAGCAGCAGAAGTACGGGAAGATGTACGGCCTTGTCTCCGCCGAAGCCCGAGCGTCGATCGGCAAAGAGGACTTCATCAAGCGCTACAACGCCATCACTGAGGAGGCCACCATCACCGCCATCGACTACGACATCGGCCCCAACGTCGTTGATGAAGATACCGAGATTCCCGTGAACGTCACCATCCACACCAGCTTCTTCGGCGACATTGAGCAGGGAAACAGGATCACTCTGGTTCAGGATGAGGTAGCCCTCCCAGCCTCCCCGGAGGCGACGGCGGAGCGCCGCGAGGAGTGGCGGGTGCAGTGGACGCCCTCCCTCATCTTCACCGAGCTGGACGAACGCACCCTCGTCCACTTCTTCAAGGAAGTCCCCCGCCGCGGCTCCATCCTGGACCGCAACGGCAATGAGCTGGCCGTGGACGCCAAGCTCCCCGTCGTCGGCTTCGTGCCCGACCTGATTACCGACAAGGAGGCGTTCATCTCCACCCTGGCCTCCGCCCTTCAGATGTCCGAGAGCGACGTGCGCGCCCAGGTGGACACAGACCTCCCCTCCTACTACTTCATCCCCATTAAGACCCTGCCCTACGGCACCAGCCAGGAGGAACTGGACAAGTTCTACGCCTTGTCCGATCTGGGCGTGGTCGTGCGGGAGGAGACGCAGCGTATCTATCCCCACGGCGACTCGGCGGCCCACGTACTGGGCTACATGTCCGAGATCACCGAGGAGCAACTGGAGGAGCTGAAGGCCACGGGCTACGGCCCCGGCGACAAGATCGGCGCCTTCGGGCTGGAGGCCCAGCTCGACGATGTGCTGGCCGGCGAGCGGGGCGGCACCCTGGCCACGATAACCCCCGAGGGCACCAGCGCCCGTACCATCGCCGAAAAACCGGCGCGGGCGGGCAAGGACGTCGGCCTCGCCCTGGACATAGACATCCAGAAGGCGGTAGAGGGGATCCTGGGAGAACGGGTGGGCTCCATCGTCGCCATGGACCCGCGGGACAACTCAGTGCTGGCCCTCGCCTCCTACCCCCGCTTCAACCCCCAGGCCATCACCGACGGCCTCAACACTGAGGAGTACAACAACCTGGCTAACGACGCGCGCCAGCCGTTCCTCCACCGACCCCTCCTGGCCACCTATCCGTCCGGCTCCACCTTCAAGCCGGTCACCATGGCGGCGGGCCTGGAGAAGGGCGGGGTGTCCGCGGGGGAGACGTTCCACTGCGTGCCGGTCTGGACGGGCCTGGGGGAGGAGTTCCCCAAGAACAACTGGCAGACGGTGGACCGCGGCTATCTGACACCGGCTCAGGGGCTGATGGCCTCCTGCAACCCCGTCTTCTACGAGATCGCGTTGAGGCTGGACCACATCGACCCCAACATCCTGCCCGACTTCGCCCGCGGCTTCGGCTACGGCCAGCTCACCGGCATCGACGGCCTGGATGAGGCCCCCGGCGTCGTGCCCGATCCCGCCTGGAAAGAGGAGAACTACGGCGAGCCCTGGTATAGCGGCGACAGCGTCAACATGGGGATTGGCCAGGGGTTTCTCCTTGTGACTCCCCTCCAGCTTGCCAACGCCTACTCCGCCATCGCAGACGGGGGTGTGCTGCGCAAGCCACTGCTGGTGCGCAGCATCGCCGAGCCCGGCGGGGTGGCGGCCCAGGAATTCACGGCGGAGGAGATCGCACCCTTACCCGTTTCGGAGACCACCCTGGCGGAGATCCGCTATGGCCTCACGCTGGTGACCCAGAGCCCCGGCGGCACCTCTTATGGGCTCTTCCCGGCCAGCCTGGACGCGGCTGGCAAGTCCGGCACCGCCGAGGACCTCGCCTTCGGGTCTGACCACGTCTTCTTCGCGGCCTACGCCAGAAGCTCGGCGCCTTCCGTGGTGGCCCTAGTGGCGCTGGAGGAGGGGAAGCTGGGCTCGATAGAGGCGGCACCCAAGGCCCGCCAGGTCTTGGAGGCGGTGCTGGGCTCGTAACTTGGGGGGCGCCACGCTCAGGAGGCAATCCCTTTTCACCACCTGACTCTGTCCCCGGCGCCAAGCCCGATGGTAGGATGTCGTGGAACGGGGATAGAGCTAACTCTATGGCGGCAATGACGGGTCAGGAATCACTCGCGCGAGATGGGTCGCCGGGCGCAGAGGTGATCCTGCGCACTGTGGGGCTGACCAAGCGCTTTGGCTCCATCACGGCCGTTGACGGGCTGGATCTGGAGGTGCGCAGGGGAGAAGTTCTCGGTTTCCTGGGGCCGAATGGCGCCGGGAAGACGACGACAGTGGGGATGATCCTTGGCCTGATCGCTCCCACGGCCGGACGGGTGGAGTACACCAGCGTTCCGCTGAACCGAATCGGCGCGATCATCGAGTGGCCAGGCTTCTATCCATATCTCTGTGGGCGCGACAACCTCCAAGCCATGGCGCTGGCCGCCGGCGGCGTGCCCGCCGCCCGGATCGACGCGCTCCTCGAATACGTCGGCCTGGCGGATCGTCCGACGAGCCCGTATAGAACGTACTCTACAGGCATGAAGCAGCGCCTTGGCATCGCGTCTACACTGGTTACCAACCCTGCCCTCGTCATCCTCGATGAGCCGACGAACGGCCTGGACCCGGCGGGGCAGCGGGAAGTGCGCGACCTGATACCGCAGCTAGCGCGAGAAGGTCGGAGCGTATTGCTGGCGAGCCATCTTCTGCACGAGGTTCAGCAGGTCTGCGACCGCGTGGCAATCCTCAGCCGGGGCAAGCTCGTTCACGTGGGGACCGTGAACGAGCTTGTGGGACGCGGCAGCTTCCTGGAGATACGGGTCGCGGAGCCGGAGCGCGCGGCGGCGATCCTCAGGACACTGCCATTCGTTGAGCGGGTTGGCGTCCAGGATGAAAGTCTATCAGTCGTCGCGCCGGAAGAGCGTAGCGCCGATATCAGCCGTGCCCTCGGCGACGCCGGTCTGTACGTTACGGCGATGATGCCGCGCCGGAGCTCGCTGGAGGACGTGTTCCTCGAGTTGACTGATCCAGAGGCAGGACCCGAAGCGACGGGCTAGTAGTGCTGCCCCTCCTGCGCAGCGAGATGTTCAAGCTGTCTCATCGCATGATGACACGCGTGCTTCTGTTGTTGGTGGTGGGCGCATTACTGGGAACTTATCTGCTGCTGGGGTCTGTGGGAGAAGGCGAGGAAGGTGACGTTTTGGAGGACCTGCGGATCGGTGCGGTGCACGACAAGGGAATACTCATCGTGTACCAGATGGGCGCCATCACGACGATAGTCCTTGCGGCCAGCTCGATAGCCAGCGAGTTCAGCTGGGGTACCATCAGGACGCTATTGCCACGCACGGCCGGGCGGTCGCCGTTCCTGACGGCGAAGCTGATCTCGCTGCTCGTGTTCGTGGTGGCAGCGGTGATCCTGGGATTCCTGGCGGCCATTGCGGGGAGCGCCGTGGTAACAGCGACGAGAGACCTGGACAGCAGCCTAGGAGACAACTTCGTGGGCAACCTGTTGGCGGCGATGGTGCGGGCCGCCTACGCGATCCTCCCCTACGCGGCGCTTGCCTTCGTTATCGCCCTCTGGTCTCGGTCGACCGCCGCCGGGATCGCTATTCCGATCATAATCTTCTACGCAGAGGTGTTGCTGACGCCGCTTTTCACTTCCATCGAGACGCTGGAGTGGCTCCCAAAGGCGTTGCTCTATAGCGCCAACATGGGCTCCCTTCTGAACTCGGACGCCGTCATACCGGAGGAAGACCTTCCTGGTCACTGGCAGGCCGCGGGCGTACTCGCCGTCTACGTGACGGCGTTCATCTCGCTCGCTTACGGGCGCTTTCTGACACGAGACGTCATGTAGAGCGAGTTCCGTCGATGTCCAGAGGGTGTTACGGCCGCGTGGCCGCCTTCCGGTGACGATGCTACAATGTGCCGGAGGAAGTCGGCCGCTATGGATACGGACTGCCTTGCACGTGAAGCCTGGGGCCGCAGACTCTACGCACCCGCGGGGGAGCGCACCCGCTAGCCCATGCGGCGCCGCGACTTCGAACGGTTGGTCCTTGAGGCCCTAGAAGATCTTCCCGACCAGTTCGCCGACGCCCTGCAGAACATCGACGTGCAGGTGCGGTGGCGCCCGACCCGGGCGGAGCTGCGGCGCGCCGGGATTCGGCGGGGCTCCTTATTCGGCATGTACCTGGGTGTGCCCCTGCCCCAGCGTACCCACGGCTACTCGATGACCCTGCCCGACACCATAGTCGTCTACCAGCTGACCCACGAGCGGCACTGCCGGAGCGAGGAGGAGATCGTGGAGCAGGTGAGGCAGACGGTGCTCCACGAGATCGGCCACTATCTGGGCATGGACGAGCACCGCCTGCGCGAGCTAGGCATAGGGTAACGGAGGTTCCCGATGAATGAAACACCCCCGGTCGCGCAACCGCAGCCCCCTATCGAGAACCCGTTCTGGACCACACTGCGCCAACCGCGCGTCGTCCTCATCCTGCTGGCGGTGTGGGACATCATCGGCGCCGTCACTGAGTTCTTCACGTCGAGCGGTCTGTTCGTCGACCTCCACGGCGGCGAACTGGACGGGGTGCTGGGCGGCCGCGCCCTGAGCTGGGAGGCGATCCCCCTGGCCGTGCTGTACCTGTACTGCTCGCGGGACCCGGCACGCTACCACCGGGTGTTCTGGCTGGCCCTAATCGAACAAGTGGCGGCTATCGTCGCCAACATCTATCACCTGGGAGCCGGCGACTTCAGCCTCGAGAGCGTGCTCATCCCCATCGTAGTGGCGGCCGTGCTGGGCGTGCTGGTCTTCCTGCACCTGTTCCAGCCGAGGGAGCCCGAGGAAGCGGCTATCGCCTGAGCGACCGCAGCAGCCAGAGCACCTGCGCACTCTCCTCCAGGACGCTGGTCCACTGGAGCGCCTGCCACAGGTCGTCGCCGCGGGCGTAGGAGCCGTGGCCACGGGCCAGCGCGATGGGATGCTCGCGCAACGCGTCCGCCACCCGCTCCCCCTCCACCACCGGCACCGATCCCAGCCTGAGCTTCCCCTCGGCGTCGGCCGGCTCCACCGCATCCATCACCAGCGAGAGGGCGATAGCGTGCCGCGGGTGGGCGTGGAGCACCGCCCCCGCTGCTGTAGCAGCGTACACGGCGCGGTGCACCGCCGTGTCCATGGACGGCTCACCCTCCGACGAGCCGTCGGCCGCCACCAACACCAGGTCCCCCTCCTCCAGGCGGCCCAGCATCGCCCCCGTGCGGGTGATCAGCAGCCCGCCATCCGGCAGGCGGACGCTCATGTTGCCGCCGTGGGAGGAGACGAGGCCCGCTTCCCAGAGCATGCGCCCCACGGCGCGGAACTCTTCCTCGCGCTCTCTACTCATCGCGCGCGCCCGCAATGGCCCGAATCCTCAACCAGCCGTTGACCGCCCGCGTTGTCGTCGCCGCCAGCAGCTCGGCCGGCCGCGCCATCGCCTCCTCCAGGGTGCCGGACCGGGGCACGATCGGCTCGACTCCCTCAACGCCCAGCGAGAGGACGCCCTCCCATCCCGGCCCCAGGGAGCCGACCACCACGATGACGGGCACGCCCTCGGCCGCGGCGATGCGGGCCACCCCAGCCACCGTCTTGCCGTAGCTGGTCTGCCCGTCGAGGCGGCCCTCCCCCGTCAGCACCAGGCTTGCCCCGCGCAGGCGCTCCCGCAGGCGGACGGTCCCGGCCACCACCTCCACGCCGGGCTCGATGCGCGCCCCCAGGAAGGCGATGAGCCCGGCCCCCAGTCCACCCGCGGCCCCGGCTCCCGCCGTGTCGAGAACCTGGACGCCCACGTCTCGCTCCACGATCTCCGCGTATCTGCGGAGCGCCGCGTCGAGCTCCCGGGCGGCCTCCGGGCCGGCACCCTTCTGGGGCCCGTACACCAGCGAGGCTCCCTCCGGGCCGCACAGGGGGTTGGTCACGTCCGTCGCGGCTATGACCTCGCACTCGCGGAGCCGCGCGTCGAGGCCGGACGCATCGATGCGCTCCAGGCGGGCCAAGGCGGCCCCGCCAAGCGCAAGCTCGTTGTCGTCCGCATCGAGGAACCGCGCGCCCAGGGCGGCGGCCATGCCCGCGCCGCCGTCGTTGGTGGCGCTGCCCCCCAGGCCGATGATGAGCCGCCGACAGCCGGCGTCCAGGGCGGCCAGCACGAGCTGGCCAACGCCGTAGGTGGACGTGACACGGGGGTCGCGTTCCTCCTCGACCAGTCGCCAGAGACCGGCGGCCGCCGCCATCTCGATAACGGCTGTCTGTGTCTCGACGATGCCCCACTGGGCCTCGACCAGTCGGCGCAACGAGTCCTGGACGGTGGCTGTGACCGTCTGACCGCCGCTGGCCTCCACCACCGCCGCCACCGTGTCCGGGCCGCCGTCGGCCATAGGCACCGTCTCCAGCTTCGCCTCGGGCAGGGTGCGCCGCGCGCCGTCGGCCATGGCCGCGGCAACCTGAGAAGCGGCAAGGCTACCCTTGAACTCCTGGGGAGCGATCACGATCCTCATCGGGCCACGCCAGAATCATAGGCGTCGCCGCGACCGCCGGGCAACCCGTCAGAGCCTGCCTGCCGGTAGGCAGGGCGACCAGGCCTCGCAGCGGCCGGGGCTCGCTGCACGTCCTTTTCCCAGCGAATTCACGGTCCGACCCCTTGACAACAGAACACCCGTTCTCCTACTATTAGAACGCTAGTTCTGATATCAGCTAGGAGAAGACCATGCGTAGGCTTCACGGCACCCAACTGCGACTCCCGATCTTCCGTACCGTTCGCTGCCCAGACTGCGGCGGCCCCCTAATCCACGGCGAGGGGTGCGTCTGCTGCCCCGTGTGCGGCTTCTCACGCTGCGGCTAGACTACTCCGCGAGGGAAGAACACGCGTTGGACGCGGGTCGGGGCCTCAAGCTATGATGGCTATCGATGCCGCAACAGCCTACCGTCTCCGTCCTCACCCTCGGCTGCAAGCTCAATCAGGCCGACGCCCAGGCGATGGCCCGCGAGCTTACGGCCGGCGGCGTCCGCGTCGCTATCCGACCCGAGGAGGGCGTCCAGGCCTTCGTCATCAACACCTGCTCCGTCACCCACGTCGCCGACCGCAAGGCGCGACACCTGACACGCCTCGCCCGCCGCCTATCGCCCAGCGCCACCATCGTCCTCACCGGCTGCTACGCCGAGACCGCTCCTGACGACGCCCAGCTCACCGGGGCCGACCTCGTGCTCGGCAACGCGGCCAAGGCGGAGATACCCGGCCTGCTGCTGCAGCGCCTCCGCGAACGCAGGGAGGCCGCCGTCGGCTGCCCCACGCCGGTGAGGAACGGCCTGCGCCCAGACGGGCGGCCGTCCGGCCGAACGCGCGCCTTCGTCAAGATCCAGGAGGGCTGCGACGAGGTCTGCGCCTTCTGCATCGTGCCTCGCACCCGCGGCCGCGAGCGCAGCAGGACGGTGGAAGAGGTGGTCCAGGAGGTGCTGGCCCGCCAGCGCGAGGGGGCGCATGAGGTCGTGCTCACCGGCACCCAACTGGGGAACTACGGGCGCGACGCGGGCTGGGTCGAGCTGGGGCCACGGCGCCTCCTGGAAGCGCTGCTGGAGCGCACACGGGTGCCGCGCATCCGCCTCTCCTCCCTCCAGGCCCAGGACATCTCGATTCAACTGCTGGCGCTGTGGCGCGATCCCCGCCTCTGTCGACACTTCCACCTCCCGCTCCAGAGCGGGTCCGACCCTGTCCTGCGGCGCATGCGCCGCCGCTACACGACCGAACAGTTCCTCGGCGCCGTCGACCTCGTCCGCGAACAGGTGCCCGACGCGGCTATCACCACCGACATCATCGCCGGCTTCCCGGGCGAGACGAACGCCGACTTCGAGGCCACGTACAGCCTGTGCAGGGAGGTCGGCTTCGCCGCTATCCACGCCTTCCCCTACTCCCGCCGGCCCGGCACCGCCGCCAACCTGATGAGAGATCAAGTGCCGGTGGCCATCCGCCGCCGGCGGCTGGAGCGACTCCTGTCGCTGGCCGAAGCCTCGGCCGCGGCGTTCCGCCGCCGCTACTTGGGCCGGGTGATGCCCGTCTTGTGGGAACAAGAGCGAAGGGGCCGGTGGCAGGGATTGACCCCCAACTACCTCCGCGTTTACACTCGCGCCGACGGCGACCTAACGAACATCCTTCTGCCCACGCGACTGCTCGCCCTCCAGGATGGGGGGCTCAAGGGGGAGGTGCAGCCGGTAGGAGCAGGCTCGGTATGAACGAGACCAACCGCACCGCCATCATCCTCTTGGCCGCCCTGTGGATCGTCCTCATGGCGGTGGTGATCTTCGCTGCCTGGGCCGCCGACGGGGACACGGTGGAGCGCCTGGACGACTTCGTCCAATACCTGGACGACCACCGCAACAACGCGTCCCGCCTGATCCTCACCCTGGGCGCCCTGGTGCTCATCGTCCTGGCTCTGCTGGTGATCATCTTGGAGCTGGCGCCGGAGGAGGAGGCGCGGGAGATCAGGGTGGAGCAGGCCGGCGCCACCACCATCGTCCCCGCCCAGCCGCTGCGGCTCCGCCTGGAGGAGGCGCTGACGGCGATTCCTCAAGTTACCACTGCCAGGGCTCGCGTCTTCTCCCGCGAGAAGGGCGTCGGTATGAAGCTGTACCTGACGGTGACCCCCGGAACAAACATAGGGGCGGTCACCCAGGAAGCGTCCCTGGTGGTTACCGAGACGCTTCAGGCCGACCTGGGTCTGCCGGTCTCCGTGCCGCCCACAGTGCACATCACCTTCGGCCCGTCCAAGGTGGAGCCGGTGGCCTCCTCCGTGACCCAGCCGCCGTCGCCGGAGCCGCCTCCCCCGCCGGCGGGGCAACCGCAGACGCCTCCCCCCGGCGGGCCGTTGGCACCGCCAGGGGGCGTACCCTCCAGCCCGACCACCGAAAGGCAAGAGCCGGCGCAGCCCCCCTCAGCGGCGCCCGGCCAGGAGGCGCCTCCCGCCGGGGAGAGCGCATCGGAAGACCAGACGCAGCACTAGTCCTTACCCGTCATGTCCACAGGTGAGGCCTTCGACAGGCTCAAGCTCATCGTGGAGAGCGTGCTGTTCGTCGCCGACGAGCCGGTGGAGGTGAGCGCCCTGGCCCGCATCGCCGAGGCCGGGCTGGAGGAGGTCCAGCAGGCCATCGACGACCTGTCGGCTGAATGCCACCGCCGCGGAGTGCGCGTCCAGCGGACTGAGTCGGCGGTGCAGATGGTGACCGCGCCGGAGGCGGTCCTCTACGTGGAGCGATTCCTGGGGGTGGAGGAGGACCATCGCCTCTCCCGTGCCGCCCTGGAGACGCTGGCCATCATCGCCTACAAGCAGCCCATCACCCGCCAGGCGATCGAGGCGATCCGCGGCGTCAACTGCGACCGTGCCTTGGCCTCCCTCCGGGCGCGCGGCCTCGTCGCCGAGGTCGGCCGCGCCCACACCGTGGGCCGGCCCTACCTGTTCGGCACCACCTTCCGCTTCCTGGAGTATTTCGGCCTGGAGAAGCCGGAGGACCTGCCGCCGCTAGGGGACGTGCCCGCCGAAGAGTGACATGAGCATGACCGTGGGCCTCTGCCGCGTCTGGCTGCGCCTCCCGGAGAACCACTCGCTCAAGGAGAAGCGGAAGGTGATCAAATCGTTGGTGGCGCGGCTCCACAACAAGTTCAACGTCGCCGCGGCCGAGGTCGACGACCACGACCGCTGGCAGATGGCCTCGCTGGGCATCACCTGCGTCACCACCAGCGAGAGCCACGCCCACCAGATCATGTCCAGGGTGGTCGCTTTCATCCGCAGCGACCGGCCGGACGCGGAGATGGTGGACTATTCCACGGAAGTGATCCACGGGCCAGGGCCGCTGGCAAGCTAGGCCGTCTTCAAGAGGCCCCGCGCAGATAGCGGTCGAAGAACGCCAGCACCCGCCCGATGTACTCCTCCGGGTGGTCCAGGCGGGCCACCGCGTGGTCGGAGCCGGGCGCCGTCCAGATCTCCTTAGGGTCCCCGGCAGCCCCGAACAGTTCCCCCGGCTGCTCATGGGGGATGTAGCTGTCTTTCTCGCCGTGGATGAACAGCACCGGTCGCGGTGAAAGGCGCCCCACATAGTCCACCGGGCGCAGCCGCCGGAGACGTCCCCCGGCCAGCAGCTCGCCTATGAGCACGCTTAGCCAGCCGAAGGGCACCAACCAGCGGACAGGCGCGAACTCCGGGATCTTCTTGCGCATCACACCCTCCAAATGGGCGAAGGCGGAGTCCGCCACCAGAGCGGCGATATCCTGGCTTTCGGCAGCGGCGATGATAGTGGCTGCCGCGCCCATGGAGATGCCCAGCACACCCACGGGCCCGCGCCCGTACGTCTCTCCAACGTAGCCCACCGCGGCCTGGACGTCCCACGCCTCCTTCCAGCCGACGGTGGTGAAGCAGCCACCGCTCTCGCCGCAAGCCCGGAAGTCGAACAGGAGGACGTTGTAGCCGGTCCGGTTCAGCTCCAGCCCTACGTCCAGGGGCTCCGCCATGCTCTTGAAGTATCCGTGGCAGAGGACGATGGCGGGGTGGCCCTTGCGCCCGGCGATCCAGAGCCCGTGCAGACGGGTGCCGTCCAGGCTGTGGAACCAGACCTCCTTGGCGTCCACACTCGGCAGGTGGACCGGCCCTGCCTCCCGACGGGGGGTGACCCACCGCCAGCCCAGCCAGAGGAGTGTGGTTCCCACTGCTCCCAGAATGAGCCCCAGCGGCCGCAGCCAAGCCCTTCGCATCGCAGGGGTCATTGTGAGGCAGCGCAGGGACTACGACAAGCAGCGTGGACTGCGAAATGAGAGGGCTGGCAAAGGTCAGCGGCTGATGACGAGCGTGACCAGGTCGCCGGACTCGACGACGGTGCCCGGCGGCGGCTGCTGGTCCACGACCTGCCCCACCGGCACCTCCCCTTCCCGCACACCAATCACCACGTAGCCAGCGTCCGCCCCCTCCACGATAGCGATCGCCTCGTCCATGCTTCGCCCAGCCAGGTCAGGCAGGGCCTGGCTGACGCCGGCCTCGGCCGCGGCCATCTCACCCTCAGGCGGCACAACCACGGGTGGCGCGCTCTCCTCCAAGGCCCCTGGCTCGCGACGCAGTAGAGAACTGCTCTCGCCGCCATCGTTGCCGATGCTGTACAAAGCGACGACCAGCAGGATCAGGACCCCCACCGCGGCAACGGCTATGATGCCGCTCATGGACCAGGTGCGCGGCTGCTTCACCTCCGGCAGCGGCTCCAAGTGGGGCTCGTCAACGTGGCCCACGGGGAAGAAGGGCAGGAGATCGGCCGGGTCTAGCCCCAGATAGCCGGAGTAGGAACGCAGAAAGCCCCGCGCGTAGACCGGGGCGGGCAGGATGCCGAAGTTCTCCTGCTCCAAGGCCTCCAGATAACGCCGGGGGATGCGGGTCGCGCGCTCGGCGTCCTCAATCGTTATGCTGCGGGTCTGCCTTGCGCGCCGCAGGGTCTCCCCCAAGGGGGATACGCGGGCCTCCTGCATCTGCACGGCTTGAGTATACTGGAGCGCCACAAGGTAGCGTCAACCCCTATTCCGGCGACGGAACCTCCGATTCCCACCTTTTCGGCCTGCAGTCTATGCGGCGCCGAGGCCTCCTGAACAGAGGAGGAGGGCGCTTTGACGCCCCTGGCCTCTTCCGATATGCTGTGCAGAAAGCCCGGGGGAGCTCGGGCTTCCTTTTTCGGAGGTGATGCGGGTGCGATTCCTCCTCACCCTGGGTCGCCGCTCGGTAGAGGAGTTCTTCGAAGATAACTGCACCCAGATGGCCGCCGCCATCTCCTACTACGTGCTCTTCTCCCTCTTCCCCCTGCTTATCTTCCTCATCGGCGTCCTGGGCCTCTTCCTTCAAAGCAGCCAGCTCCAGAACGACATCATCAACGCAGTGCTGGACTTCATCCCCCTTTCGGAGGACAAGGGTCGAGATCAGGTGACCGAGGCAGTGCGGGGTGTGGCGGGGGTGGGGAGTGGGGCGCTGGGCGTCTTCGGGCTGATCGGCATGGCGTGGTCCGGCAGCAACATGTTCGGCATCATCCGCCGCTCCGTCAATCAGGCGTACGACCTGGAGCAGCATCGTCCGCTGGTGCAGCAGAAGCTCCTGGACCTAGCTATGGTCGCCGGCCTGGGCTTCTTCTTCATGGTCTCCATCGGCGCTACGGCCTTCCTGCGGATCGTGCGGGAGAGGAGCCAGGATATCCCACACCTGGGCGACGCCGCCGAGCAGGCGGGGTTCGTGTGGGATGTCACTTCCTTCCTGATCCCGCTCGCCCTCTCCTTCCTGGCGTTCTTTGTGATGTACTGGATCGTCCCAGCCACCAAGGTTCGGCCATTGGAAGCGGTGCCGGGGGCGTTGGTGGCCGCGGCCCTATTCGAGGCCACCAAGGTAGGCTTCACCTTCTACCTCCAGAACTTCGGCAACTACGACATAGTCTTCGGCTCGCTAGGGGCCGTGGCCGCCTTCCTGTTCTGGGTCTACCTCAGCGCCAACATCCTCCTGCTGGGCGCCGAGGTGTCTTCCGAGTACCCGCGGGTGCTGCGGGGCAACTACGAGGAGGCGAAGGCAGGACCGGCGAGGCCGCTGCGGGAGACTCTACGGATAAAGCTGCGCGGCCTGTTCCTACAAGAGGGAAAGGACGAGGAGCGGCGCCCCTAGCGGCGGCGGAGGACGGCGAGAGTGATGGGCTCGCCGTCGAGCTTCTGCTCCTCGGCGTGCGCGCCCTCGGGCGGCGGGCCCTCCGTCAGTTCGTCCGACAGCGTCTCCTGGCGCACGTAGTCGGCGTGCCGGGCGAGGACGCGCGACAGCCAGTCGGGCCCGGCGAGGTAGGTGGTGATGTGGTCGGAGATGTCGAAGCCGGCGGCCTTGCGCAGGTTCTGGATGCGACGCACGAGCTCTCGGGCCAGGCCCTCGTCGGCAAGGTCAGGTGTCATCGCCGTGTCCAGGCCTACGGCGTACCCTGCCTCGTCCTCGGTCACCGTGAGGGTATCCAGCCCGCCGTCCCCTTCAGCCAGGCCCAGAGACTTAACGTTTAGCTCCTCTAAGACCTGAGGCTCCAGCCGCCGAAGCCCTTTGCCCTCCGAGGCCGAGCGGGTCCTGACCACCACTCGCGATAGCGGTTGTCGCACCTTGATGCCCGCCTTGCTGCGGGCCGCCCGGCCAAGACTGACCACCCGCATGACCAGCCGGATCTCGTCCATGAGGCGCTGATCCACGAGGGAAGGATCGCTCTCCGGCCAGTCGGCGAGGTGCACGCTCTCCGGCGCCTCCCCATCCACCGAGCGGACGAGGTTCTGGTACATCTCCTCGGCGACGAAGGGGGTGAAGGGGGCCATGAGCTTGCATAGCGTCACCAGGCACTCGTACAGGGTGTGGTAGGCGGCTAGCTTATCGGCGTCGCTCTCGGACTTCCAGAAGCGGCGACGGCTGCGGCGCACGTACCAGTTCGATAGGTCTTCCACGAACGACTGAATGGCGCGACCGGAGCTTGTGGGGTCGTACTCCTCCAGGTGATCGGTCACCCGCCGCACCAGCGTGTGCAACTCCGACAGCACCCAGCGGTCGAGCTCGGAACGCTCCCCTGCCTCGGCTTTCGTCGGGTCGAAGTCATCGATGTTGGCGTATGTGACGAAGAAGCTGTAGGTGTTCCAGAGGGTGAGGAGGAAGCGGCGCAAGGACTCCCCCACCAGGTTGGTGGAGAAGCGGCGGGCCTCGCCCGGCCGGGTGGCGGTGAACAGGTACCAGCGCAGGGCGTCGGCCCCGTGGCGGTCGATCACCTCCATGGGCTCAACCACGTTGCCCACGGACTTGCTCATCTTGCGGCCTTTGTCGTCCTGGATGTGGCCCAGGCAGATGACGTTGCGGAAGCAGAGGTTTTCGGGGGCCGCGCCGGCCGCGTGGAGCAGCACCGCCTCCGCGTGGAGGGTGTAGAACCAGCCGCGGGTCTGGTCGACCGCCTCGCAGATGTAGTCGGCGGGGAAGCTGCGCCGGAACGTGTCCTCCTTTTCGAAGGGGTAGTGCCACTGGGCGTAGGGCATGGCGCCGGAGTCGAGCCAGCAATCCATCACCTCCGGCAGCCGGCGCGCGGTGCCACCGCAGTCGCACCTGAGCTCGATGCGGTCGATGTAGGGGCGGTGAAGGTCGTCCAGAGCGTCGACTGCGGCCGGGTCGGCGGCGCTTGTCCGCAGCTCATCGCGCGAGCCGATGCAGGTCTGGCCGCCACAGGCGTCGCACTGCCAGATGGGCAGGGGGGTTCCCCAGTAGCGCTCGCGGCTGAGGGCCCAGTCCACGTTGTTGTTCAGCCAATCGCCGAAGCGGCCCCGCTTGATGTGCTCCGGGTACCAGTTGACGCGCTCGTTGCCCTGGACGAGGCTGTCCTTGACGGCGGTGGTGCGGATGTACCAGGTGGGTTTGGCATAGTAGAGGAGGGGGGCATCGCAGCGCCAGCAGAAGGGGTAGGTGTGGCGGATGGTCTGCGGTGGTAGGAGAAGGCCACGCCCGGTCAGCTCCTCCATGATCTGCTCATCGGCGTCCTTGACGAACCGCCCGGCCCAGGGCCCGCCGACCATCTCGCCCCGCAGGTCCACCGGTTGGAGGAAGAGGAGGCCCAGCTCCTTGCCGATCTCGAAGTCCTCGCCGCCGAAGGCGGGGGCGATGTGCACGACCCCGGTGCCGTCGCTGAGGGAGACGAACTCCCCGGCGATGACGGTGTAGGCGGCTTCCACCGCCTGGCCCTTCTCTACCGTCACCAGTCGGCCGTCCTGCTGCGGGTCGAACCACATCCCCTGCACGCCCCAAACTGTGGGGTCGTACAGCGGCTCGTAGCGGAGGCCCACCAGCGCCGCGCCCTGGAACCGCGACACCTCCTCCACTCGTTGGTACTCCTCCCGCAGGAACTCCTCGATGCCGAAGCGCAGCTCGGGCGCGTCGACGAGGATGAGGCGCTCACGGCGGCCATCTCGCTCCACCTCGACCAGGACGTAGTCGGCGTAGCGCTGTACGGCCAGGGCAGTGTTGCCGGGGAGCGTCCAGGGGGTCGTCGTCCAGGCCAGGACGTAGGTGGGCACGCCGTCGGCGAGGTGCAGGGCGGGGTCGGCCGGCTGGCCCTCGGCCAGCCGGAACTTGACGTAGATGGAGGGGTCCGGCGTGTCCTCCTGGTAGCCGAGGGCCACCTCGGCGTCGGAGAGTGATGTGCCGCAGCGAGGGCAATGGGCGGTGGAGCGGTAGTCCAGGTAGAGGAGGCCCTTATCCCAGAGCTGCTTGACGATCCACCACACGCTCTCGATGTAGTCGTTCTCGTAGGTGATGTAGGGGTGCTCCATGTCCAGCCAGAAGGCGATGCGCTCCGTCAACGCCTCCCATTCCTGAACGTAGCGGAAGACGCTCTCGCGGCAGCGGCGGTTGAACTCCTCCACCCCGAACTCTTCGATCTCCGGCTTGCTCTTGAGCCCGAGCTCGCGCTCAACCTCGAGCTCCACGGGGAGGCCGTGGGTGTCCCATCCGGCCATGCGGGGCACGCGATAGCCGCGCATTGTTTTGTAGCGGGGGAAGAGGTCCTTGAAGGCGCGCGAGAGGACGTGGTGGACGCCGGGGCGGGCGTTGGCGGTGGGTGGCCCCTCGTAGAAGATGTAGAGCCTGTCCTCCGGCCGGCTCTCGATGCTCTGGCGGAAGACGTCGTGCTCCTTCCAGAGCTGGAGGATGCGCTTCTCCATCTCCGGGAAGCTGGCTCTGCTATCGACGGGCTCGAACATTGACATTAGTCCTCTGCCTCAACTGAAAAGGCCCGCCCCTTAAGGGACGGGCCAGATGACCCGCGGTACCACCCCGGTTCCCGCCTGCGGCGGGCTCTCTACAGGACACGCCCATGAGGGTTATGCCCTTGCCTTCGCTAACGGCGGCTTCCGTCCGAGCCTACTGGCCCCCCGCCCTGGCGACCTGAAGGTCGCCGCTACATGCAGGCTGGAGTGTTCGGTCGGCGGCTCGGGAGGGATATTCGGGCGCTGGCTCCGTGTCCCCCTCGCACTCTTCGGGACTCGCTGGCCGGTCCACGCCGCCCTACTCGTCTCCGTCTTCGCCTTTATCTTCGGTTGTGCGAACCAGTGTATCGAGGGGTAGAGGGCGGTGTCAAACGGTAAAGCGACGCCCCTGGGGCATCAGGAAGGGAATAAACAAGGCGGCGTCCTCAACACGTGAAAGGGCCTTGGCCGTGTGGAGAAGTGTCATCGCCTAGTCGTCTATTTCTCTGGAGCCAGGTAGCCGCGCAGGATAAGATGCTGAAGCCCGAAGGGCCCTCCGTCCGGACCAGGAAAGACGTCGGGACAAATCCTAGCTGCGGACGAAAGCACGAACCCAGTGGTCATGCTTTCGCTTGCTCCTCCTTCCCCGACACCACTGAGAGTCACGGTAGACTCAAAAGCCCTCCTACCGCCAAGCGCCGGGTCTTTGAGGTTCTCTATGAATAGGCGGAGTATCTGAATCCTGCCTGCAGCGCGCTCATGCTCCGGATGTACGTACTGCCAGTCGACATCGGTGACGACCAGAACCTTAGCTTTTGGCACCCGCCACCCCAATCCGCCGGGACCGCTCTGAATTCTGCCGTCCGGCAAGATCCTCAGGAAATCCAGCAGGTCACGCCCACATCCACCCGTGATGCCGCCAACAAGCTCGAGGGTCACTAGCTCCGTCGCCGGTTGTCCCACATGTGTGCTGGCCATGGTTGCACCTCCCTTGCTTTGATGCTAATCTTCCGCGATTATCCCAAGCAGCTTCCTCGCAGTTATCGGGTATCGGGCAGTGATGGCTATCTGAGTGCTAGCTGGTGGTCTGACGCATGCTGGCGAAACAGTCGGAGCAATACACGGGGCGGCCGGAGTGAGGGAGGAACGGCACCTCCGTCATCTGGCCGCAATTGGCGCAGACGGCCGGGTGCATCTGGCGTGGCGTCCGGCCGCCGAAGCTGGCAAAGGGCCCGTAGTGGACGTAGCTGTCGCCGAAGGGAGAGCCGCCGCTCCTGCGGGCGCTGCGACAGGAGGGGCAGCGACCGGGCTCGTTGGACAGACCGCGGCTGGCGTAGAATGCCTGCTCGCCAGCCGTGAATGTGAAGCTATTCCCGCAATCGCGGCACATCAACACCTTGTCTGTCTGAGGCACTGGCGATCTCCTGCCTGGCTGAACGCACTGTCTAGCTGGGGGATGACAGATTGCAGACATTATAGGAGAACCCGTCAAGAAAATCAATGACCGATTATTGCTTTCCCAAAGCCATTTTCCATCAATGTCCGCCGTTTGCGCTTGCGGGAGACGATCTTGGCCTTGCCACGCCGCAGCGGCCACCTCGTGCCCACCGCCCGCCTGCCCGTAGGCTGGACAAACGCGAGCGACGGCCCGTATGATGGGGCTGCTCTCATCGTGAAGGAGGAGAACTGGGTACTCGATCCGCGGCCAAAGCCCACCGCCAGTCCCTGAAGCGCCGCCTGCGCAACCGTTCGGTGCGCAGCGCGACCAAGACGCTTGTCAAGAAGGCCGAGACTGCCATCGCCGCCGGCGATCCGGAGACCGCCCGCGAGCCCGTGCGCATCGCGCTGAGCAACCTGGACCGGGTTGCCAAGAAGGGCGCCATCCACGCCAACGCCGCCGCGCGACGCAAGTCCCGCCTAGCGTTGAAGTACAACGCCGCCGTGGCCGCCCTTGACGCCCAGCCTGGTGAGGCCGAGAAGCCGAAGCCAAGGCGGACGAAGGCGGCCCGGCCCAGCAAGGCCCGCAAGCCCAAGAAGGCCGGAAAATAGTCGTAGCCCCTCCCCACATGCCCGCCGTCGAGGCCGATTCGTGGTCGCCTCCCTGGAGATAGAGCCCATCCGGGCGGAGATCCCGGCCACCGCCTCCGTCATCTACCTCAACACCGGCTGGCAGGGGCCGTCCCCTCGCCCGGTCATCGCCGCCCTAAAGGAGACGTTGGCGCTGGAAGCGGAGGCACCCACGGCACCCCCCACTAACGCCAAGAGACTGAAGATCGTCCGCGAAGCCCGCCGTGCCGTGGCCGACCTCATCAACGCCACACCGGAGGAGGTCTCCATTCAGCAGAACACCACGGAAGGGATAAACATCGTGGTGAACGGCCTGCGTCTTACGCCCGGCGACGAAGTGATAACCTGTAGCCTCGAGCACTCCTCGGTGGTGGTCCCCTTCTACTTCAGCCGCGAGCGCTACGGCGTGACGGCAAAGATCGTCCACCTGTCCACACGAGACAACGATGCCGACATCCTAGCGAGGTTCGAGGAGGCGCTGACACCGGCCTCCAAGCTCATCCTCCTCTCCCACGTCACTTACGCCAGCGGCCAACTCCTTCCCATCCGGGAAATCTGCCGACTGGCCCACGCCAGAGGCGCCTACCTGCTCCTGGATGCCGCCCAGTCCGTGGGGCAGATGCCAGTGGACGTCCGGCAACTGGAGTGCGACTTCTGCGCCTTCCCGGGGCACAAATGGCTGCTGGGCCCCGCGGCCACCGGTGCCCTCTACGTACGCCGCGATCTCATCCAGCGGCTTGAGCCACCCAAAGTGGCCCACCGCGCCGCCGATTACTACGACTTCCAAGGCGGCTTCCGGCCCAAGGTGGGCGCCATCGATAAGTTCGAGCTGACTACAGTGAGCGCGCCCCTCCTGGCCGGACTGGTCGCGGCCGTGGAGTTCATCCAGCGCATTGGCCTCGAGGCCGTGTGGGAACGAGCGCTGCACCTGGCGCGATACGCCACCACCCGCCTCGCCGGTGTCCCGGACATCCGCCTGGTCAGCCCCGAGAATGAAGAAGCGGTGGCCTCCGGGCTGGTATCGTTCTCGCTGCCGCGTGTGCCCCCGGAGGTGGTGACGGCTTGCCTATGGGAACGCGGCCGCATCGTTGCCCGCACCGTGCCGGACGCTTCATGCACCCGCATTTCCCTTCACGTCTTCAACACAGAGACGGAAGTGGACGCCGTCGTGGCCGTCGTCGAGGACCTGGCCCGCTCGGGCGCCCCGGAGGCCGACCTCCCCAGCGCCCGCGTGGAGTCGCAGGCGATGGTGGATCTGTGAAGGCCTGCGTCTTCCACGGCCCCGGCGACATCCGCATCGAATCGGTGCCCGACCCTGAACCCGGACCCGGCGAGTTGACCCTGCGCATGCAAGCGACCGGCCTCTGTCACTCCGACATCCGGGTCTACAAGGGCGAGAAGAAGGCCAGGATCGGCGTAATCCCCGGCCACGAAAACGTGGGGATCATCGAGGAGATCGGCGACGGTGTGGACGGCTGGCAGAGGGGACAGCGGGTGGCCCTCTGCCCGATAATCGCCTGCGGCCGCTGCTTCTACTGCGTGCGTGGCTTGCGCAACCGCTGCCCGAAGCGGATCACGCTGGGCTATGAGGAAAACGGCGGGCTGTCACAATACCTACTCGTCCCATCGGCCATCGTGTCGCTGGGGCACGTACTGGCGGTGCCGGAGGGACTGTCCTCGGAAACCGCCACGCTGATGGAGCCGCTGGCCTGTGTGCTCAACTCGCTGGAGACCTGCCGCCTGGCGCCGGGCGGGTCGCTGTTGTTGCTGGGGGCGGGGCCCATGGGGCTTCTGCACCTGCTGCTGGCGCGCGCCCTCGGGGCCGCCACCGTCCTCGTGAGCGAGGTGAATGAAGGGCGGCTCCAGCAGGCACAGCGGCTGGGCGCGAGCCTCGCCCTGAACCCGGAGCGGGAGGATCTGCAAGAGGCGGTGCTGGCGGCGACGGATGGGCTAGGGGTGGACGTGGTGGTGGTGACGACTGGCGTGGCCTCGCTGGTGAACCCGGCGCTGACGGCGGTGCGGCGGCAGGGGAGCGTGAGCCTGTTCGGAGGGTTCCCGCCGGGTAGCAAGGTGTCCCTGGACCCCAACGTTGTGCACTACGGGGAGATCACCCTGACGGGAAGTCAGAACGCGACGCCGGATCAGTACGGGCGGGCCCTGCAGTTGCTGACGGTAATGGGCGAGGCGGAGGCGATCAACACGCACCGCTTTCCGATAGAGGAGGGGACGAAGGCCTACGAATCGCGGGTGGGGATGGACGGGTTGAAGTCTTTGGTGGTATTCTAGTGCGGGTTTTGCTCTAGCTTAGCAAACGCTAGGAGAAGGAGGTTAACGCATGACCCAAGAGCAGCCGCTCCCGAACACCATCAAAGAAGTCATGGATGGGATGCCCACAGCCTTCCAGCCGGACAAGGCGGCAGGCGTGACAGCCACCCTCCAGTTCAACTTCACGGGTGCCGAGGAGGGCAAGTACACAGTCAAGGTGGCCGACGGCAAGTGCTCCGTCGAAGAGGGCGAGACTGCGGACGCCACCGTCACCATCAACTCCCCGTCCGACGTGTGGCTGAAGATCAGCCGCCGCGAGCTGGACGGCGCCACCGCCTTCATGAGCGGCCAGTTCACCTTCACCGGTGACATGGGCGTGCTCATGCAGATGGGAAGCTGGTTCGGCCAGGGGTAGAGCCGAAACCCCAACCAGCCTGCCGGTAGGCAGGAACCAAAACAGAATAGTGGAGGAAGCTGGCGTCGCTGGCTGACCTAGTCGCCGGAAGGAAGGGCGGCTGTCGACAGGCGAGCGTCGGAGCCGAGAAGCACCACGATATCACCGGTGGCATCGGCGAAGGCGTAGGCTTCAGAGTCTGAGGCCGTTACGATCTGGTCACTAGGAAGGTTCAGCCACTCCGCCAGCTTCTTCGCTGTGTAGTCCTTGCCGGCCCGATCCACTATGAGGGAGCGGCTGCGCAAGCTATCGGTGTCCCCCACCACGAGGTCGTCCTCGGCGATGCCCTGCCTGCGCAGGAAGCCTGCAAACTCCTCGGCCCGGCCCGGCTCGTTCGTCCCGTTCTGAAGCTCTACGACCGCGCCCTCCGCCTGGATCTTGCCGTCGCCGAACACCTGGGCCTTTAGCTCCTCCACTATATCCCAGTCGGCCAGCAGCATCGCCCCGGTGCACTGGTCGCCGCAGGGATAGGTGGCGCTGGCGATGGACACCATGTTGATGTTATCGGTGCCAACCTGCTGTGCCAGCTTCGCCAACCCCGGCATCAGCAGGTCACTGATGTCCGTCTGCACGGCGTCCTTGTACTCGCCGTAAAGGTCCAAGATCTCGTCGGGCGACACGAACAGGTCCAGTCCCAGCGCCTTCTTGGCCGTGGCCTCGATAACCAACTGCTGTCTCTCAATGCGCTTGAAGTCGTTGTCGCTCTTGCGGACGCGGGCGTAGGCAAGGGCTCTCGTCCCGTCCATGTGCTCCATGCCGGGGACGAACTCCACCGCGTAACCGGGACACCCCTCGCAGTCCGAGTAATCGTAATCAGCCGCGTATTCGGGCACATCGATGTCGACCCCCCCCACCTCATCGATCAGGTCTTTGAAGTCAGCGAAGTCCAGGATCACGTAATGGTCGATGGGGATGTCGAAATTGTGCTCGATAGTATCCATGGCCAGGCCCGGCCCGCCGCCCGGGTAGTCCTCGTAGATGAACTCGCCGTACTCCCACGCGACGTTAACGCGGTTCTCGATGTAGCTGTCCGATCCGTCCGGTATCTCCACCACCAGGTCACGGGGAATGGAGAACACCCCGGCGGTCTTGCTGAACGGGTCGATGGTGAGGACGAATACGGAGTCGGTGCGGGCCGCCGTGTCCTCGGGGATGCCAACCTTGCGGTCCAGCCCCAGAAAGAGGATGTTGATCCGCTGGTTGATATCCGCTACCTCGGGATTTTCGCCGCTGTCCACGCCGGGGAGCTTGACGCCGATCTTGATCTCGTTACCGGGGAAGAAGATATCGTCCGCCATGGTCGCCACGACCAGCAGAACGTAGAAGGCGGCCACGGCGAACAGAGCGATGCCGAAGATCAGGAAGGGGTTGAACCGGCGGCTCTTGGACGCATCAGACGGCTCCCCGCCAGGCCGGGGCGGCCGCTCATAGGGCTGGCGTTGCCAGTTCACTGCCCGGCTACTCCCCTCCTCTACTGGGCGGTCCAAATCTCAGCGGTCAACCGGCACCCGCGGTCAGCCGGCGCTCACAGGCTCTTCCTGAACCAGCGGCGTTGTCAAGCTCTCGACACCCACTAGGCGACCCCCCTGCAGGTACAGGCGCGGCACCCGGGCCGATATCCCGCACAGGATCTCGTAGCTGATGGTGCCACACAGCTCAGCCACCTCTTCGGCCGTTACCTCCGCATCAGCCTGCCTACCGATGATCACCACCTCGTCCCCCTCGGCCACATCGGGCACATCGGTAGCATCGACCATGCACATGTCCATGCAGACGCGGCCGACGATGGGCACCCTGCAGCCCCGCACCAGCATGGAGCCGCGGTTTGAGACGATCCGGGGCAGGCCATCAGCGTAGCCGCACATCACCAGGGCGATGGTGCTGGGGCGGTTGGCCCGCCAGGTGCGGCCGTAGCTCACGCTGTCACCGGGACCGACGCGTGTGAGACGGGTTACGCGGCTCTTGAGGCTCAGTACGGGCCGCAAGTTCAGGGATCGGCTCACATACGGTGAGGGGTACAGGCCGTACACCCCCACGCCCGGCCTGGCCATCTCCAGGCTCATCTCCGGCCGGTCGAGGAGGGTAGCCGTGTTGGACACATGGCGGATGGAGACCCAGGGGAGCTTCTCCACCACGCCCCGGAAGGTAGTGTACTGTTCGAGCGTGAAGCGCTTGTCACCCTCATCGGCGCTGGCGAAGTGGGTGAATACGCCTTCCACCTCCAGGGAGGAGATGGCCCGCAGAGCCTCTGCCAGAGGGACGACCTCCTGCGGGGTGACCCCATAGCGGTTAAGACCGGTATCCACCTTGAGATGCAGGGGCTGCCGTACCACCGCTGCCTCCGCCTCACGGGCCAGAGCGCGCCCCATTTCCAGGGACGCGACCGTGGGCGTCAGCTCCAACTCGACGATGCGGCGGGCCTCGGTAGCAGGGGAGTGGCCCATGACCAGGATGGGAGCGCTGACGCCGCTCCTCCGCAACTGCTCACCCTCGTCCACGCAGATGACGGCGAGACGGTCGGCCCCGGCCTCCAGGGCGGCCCTGGCAACCCCGACGGCGCCGTGGCCGTAGGCGTTGGCCTTGACCACCGCCGCCACGGCCGCTGGCTCGGCCTGCCGTCTCAGGGAGGCCACATTATAAGCGAGGGCGTCCAGGTCGATCTCCGTCCAGAGTGGGCGCCCCCACCAGCCGTTGGCTTGCGGGCTGTCGAGAACCATGCGTGCTCTAGTTTCTTACAACGTTGAGTCTTCTGAAAAGTTTCTCGGTGCTCAATCTAAGGGACAAGGGCCCACTCCCTCGGCAGTCGGTAGCTGAAAATCGTCTCAGTGTAGCCGCTGCCGTCGAAGATGCGACCTTGCCCGCTGCGGCGGATCTCGCGGTAGGAGTTCATGAGCTGGACGATACGCTTGGCCTTGAGGTTGAAGATGATGGCACCCGCCTTCACCGGCCGCAGGCTGGCTTCCCGGGTGACCCCGTCCACGACTCGGAACACAGGCTGCTCATGCGGCGGAGTGCTGCACAGCGCCTCGTGGATGGCGTTGTAGCGGCCGCGCACGTTCCTTTCGTCGAACACGGCCAGGCCAGCCTCCACGTACTCCCTCAAGTTCCCGTAGTAGGGCTCGCTCAGCTCCAGGAGCTCTCCCAGGCAGCTTGGACTGTCGGCGCAGGCTGCCACCAGCGCCGACAGGACATCGCAGTGGGCGACGAAGCTGACGGCACCCCGGCGGTCAACGACGGTACAGCGGATCAGGTTCATGTGGAGCGCAGGGAGGCGGTAGTCATTGCCGCGCTGAACGGAGCTAGCGTAACATCGGATTCGGAGGGCTGTCAACGAATTACGAGACGCGCCTGGCCCACGACGAAGCCCCGCGGAGACGCCCGCCGGCGCCTCCTTTCCTGCTGCTAACCCTCCTCCTTCTCGCCGCCGCCGTGGCCTGCGACGGTGAGCCGTCGAGCACGACGCCGGCGCCCAGGGCCACACTCCCTCCGCCATCTCCAGATGCCTCGCTCGACCTCGACCTAGCCGACAAGCTGCGACACGAGGGCGACCTGGAACAGGCGATGACCATCTACAACGCCGCGGCCCAGCTCGGCGAGGTCGCTGACCAGAGGCGAGCGCTCCAAAGCCTGGCCCACACCCACTACCAGGAGGGCCGACTCGATGACGCCGCGGCGACCCTGGCCTTGCTCCTGGATCTTGACCCGCCATCTGGGGAGCGCCAGCGCGCCCTTCTCCTGCTGGGCAGCATCCAGCAGCAGGTGGGCCTGGCGGAGGCCGCCCGAGAGTCCCTCCGCAGCTACATCGAAGGGGACGGCGTGGCCTCCTCCCACGCCCGCCTCAAGCTCGCGGCGGCCCTGGCGGCCGACGGCGACGAAGAGGCCGCCATCGCCGAGCTGGACCTGGCCCTGACGGAAGGCCTGCCTCCGCCCCAGGAGACGCAGGCGCTGTTCGCCCTCGCCCGCAGCCAGGAGGCCACCGGCCGCGAGGTGGATGCCCTGGCCACCTGGCAGCAGCTCAGTGAAGAGGCCGCCACGCCCTTCGAGCGGGGGGAAGCGCTGTGGCTGCTGGCCTCGCTGGCCGCCCGCATCGGCGAAGACCAGCGCCACCAGGACGCCCTGGTCACCCTCGTCCGCGATTACCCTTGGCACCACCGCGCCCTGGAGTCCCTCGACCAGCCTCAGCAGACCCCTGCACCCGCCCTGACGGCCGCTGAGCGCGGCACAGTCCTGTTCAATCACGGTCTGGACGAGCAGGCGAAGAAGACGTTCCAAGACGCCCTGCAGCAGGACACAAGCCCGGAGGAGCAGGCGACGGCCCACTTCTACCTGGCGCTGCTGGCCGAACGGGACGGTCAGCCCGACGACGCCCTGGCGGAGTACGAGGCGGCCCTGACGGACCTCGAGGGCGAAGAGGAAGACGAGCTGTTCGCAGAGGCGGCCTGGGAGCGCGCCCTGTTGCTGGAGACGCTGGGCCGCACAGAGGAAGCGGTTGCCGCCTACGCTGCGCTGGCCGAGGCCTCGCGCGGCTCCACGAGGGCTCCGGAGGCGCTGTTCCGCGCCGGACTCATCAGGTACCGCCAGAGCCAACCGGCCGATGCTATCCCTCAGTGGACGCGCTACCTAGAGGCGGCCCCCAAGGAGGAGACCGCGCGGGCCCGCTTCTGGCTGGCCGAGGCCGCCCTGGCCAGCGGCGACACCGCCTCGGCCAATGCCCACCTGTCGGAGGCGGCTGCGGTTGCCCCGTGGGACTACTTCGGCCTGCGGGCGCGCGCCCTGCTTGAGGGTCAGCCCCCGCTATCGCTCGCCGAAGCAGTCCCGGACCCTCAAGCGCCGGACTGGAAGGCGGTGGAGACCTGGCTGGCTGCCTGGGCCGACCCGGAGGATGCCGAGGCGGGCCGGGAGGTCACAGCCGGTGTCCCCTGGCAAAGCGGGCTGGAGCTCCTCCGGTCCGGCCTTCAGGAGGAGGCCCGCGACCAGTTCGCGGCCCTCATCGATGAGGCGGCCGCCCAGCCGTGGCACCTGTACCGCCTGGCCCGAGCCCTCGACGCTCAGGGGCAGACAGAGATGGCGGCCCGCGCCGCCGCACGCCTCATCGAAGATCGAACCGACGCGCCCCCGGAGCTGCTGCGACTGGCCTACCCCAGCGACTATCTGGACCTGGCCACCGCGGAGGCCGAAGCCAACGCCCTCCCACCCCTGCTCCTCCTGGCCCTCGTCCGCCAGGAGAGCTACTTCCGGCCCGACGCCGAGTCTCCCGCAGGGGCGCTGGGTCTGACACAAGTCATCCCTTCCACCGCCGACGAGATCGCCGCCCAGTTGGGGGAAGCCGATTTCACCTACGTTGACCTGTTCCGCCCCAACGTTAGCCTCCGCTTCGGCGCTCACTACCTCGGCTCGCAACTGGAGTTGCTGGACGGCGACATCTTGGCGGCGCTGGCCGCCTACAACGGCGGGCCCGGTAACGCCCTGCGCTGGCGAGAGACCGCCTCCGGTGACCCCGACCTGTTCCTGGAGACGATAAGCCTCTCGGAAACCAGGGCCTACGTGGAGCTGGTGATGGAACATTACGCCCGCTACCGTTATGCCTACGGCCTGGCCGAAGGGCCAAGCTTGCCCCTGCCATGACTGGAGGGCCGGAGCCGCCGCGGCCTCCCGAGGGCCATCTGTCCCCCATGCCTTGCACGCAGCGGCCGTCCTGCTATACTTTGCGAGTGACGGATTTCACATACGCCCCGCGACGGCCCGACGCGCCGGCCCAGCGGCTCCATATTGTAGGGCCACCCGCTAAGGAGGTTCGCCTATGCCCCACATCGTCTGTTGCGTGAAGCAGGTGCCGGACCCGGAGGCCCCAGCCTCGCAGTTCAAGGTGGACGAGGCCGCCAAGAAGGTCCTCTCCGTCCCCGGCATCCAGCCCGTCCCATCTCAGTTCGACACCATCGGCGTGGAGGCTGCCCTCCGCATCAAGGACAAGGTGCCCGATACCACCATCACCATCCTCACCCTGGGCCCCGACGCCTTTCGCGACACCATCAAGCACTGCCTGGCCATGGGCGCCGACGAAGGCGTCCACGTCAATGACCCGGCCCTCAACGATGCCGACCACTGGGCCACCGCCGAAGTCCTGATCGCCGCTATCAAGAAGCTGGAGCCCGCCGACCTCGTCATCTGTGGGCGCCAGGCGGTGGACTGGGACATGGGCGTGGTGGGCTCCACCCTGGCGGAGATCCTGGGCGTCCCTGTCGTCACCCTCGCCAAGGACGTCCAGATGGAAGGCGGCAAGGTCACCGTCGAGCGCATGCTCATGGACGGCGTTGAGACCATGGAAGCGCCCACACCCTGCGTGATCACCGTCTCCAACGAACTGGGCGAGCCGCGATACCCCCAGCTCCGCCAGATCATGGCGGCCGCCAAGAAGGAAGTGAAGGTGCTGACCGCCTCCGATTTGGGCATCGACGCGGCAAAGAACCGCGTCAACCTGGAGGCGCTGTTCGTACCCGAGGTCGACGTGGAGACGGAGTTCATCGAGGCGGAGACGCTCGCGGAGGCGGGCGAGCAACTGGCCGTCCGCCTGCGGGAAGCGAAGCTCATCTAGGCATCGGGCCGAGCGGAGTCTTCCCTTACACGTACACGCGACACAGGAGGAAAAGGTATGGCAAGCGGAGTTCTCGTTTTCGGAGAGGCGACGGAAGACGGTAGGCTGGCCCCGATTACCGGTGACCTGCTGGGGGCGGCCAAGAGCCTGGGCGGGCCGGCGACGTGCGCTCTCCTGGGCGCCGGCGTGGAGGGCCTGGCCCAGGAGTGCGCAGCCCTGGGCGCCGACAAGGTCATCGTTGTCGATGATCCGGTGCTCAAGGACTACCAGGGCGACGCCTACGTGCCCGTCGGCGAGCGCGTCTGCAAGGAGGTCGATCCCCTGGTCGTCCTCTTCGGCCAGACGATGATCGGGCGGGACATGGCCCCGCGGCTGGCGGCGCGGTTGGGCACCGCCGTGGCCATGGACTGCGTGGAGCTGTCCTTGGAGGGCGCGAAGCTGCTCGCCTCTCGGCCCTGCTACGGGGGCAACGCCCGCGCCCGCTACAGCATCAATGGGATGCCCCAGATCGCCAGCCTACGGGCCAAGGCGTACGATCCGCCCGAGCGGGATGAGTCCCGCCAAGCGGAGGTAGTGAAGCAGTCCGCCGACGTGAGCGCGGACGCCATTCGGGCCCGCGTGACCGGACGCACGAAGGAAGAGGTAGAGGGAGTGCGCCTGGAGGACGCGGCGGTGGTTGTGGGCGCCGGACGCGGCGTGGGCGGCCCGGAAGGGCTCAAGTCGCTGGAGGATCTGGCAGGGCTCCTGGGCGGCGCCGTGGGAGCCACCCGCGCCGTCTGCGACATGGGCTGGTACCCGGTGGGGGCCCAGATAGGTCTCACCGGCAAGGTGGTCACGCCCGACGTGTACATCGCGGTTGCCCTCTCCGGCGCCAGCCAGCACATGGCTGGCATCTCCGGGGTCAAGAACATAGTCGCGGTCAACAAGGACCCGGAGGCGAACATCTTCAGGTCGGCGCGCTACGGCGTCGTCGGCGACTGGAAGGAAGTGATCCCGGCCTTCACCGCGAAGACGAAGGAGCTGAAGGCAAGCTAGCGGTATCCCCCGCCTGAGGGGTCGAAAGCACCCAGTCTCAAGGTTCGGACGGCCTCCCGTCAGAGGCGGAAGGCCGTCCTGGCTATTTTCGTGCCACAGTAGACTGAGGCTATCGGCAGCCGCAACCTCAACCTTGACGCGCACGGAAGGGCACCCCTACAATTACCGTACGGTCGGGCAATTCCGGCCATTTTTGTCAGGAGGATGGGAAGCCGTCCGTGGCGGGCAGTATGTACGTAATCGGCCTCACGGGAGGCATCGCCAGCGGCAAGACGACGGTGATTCAAATGCTAGAGCAGAAGGGTGCCGTCCTCCTCAACGCCGACGCCTTCGGACACGAGGTCTACGCGCCCGGCCGGCCCGCCTGGCAGGAGATCGTGGACGCCTTCGGCCGACAGGTTGTGGCGAAGGACGGCACCATCGATAGGAAGAGGCTGGGCGCCATCGCCTTCAGCGATCCCCGGCAGCTCCAGCGCCTGAACGCCATCACTCATCCGCGTATGAAGGAGATGATGCGACAGCAACTGAGCGCTGAGCGGGCCCGCGGCACGCAGGTCGCCGTCCTGGAGGCGGCGTTGCTGTTCGACGCCGGTTGGGACGATCTCACGGACGAGGTTTGGGTTACGGTCGCGCCGCCGGCGGTGGCGGCGGGGCGCACGGCGGATCGCAGCGGCCTCAGCGTGGAGGAGGCGCTGTCCCGCGTCCGCGCCCAGATGAGCAACGAGGAGCGCATCGCCCGCTCCCAGGTGGCCATCGATACGGACTGCCCGCTGGAGCGGACCAGGAAGCAGGTGGACGAGGAGTGGGAGCGACTGATGGAGCGGCTGCCTGCCCGTCCGGGGGAGACACCCCCGGCCAGGAGCGGCGTTTAACCGTTAGGTATACAAGAGGAAGCGTGGTTCAGGGATGACTCAGGAGGAGACGACCTACAGACAATACGCCATCGAGGAGTATGTGCTGACGGAGGAGCCGTTCTACCTCCCCGTGAGCGATGAGGTGGAGCTGTTTGAGGCAGCCTACGCCCAGAAGATCCCGGTGCTTCTCAAGGGCCCCACCGGCTGCGGCAAGACGCGCTTCATCGAGTACATGGCGTACAAGCTGCACCGGCCCCTCACCATCGTCCGTGACGTGACGGAGACGGACGAAGACTCCTCAGCCAGCGGGCTGCCCCTGGTGACAGTGGCCTGCCATGAGGACCTGACGGCCTCCGACCTGGTCGGACGCTACCTGCTGGAAGGCGAGTCCACCCGCTGGATCGATGGGCCGCTGACCCGGGCCGTCAAGGCCGGCGGCATCTGCTATCTGGACGAGGTGGTGGAGGCGCGCAAGGACACCACCGTCCTCATCCACCCGCTGACGGACCACCGCCGCGTGCTGCCCATCGAGAAGCGCGGCCAGATAGTGGAGGCCACGGGCGGCTTCATCCTGGTCATCTCCTACAACCCCGGCTACCAGAGCGCCCTCAAGGACCTGAAGCACAGCACCCGCCAGCGGTTCCTGGCCATCGAGTTCGGCTACCCGCCGCGGGAGCTGGAAGCGCGAATCATCGAGCGCGAGGCGGGCGTGACGCCGGCCGTCGCGATGGAGCTGGCCAAGCTGGGCGAGAAGGTACGGCATTTGAAGGAGCACGGCCTCGCCGAAGGGGTGAGCACCCGCCTGCTCATCTACGCCGGACGGCTCATCGCCGAAGGGATACCGGCCCGTCGTGCCTGCCAGGTAGCCGTCGTCTGGGCGCTGACCGATGAACGCGACGTGCAGCGCAGCATCGAAGAGGTGGTGTCGTCGATCTTTGAGTAAGCCAGCGTACCGCCGCATCTACGGCGCCTACGAGAAGCAGCTAGCCCCCTTCTCCACCACCCTGGCGAGCGATTTCCGCCGCTCGGCGGAGGCGGTGGAACATCTCCTTACGGCCGATGAGGTCAGTCAGTGGGCGGAGGAGGGGCTGGAGTTGGCGCAGCAGTCCTGGCGCTCCTGGGAGGCGGCAGGGGAGTACTTCCGTGTCACGCCGGACGTGCTGGCCGCCCTCGGGTTCCAGGATTTCCGCCGCTGGACACAGTACGGCCGCGACCTGACGGAGGTGTCCTCGGCGCTGGCCGCATCATACTTCCGGGCCTCACCAGCGACGCTGCCTAAGGTGACCCTGGAGCGGCTGGCCGACTGGGTGGGGCTGGGCCGCCAGCTCTACAAGGGGACCTGGCGCTCCGCCTCCATGGCAGTGCAGTTCTTCGACGGCAGCCCGGCGCTGTTCGAGCAGTTCACGCTGGAGGAGGCGCGCATCCTCGTGCGGTTCGTGGACTCACTCTGCGACCGCTCCTACGACCTGGCCGCCCACTGTCTGAGCATCGCCCCCCACGTCCTGGCCCCCCTCGGCGGCGAGGACCGCGCTGGCTTCCTGCGCTTCGCCGAGGCGCTGGCCGCCACCGGTTGGGCTGATGCCCGCTCTTACCTAGAAAAAGGACCGGCCCTGCTGACCAACGTCCAGCAGTCGCAGCGGCTCCCCTTCCTGACCCTGGCCCGCGAACTGGCCCGCCACGAGGGACGGCAAGCCTTCGCCTTCTTCGCCGAGGCGGCCCGCGCCTTCAACGAGGTTGAGCCGGAGGTGCACGGGTCGCTCCTCTCTATGGCGGAAGACCTCGCGGGCCGCTCGCCGGTGGCGGCGATGGAGTTCCTCAAGAGCAGCCCGACGGTGCTGGCGCGTATCGGCGCCGTGGAGATGTCCCGCTGGCACGGCGAGGGGAGCGCCCTGCTGGACACCAGCATCGAGGGTGGCGAGGCCTACTTTCGCATGGAGTCCAGCCGCGGCGAGGAGGTCCTGGACTCCCTCTCCTCGCGGGTGGACCTTGGCCGGGTGAGCGACATCCTCCGCATGTACTGCAAGGCCCTCACCGGCAGCGAGGTGGCGATCCACTCCTCGGAGGTGCTGACGGAGAAGGGCATCGGCTGGGTGGAGTCGGAGTCCCCGTCCACCGAGGGGTCCGCCATCTTCCTGCCACCCTGGATGGAGGAGTTCCCCCAGAAGCCGGACAACTTCTCCGTCTACAAGGTGTACTCCACCCACCAGGCCGGCCACCTGGAGTTCGGCACCTTCGGCTTCACCTTCGAGAGGGAAGGGCGCATCTTCCCCAATCTGCGTCGCCAACTGGAGAAGGAGCGTCAAGAGACCCACGCAGAGAGCGCTCCTGCCACCAGGCAGGGCGCTGACGGCGACGGCGATGAGCCGGCGGGTCCCCTCACCGACATGGAGCGCTTCTTCGACCTGTTCGAGAATCGCCGTCTGGCGTCTGACCTCTTCGCCCTCCTTGAGGACGCCCGCATCGACACCCTCGTGGCGCGCGAGTACGCCGGCATCCGCGGCTCCTACCGACAGCGGCAACGGGTGGAACTGGATCGGCGGCCCGAGGTGGAGAAGCTGCCCCTCCTCCAGGCGTTCGCGGAGAACCTGGTGCGGGCCAGTCTTGGCGGCGTCGACCGTGTCCGCTGGCCCGAGCCGCTGGCGCCCGTCATGGAGCAAGCGATAGGCATCTTGGCCGCGCTGGGACAGCCCCAGGCGATAGTGGAGGACTCGGCGGAGGCCACCATCCGCCTGTACCAACTGGCGCGTCAGATTCCCAACATCCTCTCCGAGCTCATGGACCAGGAGTGGTCCCCCTTCGCCGGGGATCAAGATATGATGCAGCTCATGCCCACGACCGCCGATTCCCTGGGCGACAGCATGGACATCGACTTCCCCCAAGGTAGCCTGATGCCCTACGAGAGCCCTGACCCAGTGGACTTCCGCGGCGACTTCAAGCCGGAGATGGTGCAGTTGCTGATGCGCCTGCGCCAGGAGAGCGGGCAGGAGCAGACTCCCCTTTCCCCGCTGTCGCCGGAGCAGTTGCGGGCCATGCTGGAGAAGAGCGTGGAGATCACCATCACGGACATGGCTGAGGCTGACCTCACCCAGTCGTCGGACCTGTTCCTCACCAACCTCATCAAGGAGCTGAACAGCCAGCAGCAGGAAAGCGAGCAGGTGCAGCGCATCCCCATGAAGGACGGCCAGCCGGTTACCGGCTTCAGCACCGGCGACGACGAGCACGAGCTCCCGGTGGAGCCCAAGTACTTCTACTACGACGAGTGGGACTTCCGCGCCGGTGACTACAAGCCCCGTTGGTGTCGGGTGGTGGAGTACGCGGTGAGCGAGGGCATGCCCCAATATTACGAGCAGACGCTGACCAAGTATGCCTCGCTGGCCGCCCAGACCCGTCGCCAGTTCGAGCTCCTGCGGCCGGAGATGTTCCGCAAGGTGAAGCGGCTGCTGGACGGCGAAGACTTCGACCTAGACGCCGCCACCGAGTACGTCATCGAGCGCCGCGCCGGCCACACCCCCAGCGGAAAGGTCTACTGGCGCCGCAACAAGGTCCAGCGGGACGTCTCCGTGGCGTTCCTCCTGGACATGAGCGCCTCCACCGATGAGGAGATCGCCAAGCACGAACGGCGCTACGCCCAGGACGAGTTCGACGACGACCCCCGGCGCTACTTCTCCTGGTGGATGGCCCGGCGTGCCCAGGAACTGCTGACGCCGCCCAAGCGCATCATCGACCTGGAGAAAGAGAGCATCGTCCTCCTCATCAAGGCGCTGGAGACCATCGGCGACACCTACGGGATATACGGCTTCTCCGGCTACGGGCGGGACAACGTGGAGTTCTACGTGGTCAAGGACATGGACGAGACGCTGTCCGAGCACGTGAAGAAGCGCATCGACAAGATAGCGCCGGTGCGCTCGACTCGCATGGGCCCGGCCATCCGCCACGCCACCTCCAAGCTGGAGGTGCAGGATTCCAAGGTGCGCATCCTATTCCTCGTCTCCGACGGCCGGCCCCAGGACCATGGCTACGGGCGCGACCGCACGGAGAAGGAGTACGCCATTCACGACACGCACACGGCGCTGCTGGAGGCCAAGCGACAGGGGATCGTGCCGTTCTGCCTGACCGTGGACCGCTACGGGCACGATTACCTGAAGCAGATGTGCCAGGACATGGCCTACGCCGTGGTGCCGGACATCGAGTCCCTCCCCTCCCGCATCACGACGCTGTACCGCCGGCTCACGGAGTAGCGGGGCCGCTGGAGGATACGGCCCGCGCTAGGGGGACACCGGCTGCATAGCCGCGGCTATCTCTCGCACTGTCGCTATGTCCACCTCTGCGGTGTGGAAGACGTGCCTGATGCCGCCGGGAAGGTCGACGATCACGAACGCCCCCAGCGTCACGTCGGTGATCGTGGTCAAGGGCGCGTAGAGCGTCCCTTCGAGGTCGCCGTAGGCCACCGTTTCCGGCGAGACGCCCTCGTCCTCGGCGAGGTGGACAAGGGAGGAGACGAAGGATGCCCCCAGGTGCCCCTGGTACAGGACGACCTGCGTCTCATGGTCAGCGCTCACGAAGGCGACGTTCAACTCGCCGGGGGACGGCGCGTCCATGGCCGGCGTCGCGTCGAGCGCGGTGAAGCGCAGCTCGGCCAGCGAGAGGCCCTCTGGTAGGAACGTGGGGCAGTACATCTCGAAGTCGGCCGTGGCCTGCGCGCCCTGAAACTCATCGGTGGAGCCGGCGGCGCAGGCCGCCGCTGCCGGTGAGGGGCTGGCAGCGGGTGGCGGGGTCTCAGCCTCGACCGTCGGGGTCTCGGCCGCGGCTGGGCTGGGGGTCTCCACAGCGGGCGCGGTGGCTTCCGGGCTGGCGGGCGACGGCGTGGGGCTGGGCTGCTGGGCAGAGTCGTCGTCGCAGGCGGCCGCCAGGGCCGCGAGGCCCAGCAAAGGTATCAGGAACAGGGCTCTAAGCATCGCTCCCTCCTTACCCATCCGAGGTCTCATGCGTTCTGTGCCAGCAGTGCCCTTCGCAACAGGGCTAGCGCGGTGGTGGCGGCGCGGCGCTTGGTGGCGGCGCGCCCCTGGTAGTACGTGTAGCTGACGGACTGGCCGGGGCCCCCGTCGTCCACAGCGATGTGCATCCTGCCGGGCGGTTTCCCTTCCAGTTCGTCGGGCCCGGCGACGCCGGTCACCGCCACGCCGATGTCGGCGCCTGCCCTCGTGCGGGCGGCGCGGGCCATGTCCGCCGCCACCTCGTCGCTCACCGTGCCGTGCCGCTCGATGAGCTCGGCGCTGACGCCCAGGCTCATCTTCATCTCGGCGCTGTAGGCCACGTATCCCCCCTTGAAGTAGTCGGAACTGCCGGGGACGTCGGTGATCGTAGAGGCGAGCAGGCCGCCGGTGCAGGACTCCATGGTGGCCAGGGTGAGGCCGCCCTGTTTCAGGATGGCGCCGATGACGGCCTCCAGGCTGTCGTCGTCCGCGCCCCAGATGGCGTCGCCCAGGAGACGACGCAGTTCCTCCTCCACGGGCTCGATGAGGGCCCGGGCCGCGTCCTGGGTGGGCGCCTTGGCGGTGAGGCGCAGGTGCACCCCGTCCGCCTTGGCGTACACGCCGAGGGTGGGGTTCTCCGACTTCAGGAAGGGGCTGACCATCTCGTCCAGGTGGCCCTCGCCGATGCCTATCGTCTTCAGGGTGCGGGAGATGATGACTTCGCCGCTGGTCAGTCGGGCCAGGCGGGGGGCCACCTCCGCCTCCCACATCCGTTGCAGCTCGGTGGGGGGGCCGGGCATTGCCACGATGGTGCGGCCGTCCTTCTCCACCCACCAGCCGGGGGCGGTGCCGCGGGGGTTGGGGATGGCCTGAGCGGAGGGGATGAGCATCGCCTGCTTGATGTTGCGCTCGGGGAAGCTGAAGCCGCGGCTGGCGAAGAAGGCGCGCAGTCGCTGCTCCGTGTCCGTATCCACGTACATCTCCTCGCCGAGGGTGAGGGCGATCGCTTGACGCGTCAAGTCGTCCTCGGTGGGGCCGAGGCCGCCGGTGATGAGGACGAGGTCGGAGCGCTCCCGGGCGCGGCCGATAGCCTCGGCCAGGCGGCTCAGGTTGTCGCCCACCTTGCAGATGTAGTGGACGTCGATGCCCAGCGGGGGCAGGCGGGCGGCCAGGTACTGGGAGTTGGTGTCCAGGATCTCGCCCAGCAGGATCTCGGTGCCTACGCAGATGATCTCCGCCTTCATGGCACGAGGATAGGCGCGCGGTGGCTCCCTCGTCAACGCGCGGGGCGCGTGCTAGGATGGGGCGACGCAGATTGACAGTGCGGAAGGACCCAACACCATGAAGCGGAGAGCCAACGTTCGATCCAGCATCTTCCTCCTTGCGGCCAGCGGCGTCGGCCTCGTCGTCTTCGCCCTGCCGCTTCTGCTGTCGCCCCTGCGCTGGGCGAAGGCCCTGCGCTGGCGGGTGCCGGCCGATAGCGACTTGGCCCTGTACCTAGGTCGCTCGCTGGGAGCGCTGGCGGTGACCTTCACCCTGGGCGGTATTCGAGCGGCCTTCGACCCCTGGCGCAACCGCATCCTTTTCCCCATGGCCGCCGTCGCCGCGGGCCTGCTGACCCTGGTTCACATCGTGGGGGCCGTGCAGCGACGGCAACCCTGGACGGAGACGGCGGAGATACTCTTCTGGGGAGCGATGACGGTGGGAGCAGTGGCCTGCTATCCGAAGCCGCCGGGCGAAGAGGGCGTCGGCAGGGAGCCCAACGAATAGCGGAAACGCCTCGCCATCGCACAGGCTTCAGCGACGGTGGGGCGCGAGCTTCAGCAGGCCGCCGGCGTCCCGCTGGAGCAGGGGCACGACGGTGGAGACGTCCAGGCGGGCGCAGAATTCGATGTCCGCTGAGAAGTCGGCCGCGATGAGCTCCGCCCCGTGGTGAGCGGAGGCCAGGGCGTCGTGCAGGTCGCCGCGGCGGGCCAGGAACGCGTCGCGGGCGAGGAGGGCGGCGTCGGTCGGCTGCAGCGACCCCTCCAGGCGCAGGGCGGCCTCGACGATGGCCCCGGCGCCTAGGGCGTCCTCCAGGGCTATCGATGTGGCATCGCCGGTGCCGGCGCAGACCACGGTGGCGTCGAAGCCTCGCTCCGCCGCCAGGGCCAGCATCGCCTCCGCGACTGCCTCACGGTTCAGCAACGCACCGACCACTACCGCCGGCGCCGCCGCCAGCCGGGCGAGGGCTTGGGTGCCGTTGGAGGTGGCCAGGATAGCCGGCCGCCCTTTGGGCTGCAGGGCGCCGAACTCCGTCGGGGAGTTCCCGTAATCGAATCCGGGCGGCGGCAGGCTGTCGCGTTCGCCGCACAGCAGGTGGTCTGGCAGGTGCTCTCGTAGCTCGCGCGCCTCCTCGATGCTGGCGGCGGGGATGACCGCGGGGACGCCGCGCTCCAGCAGGGTAACGATGGCGGAGGAGGCCCGCAGGACGTCGACGACGGCAATGACGGCGTCCGTGTCGGCTACAAGTCCGGGCTGGAGGGCGACATCGATACGCAATCGGGTTTTCCTTGACCGTCAACCTTGACGCCTATATTATGCGCAGGCAAAGGAGGTGGGCTAGTACGGGTATGACCTTCCGGGACAAGCTCATCGAGGCCAGTCGGCGCAACAACAGCCTCCTCTGCGTCGGCCTTGACCCCGACCCGTCTCTACTTAAGGGCAAGCCCGTCGTCACCTTCCTCCAAGCGATAATCGAGGCCACACAGGATCTGGGCTGCGCGTACAAGCCGAACCTGGCGTTCTTCGAGGCGTTGGGGACGGGCGGGATGCAGACGCTGCTGGAGGCGCTGCGGGGTGTCCCCGCGCACGTTCCCGTCATCGCCGATGCCAAGAGGGCCGATATCGGCTCCACCAGCCGCTTCTACGCCCATGCCCTGTTCGATGTGTATGACTTCGACGCGGCCACCGTGAACCCCTACCTCGGCCACGACTCCCTGGAACCGTTCCTGGAGTACGAGGACCGCGGCTTGTTCCTTCTGTGCCGCACCTCCAACCCCGGCGCCGAGGACATCCAGAGCCTCCGCCTCACGGATGGTCGGCCCCTGTACGAGGTTGTGGCGGAGCTGGCCAACCGATGGAACACGAAGGGCAACCTGGGGCTTGTGGTGGGCGCCACTTGGCCCGAGGAGTTGGAGCGGATTCGGGCCATCTGTCCGGACATGCCCATACTACTGCCGGGGGTGGGGGCGCAGGGCGGCGACCTGGCCGAGGCGCTGCGAGCCGGCCTGGACGCCCAGGGCGAGGGCGTCATTGTGAGCTCGTCGCGCCAAGTGCTGTACGCGTCCTCCGGCGATGACTTCGCCCAAGCGGCGCGGCGGGCGGCCCTGAGCCTGCGGGACGAGATCAACCGGCAGCGGGACGTAGTGCTGGCCGCGCGCTAGCCATGGTGATGGAGGTGCGTCTGGGGGACGTGGTGCGCCTGCGTAAGGTGCACCCCTGCGGCGGCTACGAGTGGGAAGTGGTTCGCCTGGGGGCGGACATCGGCATCCGCTGCCGGACGTGCGGCCGTCGCGTACTCCTGGAGCGTCGGATGTTCGAGAAGCGGGTAAAGCAGTTCGTCGCCAGGGGCGAGGCGGAAGGCTCCGAGCTGCCGACCTGAGATGCGCTATCAGCCTCCTCTCATCGAGGAGATCGTCGACTCCCGCGCTCTCCTCCTGCAGCCCCGGTTCGCCACCCTGTGGCTGACTCAGGGCCTGGCGCAAACGGCCCAGAACGCCATCCTGTTCACCCTACTGATCCTGGTGCTCCAGCTAACCGGCTCCAGCGCCGCCAGCAGCGTGCTGGTCCTTGCTTTTATTCTGCCCTCCATCTTCCTGGGTGTGTTCGTGGCGGTGCTGCTGGACCGCTGGCGAAAGGGGACGGTCCTGGTCATCACCAACCTCATCCGAGCAGGCGCCTGCATTCTATACTTCTTCTTCAGCGATGACGTACTGGCCATCTACGCTATCAGCCTGGTGCTCAGCACCAGCGGCCTCTTCTTCAACCCGGCGATAGTGTCCCTCATCCCCTCCTTCGTCTCCCGAGAGCGGCTGGTCAGCGCCAACAGCCTGTACAACTTCACCCTCACGGGCTCTCAGTTGGCGGGGATGGTGTTTCTGGCGCCGACGATCCTCAAGCTAGGCGACGAGCGGGCAATGTTCTTGGCGGCGGGCGGCCTGTTCACCGTGGCCGCTGGGCTGGCCGCGTGGCTGGACACACTGCGCAAGGGGCAGGAAGTGGAGTTGCCGCAGGGACCCCTGTTCGGCGGCATACCGGAGGAGTTTCGCAAGGGCTGGCGGGCCCTCGTCTCCGATCCGGCCTCCGCCCTGGCGATGAGCCAGCTCACTATGAGCAGCACCCTGGTTCTTCTGTTCGCCATCATTATCCCCCGCTACATGGAGGACATCCTGAACATCTCCCCGGACAACGCCGCCTTCATCTTCGCGCCGACCGGGGTGGGAGCACTGGTCGGCCTGCGCTTCATCCCGTGGTTCAGCCGCTGGGGCAAGAACCGCGTCGTCATCATGGGTCTGGTGGGGGTCGCTATCTCGCTGGTGCTCCTGGCGACGGTGCGGGGCCTGGCGGAGATCATGGAAACGACCCCGGGGCCACTGAACCCCGGCCGCTTCCTGGGCCTCTCCCTCCTGCAATCGCTGACGATGCTGTTCGCCGCCCCGATGGGCTTCTCCTACGCCCTGCTGAATGCGCCGGCCCAGACCGTCCTCCACGAGCGGGCGCCGCCGGAGATGAGGGGACGCATCTTCGCCACCCAGGTGGTGTCCGCTAACTTCGTCTCGCTGCTGCCGCTGCTGGTGGTGGGTGCCATCACCGACTTCGCCGGTATCACTGCGGTGCTGCTGGGGATAGCGGTCTTCCTGCTGCTGTTTGCAGCGGTGAGCGGGCGCGTGGGTGGCCTGCGGGACGGGGCGGACGTGTCGCAGCGGACGCCGGAGGGCGTATCCAGTTCGGTTGACACCCCTACCAGGCTAGGCTAGAATTGCCATGCATCGTAACTTGGAGGTGGGAGTGTGGTCGAGCTCACCATAGAGAGCATCCGCGTCAGCCTGATGAACTACCAGCGGGTGGTCATTCTCAAGGAGAAGGATTCCGACCGCTACCTCCCCATCTGGATCGGGCCGGCCGAGGCGGACGCCATCGCTGTTCGGCTCCAGGAAGTGTCGGTGGCCCGGCCCCTTACCCACGACCTGCTGCGAGCGATCATCGATGCTTTGGGGGCGACGGTGAACTACATCCTGGTCAGCGATCTGGCCAACGATACCTTCTTCGCCCGCATCGCCATGGAGGTGGACGGCAGGAGCCTGGAGATAGACTCCCGTCCCAGCGATGCCATCGCCCTGGCGGTGCGCGCCCAGGTTCCGATCTTCGCCGATGAGTCCGTGCTGGAGAAGGCTGGCGTTCGCCTGGATCAGGAGGGCCAGCCGCTGGAGAAAGGCGAGGCGCCCGAGATCGAGCCAACGAGCGAGGTGAAGGCGGAGGAGCTTGAGAAGCTCTCGCCCTTCCGTGACGTCATCGAAGGGCTGGATCTGGAGGACTTCGAGAAGAAATAGGGAGGGGGCTCTTCGGGTCGACGCCTCAGGCTTTACGGCCTGGGGCTTTTGTGTTAATGGGAGTGGTGGTGGATTGTAGCGGTTGGTTGTGATAAAGTGCGCAAACGGAGAAGCCAGCGAAGGCGAGGTGGGCTGTCATGATGACCCGCCTGGAGCCGACGATAAGGCTGATGGGCCTCGGCTTCTACATCGCGGCATGCATCGTCGGCGGCGTCGTCGGCGGGCTGCAGCTAGATCGGCTGCTGGACACGGGTCGCCTGTTTGCCGTCCTGGGCCTGCTGGTAGGGTTGGCGGTGGCCTTCGCAGGCGGGTACCTGCTCCTGATGGAAGTGCTGAACAAGCGAGGGTAAGAAGGAAGGACAGTAGGTGAGGCTTAGCCGGGGCCGTCTCATCACCATCGGTCTTGTCATATTCTTCCTGCTCGGCTTCGGCTTCCTCCGCGGTCCCACTCCCCACATCGCGATCAAGCCGGAGACGCTCACCTCCCTTGGCCCGTTCGACCTCACCAACACCGTCATGACGTCGTGGATCGTCGTCATCATCATGGCGCTGATGGTCTACGTGGGAACGCGCCGCCGGGACCTTGTGCCCCGGGGCGTGCAGAACCTGTTTGAGGCCGTGCTGGAGGCGTTCTACAGCCTAGTGGTGAGCGTGGCGGGCGAGAAGCACGGGCGGCGGTTCTTCGTCGTAGTGGCTACGATCTTCTTCTTCGTGCTGGTATCCAACTGGCTGTCGCTGTTCCCCGTGTTCAACGCCATCGGCATCGTTGAGGAGAAGGAGCACGGGTTCGTCATGGAGCAGACGGATGCCGGTCCCCTGCCCATAGCGTTTACAGAGTTTTCGCGGGTGTCGTACTCCCTGCCATTTGATCTTAGTCTTTCTCATAATACGAGCATCGACGACGACGACCCGGACGCTGAGGAGCAGCTCGCGAAGGCGAAGGAGGACGGCAAAGCCGTGGGCGAGCTGTTGCCCCTATTCCGCGGCCCCAATACCGACCTCAACACCCCTCTGGCTCTGGCCATCGCCTCAGCCATAGCGGTGGAGAGCTGGGGGATCGCCTCCCTGGGGCTCGGCTACGGGCGCAAGTTCTTCAACTTCGGCGGCATGTTCCGGGGGCTCTTCCGTCTCAACTTCGGGCGGTTCTTCCAGGGAGCGATCGATGCCTTCGTCGGCGTGCTGGAGTTCATATCGGAGCTGGTGCGACTGGTCAGCTTCACCTTCCGTCTTTTCGGCAACATGTTCGCCGGCGAGGTCGTGATCCTGATGTTCACTTTCCTGACGCCGCTGGTCCTAACGATCGCCTTCTATGGCCTGGAGCTGTTCGTAGGGATCATTCAGGCGTTCATCTTCGCCATGCTCACCCTGGTGTTCGGCATCATGGCCGTTACCCATGGGGAGGCGCACGCCGCCGAGGAGGCCGGGGAGTTGGCCTCGGAGGCCCAGAGCTAGAGCAAGAGCAGACCAAACGCAAGGAGGTAGTGAATGGAGACGCTTCTCGCCCTGATCCCGCCAGCGATTGAAGGGGCGCGGGTGGTGGCCCAGGAGACGCAGATCGCGATCAGCGACGATGGGATCAAGTACATCGGCGCCGGCATCGCGATGGGTTTGGGGGCGTTCGGCCCCGCCATTGCCATTGGTAACCTGGTGCGTGGCGCCATGGAGGCGCTGGGACGCAACCCGGAGGCGCAGCCGGTGATCCAGACGAACATGATCCTGGGCCTGGCGTTCGCGGAGGCCATCGGCATCTACGCCCTCGTCACGGCGGTGATGATCGGGTTCGTCTTCTAGGGTGCCGAACCGGGGGAGCTCTTAGACGGGGGCTACAGGTATGGTGTTTCTTGCAGAGGACGGTGGCATCGGGGCGCTGGGCATCAACCTGCCCAGCCTCATCGCGCAGCTCATCAACTTCACCATCCTCCTCATATTGATAGGGTGGGCGTCTAAACGCTTCCTCTTTCCACTGCTGGACGAGCGCCGAAAGCGCATCCAGGAAGGCCTTGACGCCTCCGAGGAGGCGAAGGAGCGACTGGCCCAGGCGGAGACGGAGGCGGGGAGGGAGATGGAGAAGGCGCGACAGGAGGGGCAGGCTCTCATTGGGCAGGCCCAGCAGATGTCCGCCCGCATCCAAGAGGAGGGCCGCCAGGCGGCCCGGACGGACGCCGAAGCCCTGCTGGAGCGGGCCCGCAGCGAGATACAACTGGAGCGAGACGCCGCCATCGCCGACCTGCGGCGGGAGTTCGCCGATCTCACGATCACCGCCGCCGAGCGAGTGATCCGTCGCAGCCTGGACCGACAGGCGCACCGGGAGCTCATCGAGGAGGTGCTGGCAGAGGCACCCCAGGGCGGCGAAGGAGGAGACGGTCAGACGTGATCCGGGAGATCGCGGCCCGCCGCTACGCTGAGGCGGCTTTCCAGATCGCCCGAGACCAGGGCGCAGAGGTGCGCTGGTCGGATGAGCTGTCCCTGATGGCGGCCGTATTCTCTGATCCCGACGTCGAGGCGGTCATGCAGGAGGCGCGTGTCTCCACTGCGGACAAGATGAGCCTGGCAGAGAAGACACTGGAGGGGGCGGACCCGCTGGTTCTGAACCTGGCTCGGCTGCTGGTGCACCGCGGCCGCACGGCGCTGGCGCTCCAGATCGCCGAGGCGTTCCGGGAACGGGTGGACGCTGAGCGGGGCATCGCCCACGCCGTGGTGACCACCGCCGTTGACATGTCCGAAGCAGAGGCCAGGACGGTCTCGGAGAAGCTGAGCGAGATCAGCGGCAGGCAGGTGATAGTGGAGACGCTGGTGGATGAGGGGATCATCGGCGGGCTCATCGCTCGCATCGGCGACAAGCTCATCGACGGCTCCACCCGCAGCCAGCTCGCGGCCCTGAAGCGCCGGCTCCAGGAGGCGAGAGCATGAGCGGCACTGCCACCAAGGCTGATGCTGAGCGAGAGCTGGTCGAGGCCTGGCAGGCGCTGGCCTCCGCCGTGGACTCCTTCTCCGATCTGGAGGTGGAGCAGGCCGGTGTAGTGGAAGGCTGGTCGGTGAAAGACCTACTGGGGCACATCGCTTTCTGGTCTCAGGAGGCGGCGCGGAACCTCGGTCTCGTCGCCGCCGGCAAGGCCGATGAGGTTCACCGTCCGGAAGGTGATAAGGCCGTGGACGAATGGAACGAGCGAGAACGGCGCCTTCGCCAAGAGCGACCCGTACACGATCTGAGAGAGGAGTGGCTGGAGAGCTTCCAGGAGGCCATGCAGGCCCTGGCGGCCTTCCCGTCCGAGAAGCTGCGGGAGAAGTTCGAGGGCCGCACTGTGCTGGAAGTGTTCGCTGAGGACACCTACGATCACTATCGGGAGCACTCGGCGCACTTGGCCGCGTGGCGGCGGGAAGTGGAGACTGCGGAGGCGTAACGCACTATCCGAAGGACAGGCTTCAGCCTGTCGAGCCGGACTGAAGTCCGGCCTTCGGCGGGAAGCGAGAGGACAACATGGCGGTACGACCTGAAGAGATAGCGTCGATAATCCGGCAGCAGATCGAGCAGTTCGGTGGCGCCATCACGGCGGTGGACGTGGGAACGGTGGTGGAGGCCGGCGACGGAATCGCCCGTGTGCACGGTCTGCGCGGCGCCATGTACAACGAGCTGCTGGAGTTCCCGGGCAACGTCATGGGGATGGCCCTGAACCTGGAAGAGGAGACGGTGGGCGCCATCATCCTGGGCGATTATGAGGGGATCAAGGAGGGCGACGAGGTACACTCCACCGGTCGTATCGCGGAGGTGCCGGTGGGCGATGGTCTTATCGGCCGGGTGATCGATCCCCTGGGCCAGCCATTGGACGGCAAGGGCCCGCTGAAGGCCGACAGGACGCGACCTGTGGAGCGCATCGCCCCCAACGTGGTGATGAGGGAGGGCGTGAATACGCCGGTGCACACCGGCATCAAGGCTGTCGACTCTATGATCCCCATCGGCCGCGGCCAGCGAGAGCTGATCATCGGCGACCGGTTCACGGGCAAGACAGCCATCTGCCTGGACACGATGATAGCCCAGAAGGGCGGCGACCTGATCTGCGTCTACGTGGCGATCGGCCAGCAGGCGTCCAAGGTGGCCCAGGTGGTGGCCACCCTGGACGAGCACGGCGCTATGGAGCACTCGGTAGTGGTGGCGGCCAACGCCGCCGACCCGGCCGCCCTCCAGTACTTGGCTCCCTACGCCGGCTGCGCTATGGGCGAGGAGTTCATGGAGCAGGGACGCGACGCGCTGATGATCTACGACGATCTGTCCAAGCACGCCTGGGCCTACCGGCAGATGTCGCTGCTGCTGCGGCGTCCCCCCGGCCGCGAGGCTTACCCCGGCGACGTCTTCTACCTGCACAGCCGCCTGCTGGAGCGGGCCGTCAAGCTGTCGCCGGAGCACGGCGGCGGCTCCCTCACGGCGCTGCCCATTATCGAAACCCAGGCGGGCGATGTCTCCGCCTACATCCCCACCAACGTCATCTCTATCACCGACGGGCAGATCTACCTGGAGGCGGACCTGTTCAATGCGGGCATCCGTCCAGCCATCAATGCGGGCCTCTCCGTGTCCCGCGTGGGCGGCAACGCCCAGGCACGAGCGATGCGCAGGGTGGCGGGCGGCCTGCGCATGAGCCTGGCCCAGTACCGTGAACTGGCCGCCTTCGCCCAGTTCGGCACGTCAGAGTTGGACGTGGCCACCCGCCGCCAACTGGAGCGCGGCCAGCACTTGGTGGAGGTGCTGAAGCAGCTTCAGTTCCGACCGCTCACCCTTGGCCAGGAGGTAAGCATCATCTACGCAGGTGTGAACGGCTTGCTGGATGATCTTGAGCTTGGCAGGATGGCCGCCTTTGAGGAGGCGTTCCACAACTCCATGCAGGCCAACCACCCCGACCTCCTGAAAGAGATCGACGAGAAGAAAGAGCTGACGCCGGAGATTGAGGAGAAGCTGAAGGCGGCGATCCAGCAGTTCAAGGAGACCGCACCCTATTGATGCCCGCACTCAGATCGGAGTCTGGAGGTGCTCCTAGATGGCTACCCTCCGTCAGATAAAGCGCCGCATCCGCAGCATCCAGAGCACGGCCAAGATCACCCGTGCGATGGAGCTGGTGGCGGCCTCCAAGATGCGCCGCACCCAGATGCGAGCGCTGGCTGCCCGGCCCTACGCTGAGAAGCTGCGATGGGTGCTGGCAGACCTGGCGGAGACGCTCCCCTTCTTGGATGTGGAGACCGTGCATCCCCTCTTGCGCCGTCACGAGGCGATCGACACTGTGGAGGTGGTATTGATCACGCCGGACCGCGGGCTCTGCGGCGGCCTGCCCGCCATCCTCAACCGCCGTATCGCATCGTTCATTCTGGAGCTGGGGAAGCCGGTGCGCGTGGTCGCCGTGGGGCGCAAGGGGCGTGACTTCCTGCGCCGCACGGGCCAGAACGTGGTCGCTGAGTTCATCAACATAGGCGATAACCCCGGCTACGAGGATCTGCGGCCCATCGCCCAGGTGGTGATGGGGGACTTCATCGAAGGGCGCGCGGACGAGGTGTACATCGTCTACGGCTACTTCGTTAGCACTGTCGTGCAGCGGCCGGAGGTATACAAGCTGCTGCCGGTGGAGCCGCCGAAAGAGGCCGCCCGGGGAGTCGACTACATCTACGAGCCGAACCGCGGGGAGGTGCTAGCCCAACTGCTGCCGCGGCATGTAGAGCGGCAGATATACGAGGCGACGCTGGAGGCGATAGCCAGTGAGCAGTCGGCGCGCATGGTGGCGATGCGAAGCGCCACTGACAACGCCAACGAGATGATGCGCGACCTCACGCTGGTGTATAACAAGGCCCGCCAGGAGTCCATCACCAGCGAGCTGCTGGACATCACCGGCGGTGTAGAGGCACTCAAGGGAATCTAGTCAATGAATCGCGAGGTGCGCTAATGGGGAAGGGTACTAAGGGAAAGCTGGTCCAGGTCATCGGCACGGTGGTGGACGTGGAGTTCCCGGCGGAGGAGCTGCCTGAGGTCTATGACGCCGTTGAGATCGAGGCCGGTGACGGCAAGAAGCTTGTGGCTGAGGTGCAGCAGCACCTGGGCAACAACTGGGTGCGTTGCCTGGCCATGGACACCACCGACGGCCTGCGCCGAGGTGCCGAATGCATCCAAACCGGCGCTCCCCTGGCCGTGCCGGTGGGCCGGGCCTGTCTGGGACGGCTGTTCAACGTCCTGGGCCAGCCCCTGGACGGCCTGGGTGAGGTCAAGGCGGACGAGCACTGGCCCATCCACCGCCCCGACCCGACGTTCGAGGAGAGGGAGACGGTGCCGCAGGTGCTGGAGACCGGACTCAAGGTGCTGGACCTGGTTTCGCCGTTCACGAAGGGCGGCAAGGTCGGCGCCTACGGCGGCGCTGGCGTGGGCAAGACAGTGATAATCATGGAGCTCATCCGCAACATCGCCACCGAGCACGGCGGCTTCTCCGTTTTCGCCGGCGTGGGCGAGCGCTCTCGCGAGGGGAACGACCTCTGGCACGAGATGCGCGGTTCCGGCGTCATCGACAAGACGGTGCTGGTGTTCGGCCAGATGAACGAGCCGCCGGGCGTGCGCGCCCGCGTGGGCCTCACCGGCGTCACCATGGCGGAGTACTTCCGCGACCAGGAGGGCCAGGACGTCCTTCTGTTCATCGATAACGTCTATCGTTACATCCTGGCCAACATGGAGGTCTCGGCGCTGCTCGGCCGCATGCCTTCGGCGGTCGGCTATCAGCCCACCCTGGCCACCGACATGGGCGCCCTGGAGGAGCGAATCACTACCACCAAGCGCGGCTCCATCACCTCCTTCCAGGCGATCTACGTCCCCGCCGATGACTACACGGACCCGGGTATCGTCACTACCTTCGGACACTTGGACGCGGTGATCGCCTTGGAGCGGTCCATCGTGGAGATGGGGATATATCCGGCGGTGGACCCTCTGACGTCCTTCTCCCGCATCCTGGACCCGCGCATCATAGGGGAGGAGCACTATCAGACGGCGCGCGGCGTGCAGGCGGTGCTGCAGCGCTATAAGGACCTCCAGGACATCATCGCCATCCTGGGCGTGGAGGAGCTATCCGAGGAGGACAAGCAGGCGGTGGGGCGGGCGCGGCGCATCCAGCGCTTCCTCTCCCAGCCGATGTTCGTGGCGGAGGCGTTCACCGGACGCTCGGGCCGCTACGTGCCGGTCAAGGAGACGGTGCGGGGCTTCCGCGAGATCATGGAGGGGAAGTGGGACCACCTTCCGGAGCAGGCGTTCTACATGGTGGGCGGCATCGAGGAGGCGGCGGAGCAGGCGGAGCGCATGGAGAAGGAAGCGGCGGCAGCCTGACCTGAGATCAGCCACGGACGAAGGCAGATGATGCTATCATGATCACGCTGGGCAGATGAGCTTCGCTGGAACTGAGATGAGGGAACCACAGCCTGTCATTCTGAGGAGCGAAGCGACGAAGAATCTGACGTTTGGCGATTACAGGACTCAGATTCCCTTCGACTCCGCTCAGGACAGGCTTCGCTCCCTGCGGTCGCTCAGAATGACAGATGTGCGGTCCTTGGTTCTGGACCCCAGGTTCTGGCACGGGGAAGGGTGTGGCTCGTGGCCCTAACGGTCGATATCGTCACGGCGGAGCGGTTGGTCTACTCCGAGGAGGGAGTGGACCGGCTGATCGTGCCCGGCGTGGAGGGCGAACTGGGCGTGCTCACTCTGCACGCGCCGCTGCTGACGATGATCCAGCCCGGGGTCATGAGGATCGTCAAGGGCGGCGACGAGGTGGAGATGGCGATTACCGGCGGCTTCATTGAGGTGCGCGATAACCGAGTGACCATCCTGGCTGACGCTGCCGAGCGGGCCGAGGAGATC